>JBJMKP010000007.1:0-15427 GCA_045805745.1 Solirubrobacterales bacterium
GACGTAGGTGTCGCCGTTGACCTGCATCGGGATGATCTCGCGCTCGAAGCGGCCCTCGTCGGTCGCCTGCCTGGCGAGCTGCTGCGAGCGGGCGCCAAGCTCGTCGAGCTCGGAGCGGGGGATCTCCCATTTGTCGGCGATCATCTCCGCCGAGAGGCCCTGCGGAATCAGGTTGTACTTCTCCATCAGCTCGGGCGAGAAGGCCAGCCCGTGCTCCTCCATCACCGAGTAGGAGTCGGCAAAGGAGATGTGCCCCATATGCTCGACGCCGCCGCCGATCGCGACGTCGTGGACGCCGGAGGCGACCAGCGCCGCGGCGAAGTTGACCGCCTGCTGGGCGGAGCCGCACTGGCGGTCGACGGTGGTCGCGGGGACCTCCTGCGGCAGGCCGGCCTCGAGCCAGGCGTTGCGGCCGATGTTGAGGCCCTGCTCGCCGAACTGCTGGACGCAGCCGGCGATCACGTCGCCGACCTCGTTGGGGTCGATCCCGGACCGCTCGATCACCTCGGCGTAGGTGCGGGCGAGCAGGTTGGAGGGATGGAGGTCCTTGTAGTAGCCCTTCTCCGGGTGGCCGCGGCCGATCGGGGTCCGCGCCGCCTCGACGATGACCACTTCGTTGCCGCCGAACTTGCCTCTGCCGTTGTCCATCGCCAGCCTCCGTTCTAGGAAAAGATCTCGGCGCGCAGCGCGCTGCCTCTCCATTGAGGGTAGCCGATTGACTGGTCAGTCAGCCAGGGCTGACGCCGGCATCCAGTCGCACGTCACCGGCCTACGGCGGCGTGATAGGAACCCCGCCAATGAGCGCTAACCAGGGGTACTCGAGTCCGGGGATCGCGGGCAGCGGGGCAATCGCCACCGGCCTTGCCGCGGTCTCAACCACCACCGCCGACACGATTCTGCTGGCCCGCAGCGAGGCTTCCGCCTGGCGCGCGGAGGAGAAAGTGGTCGCCGCCTGCGCCAAGATCGAGGGCGCCGAGCCCTCGCGGCTGCGCGTCACCACCGACCCCAAGGACCTGGCCGACTGCGACGTGATCGTCGAGGCGATCGTCGAGGAAGTGGAGCCGAAGGCGGAGCTGCTGAGCACGATTTCCGAAGCTTGCCCGAACGCCGACCTCGGCACCACCACCTCCTCGCTCAGCATCGCCGCGATCGCCCAGGCGGCCGGCACTCCCAAGCTCTTTGCCCTCCACGTCTTCAACCCCGTGCCCCGGATGAAGCTGATCGAGGTCTGCATCCCCGACGGCGCCGCCGAGTCGCGCGAGAAGGTGCTCGCCTGGTGCGCCGCCCTGGGCAAGACCGCGGTCGAGGTTCCCGACCAGGCCGGCTTCGTCGTCAATCGCCTCCTCTTCCCTTTCCTCTTCGAAGCCGTGCGCCTGATGGAGCGGACCGGGATGGAGGCCGGAGAGATCGACACCTGCATGAAGCTCGGCGCCGGACACCCCATGGGTCCCCTCGCCCTGCTCGACTTCGTCGGCCTCGACGTCTCCCAAGCAATCGGCGACGCCCTCTACGCCGAGAACAACGAGGACGCCAGCAAGCCCCCGGGCCTCCTGGTCGAGTTAGTGGGCGAAAACAAGCTGGGCCGCAAGTCCGGCGCCGGCTTTTACTCATACGACTGAACCTCAGCTTCACCGTCAAACGAACGCTGTCGCTAGGAGGGACGGGGGTCCCCTTCGAGACCGGCGTCCCTGATTTTCGTGCTCGCTGAGTCGGCGAGAGATAGACGCTTAAAGGCGAAAATCCCAGGGAGGGAAGGGGACACCCGTCCCTCCCTACAGGCAGGCGTTGGAACTAAGCCGCTTTCCGGCCCCCGCTGATGTCCCAGATCACGTCGGCCTCGGATATTCCCTGCCTGCGGGCGACGGTCTCGATCTCGCCCCAGGGAAGCTCAGCCTCGGGCAGGTCGTCCCAGCGAGCCAGGTCAAGGGCCTCGATCGACCCTTTGAGCGCGGGCCCAAGGTGTTCCTCGGAGCGCAGTAACGCCCTCAGGACCTCGAGCTGCTTGTCGGTCAGGCGTACAACCCACATGCGGTACCTCCAAGATTCGAGCGGAAGCGGGTTGCCCGATGAAGCTAGGCGGCCGGGCGGACGGAATCGCCGCTGCCGCCGCTGATCCGCACCGCCTCAATGCGGTTCTCCCGCACCGCCTCGACCCGGATCGTGTAGCCGTTGCTGACGATCGAGTCGCCGCGCTTGGGCAGCCGCCCGAGCTCGCCGAAGACGTAGCCGCCGCCTGAGTTGTACGTTTCCGAATCGATCGGCAGCTCGATCCCGGCGTCCTCGAGATCCCCCAGGGAGACGTGGCCGCGGACGAACCAGTCGCCGTTGGCGAGCCGGCGGATGGCGGCGGCGCGGGGATCGGTCTCGTCCTCGATCTCCCCCACCACCTCCTCGAGGATGTCCTCGACGGTGACGATCCCGACCGTGCGCCCGTACTCGTCGACGACCACCGAGAGCGAGGTGCGCTGCACCTGCAGGTCGTGGAGGAGGTCGTCTAGCGGCCGCGTCTCCGGCACGATCAGGGCGTCGCGGATCACCGTGTCCAGCGAGGCCTCCGGCCCCTCACTCATGTAGAGCCGGGCGAGACTGTTGTTGTGGACGACGCCCTTGACCCGGTCGGGGTTGTCGTCCTCGATCACCACCAGGCGGGTGTGGCCGGAGGTGACGCAGCGCCGCAGCGCCGCCTCGACCGAATCCGAGGCGTCGACGGTGATCACTGCCGGGATCGGGGTCATCACCTCGCGTGCCTCCTGCTCGTGCAGGTGGAAGACGCCGCCGAGCATGCCCGCCTCGCCGGGGTCAAGGCGGCCGCGCTGGGCACCGCGGGAGATCAGCAGGCGCAGCTCCTCGGGCGAGGTCTCCTCGCTGCCGTCAACGTCGACCCGAAAGATCCGCCGGACGATGAAGTTGGCCGGGACGTTGGTGGCGACGATCAGCGGGTGGAGGATGCGGCGGAAGAAGCGCAGCGGGCCGGCGACTTTCAGCAGCACCCGCTCGGCGCGGCCGATCGCCAGCATCTTCGGCGCCTGCTCGCCGAGGATGACGTGGAGGAAGGTGACGATCGTGAAGGCGATCGCGATCGAGATCGCCAGCGCCACCGCGTGCGAGAAGACTTCGCCGAAGATTGGCTCCAGCAGCGTCGCCAGAGCGGGCTCGCCGAGGAAGCCGATGCCCAGCGAGGCGAGGGTGATCCCCACCTGCGAGGTGGCCACGTACTGATCGACGTGCTCGATCTGGTCGAGAGCGAGCGCAGCACGGCGGGTCCCTTCGTCGCGCAGCTGCTCGAGCCGGGAGCGGCGCGAGCGGACGATCGCGAACTCGGCCGCGACGAAGAAGCCGTTGACCGCGATCAACAGCAGCAGGAAGACGAGCAGCAGGACGCTCATCGGCTATGCGGCCCGATACTTCGGGCTGGGACGTCCTCGGCCATTCGGCATCGTGAATATAGCTACCCGCTCCGGCGGTGAGCCGCTGCGAGCCGCCTGCAACTTGCGATATTGAGCGAACGATGCGAGTTGCAACGCTCAGCGAGATGCTCGAAGAGATCGTGCGGCTGGGCGAGGCGACCGGCATGGAAGACCACGCCCACGAGATGCGCGGCGAGCTCGAGGGCCGGCTGGCGACGGTGCGGGCGGCGGTCTCCGGCACCGGCTCCCCGCGGGTGATCGCCCTGCAGCGCCTCGACCCGGTGCGGGTCGGCGGCTTTTGGATTCCGGAGATGATCTCGATCGCCGGCGGCGAGGACGTCGCAGGCGACCCCGGCCTCAATCCGCCTTCGGTCGGCTGGGGGGAGCTGGCGAGCCTGGGAGCCGACGTTGTCGTGGTCATGCCCGAGGTCGCAACCGAGGACGCGCAGGCCCAGGCGATGGAGCACTGGGAGCAGATCGCGGGGCTCGGGGCGACCCGCCTCTACGCGGTCGACGGGACGGTCTTCGCCGAGCCCGGCCAACGGCTGATCGACGGGGTCGAACTCCTCGGCCACGTCCTCCACCCCGACCTGGTCGACCCGCCCGGCACGGTCGGGTTCACGGCCTTACGGCCGCCGCCCGCCTAGGCGACGGCAAGCGCACCGAGCACCGAGAGGACCGCGACCGCGGCCATCGCCGCCAGCTCCAGCGGCAGCCGATTGCGGCCAAACATCCCCTTCTCCCCGGCGACAATCGCGAAGGCGCAGATCACGCCGCCGATCAGGCCGCCGACATGGGCCCCGAGGCTGATTCGGGCAGAGGCAAGGCTGAAGAAAAGGTTGAAGAGGATGAGGAAACCGATCTGACCAGCTAACGCATCCATGCCCCGACCTCGGGCAATGATGAAGGTGGCGCCAGCAAGGCCGAAAACGGCTCCCGACGCCCCGAGGGTGAAGGCATTGGGATCGAGGGTCAATGCCCCGAGTGAGCCGGCGAGGAGAGACGCGAAATAGAGGACCAGAAAACGGGGCATCCCCAGTGCCGGCTCCAAGAGCCTCCCCAGAAAAAAGAGGATCAGCATGTTGAAGCCGATGTGCATCAGGTTGGCGTGAAGAAACCCGCTGGTGACGAGGCGGTACCACTCCCCTTCCGCCACCGCCGGCCCAAAGAGGCTGAAGTCGGCCACGAACTGGCTTCCCTGTTCGTTGAAAAGGCCTCCGCCCCCCTGAGCGATCTCGACCAGGAAGACGATCACGTTGATCGCGATCAGCACGTAGGTTGCCGGGGTCGCCCCGAACCCCGAAGGCGTCCCGGTGGGGTTGCGGACGACCCTGGTCCGCTGGCTCGCGCACTCCGGGCAGCGCATGCCGACCGGAGTCGGAGTCATGCAGTCGGGACAGATCGGCCGCCCGCAGGAGGAACATGAGACGCGGGTCTCGCGGTCGGGGTGGCGGTAACAGTGCTCTGCCATCGGGTTCAGCAGCCTACAATCGCCGCCGATGGAGCCCCCCAGCCCCGCCCGTCTCTTCGCCGCCGCCGCCGTCGGCCTGCTGGTCGTCCTCGGCATCGTCGGCTTCTTCTACGACGCCTCCTTCGGGGCGCTCGACCATTACGAGGAGGCGCTCGGCGGCCTCCAGGTCAACGGCTGGCTCAACCTCTTCTTCATCGCGACCGGCGCGATCGGGGTGCTCGTCGCCGGCGCTTCCTCGCGCGCCTACGCGCTCGCCGTCGGCTTCGTCTACACGGCGCTGGCGATCGGCGGCTGGGGCAGCGGCTGGCTGTTCCTGGCGGTCGGCGTGCTCGGCCTCGCCGCGGCGCTCGGCACCCCGAAGTTAGAGGCGCGAGCGCAGCCCGCTGGTAAGAGCGCTTAGCCCGCTCTGACTCTTGCCGCGGCTGCGGCGGCGCAGCTCGAGCACCACCAGGGCGCCCGTGGCCACCCCGCCGGCGCCGACGGCGACCACCGGCCGCACCCAGTTGCGCGGGTCACGCAGCGCCCGCAGCTCGCTTTCGGAGAGTTCCTCGGCCCAATCCGACAGCTCCTCGGCGGCCGCCTGGGTGACGGCGGCGAGGGTGTCCTCGACCCGGGCCGAGAGCCGCTCCGGCGGGTCGATCGGCCGCAGGGCGTCGCCCAGCAGCGCCTCCACGTCCCAAGTCGACCCGCTCAGGGTTTCACGCGGCTCGCTCATCCTGCATCTCCTCCTGAAGCTGCTTGATCGCGCGGTGGATCAGCACCTTGGTCGCACCGTCCGAGCGCCCCATCGCCCGCGCTATCTCGCGGTTGTCCATGCCGAGGGCAAAGCGCATGATCAGCGCCTCGCGCCGGTCCTCGGGCAGGTGCTGGAGGTGGGCCATCACCTGGCGCAGCTCCTCCCGGCCCTCGGCGATCGCCTCGGTGTCGTGCCGGGCGGCGATCGGGTCGGCGTTTTCCAGCGGCGTCTGCGGCCGCCGCGAGCGGTCGCGGTAGTAGTTCGAGGCGAGGTTGTGGGCGATGCGGATCACCCACGGCCGCAGCGGCCGGCCGTCGGACTCGCGGCGGGCGCGGTCGAAGTGCCGGTAGGCCTGCAGGAAGGCCTGCTCGGTCAGGTCCTCGGCGTCGTGGTGATTCCCCACCCGGTAGTAGGCGTAGGAATAGACGTCCCGCAGGTGGGCGCGGTAGAAGTCCTCGAAGGCGCGGTCGAGCTCCGCCTTGGCCGCCGGAGCCAGCGCGGCCGGCTCGACGTTCTCCTCGGGGCCGCTCACCGCTGAAGCGTACCCCGGCGTCCATCAGGCGGCCTGCCTCTCGCGCTCGACCTGGCGCAGGCTGGCCATCCATTCCTCGGCGTTCAGCTCGCCGCGGATCAGGGCGGCGAGCGCCGCCAGCGCATCGGCCTCGACCCCCGAGGAGGCGACCGTGTCGGCCAGCAGGGGAACGGTGTCGAGACCCTCGGAGGCCTGGCCGATCTTGCCGGGGATCTCGGCCGCGGGGGTGCCGGTGCCGAGCAGCTCGCCGGCGCGCCGGTTGCGGCCGGAGGGAGCCATCATCGTCGCGGTCAGGTCGCCGACCCCGGCGAGGCCGGCGAAGGTCTCCTGCTCGGCGCCGCGGGCGACGGCGTGCTCGATGCACTCGCGCCAGATCGCGGCAACCGCGATGCCGGCGGCGTTGAGACCGTGGGGCTCTGCTGCGGCGGCGGCGAGGGCGGCGGCGTTCTTGGCCGCCCCCGCAATCTCAACCCCGGTGACATCGCGCGAGCGCTCGCAGACCAGCCCGGCGCGATCGAAGACCTCGCCGACCTGGACCCGCAGCTCCTCGTCGGCAGAGCCGAGCACCAGAGCTGCCGAACCGGAGACCGCCTCGCGGGCGTGGGCCGGGCCGCCGAGGCAGGCGATGCCGCGGGCCCGCACCCGTTCGCTGACGTAGTCGGACGGCAGCTGCCCCTGCGGCGCGATCAGTCCCTTGGTCAGCATCAGGACCGCGCTGCGGGAGCTGACCCGGTCGGCGATCGCCCCGACCGCCTGGGGCAGCTGGGCCGAGGGGATCGCCAGGCAGATCAGGTCGAGACCGGCCAGCTCGATCGCCGAGGCGGGCCGGACGTCGATCGACTCGGGCAGCGGCACCCCCGGCAAGTAGCGCCGGTTCTCGCCATCGTCGATCAGCTCCTCGACCCGCTCGGGCGTGCGGGCGCCGAGCTGGACCTCGAGGCCGCCGCGGGCGAGCAGGACGGCGACCGCGGTTCCCCAGCTGCCAGCGCCGATCACCGCGGCGCGGCGCATCGGCGGCAGCCCGCCGAGGTCTTCCCACTGCAGCAAAACGTTGGGCCAGATCCGCGCCGTCACCGTTTCCGCCAGCGCCGGCGAGGGCTCCTCAGAGCGGGGGAAGGTCATCGGCGGCCCCAACCGCACCTTGACCTTGCGGGGGCGGATGCGCCAGCCCCGGCGCACGTGTTCGGTGCCGAGGACGGCGGTCGGGATCACCGCCGCCCCGGTCTGCAGCGCCAGCCGGCCGACGCCCCGCTTCGGGGTCGAGAGGGTGCCGCGGCGGATCCGGGTGCCCTCGGGGAAGACGCAGACGGCGCCGCCGCGTTCTGCGACCATTCGCGCGGTCAACATCGAGTCCTCGTCGGACTCGCCTCGGCGGACGGGGAAGGCGCCGAGCCGGGAGAGCATCCATCCCTGCCAGCGGCGCTCGAAGAGCTCGACCTTGGCCATGTAGTTCATCGGCCGCCGCCAGGGAAGGCAGGCGCCGGCGACGAAGGGATCGAGGAAGCTGCGGTGGTTGGCGGCGACGATCACCCCGCCCTTGACCCGCCCGTACTCCCGCCCCCGCCGGTCAAGCCGGAAGTAGACGAGAAAGAAAGGCAGCAGGAAGACCCGCGCAAGGTGGTACAGCGGCCAGTTGACGCTGTGCTTACGGGTGTAGGCGTGGTAGGCGGCCAGACGCTCTGGGGACACGCAGAGCGCTACACAGGCGCGTGAGTCCGGTTACAAAATGCTTCGCCGAGTCCGCGAAAACACGTACAGAGCAAGTGTTTTCGCGGACTCGCGCTTACCAGGCCTTGCGAACCAGCCGCTCCAGGTCGTTGCGCGTCACAGGAGAACCTGGGACGCGGGCCAGCTCCGAGCGCTGCAGCATCGCGTCGATCGCCTCGTCCAGCTTCGATTCGTCGCTGCCGAGTTCACCGAGGGGGCGCGGTTGGCCGAGCTCTTCGATCCGGTCTTGGAGCCCGCCCCGCTCCGTCCCGAGCGCCACCGCCAGCCGGTCGTACGGCTCCGGTGCCCGCTCGGCGAGGAACGCCAGGGCATGCGGCAGAATCGCGGCATTGGTCTCGGCGTGCGGGGTGTCGCAGATACGGACCAGGGTCTGGCAGACGAGGTGGTGCAGGGCGAAGCCGGCCGAGTCGATCGCGTAGCCGCAGAGGATCGCGCCGAGGGCCAGCGCGGCGCGATCGCGCCCCTCCCGGTCTTCGTCGAGCGCGTTCGCGACCAGACCCGCCCCACGCAGCGCCGCCATCTCCGAGACCGGGTTCGACAGCGGCTGATAGAGCGTGTCGGCCCCGTGCGCCAGCGCGTTCATCGCGCTGGCCCGCAGATCCGCCTCCTCCTGGCCCGTCATCGCTTCCGGGTCGGCGACGACCAGCGATGGCCGCACCAAACCCCGGCACCGATCCTCCGCCCCAGCCGGCAAGCGATGAATCGCGGTCATCGGCGCGCCGGACAGCGTCGTCGGGATCGCGACCACCTGCGCCCCGGATACCGCACCCAGCGCCTTCGCCACATCAACCACCCGGCCGCCGCCCAGCGCCACGAGAGGGCGCACTTGCAGTCCCTCCTCAGCATGTGAAAGGGGTGCAAGTGCGTCCGTCAGCGCCGCAGCGGCGGCCGGAACCTGCTTGTGACCGACCTCATGCACCCGCTTGGCCGCCTCCGCCAGACCTCCCGCCCCATCCAGTTGCTCCAGCGCCCGCGTGGTACTCAGCAGCTCGAACTCCTCATCACCCTGCTCGCGCAGCACTTCAGTCGCAGCGGCCACCCCGCCGCGCCGAAAAACAACCGTGCGCCCGGCGTCGCGCCAGGTGAAGTCGGCCGTCAACCCCGAGCTTTGACCCGCGGGTTGACCACGGGCCGCAGGTTCGGTTCGACCTGGTCGCGCAGGTGCTCGTAGTCGGGCGGCAGCGAGAGCTTCTCGCCGAGGCTCTCGAGCGGCTCGTCGACGGTGAAGCCGGGGCCCAGGGTGGCGATCTCGAACAGCACCCCGCTCGGCTCGCGGAAGTAGATCGAACGGAAGTAGAAGCGGTCGATTTCGGGAGTCGGCTGGGCGCCGCCGGCGACGGCCTTCTCGCGCCAGTCGAGCAGCTGCTCCGGGGGCGAGGCCCAGGCCACATGGTGGATGCTCCCCGCGCCCTGCATCCCGCGCTCGGCCGGCGGCTCGTCGAATAGGTAGCGACCGCCCCGCTGCTCGCCCCGCGCTTCCCAGGCGCCGTCCAGTTGCTCGAATCCGAGTGACTCGAGCAACCCCTCGCTCGCGCCGGGGGCGGCGCTGTAGGCGCGCACCGCGTGGAAGCCCTGCAGGGCCAACTCCCTCGGCACCTCGGGGTGGTCGGCGATCAGCGGCTGGTCGGGCACATCGACCACAAGCAGCTCGTGCTCCAGCCCCTCGGGGTCGGAGAAGACCAGGCCGCTTCCCTCCCGCTCCGACTCGGTCCCGGTGGCACGCAGGCGCTCGGCCCAGAAGTCGAGGGCCTCGGCCGAGGCGACCCGCCAGACGATCCGGTGGACCATCCCGGCGCCGGCTCGGCCAAGCGGCGCCCCCGGATACTCGAAGAAGGTCAGGTCCGACCCCGCGTCCCCCGCCTCGTCGGCGAAAAAGAGGTGGTAAACGGTCGGGTTGTCCTGGTTGACGGTTTTCTTGACCAGCCGAAGACCCAGCACCCCCGCGTAGAAGTCGACGTTGCGCTGGGCGTCCTCGGTGATCGCGGTGATGTGGTGAATTCCCTCCAGCTTCATTGGCCACGTATACCATCCCGGCCATGAGCCGCGGACGCCGTCGCCTCATCAGGGGCCTAGTGATCCTCGGTTCCTTCCTCGCCTTCCTCAGCGTCTTCGCAATCTGGACCGAGCGCCAGGCGCTCAACACCGACGATTGGGTCAACACCAGCGGCCGGCTGCTCCAGAACCAGAAGATCCGCTCCGCGGTAGCCGACTACCTGGTCGACCAGCTCTACGAAAACGTCGACGTCAAGGAAGAATTCGAAAAGATTTTCCCCGGGGACACGAAGGAATTCGCCGGGCCGGCGGCGGGTGGAGTGCGGCAGTTCGCCGGCGGCGGCGCGGAAAAGGTGCTTGAAACCTCGACCGCCCAGGAACTCTGGGAAGAGTCGAACCGGACCGCGCACGAACAGCTGATCGCGGTCCTGGAAAACAAGAAAGAAGCGGTCGAAACCGAAGAAGGCAACGTCAAGCTCAACCTCGGCGCGATGCTCACCAACCTCGCCGAGCAGGTCGGGATCGGCGAAAGCCTGGCCGAAAAGCTGCCGCCGGACGCCGCCCAGATCGAGATCCTCAAGTCCGACCAGCTGAAGACGGCCCAGGACATCGCGGTCGCGATCAAAGGCCTGGCGCTGGCGCTCTCGATCCTCACCCTGCTCGCCTTCGGGCTCGCGATCTACCTCGCCCGCGGCGAACGCTGGGTCACCGTCCTGCTCAGCGGCATCGGCCTCGTCGCGGCCGGCTTCGCGGTGGTTGTCGTCCGCCACATCGCCGGCGGCATCATCGTCGACCAGCTGGTCACCGCCGAAAGCGCTAAGCCCGCGGGCGAAGCGGCGTGGTCAATTGGGACCTCGCTGATGACCAGCATCGCCAAGACGGTGATTATCGTCGGCCTCCTCTTCCTGATCGCCGGCTGGCTCGCCTCGCCGACCAACGGCGCCCGGGCCACGCGCCGCTACCTGGCCCCGACCCTGCGCGCCTACCCCGCCTACGTCTACACCGCCCTGGCGCTCGTCGTCTGCTTCTACTTCCTCACCGGGCCGACGCAGGGTCTGCGGGTATTCCTCACCACCCTGCTGATCGCCGGCATGGCCGCCTTCGGGATCCACGAGCTGCGCAAGCAGACCGCCGAGGAGTTCCCCGACGAGACCTACGAGAATCTGTTCGGCGGCACCAGGGACAAGGTCGTGACCGCCGTCAAGGACGCGAACATCACCGAACGGGTCGGCGAGCAGGCCTCGAAGCTGCGCCTCCCTGAGATGCACCGCCCCGGCAAGGAGGCCGACGAGGCCGAGGCCCCGACCGCGACGATGCCGGCCAGCGCCGAGGACACTCGCCTCGAGCGGCTGGAGCGTCTCGGCACGCTGCGCGACAAGGGCGTCCTCACCGATGAGGAGTTCGCCGCCGAGAAGGCGCGGCTTCTCGGCGGCGGTTCCTCAACGGACTGAACTACTTCCCGAGGTTGACCCGGACGCGCGCTCCCGGCGCCAGGATCTTGCCCACCTTCGGGTTCTGCTTGAGGATCTTGCCCTCTTTCTTCGCCGCGGCCTCGACCTTCTTCACGTGGCCGAGCTTGCAGCCGCGCTGACGCAGAAGGCTCTTCGCCCTCGGCAGGGTCTTGCCCTTGACGTTCGGCACGACGCAGGCGCGGTAGACGTAGTCGTCATACCGGGTGTTGGCGTTTTCTCCGGCGACGGTCGTAACGGTCACGTCGACCTGGCCCGGGCGCAGGACGCCGGGGGCCGTCGCGGTGATCTCGGTGTCGGAGTCAACGGTGAAGCTGGCGGCCGGCGTCGCGCCAAATTTCACCGCCGAGGCGTTGAGGAAATTCTTGCCAGTGATCGTAATCACGGTGCCTCCGGTGACCGAGCCGAAAGACGGCGTGATCGATGCGACTTCTGGCACCGGCAGGACTTCAGCGCTGAGCTCGATCTCTTTGCCGCTGATGGTTTCGCTCGGCGGGACGACCGTACCGTCAAAGGGCGTCGGGAAAATCGTCGCGTAGCTGGCGCCAGAAGTCTCGGCAACGCCGATTTTGTCGGTCGCGTTGGTCGGGTCGACCCCGATCAGATCGCCGGCTTTGACTTTCAGGCTGGTCGAGAAGGTCTGAAGGCCTTCGTTGGTGGGCGATGCCGGAAGGCTCGTGCCCGCGGCTTCGTAGGCGCCTTTTCCGTTCGGGTGCAGGACCCTGAGGAAGAAGGGTCCACCACTCGCACCCTGAATCTGCCAGCGCAGGATCGCCCCGTCGACCGGTGAGGCGATGCTCGCCCCCGCCTCAGGCAGGCCGGTGTTGAAGAACGTTTGAACCCGAGTGAATTCGGTCGGAGTGAATTTTTCCGGCAGGACGCTGCCGATCCTGATCTGGGCCGCCTGCGCGGAGGCCGCCGTCAGCGCCAGCGCGCTGGCCACGCAGGCCATCGCGATCGCCAGGCGACGCGATCTGCCCCTGCCGGTACGTCGAACAACTCTCCCCTGCTGTTGCCGCATTTTCGTTCCCTTCCAGTTGATTGCGCTTTGGCGTTGGACGCCGTTTGCGCTAAACGGAAAGGGTGAAAAAAGTTGCGGTTAAGCCCGCCGCCGGAATCGAACCGGCAACCTCCTCATTACAAATGAGGCGCTCTCCCAGGTTGAGCTAGGCGGGCGGGGTGGCAATGATGTCCGTTATGGACGTGACGTTCAGGTTCTTGGAGCCAGACGAGGGTACCGTGCTGACGAGCGCTATCGAAGCGGCTTATGGTCAGACTTATGACGTGCGGTGGGTCTACGACGCCGCCGAGGTCGGCAGCCGGATCGGCTCCGGCACCTACGCCTCCTGCATCGCCGAAAGCCCCGCAGGCGACCTTCTTTGCCACATCGGGATGAGCCTCGCCGCAGCGGGCGATGCGGTCGGCCACTCCGGACAGGCAGTGACCCTGCCGGCCGCGCGGGGACAACACCTCTTCACCCGCACCAAGCAGCACCTGATGGAGTGGGCGCGGGCGCGCGGACTGGCCGGCATGTACAGCGAGGCGACCGCGGCCCACCCCTATAGCCAGAAGGCGAACATCGAGCTCGGCGCCCACGAGACCGGCTTCCTGCTCGGCTGGATCCCCGCTTCGGTCTCAAACGACGCCGCCGGCGGCCGCTCCGGCCGCCAGTCGGCGGCGCTGCTCTATCTGAAGCTGAACGACGGTCACAAGCGCGAGGTGTACGCGCCGGAGCGCCACCGGGAGATCGTCGCCCAGACGATCGAGCTGTGCCGGCTGCAGGGCCGGCTCGCCGACCCGCCCCCGGACTGCGAGCTGGCGGAGAGGACCGAGCTGCACTGCGAGGTCGACGAAGACCACAACCTCGCCCTGCTCACCGTCCACGTCCCGGGAGCCGACCTCGACCAGGAGATCGGTGCCGAGCGCCACCACCTCTTCCATCGCCGCTGCCTCGACGCCGTCTATGTCGACCTGCCGCTGGAGCAGCCGGCGACCGCCCTGGTCGCCGACCACCTGGAGCGCCTCGGGGTCTCCTACGCGGGCGTGTTCCCCAATCCGCGCACCGACGGCGACGTCCTCCGCATGCAGTCGTTGCACCGGGTCCGAGTCAAGGCCGACGACGTTGCCGTCGCCTCAGACCACGGGCGCGAACTACTGGATTACGTGCTCTCGGACCTGCCGCAGTCGAGTTAGGAGGCGACCTCGCGAGACGCCAGGTGGGAGCCCACCTTGCGCTTGACCCGCTGCAGGGCGTTGTCAACCGTCTTGGTGTCGCACTCCAGGCGCTCGGCGATCACCTCGTAGGAGTGGCCATCGAGGTAGAGGGAGAGAACCCGGCTCTCGAGGTCCGAGAGCACTCCGGAGACGCCCGAGAGGCAGGAAACGAGGCTCTCCAGCTCTTCGGTGGCGATCACCTGGTTGACCGGGTCGTGGACGCTCGGCCCGGGCAGAATCTCGTCCAGGGTGGTTTCTGAGTCGCCCGCGGCGGCCGGGGTCTGGCTGAAGGAGACGTACTGGTTGAGGGGGGTGTGCTTGTTCCGCGTCGCCGTCTTCACCGCGGTGATGATCTGGCGGGTGATGCAGAGCTCGGCGAAATTGCGAAAGCTGGACTCGCGATCGGTGCGGTAATCGCGGATCGCCTTGTAGAGGCCGAGCAGGCCCTCCTGGATCAGGTCGTCCGACTCGCCGCCGAGGAGGAAGTAGGACGAGGCCTTGAGGCGGACGAAGCCGCGGTAGCGCTTGACGATCGTGTCGTAGGCGTCGGGTCGTCCCTCCTTGGCGAGGGCGACGAGATAATGATCATCAAGTTCAACTTGAGGGTTAGGGTTGGAGGTGCGGGCCACTGCCTGAGCTACCGGCATCGGCATTTCCTGCGTAGGCGACGATAGTGCCACAGATCCTTCTCCTTGCTGAAGGGTCGTGGCGCCACTTACCTCCCCCGAGGCGCCCTATTCACAGGGCCAACCTCAAGCTGAGGTTCACCCTTATTGCGCCGCTAGTTTACGTGCGCGCGGAGTTCTGTCAACCCCAAATCGAAATAAATGCAAACGCCATTGCATTTGCAGGAGATCAGGAGCGCTGGCGCAGGGCCTCGAAAAGCACCGCCGTAGCGGCTGCGGAGACGTTCAGCGACTCGATCTCACCGCGCCGGGGCAGAGCCACTAGCCCGTCGCAGGCGGCCGCGACCCGGGGACGCAAACCTTTGCCCTCGCCACCGAGGACGATCACAGTGGGGCCGGTCAGGTCGGTCTGCCAGGGGGACTGCTTGGCCTCGGCGTCGGCACCCCAGATCCAGAAGCCCGCCTCCTTCGCCTCACCGAGCCAGTCGGCGAGGTTGCGGACGTGGGCGACTTCGAGGTGCTCGACGGCGCCCGCTGAGGTCTTGCAGACCACCGGGGTGACCGCAGCCGAGCGTCGCTCGGGAACGACGACCCCGGCGGCGCCGGCGAACTCGGCCGAGCGGCAGACGGCCCCGAGGTTGCGCGGGTCCTGAACCTGGTCGAGCGCCACCAGCAGCGCCCCTTCGCTCCGCAGCATCGCCACCGGGTCGCCGTAGGGATAGGGATCGACCTCGGCGACCACGCCCTGGTGGTCCGGCGACCCGCAGAGCCGCTCCAGCTCCTCGGCGGAGACGTCAGGCGCCCGCCAGACGCGATGCACCCCGCGCCTCCCCCGCTCCGCCTCGGCAACCGGGTTGCGCCCGTAGATGAACTGGTTGGCCATCAGCTCTTGGGGACGAGGCTCGGCCCGTCGGCAGAGTCGCGAACCGTCCACCCCATCCCCGCCAACTCATCGCGCAGCACGTCGGCCCGAGCAAAGTCCTTTGCCGCCCGAGCCTCCTCACGTTCCTGCATCAGTCGCTGAGCTTCAGGGTCGGCCTTGCCACCCTCTTCCGGGCGGGTATGGGTGGCAAGGCCGACCAGCTCCAGCATCTCCGCCAGCACAACAGCAGCTTCGCCCCCATCAACCTCCCCACGATTCGCCTCCCCCACCAGCTCAAAAACCTCGGCGAGAGCTTTAGGCGTATTGAAGTCATCAGCAAGCGCATCCCTGAAAGCGCTCGCTCGGGCGGTCGAGGGGGACTCGCCGGCC
>JBJMKP010000008.1:0-67263 GCA_045805745.1 Solirubrobacterales bacterium
CTCGAGCGCCTCCTCGGCGGCGACCAGGTCGGCCTTCGGCTCCGTGATCGTCTTCTCGGCAGCGCCGTCGCGGGACAGCGGCTCGTTCTGGATGATCATGTCCACGTTGATGTTCGCCTCGGCGAGCGCGGTCATCACGCGTCCGGCGACGCCGGGCGTGTCGGGCAGGCCGGTGAGCGTGACGCGGGCCTCGTCGGTCGAATGCGTGACTGCGGTTACCAGCGGGCGTTCCATCGTCTCCTCTTCGGTCAGGACGAAGGTACCGGGTCCGTCTTCGAACGACGACCGGCAGTGGATGCGTACGCCGTGGTTGCGCGCGTACTCCACCGAGCGCAGCTGCAGCACCCCGGCGCCCGAGGCCGACATCTCGAGCATCTCCTCGAAGGAGACGACCGGCAGCTTGCGGGCCTCCGGGACGAGCCGCGGGTCGGCGCTGTAGACGCCGGCGACGTCGGTGTAGATCTCGCAGACGCTGGCGCGCAGCGCCGCGGCGAGGGCGACGGCGGTGGTGTCGGAGCCGCCGCGGCCGAGGGTGGTGACGTCGCGGCTGTCGGTCGAGACGCCCTGGAAGCCGGCGACGAGGACGATCCGGTCCTGCTGCAGGGCCTCGGAGATGCGGTCGGCGCGGACGTCGATGATCCGCGCCTTGGTGTGGGAGGAGTCGGTGACGATCCCCGCCTGCGAGCCGGTCAGCGAGATCGCCTCGTGACCCATGTCGTGGATCGCCATCGCCGCCAGCGCGCAGGAGATTCGCTCCCCGGTCGAGAGCAGCATGTCCATCTCCCGCGCCACCGGCCGCTCGGAGATCTCGTGCGCCTGCTCGACCAGTTCGTCGGTCGTCTTGCCGCGGGCCGAGAGCACGGCTACGACCCTGTTGCCCGCCTCGCGGGCAGCGACGATTCGCCCCGCGGCGCGCTTGATCTGCTCCGCGCCGGCGACCGAGGTGCCGCCGAACTTCATTACGACAATGTCCGAGCCATCCCCTGGCATGGGCTGAGGATAGTCGGCGAGGGCCTGCTACTCGGCGGACCCCCCGAGGTTGCCGAGCATCGCCTGTTCGGCCATCCGGATCAGGCCAAGGCCGCTGTGGGGTCGCATGTCGCTGCTGCGGACGCGGACGTGCGAGCCGTGCGGGCCGACCACCTCGACGATCGTGCAGACGTCGCCGATTTCGCAGTCGTCGCCGTAGTCGTTCTCGATCGCCTCCATCTGTTCGGCCACGACCCGGCCGACCTTGCTCTGGTCAAGCGACATCTGAAGCTCCTTCCTCCTGCTGGTCAAGGGACACGGGGAGGGCTGACCATAACGTGAGGATGATCACACTTGCGGATATATCGAGACGATATATATGCTTCCAGCGTGGAGCACCTCAGCCCAACCGCCTATGTGATCCTCGGCTTCGTCCGCAACGAACCGCGGTCGGGCTACGAGATCAAAGCGCTGGTTGACAACACGACCCGGTTCTTCTGGGCGGCCAGCTACGGGCAGATCTACCCCGAGCTGAAACGGCTCTCCGAAGCCGGTCTGATCGTCGGCTCCGACTCCCCCACCGGCGGCCGCAAAAGGACCGTCTACGAGATCACGGCCGACGGCGCCGACGAGCTGCGGGCCTGGCTGCGCCAAGAGCCGGAGACCTTCGAGATGCGCGACGAAGGCTTGCTGAAACTGTTTTTCGCCGACGCGCTGCCGCGGGAGGAGGCGCTGGCGATCCTGCGCTCGATGCGCGCCCGGCGGCGCGCCGTCCATGAGCAGCTACTGGCTCTGAAAGAGACGAAAGGCGAGATCGAGGACCCCTTCCCGATGATCGTCCTCGAGGGGGGCCTGGAGTTCACGCGGTGGTTTGCCGACTGGTGCGAGCGGATGGAAGCGCAGCTTCTCGACTCCGCTCTCGACGAAAGGAGCAGTTGATGTTCGATTCCCTGGCACGTCTCGCCAACGGCAGGGCCAAGCGGGTGGGACTGCTCGCCCTGGTCTTCTTCCTCCTCGCCGGCGCGCTCGGCGGCGGCGTCGCCGACCGCCTCGACCCCTACGGCGCCGACGACCCGAACACCGAGACGGTGCACGCTAGGGAGCGGCTGCAGGACGCCGGCCTGCGGGTGCCGGCGGTGATCGCCGTGGTCGAAGACGCCCCGGTCGCGCGCCCGGCCACCATGCAGCGGGTTGAGGGCCTGGAGAACCAGGTCCGCGAACGCTCCGACGTGGCCTCCGTCAGCGGCTATTACGACACCCGCTCCCCCGCCTTCGTCTCCAAGGACGGCCGGTCGACCTACTTCGCGGTGGCTCTGAAGGCCACCGGAGACAAAGAGGTGCAGGACGTCGGCGGCGAAATCGCCGACGAACTCTCGGCCAAGCCGGGGGTCGTGGTCGGGGGCTTCGCCGTCGCCCAGGAGCAGGTCAACAAGCAGGTCGAGGAAGACCTGAAAAAGGCCGAGATGCTGGCCTTCCCCCTCCTCTTCTTGCTTTCGCTGCTCTTCTTCCGCAGTCTGGTCGCCTCGGTCCTGCCGCTGATGATCGGCGGCCTGGCGATCGTCGGCACCTTCCTGATCCTCCGCCTGGCCAGCGAATTCGCCTCGATCTCGATCTTCGCCCTCAACCTGACCACGGCCCTGGGACTGGGGCTGGCGATCGACTACAGCCTCTTCATCGTCTCCCGCTACCGCGAGGAGATCGCCAAGAGCGGGCCCGGGCTGGAGGCGATGCGCCGGGTGATGGCGACGGCCGGGCGCACGGTCTTCTTCTCCTCGCTGACGGTCTCGGCGGCGCTCGCCTCGCTGCTCGTCTTCCCCCAGCGGTTTCTCTACTCGATGGGCCTCGGCGGAGCCCTGGTCGCCCTGTTCGCGGCGCTGATCTCGCTCACCGTGCTGCCGGCGGTGCTGACCCTGCTCGGCAGCCGGGTCAACGCCGGCGCGCCGAAGTTCCTCCAGCGCCGGGCAGAGGCCGACACCCAGCCGGACGAGAACGGCTTCTGGTACCGCCTCTCCCGCTTCGTGATGCGGCGGCCGATCCCGGTGGCGACCCTCAGTGCCCTCTTCCTGATCCTCCTCGGCCTCCCCTTCTTCGCGATCAAGTTCAACACCGTCGACCCCACCGTCCTGCCGGAGTCGGCCTCGGCGCGCCAGGCCTACGACATGGTCAGCGCCGAGTTCCCGCCCTACCACGACACGCCGATCTGGCTCGACGTCGAAGGTGGCGGTCCGAAGGCCGCGGCCGAGATCGCTGCCGCGGTGCGAGGCGTGCCCGGGGTCGCCGAAGTGCTGCCTCCGCAGCGCCTCGATTCGGAAGTGACTGCCGTGCAGGCGATCTCGGCCAACCCGTTCGCCTCCGAAGAGAGCGAGACGACGATCAAGGCGATCCGCGATCTGGCCCGACCCGCGGGAACGACCGTCTTGGTCGGCGGCGCCACCGCCGACTTCGTCGACTTCCAGTCGAGCCTTTCCAGCCACCTGCCGATCGCGCTGGCGATCGTGATCGCGGCGACGCTGATCATCCTCTTCCTGATGACCGGCTCGGTGATCCTGCCGATCAAGTCCCTGATCATGAACTTCCTCAACCTCAGCGCCGTCTTCGGGCTGCTGGTGCTGATCTTCCAGGACGGCCGCCTGGAAGGGTTCCTCGACTACTCCAGCCCGGGGGCGATCGAGCAGACGATGCCGATCCTGCTCTTCGCGGTCGCCTTCGGCCTCTCCACCGACTACGCGGTGTTCCTGCTCTCGCGGATCAAGGAGGCGCGCGACAACGGCGCCTCGGACTCCGAGTCGGTGGCGATCGGGCTGGAGCGGACGGGACGGATCGTCACCGCCGCGGCGCTGCTCTTCGCGGTCGCGATGGGCGCCTTCGCCACCTCCCAGATCATCTTCATCAAGGAGAACGGGGTCGGCACCGCCCTGGCGGTCCTGATTGACGCCAGCATCATCCGCGCCCTGCTGGTCCCGGCCCTGATGGAGCTGCTCGGCAAATGGAACTGGTGGGCCCCGGCGCCGCTGCGAAAGCTGCACGAACGCTGGGGGATCAGCGAGGGCGCGACCGCGCCGAGCAGCAGCTGATCAGGCGAAAGCCTGTGAAGCGCGGCGCCGCAGGTCGGCGTTGAGCATCCCGGTTACTTCGCTCGGCCGGTTGCCGGCGGAGGGAACCGCGGCGCCGATCAGGCCGTCGGCGCGGAAGCCGTAGAGCGGGGCGACGAAGCCGAGGTCGCGGATCTTGCGGACCAGCTTGACGGCGCTCTGGGTGTCGGCGCCGGGGCCGCAGAGGACAATCGCAGTCGGGTCGAGGGCGCCGAGGGCGCGGTCGAGGCGCTCGTCGCCGAGCTCGTTGGAGAGGACGAGGACGCGGAAGCCGGCGCGGCGCAGGGCGAGGTCGAGGGCCTGGGTGTAGACCTCCTCGGCGTCCTGGCCGTGGCTGGAGTCGAGCAGCAGGATGCCGGCCGGGCGGGCGGCGGCGGAGGCGAGGCGACGGGCGCCGTGCAGCCAGCCGGTTGCCCAGCGGGCGGCGAACTCCAACTCGGCCTCGCGCTCGGGGTCGGCGGCGAGCTGGTCGATCGCCGGCAGCAGCAGCTCCTCCACGGTGCGCTCCAGCGAGCGCATCGCCAGGCTCTCCTCGACCGCGCGGTCGGCGGCGGTCTCGTCGAAGCTCTCGAAGGCGGCGAAGAGGCTGCCGTCGTTGGCGGGCGCGTCCTGGCGCTGGCGCGCCAGCTCGATCGCCGAAGAGATGTTGCCGGTCTCCCCCAGCGCGTCGCGCAGGGCCTGCAACTCGACCAGCTCGTAGTTGCGGTGGTTGCCCTCGGTGCGCTTCGGCTGCGGGTAGCCATAGCGGCGCTCCCAGCTGCGCAGGGTGTTGGGGCTTACGCCAAGAACTTCGGCGGCGGCGTTGGTGCGGATTCCGGGCATTTAGATAAGAAGGGCGATCGGGTGGCTGTGCGGCGCTTTTCGACGCCGGACGGGGATTCTCCCACCGGATTCGCGGGTTTACACCGGTTATCGACAGATTTCGCAGAAACTGTTAGCGATCTTGCAAGGCGCCCACGCCCACGGGCTGCCCCACCGCACGGGCCCGCCACATCGCCGCGTCCGCCTTGTGCAGAAGTTCTTCGGCGTCGGCACCGTGGTCCGGGCAGGCGACGACCCCGGCCGAGAGCGCGATCCGCAGACCCCCTGCCCGCTCGAGGTCGTCGAGGTTGCCCAGCAGGCGCTCGCACATCTGCACCCCTTCGACGGTGCCGATGTTGGGTGCGAGGACGCAGATGGCGTCCTCCTCGAGCCGGAAGGCTTCGTCGACGATGCGGACGCTGTCGCGCAGGGCCGCACCGACGATCGAGAGAACCGTCTCCTGGCCGCCGGCGACGTCGCCGGGACGGACACCCGGCCCGGAGGCGTCGAAGACCGCGAGCCCGAAGGGGTGGCCGTAGCGACGGTTGGTCTCGAGCAGTTGCTCCAAGCGCCGGCGCATGTGGCCGGGCCGGTAGAGGCTGGGAAGTTCGGAGGGCTCGCCCGGCGCGGGGATCGGAGGCGCCTCCGTCGTCGCGGGCTGCGCGGCGTCGATCGCCGCGGCGGTTACCGAGCCGAACTCCTCCGCCAGCCGCTGGGCGGCTTGCGGGAACGACTCTCCATTGGTGCCAATCTCCTCGTGCAAGCTCCTCAAGAGATCGGCGTGCAGCTGCGAGACCTTGAGCGCGATCCGGCTCGCCGGCGAGGCATCGGTCTTGCGGCGGTTGCCCGGTGACTGGTCAGACACGCAGTGACCTTGTCGAAAGCGGCGGACAGCGGGCCGCCGAAAAGGCGCTATTTGCGGCTCGACAATCGTCCAGGACGAATGTCTTTCTCCGCTTATTCCAGGCTTCTCCTGCCCGCCAGCGCCTTGCCGAGGGTGACCTCGTCGGCGTGCTCGAGGTCGGCGCCGACCGGCAGGCCGCTGGCCAGCCGCGTCACCGTCACCTGACCGCGCAGCATGTCGGCGATGTGCAGGGCGGTGGCCTCGCCGGTCGTGGTCGGGTTGGTCGCCAGGACCACCTCGCCTATGCCCCCGCGCTCGACCCGCCGCCGCAGCTCGCCGATCTTCAGATCTTCGGCGTCGACTCCGTCGATCGGCGAGAGGGCTCCGCCAAGCACGTGGTAGAGGCCGCGGTATTCGTGGGTGCGCTCGATCGGGATCACGTCGGCCGGCTCCTCGACCACGCAGATCATCGACCGGTCGCGGTTCTGGTCGGCGCAGATCCGGCAGAGCGGGCCCTCGGCGAGGTTGAAGCACTCCTCGCAGAGGCCGACCTTCTCCTTCACTTCGCGGATCGCCTCGCCGAGGGCGAAGGCCTCTTCGTCGGGCGCGCGCAGCAGGTGGAAGGCGAGCCGCTGCGCGGTCCGCTGGCCGATCCCCGGCAGTCGCGAGAGCTCGGCGACGAGGCGCGCGAGCGGTGCCGGCCCTTCGCTCAACCGAGCAGGCCCCCCATACCGCCGAGGTCGCCACCGGCGATGCCGCCCATTTTCTCGCCGGCCAGTGCCTGGGCGGCGCGCAGGCCCTCGTTGACGGCGGCCTGGACCATCTCCTGCAGCAGCTCGGCGTCCTCGGGGTCGATCGCCTCGGGGTCGATGACGATCTCCCGCAGGGTCAGGTCGCCCCCCATCTTCACCTTGACCATGCCGCCGCCGGCGCTCGCCTCGACCACCTCGTCCTTGAGTTTCTCCTGCGCCTCCATCATCTCGGCCTGCATCTGCTGCGCCTGTTTCATCAGGCCCTGGATGTCGAAGCCTCCGGGTCCGCCTCCTCGTGCCACCTAACCGACCTCCTCCGCGTCGAACTCGCTCTTCAGCCGCTGCAGCAGCTGCTCCTCGTCAACCTCGTCGCTGCCCGGGGCCGGCGTATCCGGCGGCGCCTCCCCCTCCAGCACCACATAAGTGGGCCGCAGCCCAGTGCCGGTCACCGCGGCAAACGCCGCCGCCACCGTATCCCGGCGGTCCGGACTGTCCGCCTTCTTCTTCAGAAAGGTCATGTCGGGCGGGAACCCCACCTCGAGGGCGCCATCGCTGAAGCTAGTCGGCCGCGTCCCTTCGAGCGCGCCGGCTAGGGCGGGGGCGGTCTCCTCGAGCTTCTTCAAAACAGCGGGCCAGACTCGCTGGATGTCCTCTAGGGACAGGGCTTCCTGGCCGGCGGGTCCTGTCTCCGACATCGGGCTCTCCCTATCGGGAGAGTCCTCGATATCGTCGCCACCCGCCGGAGGGGCGTCTTCAGCTGGGGGTGCTTCGGCCTCTTCCTCTTCCTCGGGAGCTGGGTCTTCCGCTGGTGCTGGAATCGCGGCATCTGCCGGCGGCGCTTCTGCCGTGGGTGGCACGGTAGGGGGGACCCCCCCTGAGGAAGCTTTAGCTACCGGAGGGGGGGGTGGGTCCCCTGCCGTGACAGGACCCGCGGCCTGAGGGCCCCCCGTCCCTTGCCCCTCGAGTCGCTCGATCCGACGCAGCAGGCCCGCGGTGTCCGGATCCAGGTCTGGCCTCGCGGCCTTCAGGAGGGCTATCTCCACCGCAAGGCGGGCGTCGTCGCCCTCGCGGACGGCGGTGAGCGCGTCGGCGAGCTCGTCGATGGTCCTGATCAGGTTGGCGGGTCGAATTGCTGCCGCCTGCGACTGCATCCGACCGGTGTCGGTGGCGGTCACCACGAAGCTGGTCGGAACCTCGCCAGTGGTCTGGACGATCAGCAGGTGGCGCAGGTGGGCGAGCAGATCGCGGGCGAACTGGGATGGGTCGCGGCCCGAGCGGGCCATCTTCTCGACCCCGAGCAGGACCCCCCTCGGGTCTTCGGCGACCACCGCGTCGACCGCCTCGAAGAGCAGGTCCGCGTCGGCGGCGCCGAGCATCTCCAGAACGTCTTTCAGTTCGACGTGCTCGCCGCCGAAGGCGACCAGCTGGTCGAGGGTGCCCAGCGCGTCGCGGAAGCTGCCCGAGGCCGAGCGGGCGATCATCGCCACCGCTCCCTCGTCGGCCTGGATCGACTCTGCCGCCGCAACCCGATTTAAGACCTCGGAGATCTGCTCCAGCGAGGGGCGCTGGAAGTCGAAGCGCTGGCAGCGGTCGGCGATCGTCGCCATCACCTTGTGCGACTCGGTGGTGGCGAGGACGAAGACGGTGTTCGGCGGCGGCTCCTCGAGCGTCTTGAGGAAGGCGTTCCATGCCTCTGTGGTCAACATGTGCGCCTCGTCGAGGATGTAAACCTTCCAGCGGCCGCCGGTGGGTGCGTAGGCGACCCGCTCGCGCAAGTCGCGGACGTCGTCGACCGAGCGGTTCGAGGCGGCGTCCATCTCGATCACGTCGACCGAGGTGCCGGCGGCGATGGTCACGCAGGACTCGCATTCGCCGCAGGGGGTGACGGTCGGCCCGCCCCGCTCGCAGTTCAGCGAACGGGCGAGGATCTTCGCCATCGAGGTCTTGCCGGTCCCGCGCGAGCCGACGAAGAGGTAGGCGTGGTGGACCTTGCCCTGCTCGACCGCGTTGCGCAGGGTGCGGACGACGTGGGTCTGCCCCACGACCTCGTCGAAGGACCCGGGGCGGTGGCGGCGGTAGAGGGAAGTCGACTCGCTCATCGGCAGTCGAGCCAGTGTATCCACGGCCAACACGCGCCCCGCGGGGCGCCCCGATACCGTCCGCCCGTGCCGAAGGGGGCCCGCAACTGGCTGACGCCCGCCGCCTGGGTCGCCGCGGTGAGCGGCGTGCTGCTGCTCGTCTTCCCGGTCGGTTTCCCCAATTACGACACGATCTACGCGCTGGCCTGGGGGCGGGAACTGGCCCACCTCGAAAGCCCCGACTACAGCGCCGCGCTGCCGCCGACCCCCCACCCGCTGACCGAGCTGTGGGGGCTGGCGACGACGCCGCTGGGCGACGGGATGATCGTCCTGACGATGATCGGGGCCTACGCCTCGCTGGGCCTAATCGGGTTCTTCGTCTACCGCCTGGGATCAATCTGGTTCGACCGCTGGATCGGCGCCGTCGCCGCCGCGATCGTCCTCACCCGCGCCCCCTTCCTCTCCAATGGCCTCCGCGCCTACATCGACCTCCCCTACATCGCCCTTTGCCTGGGAGCGCTGCTGATAGAGGCCAAGAAGCCAAGAGCAGGCTGGCCCGTCCTGGCCCTCCTCGCCCTGGCCGGCCTCCTCCGACCCGAGGCCTGGCTGTTCGCGATCGTCTACCTGCTCTACCTCTGCTTCGACGACCGGCGGCGCTTCTCCCGACCGCCACTCTGGCTCGCACTCCTGGCGTTGGCCGGACCCATCCTCTGGGTCCTCTTCGACCTGATCACCACCGGCTCTCCCACCTACTCATGGACCGGGACCAAAGAAACGGTCGAGACCCTCGAACGACAGACCGGTCCGGTGGACCTCGTCCTCTACGGCCCGCGCCGCCTCGGCGAGGTCCTGCAGTGGCCGGGGATGGTGGGCGCCTTCGGCGGCGTCGTCCTCGGGCTGGCCTACCTCCGTCGCCGCTCGACCCTCGGCGTCGCCGCGGCGGCGCTGGCCCTCGGCGCCTTCGCCCTGCTCGCCTGCGGCGGCCTCGCGATCCTCCCCCGCTACACGATGCTCGCCGCCGCGATTCTGGCGATCTTCGTCGCGGTCGGGCTGCTCGGCTGGCGGCTGCTCGAGCCCGGCCACCCGTGGCGCCGCCGCTGGCAGGTCTTCGCGGCGATCGTCCTGGCGATGTTCCTCGTCTGGCTGCCAAACCAGTGGGACCTCGACTCCAAGGTCGACACCGACCTCACCAACCAGGCGAAGATCGAGCGCGACCTCACCGCCCTGGTCGACGACGGCGCCTTCCAGCCGCTCTGCGGCAAGGTCGCCGTCCCCAACCACCGCGCCGTCCCCCGCCTCGCCTTCGGCCTCGAAGTGAAGCCGACCCAGATCGTCAGCGCCAGCGAGGAAGGCACCCCCCGGCGCGGCTACTTCGTCGCCCCCGCCAGCCCCTTCGTCGTCCACAACTTCATCCTTGACCCGAACGATCCGACCGACTTCTCGCTTTCCCCACCGAAGGGGTTCGCGCGAGTTGCCGGCAATGAGTCGTGGGTGGTCTACCGTCGGTGTCCTTGACCAGGCCCCGACTCCTCTATTTCCTCCTTGCGGCGCTCTGCGCGACCGCCCTCCTCCCCGCCCCGGGGGCCACGGCCGCCCGCTGGCATCCGCAGCCGACCACGGCGGCCTGGCAGTGGCAGCTGCAGGGCAAGGTCGACAACTCCGTCGACGCCTCGGTCTATGAGGTCGACGGCTTCGAAACGGCCGCCAGGACCGTCGCCGATCTCCACCACAAGGGGCGAAAGGCGATCTGTTACCTCGACGTCGGCTCCTGGGAGAACTACCGGCCCGACGCCGGCCGCTTCCCGAAATCGGTCCTCGGCCGCGCCTACGAAGGCTATCCCGACGAGCGCTGGCTCGACATCCGCCGCATCGACCTTCTGGCGCCGATCCTGCGCCAGCGCTTCGACCTCTGCCGCAGCAAGGGCTTCGACGGCGTCGAGCCCGACAACATCGCCGGCTACGAAAACAAGACCGGGTTCCCGCTGAGCGCCGCCGACCAGCTGCGGTTCAATCGCTGGGTCGCCCGCGAAGTCCACCGCCGGGGGATGGCGGTGGCGCTGAAGAACGACCCCGGCCAGGTCGGAGAACTTGTGAGCCGCTTCGACTTCGCGGTGGTCGAGGAGTGCTTCGCCTTCGACGAGTGCAGTCGATTCAGCCCCTTCGTCGCCGCCGACAAGGCGGTCTTCGTCGCCGAATACGACGAACCGCTGGCGGCGATCTGCGGACAGGCCGAACGCCTGCGCTTCAGCGTCATCCGTAAGGACGACGAACTCTTCGCCCGCCCCTGGGAACCCTGCTTCCCGTAAGCAACGGCTAGCCGCCCTCGACCCGTAGGACCGCCTGATGGGTCTCCGCTGCCAGGTCCGGATCCTCCAGCTCGACCGCCGGCGGCAGCTCGACGTGGAGATCGTCGGAGGGGTCGATCAGCACCCGCAGCTTCCCCGTGCGCGAGTCGAGCACGTGCCCGCCGCGGCTGCGGTCGTCGCTGACGAAATGCAGGTGGTAGCCGCCGACCTCGATTCCCTCGGCATAGCTGGGGAAGCGGAAGCCCAGCATCGTCCCCTCGACCTCGGTGAGCTCGAAGACGTGCTGGTCGGCGACCACCTCGGTCAGCGGCCGGTAGGGCGGGGTCTGGCGCGGCACCGAACGGGCACGGACCAGCGGGAAGTGGCCGTCGAGCCGGATCGCGCAGGACGAAGCTCCCGCCGGGGCCAGCTCGTCGAGGAGGGCGAGCAGCTCCTCATGCAAGCGCTGCGCCGCCGGCAGGCGCTCGTCGACCGTCGGCTCGAAACGGGTGACGACCGCGAACGGGGTCCGCTCCTGCGGGTCGACGCGGTGGATCCGCCCTTCGACGTCGGCGCGAAAGAACTCGCCGTCGAGCGCGATCATCTCGCCGTCCAGGTGGTTCAGCGTGCCGAGGCCGAGGTCGCCGTGCTCGCCCAGCTCGGCGAAGCTGAGGTCGCCGTCGAAGGCGCCCTCGAGCAGGGCGCCGATCGTCGAGGCCTGGAAAAGGACGTGCGGCTCGCGCTCGCGGTGCAGGTCGGCCCGCCGCATCGACTCGACGTGCAGGGAGCGGATCCAGTGCTCGTCCAGCATCGGCGCCAGTCTGCCAGGCAGCCGAGGGGACCGGCGGGAGGCAAAAGGTCCAGTCATGAAACCATCAGACCGATGGCTGCAATCGAGCTGAAAAACGTCGTCAAGAGCTTTGGATCGATCACCGCGGTCGATGGCCTCGACCTCGAGGTTCCGGAGGGCATCTGCCTCGGCCTGCTCGGCCCCAATGGCGCCGGCAAGTCGACGACGATGCGGTTGCTGACCGGACAGGCGATCGCCGACTCCGGAGAACTGCGCGTCCTCGGCTACGAGCTGCCCGGCCAATCGAAGCCCGCCAGGGCCGAAATGGGCGTCGTTCCCCAGCTCGACAACCTCGACGTCGACGTCACCGTCGAAGACAACCTCGCGGTCTACGCTCGCCTCTACCGGGTCCCGGACGTCGGTGCCGCTGTCGACCGCTGCCTCGACCTCGCCCGCCTGCAGGACCGCCGCCGCGACGCGGTCGACAAACTCTCCGGCGGGATGCGCCGGCGCCTGCTGCTGGCCCGCGGTCTGGTCCACGAACCGCGCCTGGTCCTGCTCGACGAGCCGACCGTCGGGCTCGACCCGCAGATCCGGACCGAGCTGTGGACGCTGATCGGCGACCTCAAATCCCGCGGGACGACGATCCTGATGTCGACCCACTACATCGAGGAGGCCGAGAGGCTCTCCGACGAGGTCGCGGTGATGCACCGGGGCAAGATCATCAGCCGCGGCCGGCCCGCCGACCTGATCTCCCAGCACGCCGGGCGCCAGACCGCCGAGGTCTACGCGCCGCCGCAGCGGCTGAGCGAACTCCGCGCGAGCGCCGAGGCGGCGGGGCTGAGGGTGCGACCGGCAGGACCGGCGATCGCGATCGTCGGCTCCGAGCAGGCCAGCGACGGCGCCGTGCCCGAGGACGCGGTGGTGCGGGCGGCAACCCTCGAGGACGTCTTCGTGCTGCTGACCGGCGAGGAGGCGGAGTGATGGAGTCCGCGACCGAGACCCGGCCCCAGAAGCGCACGATGCGACGGCTGGAACCGGCCGCGATCGCCGGAGTGATGAGCCGCGAGGTCGCCAACTTCGGCACCTACTGGAAGGGAACCACCTTCTCCAGCGTGCTCGAACCGCTGGTCTACCTGCTCGCCTTCGGCCTCGGCCTCAGCGCCACCCTGGTCGACGAAGTCGAAGGCGTCCCCTACATCCAGTTCGTCGGCACCGGGATGGTGGCGACGGCGGTGATCTTCTCCAGCGCCCTGCCCTCGATGTTCGGTACCTTCGTCAAGCACCGCTTCCAGAACACCTACGAAGCGATCCTGGCGGCGCCGGTCGACGTCGAAGAGCTGGTCAGTGCCGAGATGCTCTGGATCGCCACCCGCTCGGCCGTCTACGGCTGCGTGCCGCTCGTCGTCACCTTTTTCTGGGGGCTGACCCCCGAGCCGGGGATGCTGCTGGTGCCGATCTTCGCCTTCGTCACCGCGCTCGGCTTTGCCGGCTTCGGAGTGGCGATGGCCGCGACCGTGGCCAAGATCGACCAGTTCAACTACGTCACGGCGCTGTTCGTGACGCCGCTCTTCCTCGTCGCCGGCACCTTCTTCCCGATCGACGGCCTCCCCGAGGGGGTGCAGGTGGTGGCTCAGTTCAACCCGCTGCACCAGCTGGTCGAACTGGTCCGCGGCGGCGCCTTCGGCTACGAGTGGCAGGACATCCTCCGCTTCGCCTTCCTCGTCGCCTTCGCGCTGCTCACCTGGCGCGTCGCTATCCACCAGATGCGCAAGCGCCTGATCGACTAGCGACCCCCGCATAGGGGGAACACATATGGACCGTGCACCCGTCCTTCGAAACAAGGTCACCGGGCGTGTCCGTTGCTTATGGCTCGAGCCGGGCTCGCCTGCGGCACCCGCGGCATCCGCTTAAGGCTGCTTCCTTCCGGACCTGACCTGGTTCGCGTGCCCACGTCGCGCAGGACCCGGCCGTCAACGCCGCCACAACGCACTGACCCCGACGGCCAGTCCCTCGAAACGGTATTCGGCCCCGCTAAGCGGATTTCGGGTCACAAGGCACCGCTGACACCCCGCCTAGCACGGTCCAGTGGTGATCCTACCCGGCCCGCCATAGGATCACGACCTTGACCGCCCTGCCGATCGCCGCCATCGAAGTCGACACGGGCTCTTTCTTCGCGATCGTCGTGGTCGCAGCGGTCGCCGCGGTCACCGTCGCGATGCTGCCGGCGCGGTTCGCGCCGCCGGTCGTCGTGCTCGAGCTGGTGCTCGGAATCGTGGTCGGACCACAGGTGCTCGGCCTCGCCCACAGCGACGACTTCGTCAACTTCTTCTCCAACCTCGGGCTGGGGATGCTCTTCTTCTTCGCCGGCTACGAGATCGACTTCGAACGGATTCGCGGCACGCCGATGAAGCTCGGCGCCTTCGGCTGGCTGCTGTCGGTGGCTCTCGCCTACGGGATCGGCGGTGTGCTGGCCGCCGCCGGCATCGTCGTCTCCTTCCTCTACACCGGCTCGGCGATGGCGACGACCGCGATCGGGACGCTGATCCCGATCCTGCGCGACAACGGCGAGCTGAAGACCCGCTTCGGCACCTACCTGCTGGCGGCCGGCGGAGCCGGCGAGTTCGGCCCGATCCTGCTGGTGACTCTGGTGCTCTCGACCGACAACCCTCTGCACGAGTCGGCGATCCTGCTGGCCTTCGTCGCCCTCGCCATCGCCCTCGCCCTGGTTTCGGTCCGCTACGCCTGGCGCGGCTGGCCGGCGCTGGAACGGACCTTCGAGGCGAGCAGCCAGCTGGCGGTGCGGGTGACCGTGGTCCTCGTCTTCGGCCTCGTCCTGCTCGCCGGCAAGCTTGGGCTCGACATCCTGCTCGGCGGATTCGTGGCGGGGATGATCACCCGCCTGGCCCTCAAGGGGCACGAGCTGCAGGTCTTTGAGTCAAAGCTCACGGCGGTCGGCTTCGGCTTCTTCGTCCCCTTCTTCTTCGTCACCAGCGGGATCGAGTTCGACCTCGATGCACTCGGCTCGCTGGGGGCGATCACCAAGCTGGCGATGTTCTTCCTCCTCTTCCTCGTGGTCCGCGGAGTCCCGGCGCTGCTGCTCTATCGCCGCGTCCTCACCGCCCGCGACCGCGCCGCCCTCGCTCTCTACTCGGCCACCGAGCTACCCCTCGTGGTCGCGATCACGACGATCGCAATCGACGAGGGTCATATGAAAACCTCGACCGCCGCCGGGCTCGTCGGCGCCGCCATGCTCTCGACCTTGATCTATCCGTTCGTGGGCATGGCATTGCGTAAAGGAGCAACCGAAACCGAGCCAGACTCCCCACCCCCCGCCGGTCGTACAATCCCCGTCCCGGGCGCGTAGCTCAGTGGGAGAGCGCTCGCTTCACACGCGAGAGGTCGCTGGTTCGAAACCAGCCGTGCCCATCGGATTCCGCTCTCCAGAGCCGAATTTCGAGGGGTGGTTCTAAACCAGTCGCGGATTTGGCTCTATAGCTCGAAAGATCGCCAGGCTCGGAACCCAGAGGAGCCGAACGGCACTTCCGCCGTATGGAGACGCAGGAACGGGAGCAACTCTCATTTCTCGACCCTGCGCCAGCCCGGTTCCTCGATCGATCCGAGGAGCTACGAATGGGCCTTTCGAATGAGCAACTGATCCACGAGGCAGTCGAATGCAACCACGCTGGCGTCGGAGCGACGACGCTGGTGCGCTACCGCGACCACCTCGTCCATTTCGCCCAGTACCTGGCCAGCGTCCACGCCTCCAACTTCTATGCGGCGAACAAGAAGCAGGTGCGGCTCTTCATGGGCCACCTGGAGAAGCAGGGCGGACCGAACCCCGATAACGCCCGCCTGCGGTGCGAGTGGTGCAAGGCGCGGAACTACCCCGATGGCCGCGAGGGTCCAGGCTGGTCGGCCTCCTACCGCAAGAGCTACCTGTCAGCCCTGCGTTTCCTCTACCGCCACTTCCAGGCCGACGACGAACTCCCCGACATCGACCCCACCGTTCTGGAGTCTGCGCCTCGGGTGATCGTCAAGCGCGGCTACACGCCGAGCAAGGAGGAGATCAAGCGCCTCCTAGAGACCGAGGGTCCTCCCCGCGCGGTCCTGCTCGTCCACTGGCTGTTCTACGCCCCGTCCCGCCGGAAGACCTACGCCGACGCCCGCTGGCGAGACATCGACCTCGATGCAGCCGAGTGGGAAGTCGTCGGCAAGGGCGGGAAGGTAGACATCTTCCCATTGGCGCCTCCGCTCCTCCGAGCCCTTCGCGTATATCGGCGCTGGCAGCTTTCGGAGGCAGAACACCGTCCGGCTATGCGGGACGCCCTGAGCGATCCAGACTCCGCCTACGTCCTCATGACCTCAAACGGCAGCAAGACCAGCCCTACGACCGTTACCAAGATCGCGACCTGGCATGGCATTCGGGCGGAAGTCGGCCTTAAGAAGGCGACGCCGGGAATCGACGCCGTCAACGGCATGACCTCCCGGGTCACCCCGCACTGCTTCCGCCGCGCCTGGGCAACCATCGCCCTCAACGACGAGACAAACCCAACTCCTATCGACGTGGTGTCCGAGGTGCTGCGGCACAAGGAGATTGCGACGACGAGGCGCCACTACGCGCCGACCAAGTCAGACAGGGCGCGTGCAGCCCTAGTTGGGATGAGAGTCACGTAGTTGCAAGAGGGAATCTTGCTCAGGCGCGCGGTCGGGGAATGCTAAAGCGAAAGACAACAGGCGTTGGATCTCGAAGGCCCGCTTCACTGACGGACCTAGCGGCGAAGGAGTGCTTGCCAGGTTTCAGCCTCTTCAACCTCACCGTCGAGCCGCACGGAGCGAACGGACGGGAATCGAGCTTGCAAAGAAATCGGGGGGCGGGATCGCTGGATTCGAGGTGGAACACCGCAACCCGCTGCCGGCGGTTCACATGCCGTTTTGCGATCCGCGTCTGAGGGTCAACGACGCGGCCGGGGGCGATCGGCCGGTCGGGGAGGCGACTCGTGCTCGTGGACATCTGCAGAGCAAAAGTTCCCCAGGCGCCTTCATAGCCATCAACGGCTATCCAGTAAGTCGTTCCGGCGTCCAGGTTGAACTCGACCTCGCCCGGAGTTCCTCCACCCAACGCGCAGGCCGGGGCCTGTGGGTTGTCGCTCGATGCGATTGGCGTGAGGGCGCCAACCGCAGGTCCGGTGTAGACGGCAATCAGCGTCCGGAAGCTGGCTCCGCATGCGCTCAGCTGCGCCGAGCCGTTTTCGAGGGCCGTCGTGGTGAACCAAACAGATGCCCCGCCGTGGTTGCCGGCGTGGTCGGGCTCTCCCGGTTGCTTGGTAGCGCCGATCGAACCGAGCCCGTTGATCCCGGCCGTCCCCCCGAGCGGACCACTCGGAAGAGACCATGCGTGCTCGAAGTCGTCGTTTCCGGGGAACAACGAGACCCCCATCTCCGGTTCATCCATAAAGGGCGATTCAGTCGCAGGGTCGTACTTACCGTCGATTGCGATTCGATAAGTCACTCCGGCGGTAACGGGAAATGCAAGGGTGGAACTACCCCAGACTTCGGTTCCGGGTACCGGCGTGAGCTGATCGACTGAGGCTCCGGTGTAGACGGCAATCAGGCTGTCGTGTCCCACGGATCCGCCACTCACCTGGATCAGAGCGCCACCGCTCCGGGACGCAGTGAGCTTGTACCAGACCGACGCACCTCCTTTGTCGCCACGGTGGTCGGGCTCGCCTACCTCCTTCGTTGCTCCGAAGTTCGGAACCGATCGGTTGAGGCCTCCCAGCTGGATGGCTTCAGCGTCTGCGAAGTCGTCATTCGGCGGCGGCGGTCTATGACGAATCTGAAGCGCAACCGCCCCTTGACCGGAGACGGGTGGCTGCGACGGTTCGTGGTAGATGTTCCCGTCTACCTGGATCGAGTAGACCCTCCCGGCGATGGCCTTAAAGGTTGCTTGAACTCCTTGCTGCAGCCCACATCCGGGCCAATCCCACGCATTGGTCGCGACCTCGCGCAAGGAGCTGAGCGTATCGCCGATATAAACGCCGATAATCGTGGGCATCGCGCTGCCACAGGTGGCAACAGTCACCACTTCAGTAGTAGCCGCTTCCCATTTGAACCACACCGTGTGACCGCCTGCGGCCGTGTGGCCAGGCTCGCCTTCCTGGTGGGTAGCCGCGACGTTAGTACCGGCTATTTCGATCGGTAGGGGTCCGCTCAGTTGCTGCGCCCCTTGAAATGCGTCGTTGGCCGGAGGAGATGCGATTGCAGGCGCAGCACAGACCGCGCACCACACCACTGCCGCTATGAGTCCGATGATCGGCCCCGGCCTTGCCCCCTGCCTCATTGGCCGAAATCCTACCGCACGCTCAACTGGCATCCGAGCATGCCTCGGGGCGATGAGGGGCCGGATGGCGACGCCTTGTCCTTCTTTCACCAATTTGGACCGATTCACATGCCCGGCGACCAGCCGCCATAAGGCCTTAAGCTGAAACGGGCCGCTTGTCATCCGCGCTCCAGAACCGAATCCATCCTGGTTATCTCCCGGCTGTTTCCGGTGATCTTGGCTCTCACTGGCGCACAACTGGCCCACAGCGAGATACAGGGAGGAGAGAACTGGGAGAGGCGAGAGGCAAGCCGGATTTGGCTTGCCGATGCGGAGTCGTCTCCGGTTATCGCCGGTTGATTCCGGTGGCTCCGGTGGCGGACTGGCGCATCACTGGCGCATCAGAGCCGCCGCCTTCCCCGTATGGGCCAATCGCGCCGCCCCTTCGATGCAGGCTTGCGCGGAAGCCCGGGCCAGCCAGTGCGACCGGGTCATCGCCGAGAAAGGGCACCCGTCAGATCTCCGCTCCACACCTCGGTCGCGGTCGGGTCCAGCACTGCGGACCCGAGGAACGGTTCGGGTGGCGCGACATAGGCTGATCCGGCAGCGGCGTCGACTACCAACGGCCGCGAGTCCTTGCCTCGCCTTTCTCCGTCTATCTCCCCTGAATGCTTCCAGTGCCCGAGTGCGCTCGTCTGTCCGACAAAATTCCCCAGAGAGTTATAAGCGCCACTAGCGTCGCAAAGGCGCCGAAGGCGAAGTTCGCCTTGAGCAATTCGACCACGGCGACGACGGACCAAATGACCAGCATCGCCGCCTTCCAATGTGCGCTAATCAGCTTCATACGACCTGAATCCTACACCGGAATAAGGGGTCGAGCCTCAGCAAAGGTCTCCAGCAGACCCTCCGGCCAACGTTGCGCCGAGCCCTTCAGCAGCCCCCGCGATCCCCCCTACCAGGACGCCGAATTCTTCATGACCATCTGCAATAAGTCCGGCGGCCACTCTCTTCATGAAATATGAGCCGCTATAAGCCGCAGCCGACGCCTTGGCGCAATTCATATGTCTTGCCCCGTCAACGATCTTTTGCTCCCTATCGATAACGCTGTTGACTATCTTTTCAAACGCGCCGAAGTTGGGCGCGAAGCCTTTCTGGCGTTCGACCTTCGATTTCAACTGATCGAACGTCCTTTCGAGGTGCCGCGTCCTTCGATTGGTCGTGCGTATTTCTCTTCTTTTTTTGGCCCTGTAGTCCTTCAGGTTTTGCTGTCCGCAGCCCCTTTTGCTCGGGGGACCCTCGCATTCGCCGCTTAGGTCAAACGAGTTGATGGGATCCTGTCCCGCGTAGTCGTATGGATTCGCAGAGCCGCCGAAGACAGGGTCCGGCGATAGGAACCGACCGATCGCGGGAACGTAGCTCCGAGCACCCATTTGGATGATTCCGGAAGCGAATTCGCTGCGCCGCTGCTTACCTCCTACCCATGCGAATCGGCCGGCGCTGCCGCCAGTGGGATTACCGAACTCGTCGTAGCTGAAGGTGCCTTTGAGGCTGGTCACTTCCGGATTGAGTGCTGCCTTCGCCACAACATCTCCATGCAGGTTCGTCAGCTGAAGTTCAACTTCTTTGCCGCTTTCCTGAACGGCGACGAGTTCTCCGCCGATCCCAGGGATGCTACGGGTCCAGGTCGAGCCGCGCTCGGTCCAGGACGGCGAGTCGCCCGGTCCGGCGTAGTGGAAGACTTCCGTGCCTTCCAGCCCACCGGCCTGCAAACGCTGGCGCTGGCGGAGCGTGGCGTCGAGCTGGAACGTATTCGTGACCCCGTTCTGCGATTGGGTCGCCACCATGTCGTTGGCGAAGTATTCGGTCGTTAGGGTTTTGCCCCCTGCGAGCGATCCGGGCAGGTTGGTGATTCGGCCGAAATCGTCGTAGGTGATGCCTTCGTTCTTGAGACGATCGGCGGTGTCGTAGCTGTATTCCTGGGCGGTACCACCGGAGCTTGAGCAAACGCCGCCGACGCCGGGGATGGTCGTGAGTTTCTTGCGGTTGGAGTCCGCGTCGTAGGTGTAGCTTCGGGTCGTGCAGTTGCCGCCGGTCGGCGTTTCGCGAGCGGTAATCAGGCGGCCGAGCTTGTCGTATTCGAATTCGTCTTTGCCGAGGGTGCCGTTTTCGGTCAGGATCTGCCCGCGGATGGAGCGTTCGACCGCGAAGTTCAGCCAGCTGCAGCTGAGCCCGCAACTGCTCGCCTTGGTGTAGCCCAGAGAGACGGGGGTCCCGGTCTCGTCGTAGGTCGTTTCCGCCGTCAGGCCGTCCGGCAAGCCGCGTTTGACGAGATTGCCATCGGCGTCATAGCTCGCCGTGAAGACGCCTGCCGCAGAGTCTTCGAGTTCGGTCAAAAGACCGGTGACCGAATCGTAGCGGTAGGTCTGAGTGCCCTTGCCGTCGTTGACAGTCGCCGGTCGACCGAGGAAGTCATAGGTCGTTTTGGCGGTGTTGCCGTCGGCGTCTTTGTATTCGGTCGGGCGGCCCAGGGTGTCGTAGATGGTGCTCGTTTCCTGGGTATCGCAGCCTGGATCGGATTCCGGACAGACGAACCGCTGGGCGCTCGGCACCCCAAGGGTCGAGTGATAGAGGGTTTCGGTCTTGGGGATAGCGAGGCCGCCCCCCGTGATCTGGGTGGTTTTCTGGCGCCCGGCCGAGTCATAGGTGGCGACGGTTTTCCGCGAGCCGCCACCGGAGACGGCTTCGTTGACTTCCAGTGGCTCGTTTAGCTGGTTGTAGGCAAGGAATTTTTTCACCGGCAGCTGCGGCAGGCCGGCGGTGCCGGGCTGGGCGGCCTGTTCGACCTTGCAGGGAAGGCCGGGGTACAGTTCGGCTTCGCATTCAGGAGGATTTCCGCCCTGCTTGTACTTGTAGTAGACGATCTTGGTGGTCCCGGCGCCGCCGCCTTCGGGATTGGAGGGCTGGCGAATCTCGGTCGGCAGGCCGGTTTTTCCGTCATAAACCGTGACCGACCGGCTTTTTTCCGTTTCGCTGCTCGGATTGGAGATCGTTTCGATCGGCTTGCGCAGTTCCCAGTTGTAGATGTATTCGGTAGTGCGTTTGTCGACCACGGTTGCGGGCCCGGTTCGGGCGCCGGTCGTTTCGCTGGTTGGCAGGTGCGGTTCGGTTTCCCCGGTCGAGGGAGTGGTCGTCCCGTTCAGGTATCTGAAATTGGTGTCGTACTGGATCGTCCGATAGGAGCGGGCCGACACCACGCTCGATTCCAGGCGGACCTGATGCAGCGGTCCTTCTTCTTCTTCCAGCTGGACGCCGTCAGACGAGTAGCGGAACTGGGTGTCGAGTTCGCGGGACCGATCGATCTTTTCTTTTTCGGTTACTTTCTGCAGTGCGCGGAGGCGGTTCTGTGCGCCGAGTTCGCGGGTGACGTTGCCGAAGGAATCGGTTTCCGTGGTGGTGATCGACGGCGCCGTGGTGCCGGCTCCCGACGGGGTTGCCACGTTTGAGAGCTGACCTTCGGCGTCCATGTAGTAGACGGTCGCCCTGGCGTAGCTCGAGGGCGGGCTCCCCGGCACTTCGTCAGGCGGGAAGACCGCCGTTGCGTCGGTAGGCAGGTCGGTCTGTCCCCAGGCGGCCACAGCTGCGCCTCCCAGGTCGTAGGGGCCGCCGCCGGTTTTGGTCAGTGGGACTCCGTAGGCGATCGTCGTCTGCGCGGTTTTGCTTTCAACCAGGGAGGCGCGTTTGACGGAGGCGAGGCGTCCAAGCGCCGGATCTCCGGAGAGGGTCGTGTACTGCATCGTCCAGGGTTCCTGCCCCGGCGGGGTCAGGGTGGCCAGCAGGCCACCGGACCCGTAGGTGTAGGTCTCTTTGAGATTGGGGGAGATCCGTGGGTCCCAGGCGGATATGAGCCGGCCGCTGGTGTCGTATTTGTAGGCGACGACCTGCCAGGGGCCGCCCTGGCCCGCCGCGTAATAGGTGATCGAGAGAAGCCGGGTGACGCTGGTCCCTTCCGGAGTCCCGTAGCTGAAGGTCAGAGCCCGGCAGCCAATCTTCGTAGTCGCCCCTTCGTCGGTGCAGCTCAGGTTCGGGGCAGCGGGGCCGATGATCTCCTTGAGCCGGAGTTTGCTGCCATTGGGCTCATAGATCATCCGCGACTTGTTGCCAGGCCCGCCGGTCATCGCCACGGATTTCGGCAGGTATTCATTGCCTGATCCGTTGTTGTAGAAGACCGTCCTGTTTCCGGCTGGGTCGGTAAAGGCGATTTCGGTGGAGTTCAAGCGGGCCAGCACATAGCCGCTCATTTCCGGGGGGGTGATAAAGGATTCGCCCGATTCTTCGAAGCTGAGAACGCCGCCTTCTGAATGGGTGAGTTCGGCCCACTTGTAGGTGAAGGAGCCGCCTTCTTCGAATTCTTCGGTTTCTTGCTTCAAGACCAGCTTCGTCCAGCTCGCACCGCCCGCTTGTTCGACTGGCGAGGCCGGCTTCCAGCCGGGGCCGAGGACGCCGTTGGGTTCGGCTTCGGCCTGTCGCGAGCTGAACGAGCGCGAGAATTCCAAGGCCGCCCCGAAGCCGGGAACCGAGACATCGGTGCGAGAGACCGTGAAGTTGCCGGTGAGGAGGTCGACACTGCCCGGCCCGGCGGAGGTGACGGCGTCTTTTGGTCCGCCGAGGTTCTTGTCGACTTCGGCTTTGACCGGCTGCGTGTAGCGGGATTCGCCACCGAGATCCTTGATTACGGCGCGGATCGCCAGCTTGGCGGTGGCGTTGGTGCCGGTGAGGCTGGAGGCGTCCCAGTAAAGGGGCCTGCTCTTTCGTTCTTCGAGTTCGGGAATCGAGTAGGGCCAGGTGACCGTCTGGTTGTTGGCATCCGTCACCTGGGCGGCCGGGATGTCCTGCCAGCCTTTGCTTCCTTCGGTTTTGTATTGGAAGGTGACTCCTTCCATAACTTCTTGCCACGACGCAGTCAGGAGGAAGCGCTTGGCGGTTTTGGTCCCGTCGCTCGGCGAAGTGACCTGGGCCTTGCTGGCGGGTTCGAAGGGTTTGACGTATTGGACCGAGAGGTAGGGCTTATGGCTGCCCGCGCTCGATTCCCACTCCACCCGGCGTTCGATGCAGCAAACGTGCGGGGTCTCGTCGGCGAGTTTCAGCAGCACGCCATTGTTGGGGACCGTGCCCTCCAGCCAGCGCTGCGCAAGGTAGGTGAGTTCGGGACCGGTGAAGTTCCACCAGCCTTCTCCGCTGCCGCCACGTTCGGCGGGCGTGAGGCTGGTCGGCGTCGGCATGTATTTGCCGAACTCGCCGCCCGGGGTAGACCATTTCTGGTTCGAGTTGTAGAGCTTCGAAAAATAGGTCCAATTCAGGTCAGCGGTCCAGGACCGGCTGACGTCGTACATGTCGACTTTCGTAATGTTGGACGCGGTTTTGGCCGAGTAGAGGCCGATGGTCGCCGAAGTCAGCGAGGCCGTTTTCGGGATCGTGCTGGTGTCGAAGCGCATAAGCGTTCGCGCGATCGAGTCGGTCCCGCTGGAGACATATTGGGTCTTGTCGACCAGATAGGTCTGACCGGGCGCACATCGAGGAGTGTTGGACCCGTCGTTGACGATGATGCAGTCGAGGGCGGGCTGTTTGACTTCGACCGTGGGGTCGATTAGGACCGGCCAGCTGCGGTCTTCGGCCTGGAGCCATCCGGGGTCGGCCTCGACCGAGACCACCCAGGATCCGTCTTCGCCCTGCTGGAGGTCATAGTGGACCGCTCCGGCCGGAGCCTGAATTTCGGCGGCGTCGACCATCGTGGGGGCGGGCATCTGCGCGACCGGCTTGCCGTCCTGGTCGAGGAAGGAGATCGAGCCGTCTTCGGCGAGTGACGGGGCGACGCCGTCCGAGGCATCCACCTGGTAGCGGTAGCTCATCGCCGCCGAGGGATCTGCCAGCTCGATCGACTCCTTGAGCCCGTTGGAGAGACCGTCGAAGGAAAATTCGGTCGAACCGTCCGCGGTTGGGTAGCTAGCGCTCCCGTCGGGCTGGATTTCCACCGCCGCGCTCTGGACATCGATGGGCATCTCTGAAACCCATGCGTCATCCAGGCTGACGCGGACGGGCGCTTCGTTCAGATCCTCGGGAAGGTGAACGTCGAAGCTGTTGGCACCGTTGGTCACCGCTCCGTCGGCGGTTTCTTCCAGCCCTTCCTCAATGCGCTTCCAGTCCCCTTCTTCGTCGCGATAGTTGACGGGGACCTGGTAGAGGCGCGATTCGAGCGAGCCGTCTGAGAGAAGGAAGGTGTCGGAGGTCGCGGTGCGACGGTTGGGGAGTTCGCGCACGGGGGTCGCCGACTCAGCGGTCCCGGTCCCAACTTCGGCATCGTCACCACTCGCGACGCCTACGACCGCTATGCCTAGAGCAAACGTAGCCAAGAGCAGGAATAGGCCCAGGCGTCGGCGTGAGCTGTTGTTTTCGCGAGGCGACGAGAAGTGCAATGTGATTCCTCCGGTCTTGGGACGACTGGTAACCGGAGGCGAGATGCCTGCGTACCCGGTTGCGGCGCGCATCCTGCACACGGCCCCAAGGGAAAGTCAAACTAATTTTTAGTTCGATCCACTTTCACTGTTAAGGCCCATTGGCTGGCCGCTTGGGACACTCTGCCCAACTTAGTAGGTACTAACCCTCAGTTTGGGCTCCATGGCTAGTGACTCGACACCCTGCCGCCCTAAACAGGGTGACCAATTAGCGCGCACATACAAGAACGTATCTGTGTATTTAGGTCACCCGCAGCCGTCCGTCAGAGGTCAGATGCAAGGCAGGCCAGCTAGTCGAGCGAACCCCCGTCAGGTCGCAGGGGACTCTCGAACGTCGCCATGAAATAGGTCGCCAGGAAGCGCGGAGCATCTGGATCGGCTTCAAGACGCTGGGTAATCCTCTGAGTCGTCATCAGAAGCTCTTCCAGATGCTCGCGGAACATGTTGTGAATCTCTTCCCAGCCGGCCTCGTCGATCCAGAGCGTGTCATGTGAGAGATGGGAGTCATCGCGCTTATCGAACGTCCCGGCGTCTATGGCAGCTCCCGTCTGTCGGACCGCGTTGCCTAGAGCCGAGGCCGCAACAACCTGGCGCACGACGGGACCTAGCATTTCCCACTCTCTGGTCCAGGCCATCGCCCGTTTCACCGGCTCGTACACGTGTTCCGTCGCTCCGCGTCGCTGGATCGTGTCAACGATCTCGATACACCCGGCGCGCTGTAGCACGCGGAAATGGTAGGAGACATTTCCGAGCGACTCGCCGATCTCTTCGCTGAATTGACTCGGCGAAAGCCTCCGCAGCGGAGTATTCATGTCGTTGAGTATCCGGAATCGCAAGGGATGCGAAAGCACCTTTGCCATCCCGACTGGGCTTCCCTCGGAGAGGCATCCATCAGTCCCTGGCTCTTGCCCTGGCTGAAGGTCTGCGCTTCGCTCACGAATCGGACCCTTGGCATGCATTTGACTCGCTCCTCCTGATTGGTTGGGACTCCCGGTTCGCTGGAATCCTCTCAAGTTTCTCAAGGAAAGTGCGTTGTCTGGCTTCCATTGGAGGAACAAATTCCAGTAAAAGAAGCCGCGACACACAAACAGGGGAGGAGGTGAAGCTTGTGGTCAAGATCTCCGAGAAGGTCATTCCGACCCCGGCGATTGTGAAGTCTGGGTGAGGATGGAGGGCCTCGATACCCGCGGGATCGAGGCAATCTTGGAGATCGATTTGCGACGAAATGTCGACTATTGCGGCACGGCCCTTCTCTCATCCGAAAGGGACGGAGCACTTAATTCCACTAATTCAATCTGCGCGGTTTGATGGGAAGCGTTGGGCAGCTAGCTTGCCCGACCGTGAACGATCTCAACCGCTACAGCAGGTTCTGGGCAGAAGTCGGGGTGCTGCTGATGCACCCCACGCAGCTCCTGATCATCGAAGCCCTCTGGCATGTTTCCCAGCCACTCTCCCCCAAGCTGCTGGAAGCGATTTCTAACGGCGAGACCGAACTCAACAACTTCGCTTACCACTGTCGCCGTCTAACCAAGCTCGGAATCTTGGAGCCTGTTCGGGAGGACCCTGTCAGGGGAGTGACTGAGCACTTCTACGACTTCGCCACCCACTGGGCTCTGGATTCCTCCGATGGCTAAGAAGCCGGAAGAACGACCCCCATCGCCCGGCCTCGCCGGTGCTTCACAGGCTCAGGCGATGCCGAGAGACCTGAAGTCCTTTGCCCCGCAGCGGGGTTTCGCCAAGGCCCTCCGGGTCCTACGGGAAGAGGCGAAGATGACGCAGGCGACGCTGGCCGAGAGGGCCGACCTCACCGCTTCGTGCATCTCAAAGATCGAGGCCGGCCAGGCCGATCCGCCCTGGGGCACGGTTCGCAGACTCGCGGCCGGCTTGGATGTCTCAATGGAGGATCTGGCAGAAACCGCCGAGCGCTTCGAGGAGGCGACCGACGCTTGAGCGAAGACCCGCGCCTACTCGCCACCCCGCCGCGCGTCGAGACCGTCCGCGTCTGCCCGAAGAGCGGCATACCGGCAACCCTCTCCCGCGCGCCCTACCCCGCCGAGCGCATCTGGGCGCACTGGATCGGCCTGGTCTCCAGCGAGGAATTCGCCAAGGATCTGGTCCGCCACGTCGAAGCAGAGACCCGACGCTGCGGTGGAATGACGGCCGAAGAAAACCCTGGCGGAGCAGATCGCGGCGCTGCCGTCAGCTCGGATGATCGCGGTGGCCGTCATCGTGCACCTGCTGATCGGGGTCGTCGTCCTTCTCTGCGCGGGGCTCTAGCGAGCCGCCGTAGTTACGGACTGGCCCTGCGGGGCTGCTCGGTTGGGGCACCCCCGGTCCCACGGGGCTCTAGAGGGTCTGTGTTGGCCCTGCAACACCCGGCCCTCTAGAGCCCATGAGACCCAGCAGCAGGAAGGCAGCAGCCAACCAAGTCAGCAAGTCTCGAAGGCCCCGCAAGTCCCCTTCCAGCCACCGCAGCAGCACAGCAATAAGGAGCTGCTTCGCAGCCCCAGCACCCCTAACAGCAGACCCCCCACGCCCTATCACTACGGCCGCCCACGGCCCTCCCACTGGAGGACCGACACATTATGAACCCGCACAGGTGTTCGCTTTTCGTGCCCGGAACGGGTGCTCGCCGGCAAGCCCAGCCCTTGACCTTCGGTCGGCCTCCCCGCCGCCGATTTTGGCGCGGCTGTGCCGCGCATTTAGCGGGTGGGGAGGCGCTCTCTCCCGGCTGGCTACCGACAGTCAGGGCGCCTGGCCGTGAAGTAAATTGGAAGCATGACAAGCGAGCCTGGTCCTTTCGGTTCGCGATCTGGCAGGAACCGCTGGTTCGAAACCAGCCGTGCCCATCCGATTCCGCTCTCCAGAGCCGAGGAGCTAGCGAGGACTGCGAGTCGGTGGGGGTGAGGGAGCTCCGCTTGCTGGCGCCAAATCGAGTCCGATCATCTCCCAGAGCAGGCGGTTTGATCGACGCATCATTGGCGCCCGGCATTCTCTTCTTCGAGTGATTTGGTCACCCTAGTTTCCGCTCGGTACCGCATCAATCCTACGATCGTGGCAATCACACCGGTGACCAGAAACACCCCCGACCCAATCACGTCGGCGAAGACCAATATTCCAGCGATGATCGCCACGAACGAGGCCAACAGCCAGATGGCGCTTTCAACGCGCGTCCATCCTCGATTTTTCAAGCTGGCAAACACAGCCACTGCGCTCCTTCGCCACTTACCGGCAGTTGTTGGTCAGATCAGCCAAGCCTAGACCGGAGTCCGCAATCCCCAGAACGGCACCACCGCCCCCGATACCAACGGTGCCTACGCCCAGCCCCCACGCTACCCCGTGCCCATCACAATTTCCGTTGGGTATCGAGAGAGTCGATACCGAGCTCCAGCATCCGCCGCCACGCCCCCGGTTCGAGCTGCCCCGCTGCGCGGGTGGCGGCGAAGATAAGTCGAAGGTCTTCGGTGGTCGCGTCCGGACGCAGACGACCCTCTTCTCGGCCCGCCTCGAGCAGACGATCGAGGGCGCTATTCGTGGTCGCGTAGGCGAGGGCGACGTCGGGATCGGTCGCGACGCAGGCGATCGCCTCGCCGCGGGAGCTGCCACCGCGAGGCAATTCCTCCTAGCTATGGCTGCTGCAGGACCGCGATGACGTTTCCAAACGGGTCCTCGAACCAGGCGATCGAGGGGCCGGGACCGCGGACGATTCCCTTCTCGTCGTGGTCGAAGCCGTCGTAGCGCTTGATGTCGACCCCGCGCTCGGCGAGGGCCTCGACGGCGTCGTCGACGTCGTCGACTTCGAAGTTGAGCATCGTGTAGCTGGCCGGGATCATCTCGGCGTTCAGGTACATCAGGACGTCGCCGCCGTTGAGTTTCAGAGCAGTCACCCCGAACTCCTCGGAGAGGACTTCCACCGGCAGGCCCAGGGTGCCCTCATAGAACTCGCGAGCCGCGGCCATGTCCTTGACCGCGAAGCCGCTCGTCGCTTTGCTGTTCCCGAGCATCTGCAGTCACTCTAGCGGCGGTTTCCGCCTGCCGCGCTTTTTCTCGCCGATCCGTTGCTTCTGTTCCAGCCGCCGCTGCCGCGAGGCGCGGCTCGGCCGGGTGGCGCGGCGCTTGCGCTGCACCCGCAGCCCGGCGGCGATCTTCGCCGCCAGTCGCTGCAGGGCCAGCTCACGGTTGCGGGACTGGCCGCGCGCGTCTTGGGCGACGGCGGTGACCACCGGGCCGAGCCGCTCCCGCAGCCGGGAGCGTTGGGCCTCGTCGAGCGCCCGCGAGGCCTCGACATCGAAGACGGCTTCGACCCGGGAGGCGGTGACGTTCGCGTGCTGGCCGCCGGGGCCGGAGGAGCGGCTAGCCCGCAGCTCGATCTCACTCAGCGGCAGCGAGAGCCGCTCGTCGATCAGCAGCTCCTCGGCCAACTCAGCCGGCCAGCTCGGGGATGTGGCGCTCTAGGTGCTCGGCGATCGTCTGCCGCACCCAGCGCTGGGTCTCGGCATCGGCCATCCGGTAGCGGCCGAGCAGCATTTTCTGGTCGGTGAGCGGCAGTTCGGCGATCTCCCAGCGCACCGCCAGGCGCTCGAAAAGAGCCTCGGAGCGTCGACGCCAGGCGTCCTCCTGCGAGGCGGCATCCCCCGCCGGCGGCTCCCCCACCTTGGCGATCGTCGCGGCGCTGAGCGTTTGCCGCAAGGTGAGGACGTTGCCCTCGGGGTCGGTGTAATCGACCGTCGGCGCCTTCTCGCGCCCCCGCCGCTGCTTCTTCCGCTTCGCCACCGGTCTAGGCGAGGGCGTCGATCTTCGCCGCGAGCTCGAAGTCGGACGCCGTCAGCCCGCCCTCGGAGTGAGAGGAGAGCGAGACCGACACCGTGTCCCAGGAGATCGAAAGGTCGGGATGGTGGTTCATCGCCTCGGCCGGTTCGACCAGGCTGTCGACGAACCCGACGCTGCCGACGAAATCCCCACGCTTGAACTCCTTCTCGATCGCATCGCCGGAGCGTCGCCAGCCGGGAAGACCCGCCAGCCTCTCCTCAACCTCTGCGTCATCGAGCAGCGCCACGCGCTTATGCTGGCAGGCCGACGATGAGCGCGCAAACCGGACAGACGCCGACCCTCTGGCAGATCGACATCTCGCATTACGCCGAAAAGGCGCGCTGGGCGCTCGAGTACAAGGGCATCGACCACAGCCGCCGCTCGGCCCTGCCGGGCAGCCACATCCCGATCGCCCTGGTGCTGACCCGCGGGGCGCAGCCGACGATGCCGATCCTGCAGATCGACGGCGAGAACGTCGGCGACTCGACCGCGATCGTCGCCGCGCTGGAGGCCAGGTACCCGGAGCCGGCCCTCTACCCGAGCGATCCGGAGGAGCGCGCCCACGCACTAGAGCTCGAGGACTGGTTCGACGAGAACCTCGGTCCCCACACCCGACTTCTGCCCTTCTACGAGTTGATCCAGGAGCCCGAGATGTTCGCGGAGGTCGCCGCCGAAGCCGTCCCCGGGCCGCTAGGCAAGGCGAAGCCGCTGGTCGGCGCCTACGCCCGCGCCTACACCAGCATCCGCTGGAACGCCAACAGCGAGGCGGACGCCGACCGGGCGCGCGAGGCCGTTGTCGCGGCGCTCGACAAGCTCGAGGCCGAGCTGGAGCAGGGCGAGGGCGAGTTCCTCGTCGGCGACAGCTTCTCGGTCGCCGACCTCACCGCCGCCTCCCTCTTCTACCCGGTGGTGGTCCCGCCGGAGGGTCCGCTCGACCCCGATTTGCCTCGGCCCCCGGCCTTCGAGCGCTTCCGCCAGAGCCTCAGCGGCCGTCGCGGCTACAAGTGGGTCGAAGACACTTTCCGCAAGCACCGCCGCCGCTGAGCAGAAGTTTCAGAGAATTTACTTTCTCAGACAAGATGTTGCATTTTTTCCGCTAGGCTGCTTTCATGCAGACGATGGCACCGCCCGAAGATGCACTCGCCGAGCGCTTTGCCCGTCTCGACGAACGGATCGTTGGCGTCGACAGACGGATAGCGGAAGCCGCGAAAGAATCGAATCGTCAGTTCGCTGAAGTCAATCGGCGAATAACGGAGGGGAGAGAAGAGACGAACCGTCGCTTCGACCAGTTCGAAGGCGAGACGAACCGTCGCTTCGACCGGGTCGAAAGCGATATCGGAGACTTGAAGCGCGGCCTCGCGGGAGTTCAAACGACCCTGAACCGAGTCGGCGTCGGCGTCATGCTCACGTTCGCCTCCGTGCTGCTCACCAAGGCCTTCTGATCAGCCGCCTATCGGCGCCCTCGGGTTCGCACCCCAGAAGACCACCGTTCCCAGCATGCCGATGATGTGGACGGCGACGATGTTGAAGACCATCGACTTCGCCGTCGCGGTGCCGACGCCGATCGGGCCGCCAGAGGCCGTGTAGCCGTAGTAGCAGCCGACCAGCACGATCACGGTGGACATCACCATTCCCTTGATCAGGCTGAAGATCAGGTCGGGTGGGCTCTGGTACATCCAGAAGATCAATAAGTAGCCACCGGAGGAGACGTCGCCGACCTGGTTGACCACCGAGAAGTAACTGGCGGTGTAGATCAGCCCGATCCCGACCAGATAGAGGAAGGGGAGCGCGATCCAGGCCCCGAGCAGGCGGGTCGCGCAGAGGAAGGTGATCGGCTGGATCCCCATCACCTCGAGGGCGTCTATCTCGTCGGAGATCCGCATTGCCCCGATCTCCGCGACGATCCCGGTCCCGACCTTGGCGGCGAGGATGTAGCCGAACGCGTAGGGCAGGCCCTCGCGGAGGTCGCAGTAGGCGGCGAAGAGACCGGCCAAGGAGGGGGCGCCGATCGAGCGGTTGAAGTAGGCGCCCTGTAATCCGCACTGGAGGCCAAGGATGAAACAGAAGGCCCAGATGATCAGAGCCGAGCCGAAGATCAGGATGCCCGCCTGGCGAACGCCCTCGCCGAAGTACTTGAAGACCCGGCCCGAGTACACCTGCCCGGCGACCTTGAGGCCGAAGCTGCCGATCTCCCCGAAGGAGTCGAGCCAACCGCGGGGGCCGTCGAGCCAGCCGATCACCGCACGGCCTGCAGTTCCGGATTGGTGGCGAACAGGATCGAGCTGACGACGAACTGGAAAAAGAAGACTGCCATCAGTGAGATAACCACTGCCTGATTGACAGCGCGCCCCACGCCTGCCGCGCCACCCGAGGCCGACATCCCCTTGTAGGAGCAGACAACGGCGACGATCGCGCCGAACATCGTGCAGACCATCACCGAAGACCAGAGGTCGGTGATCGTCGCGTTACTGAAGAGCGTCGCGAAGAACCCGCCCAGCGATTGGTGGTAGAGCAACTCGGCGGCGATCCCGGCGCTGAGCCCCATGACGATCGCGAAGATGTCGAGCAACCCAGTGATCACCATCAGCGCCAGGAAGCGCGGCACGACCAGGTTCTTGACCGGATCGACGCCGAGCACCTGCAGCGCGTCGAGCTCCTCGCGGATCTTGCGGGCGCCGAGATCGGCGGTGATCGCGGTGCCGGCCACGCCGGCCACCACCACCGCGGTGACCAGCGGCCCGATCCAGCGAATCGCGATGACGACGAAGAAGCCGCCGAGCCGATCGAGCCCGCCGATCAGAGAAAGGATCCCGGCGGCCTGCAGCCCGGGGGCGCCGAAGTTGAGCGCGAAGGTAGAGATGACGAGCGGGAACCAGGAGAGCTTCAGCACGAAGAGGAACTGCCAGACGAGCTCCTCGCCGTAGGGATACGGAGGCTTCACCGCCGAGACCAGCGTCCTGACGGTGAGGATCATCATCACCCCCACCTCCTCGAAGACGTTCTTGACCGGCAGCAGCGCGCGGGTCATCGCCTAGCCCGCCACCGGCTCATCGCCCTGCCCAGCGGGCCGCGGCTGGTTGCCCGCCGCCGCACCTCCTGCTCGCTTTCCCGCTCCGCCTCCGCCAGCTGGGCGATCAAGGTGTCGCGGGTCTGCTCCAGCTCCTCGACCCCGGCGACGTGGGCGACCGCTCGCTTCGGCGCCGTCGGAAGATCCGCCTGGAGGTGGCGGGTGTAGCTCGCCAGCTCGGCCTCCAGGCGGGCGATCTGGCGCCGCAGTTCCTGCCGCACCTCGAGCACTTCGCTGTCCTCCGACGGCAGCCCGGCGCAGGCCATCGTCACCATCGCCACGTCTCGCAGCCCGAGCCCGGCCTCCTCGGCGCGCCGTAAGGCGTCGGAGGCGATCTCCTCCAGCTGCGGCGCGGCCTCGACTCCGTCAGCGACAAAGGTGCCCTGGCCGTGCCGGGTCTCGACCAGACCGTCGGCCTCGAGCGTCTCGTAGACCGCCCGTACGGTGCCGACGTTGACGCCGGCCCACTCTGCCAGCTGGCGCACGCTCGGCAGGCGCTCGCCCGCGGCCAGCTCACCGGTACGAATCAGCGCTCGCAGCCGCCAACCAAGCTGCAGCCCAACCGGCAGCTCATCGCTGGGATCGATGGCGAAGGGATTGGCTAGCTGTGCCACTTCGCTGGCACAGTAACTCCGACCACTGTGTCAGTCAACCCAAACAGCTACGGAGTGAGGACGATCTTCAGCGCTTCCCGGTTGTCGTAGACCCGGTAGGCCTCGGGCGCCTCGTCGAGCGGCATGTGGTGGGTGACCAGGGGGCTCGGGTCGAGCTTGCCTGCCTCCATCAAACCCAGGACACGGTCAACGTGGGCGATCACGTTGGCCAGGCCGAGCCGCAGCTGCAGCCCCTTCAGCCAGGCGAGCCCAAGCGGCACCTCGCCCTTGCCGGCGTAGGCGCCGATCCCGGACACGGTGCCAGCGTCCCGCGCCAGGCTGATCGCCAGCGCCAGGGGGCCCGGGTCGCCGACGGCGTCGACGACGACGTCGACGCCGAGCCCGTCGGTCGCCGCCCGCACAGCCTTCTTCGGGTCTTCCTGCTCGAAGTGCAGTGGCACAGCTCCAAAGGACGCGGCCACATCCAGCCTTTCCTGCACCGAGTCGATCGCGAAGACCTGGACGGCGCCGCCTGCCAGCGCGGCCTGAACCGCGCACAGGCCGACCGGGCCGAGCCCGAGGACGGCGACGGTGTCACCCGCCTGCATCCCCGCGTGGGCGACCGCGTGATACCCCGTCCCCATCACGTCGCCGGCGAAGAGGGCGACCTCGGCCAACATTCCCTCCGGCACCCGACGCAGGGTCAGATTCGCCCGCGGCACCAGCAGCAGCTCCGCCTGGGCGCCCTGCAGGTCGCCGAGGTGGGCACCGTGCCCGAAGGTTCGCTGCTTGCGGCAGCGGTGATAGTCGCCGCGAAGGCAGGAGGTGCAGGTCGCGCAGGCGGTGTGGAAGGTGCCGAGGACGCGGTCGCCTACCGCCACCCGCTCGACGTCGTCCCCGGCCGCGACCACGGTGCCGACGAACTCGTGGCCGATCGTGAAGCCTGGCTCGACCGGCACCCGCCCGTGGTAGATGTGGAGGTCAGAGCCACAGATGCCGCTCGCCTCGACGCGGATGACGGCATCGTCGGCGGCAGACAGCTCGGGGTCGGACTTCTCCTCGATCCGCACCTGAGCAGGCGCTTGAAAGGTGACGGCGCGCATGGTCGCGCAACGTTACTGGCAGCGGGAACTAGTTGACGCCGGCGACCTCGAAGCGGCTCGCCTCGCCGCTGGGGCTGGCGGTCTCCTCGATCCGGGCCTCGAGCGCCAGCTCCTTCTCGAAGTCAGCCGCCTCGCCGTGCTGGAAGGAAACGTCTTTGCCCTCGAGCAGCTCGATGAAGATCTCGACGAAGCGGGCGTCCAGCTGTTTACCGGCGACGCGGCGCAGCTCGACGATCGCGTCGTAGCTGGACATCGGCGTCCGGTAGGAGTCGCGGGCGGTCATCACGTCGTAGGTGTCGGCGACCGAGATGATCCGCGCCAGCTCGGGAATCTCATCTCCAGCCAGGCCGCGCGGATAGCCTTTGCCGTCGATCCGCTCATGGTGGGCGAGGATGATGTCCGCGACCGGGCCGTAGCCGTCGAGCGCGGAGACGACGCGGGCACCCTGCTGCGGATGGCGCTTGATCAGCATCCAGTCCTCGTCGGTGAGCGGCACGTTGGCCTTGAGGATGCGGTCGGGAAGGATGAACTTGCCGATGTCGTGCAGCAGCGCGGCGATGTGGACCAGCTCCTCCTCGCGGCGCGAGTAGCCAGCCCGCTGGGCGATCGCCCGCGAGTAGCGCGCCACGGCGGCGCTGTGGCGAGCGGTCATCTGGTCCCGCAGATCGAGGGTGCGCAGCATTGCGCTCAACATCCCGACCTGGAAGCTGGCCAGCTGCTTGCTGCGCAGCTCCAGTTCGCCGGCGCGCTGCTGGGAGAGCAGCAGCTGCCCGAGTAGGTACTGGAAGGTGACAAGGACGACACCGAAGAGGGCGATCGAGGCGATGCCGATCTCGTTGTAGATGTAGGCGACGGCGACCGCGAGCATCGCGCTGGCGAACTCGGAGGGGAGGACCGGCGGCAGGACTTTCAGCTTGGTCGAGAACGAGGAGCGCTCGACGTAGCAGCCGTAGCTGGCGATCATCGCGAAGTTGATCGCCAGGGCGAGCTGGAAGAGCCCGAAGACGCAGAGGTAGAACCAGGGGTCGTTCGGCGTCAGGCCGAGGGCCTCGGTGCCCTCGTGGAAGATGATGCCGCCGATCAGCGGAAACAGGGCGTAAGTGAGCACATTGTCCAGCAGGTAGTGCCACTCGTCGCGCCAGCGCAGCCAGCCGGTGAGGATGGTGGCGACCCCGATCAGGGCCGCTGGCGCGCCGCCGAGGAAGACCATCGCAATCACCAGCGCCAGGAAGCTGCCGGAGATCTTCAGCTTCGACTCGGTGGTGACCGCGGTCAGGTCGCTGAAGACCGAGAAGGCGAGGAGGACGGCGAAGAAGCCGAGATTCCAGTTGCAAGCCGGGGCGCGCCAGACGCCGAGGGCGATCGTCAGCAAGAGAGCGCCGAGCATGAGGGCGATCGCGGTGCGCGTGGGGCGGGTTTGGGCCATCTGATTAGAAGGTCTGGGCTGGGGCGCCGGGTCGAAAATCCGGCTATTTCTTCACGGGCGCTGCTCGATTCCCTGCGAAATAGCCGCCAAGCATGGCGGTTCCGCTATTTGGGAACTTCAAAGTTAGACGTCTATATGGGGAATCGGCAACCGCTTTAGCCAGATGGCCAAATTCGCCCAGAATCGAATTCCCGTCCAAAGCGACGTCCCAAGCCGCGCAGGTGGGTTGAAGAAGGCCCAGAAACAAAGAAGGGCGCCCCGGATTCAGGACGCCCTTCAAAAGATTTGTGCAGACCTCACGATCAGTCGGTCTGCTGAGGTGACTCTAGTGACGAAAGCCCATGTCTTCTGCCCCTTCCGTAGTCGTTGAAGCCCGCAACGTTGTGCAGTGCATCGTGGAAACCTGCTCAACTGCTGGTCACTTTGTAGCACAGCTTTGCGGAAACTTGTGCAACTGCAGGAAAAGTTGTGCAGAAATGAAGTAGGACGACCGGCCACTCGATGCCTAGCCCACGCCTAACCGACCCCCTGCGCAGGCCCCTCTTCCGGCGGCTGGCCGCCTCCTACGCGGTCAACGAGCTGGGCGACTGGATGGGGATCATTGCCCTCTCGGTCCTGGTCTTCGATCAGACCGAGAGCGCCCTGGCGACGGCCGCGCTGTTCCTCGGAACCCGCTTTCTGCCGGCGCTCTTCGCGCCAATCCTGGTAACCCGGGCCGAGCGGCCGCCGCCGCGCTTTGCCCTGCCGGTCATCTACTGCGGCGAGGCCGCGGCTTTTGCCGGCCTTGCTCTACTGGCCGACGACTTCTCCCTGGCGGCGGTGGTGGCCCTGGCCGCCATCGACGGCGCCCTGGCTCTCGCCGGCCGGTCGCTAACCCGGGCGGTGGTTGCCACGGCGCTGGAGCCGAGTGGCGAACTGCGCTCCGGCAACGCCCTCCTCAACATCGCCTTCACCGGCGGTGCCGCAATCGGCCCGGCGCTGGCCGGCCTGGTCGTAGCTGGATTCGGCGTCCAATCGGCGCTCCTGCTAGACGCCGTCTCCTTCTACGCGGTGGCCTGGATCCTGTTCACCGCCGGCTCGATGCCGCATGCCGCACCAGAACCGGGACGGATGCGCGAACGGGTGCGAGCCGGGATCGCCTACATCCGCGAGCAGACGATGCTGCGCTGGCTGCTCATTGCCCAGGGTCTTGCCTTCGTCTTCTTCGCGGCGGTGCTGCCGGTGGAGGTGATCTATGTAAAGGAGACGCTGGGGTCGACCGACACCGGCTACGGCCTGATGCTTGCCTCATGGGGAGCCGGGATGGTCCTCGGCAGCCTCCTCTTCGCCCGCCTCCGTCAAGCCCCCCTCGCCAACCTCCTCTTCTTCAGCACCCTCGCCGTCGCCGCCGGCTACCTCGGCCTAGCCGCCGCGCCCACCCTGGCCGCTGCCTGCGTCGCCTCCGTGCTTGGCGGGGCCGGCAACGGCGTCCAGTGGGTGGCGGCGATCAGCGCCGTCCAGGAGCTGACCGCGGAATCGATGCAGGCGCGGGTGATGAGCGTGCTCGAGTCGATCGGCGCGGCGATGCCGGGGGTCGGGTTCGCGCTCGGCGGCGTCATCGCCGCCCTTGCCAGCCCCCGGCTGACGTTTCTCGTCGCGGGCTGCGGGGTAATCGCGATAGTTGGCGTAATGGCACCTTTGCTCGGAGGGAATTGGCTCCAGAAGGGCGAAGTGCCAGGAGAAGGACCACAAGAGGCGTCGCTTGACGGGCACGACGACGTTGTGGTGGAGTTGATCCCAGGGAACAATGCCCGCATAACGGAGGAGAGACGTTGAAGAAGCTAGGCGCAGTTTTCGCGGTTCTGGTTCTTGCAGCGGTCGCAGCAGCTGGTCTGGCGTCATGTGGCGGAAGCAGCGACGGTACCTCCGGCGGCAGCGGTCAGAAAGGCGGCACGCTCGACGGAACTTATGCCTCCTTCCCGGATTACCTGGATCCGGCGCTCTCCTACACGGCGGAAGGCTGGACCGCGATGGCCGACGTCTACATCCCGCTCCTCACCTACAAGCACGCCAACGGAGTCGAAGGCTCCGAAGTGGTTCCGGGGCTTGCCAAAGAAATGCCGAAGATCAGCAACGGCGGCAAGACCTACACGCTCTTCCTCCGGCCGGGCCTCAAATACTCCGACGGCAGCCCGGTCAAAGCCTCCGACTTCCCCTTCGCGGTCGAACGGATGATCGAGCTCAACTCCGGCGGCTCGTCCTTCTACTTGAAGATCGTCGGCGCCGAAGACTTCGCGAAAACCAAACAGGGTCCGATCTCAGGGATCAAGACCGACGACAAGAGCGGCGAAATCGTCATCGACCTCGAAGGCCCGAGCGGGACCTTCACCAACGAGCTCGGCCTGATGTTCGTGGCGCCGCTGCCGCAGGACACGCCGATGGAAGACCTGTCGGGCAATCCTCCCCCCGGCACCGGCCCCTACATGATCACCAAGTCGCAGCCGGGCAAAGGCTGGGAGTACGCACGCAACCCGTACTGGGCGAAGGCAAACGGCAAGGCGATGCCGGAATACCCCGAAGGGGTAGTCAACGACGCCAAGATGACCGTGATCCGCAACCCGGAGACCCAGGTCGACGACATCGAACAGGGCACCTACCAGTGGATGCAGAACCCACCGCCGGCGTCCCGCTACGCGGAAGTCAAGGAAAAATTCGAAGGGACCCAGTTCCGGATCGAGCCGACGATCAGCACCTATTACTTCTGGATGAACACCCAGAAGCCGCCGTTCGACGACGTCAAGGTCCGCCAGGCGGTCAACTACGCGGTCAACGCGAAGGCGCTGGAACGGATCTACGCCGGTCAGATCACCAGCACTCAACAGATCCTGCCGCCGGGGATGCCGGGCTACGAACAGTTCGAACTGTATCCGTACGACCTGGAAAAAGCCAAGGAAATGATCAAGGAAGCGAACCCGTCGGACAAGGAAATCACCGTCTGGACCGACACCGAAAGCCCGAACAACGAAGCGGGCGAATACTTCAACGAGGTGCTGAAGGAACTCGGCTTCAACACGACCCTGAAACAGATCAACGCCGACAACTACTTCACCGTGATCGGCAACCTCTCGACCCCGGACCTCGACGCCGGCTGGTCCGACTGGTTCCAGGACTACCCGCATCCGAACGACTTCTTCCAGCCACTGCTGGCCGGGGAATCGATCCAGTCGACCAACAACAACAACTTCGCCCAGTACGAAAACCCGACCATCGACAAGAAGATGGTCGAACTGGCCGAAGCGCAGCTCGGGCCCGAACAGGAAGAGGCCTACCAGAAGATGGACGAAGAAATCATGGAAGAAGCGCCCTGGGCTCCATACGGGACGCGAACTCTGTCGACCTTCGTCAGCGACGAAATCGAACTCGAAAGCGTGATCTTCAATCCCACCTTCGGCCACTACCTGACCAGCTTCGAATTCAAGTAACGCCGGCCGGGAAGCAAGAGCACGTGTCCACTGAGCCGAGCGCAGAGCGAGGGCCCTGGTCTCTCGCTCTGCGGCGGTTCCTGCGCAACCGCCTCGCCCTCGCCTTCCTCGCGCTCTTCGTCCTGATCGTTGTCTTCGTTCTGGCGGCGCCGATCTGGGCGAACCACGTGGCCCACACCGGTCCGAACGAGGAGCACACGGTCGAACAGATCACCGTCAACGGCGAACAGAAGGACGTCGTCTCGGTCGAAGGGAAGCCGATCGGTCCGCAGTGGTTCGGCGCCGGCGGCAAGTTCTTCCTCGGTGCCGACAGCCGCCTCGGCCGCGACGAGATGGTGCGGCTGATGTATGGCGGCCGCACCTCGCTGCTGGTCGGGATCACCGCCGCCCTGCTCGCCACCTTCTTGGCGATCGTCCTCGGCCTGCTGGCCGGCTACTTCGGCGGCTGGGTCGACAGCCTGATCGCCCGCGCCCTGGACGTGATCTGGTCCCTGCCAGTCTTCCTCATCGGCCTTTCGGTCGGCATCGCCCTGGCCGTGGGAGGGCTGAAGATCGGTCCGCTCGAACTCTCGAGCGGCTCGCTCTGGAACCCGATCCTGATCATCAGCATCTTCACCGTCCCCTACATCGCCCGGCCGATCCGCGGTGAAGTCCTCTCCCTCAGCCGTAAAGAGTTCGTCGAAGCGGCGATCGCCCAGGGGGCCAGCCCAGGGCGGGTGATGTTCACCGAGATCCTCCCCAACCTTGCCTCGACGGTGATCGTCTTCTTCACCCTGATGATCGCCAACAGCATGCTCTTCGAGGCGGGTCTCTCCTTCCTCGGGGCCGGGGTGCAGCCGCCCAACTCCTCCTGGGGGACGATGATCACGGTCGGGGTCGAGCTGCTGCGGATCCAGCCGCTGCTGGCGATCCTCCCCGGCACGATGATCATGCTCACGGTCCTGTCGCTGAACATCGTCGGCGACGCCTTGCGCGACGCGCTCGACCCGCGCGGCAAGGCCCGCCTGGATGCGTCTCTGCAGTTCGAGGCGCAGCCCGCGGCCCCCCAGAAGACGGTCGGCGAGGCAAGCTTCTCGTGACTCGCTTCGTCGTCAGGCGCCTGGTCGGGATGGTTGCCGTCCTCTTCGCCGTCTCGGTGATCGTCTTCCTCGTCTTCATGGTCGTGCCGAAGCAGAACCCGGCGCAGACCCTGGCCGGCAAGAACGCGACCCCGCTCCTGGTCAAGAGCATCGAAGAAGAATGGGGCTTCGACGAATCCCTCCCGGTCCAGTACGGGACGATGATGAAGAAGGTCTTCACCGGCGAACTGACCTCTTACAAACCGCGGCTGCCGGTCTCCGACCGGATCGTCGAAGGGATCCCGGCGACCTTCTCGCTGACGATCGGCGCGGCGATCATCTGGCTCTTCTTCGGCCTCCTGCTCGGCTACCTCTCCGCGATCCGCGCCGGCGGCTGGCTCGACCGCATCCTCACCGGCGTCTCGATCGCCGGGATCTCGATACCCGTCTTTCTGCTGGCGCCGGTCCTCCTCTATTTCCTCACCTACAAGTGGGAAATCTTCCCCAACGGCCAGTACGTCCCCTTCAGCGAAGACCCGGTCGAATGGCTGAAGCACCTAATCCTGCCCTGGGTCACGCTGGCGGTGCTGTCGATCGGCTTCTACAGCCGGGTCCTGCGTTCCAACATGCTCGACGTGATGAACGAGGACTACGTCCGCACCGCCCGCGCCAAGGGTTTGAGTGAGCGGCAGGTGATGACCAGGCACGTCCTGCGCAACTCCCTGATCCCGGTCATCACCCTCTTCGGCCTCGACTTCGGAGCGACCATCGCCGGCACCGCGATCATCACCGAAGTGATCTTCTCGATCGACGGGATCGGCAACTACGCGGCCGAATCGGTGGCCAAATTCGAACTGCCGCCGATCATGGGTGTGGCGCTCTACGGCGCCTTCTTCGTCGTCTTCGTCAACGCCCTGGTCGACATCGCCTACGCCTACCTCGACCCGCGGGTGCGCCTCGGGGAGACGGCCTCCGAGTGAGCTCCCCACTTCTTTCAGTCAGCGACCTGCGGGTCGGCTTCGCCACCGAAGAGGGCATCGTGCAGGCCGTCGACGGGATCAGCTTCGATCTGCGCCCCGGCGAGGTGGTGGCGATCGTCGGCGAGTCGGGCTCGGGCAAGAGCGTCACCGCGCAGACGATCATCGGCCTGACCCGCGCCAACAACGCCCGCATCGAGGGCTCGGTGAAGCTCGACGGCGAGGAGCTGACGAGCGCCGGCGACGCCAAGATGCGGGACCTGCGCGGCGAGCGGGTGGCGATGGTCTTCCAGGACCCGATGACCTCCTTCAACCCCGTCTACCGAATCGGCGCGCAGATCGTCGAGGCGATCCGCGCCCACCGTCCCGACGTCTCCAAGGAGGAAGGCAAGGCCCGGGTCGTCGAGCTGTTCGAAGGGGTCGGCATCCCCCGCGCCGAGCAGCGGGTCGACGACTATCCGCACGAGTTCTCGGGGGGCATGCGGCAGCGGGCGATGATCGCGATGGCGCTGGCGCTGGAGCCCGAGGTGCTGATCGCCGACGAGCCGACCACCGCGCTCGACGTGACGATCCAGGCGCAGATCCTCGACCTGCTCGGGAATCTGAACCGGGAGCGCAACCTGGCGACGATCCTGATCACCCACGACCTCGGGGTCGTCGCCGAGGTGGCCGACCGGGTGCTGGTCATGTACGCGGGCAAAGTGGTCGAGGAAGGGACGCTGGACGAGATCTTCTACGACCCCCAGCACCCCTACACCTGGGGGCTGCTCGGCTCGCTGACCCGGATCGACCGGCCGCGGCCGCAGCGGCTGCCGCAGATCGCCGGCTCGCCGCCCTCGCTGCTCGACCTGCCGGAGGGCTGCCCCTTCCGGCCGCGCTGCCCGCACGAGTTCGGCAAGTGCAGCGAGTACCCGAGCCTGGAGGCACGGCTGGCCGACGCGCCGGGGCACGCAGACCGCTGCTGGCTCACCCCTGAGCAGAAGCGGGAGAAGCGGGTGGTCGAAGGCCAGATCGGCCTCGAGGCGCCGGCAAAGGTGCGCCGGGCATGAGCACCGCGGAGACCCACCCGGACGCTCCCCTGCTCGAGGTCACCGACCTCGTCAAGCACTTCCCGATCAAGCGCGGGATCCTGATCGACCGCGAGGTCGACCAGGTGCGGGCCGTCGACGGGATCAGCTTCCAGGTCCAGCCCGGCGAGACCCTCGGGCTGGTCGGCGAGTCCGGCAGCGGCAAGTCGACCGCCTGTCGCGCCGTTCTGCAGCTGATCAAGCCGACCTCCGGCTCGGTCAAGTTCGAGGGGCGTGAGATCGCCGGACTCGGGGCGCGGCAGATGCGGCCGCTGCGCCGTGAGATGCAGATGATCTTTCAGGATCCCTACGCCTCACTGAACCCGCGCAAACGGGTCGGGCAGACCGTCGGCGACCCGCTCAAGCGCCAGGGGGTTGCCTCCGGCTCGGAGCTGCGCCGCCAGGTACAGGAGCTGCTCGAGCGGGTCGGCCTCTCTAGCGAGCATTACAGCCGCTTCCCGCACGAGTTCTCCGGTGGCCAGCGACAACGGATCGGGATCGCCCGGGCGCTTTCGCTGAAGCCGAAGCTGGTGATCTGCGACGAGCCGGTCTCAGCGCTCGACGTCTCGATCCAGGCCCAGATCGTCAACCTGCTGGACGATCTGCAGGACGAGTTCGGCCTCGCCTACCTCTTCGTCGCCCACGACATCGGCGTCGTCCGCCACATCTCCGACCGGATTGCGGTGATGAACGAGGGCAAGATCGTCGAGCAGGGTAGCGCCGACCAGGTATGCGAGCAGCCAAAGGACGAGTACACGAAGAAGTTGCTGGCGGCAGTTCCGATTCCGGATCCCAAAGAGAGCCGGGAACGCACCAAGGCCTGATGACGCTGCCTCTTTCGCCTCCGATCAAGCCGCAGCTGGCGCTTACTCGGAAAGAGTTGCCGGAGGGGGAGGAGTGGGCTTTTGAGCCCAAGCTGGACGGGTTCAGGGCGATTGTTTTTGTTGATGGCGATGAGAGCTACGTCCAGTCGCGCGGCGGCAAAGATCTGAACCGCTACTTCCCCGAGCTGGAGTTCGCGCCGGGGCGCTGGGTGCTGGACGGCGAGCTGGTGATCCGCGACGCGGACGGCAATCTCGAATTCGACTCCCTGCAGGAACGGATCCACCCGGCCCAGTCGCGAATCGAGCTGCTCTCGAAGGAGATCCCCGCCGGCTACATCGTCTTCGACCTGCTGGCCGAGGGCGACGAGGCGCTATTGGAGCGGCCGCTGCGGGAGCGCCGCGAGCGACTCGAGGCGATCGCGGCGACGGCGGGACTGGAGCTGACCCCGCTGAGCGCCGACACCGCCCAGGCGGAGAAATGGCTCGGCAGCATCGAGGGGGTGATGGCGAAGGACCTCAGCGCTCCCTACATCCCCGGCAAACGCAAAGGGATGGCGAAGGTCAAGCGCGAGCGGACGATCGACTGCGTGGTGATGGGCTGGCGGCCGGGCAAAGAGGAGGGCACGGTCGGCTCGCTGATCCTCGGCCTCTACGACGGCGGCGAGCTGCGAACCGTTGGCCACATCTCCGGCTTCGGCGCCGCGGCGAAACGGAGCATGCGGGCGATGCTGGCGCCTCTGGAGACCGGCGAAAGCGGGACGGCGGAGCCGAGCCGGTGGACCGGGGGGCGGGACCTGGAGTGGGTCGAGTTGCGGCCGGAGCTGGTGATCGAGGTCGGTTATGACCACGCGGCTTCTGGGCGGATCCGGCATGGGGCTCGGTTTCATGCGTTCAGGGATGACAAAGAGCCGGCTGAGTGCAGGTTCGAACAGCTGGATGAAGGGACGGCTTAGAACAGGGGCACCTGGCGGGCGGGTCCTGTCTCCGATCGGGGGCTCTCCCTATCGGGAGAGTCCTCCCGATCGTCGCCACCCGCCCGAGAGGAGTTTGGTCTTGGAACCCTCCCTCGGCCCCAGCCTTTGACGGATCTCGTTGCGTGGCGGCGTTGCTCCGGCCTCATGGTGGCGCGGGTGCCGTACAGAGCCTCGTATTTCGGGAGCAGGTCGGGTCGTTTCGCTTGTAGCCAGCCGAAGAAGACATCCTTGACCTCCCCGCGGAGATGAAGAGCTGCACTACCCAGGAAGGTGGCTCCGGCCTTTTTGGCTCTTTCGACAATCGGGCGGACTTGGTCGGGGTGGTCGTTGATGCCGGGCATCAGCGGTGCGATCAGGACGCCGGAGTCGATGCCGCGGCGGCGCAACTCGGCGAGCGCGTCGAGGCGGGCGGCGGGGCTGGGAGTATGCGGCTCGGTCGCCCGCCAGGCGTCCTCGTCCAGGGTCGGCACCGAGAGGTTGACCGAGACTGGCAGTCCCTTGGCGGTCATCCGCTCGAAGATCTCGACGTCGCGCATCACCAGCGGCGACTTGGTCAGGACCGAGACCGGCGTCTCCGCCTCCTCCAGCGCCGCCAGGATCTCGGGCATCATCCGGTAGCGGCTCTCGACCCACTGGTAGGGATCGGTGTTGGTCCCCAGGGCCACCAGCTCTCGCTTCCAGCTGGGCCGAGTCAGCTCGGCTCGCAACAGCTCCGGGACGTTGACCTTGACCACGATCTCCCGCTCGAAGTCCCGCCCCGCGTTCATGTCGAGGTAGACGTGCGTGCGGCGCGCGAAGCAGTATTTACAGGCATGACTGCAGCCCCGAAACGGGTTGATCGTCCAGCTGAACCCGTAGCCGCTTCCGGGCACGTGGTTCAGGGCCGAACGGGCGCGGACCTCGTGGAAGTTGATTCCCATCGCCTCCGGCGCGTCGAAGGTGCGAACCACGCTGCCATCGCCCACGCCGGGCAATCGGAGGTCGTTCTCGACTCGTTGCTCGTCCCACCGCATACGAACAGATGTTCGTATCGGGTTCGGACGGAAAAGCCCTAGAGGCTGGAGCCGGTCTCTTCCCGCTGGTAGGTCGCGAGCTGGTCCAGCGCTTTTGCCCGTGCTTTCGAGCGCAACGGTGGGAGCAGCGCGACTAGGTGGCCGCTCGGCCCGAGCGCCTGCTTGGCCCAGTTGCGGAAGTCGAACTCGTCGACGTGGTCGGCGATCTTGCCGTCGGGGGCGAAGCGGAAACGGGCCTGGATGTCGTTGACCACCGGGCGGCCGGTGGAGAACGTGTAGCGGGCGATCCAGTGGGCGCTGCCGGAGTCCTCGCCGGCCTCATGCTCGTGCAGCTCGATCTTCAGGTCGGTGGCGCGGCCGGTCAGCATCCGCCACATCGCCCCGATCCGGTCGCCCTCGAGGTCGCCGAAGGCCGGGTCGCGGAAGTGGGCGCCCGGCGCGTAGCAGGCGGTCATCGCGGCGCCGTTGCACTGGGCGAACGCCTCGTAGAGGCGCTCGATCGTGGCCTCGTTTGCCTCGGCGGACATGCGCCCACCCTACGCGTTCGTGCTGGAATACCCGCGGTGCGCTCGATCCTCCGCGACCGGCAGACCTGGATCTGGCTGGCCATATGGCTGTCCACCCGCGCCCTGATCGTCGCCGAGGTCGGCTTCTGGGCGAGCCCGCAGCCGCGGTTCGAGGACGTCAACAACTACGAGACCTGGTCGCACTACATCAGCACCCACCACGCTCTTCCGGGAGGGGAAGCGTGGCAGTACCCGCCCGGGGCCGGCCTACTGATGCTCCTCCCCCGGCTCGTCCCGGCCGGCTACGGCGGTGCCTTCGTCGGCCTGATGCTTCTCGTCGATTTCGCCGGCTTCGTGCTGCTGGCGCGGCTCGGCCGCCGCTCCGGCAACGACACCGGGGTCTGGGTCTGGCTGCTCGGCCTCCCCCTGCTCGGGACCTTCGCGGTCCTGCGCTTCGACCTCGTCCCCACCGTGATCGCGATCGCGGCGCTGCTCGTCATCCACCGCCGTCCGCGCTGGTTCGGCGCCCTGGTGGGCCTCGGGGCCGTGATCAAGGTCTGGCCAGCGCTGCTGCTCTTCGGTGAGTGGGACCGGGCGCGGCTGCTCAGGTCCTCCCTTGCCGCCGTGGCCACGATCGCGCTGGTCTTCACGATCTCGACCATCGCCTTCGGCGACTCGTTCGGCTTCCTCTCACACGGCGGCGATCGCGGCCTGCAGGAGGAAGCGGTCGCCACCCTCCCCTGGCAGCTCGAACAGATCGTCACTGGCGACCCCTACCCGCGGGAGATCCGCTCCGGCGCCTGGGAGATCGCCACTCCCACGGCGGACACCGTCGCCACTCTGCTCCGCTGGCTGAGCCTTGCCGCCCTGGCGGCAGCGGCGGTCTGGTGGCGGTTGCGAGCGCGGGCGATACGAGGCGGCCGTGCGGACCTCGCCGAGGCGGCGGTCAGCCGCGACTTCGTCTTCACGCTCGTCCTGCTCGTCGTCGTCGTCAGCCCCGTGCTCAGCAGCCAGTACATGACCTGGCTCCTGGGCCTGGCGGCGGTGGTTCTCAGCGCCGGGACCTCCCGGCTCGCGCGCCCGGCCTGGATCGTGGTCGGCGCGACCGTGCTGACGACCGCCACCTTCAAATCGCCGCAGCTGACCCTGATCCGCGACCTGGCGCTGCTCTTCGCGACGGTCGACGCGGTCACGGCCATGGTCCGGATGCTTGGGTCGCAGGAGCGAGCCAAGCCGGCGCCGCAGCGTTGCTAACGTAGTTGACGTGAACGTAAGAAATAGGTTCAAGGATCTGGGCGGAGTCGACGCCGACCACGAGCACTACAAGTGGTGGGCCCTCTCCTGCACCAGCCTCGGGATGCTGCTGGTGGCGACCAACTCGGGGACCCTGATCATCGCCCTGCCGGACCTGGAGCGGGCGCTCGGCACCAGCCTGCTGGAACTGGTCTGGGTGATCCTCGCCTACATGATCTCCTCGACCGTGCTCGTCCTCACCGCCGGCCGGCTCTCCGACCTCTTCGGCCGCAAGACGGCCTTCGTCGGCGCCTTCGCGATCTTTGGCCTCGCCTCGCTCGGCGCCGGGTTCGCCGCCGACGGCACCCAGCTGATCCTCTGGCGGATCGTCCAGGGAATCGGCGGCGCCTTCATCTTCGCTAACGGCCCCGCCCTCGTCACCGACGCCTTCCCCCGCGAGCAGCTCGGACTGGCGATGGGGACGAACACGATGGTCGCGGCGATCGGGCTGGTGATCGGGCCGGTGCTGGGTGGCGCCCTGGTCGCCATCTCCTGGCACTGGGTCTTCTGGTTCAACGTGCCGCTGGCGCTCGCCGGCGGCCTATGGGGTGCCTACGTCCTGCGCGAGCTGGCCCGCCCCGACACCGTCCGCGGCTTCGACCTCGCCGGCACCCTGACCTTCGTCGTCGGGCTGACCGGCCTCGTCTACGGAATCTCCCGCGGCGGCATCTCCGGCTGGGACGACTCGCTGGTGATCGGCTCGCTGCTGGTCGCGGCCGTCTTGCTGCCGCTCTTCGTCTGGATCGAGCACCGCGGCTCGGCGCCGATGCTGGACCTCTCGATCTTCCAGAACCGGCTCTTCGCCGCGGCCACGGGCGCCGCCTTCATCAACGGCCTCTCCCGCTTCGCGCTGATGTTCATCTTCGTCTTCTACTACCAGGGCGCCCAGGGGGACGACCCGATCACCGCCGGGATCAAGCTGGCCCCGATGGCGATCGGGATGCTCGTCTCCTCGCCCCTCGCCGGCATCTGGGCCGATCGACACGGCTCCCGCACCCTGGCCGCCTCGGGAATGCTGGTCACCGCCCTCGGCCTGGCCCTGATGACCACCCTGGAGGCCGGCTCGCCCTACTGGCAAGGAGGCCTCTGGCTGCTGCTGGTCGGAATCGGCTCGGGGATGTTCAACTCCCCCAACACCGCGGCGATGATGGGGACCGTGCCGGTCGAGCGGCGCGGGGTCGCCGCCGGCGCGCGGACGATGCTGCAGAACACGGGTGCCGTGATCTCGATCGCCTTCGTGCTGGCGATCGTCACCAACTCGATCCCCAAAGAGGTCCTCTTCGCGATCTTCTCCGGCCTGGCATCCGGGCTCTCCGCCGCCCAGCTCGATCCCTTCATTCACAACATGCACGAGGCGCTCTGGGTCCTCGCGGCGACCTCGGTGATCGGCGCCGGCGTCTCGATGCTACGTCCCAAGCACGTCACCGGGCCGGCAGAGGAGCCATGTCCGCCGACGGAGGCGATCGGCGAGGCGATCTCCGAGGAGGTGAGGGCGGTCCCGTGAGCGAGGAGCTGCGCATCGGCGAGGTGGCGAAGCTGGCCGGCACCACCCCGCGGACGATCCGCTACTACGAGGAGATCAGCCTCCTGCCCGCCGCCGGCGGTCGGGCGCCGGGCGCCCACCGCACCTATGCCGAGGCCGACGTCGAGCGCCTGACCGAGCTGCTGCGCCTCAAGGACCTGCTCGGCCTCTCGCTCGAGGAGCTGAAGGAGTTGGTCGAGGCCGAGGGCGCCCGTGCCGAGCTGCGCCGCGAGTGGCAGAGCGGCGTCGAAGACCCGGTCCGCCGCCGCCAGATCCTCGAGCAGTCCCTCACCTACACCGGCCGCCAGCTCGATCTGGTCCGTCGTCGGCGCGACGAGATCAAGAAGCTGGAGGACGAGCTGGTCAGTCGGCGGAAGCGGGTTAAGGGACTGCTGCGGGAGCTCGAGAGCCCTCGCCTGTAGGGAGGGATGGGTGTCCCCTTCCCTTCCTGGGATTTTCGCCTTTAACTCACCTTCTCTCGCCAACTCAGCGAGCACGAAAATCAGGGACGCCGGTCGGGAAGGGGACACCCATCCCTCCTAGCGACAGCGTCTAGATACAGCCGAACTACGGAAAGCTGTCGCAGAGGGTGCCGGTGTCCCTCGGAGGAATGTTCGGCGCAATGCAATCTGGTGGTTGCGCGCGGAGCGCGCAGCATCTTCTCCCCGGAGCGCCAGCGGAGGGGAGTTCAATTCCGGAGAGGGACACCGGCACCCTCTACCGGCCGGCTAGGCGTCAGCGGGTACGGCTGCACCTGCGGTCTGCTCCTCGAAGTGCTTGGAGAGCATCGTTACCTGGCCCTGGTAGTTGGAACCGAGGCCGGCTCCGTAGAGACGTGCGGCCGGCGAGGACATCCACTCCAGGCCCAGCTTGCAGACCGGCTGGCGGTGCTCGACCATGAAGGAGACGTCGCGGGCGCGGACCTCGAGCGCGGCGCGGCTACCGTGGCGGCCGCCGTCGGGGTCGTAGCCGAAGCCGGGGTCGAAGAAGCCGGCGTAGTGGGTGCGCAGCTCGCCGGCGGTGGGGTCGTAGGCCATCATCTCGGCCGCGATCTGCGGCGGGATGCAGACCCCCTCGGCGGAGAGCAGCAGGTAGAAGATCTCGGGCTCGAGGACAACTCGGCCGCCGGGCTCCGGGTAGACCGGATCCCAGTAGTCCGTCCAGCGGTAGGCGCGGATCCGCGAGAGGTCCACCGGCAGGCTGTTCTTCTTCGCCCGGTAGCCGACCACCCGGTCGGGCGGGCCGGAGAGGTCGAGGCTTAGAAAGAGCCCGTCAGAAACCGCCATCTCCGACTGGCGCAAGGCGTGGGAGTCGAGGTAGAGCAACGGGAACTCGTCCTGCAGGTCGCGAATGTCGTCGTCGGAAAGGCGTACGTCACCGCGGGCGAGCCGCAACTGGTTCAGTGAAAGTCCGGACTTCACCTGGATGGCGAAGGAGCGCGGGACTACCTCGAGGTACAGCTTGCCGCGGTAGCCGGCACGGATGTCATCGAAGCGGTGGTGACGGTCGGTGATCACCCGGGTGAACACGTCGAGCCGGCCGGTCGAGCTCTTGGGGTTCGCCTTGGCCCGTACATCTTCGGGCAGAGCGAGCTCCTCGATCAGCGGCACGAGGTACGGCCGGTCGCGCTCCAACACCGCGCCATCGCGCAGGTCCACCCGCTGGAAGGCGAGGTCTTCGACCTTCTCCTCGACAGTCGATTCGACGTCGGGTAGGAAGGAGCAGCGCAGCGCCCAGGCGAAGTCGCCGAGCCGCAGGTCGATGCTGGCGGGCTGCACCGCCTCGGGACGTATGCGGTAGTCCCCGGAGCTGATCCACTCGGCCTCGATCGCCTCGTTCAGCGCCTGCGAGGGAAAGACGCCGCTGCTCGGCTCGCTCATCCCGCGGAGACTATTCGCCGCGCCTCCTCCCCGCCGAGGTAGGCGGAGAGGGTGAACTCAAGGATCTCCGGAAAAAGGTCACCCAGTTGCTCGGCTTCGCCGGCCAGAACCCGCCGGCCCAGCAGCGAGGCGATGCCACCGACGACAGCTTCGCCGGTCGCCTCGGGCGCATCCCCCCCTTGCGGCGCCGGCGGTGCGCCCTGGCGCAGGTAGCCGACGAACGTCTCCAGGGCCGCCTGATAGCGGTCGTAGACCTCCCGCCCGGCTCGAAGTCCTTCGACCAGGACGATGCTCGCTAGCGCCGGCTCGCTCGAAAGCTTGTCCAGGAGAGCGTGGATCGCAGCCTGCACCCGCCGCGGCCATTCCTCCCCCCGTTCCTCGTCGCAGCGGGAGGTCACACACTCCCTCACCCTCTCGATCGCCAGGTCATAGGCGGCGATGAAGCACTCGTCTTTGCTCTCGAAGTGCTTGTAGAAATCACTCTTCGAAACAGCGGCCCGCTGACCGATCATCGACACCGTCGTCTTCTGGTACCCGACCTCGTATAGGGCCTCGATGAGACCGGCAATCAAGCGTTCGCGCTGATTGCGTGCGACAAACTCAGGCGAGAGTCCGTGGCGTCCCCGTGGTAGCCGCTCCATTTAACTTTAGAGTCTGCCACCGTACTGTCACTTTCGCCTCCCCGCATTCACCACTTTCCCTACACCCAGGTACGGCGATAGGACGAATTGCGATAGTTCGGGCAGTAGCTCAGGGGCCTGCTCCGCCTCCCCTTTGCGGATCTTCAGCTGCAGGATCCAGGCGACGCCACCGACCAGCGATTCCTCGATCGTCGCCGGCAGGCTCGCGTCGGCGGGCGCGTGAGCACGCAGCAGGTCGACGCAGTCGCGTACCCCGGCGTCGTAGAGACGGGCCGAGCTCGGGGTCGCAGAGATCGCCTCGAGCATGCACATCTTGGCCGCCGCCGGATGGTCAGCGACGAACTGAAGGGCCGCTTCAAGGCCGGCGACGATGGCCGCCTCGGAAGAATCGTCCGCTGCCGCGCAGCCGGCTTCGATCGCCTCCCGCATTTCGGTCAGGGTCGAGTTGACAGCGGAGAGGAAAAGGTCCTCCTTGCCGTCGAAGTTGTCATAGAGCGTCTTGCGGGCAACCGCGGCGCGGCGGACGATGTCGGCGATTTTCGTCGCTTCATAACCGTGTTCCGCGGTCAGCTCGGCGATGGCGTCCATCATCCGCCGCCGCTTGTGGCTGGCGACGAACTCGCGCGGAAGCTCTGGACGCGTGGTGCTCAAGCGGACCCCCGAACCGATCGGGAACCCTCCGGAGGGCCCCAAATTGCGCTCCACCTCCGACCAATGTTCTGGTACCGTAAGAAAACTTCAATTGTTTTTAATGGGAACCTGTGAGTTCTTCGGTGTCCGTCGATCGCATTCAGCTCAGCCAAGAGATCCTCCTCGCTGCGATCGGCGACGACTGGCCTCCCGAGCAGGTCCAGGTCGCTCTCGAACTGCTCGCCAACAGCAGCGGCAAATTCCCTTCCGGAGTTCGCAAGCTTCCATCCGACCTGATCCGGGCTATCCAGCGAGAGCGCCTGATCGTGGCGATGCTCAATGCCACCGCCGACCTGGGGTACCGAGGAACGAATGTTCAAGACGTGATCGATAGGGCAGGAGTCTCCCGCCCGACGTTCTACGAGCATTTCTCCAACAAAGAGGATTGCTTCCTCGCTGCCTTCGATACCGGTGCCCAGCGTCTGCGCAGGCAGCTCAACGCGGCTGCCAGAAAAGGAGGTGACGTCTGGCGCGATCGCGTCCGCTATGCCCTTGAAGCGCTGCTTCGCTTCGCCAGTCGCGAACCCGATACCGCTCGGGCGATGGTGGTCGAGGCGCGGGCAGCCAGCGCGGCTGCGGTTAGGCGCCGTGTCGAGCTGCTGGAAGAGTTCGCCGGCTGCCTGGAAACGCAGTCCGGAGAGCTTCTCCCCGACGCCGGCACGGAGACTCCGCTGACCGCATCCGGAATCGTCGGAGGCATCGAATCTCTGCTTTATTCGCGTCTTTGCAAGCGTGAATATGAGCAGCTCGAGTCGCTCCTGCCCTCGCTGATGTACTTCGTCGTGCTCCCCTACGAGGGTCACGAGGCGGCTGGTGAGGCGTTCGCGGTCAACTAGATCCAGATTACTAAAATTGGACATCAAGTACAGGCCTTTTGTTTGCTTGCATCTCCCTAGAGTCACGGCCGTGGACAGGACTCGAATAGGACGACTGGCACTAGCGTTTTTACTCGTCGCGGCACTTTCGATCGGACTCACTGCCGCCGCTTTCCCTCACGCCTTTTACGACGATTTCCCCTTCCTTACCCATTGGGTCGAGCTTCTACCGCCTTTCAACGAACACCTCGTTACTGACGTCGGCGGGCTCTATCTCGGCTTTGCCATCCTCTTCGGCTGGGCAGCGTGGACCTTTGAGCCTGCGCTGGTGCGACCCCTCTGCATTGCCTGGCTGGTCACGGCATCCCTCCACCTGCTCTTCCATGCCGATCATCTCGAGAGCTTCGGCACCGCCGACGCAATCGCCGAGATCGCCTCGCTGGCGCTGCTCCTCCTCCCCTCTGCGATTGCCCTCTGGGCCTGCCGGTCCGATGAGCCGTCGCCGAGAGGCGAGCGAGCCTAGAATCACTTTCCCGCGGTTCCTGGAGGGGTGCCGGAGCGGTTGAACGGGGCAGTCTCGAAAACTGTTGGCGTCGCAAGGCGCTCGTGGGTTCGAATCCCACCCCCTCCGCTTCAGTTCTTAAGGAGACATTGCCGGCTGTCGAAGTAGTCATGTGGCTGACGGTGAGCAGACCAGGGTCGGGCGGTATTTCGACCGCCATCCGCGCCTGCTGCGCTCGCTTGTCTTGCTGGCGCTGGTCTGGGGGGTGGGCTACCTCGCCTGGCGCGTGGGCTGGAGCGGCCAGGGGGCTAACCCCGTCGCCTTCGCGATGCTGCTGGCGACCGAGGTCTACGGGCTCTACGCGCTCGCCGTCCTCACCTGGTTCTCCTGGTCGCGGCAGCCGGCCGAGCGGCCGGCGACCACCCCGGGCCGCAGGGTCGACGTCTACGTATGCACGTACGACGAGCCGACCGAGGTGGTGATGGCAACGCTGGCGGGATGCCGGGCGCTCACCTATCCGCACACCACCTACCTGCTCGACGACGGCCGGCGACCGGAGATGCGCGAGCTCGCCGAGCTGGCCGGCGCCCGCTACCTGACCCGGCCGGACAACTCACACGCCAAGGCCGGCAACATCAACGCCGCCCTGCCGCGGACCGAGGGCGACCTCGTCTTCGTCCTCGACGCCGACCACGTGCCGATGCCCGACGCCCTCAACGCCCTGGTCGGCTACTTCGACGACGAGCGGATGGCGATCGTCCAGACCCCCCACGACTTCTTCAACCACGACTCGGTCCAGCATTACGTCGTCGGCCGTCACGAGCAGTCGCTCTTCTATCGGGTGATCTGCCCCGGTAAGGACCGCCACCACGCCGCCTACTGGTGCGGCTCGGCGGCGCTGATCAGCCGCCAGGCGTTGCTCGAGATCGGCGGGGTCGCGACCGAGACGATCGCCGAGGACTTCCACACCACCATCCGGCTGATCCGCCACGGCTGGCGAACCCGCTACCACGACGAGGTCCTGGTCCAGGGCCTCGCCCCGCACGATCTCGACGGCTACCTGCTGCAGCGCGATCGCTGGGCCCGCGGCAACCTGGCCGTCTTCCGCTTGCCGGAGTCGCCGCTACGGGCGCGGACCCTAAGCCCGCTACAGCGCCTCTCCTTCCTTGCCAGCCTGCTCGCCTACCTGGCACCGCCGATGCGCTTGCTGCTCCTGCTTACCCTCGGCCTCGTGCTCTGGACCGGCGAGCTGCCGATGAAGATCAGCGTCGCCGCCCTGGCCGCGCTCTGGCTGCCCTCGCTTCTACTCAATCTCAGCGCCGGCGCCGCCTTGGCCCGGGGCTACATGCGTATACCCGAGACGGCCCACTACGAGCTGCTGACGATGGAGATCTACACCCGGGCGCTGCGCTGCGCGCTGTTCCCCGGCAAGACCGCCTTCAAGGTGACGCCCAAGCAAGGCCGCGACGGTGGCGGCCTGCAGGCGCTGCGCAAGCTCCGTCTGGTCCTCTTCTGCACTGCCCTGCTGGCCCTGGGAACGCTGATGCGGCTGCTCGACCTCGCCGGCATCGGGCCGCTGCCCGACCTGCCGGGAATCGCCGCGGTCGTCGTCCCCCTGCTCGGCCTCTTCGAGCTGCGGCGGCTGCTGGCGACGATCCGGGCGGTGGCCCGGCGGCGCCAGCGGCGGCTCGTCTACCGCTTCGAGGGCGACGCCGATGCCAGCGTCTACGGCCGCGACGCCCACACCCCAGCCCGCCTCGTCGACGCCTCCGCAGCTGGGCTGGGGATGATCGCTGCCGCGCCCTTGACGATCGGCAGCCAGCCGGCGGTCCTGCTCGGGCTCACCGATGCCGCCGGTCAACCGCACGAGATCGCCGCCAAGGTCGAAGTCCGCACCTGTCGCCAAGCCCAGACCGATGCGGGCTTCCTCGTCGGCGCCACGATCCTCGAAATCGACCCCGACGACCGGCTGCAGCTGATGGAGTGGTGCTACGTCGTCTGCAGCCACGAGCGCCTGCGCGGTCGCCGGCCGGCGGCGACGCTACCCGAGTCGGAAGCGATCGTCGTGGCGCTGGACGACTACCGCGAGCTGGAGGCGATTCCGGTCCGGCCCTCGATTCCCGCCCTCAGGCAAGCTTGAAGCGCTAACCTTGATTGATGGAGCGGTTTCTTGTAAACCGCTCGGGGAAAGGGAGAGGACCGGCACTATCGGCCAAGAAATGCCGGCCCTCCCAGCTTTGCAACGAAGCACTGGGCTCCATTACAGCTCTGAGTATAGAGTTGACCTCAATTACAGGGGTAACACTTGAGTGCGACGAAAGTCGCTGCCGTCGGGAGCGGAGAGGGTGGGATTCGAACCCACGAGGCGGGTTAACCCCGCCCACGCGATTTCCAATCGCGCTCCTTAAGCCACTCGGACACCTCTCCGGATGGACACAGAGTATTGGACCGCTGAGGTTGATCTAACCCCGGCGGCCGGCGAAGAAGTCGCGTAGTAGCGCCGCGCACTCGGCTTCGCGGACGCCGACGATCGTCTCGGGGCGGTGGTTGAGGGCCGGCTCGGCGAGAACGTCGAGAACGCTGCCGGCGGCGCCGGCCTTCGGGTCGCGGGTGCCGAAGACGATCCGGGGGACGCGGGCCAGGACGATCGCCCCAGCGCACATCGCGCAGGGCTCGAGGGTGACGAAGAGCGTCGTGCCGGGCAGGCGCCAGCCGCCGAGCTCTGCGGCGGCGGCGCGGATCGCCAGCAGCTCGGCGTGGGCGGTCGGGTCGCGGCGCAGCTCGCGCTCGTTGCCCGCTCGCGAGAGCAGCTCGCCGTCGCGGAAGACGGCGGCGCCGATCGGCACGTCGCCGTGCTCCTCGGCCCTGCGGGCCTCCTCGAGCGCGACCTCCATCCCGGCATCCAGGCTGCTCGCGTCCACGATCCGGGAGTATGTCCGGGCGGCAACTTCCACGCCGTCGCGGTGTTGGTGGAAGGGCCGGATCCGGGGGATTCCGGCCGCACTCGAGAACAGATGAGACGACTTCTACCCACCCTGCTGCCATTGCTGGGGGCGATCGGGGCCCTGTCCCTTGCCGCCTCTCCCGCCGCCGCCGCGACGGCGATCTCTCCCGCTCGCGGATTCGCACCGCGCCAGGTCCTGGTCAAGTTCGAGGGCGAGCGGCGGGGAGAGGCGATCGCGCTGCCACGCGGCGCGGGCGTGCGAGCGACGGCGCGGGCGCTGCGTCAGAGCCCCTCGGTCGTCTACGCCGAGCCCAACTACCTCGCCACGGCCTCGGCTCCGAAGGCCGAACCGTTCGACCCGGACGACTCAGGCGCGCTGGAAGAAGGCGCCGGCTCCTCCTCTGCTGCCGGCGGCTGGGCCTTCAAGCAGTGGAACTTCCTCTCCCCCGAAGCCACCGCCAACAACCAGCTGCCGATCTCCCCCGGGGGCATCGACGCGGTCGGCGCCTGGGGCAACCTGCTCGAAGTCGGGCGCCCCGGAGCCTCCGGCATCGTCGTCGCGGTGCTCGACAGCGGCATCGCCTATCGCGCCTACGGATCCCGGTTCCGTCCCAGCCCCGACTTCGGCGCCAAGCAGTTCGTCCCGGGCTACGACTTCGTCGACAACGACAAGCTGCCGCTCGACGAAAGCGGACACGGGACCCACGTCGCCGGAACGATCGCCGAGAAGACCGACAACGGGATCGGGGTGACCGGCCTCGCCTACCGGGCGAAGCTGATGCCGGTCAGGGTGCTCGACGCGGAAGGGTTCGGCAACGCGCTGAACATCGCCAAGGGCATCCGCTTCGCGACCTCCCACGGTGCCCAGGTGATCAACATGAGCTTCAACTTCGCCTGCGGCAAGCGGGTTCCGATGGTTGACGAAGCGCTGCGGGAAGCCTACGAACAGGGAGTGGTCACGGTCGCCTCGGCCGGCAACCTCGGCTCGGAGACCTGCGTCTCGGCGCCGGCCACCGGTCCGCGGGTGATCGGCGTCGGCGGCACCACCGAGGGCGCCTGCCTGGGCAACTACTCGCTGGCGGGGAAGGGGATCGACCTCCTCGCCCCTGGGGGGGGCGTGCCGCAGAGCCGCTGTCCCTCGGTTGCTGCGCGGCCGATCTACCAGGTGACCCTGCGCCCCGGCAGCACCGCGGACTTCGGGATCCCGGTCGACTACGTGGGTACCTCGATGGCCGCGGCCCACGTCTCCGGGGTCGTCGCGATGGTCCTCGCCAGCCGCACGATCAACCCGGTCGTTCGCGGCGAGAAGCGGGTCGATGCGGTCGCCAAGCGCCTGCGTCAGACCGCGCGCGACCTCGGCCTGCCCCGGGCCGAGCAGGGGGCGGGACTGATCGACGCCGCCCGCGCCACCGGCGTCTTCCCCAAATTCTTCCCGGTCGGAAAGTCTCCGGGCTGAAGCCTCAGGTGGTGCGAGCGATCAGGACCGAGCAGGGGGCGTGGTGGGAGACGTTGTTGGGGACGCTGCCGAGCAGGTAACGCCGCGCTCCGGTCATCCCCTTGTTGCCGACGACGATCAGGTCGGCCTTGGTTTCTTCGGCGACATTGAGGATCGCGTCGGCGGGGTCGCCCTCGACCGGATGGGTCTGGGTCTCGACCCCCGCTCCCCGCGCGTCGGCGGCGGCGGCGTCGAGCACCAGGATGACGTCCTCGCGCGGTCCGACCTCGTACTGGACGTCGGCCGGCGCTTCGGCCTGCTCGGGTTTCGCCCGGCGCCCAGCAGCGGCCGAATAGGCGCTGACGATGCTCAGCGTCGCGCCGGTCAGCTTCGCCAGCTCCATCGCCTGGCCCACCGCCCCGGCAGCCGTCTCCGAACCATCGGTCCCAACCACGATGCGTTTGAACACGCCGCCTCCTTCGGTCGCTGAACGCGCTCGATACTAACGCTGATGACTGGCGCTGCTTGCCGGGAGGCCGCGGTATCCGTCGCCGAGGATTTCGGTCGGGGTGGTGACCAGCCGGTAGATCGCGATCCCCATCGAGATCGCCAGGCAGACGACGAGGACGATCATCCCCGCTTTCCAGATCCAAGGCACGGGGAGACCCTAGCCATCGGCGTTAAGGTGAGCGGCATGGCTTTGGAGAAAGTGGCGGACGGCGTCTGGCTGCTGCGCGGGGACTTCCGCGGGGCGATGAACATCTACTTCCTCGAGGACGGCGACGGCGTCATCCAGTTCGACGCCGGCACCAAGGGAATGCGCAAGAAGGCGAAAGCCGCGGCGGAGGAGCTGGGTGGGCTGAAGCGGGTCGTCCTCGGTCACGCCCACGCCGACCATCGCGGCACCGCGCCCTACATGGGGGTGCCGGTCCGCTGCCATCCCGACGAGCAGGCCGACGCCGAAAGCGACGCCGCGATCGCCCCCTACATGGACCTCTCGCAGCTGCCGGTCGCCTGGGTCCGTTGGCTCTATCCCTTCCTGCTGCGGCGCTGGGACGGCGGCGCGGTGAAGATCGCCGACACGGTGATCGAAGGCGACCGGGTCGCCGGCTTCGAGGTCCTGCACTTCCCCGGCCACGCGCCCGGTTTGATCGGCCTCTGGCGCGAGAGCGACCGGGTGGCGATCGTCAGCGACGTCGTCTACTTCGTTGACTCGGCGCGGCTGAAACCGCTGCCGGAGGACGAGGCCAGCGTCCCCCACCCCGCCTGGGCCTGGAACCACGCCAAGGCGAAGGAGTCGGTGCGGCGCCTGGCGGCGCTCGAACCGCGGGTCGTCTGCGCCGGCCACGAGCATCCGCTGCGGGGCGAGAACCTGCGGGAGACGCTCGAACGGGCAGCCGAGAAGTACTGAAACCGCCTCCTGCCTTAGTTTCCAGCGCCAGATGATCGCCACCTACGCCTCGGCGGCGCTGATCTGCGCCGTCTCGCTGCTGGTCGGCCGCGCCGTCCTCTCGCTCGGCGGGGAGCGGGAGTGGTCGTGGCTGGAGCCCGCCGTCGGGCTCGGCGCCGTGCTGACCGTGACCGGGCTGCTGGCCCGGGCGCCAAGGCACGGAACCACGGCGACGCTCGGCGCCGCGGCGCTGGTGGTTGCCGCAGCGCTGGTCCTCTGGTGGGTCGGCGTTCGTCCTTTGGACGGACATACCGGCAAAAGGACGAACGCCGCTGGCCCGTGGCGCGAGGGGCTGCCTGTGGCTGCCGTCGTAGTGGTGGTGCTTTCGATCCCGTTCGCGATCGCGGGCCACTGGGGCCTGCTCGGGGTCGGCTTCAACAACGACCTCGGCCTGCACCTCGCCTGGGCGGAGTGGCTGCGCAGCGGCTTCGGGCCGGCCGCCGATCCCGGCTATCCGCTCGGCCCACATGGGCTGGCGGTGGCGACGGCGACGGTGCCGGGGATCGGCCTCGGGCCTGCCTTCCTCGGCGAGATCGTCGCGATCGGGGTGCTGACCGGGCTGACCGCACTGGGCGCGCTGCGGCAGATGAGCCCGGTCCGCCGCACGATCGCTGCGGCGCTGGTCGCCCTCCCCTACCTCGCAGCCTCCTACTACGCCCAGGCTGCCTTCAAGGAGCTGGCGGAGGCGCTGCTCGTCCTCGCTTTCGCGATCTGGCTGACCCGGTTCGAGCGGCTGCCCTCCACCTGGCGAGACCGGTTGCTGTTCGTCCTACCGCCGCTGGCGTTGATGGGCGGGATCTTCTTCTCCTACTCGTTCGCGGGCGTCGCCTGGCCAGTGGCGATCCTCGTCCTTTGGAGCCTGACTCTTCCCGAGGTGCGCCGGGCCCTGCGGCCCCGCGCCCTGCTGCGGTTCCTGCTGCGACCGGCAACCCTGCTGACGATCGCGGTCCTGGCCGGCCTGGCGGTCCTCGTCACTCTCGTCGGGCCCTTCGGCTTCGCAAGCAGCTTCAACAAAGTCGCCGGCAGCAACACCTACGGCCCCGTCTCGCCGCTGGAGGCGCTCGGAATCTGGCCCGCCTCCAACTACCGGCTCGACGCCGCCGGCGGTGCCCGCTACCCGGGCCTGGCGGGCGCGATCGCGATCCTCGCCCTCCTCATCGGCGTCGCCTGGTGGGTCCGCCGTCGCGAAGCAACGATCCCAATCGCCCTCGGAGCCAGCGCCCTGCTCTACCTCGTCTCTCTCCCCTCGGCCGGCGACTACTCCCAGGCCAAGGCCCTGATGATCATCTCTCCCCTAGCGGCCCTCGTAATCGTCCGCCCCCTACTAGAAGAATTTCCGCGCCTAGGGCGACAGGAGAGGGGGTCTGCCGGACCCTCCCCTCAGTTGTCCGCCGGACCCCCTCTCCCGTCGCCCCCCCTGATGCGGGTCGGCTGGACCCTCCTGGCGGTGGCGTTCATCGGCGGCGCCGTCTACTCCAGCTTCCTCGCGCTCCGCGACGCCCCGGTAGGACCACCCGGCCACGGGGCCGAGCTGGAGGCGTTCCTGCCGATCGTCCACGGCCAGCCGGTCCTCTACGCCGGCCAGGACCGTTACGCCGCCTACGAGCTGCTCGGCGCCGACACCCACGTGCCGCTGGTCGAGTTCCCCGACGACGCGGTCTCGCCCAACGCGGAGAAGCCGTTCGACACCGGCGACGCCTACAGCCCGATCGACTTCGACTCCTTCTCGCGCGGCACGCTCGACCGCTTCCCCTACGTCGTCACCGGCCGGGCCGCCTGGAACAGCCAGGCGCCGCCCAACTTCAAGCGAGTCGCCAGCACCGACTCCTACGTGCTCTGGAAGCGGACCGGGCCGACGCCCGAGAACCGCCACGTCCTGCTCGAGGGCACCGAGGCCGCGGCCGCGGCCGGCTGCGCCGCCCCGGAGATCCGTGTCCTGCTCGGTAACCCAGGACGCGCCGGCCTCTTTCCAGACGCCGTGATCGGCCAGAAAGGGGACTGGACCGGCGGCAGCATCCTCGAGACCGGGGCCGAGACCTCGCAGGCGATGCAGCTGCCGACGGGCAGCTGGAACCTCTCGCTGCAGTACTTCTCCCCCTTCGACCTGACCCTGACGGCGCCAGGCTTTCACGAAGAGCTGAAGGCCGCGCTCGACGGCCAGCGGCCGAACACGATCAGCCTCGGCAACAACGGCCAGTTCTGGCCCGCGGGGCGCTTCGAGAGCGACGGCGGCCCGGTGATCTTCACCCTGCGCACGGGCGAGGCCAGCACCCTGCAGAGCCTCAGCGACTACGACGGCAAGGCCTATGTCGGCGAGCTGGTCGCGGTCCCGGCGAAACCGCACCGCACGGTGCCGCTAAGTCAGGCCTGTAATGGCTGGATTGACTGGTACGAAGCCGACGAAGCGCCCTAGGCGGTCTTCTCGGCGACTTTCGACGCCTGGCGTTCGGGTGAGACCCGCACCACGTCCCAGGCGAGCCCGACCTTCTCGAGGCCGTTGATCACCATCGAGGAGACGTCGACCTGGTACCAGCGCAGCCCGTGGGTGGCCGAGGTCGGGAAGGCGTGGTGGCTGTTGTGGAAGGCCTCGCCGAGAGTCGGGATAGCGATCAGGGCCAGGTTGCGGGACTGGTCGGTGGTCTCGAATTCCTGCTTGCCGAAGGTGTGACAGAGCGAGTTGATGCTGTAGGTGAAGTGGTGCAGGACGAAGACCCGCACTAGGCCGCCCCAGAGCAGGCCGGTAAGACCGGCCACCAGGGTGCCGCCGATGATCCAGCCGAGGAAGAAGGGGAGCAGCAGGCCGAGGATCGCCCAGTAGATGAAGGTGCTGTCAACCCAGCTGATTACCGGGTCCTTGATCAGGTCCGGCGCGAAGCGTTCCTTGTTGCCGCGCTGGGTGTGGATGAAGATCCAACCGACGTGGGCGTGGAAGAGGCCCTTCATCGCCCCCTTCCAGCCGCCGCCGTGGTCGACGTGGGGGCTGTGGGGGTCGCCGTGTTCGTCGGAGAAGGTGTGGTGCTTGCGGTGGTCGGCCACCCAGGAGATCACCGGGCCCTCGATCGCCGCCGATCCCAGGATCCCGAACAGGCCGCGCAGCCACGGCGTGGTCTTGAAGGCGCGGTGGGTGAGGAGGCGGTGGAACCCAACGGTGATCCCAACCCCGGTGAAGAAGTAGAGCCCGAAGAAGAGGAAGACGTCGGTCCAGTTCAGAGCGCTGCCCCATACCTGCCAGCCGGCGACGATGACGGCAAGGAAGGGGATCACGGTGACCAGGCCGGTGATGATCCGGTCCCTGGTCTCGTTCGCGACGGGCTGGATGTCTGAGGGAAGTGGTCCTACGGTCGTCATGGCGGCCGATGATACGGGCCGGGCCTGAAGCTTCCCAGTCGGCCGCTCGATCGGAAGTTGTAGGGTCCCCCGGCAGTGCCCTTCGCAAACACCGCACCGCTGCGCCGGGAGATCGAGTCCCGGCTCCCGGAGCGCCCCTTCACGATCGAGTTCTGGGACGGCTCACGGGTCCCTTCGACCTCCGAGGACGGACCCGTCTTCAGCGTCCGCTCCCCCAAGGCGATCGCCCACGCGCTGCGCGCACCCGGCCAGCTCGGCCTCGGCCGCGCCTACGTCAGCGGCGAGCTCGAGGTCGACGACATCGACAAGGTGATCCGGGTGCTCGACGGCTGGCAGGCGCCCTCGCTCGACGGCGCCGACCAGCGCTCGCTGATGCTGGCCGCGGTGCGGGCGATGGGGATCGTCAAGCCACCGCCGCGCCCAGAGGCGGAGCTGCGGCCGAGCGGCAAGCGCCACACCAAAGAGCGCGACGCCCGCGCCGTCCGCCACCACTACGACGTCTCCAACGAGTTCTTCGAGCTCTTCCTCGGGCCGACGATGGTCTACAGCTGCGCGATCTGGCGCGACGGCGAGATGAAGACGCTGGAGGAAGCGCAGGAGGAGAAGCTCGACACCGTCGCCCGCAAGCTGCAGATCAAGGAGGGCGAACGCGTCCTCGACGTCGGCTGCGGCTGGGGCGGCTTCCCGCTCCACGCGGCGACCAAGTACGGGGCGAACGTGGTCGGCATCACCCTCTCCCCCCCGCAGGCCGAAAAAGCGCGACAGCGGGCCGAGGGGGCCGGCGTCGCCGACCGGGTCGACATCCGGGTCATGGACTACCGCGACCTGCCCTCGCTGGGCGAGAAGTTCGACGCGATCGCCAGCATCGGCATGGTCGAGCACGTCGGCTCGGCCAACATCGACCTCTACGCCGAGACCCTGGCCAGCCTGCTCGACCCGGGCGGACGCCTGCTCAACCACGGCATCACCCGCCTGCGCCACACCGACCCCGAGGCCGGCGACTTCTCCGAGCGCTACGTCTTCCCAGACGCCGCCCCGCTGCACCTCTCGCGCAACCTGCTGGCGCTGGAACGGGCCGGCTTCAACGTCCACCACGTCGAGGACTTCGGCCCCGACTACGCGCTGACGCTGAAGCACTGGGCGGAGAATCTCGACTCGAACCGCGAGCTGGGCAACCGCCTCGCCGGCGAGGAACGGATGCGGGTCTGGCGCCTCTACCTACGGATGGCGCGCAACGGCTTCGAAAACGGCTTTCTCAACATCTACCAGGCCCGCTGCTCCAAGGCCGCCTGACCGGCGCATCTCTGCGTCCTCGGTCGGTCGCCTGCGGGTCACGCACAAAAGTGCGCTCCCCTTGTCTCCCTCCCTGCGTCCTTGACCTGCTTGGTCAGTCGGCCTTGGTCAGGCTGGGAAGCCGGCTGAGACGTTCTCCAGCGCCCAATCGGCGCCGGCCTCTTCGAGTTCCTTGACGTTGTAGGACCCGGTGGCGACCCCGACTACGCGGATGCCGGCGCCGTGCCCCGCTTTGACGTCGCGGGGGGTATCGCCGACGGCGATCGTCCGCTCGCGGTCGAGAGGCTTGCCGAGCACCTTCGCACCACGCTCCACAGCCTTCTTGGTCAGCTCGGTCCGGTCGCGTGAGTCAGAGCCGTAGCCGCCGAAGGCGAAGTAGCGGTTGAGGTCGCCGCGGGCGAGCTTGATGTGGGCGGCGGATTCGATGTTGCCGGTGACGATGCCGAGCAGGGTTCCCGCGGCGGCCAGGCGCGGCAGCAGCTCCTCGATTCCGGGCATGACCCGATACCCGGTCGACTCGTCCACTGCGTCCTGGAGGTGGGAGAGGTAGCCGGCGATCGCCTCGGCTCGCTCTTCGGCGCTGCCGTCGCTGCCGATCACCTCGCGGAAAACGATCTCGGCGATTTCGGGATCGGTCATCCCGGCGTGGGTGTGCTCCTCGATGTTGGCTTCAACCCCGTAGAGCTCGAGAAAGGCCCGCTGCCAGGCGACCGCACCGGCGCCGCCGGTGACCAGCAAGGTGCCGTCGATGTCGAAGAGGACCGCCTTGATCCGGTCGCTCAATGCTCGCTCTCCAGCAGGTCCTTCTGCGCCAGCGCATAGAGGAGCGCGAGCGAGGGGAGGACGAGGACGGCGGCGACGGCGAAGACGATGAAGACGATCGTCATCGTCGCGTCGGGCGCGGCGGCCTCGTCGATGCGGAGATAGGTAGGCAGCAGGTAGGGGAACTGGGCGACGCCCCAGCCCCAGATCACCGCGACGACGGCGCCGGCGGCGAGGGGCCGCAGCGGTCGGCGGCCGCCGCGCCGCAGGACGGCGAGCAGGGCGGCGCCGCAGAGCAGCGAAAGGACCACCAGCGGCAGGCCCTCGGCGGTGAGGCGGTCGAAGACGTAACGGGCTTCGGAGTGGAGGGCGAAGAGACCGGCGACCGCGAAGGCGCCGGCGACGACGGCCGCACCGAGGGCCCGGCGTTCGAAGTAGCCCTCCATCTCCTCGTCGCCGGCGCGGCGGGCGTCGCCGACGAGGAAGACAGCGGCGAGGTAGGCGCCGCTGGCGACGAACATCGCCCCGATCAGGAGCGGCAGCGGCGCCAGCCAGGAGGAGAAAGCGTCGCCGTTCCCTGCCGCGGGGACGTTCCCCGCGGCGATCGCGCCAACCACCGTCCCCATGAAGAACGGCGTCAGGACCGAGGAGACCGCGAAGGTCGCCCCCATCGCCCGCCGCCCGCGCAGGCCGACGATCGACTTGCGGAAGGCGAAGCCGGCGCCGCGGAGGACAATTCCCACGGCCGCCAGGGCAATCGGCACGTAGAGCGTCGTGAAGATCGCGCTGAAGGCGGGCGGGAAAGCGGTCCAGAGGACGACGAGGACGAAGATCAGCCAAACGTGGTTCGCCTCCCAGACGGGCGTCAGCGAGCGCTGGATGACGTCGCGCGGGCGCTGCCCGCGCTCGTCCCAGCCGGCGACGAGGTCCCAGAAGCCGCCGCCAAAGTCGGCGCCGCCGAAGAGCGCGTAGAAAGTCGCCCCGACCCAGAGGATCGCCGCCGCGGCGTCGGCCTTGCTCACGTGACCTCCTCGGTCTGCGGCGCGTAAGGGCTCTGAACCTCCTCGGCGCCTGCCTCGCGCCAGCGGCGCGACATCGCCCGCAGGACGAGGACGGCGCCGGTGCCGAGACCGGCGTAGAGGAGCAGCACGAGGCCGAAGCTGAACCAGATCCCGTCGGCCTCGGTGACCGCTTCGGAGGTCCGCATGTAGCCCTGGACGATCCAGGGCTGGCGGCCGACCTCGGTGACGATCCAGCCACACCACAGCGCCAGCACAGCGCCCGCCCCGGAGACGGAGACGGCGCGGAGGAACCAGGGGGTCTGCGGCAGCTCCCGCCGCCGCCACCAGACGAAGCCGAACCAGGCGCCGAGGGCGAGCAGCGCCGAGCCGATCCCAACCATCGCGTCGAAGGCGAGATGGAGCATCGTGTGGGCCGGCGGCTCTTCGTCGTCGGGGATGCTGTTGAGCCCGGTCACTTCGGTGTCGGTGTCGAAGCCGACGAGGAAGGAGTCGAGGCCCGGGATCCCGATCGCGCCCTTGACGCCCTCAGAGGTGCAGATGCCGCCCAGGTACTCGGTCTGGTCGTCGCCGGTCTTTTCGATGCACTCCATCGCGGCGAACTTGGCCGGCTGGTGGTCGGCGACTTCGCGCGCCGCGGTGTCGCCTACGAAGAGCTGTATGGGCGTTGCGATGCAGGCGATCGTCAGCGGGATCACCACCCCCAGCTTGTGGAGGCGGTCGCGGCGCCCTTTCAGCATCCCGACCGCGTAGATCGAGGCGACGAGGAAGCCGACGACCATGTAGGCGGCGAGGATCATGTGCGGGACCTCGTAGCCGGTCGCCGGGTTGAAGAGCACCTTCAGCGGCTCGACGTCGACCACCTTGCCGGCAGCATCGAGCGTGAAGCCCTGCGGCTGGTTCATCCAGGAGTTGGCGGCGACGACGGAGAAGGCGCCGCCAATCCCGGTGATCACCATCGGCACCCCGGCCCAGAAGTGCGGCCACGGCTTCAGCCGCTTCCAGCCGTAGATGTAGATCGCGAGGAAGATCGCCTCGAGGAAGAAGAAGATCCCCTCGATCGCGAAGGCGATCCCGAAGACCGACCCGAAGCGGTGCTCGAACTGCGGCCACAGCAGCCCGAACTCGAAGCTGAGGACGGTACCGGTGACGGCGCCGACGGCGAAAGTGACAGCCATCGCCTTCGACCAGCGCCGCGCCAGCTCCAGCGCCGCATCGTCCTCCTTCTTCAGGCCGATGTAGTTGGCGACCAGGATCGTCGCCGGCAGCGCCACCCCGATGCAGGAGAGGACGATGTGGAAGCCGAGGGTGAACGCCATCTGCTCGCGGGCAGCGAGCAGATTCGACTCGGACGCTGCCAGCGGCAGCAGGTCGAGTGGCGGCATGTGCCTGAGGCTAGCGCCGCCGACGGGCGGCGACAGTGAACCTGCTCACGCCTCGTCGCGGAGGCTGCGGTAGCGCCGGATCAGCGCGTTGGTGGAGCTGTCGTGGCGCAGCTTCGGCTCGCCCTCGGACTCGAGCTCGGGGATGATCGCCACGGCCAGGACCTTGCCCAGCTCGACCCCCCACTGGTCGAAGGAATCGATCCCCCAGATCGCCCCCTGGGTGAAGACGCTGTGCTCGTAGAAGGCGACGAGGCTGCCGAGCGTCGCCGGCGTCAGCCGCTCGGCCAGGATCGTGTTCGATGGCCGGTTGCCCTCCATCACCCGGTGCGGCACGACCTCCTCCGGCGTCCCCTCCTCCCGCACCTGCTCGGGCGTTTTGCCGAAGGCCAGCGCTTCGCCCTGGGCGAAGACGTTGGACATGAGGATGTCGTGGTGGCGGCCGATGGGGTTGAGCGATTGGCCGAAGCCGATGAAGTCGCAGGGGATCAGCCGCGTCCCCTGGTGGAGCAGCTGGTAGAAGCTGTGCTGGCCGTTGGTCCCCGGCTCGCCCCAGTAGACGGCGCCGGTCTCGTAGTCGACGTGGGCGCCGTCGAGGGTGACGTGCTTGCCGTTCGACTCCATCGTCAGCTGCTGCAGGTAGGCGGGGAAGCGGTGCAGGTACTGGTCGTAGGGCAGGACGGCGCAGGTCTCGGCGCCGAAGAAGTCGGCGTACCAGACCCCGAGCAGTCCCATCAACAGGGGCAGGTTCTCGGCCGTCGGCGCCTCCTGGAAGTGCTCATCCATCGCGTGAAAGCCGGCCAGCATCTCCTCGAAGCGCCCCGGCCCGATCGCCAGCATCGTCGAGAGCCCGATCGCCGAATCCATCGAGTAACGGCCGCCGACCCAATCCCAGAACGGGAACATGTCGGTGGTGTCGATGCCGAACCCTGCCACCTCGGCCGTATTAGTCGACGCGGCGACAAAA
>JBJMKP010000009.1:0-73490 GCA_045805745.1 Solirubrobacterales bacterium
AGGCGATCACCGAGGCGATCCTGGCCGAGGTCGGCGACGTGATCGTCAACTACTCGACCGGGGCGATCGGGATCCCGATCGAGAAGCGGCTCGAGTACCTGTTCGCCTGCCGCCCCGACGTGGCCGCCCTGAACATGAGCTCGATGAACTACGCCAAGTACTCGCGGCGGCGCAAGGACTTCGTCTTCAAAGCGGTCTTCGAGAACAGCTTCGACACGATCATCGAGTTCCTCACGGCGATGAAAGAGATCGGGGTCAAGCCCGAGCACGAGTGCTTCGACTCAGGCCACGTCGCCAACCTCGACCCGCTTGTCGACATGGGGCTCCTGGAGCCGCCGCTGCAGATCTCCCTGGTGATGGGGGTGACCGGCGGCATCCGCCCGACCCCGCGCAACGTCACCCTGATGTCGGATCAGATCCCCGGCGGCCCCGAGGGGCCGAATCAGTGGCAGGTGATCGGCATCTCCCGCGACCAGTGGAAGCTGCTCGCCTCCTCGCTGATCCTCGGCGGCAACGTCCGCGCCGGGGTCGAGGACAACCTCTACCTGCCGAACGGCGAGATGTGCAAGTCCAACGGCGAGCTGATCGCCAAGGCGCGGCAGATGGCCGAAGACGTCGGTCGCCGCGCCGCAAGCGTCGCCGAGGCGCGCGAGCTGCTGGGGGTCCCGAAGCGTGAGCGCTCTACCGCTTAACGACGTCAAGGTCCTCGACCTGACCCGCCTCCTGCCGGGGGGCTTCTGCTCGCTGCTGCTCGCCGACCTCGGCGCCGAGGTGCTGAAGGTCGAGGACACCGGTATGGGCGACTACATCCGCTGGGCGCCGCCCTACTACGGCACTGACGAGCAACAGGCGCTCGGGACCCGTTCCTCGCTCTACCTCTCGCTCAACCGCGGCAAGCGCTCGGTCCGGCTCGACCTCAAGAGCGAGGCGGGGAAGGAGGCGCTGCTGCGCCTCGTCGCTGGCCATGACGTCGTCCTCGACGGCTTCCGCCCCGGCGTCCTCGACCGCCTCGGCGTCGGCTACGAGCGGATGCACAAGGCTAACCCCGGTGTCGTCTACTGCGCGATCACCGGCTACGGGCAGGACGGCCCATACGCCCAGCGGGCCGGCCACGACATGAACTATCTCGGTCTCGTCGGCCTGCTCGGACTGACCGGTGCCAAGGACGGGCCGCCGGTCCAGTCGGCGGGGCAGATCGCCGACCTCGGCGGCGGCGGGCTGATGGCCGCCTTCGGGGTGATGGCGGCGCTGCACGAGCGCCGGCGCTCGGGGGAGGGGCAGATGGTCGACGTCTCGATGGCCGACGGCGCCCTCTCCTGGCTGGCGATGGTCGCCGGCCGCTACTTCTGCGACGAAGAGGTCCCCCGGCGCGGCGAGCAGCAGCTCGCCGGCGGGCTGATCTGTTACCTGCCCTACGAGGCGAGCGACGGCTGGGTCAGCTGCGGGGCGCTGGAGCCGAAGTTCTGGGCCGCCTTCTGCAACGGCGCCGGCCGTCCCGACCTGGTCGAGAAGCAGTTCGAGGTGCCGGGCTCCGAGGCCTGGGCCGAGGTCGCCGCGGTCTTCCGCTCGCGCAGTCGCGACGAGTGGCTCGCCTTCAACGACGAGCACGATAGCTGCATCGAGCCGGTCCTCGACCTCGACGAGGCGCTCGACTCGGAGCTGGTCAAAGCGCGGGGAATGGTCGTCGAGCTGGAGCAGCCGGAGCTGGGGACGGTGCGCCAGCTCGGGCACCCGGTGAAGCTGAGCCGCACCCCGGCCGACCCGACCCGCCCCGCGCCGGCCTTCGGCGAGCACACCGACGAGGTGCTGGCCGAGGTCGGCTACTCCGCCGAGGAGATCGCGGCGATGAAGGAGTCAGGCGCCGCCGCCGGCCCGAGCGGTGAGGCGCAGGGGGAGTTCCGCGCGTGAGCACCCCAGATACCCAACAGGGACAAGAGAACGGCCTGCTCCGCATGCGCGAGCTGGCCGAGGCCTCTGGCGTGCCGGCGCCGACGATCAAGCACTACCTGCGCGAGGGCCTGCTGCCGGAGCCGGTCAAGACCAGCCGCAACATGGCCTATTACCCGCCTGAGTTCGTCGACCGGATCAAGCTGATCAAGCGCCTGCAGGAGGAGCGCTTTCTGCCGCTGAAGGCGATCAAGGACGAGCTCGACGCCAGAGAGCGCTCCCGCACCAGCGCCGCCGAGGTCCGCAAGCGCTACGGCGTCCCCAGGGAGGTCCTCGACCGGCTCGCCGAGCTCGAGGTCCTGACCCCCAACAGCCGCGGCTACTCGCCCTCCGACGTGACGATCATTGAGGCGATCAGCCGCTTCCGCGCCGGCGGCTACGACGAGCAGATCGGCTTCACCGTCTACGACACCCTGCGCTACAAAGCGGCGCTGGAGGAGCTGGTCCGCCAGGAGGTCGACGTGGTGATGGAGCGGCTGGCCGGCGAGGTGCCGACCGACCGCGTGGTGGCGATGCTCGAAGCCGGCGCGGAGCCGCTCAAGGACCTGATCGGCGCTCTCCACACCAAGCTGATGGTCGCCGAGCTCGAGCGCCGCGGCTAGCCCGCGGCGGAGGCCAGCGCCTCTCGCTCAGCTTCGATCTCGAGGACGCAGGTGAGGGCATTGGTCTCCCGGGCGACGTCGAGCGCTTCATCGAGCGCCGCTTCGACGCTGTCGATCCCTGCCGCGTGCCGGGCCCGTCCCAGCGCCAGAAGCGCGATCGGCAGCGACCAGCGTAGGCCCCGTTCGCGCGAGACCCGCACCGCCCATTCCGCCTCAGTGACCGCCTCTTCCGTGCGGCCGACGCCGATCAGTGCGTTGGCCCGCAGCTGGGAGCGCCAGGCCTCCATCTCACCGCCGATCTTCATCGCTTCGCGGTAGGTGCGGTCGGCTTCCTCGATCGAGTCGAGCGCCTCCTGGTATTCCTCGGATGCCATCTGGGCCCAGGCGAGGTTGGCGATCGCCAGGCTGCGGGAGAAGACGTCGCCGATCCGCTCGGTCAGCTCGCAGTTGCGCCGCGCCACCGAGAGGGCTCCCTCGAAATCGCCGCGCAGCGCCATCAGGCCGGCCTGGTTACTGCGAACCCAGCTGGCGGTCTCCGGATCCCCGGCTTCGGCGGCTATCTCCAGCGCCCGTTCGAAGTGCTTCTCGGCACCCTCGAGGTCCCCCTGCTCGCGCTCCGCCATGCCCTTGCCCATTTCGGCCCAGGCGAGCGGGGTGTTGAGGATGATCCCCGAGCCGATCGTGATGTCGCCGTCGGCCAGCTCGACGATCTCGTCGAGGGCGCTTTCGAAACCGGCGAAATCGGCGGCGATCAGGTAGGCGTAGGCGCCGGCGGCGCGGATCGCAACCTGCAGGTGAGGGTCGCCGGCCTCGTCCGACATCCGGCTCATCTCCTTCACCTGTTCCAGCCACTCGTCGGTATGCAGCTGCAGGCCCGGCCGTCCCGAGTGGGACATCCGCAGCAGCACCTTCGAGTGCAGGTCGTCGCGCCGGTCAGCGATCACCTCGGCTTCGTCCAGGAGCTGGGCCTGTTCCTCGAGGTCCATGCCGACGCGCCAGGCGAACTGGATCTGAGCGAGGCGGGACGCGATCCCGAGCGCGTCGCTCTCCTCGTTGACCTCGAGCCGACCGGCCAGCTCCATCGTCTCGTGCCAGAGGCGCATCGCGTCGCGGGGGCGGCTGTGGCCGGCCCAGTGGGCGGCGCGGGCCGACCAGCGCGCCGCCTCGAGCGTTTCTCCGCCTTGCTTCAGGTGGTCGGCGATCTGCGCCGCCCGCTCGTCGTGGCGCTCCGGCGGAATCAGCTCGATCATCGCCCGCGCCGCGGCCGCGTGGGTGGCTTCGCGCTGGCTGGCGAGCTGGGTGCCGTAGGCGACCTCACGGGTCAGCGGGTGGCGGAAGGCGAAGCGGCGCTGAGGATAGATCTCGGATTCGTAGAGGAAACCGGCGTCGATCAGCCCTCCCAGCGTCGACCCGAGCTCCGTCTCTCCCGCCCCGGTCGTGAGCCGCAGAGCTTCCTCGCTGACCTCCTTGCCGACCACCGAGGCGACCTGGAGCAGCTGCTTCGCGGCCGGGTCGAGACGGTCGATGCGGGCGGCGAGGACCGCCTGCACGCTGATCGGCACGCCGGCGTCCTCGATCGGGCGGGCAAGGCGGTAGACGCCTCGCTCGCCCTCCAGATAGCCGGCCTCGGCCAGCTCGCGAATGATCTCCTCGATGAAGAAGGGGTTGCCGCCGGTGCGTTCGTGGATCGGCTCGTCGACTCCGTCCAGGGAGGGATGCTCCCCAGCGATGTCGCGCAGCAGCTGGGCGGTGTCGTGCAGGTCCAGCGGCTGCAGCTCGACCGCCTCGAAGACGGGCGAGTCCTTCCAGGCGGGCGTGTGCTCGGGCCGGTAGTTGACCAGCACCAGCGTCGGCGTCCCGTCCATGCCCTCGATCAGCCCCTGCAGCATCAGCTGGCTCCCCTCGTCGATCCAGTGCAGATCCTCGACGATCAGGACCAGCGTCTTGCGGCGGGCCGGGTTGCTCACCAGGCGGCAGAGGAAGTCGCCCAGCGCGCGACCCCGCCCCTCGGGGTTCATTTTCGGAACCGGCCGCTCGGGGTCGGGGACGCCGAGGAAGTCGAAGACCAGCGGCAGATCGGCGGCGAAGCCGGGGTCGAGCAGCAGCGAGCGGCCGGCGATCTTCTCCCGCGCGGTCTGCTCGGGATCCCGGTCGCCGATCCCGTAGAAGGAGCGGAGCATCTGCAGGATCGGCATGAACGGAATCGTCTTGCCGTGGGCCTGCGCCTGGGCCTCGAACACCTCCAGGCCCTCTGCCCGGCAGCGCTGGGCGAACTCGTGGTAGAGCCGGCTCTTGCCGATCCCGGGTTCGGCGACGACCCCGATGGCGGTGGCCTCGCCTCCCTTGGCGCGGGAAAGCGCCTCCTCGAGCCGGTCGATCTCCGCCGCCCGCCCGACGAACTGTGAGAAGCCGCGCTCGCGGGCGAGGTCGAGGCGCGAGCGCGCCTGGCCAACGCCCGCCAGCTCGAAGACCTGCACCGGTCGGCTTGCCCCCTTGATCTCGAACTCCCCGAGGTCGCTGAGGTCGAGGTAGCCGTGCGCCAGCTCGGCGGTGCTCTCGGTCAGATAGGCCTTGCCGGGCTCCGCCAGCGCCTCCATCCGCTGCGCCAGGCCGACGGTGTGGCCGATCGCCGTGTAGGCGGAGCCGCCGCCCCCGCCGATCGCGCCGGCGACCACCTCGCCGGAGTTGATCCCGATCCGGGTTGAGAAGTTGAGCCCCTTCTCGCGCCGCAGCTCGGCCGCGTACTCGGCGACGTCGTCGAGCATCTGCAGGGCCGCGTAGCAGGCGCGCCTGGCATGGTCCTCTTGGGCGACCGGGGCGCCGAAGATCGCCATGATCCCGTCGCCGGTGAACTTATCGACGGTCCCCTCGAAGCGGGTGACCGAGTCGGCCAGCATCGAGAAGAAGCGCTGCATGATCTCGCGCCAGGCCTCCGGGTCCTCTTGCTCGGCGAGGTCCATCGAACCGCTGACGTCGGCAAACAGGACCGTTACCTGCTTGCGCTCGGCATCGTCCTTGACGGGATCGTTCACGACAGGGAGAGGTTACGCCCCCGGTAGCCTCACCTATGTGCGATCCGTACTCGTGACCGGAGCATCCACCGGCATCGGCCGCTCCACCGCGCTGCGGTTGGACTCCTCGGGCTGGCAGGTCTTCGCCGGGGTTCGCAAGGAGGCCGACGCCGAGAGCCTGCGGGCAGAGGCTTCCTCGAGCCTGATCCCCCTCATCCTCGACGTCACCGATCCCGAGCAGATCGCCGCCGCGGCCGCCCGCATCGAGGCCGAGAGCGAGGACGGGCTCAACGGCCTCGTCAACAACGCGGGCGTCGCGGTTCCGGGCCCCCTGGAGACGGTCCCGCTCGATGACCTCCGCCACCAGCTCGAGGTCAACCTGGTCGCTTACGTGGCGGTGACCCAGGCGATGCTGCCGCAGGTTCGCCGCGCCGAAGGGCGGATCGTCTTCCTCGCCTCGATCGGTGGCCGCATCGCCTTCCCGTTCGGCGGCCCCTACCACGCCTCGAAGTTCGCCACTGAGGCAATCGGGGACGTCTTCCGGCAGGAGCTGCGGCCCTGGGGGATCGAGGTCGCAATCATCGAGCCGGGATCGATCGACACCCCGATCTGGGGGCGCGGTCAGGACAAAGCGGCCGAGATCGAGGCGAAGTCACCGCAGACGAAGGTGCTCTATGGCGCTGCGATCGAGAAGTTCCGCAAGGTGATCGAGGACACCGCCGAACGCGGGATCCCGCCGGAGAAGGTGGCGAAGGCGATCTCCCACGCGCTCGAATCGAGCCGGCCGAAGACCCGCTACCTCGTCGGCCTCGACGCCAAGGTCCAGGCCCGCCTGCAGCCGCTGATCCCGACGCGCCTCTTCGACCGGATAGTCGCCCGCCAGCTGAACCTCTGACCCGCCAAGCGCCCGGAGCGCTCATATACTGCGCGGTGCCGATTGACTGGTCAATCAACGGAGGTCAGGGCGGTGCGTGTAGCGGCGGTGCAGCTCAATTCGAATGGGGACAAGGCGCGGAACCTCACCGCCGCCGAGAAACTCGTGCGCGCAGCCGCAGCCGACGGGGCGGAATTCGTCGCCCTTCCCGAGAAGTGGAACCAGCTGGCCGGCGGGGCTGAACTTGCGGCCGGCGCCGAGCCGCTCGAGGGGCCGAGCCTGAACGCCGCTCGCAGCTGGGCCCGCGACCTCGGCATCCACCTCCTGGCCGGAAGCATCTCCGAGCGGGGCAGGGAGGGGGAGAAGGCCTCCAACACCTCGGTCCTGATCGGCCCCGGCGGCGAGGACCTCGCCGTCTACCGCAAGATCCACATGTTCGACGTCGACGCCGGCGGGGTCTCCTACCGCGAGTCGGAGTTCGAGCGACCCGGCGAGGAAGCCGTCGTCGCCCAGGCCGGTGACCTCAGCCTCGGGATGACCGTCTGTTACGACCTCCGCTTCCCGGAGCTGTTCAGGATTCTCGCCCTGCGCGATGCCCGGCTGATCGCCGTGCCCTCGGCTTTCACCCTGGCGACCGGGCGCGACCACTGGGAAGTACTGCTGCGGGCGCGGGCGATCGAGAACCAGCTATTCGTGCTGGCGCCCAACCAGTGGGGCGAGGCGCCGCCCCACTACAGCTCCTTCGGTCGCTCGCTGATCGTCGACCCCTGGGGCGTGGTGCTGGCCACCGCCCCCGACGGCGAGTGCTTCGTCGCCGCCGACCTCGACTTCGCCGCGCAGGACCGCGTCCGCGCATCGTTGCCGTCCCTCGCCAACCGCCAGGCGAGCGCCTACACCTGGCCCCAGCCCGCGGAGGGCAAGAGCTGATGGCGCAGGCACCCCCCGCCGACAAACGCCGCCTGATCCTCGACGCGGCGATCCGCGTCTTCGCCCGCCAGGGGTTCCACGCCACCCGCGTCTCCGACATCGCCGACGAGGCGGGGGTCGCCTACGGGCTCGTTTACCACTACTTCAAATCCAAGGACGAGGTCCTGAACGAACTCTTCATCGAGCGCTGGTCGCTGCTGCTGGCGGCGATCGAGGAGGCCGACAAGACGGCGGCCAGCCCGCGCGAGAAGCTGGGGGCGGTGGCGCGGTTCATCTTCGACTCCTACCGCCACGACCCGGAGCTGATGAAGGTGATCATCGTCGAGGTCACCCGCGCCGCCAACTCCTTCGGCCAGACCCACCTGGAGGAAATCCGCCGCGCCTATGAGTCGATCGCGAAGATCGTCGCCGACGGGCAGGCCAGCGGCGACTTCCGCGGCGACGTGGCGCCGATGTTCGCCTCGATGTCCTTCTACGGCGCGATCGAGCAGCTGCTCTCCGGCTGGATCTTCGGCACGATCCCGGCTTCCGAGGCAGACTTCGACGAGGCGCGCGATCTTCTTGTCACCACGATCTGCGACGGCTTGGAGCCGCGCTGACGTGGTTTACTGCCGACTTCGCATGGGGAAAGGTTCGAGCTAGTGGACAACGATCTGGTCAAACGCCTCGTCTGGAGCGGCCTGCTGGCCGCGAGCGGCGCGCTGGCGAGTATCGCCGCCGCCCGGATCGCCGGACTTGTCTATCGGCGGATCTACGACGAGGACCCGCCGGAGTAGCCGATGGCCGCCGAGCCGCCCCAGAACCCGCCGCCGCTGCCTCCTCCCGGGACGCCGCCGCACCTGCCGCCCGACGAGGACCGTTCGCTCGCCGACCTCGTCGTCGAGGTGTCCGAAAACGCCTCGACCCTGGTCCGCGAGGAGATCGAGCTGGCCAAGGCCGAGGTCTCGGAGAAAGTCAGCAAGATCCTCAAAGGCTCGGCCGTCGGCCTTGCCGCCGGCGTCTTCGCCTTCCTCGCCTTGATCCTGATCATGCACGGGATCGCCTGGCTGCTGGCCGAAGAGCTGTTCGACGGCAACGTCTGGCCCGGTTACTTCGTTGAGGCTGCGATCTTCCTCGTGGTCGCCGCGCTGGCCGGCTGGCTGGCCTCGAAAGCGCTCAAGGCCGGTGCTCCGCCGATGCCCGAGCAGGCGATCGCGGAGGCGAAGCTGACCAAGGAGATGCTGGAAAAGGAGACCTCCTCATGAGCACCGGTGCGCCCGGGCGCTCGCCGGCGGAGATCCGCCGCGACATCGAGGCCAAGCGATTGCAGCTCGGTGGCTCGGTCGAAGCGCTGCGCGTCCGCGTCAACACGCTGACCGACTGGCGCCGCCAGGCCGAGGAGCACAAACAGCAGTTGATCATCGGCGCCGCTGCGGTCGGGTTCGCGATCGGCGTCCGCGCGATGATACGCCGTCGCCGCCGCGCCTAGAGCTTCAGGCGATCAGCTCTGTGCGGACGCTGCCGACGCCGAGCAGTCCCGGCCCGACGTGGGCGCCGAGGACGGGGCCGACCTCGGAGACGAAGGCCGGGTCGCAGCCGAAGATCTCGTAACAGTCTTCGACCATGACGTCGGCGGTCTCTTTGTCCTGGATGTATTGGACGACCCAGCCGTCGGCGCCGGATTCGTGGCGCTGGCGCATGTAGCCGCGCAACCGCTCCAGTGAGCGGGCTCGGGTGCGAACGCGCTCTACCGGAGTGATCTCCTCCTCGAGGGTGAGGATCGGCTTGATCTTCAGCGCGCCGCCGATCCAGGCGCGGGCGCCGCCGATGCGGCCGCCGCGGCGCAGGTACTCGAGGGTGTCGATCGCGAACCACATCTTCAGGTTGTCGCGGGTCTCTTCCGCCCGGGCGATCGTGCCGGCGGCGTCGGCCCCGGCCGCCGCCGCCGAGGCAGCACCGAGCGCGCAGAGGCCCATCCCCCCGGCGGCGGTGCGGGAGTCCATCAGGTGTAGGCGCTCTCCCCCCTTGTCCTCCTCGAGCAGACGCTCGCGCGCTTGGCCGGCGGCCTCGAAGGTGCCGGAGATGCCGGCCGAGATGTGGATCGAGACGACTTCCCGGCCTGCGGCCAATAGCGGTTCGTAGACCGCGAGGAAGTCACCGATCGAAGGTTGTGAGGTGGTCGCGCCGCTTTCGGAGGCCCGCAGGCGCTCGTAGAAATCGTCGAAGTCGGAGATCTCCGACTCCTTCTGCTGGTCGCCGTCGACCGCGACGTAGAGGCTGATCTCCTGGATTCCCCGCTGAGCCAGGAGCTCGGTCGGCAGATAGCAGGTCGTGTCGCAGACGACCGCGGTCTCGGCTGGCGAGCTCACAGCTTCGATTCTAGACGCGGAGACCAATCGGGACGCCGTCAACTCCCGCTACACTTTGTGAAGTGACTGAGACCCCCCAAGCCGCGATCACCCTGACTGACAAGGCCGCCGAGAAGATTGGCGAGCTTCTCGGCTCACAGCCCGACGGCTCCGAGCAGGCTCTGCGGGTCGCCGTTCGCGGCGGCGGTTGCTCGGGCTTCCAGTACGCGCTCGCCTTCGACCAGGCCAAGGAGGATGACAACGTCTTCGAGGTCGACGGCGTTGCCGTCATCGTCGACAAGGTCAGCATGCAGTTCGTCTTCGGCTCGGAGGTCGACTACGTCGAAGGCCTCCAGGGCGCTGGCTTCCAGGTCAACAACCCGAACGTGGTTGCGGCCTGCGGTTGCGGTTCGTCCTTCCAGGTCAAAGACGATGCAGCCGAGCAGGCTGCGGCCGTCTAGTACCCCGAACCGGTCTATTCGATCTGCAGCGGGGGTGACTGCGCCGGAGGCGCGGTCGGTGCGACTTGGGCTTCTGCCGGCTGCTCGACGCCGAGGGCCTCGGCCAGCTCGCCGGACTCGAACATCTCCTCGATGATGTCGCAGCCGCCCAGCAGCTCGCCGTTGACGTAGAGCTGCGGAAAGGTCTGCCAGTCCGAGATCTCCGCCGTCACCTCGCGCAGCGGCTGCAGCGCGGGGAGGACGTCGATCGCGCCGTAGTCGACATCGACCTGGTCGAGTACCTGCACCACCCGCATCGAAAAGCCGCAGCGCGGCATGTCCGGGGTCCCTTTCATGAACAGCAGGACCGGGTTGGCGGCGATCAGCTCTTCGATTTTGGACTTCAGCTCTGGGTCGGCCATGGACGGCATTGTAGGGAGGCAGGTACCGCGGCTTAAATCTGGGTGGCGATCAGTCCGATGATCGCCGCCAGCAGGGCGACGAAGGCGGCGAAGAGGCCCCCTCCGACGACGAGGATGGTGTGCTGGAGGCGGTCGATCCGATCGCTTTGGTGGTCCACCCTCTGGCCCACCTCATTCAGGCGCTGTCCCAATTCACTCAGGTTCGCGTTGACCTGATCCTTGAATTCGTCGAGACGGGAATCGGTCCAGGTGGATCGCATTGCCTCCATGCCTCCAGCGTAGAAGGAAAAAGCGCACATGTGGGAAACAGAAGTGTAACTTTTTGTCGCCGAAGGCGGAGTCAGCCGGGAACGCTGGTTTTGACCGAGAGCGCGTGGATCGTGCCGTCGTCGAAGCGCTCCTTGACCGCAGCCTTGACCAGACGGTGCTGGTCGATCCGCGAGAGGCCGTCGAACTGTGGGGCGCTGACCGTTGCCCGGAGATGGTCTCCGGTGCCGGTTTCGTCGATCACCTCGACTGCGGCGCCCGGCAGGGCGGCCTCGATCATCCGCGTCAGCTCGGCGAGGTCGGCGGCCACTGCTAGCCGGCGAGGCGCTCGCCGACGGTGTCGAGCATCTCGTCGACCCTGACGAACTTGACCCGCGGGCGACCGTGGGGCTCGCCGCGGCCGACCTCGGCCTGGTCGATCGCCTGCCAGTCCTCGAAGCTGACGTAGCGGACGCCCTTCTCGCGCAGCAGATCCTCGACCGCCACCGGGTCCGGGTTCTCCGGGCTCAGCAGCGTCTCGGACTCGACGTCGGCGAAGAGGTGCTGAACCGTCTCCAGGGCGTCTTTCTTGTTGGTCCCGATCACGCCGGAGGGACCGCGCTTGATCCAGCCCGCCGTGTAGTGGCCGACCTTGTGCCCGGAGTCGTGCGAGTCGAGGATCCGTCCGCCCTCGTTGAGGATCAGGCCGCGGTTCTCGTCGAAAGGGACTCCCTCGATCGGGATGCCGGTGTAGCCGACCGAGCGCAGGATCAGGCCGCACTCGATCTCTTCCCGCTCGCCGGTGTCCTTGGCGCGTAGGGCGCCGCCCTCCTCGACCAGTTCATTGCGGCCGATGACGATCGATTCGACCTTACCGTCGCCCTTGATCTCGACCGGCGAAGAGAGGAAGCGGAGGACGATGCGCTGATGCTTGCCCTCCGGCTGGCGCTGGGAGAACTCCTTCAGGGTCTCGTAGTTGACCTTGGTCGTCTTGTCGGCCTCGTCCGACTCGACGAAGGCGCGGCTGGCGGCATCAATCTCGACCTCCTGGGGGTCGACGATGACGTCGGCGTCCTCCATCTCGCCGAGCTCCTTGATCTCGGGATTGGTGAAGGCGGCCTGGACCGGGCCGCGCCGTCCGAGGACGACGATCTCGCGGATCTGCTTGGCGTCCAGCGCCTCGATCGCGTGGTCGGCGGTGTCGGTCTGGCGCAGCTCGTGGTCGGTCAGGGCCAGCATCCGGGCAACGTCCATCGCCACGTTGCCGTTGCCGATCACCACTGCCCGCTCGCTGGAGAGGTCGAACTCGTGATCGGCGTAGTCGGGATGCGAGTTGTACCAACCGACGAACGCCGTGGCCGCATGGCTGCCGGGCAGGTCCTCGCCGGGAATCCCGAGCTGGCGGTCGGTCTCGCAGCCGACCGTGAAGACGATCGCGTGATAGAGCCTTTCCAGCTCTTCGACCTCGATGTCGTGGCCGATCTTGACGTTGCCGAAGAAGCGGAAACCGTCGCGGGCCGCGGTTTTTTCGTAGACGCGGATCACCGACTTGATCTTCGGGTGGTCGGGGGCGACCCCGCCGCGGACCAGCCCAAACGGGCTCGGCAGGCGGTCAAAGAGGTCGACCTGAGCGTGCAGATCGCCGTCCTTGAGGATGTGCTCGGCCGCGTAGAAGCCGGAGGGGCCGGCGCCGACGATGGCGACGCGAAGTGGGGTCTCTTCAGTTCCGATCTTGCTCATGGGAGCGCGAAAGAATAGGGAACTCGGTGCGTCAGCCGAGCGCCGGGGCGCTGGTGCCGACGGCGCTCGGGGTGCCGTCGAGGGCGTCGAGCGCCTTGGCGACCGACATCGCCACGCAGGTGAAGATCGGCGTCTCGCGCTCGGTGTACTCGCTCGACTCGGTCGGCCGCAGCTCGTTGACGAGGTCGAGGAACTCCCCCGGGTCGTCTCCCTCGAAGCAGACGACGAACTCCTGATCGTCAATCCCGTAGGAGTAGGTCGTGTTGATGGTGATCTCGGGGTAGCGGCGGCCGACCTCGATGTGGCTTTTCATGATCCGGCCTCGCTCCTCGGGCGGCAGCCCGTACCAGCGGCGCTGCTTGACCATCGGGTAGAGGAAGAGGTACCGGCGCTCGCTGGTGCAGATCTCCGGTCGCGCGTCCTCGGCCGAGTAGGGGGAGCGTTTGGTCAGCGAGAGGAAGGAGTGGGGGGTGTCCATCCACTTCGCCAGCCCGCTCTGCCCCAGCACGACGTGGAAGGTGTGGATGTCGTTCAGATTCGGGCTCTGGACGAGCAGGACCAGATCGACGTCGCCCCGCGTACCTATGGTTGAGTAGGCGCGCAGTGAGCGGTCCACCCCAAAGTCCTCGCAGGCGGCGAGGAATTCCTGCTTGTCAGCCGCGCGCAGCTCGGGGTCGCGACGGCGCCAGGCTGGATCGATCTTGAAGAAGCTGAACTTGGCGAAGGTGCGATCGGCCATCGTGGCCACGATAGCGCTCGTCCTCATCGTCGCCGCGCCGGCGTCGGGGGCCCCAAGGCCCGACCGGGTCAGCGTGGTCGTCTGGCCATCGAAAACGAGCGTGCGGGATCTGGCCGCCGCCGGATTCTCGCCTGGTTTGATGAGCGCCGGGCTCGGCACCGTTCCGCCCGATCAGACCTATCTGGACATAGGTCAGGGCAACCGCGTATTCGATTCCCTCTACGACCGCGACCTTCCGGCGATCGGCGACGACTGTTTCGCCTGGATGAATGCGGTCGAAGAACGGGCCGAATCGGCGCCGGCGGACATCGTGCCATTCCTGCTCAACCGCGATGCAGGGACTCATGGGGCGGCGATTTTCTGGCTTGGTGAGCCTGCATGCGCCTTCGGGGGGGCCCCCGGCGGGGAGGGGGCAGTCGGCTTCAGGACTCTCTTCTACGGCGAAGCGCCGCTTTCCAAACGGGAAAAGGCCACTCGCTTCCTCGGCCCGGATCGGCTCACGATCGCGATCGCGCGGCCGACCGGCAAGTCCGACGACCCGCTGCCGATCGGCATTAAGGGCCGCGGATTCGACGGCAACCTCACCTCCGACAGCACCCGGATGGACGGTTACGTCCTCTCGACCGACGTGGCGCCGACGATTCTCAGCCATTACGGGATCGACGTTCCCTCCGAGATGTCCGGTCAGCCGATCCGGGCGGAGGGGGCGGTGGATCCGGGAGAGATCGAAGCGCTCGCGGCGCGAATGGAGGTGATCTCGTCGCGACGAGGGCCGGTTATCGGGCTGCCGATCGCGGTTTGGCTGCTGCTGGCCGCCGGGGCCGCCCTCCTCGGCGGCGCGGCTCGGGCGCGCGGGGCCGTCCGCGTGCTGGCGCTGAGCATCGTTTACCTGCCCCTGCTGCTCCTGCTCGGGGCCGCCCTGGAACCGGCGGAGGTCTCCGAAGCCCTGCTGGTGGGTCTGGGGGCGCCGGCGCTGGCGGCGCTGACGCTCCTGTTGTTGCCTGGATACCGGGCTCTGGCGGTGGCTTCGGCCCTGACCGTGCTCGCCTACGCCGTGGACGTGGTTGCCGGCTCGCCGCTCACCTCGCTGTCCCTGATGGGGCCGAACCCGGGCCTCGGAGTCCGTTTCTACGGGATCGGCAATGAGCTCGAGGCACTGCTCGCGGTGCTGGTCGTGGCCGGCACCGGGACCGCTCTGACCGGCTTCGCGACCGGCGCGTCGAGGCGCTTCGCGGTGGCTGCCTTCCTCGTCACCGGACTACTCGCAGCGGCGGTCTTCGCTGCGGGGCGCTTCGGGGCCGACGTCGGCGCCGCGATCGTCCTCCCGGTCGGCGCCGCGGTCGCCGCGGTGGCGATCGCCGGCCGGGGCCGGCGGCCGGCCCTGGTGGCGGCGGTCGCCGCGCCGGTGGCCGTGCTGGCCTTGCTGGCTCTCGTCGACCTGCTCAGCGGCGCCAACGCCCACCTCACCCGATCGGTCCTCGACGCCGGCGGTTTCGGAGAACTTGCCGACGTTGCCCAGCGGCGCCTGCAGCTCTCGGTCCGCAGCTTCGGCCGGCCGGTGCTGTTGGTGTTCCTCCCGGTGGTGCTTGGTCTCGCTTTGCTGGCGTATCGGCGACGCGACCGTCTGGAGTCTTGGCTCCGCCCCGCCCCCGCGCTGCGGGCCGGGCTGCTCGGCGCCCTGGCGGCCACCGCGATCGGCACTCTCGCCAACGACTCCGGGGCGCTCCTACTCGAGATCGGCACCGCCTACCTGCTCGTCTTCACCGGCTTTGCCTGGGCGGAGAAAGCTGCGGCTTCCGGGGAAGACGGCCAGACAGACCGAACCCGGCTCTAGCCCGGGCGCAGCGGGCAATCCGCCCGGCGGCGGCTGCCGCGCCATGCCCTACCCTTAATCGTCCGTGCGCATAGGTCTCGTCTCGCCATATTCCTGGTCCTACCAGGGGGGCGTAAACCGGCACGTTGAGGCTCTCGCCGAGGAGTTTCTCGGTCGAGGCCACGATGTCCGCGTCCTCGCCCCCGTCGACCCGCCCGGGAGGCTCAGCCGAGCCCTGCACCGGGCGCCGGCCGAACGACTGCAGCTGCCCGAATACCTGATGCCGCTCGGCCGGACGGCGGGTTTCGGCGCCAACGGCTCTGTCTCCAACCTGGCGCCCTTTCCGGCCGGCGGGGTGGTCGCCCCCCGCCGCCTCGTCCGCAGCGGGGAATTCGACGTGATCCACGTGCACGAGCCGGTGGTGCCGCTGGTCGGCTGGAATGCGACGCTGGGGGCCCGCGACCCGGTCGTGGGCACCTTTCACACCTACTCCACCAAGCCGATGCCGAATTACATCGCCAGCGCCCTCGGGGCCCGGCGGGTCTTCAACCGGCTCTCGGCGCGGATCGCCGTCTCCGAGGCAGCCGCCTGGACCGGTCGCCGCTGGTTCGGCGGCGAGTACACGATCGTCCCCAATGGCGTCGACGTCGACGCCGCCCCGGACGAGCCGAAGCCGGGCGGGCCGGAGCTGCGCATCCTCTTCGTCGGCCGCTCGGAGGAGCGCAAGGGCCTGCCGATTCTCCTCACCGCCTTCAACGCCCTGGTTGAGCACGTCCCCTGCCGCCTGACCGTGATCGGCACCGATCGCGAGGAGGTCCTCCGCTACATCGCCGATCCGGAGCTGCTCGAGTGGGTGGACATCCGCGGCCGGGTCTCGCGCGAGGACCTCTGGAAGGAGCTCCACTGCGCCGATCTGCTCTGCGCCCCCTCGCTCTCGGGAGAGAGCTTCGGGATGGTCCTGACCGAGGCCTTCGCGGCCGGCACCCCGGTGATTGCCTCGGCGATCGCCGGCTACAGCGACGTTGTCAGCGACGGCGTCGACGGGCTGCTCGTCCCCCCCGGGGACCCCCAGCGCCTGGCGGAGGAGCTGCAACGGGTCCACTACGAGCCAGAGCGCCTGCAGGCGATGGGGGAAGCCGCCCGGCGCAGCGCCCAGCGTTACGCCTGGCCGCGGGTAGCCGACCAGGTCACCGCTGTCTACGAGCGGGCGATCGAGGCGCCGAAGCCGGCGAGTGCCGGCGAGAAGATGGCCCACTGGGTGGGCCTGCGCCCGGCCGACGGTCGACCCAAGCGTCCGGCCGAGCGCCTGCCCTCGCTGGATCCCCCACTGGCCCAGGCGGGCAAGAAGGGAAGGGTCGTCGCCCGCCGGATCGGGCTTGCGGTGGCCGGGATCATGGGCGTTGGGCTGACCTTGCTGGCGGCGCAGAAAATCGGCGTCGACAAGGTCGTCGAAAGCATCGTCCGCTCCAACCTGACCTGGGTTCTCGTCGCCTGTGCCCTGATGGCGACCTCGCTCTTCTTCCGCGCCGCCTCCTGGTACTGGATCGCGCGCGCCGCCCTGCCCAACCGTCCCGTGCGCCGCCGCGACGTCACCTCGGCGACGATGATCGGGGTGTTGATGTCGGCGACGCTTCCGGCCCGTCTGGGGGAGCCCGCCCGCGCGCTGACGCTGGCACGGCGCACCGGCCGCATGCGGGAAACGTTCCCGGTGCTGCTCGGCACCCTGGTCTCGCAGACGATGCTGAACCTCGTCGCTCTGGTCCTGCTCGGCGTGATCATCGTCTCGACCACGCCGCTCTTCCACTCCGGCACGAAGCAGCTCTTCGCCTTCAGCCTCGTACCGCTGATTGTTCTGCTTGTCGTTCTGCTGGCTCCGCTGCTGATGCGACGCAACGGCAACGGCCGCTTGGCCCGGTTGGGTGGGACGATCCACCGGGCGCTGGTCCAGGTCCGGGCTGGCCTCGCGGTCTTTCGCGACCCGCGCCACGGCACGGCCGCCGCTGCAGCGCAGCTGACGGCCTGGGCGATCCAGCTCGCCGCCTGCTGGGCGCTGCTCTACGCGCTCGGACTCGACGGCAAGGCCGGCATTGGAGCCGCCGCCGCGGTCCTGTTCGCGGTCAACGTCACCGCCGTGGTGCCCGCGACCCCGTCGAACATCGGCGTCTTCCAGCTGGCGGTTATCAGCGTCCTCCACACCGGCTTTGGAGTCAGCACCGCCGACGCGCTCGCCTACGGCGTGATCCTGCAGGCGGTTGAGATCGCCACCGCCGTGGCGCTGGGCCTTCCCGCTCTGGTCCGAGAGGGCCTCACCTGGAGCGACCTGCGGATGCAGGCGCTTTCCACCGCGCCGGTCCGGCTCGAGTCAAAGCCGCGCGCGCGGCAAAGTCAGGCGAACCGCGAAGGCGTCGTCTAGAGGCAAATTTTCCCGCCTTCCCGGATTCCCGACTTCTTCATAGCCGGATCGACAAGTTTCCTTGACCCGTCCACAGTAATGTGCATAGAGTCGACCAATCGGCCAAAGCACTCACGCGAACTGGGGGAAAGGGATCCGTGAGATACGACTCAGCAGTGCTCGAGAAGGTCGCGCAGCGCTTCCGGCGCGACATGTGGGATTCGGTGGTTCCGGAAGCAGTTTCAGAATCAGGGGTGCAGGTTCAGCGGTTTGGTCCGGTGCAGGCGACCGCCTTCGGCGATCTGCCGGAGGTTCCATTGCTGCAGCAGATCCAGGGTGCGGCGGAGCCGGGGGCGATCGACGGCGGCCATCTCGCCGCTGCGGTCGAATGGATGCGGGCTCGCGAAGTCGACTACCGGATTCCGGTGGCCGACGGCCGGCCCGGCGCCGACGCGGCTGAGGCCTGGCTCGGCGGCCGCGGCTACGAGCAGGGCGGAGGCTGGGTGAAACTGGTCCGCGATGGTTCGCCGCCAGACTTCTACGTCGATCCCGGCATCGTCGTCTACCACCTCGGCGAAGACGAAGCGGAAGGCGAAGGGCTCAGCACCATCGCTGCCGAAGCGCTGGAAATTCCGCTGGTGGCGGGGACGCTGTTCTTTTCCTTGCCGCAGCGGGACGGGTGGCATTGCTACACCGCCGCCCTCGGCCCTGCCGAGGTGCCGGTGGCGACCGGATCGATGCTGATCGTCGACGGCGTCGCCCAGCTGGGAGCGGGGACCACCCTCGGCCCGGCACGCGGGCGGGGCTGCAACGCGGCGCTCCTGCACCGTCGGCTGCTCGATGCGCACCGAGCCGGTTGTCACACGGTCTTCGTCGAGGTCGGCGAATGCGACCTCGCCTCCTGGTCGTCGGTCTGCCGCAACCTGCGGCGGGCTGGATTCGAAGAGGCCTACGAAGGCCGCAACTGGCAGCGCCCGGCGCTGCACCCGGCCAAGGTTCCGGACAGGTTCAGCGGCTGAGCTCGGGGGCGGGGGCCTCGGCCCCCTCGCCCTCGTCGCCGGGGTCCGGGTCGGACTCCGGCGGCAGTCCGCCGCCGCGGGCGGTGCCGGCGATCAGCTCGTCCGGCGTCTTCTCCTTCGGGATGAAGCCGGACTTCATCCCGAAGTAGACAGCCTGGGGATGGTGAGCGACGATCGCCACCGTCGACTGCTCGGGCATCACGGCGTAACCGCCGGAGAGGGTCATCCCGATCGATTCGAGGTCGAGCAGGCGCCAGACTTTCTCGTGCTCTGACTGGTCGGGGCAGGCGGGGTAGCCCCAGGAGTAGCGGCGGCCCTGATCGAGATCGATCGCCAGCTGGCTGCGCACCTGCGAGTGCAGCCACTCGGCCAGGCCCTCGGCCGACTGGACGCCGAGACCGTGGACGTAGAGCTGCTCGGCGAACTCGCCTTCGCTCTCCAGCCTTTCGATTAGCTCGGTCACCTCGGGCCCGACGGTCACGCCTTGGAGGGCGACGACGTCGCGTTCGCCGGACTCGAGCGGGCGGTAGAAGTCGGCGAGGCAGATGCGGTCGTGCTTCGGCTGCCGCGGGAAGACCAGCCGCTCGAGCTCGCGCTCAGGATTGTCCGGGTCGAAGACGACCAGCTCGTTGCCGTCGGCGTTGCAGGGGAAATAGCCGAGCCTGGCCCGGGGGCGGAGGTAGTCCTGCTCGCGCCACATCCGCTCCAGGCGGGCGGCGAAGCCCTCCTCCTCGTCGGTGCCCTCGACCAGTTCGCGCCAGGCCTCGCCCTTCACCCCGCGGCCGCCCCAGTGCAGCTTGAAGAGCACGTGGCGATCGAGATAGGGGAAGACCGCATCGAAGTCGACGGCGACCTCCTGCGCGCCCCAGTAGGGCGGTGCCGGGATTGGCACGTCGGTGCGGGCGGCCGAACGGACGCTGGCGTCGCTGGTGGGAGGCGAGTCGTCGACCACCACCGGCTTCTCGCGCAGCTGCTTCGCCTCGGCTCGGATTCGCTCGACCAGCGCCGAGCGCGCCTCGTCGTCGACCAGGGCGTCCATCGTGTCGAGTCCTTGGAAGGCGTCCTTACAGTAGAAGACCCCGGGCTCGTAGACCTCGTCGGACTCCCTTCCCTTCGGGTACAGAGTGCGGCGGCCGAAGTCGCGGTTGATCGCGGCGCCGCCGATCAGCACCGGGAACTCGAGCCCGCGCTGGTGCAGCTCGGCGATGCAGGTAGGCATCTGCTTCGAGGTCGAGACCAGCAGCGCCGAGAGGCCGATCGCGTCGGCTTCGTTCTCCACCGCCGCTTCGATGATCGTGTCGACCGGAACCTGCTTGCCGAGGTCGATCACCGTGTAGCCGTTGTTGGTGAGGATCGTGTTGACGAGGGACTTGCCGATGTCGTGGACGTCGCCGAAGACGGTCGCGATCACGACCTTGCCCTTGGTGTGTCCGTCGATCCGGTCGAGGTGGTTCTCCAGTTGGGCGACGGCGCGCTTCATCACTTCGGCCGACTGCAGGACGAAGGGCAGGATCAGTTCGCCGGCGCCGAATTTGTCGCCAACCTCCTTCATCGCCGGCAGCAGCACCTCGCTCAGGGTCGGGACGGCGCCGATCTTCTCGACCGAGCGCTCGATCTGGTCCTCTACCCCGTCCTTCTTGCGGCGCAGGATGTGCCAGTGCAGCGCCTCCTCGGGCTCCATCCCGGCGGTGGGGTCGGCCGTCTCGGCCTCCGCCTCCTCGCCTTTGGACTCGAAATGGGAGATGAAGCGCTCCAGCGCATCCTCGCGGCGATTGAAGACGAGGTCGTCGGTCAGCTCCCGCTCGTCCTCGGGAATCTCGCCGTAGGGGGTGATGTGGTTGGGGTTGACCATCGCCAGGTCGAGCCCGGCCTCGACGCAGTGATGGAGGAAGACCGAGTTGAGCACCGCGCGGGGGCGGGGGGAGACGCCGAAGGAGACGTTGGAGACGCCGAGCGAGGTCTTGACCCCGGGGATCTCGGCCTTGACCCGGCGAATGCCCTCGATCGTCTCCACCGCGGAGGGGCGCCACTCCTCGTCGCCGGTGGTCAGGGTGAAGGTGAGGAGGTCGAAGATCAGCGCCTCGGGATCGAGGCCGTGCTCGTTGCAGGCGATGTCGCGGATCCGTTCGGCGATCTCGACCTTGCGGTCAGCCGTCTTCGCCATCCCAACCTCGTCGATGGTCAGCGCGATCAGCGCCGCCCCGTGGGCCTTGGCCAGCGGGATCACGGTGTCGGCCTTGTCGCGACCGGCCTCGAGGTTGATCGAGTTGACGATCGCCCTCCCGGGGATCGTCTCCAGCGCGGCCTTGATCACCTCCGGCTCGGTCGAGTCGACCTGGATCGGCGCCGGCTGGGTGAGGGAGATTCGCTTGACGACGGCGCTCATCTGCTCGTCCTCGTCCTGGCGCTCGGTCAGGGCGACGCAGGTGTCGAGCACGTGGGCGCCGCCTTCGACCTGGTCTTCGGCGACCTGGACGAGACCGTCGTAGTCGTCTGCGAGTAGCAGTTCCTTAGCTTTTTTTGAGCCCTGCGAGTTGACCCGCTCGCCGACCAGGGTCGGTCGCGGCTCCTGGACGAGGGCGGTTGAGGTCATCATCGAGGAGACCTCGATCGGCCCGGGGGCGGGCCGATCGCCGGGCTTCTGGCCGTCGACCCGCTCGCGGATCGCCGCCACGTGCTCGGGAGTGGTCCCGCAGCAACCGCCGACGATGCCGACGCCGTAGCGCTCGACGAACTCGCCCAGCGTCGCCGCCAGGGGCTCGGGCTTTTCGGGGAAGATCGTCTCGCCGTCGGGTCCCTGCAGGGGAAGGCCGGCGTTGGGGATGCAGTGGACCGGGACCGTGCAGGTCTCGCCGAGGAAGCGGATCGCGTCGCGCATGTCCTCCGGGCCGGTCGAGCAGTTGAGGCCGATCACGTCGACGTCGAGCGCGGTCAGCGTCGTCAGCACGGACCGGATGTCGGTCCCGAGCAGCATCTTGCCGCCGTTCGGCAGCAGCGAGACGCTGCACTGGATCGGCAGCGCACGGCCGGTCGCGGCGAACGCCTCGCGGGCGCCGAAGATCGCCGCCTTGACCTCGAGGATGTCCTGCGCGGTCTCGATCATGATCAGGTCGGCGCCGCCTTCGACCAGGCCGCGGGCCTGCTCGGCGAAGACCTCGACCAGGCGGCCGAAGGAGATGTCGCCCAGGGTCGGGTCGGTGGAGGCGGGAAGGAAGCCGGTCGGACCGATCGAGCCGGCGACGAAGCGCTCCTCGCCTGCCGCCCGGCGGGCGATTTCGGCAGCCTTGACGTTGATCTCCAGCGTGTGCTCGCCGAGACCCCACTCTTCGAGCTTCAGGCGTGAGCCTTGGAAGCTGTCGGTCTCGACCACCTCGGCACCGGCCTCGATCATCGAGGTATGGACGCCCTCGATTACGTCGGGCCGGTTCAACACCAGCGCCTCATGGCATTTCCCGGCAAGGCCGCCGTAATCCTCCTGGGTGAGGTCGAACATCTCCAGGGTCGCGCCCATCCCGCCGTCGAAGACGACGACGCGCTCCCTGGTTGCGGCTATGTAATCGCGCTCGGGCATGAACGTACAAAGGTACCGAGGCGGCGATTCAGGACATGTTCTGTGTGAGCGCTCTCCTGTAGGGAGGGACGGGTGTCCCTCTCCCTTCCTGGGATTTTTGCCTTTAAGCGTTCATCTCTCGCCGAGCCAGCGAGCACAAAAATCAGGGACGCCGGTCGGGAGAGGGACACCCGTCCCTCCTCGCGACAGCGATTGGTTAAACAGCCGTCAGACGGGAGCTGTTGAAAGAGGGTCCGGTCACCCTCTGCGGGAATGTGTGCGAAGCACGCGATATGCAATCTGATTCCTGCCCGCCATAGGCGGGCAGCGTCATCGGGAGCAAGCCCCGATAGGGGCGCGACAAATTCACGCGGAGGGTGACCGGACCCTCCTACCGCCGAAGCCTCAGTCCCTAGCGCTTCTTCAGCCCCAGGCGGCGCTTTAGGTCGCGGGCGTTGAACGCTTGGGCGACGCGGTTGATCAGGCCGCGTCGGGCCTTGGTGTAGGGGTACCAGGTCGGCTCGCGCTTGCCGCCGACGCGGGTGACGAGTATCGACTCCGGCCGGCAGTACTTCTTGATTCCGTACTCGCCGTGGCGGAATCCGATCCCGGACTCCTTCCAGCCGCCCATCGGCACGTCCATCGCGACGTAGTTGACGATCACGTCGTTGACGTTGACGGCGCCGGCCTCGATCCGCCGCGCAACCTGCTCGGCCCGCTGCTTCTCGCCGAAGACCGATCCGGCGAGCCCGTAGCGGGTGTCGTTCGCGAGGCGCAGCGCCTCCTCGCTGTCGCGCACCTTCATCACCCCGACCACCGGCCCGAAGGTCTCGTCGCGCATCACCTTCATCGAGTGATCGACGTCGACCAGCACGGTCGGCTCGAAGTAGTCGCCGGGCCCGTCCACCGCCTTGCCCCCCACCAGCGCCTTGGCTCCACTGGCGACAGCGTCATTGACCTGATCCTCGACCACCGCGATCTGGTTCGGCGAGGTCATCGCGCCGACGTCCTTGCCGAAGTCACGGCCGTCGGCGCCTTGCTTCAGCTTGCCCACGGCCGCGGTCAGCTTCGCCACGAACTCGTCGTAGACCGGCTCCTCGACGTAGATCCGCTCGACCGAGAGGCAAACCTGGCCGGAGTTGTACATCCCGCCCCAGGTCGCGGCGTTGGCGGCGCGGTCGATGTCGGCGTCATCGAGAACGATCATCGGATCCTTGCCGCCGAGCTCGAGGCTGACGGGGGTCAGGGTGTCGGCGGCGCGGACCATCACCTTGCGGCCGGTCCGGTCGGAGCCCGTGAACTGGATGAAGTCGACGTTGTCGATCAGGGCGCCGCCGGTGTCGCCGGTCCCGTGCACGCAGTCGAAGACGTCGGGCGCTCCGATCTCTTGCTTCCAGGCCTCGATGATCTCGGAGATGCCGAGCGGGGTGAACTCGGAGGGCTTGATCACAACCGCGGCGCCGGCCTGCAGGGCCGGGATTGCGTCCCCGAGCGCCAGGGCCAGGGGAAAGTTCCAGGGGCTGATCACGCCGACGACCGGATAGGGCCGGTGGACGACACTGAGCTTCTTCGAGGCGAGCAGAGGGGAGTGGGGGCGGACGCTTTCCTCGCCGATGAACTGCGTCGCTTTCTTGCCGTAGAAGTTGATCAGGTCGGTGAGGTAGATCCTCTCGGCGCCGATGTCGCCGCGGACCTTGCCGGTCTCGATCTGCATCGTGTCGGCAACCCGCTGCTCGTTGTCGAGCAGCCAGTCCCGCAGCTTGCCGAGCCAGTGGTAGCGGCCCTCGATCCCCATTGCCTCCCACTCGAGCTGGTTGGCGCGGACGCGGGCAACCGTCGCGGCGACGGCCTCGGGCGAGTCGACGGGGACGGTCCCGATCAGCTCCCCCGTCGCCGGGTTATGGACCTCGATCGCGTCGGGGGCAGCCGCCGGCGCCCCGTTGCTCTCGGTGCTCTGCGCGACCGTTCCGCTCTCCACCACTGCTCCCTTCGCCGTTTGGCTGACCAGCCAAACTCTAGCGGCGACTCAAAGCTGGATGGCGAGCAGGGCGGCAACCAGCCCCAGGATGCCGGTGAGCACCACGCCGATCAGCCCGAAGCCGCTCTGCATCGTGCGGCTGAGATCGTCGAATCTCGCGTCCATGTGCTTCTGCTGAGCTTCGAACTTGGCATCGAACTTCTTCTCCAGGCCTTTGAGCTCCGCTCGTAATTCACCCAGACTTTCCCGAACCTGGCCGATTTCCACGCGTAGTTGACCTATCTCTGCTCGGACTTCGCGGAACCCCTCACCGAGGCGCTCGTCCGTCCAGCTTTCTCTTGGTGCCATTACTGCCATCAAAGCAAGTGTAGACAAAAAGATGCTACGCGTTGCGCGCGGGATAGGGAAATCTTCCGCGCGTCAGCGCGGCACCAGCCGGTAAACTGGCCCTTCGAGCGAGGTCACGTAGAGCCGGTGCTGGTCGTCTTCGCCGAACGAGGTCGGACTTGCGACCCGGAGGCCGAGCCGGCGGTCGCCGCTCGCCCGCTTCAGATGTGGGACGAGGGAGCGCAGCTGCCCCTCGCAGAGGTCGGCGTAGACGTAGCGCCCGCGCAGGCCACGCAGACGCGGGTCGCGGACGACGTAGCCGCCGATGATCGAGCAGCTGCCGTTGCGGCTGTGCGGGTAGGCAAAGATCGGCTCGACGGTGCCGCCTGGGTCCGGGGTGCCGCTGTTCTCGTCTTCGTAGGTGTCGAACCCCTCGAGCGCGTCCCAGCCGAAGTTGGCCCCGTTGGCCGCGGCGACCGTCGTGTAGTCGAGCTCCTCGAACTGGTTCTGGCCGACGTCGCCGATCGCGATTCGCGGCGCCCCGTGGGTCAGGTCGAAGGAGTAGCGGAAGGGGTTGCGGAGGCCGTAGCTGTAGATCTCGTCGCGTCCGGGCCTGCCGACGAAAGGGTTGTCGGCCGGGACCGAGTACGGCCTGCCCCCGCTCGGGCGGGGGTCAATCCGCAGCAGCTTGCCCAGCAGCACGTCCTTGTTCTGGGCGTTGTTCGGCGGATCGCCGCCGGAGCCGCCATCTCCGGTGCCGAAGAAGAGGAGATTGCCGAGGAAGTGCAGGTCGCCGCCGTTGTGGTTGGCGTTGACCGGGTGCGGGATCCTGATCACCGAACGCCGGCTGCCGAAAGCCGCCCTGGTTGCGCTACGACGGTGGAATTCGTCAACCCTGATCGCGCCGGAGCGGTCCGTGTAATAGACGTAGAACCGCTTGCTGCGCTGGTAGCCCGGGGCGAAGGCGAGCGAGAGCAACCCACGCTCGCCGCCGGAGTCGATCAGGCCGCTGATGTCGAGGAATGGGCGGGCCCGCCTCCTGCCGCGATCGAGGACCTGGATCCGGCCTTCCTGCTCGACGACGAAGAGCAGCTTCGGGAAGCCGGGGGCGCCGGTCACCTCGACCGGGCTCTGGAAGCTGCCGACCTTCTTCATACCGACGCCCTTGCCGGCGCTGGCGGCGGCCTCAGGTCCGGAAGACCGCTCCTGGTCGCTGGCCGAGCCGCAGGCCGGCAGCGCCAGGGTCAGCATCGCCGCCAGGACGGCCGCCGCGGTGGAAGCCCTACTTGCCCTTCTTGATTTCAACGATTTCGCCGCTGTCGTCGACTTCGGTTTCCGGAAGATCGCTGGTGATCTCGGTGGCGAAGGATCCGCCGGGGGCCTCGCCGCCGCTGGTTACGGCCTTGCTCTTGTCGCCGAGCCCGGCGCCGACGCTGTAGAGCAGGTTGTACTGGCCGGCGCGGACCGCGCTCAACTTCCAGACGGCCCTGGTCGTCTGACCCGGCTTCAGCGGCCCGAAGGCGAAGGTCTTGCGACTGGTGGTCGAGGTGCCGCCCGGGTCGGAGGAGCCCTGCAGCCGCGGATAGGTCGCCGCCAGCACCCAAACCGGCCGTTCCGGCTGGGCAAGTTCGACCTGCTTGTCGTTGACCCCGAACGGCAGCGGCGAGGATTCGCCCGCCTCGCCAGCGATCGTGAAGCTGACATTGAGGGCCGGCACCGTGTGCTTGCCGGTGTTGCGGAGCGCCAGCTTCAGCAGCGAGGTCTGGCCCAGGGCTTGCTTGGTGGGGAAGGCCGCTTCGGTCACCTTGAGATGGAAGGTGCCTTCCGGTTCGTTCGCATCGCTCGAAGAGCCGCCGCCGCAGGCGCCCAGCAGCACCGCCGCCGCCAGCGCGGCTAACCCGGTCGCGATGGCCTGGAGGCGGGCGGTCCGAGAATGTCGTCCGATCCCCCGCAAAGCGGCCCGAACATAGCACGGGGTTTGGCCGCTTTCGCAGGCATTTCGGGCGGTGGCGAGGGGTTAGCCGGATCTCAACACGCGGCTAACGGTTGGGGTACCCCGATCCCCTAGACTCCCGCCCACCGGGTGGAGTGTCGCGCGCTGCGACGCGCTCGGACGGAGGAGCAGATGGTGGGATCCGCGGTCAACAGGGCATTCTTGCCCGCCAAGTCGCTGTTCGAACAGGTGGGGGAGATGATGATCCTCACCGCGCGCACGATCGTCTCTGCCGTAAAGCCGCCTTATCCCTACGGCGAGGAGTTCATCGGCCAGTTCCTCTTCGCTCTGCAGCTCTGCTGGTTCCCGCTGCTGGTCTCGACCGTGGCCTTCGGCTTCGGCGCGCCCGGGCTGCAGGCGGCCAACTTCCTCTCGCTGTTCGGCGCGCTCGACCGGCTCGGCGGCTTCTTCGTCCTCGCCTCGATCCGCGAGTTCGCCCCCTTCGTGACCGCTGTGGTCGTCGCCGGCGTCGCCGGCACCGCGATCACCGCTGATCTCGGCGCCCGGAAGATCCGCGAGGAGCTCGACGCCCTGCAGGTGCTGGGCGTCGACCCGATCAAGAACCTGGTCGTGCCGCGCTTTCTCTCGCTGATGCTGATCACCGGCCTGCTGGACATCTACGCCCTGGTCTTCGGAATCAGCGGCGGCATCCTCACCGAGGCCCTCTACAACCAGCCGCTCGGCGGCTTCTTCGCCACCCTCTTCTCCAATGCCTCGATCACCGACCTCTGGGGTTCGGTGATCAAGTGCACCCTGTTCGGCGCGCTGATCGCTGTGGTCTGCTCCTACAAAGGGATGACCGCCTCCGGTGGCGCCGCCGGCGTCGGCCGCGCCGTCAACGAGGCCGTCGTCATCTCCTTCATGGGCGTCTTCGCCTTCAACTATGTCTTCACCCAGACCCTGCTCGCCACCCACCCGGAGCTGCAGACGATCCGATGAACGCCTGGCTCGAAATCCCGCGCGGCTGGCTCGACTCGGCCGGCGAGATCGCCCGCTTCGGTTCCCGCGTCGCCGGGCTGGTCTACTCGGGCCGCGTCCTGCGCTTCTTCGGCGAGAGCCTGCGCCAAGCGGGGATCCTGGTCCTCGGCTCGGCGCTGATCATCTGGGGCCTGGTCTTCACCCTCGGCCTGCAGTGCGGGATCGAGGGCGCCTATCTGCTGCGCGCCCAGGGCGCGCCTGCCTACGCCGGCGTCTTCTCCGCCTGGTGCGACCTGCGCGAGATCATGCCCTACGCCTTCGGCTACATGCTGGCGGCCAAGGTCGGGACCGGGATCGTCGCCGAGCTCGGGGCGATGCGGATCTCCGACGAGATCGACGCGCTCGAGGTGATGGGGGTGCCGCCGGTGACCTTCCTCTGCGCGACCCGCCTGCTCGCCGCCTGGATCGCCTTCCCGTTCATGTACCTGGTCGGGATCGGAATCATGTACCTGGCCAGCTACCTGGCCGTCGTCGAGCAGATCGGCGACGTCTCCTCCGGCGGCTACCTGCTGATCTTCTGGATGTTCCAAAACCCTCCCGATCTGATCTTCAGCTTGATCAAGGGCATGGTGATGGCGACCGCGATTGTGCTGGTCGGCTGTTACTACGGGTACACCGCTTCGGGCGGGCCCGTCGGGGTGGGGACCGCGACCGCGAAGTCGATGGTCCTCAACATCGTCTTAGTCCACATCATCGGGATGCTCGGGACCCTGGTCTTCTGGGGTGCCAACCCACGTGCGCCGATAGGAGGCTGACTTGCCGAGCGACGAGCAGGAGCGTTTCAACGAGAGCGAGGAGGCCGGGTACGAGGCCGAGACCGAGACCAGCGCCGAGATGGCCGAGCCGGTCGAGGAGCCGCAGCAGCCGGTGGCGTCCCATCCAGAAAGCGCCACCGACGATGGTCCCTACGTGAGCGAGGACGGCGCCGTGATGGGCCGCGACTTCGTCATCCCGGGGGTCAACCCCCGCGAGCATGACCCCTACAAATTTCACACCGGCGTGAAGCGCGACCACGGCGGCGAGGACGCGATCGAGATCATCGACCTGGTCAAGCAGTTCGGCCGCGCCCGGATCCTCAACGGCCTCAACCTCGGCCTGCCCGAGGACCAGGTCTCGATGGTGCTCGGCCCCTCGGGAACCGGCAAGAGCGTGCTGATCAAGCACATCGTCGGCCTGCTCTACCCCGACTCCGGCGACGTTCTCGTCCACGGCGAGTCGATCCCGAACATGACCGACGACGAGCTCTTCGACGTGCGGAAAAAGTTCGGCCTGCTGTTCCAGGACGGGGCGCTGTTCGGGTCGATGAACATCTACGACAACGTCGCCTTCCCGCTGCGGCAGCACACCGACAAATCCGAGGAGGAGATCGGCGAGATCGTCAACCGGCGCCTCAGGGAGGTGGGCCTGATGGAGGCCACCTACAAGATGCCGAACGAGCTCTCCGGCGGGATGCGCAAGCGCGCCGGCTTCGCCCGGGCGCTGGTCCTCGACCCGGCGATCGTGATGTTCGACGAGCCCGACTCGGGCCTCGACCCGGTGCGTACGGCGCTGCTCTGCGAGCTGATCCGCGAGGTCCACGCCGAGAACGGCGGCTGCTACCTGGTGATCAGCCACGACCTCGGGACCGCGCGCCGGATCGCCGACTTCATCGCGGTCCTGTGGAGCGGCAAGATCGTCGAGTCCGGCCCGAAAGAGGAGCTGTTCGACTCCAGCAACCCGTTCGTCAGCCAGTTCCTCAACGCTGACGTCAGCGGGCCGCTCTCGATGGACTAGAGCTTGAGCGCCGGCAACCGGTTCGGACGGGTCGCGGCCTGGGCGGCGCGGCACGCCCGCCCGCTGATCGCCGTCAGCGCCGCACTGGCGATCGTCGCTGCCCTGGGCGCCACCCGGCTGCCGACCGACGCCGGCGTCGACACGCTGGTCGACTCCGATTCGCCCACCGCCGAAGCGACGCAGCGGGTTCGCGAGGAGTTCGGCGAAGAACCGGTGGTCGTCCTCGTCAAGGGTGAACTGCCGGAACTGGTCCTCGGCGACGACCTCTTCCGTCTGCTGCGGCTCGAGGGTTGCCTCTCGGGCAAGGTCCCGAAGGGGGCCGACGCGATCCCGGGCCCCTGCACCGAACTGGCGGAAATGGAAGCGGTCGAGTTCCTCACCGGGCCGGGGACCTTCCTCAACGAGTCGGTGGTGCAGATCGACAACCAGCTGCGGCGCCTGGCCGAACACGTCCCTGCTGAGCGTTTCCGGGAATACATCCTGGCGGTGGCGACCAGGTACGGGATCACCAGCGTCCCGAGCATCACCAACGAAGACTTCGTCGCCACTGTCATCTTCGACCTCTCCCGCCCGCGCGGGACGCCGAAGGCGCGGCTCTCCTACCTCTTCCCCAACGCGAAATCAGCGCAGATCGTGATCCGCCTGCGCCCCGACCTGAGCGAAGCCGAACGCCACCGGGCGATCGGACTGATCGAAGCCGCGGTCGAGGACACGACGCCGCGGCGACAGTGCAAGGAAGACGGGCAGCCGGCACCGTGCTTCGAGCTCGAACACGGCAGCTACATCGTCTCCGGGGCGCCGGTGGTGATCGACGGCGTTTCGAGGGCACTGAAGGACGCCCTGCTCGTGCTCTTCGCCGTCGCCCTGGTCGTTATGGCCCTGGTGCTGCTGCTGGTCTTCCGTTCGCACTGGCGGCTGCTGCCGCTGGGGATAGGGCTGGCTGCCACCGCACTCACCTTCGGGCTCCTGGCCCTGGTCGGTGGATCGCTGACCATGGCATCGATCGCCGCCCTCCCGATCTTGATCGGACTGGCTGTCGACTACATGATTCAGTTTCAAGCTCGGTTCGACGAGACACGGTCAATCGCAGAGGCGGCGACTCGCAGCGGGCCGACCATCGGCGCCGCCTGTCTGGCGACGATCGCCGGGTTCCTGGCTCTGCAGCTTTCCCCGATCCCGATGGTTCGCGGCTTCGGCTGGGTATTGATCGTCGGGGTCGCGATTGCCTTCGGTCTGGCTCTGACGGCAGGGCCAGCGATGCTCACGCTCCTCGCGCGGCAGAACCCGGGCGCCAAGACGCCTCCTGTCGCTGGCCCGCGAGTACCCGGTGGCAGTGATCGCCGTCGGAGTGGGCCTGGCCGTCATGGGTTGGGCCGCTGGAACCCAGGTCGAAACCGTCTCCGACATTCGCGAGCTGGCGCCGCAGAACATCAAGGCGGTCGAAGGCCTGAACGAGCTGCAGGACACGACCGGGGTGTCCGGGGAGTTGGACGTGAGCATCGAAGCCGAAGACCTCACGGATCCCGAAGTCATCGAGTGGATGGCCGGGTTCAAGAAACGGGTGCTGGAGGCGAATGGGTTCAGCGGCGAAAACCCCAGCTGCAACAACGCCGAAATCTGCCCGGGACCGGCGTTGTCGGACTTCCTGGTGCGAGGCGGCGAAGCGCCGACTGCGAAACGGATCGATGCGACTCTTGCGGCGCTGTCGCCATATGCCCTGCGGCAGGTCGCGCCGATCGATCCCCAGACCGAAGAAGTTGGCACGAAGGCGTTGATCTCCTTTGGGATCAGGGCGCAGTCGCTGGAGGATCAGCAGAAGCTGGTGGACAGGGTGCGGGGTGCAATCGGGGAAACGCCTGAAGGCGTAGACGTGCAGCTGGCGGGGCTCTCGGTGATCGCCGCGGAATCGGCCGGGGACCTCTCGAGCAGCCGCTACTGGCTGACTCTTGCCGGCCTGGCGCTGGTGGCCGCGGCGCTACTGCTGATCTACCGCTCCTGGCGCCGAGCGCTGGTGCCGCTGGTGCCGACCGTGCTCGCCACCGGTTGGGCCTCGCTGCTGCTCTGGATCACCGGGATCCCGCTGAACCCGATGTCAGCCGCGCTGGGGGCGCTGACGATCGCGATCGCGACCGAGTTCGGGGTGCTGCTGGTCGGCCGCTTCCACGAGGAGCGCGGGGACGGAGCCGAGGTCGAGGAGGCTCTGCAGCGTGCCTACTCCCGCACCGGTGCTGCCGTCCTCGCCTCGGGGGCGACCGCGATCGCCGGCTTCGCGGTGCTCGTCGCCAGCGACGTGCAGATGCTGCGCGACTTCGGTTTCGTCACCGTCATCGACCTCCTCGCCGCCCTGGTCGGAGTCCTGATCGTCCTGCCGGCGACGCTGCTGCTGGTGGAGCGGCGATGAGGGACCGCTACTCGCTCGTGGTCGGGCTCCTCTTCCTGGCCGTGATCGTCGTCGCCACGGTCAGCACGCTTAGAAACGGCGGCGGCGGGGAGACCCTTGGGATCGACCGCCTGCCCGCCCGCTGGCCGCTGCCGGCATTCGCGGTACCGGCCGGCGCCGGCAAGCTGGAAGGGGACGCCAACGTCGCACAGGACGACTGCGAAACCGGCGAGATCCCCTGCCCCGAGGACGCGCGGAGGACGCCTGCCTGCCGCGTCGATCTGCCGGAATCGATCCGCGTCTGCGACTTCTTCGACCGGCCGCTGGTGCTCTCGTTCTGGTTCACCAAAGGCGGCAGCAGGTGCGTCCAGCAACAGGATCTGGTCGAGCGGCTCTACCGGCGCTACCGTGGGCGGGTGATCTTCCTCTCGCTCGACATCCGCGACGATCGCGACACGGTTCGCGAACTGATCCGCCAACGCGGCTGGACGATGCCGGTGGGCTTCGATCGCGACGGAGCCGTCGCCGGCCTCTACGGAGTCGGCGTCTGCCCCACCTTTGCCTATGTCTACCCCGGCGGCACGCTCGAGAGCGCCGGGATCGGCGAGCTGACCGCCTCCCAGCTGAGCAAACGGGTCGACCGGCTGCTGGCGGCGACCGCCGAGGCGGAACGGGGTTGAGGTGCCGGCCGGCGCTGCCAGCGAGCGGCTGGGCTGGGTCCCGCCCCCGCGGCAGGGCTGGGTCGCCCCCCACATCGCCTCCGAGTTCCCCGGGCTGGGAATCGCGTGGGTCGAGATCGAGGCGAAGCCTGGCCGCAGCTCAAAGGCGGTGCGGGGAAGGCTGCAGGACCTCTCCGACAGGACCTACGGCTCGCAGGCGATCCGCCTCCGCGAACGGCCGATCCCCTGGGCCTACCGCGTCTTCTTCCGCCAGATCGGGCTCGACCCCGACCGCACCCGCACCCCGGTCGAGCAGCTGACCCTCGACCGGCTGCACGACGGCGGCTTCCGCAGCCACGGCCTCCCGGCCGACGCGCTCAACGTCGCGATCGTCGAGACCGGGGTGGCACTGCGGGCCTTCGACGCCGAGGCGCTGCGGGGCGGGCTCTGCATCCGCGACACGGCGCCCGGAGAGGTGCTGCCGGGAGGGGCCGCGGAGATGGCGGGGGGGACGCTGACGATCGCCGACGAGGCCCGGCCGGTCGGTCTTCTCTTCGGTCCGACCGGCGAGGGGCTGGAGGTCCAGAAGGCGACCCGCCGGATCGCGATCGCCGCCGTGCAGGTCAAGGGCGTGCCCCAGATCGCGGTCGAGGAGGCACTTTGGCTGGCTGCTTCGACTCTGGAGGCGGCGTGACTACACTTTCTGGGATGCCCCGTCTTCTCGATCAGCCGCTTCAGCGACCTGACGCAGCGATCGACGAGCACCAGGCCCGCCTGCAGTTGCGGCGCCAGATCGCTCGCCTCGAGGCCGAGCTGGGCGGGCTTTTCGCCGAGGCCTTCGGCCACACCGAGGTGCCGCACCGGGTCGACCCGGTCGCGACGGCGCCCCGCGTCCTCGGCCTCGGCGAGCTCGAGGTGATCCGCGATCGTCTCGCGGACCGCGTCGCGGAGGCTCGGAGCGCCCTCGTGGAGCGGAAGCAGGTAGAGGAGGAGAATCGCGAGCTGGTCGAGCGGATGCTGGCGGCGCCGCAGAACTTCAAGTGGGTCCAGATCTCGCGCCAGGACCTGGGATTGCCCGGGTGCGGCCACTGGCACTCGCGCCCGCGCCTCGGCCCGATCGGGATGCTGATGGGCTGGTGGCGGGTCAAGGTCTCCTCCGGATGTCCCTTAGCCGGGCGGCTTGCGGCCGTTGAGCACGAAGTCCCGGCCCGCCAAACGGAAGACGCAGAAACCCGCGAAGCGGGTCTCTGCACCTGACGAGCGACCGCCGGCCCCCTGGGGCTCCGCGCCGCTGGCCGAGTTAGTGATCCTGGCGGGGATCGTCTCGCTGGCGGTCGGGGTGATCGGCGGCCATCCGACCGCGATCGCCCTCGGCGTGGCCCTGGCCGGCCTCGGGGGCCTGGAGGTGGCGATCCGCGAGCACTTCGCCGGCTGGCGCTCCCACACCACGATGCTCGCCGGATTCGCTTTCGTCCTCGTCACCGGCCTCGTCTTCTACGTCGCCCACCAGCTTCTCGCCGTAGCCCTGGGCGCAGGAGCTATCGCCTTCGTCATCGTCTTCTACTTTGCTCGCCGCGCATTCCAGCGCGCCTCCGGAGGTCTCAGCTTCCGGGCCGGCGGAATGCGCGGCTGACGAGCTCAGACGGCCAGCGGTTCCCGTCCGGCCGAACGCGTGTTCAGCTCACTGGCAAGCAACCGTCTCTGCCGCGAGGTCAGCGTCCCCAACTGCTTGTTCTCGTTCAGCGAGAGCGGCATGAGGAATTTGCGGGCCCGGGTCCGACCCCAGCGCCGCTGGCTGGTCAGCAGCTCGGCGATGGTCATGCTCTCGGTCTCCCAGGGGCAGTCGCGAACCACCTCCGCGGCATCCATGTCGCCTCGCGCGATCGCGCGCTTCAGCTCGGCCCGGGCCAGCCGCACCATGTTGGCTCGTTCCAGCGCCCTCATGTGTTGCGGGGCCTCGGTTGAGGCGATGGTCTTTGCGGGTGCCGTTGAGGCAGCTTCCACTGGACTCCTCCCTTCCAGGAATCGTTTCTTAACTGGGGTATTAGGTGTCCGACGGCAACCGCTGCCGGGCGATCAGCCGGACGAATCTCTCTCTTCCCGAACTCCCCGCCTGGGTCGTTTCGGCGAGGAGGCCAAGCTACGTCTTCGGGGTACCGGGCGTCAAGCGCGAGGCGCCGGTTTGGCGTCCGACCCATTCGCTAAGAGCAACAATTTCGGCGCCTCGGCGCGCGTGTTCGAATCCGGCCAAGCCTGAAACTCCCCCGGCTGGGGGATGTCAAGAATCCGTTACTCGCGGATTAGGCGCGCGGCAGGTCGGGGAAATCTTCGACCACTCGGGCGATCGTCCCGAGGGCGCCGTCGAGGTGCTCGCGCTCGTGGGTCGCCATCAGGCTGGTCCGCAGCAGCGCCCCGCCGGGCGGGACCGCCGGATGGATCGCGACGTTGGTGTAGACGCCATTGTCGAACAGCGCCTTCCAGAGCAGCACCGCCTGCCAGTCGTCGCCGACGACCACCGGGATGACGGGGGTGGTGGCGACGGTGCCGTCGGGCAGGGTGCCCGGCTCGATCACCTTCAGGCCGAGGTGGCGCAGGCCCTCGCGCAGGTACTGGGCGTTGTCGAGCAGCCGGCGGAAGAGCTCCGGGCCGTCGGAGCGGACCACCCGCAGCGCCCCCAGGGCCGCCCCGACCGCCGCCGGCACCGCCGAGGCGCTGAAGACGAAGGAGCGGGAGGAGATCCTCAGGTACTCGATCACGTCGGCCGGGCCGGCGATGAAGCCGCCGCAGGAGGCGAGGCTCTTGGAGAAGGTGCCCATCCGCAGGTCAACCTGGTCCTCGAGCCCGAACAGCTCGCAGGCGCCGGCGCCGCGGGCGCCGAGGACACCCGCCCCGTGGGCCTCGTCGACCATCAGCCGGGCGCCGTGGGCCTGGCAGAGCTCGACGATGCGGGGGAGGTCGCAGACGTCCCCCTCCATCGAGAAGACGCCGTCGACGATCACCAGGACGCCGCCGCCGTCCTCCGCCGCGCGCTGCAGCATCTTCTCCAGCTTGTCCATCCGGTTGTGGCGGAAGGGCCGCAGCTTGGCGCCGGAGAGGCGGCAGCCGTCGAGGATCGAAGCGTGGTCGCCGGAATCGCAGATCACCGTGTCGCCGGGGCCGAGGATGGTGCCGATGCAGCCGACGTTCGACTGGTAGCCGGTGGTGTAGACGATCGCGTCCTCGGTCTCCATCCACCCGGCCAGCTCGCGCTCGAGGTCGAGGTGAAGCGGCGTCGTCCCGTTCAGCAGGCGGGAGCCGGTGACGCCGGTGCCGTAGGTCTCCAGCGCCTCGCGCGCCGCGTCCTTGACCCGTTCGTCCCCGGTCAGGCCGAGGTAGTTGTTGGAGCCGAGCATGATCGTCTCCCGGCCCTCCATCTCGACCACCGGGCCGGCCTGCGAGGTGAGCAGGCGGAAGTAGGGGAGGAGGTCGTGCTCCTTGGCGGCTTCGAGTTGCTCGAGGCGGTCGTGGCTGCGCGCCTTCTCGAAGACGTCGACCGGAGCCTTCGCGGTCTCGCTCATCGCTCCAGAGTGTAGGTTGCGGCCCTCATGGGAAGTGTCTCGATACGGCCGGTGGGGACCCGGCGGCAGCTGAAGCGATTCGTCAAGGTTCCCTTCAACCTCCACCGCGACAGCCCGCAGTGGGTGGCGCCGCTGGTCTTCGAGCGGATGCAGTTCCTCGACCGCAAAAAGAATCCGTGGTTCGAGCACGGCGAGGCCGAGTTCTTCATCGCCGAACGCGACGGCGCGCCGGTCGGGCGCATCAGCGCTCACGCCGACAGCCGCTGGGACGAGTTCCAGGGCGGCAAGGACGCGATGTTCGGCTTCTTCGAGGCGGCCGAGGATCCCGAGGTGACGAAGGCGCTGTTCGACGCCGCCACCGAGTGGGCGAGCGGCAGGGGGCGGGAGCGGATCCTAGGCCCGATGGACTTCACCACCAACGACGAGATCGGGATCCTGATCGAGGGCTTCGAGCGCCAGCCAATGATCCTCGAGCCATGGCACCCGCCCTACTACCAACGGCTTATCGAGGCCGAGGGCTTCGCCAAGGCGATGGACGTGCTGATGTGGGAGCTGCGGATGGGCGAGCTGAAGGAGGGGGAGAAATTCGATCCCTCGATCCACGAGGCGGCGGAGAAGGCGCTGCACGACGAAGGCATCGTGATCCGCAACATGCGCAAGCGGGAGATGGCGGCCGAGGTGCGACGCTTCATGGACGTCTACAACGAGGCCTGGGGTGACAACTGGGGCTTCGTGCCGATCACCGACGCCGAGGTCGAGTTTCAGGCCAAGAACCTGAAGCAGGTGATCGACGAGGAGTGGACCTTCATGGCCGAAAAGGACGGCGAGGTGGTGGGGGCGGCGCTCACCCTGCCGGACATCAACCAGGTGATGGCCGGCCTCAACGGCCGGTTGCTCCCCTTCGGCTGGGCGAAGTTCCTGCTCGGCAAGCGCAAGATCGACCGGCTTCGGGTCTTTGCCCTCGGGGTCAAGCACGAGTACCGCCACACCGGGGTGGCCGCGGGTCTCTACCTCGAGCACATCAAGATGGCGGCTCAGCCCGACAAAATCCAGTGGGGTGAGATGGGCTGGATCCTTGAGACGAACGAGGCGATGAATCGCGCAATGGAGGGAATGGGCGGCAAAGTCGTCAAGAAGTACCGTCTTTACGAGCGTTCCCTCTAGAGGCCGACCCCGGCCCCCGCTAGAGTCGCGACGGTGGACGAGCTGCAGCTAGATGGCGAGGTTATCGCCGAAGAAAGCGTCTCCTCCGGGGACGCCACCGACCCCGTCCGCCCCCTGCCCGCGGGCTACGAGGGCGGATCCGGCTCCGCCCTGCCGGTCCTGCGGCAAGAGGTTCGCACCGCGGCGATCGCCGCCGCCGGCGGCGTCCTGGCCGGCGCCGCAACCGTCGCCGCCGTCCGCGCGGTCACCAGCGCCGCCGGCAAGGCTCGCTCGCCGCGTCGTCTCGGCCGCCGCCGTGAGCGCCAGAACGTAGTGGCCAGCCGTTCCTTCCTGGTTGATGTACACCTGCTCGGTCGCTGAAGCGGAGGTCCGTCCGCCCTCGCCCTTCCGGCTGCCGCGCGGCAGCTCCGACCGCACCCTGCGGGTGCGCGGCGGGGTCGCCGCTCGACTGCTCCACGTCGAGGGCAGCCCGGTCCTGATCCGGGCCTGGCAGCCGGCGCGCGGCCGGGTGCGGTTCCGCGCTGAGGCGGTTGCGCCGGAGCGGGTTGCGCGGCCGTCGATCGCGCTGCCGCCCTGCCCCGGCCCGGCCGGCCGCGAGCAGCTCGAGGAGGCGATCGAGCGGATGCGCCGCGCCCTTTGGGTCGACGTCGACCTGACCGAGTTCCAGCGCCGCTTCCGCCGCGACCCGCTGGTCGGGCCGCTGATCCGGCGCCTGCCCGACTTCCGCCCCAAGGGCCGGCCGTGGCCCTGGGAGGCGCTGGCGGCGGCGGTCGTCGGCCAGCTGATCGAGGCGAGCCGGGCGGCGACGATCGAGCGTCGCATCGCCGGCCGCTGGGGGTCGCGGCTGGGGGAGGGGCGGGAGGCGCTGCGCGATGTCCCTGGGCCGGAAGCGATTGCCGGCCGGGCGCCGGCGGAACTGGAGCAGATGGACCTGGTCGGCAAACGGGCGCTGGCGCTGCGGCGGCTGGCCTGCGACGTCGCCGCCGGTCGCTGCCGGATCGAGGATCCGCGGGCCGACGCGCGCCTGCTGGCGATGCCCCAGATCGGTCCCTGGACCGTGCAGTGCCTCGGTCTCTTCGGCCGCAACGAACTCGACGCGCTCCCCGCCGGCGACCTCGCCTACATCAAGCTGGTCGGGCGCCTGCGCGGCGAGGGCCGGCGGGCGACTGTCCCCGAGGTCGAAGAGTTCTACGCGCCGTACGAGCCCTACAGGGGCGTCGTCGGCGCCCTCACCCTCGCCGGGCTTCACAGGCTCGTCGCCCACGGCCCGCCGATGCGTCTTGCCGTCTGACCCAGCTCGATGCCTGCATCGCTCAAGCCTGACCAGGTAGGGCCGATAAGCCACAAGGATGCGCGAGCCTGCAGATAGGAACTGGTCCGAGCACGAGGTGAAGCGATTCCTCGACCAGCTTGCCGCGGGCGGACACGACTTCCAACGACTGGTCGAGCAGCTGCCGGTGATCGTCTACTCGGCCGAGATCGGCGAGCGGGGCCGCTGGCGCTACGTCAGTCCCCAGGTCGAGGAGATCCTCGGCTACAAGCCGGAGGACTTCATCCGCGATCCTGGCCTCTGGGCGAGCCTCCTGCACCCCGACGATCGCCAGCGCGCCCTCGACCTGGAGACCGAGGAGCACCTCGGCAATCGGGAAACGACCCCGACCGAATACCGGATGTTCAGGCGCGACGGCGAGGTCGTCTGGATGCACGACGAGGCGGTCCTGGAACCGGACGAGGGCGGGGTTCCGATCTGGCACGGCGTCCTCTACGACGTCAGCGGCCGTAAGGAAACCGAGCTGGAGCTGCAGCGAGCCCTCTCCCAGCAGGCGGTGGTCGCCCGCCTCGGCGAGCGGGCGATGCAGGACAGCGACCCGCAGGACCTGATGGACGGGGCCACCGAGCTGATCGCCAAGGTCGACGGAGTCCACAGCGCCTGCATCTGGGAGCTGGGCCGCGACGGCCGCCGGCTCAACCTCCGCGCCGGGCTTGACGGCTCAGTGCTGGGCGGCGGCCGCCGGGTCTCGGCCTCGCGTGATTCGCACGCCGGCGCGGCGCTAGATTCGGGCACCCACGCGATCGTCGCCGACTGGGATAGCGAGACCCGCCACACGATGCCGCCGGTGCTGCGCACCTTCGGCGCCGCCAGCAGCCTCGCGGTGGTGATCGACGGCAAGAACCGACCGTTCGGCGTCCTCGACGTCCACGCCACCGAGCCGCATCGTTTCACCGCCAAGGATGTCCCCTTCGTCCAGGCCGCCGCCAACGTGCTGGCCGACGCGATCGAGCGCCACGCCGCCGACCAGGCTCTGCGCTACCGCGTGCTCCATGACTCGCTGACCGGCCTGCCGAACCGGCTCAGCTTCGTCGACGCGCTGGGCGACGCGCTCAGCAAAGCCTCGATCTCGGGCTCGCCCGTCGGCATCCTCTTCCTCGACCTCGATCACTTCAAGCTGATCAACGACAGTCTCGGTCACCACGCCGGCGACGCGCTGCTGCGGGCGGTGGCCCCGCGCCTGCGAGCCCATCTGCGACCCGGCGACGTGGTCGCCCGCTTCGGCGGCGACGAGTTCGGGATCCTGATCGACCGGCTAGCCGACGAAGGCGAGGCGCTGGCGATCGCCGACCGCGTCGCCTCCGCTTTTACGCAGCCGTTCTCGCTCGACGGCGTCGACCACTTCGTCAGCGCCAGCATCGGCGTCGCCGTCGCTGGTAGCGGTGAGGAGCGCACCGTCAACGCCGAGCTACTGATCCGCGACGCGGATGCGGCGATGTACCGGGCCAAGGAAGGCGGCCGGGCCCGCTGCGTGCTCTTCGACGCCGAGATGCGGGCAGGGGCGATGCGGCGGCTGGAGGTAGAACGGGAGCTGCGCGAGGCGATCGACCGCGACGAGCTGGCGCTCTTCTACCAGCCGGTCGTCAACCTCCGCACCGGCGGCATCACCGGCCTGGAGGCGTTGGTCCGCTGGCGCCACCCGGAGCGGGGGATCCTCGACCCGGCCGACTTCGTCTCGATCGCCGAGGACAGCGGTCTGATCGAGCCGATCGGGCGCTGGGTGCAGGAGCGCGCCTGCCGCCAGGCGTTCGAGTGGCATCAGTTGCAGCCCGACTCACGGCCCTTCGACGTCGCCGTCAACCTCTCCGCCCGCCAGGTCGCCCACCGCGACCTGCCGGCAACCGTCGAGGAGATCATCGCCCGCACCGGCCTCGACCCCCAGCACCTGCGCCTGGAGATCACCGAGAGCGTCCTGGTCGAGGAGTCGGCGACGGCGATCTCCTCGCTGCACGCGCTGAACGAGCTCGGGGTGCGGCTGGTGCTCGACGACTTCGGCACCGGCTATTCCTCGCTCGCCTACCTCAACCGCTTCCCGTTCCACGCGCTGAAGATCGACCGCTCCTTCGTCGACGCGCTGGGGATCGAGCAGGAGCCGACGGCGATCGTCGAGGCGATCATCGGCATGGCCCGGGCACTCTCGCTGGAGGTGATCGCCGAGGGCGTGGAGAGCGAGGTGCAGCTGGCCGAGCTGCGCCGCCTCGGCTGCGATTACGCCCAGGGATACCTCTTCCATCCGGCGATGCCGGAGCGCGAGGTCAGCCGGCTGATCGCCGAAGGAGCGCTCGGCTATTCGGGGATTTCGCCCGACGGCAGGTAGCCGTTGTCGAGCAGTTCGCTCGCCTGCGGCAGCGATTCGATCAGGCTGTTGTCCCGCATCCAGCCGGCAAAGGTCGTCCACTCCTTCGGGTCCATGTAGCCGTAGGGCTGGCCCTCGGTCCGGGCGCCGAGCAGCGGCAGAGTCGCCTTCACCTCGGCGGCGGCGAGTTTCGGTTCAAGGTCCGGGTTGGCTTCGGTGATCGCCGTGGTCGCGGCGCCCGGCTGGGCCACAGCCGCCTCGGTGCCGCGCTCCAGCGCGGCGAGAAAGAGGCGGAACTTTTCCGGGTCTTCTTCGAGGCTCTGGCGGCGCGCGACCAGGACCAGCTCGTCGTAGGTGGGCACGCCGAGCTGGTCGACGGGAGTGACGACCGGGGCTTTGCCGCGCTCGCGCAGGTCGACGCCCTCGACGTTGCTGTAGCCGCCGAGCATCGCCTGGGCCGAGCCGCCGACGAGGGCGGGGAGGAGGCCGAAGCCGACGTTGACGGCCTTGACGTCCTCGGGAGAGAGTTGGACGCGGGCGAGGATCGTCTTCAGGAAGGCGTCCTGGTAGGGAATGCCGGCGGTGGCGACCGTCTTCCCCTTCAGGTCGGCGACGCCTTTGATCCCGGATTTCTGCAGCCAGATCAGCGAGGTCAGCGGCCGGTTGACGAGGGCGGCGACGGCGACCACGTCGAGGCCCTGTTCCCGGGCCAGCGCCACCTCGGGCTCGTATGAGATCGCCAGGTCCGAACGGCCGGCGGCGACCTGCTTCAGCGGCGCTGCCGGGTCGGAGGGGGCGTCGATCGAGACGTCGAGCCCGGCTTCTTCGAAGTAGCCGAGCTTCTGCGCCATGTATATCCCCGCGTGGTCGGGGTTGGGGTAGAAGTCGAGCGTCAGGCCGAGGCTCTCCCGTTCGCTGCCGCCCCCCTCGGACTTCTCGCCACAGGCGGCAAGGAGGAGGGCGATGGCGAGGACGGCGAGCGCGAGCGCGGGGATCCGGAGGCGCGTCATCGCAGAAGTTCTATCGCCAAGTGACGACGCGTCGCTCCGCGAGGGCCGTGAGGCCGATCAGAGCCAGCGCCATCGCCGAGAGGACGGCGACCGTCGCAAACTGGCGCGCGACCTCGAAGTTGGCGGTATCGGACTGGATCAGATGGCCGAGGCCGGAGCTGGAGCCGGCCCACTCGGCGAAGACGGCTGCGATCGGCGCCACTACGACCGAGATCTTCAGTCCGGTGAAGAGGCTGGGAAGGGCGGCGGGGGCTTCTACCCGCCAGAACTGCTGGCGGCGCGAGGCGTTGAGGCTGCGCATCATCTTCACCGCCTCGGGGTCGACCGAGCGCAGGCCGTCGAGCATGTTGACGGTGATCGGGAAGAAGCAGATCAGGGCGACGATCACGACCTTCGGGGTGATCCCGAACCCGAACCAGACGACGAGGATCGGCGAGATGACGACGATCGGGATCGTCTGTGAGGCAACCGCGATCGGGTAGGCGGCGTCGCGCAGGAGCCGCGAGAGGTGCATCAGGATCGCGAAGCCGACCCCGAGAACGAAGGCAGCGACGATGCCGAACACCATCTCTTTCAGCGTCACCCAGGCGTTTTCGGCGAGGAGGTTGCGGTTGTCCCAGAGTGAGCTGGCGATTTCGGTCGGTGAGGGGACGAGGAAGTCTTCGAGGCTGAGCGCGTCAGCGATCCACCCGGTCGAGCAGGCGACCTGCCACAGCCCGAGCAGCAACGCGATCAGCGCAAGGGGCAGGAACCAGCGCCTCATCTCGACCCTTCCCGCAGCGCCCGCATCGCTTCCTCACGGGCGGCGACGAAGGCGGGGTCGGTGACGGCGGCGTCGCGATCCTCGGCCCGCGGCGCCGGGGCGCCCAGCTCGGCGACGACGCGGGCTGGGCGGGCGGAGAGAACGGCAACCCGGTCGCAGAGGTAGAGCGCCTCCTCGACGTCATGGGTGACGAGGACGACGGTGCGCGGGTCGGTGCGCAGGGCGGTGGCCAGCCACTCCTGCATCTCGGCCCGGGTGATCGCGTCGAGCGAGGCGAAGGGCTCGTCCAGGGCCAGGACCGGCTTGCCGGCGACGAGGGTGCGGAGGAAGGCGACCCGTTGCCGCATCCCGCCGGAGAGCTCCGCCGGCCGAGTCGCTTCGAAGCCCTCGAGGCCGAACCGCTCGAACAGGGCACTGGCGGCATCCCGCGCCTCCTGCCGCCCCATTCCCTGGTTTCGAAGCGCCAGCGCTGCGTTGTCGATTGCCGAGTACCAGGGGAGGAGCAGATCCTGCTGAGGCATGAAGGCACAGCGGGCGAGCCTCTGCCCGGCCTCGGTCGCGCCGCCGACCACCACCTCGCCAGCGCTTGCGCCCTGCAGGCCACAGATCACCTCCAGCAGGGTGGACTTGCCGCAGCCCGAGGGCCCGACTAGGCCGATGACGCTGTGCGGCGCCGCCTCCAGGTCGATTCCGGCCAGGGTTTGCAGCTCGCCGTAGGCGTGCCTGACGGAGCGCAGGAGGATGCCGTCCCCCGTCGTATCTGCGGAAAGCGGCGCCGGATCGACGGTTCGGATTCTCCCAGAATGGGAACTCATCCTGGTATCCTGGCGCACTCTGCACTTCTGACCAAGAAGGTCAGGAAAGTCGAGATCGGGGTCGGTGCGGAGCCCCGGAACCACTTATGGACCCGGCAATCGTCCTCTTCGGATTGGGCATCGGCGTACTCGTCGGTATGACCGGCATGGGCGGAGGCTCGCTGATGACCCCGCTGCTGATCCTGATCTTCGGGATCTCGCCGACGACCGCGATCGGCACCGACATCTTTTACGCGGCGGTGACCAAGACCGTAGGCGGCTGGCGCCACCTGCGGATGAAGACCGTGAACATGGACCTGGTCAAGTGGCTGGCGATCGGCAGCGTGCCCTCCGCCGTCGCCGGCGTCGCCCTCGTCTCCTGGGTGCAGACCAAGGTCGGCGAAGCCCGCCTCGAGGAACTGGTCTACGCCGTCCTCGGCGGCACCCTGCTGATGGTCGGCGTGATCACCCTCGCCCGGGCGCTGATTCTGCGCAACCTGATCGACGAGCGCGAGCGCTTCGAGGTCGAGCGCCGCCACAAAGTCGCGGCGATCGTGATCGGCGCCACCACCGGCTTCGTGATCGGAATCACCTCGGCAGGATCGGGCACCGTGATCGCGATCCTGCTGATCGCCGTTTACCGGCTGGCGCCGAAAAAGGTGGTCGGCACCGACGTCTTCCACGCTGCGATCCTGCTCTGGGCGGCGGGCATCGCCCACTGGGTAGGCGGCAACGTCGACTTCGTCCTCGCCGGCAACATCCTGCTCGGCAGCATCCCGGGGGTGGTGATCGGGGCGTCGCTGTCGGACAAGGCTCCGCAGGGCCTTCTCCGCACCGCGCTGGGCCTGGTCCTGATCGGCTCCGGGATCGTCACCGTGCAGAAGGGCGACCCCAACGTCTGGCCGATCGCCGCCGCCATCGCCGCCATCGGGCTGGGCGCGATTCTCTATGCGCCGCACTGGATCAACCGGCGCCGCGAGCGGCAGGTGCAGAACGAGGCGGACCAGGCAGCGGCACTGGCGCGGACGCTGCCTGCCGACTGATTAACTAGTTGCATGCGTGTTTCCGCGAAGGCCGACTACGCGGTCCGGGCCGCCGCCGAGCTCGCCGCGGCCCAGTCAGAGGAAGCGCCCGTCAAGGGCGAGCGACTGGCCGAGGCCCAGGACATCCCCCTGCAGTTCCTCGAGCACATCCTGCTCGAGCTGAAGCATCACGGCATCGTCCGCGCTCGGCGCGGAGCCAAGGGGGGCTACTGGCTGGCCCGCCCGGCCGACGAGGTGAACGTGGCCGAGATCGTCCGCGCCGTCGAGGGCCCGATCGCCCACGTGCAATCGACTCCCCCGGAGGCGATCAAGTACCGCGGCCACTCCGAGCACCTGCAGGAGGTCTGGATCGCGGTCCGGGCAAGCCTTCGCCACGTGCTCGAGGAGGTCACCCTCGCCGACCTGGTCTCCGGCGAGCTGCCGGACGCCGTCCGCGAGCTGGCCGCCGACCCAGACGCCTGGGTCGCCCGCTAACGCGAAGCTCCTAGCGCTTCTTCTCCTCCAGCGGAACCGGGTCGAGGTCGAAGTCGCGGCCGAGGCGGAGCTCGCTGTAGCGCTTGGTCCAGTCGTCGTTGATGCGGTCCGACTGGCGCTTCATCCGCGGCTCGAACTCGAAGCCTTCGGGGCAGGACAGACCGAGGCGGTCGAGCAGGTTGAGGGTGCTGGCCTCATAATCGGCGGCGAAGTTCTCGTAGAGGACGAGGATCGGGCGGATCCCGCAGTGCTCGAAGAAGGCGTCCCAGGAGGCCTCTTCGATCATCAGCCCCTTCAGCAGGTGGTCGATCGCCTTGTAGTGGAAGCGCAGCTGCGGCCTGTGTTCCTCGATGAAACTGCGGTAGGGGGCGCCGCCGTCGTTCTCGACCGAGCCGGCCTCGGCGCTGACCCGGTCCTCGCGCCAGGTGGCGGTCTGCACCGCCTTCCACAGGGAGACCGCCTGGCGGACCTTGTTAGCGCGGACGACGCGGACGAAGGTGAGGTCGGGGAAGACCGCCGGCATCAGCTCGGCCAGCGGCACGTCGCGGTAGGTGGGGATGTTGCGCAGCAGGCTGACGAACTCGCCGAAGTAGCCCCACATCAGCTTCGCGCCGAAGATTCCGTTCGGGGTGGTGCCGGTCTCGAAGGCCCACTCGAGGTAGCGGTCGTAGGCGGCACGGCTCCAGAGGGGGGAGCGGGGCTGCGGCTCGGAGCCGAGGCTGCGCTCCCCGAGGTGGTCGCGGATCGAGGAGTCCTCGACGCCGTGGAAGTATTCCTCCGGGCGCCGCGGGCGGCCGCTGTGGCGGAGTGCCTCGAAGTACTCCTCGGGCCGGCCGGCGACGCCGGTTTCCTCCAGGGCGTGGCAGACGAGCGTGCTGCCGCTGCGTGGAGTGGCGCAGACGAGATATGAGCGATCAGGTTGCATCTCTTTCCTAACTATCCTTATCAACAAACAAATAAACAGGGCTGGATCGGTAACCTGAGCGGGGCGTGCAGCAGCCGAACATCCTCTACATCCACTCGCACGACACCGGCCGCTATGTCCAGCCGTACGGATTCCAGGTCCCGACCCCCAACATCCAGATGCTGGCCGACCAGGGGGTCCTGTTCCGCCAGGCCTTCTGCGCCGCGCCGACCTGCTCCGGCAGCCGCGCCAGCCTGCTGACCGGCCTCTACTGCCACAACAACGGCATGTTTGGCCTCGCCCACCGGGGCTGGAAGCTGAACGACTACGACCAGCACTGGGTCCACACCTTGCGCCGGGCGGGCTATCGCTCGACCATGATCGGCGAGCAGCACATCTCCATCGACCCCGGGACGATCGGCTACGACGAGGTCGTCCCGGTCGACCAGAACCACGCCCAGTTCGTCGCGCCGCTGACTATCAAGACCCTGCGCGAGGCGCCGCCCGAGCCGTGGTTCATGTCGGTCGGCTTCTTCGAGACCCACCGCGAATTCTCCGCCCCGACCTCGGTCCGCGACACCCTCTACTCGCTGCCGCCGGCGAACCTGCCGGACACGGTGGCGACCCGCCGCGACATGGCCGAGTTCAAGGCCAGCGCCCGCTCGCTCGACCAAGGGGTCGGCGCGGTCCTCCACGCGCTGCACGACTTCGGCCTGGTCGAGAACACCGTCGTGATCTGCACCACCGACCACGGCATCGCCTTTCCCGGTTCCAAGGCGACCCTCTTCGATCGCGGGATCGGGGTGATGATGATCGTCCGCGGCCCGGGCTTCACCGCCGGCAAGGTGGTCGATGCCCCGGTCAGCCACCTCGACGTCTTCCCGACCCTCTGCGACCTCTCCGGCGCCGAGCACCCCGATTGGCTGCAAGGGAGCTCGCTGCTGCCGCTGGTGCGGGGAGAGGTTGACTCCCTCCACGAGGCGATCTTCGCCGAGACGACCTACCACGCCGCCTACCAGCCCCATCGCGCGATCCGTACCGACCGTTGGAAGTACATAAGGAGGTTTGACGAATACCCGCATCCGGTGCTGGCTAACTGCGACGACAGCGACAGCAAGGAGCTGCTGGTCGCGGCGGGATGGGGCAAGCAGGAGCTGTCCGAGGAGCAGCTCTACGACTTGGTGCTGGACCCGCAGGAGGGGAACAATCTGGCCGGCGATCCCGGCAAGGGGGAGATTTTGTCCGAGCTGCGCGGGCGGCTCGAGACGTGGATGCGCGAGACCGAAGACCCGCTCCTCGACGGCCCGGTGCTGCCGCCCGCGGGGGCGATCGTCAACGAGCAGTGGCAGGTCTCTCCTGACGACCCGGTGAGGATCGTTAAGGCCGACTCCACGGGCGCTCCATCCAGGTGAGGCAGGTCCAGCCGCCGATCGGCTGACCGAGCGGGTCGCTCTCGCCGTGGGCGAAGACCGAGAGGCCGCAGTTGTGCGAGCCGAGGTTCCAGAGGCCGGCCGCCAGCTCGGCCTCGAAGCGCTCGCCGAGAACCGAGTCGAGGAGGAAGAAGCGGGCGAAGATGCCGTGGGTGACGAGCAGGGGCAGCTCGCCGTCGGCCCCGGACTCCAGCTCCGCCTTCAGCCGCCGCACCCGGGCGACCGCCTGCTCGAAGCTCTCGCTCGAGTTCAGCTCGCCGGTGTAGTCGACCTCCTCCGGGTCGAGTCCGAGGGCGTCGCCGACCGCCTGCGCCGTTTCCCGCGCCCGCCGCAGCGGGCTGCTCAGCAGGCGGGTGACGCCGAGCTCGCGCAGGCCGGCGCCGGCCGCGTGAGCCTGCTCGACCCCCTTCTCGGTCAGCCGATCCTGGTCGGAGTGGGCCGCGGGCTCGCCGCTGCGCTGGGCGTTGTGGACCGACTCGCCGTGGCGGAGGAGCAGCGCCCTCATTCGGCGGCGGGGGCGGCGCCGGCGACGACGTTCACGAAATTCTCCAGATGGGCGGTCGTCCAGCACTCGAAGGCGCCGTCGCAGTAGCGCTCATAGGCGGCCATCACCGAGTCGCCGTAGTTCCAGTAGAGCTTCGGCTCGGGGTTGAGCCAGAAGAGGCGGCCGGCTTTCTCAGCGACCTGGGCGAAGACCTCGGCATGGGGCTCGCGGCCGTTGGTCCGGGCGTCGCCGAGCACGATCACGGTCGAGCGGGGATCGAGGTCTTCGGAGATCTCGGTCAGGAACTCAAGCCACACGCGGCCGTAGTCGGTGTAGCCGGAGACGTCGGCGACGCCACCCTCGCTGGAGATCTTCTGGGCGATCACGGCGAAGTCGCGCTCGGACTCGAAGACTTCGGTCACCTCCGAGATCCGCTCGATGAAGACGAAGCTGCGCAGCTTGCGGAAGGAGTCGTGCAGGGCGTGGAGGACGGAGAGGAAGAAGACGCTGGCCGAGGTGACCGAGGTCGAGACGTCGCAGAGGACGTAGATCTCCGGCCGCCGCGGCCGCTTCGGCCGGTAGCGCAGCCGCAGCGGCACCCCGCCGGTCTCCAGCGAGGCGCGCATCGTCCGCCTCACGTCGACCATCTGACCCTGCTTGCGGCCGCGCTGCTCGTGGCCGAGGGTGGCCAGCCGGCGCTTCATCTGCGAGACGGCGCGGTGGACGCTGGCCAGGTCCTGGGTCGGGCTGGTCGGCAGCGCCCGGTCGAGCTCGGCCAGCGGCCGGGACGGGGGCAGGGTCTCGGTGCGCTCGATCAGGTCGCGCTCCAGCTCGCGGCGCAGGTGGCGCTCGAATCCAGTCAGCTGGTCGCGGTCGATCGGCGGCCGCTCGCCGCCCTCGGGGGTCGGCGGCTGCTGTCCTGCGGTGAGCCCGAGGGTGCGGCGGATCCGCTGCACGTCGACGCCGACCACGCCCGAGCCCTCAGCGCGGCCGAAGGCGGCGATTGCCAGCCGCGCCAGGTCGCGCATCGCGTCCTCGTCGCCGGCCTCCATCGCCTCGCGGATCGCCTCGCTCAGCTCGTCCATGTCGAAGCGCTCGCCGTCGCCGGCCTGCGGGCCGCCCTCGGCGTGTTCGGTGACCCCCTGCTGCACCGCTTCGGCCTCGGCCGTACGGAAGAAGTAGCGGTCGAAGATCAGCTCGAAGACGCGGCGGTCGTCCTGGGACTTGGCGATCGTCGCCGCCAGCGCCTCGCGGAAGTCGGCCCGCGAGGTCCAGTCGACGTGTTCGAGCGCGGCGAAGGCGTCGAGCAGCTCCGAGGTCCCGACCGCCACCCCCTCGCCGCGTAGCTCCTCGCAGAAGCCGAGCAGCTTTGCCGCCACCCCGGGCGGCCCGGGGTCAGCCTTCGGTCCGTAGGGGGTCGGCAAGTTTCACCCCGACGCGCTCGGCGACCAGATCGATGTCGGTCCGGTGCTTGACGATGATCGACATCGACTGGGTGAAGGTCTCGCGGTCGATGTCCTCGGCGCCCATCAGCAGCAGGGTCCGGGCCCAGTCGATCGACTCGGCGATCGAAGGTGGCTTCTTCAGGTCGAGCGAGCGGACCATGCGGATCACCTCGACCAGCTTGCGCGCCAGGGTCTCGGAGAGCTCCGGCGTGTGCAGGCGGACGATTTCCATCTCCCGCTCCATCTCTGGGTAGTCGAGCCAGAGGTAGAGGCAGCGGCGCTTCAGCGCCTCGGTCAGCTCGCGTGAGTCGTTCGAGGTGAGGACGACGATCGGCATCGTCGTCGCCTCGATCCGGCCCAGCTCGGGGATCGTCATCTGGAAGTCGGAGAGCAGCTCGAGCAGCATCGCCTCGAACTCCTGGTCGGTCTTGTCGATCTCGTCGATCAGCAGGACCACCGGCTCGGGGCTGGCGATCGCCTGCATCAGCGGCCGCTCGAGCAGAAACTCGGCGCTGAAGATGTCGTCCTGCACGTCTCCCCAGCCCGCCTCGCCGCCGGCCTGGATCCGCAGCAGCTGCTTGCGGTAGTTCCACTCGTACATCGCCTTCGCCTCGTCGAGGCCCTCGTAGCACTGCAGCCGCACCAGCTCGCGGCCGGTGGCGCGGGAGAGTGCCTTGGCAAGCTCGGTCTTGCCGACCCCGGCCGGGCCCTCGACCAGGACCGGCTTGCCCAGCTGCTGGGCGAGGAAGGAAACCAGCGCCGCCGGCTCGTCGGCGAGGTAGCCGACCTCGGCCAGCGAGTGCTTCACATCTGCGACGGAGGCGTCGGGCATGGCCGCCGATGATAATCCCCGGCTCGTGCTCGACCTCTTGATCCCGCCGGCCGGGCTGCTCCCGCACAGTCCCACGCCCTACATCACGCTGATGCTGGTGGGGTTCGTCGTCGGCATCCTCGGCCACCTGACGCGCGCCCGCTGGCTGATCGCCGCCGGGGTAATCCTGATCTTCCTCGGCGCCCTGCTCTTCCCGCTGCTCGCCAACGTGACCAGCGAAGACCGGCCGCCGCCGATCGAGGAATCCCGCGGCGACAGCGGGGAATAGGGATGATCGGAGCGTGGGACGCCTCGACGAAGCCGATCTGACCCTGACCCTCACCCTCACCAAGGACGAAGAAGCGGAGGGCCTGAAGCGGGAAGGAAGGCGCCTGGCGCAGCTGCGGCTGACGCTCGGTGGGCTGATCGGCGAGAAACGCCTGGGGCCGCCGCTGATCGTCGTGTGCGAGGGCTGGGATGCCTCCGGCAAGGGGGGCGCGATCAAGCGCCTGGTGGCGCCGCTTGACCCGCGGCACGTGCGCGTCGCCCAGTTCGCCGCCCCCAGCGAGGACGAGGTGCGCCACCACTTCCTCGGTCGTTTCTGGCCGGCGCTGCCAGGCTGGGGCGGGATGACCGTCTTCGACCGCTCCTGGTACGGCCGAGTGCTGGTCGAGCGGGTTGAGGGGTTCGCCAGCGAGGCGGAGTGGACCCGCGCCTACGGCGAGATCGAGCACTTCGAGAGCGGCCTCGCCGAGGAGGGGGCGACGATTGTCAAGTTCTGGCTGCAGATCTCCTCCGAGGAGCAGCTGAGGCGCTTCGAAGCGCGGGCGAAGAACCCGCTGAAATCTTGGAAGCTGACTGACGAGGACTGGCGCAACCGCGAGAAGCGAGCCTCCTACGAGGCGGCGGTGGAGGAGATGCTGGAGCGCACCGACCGCCCGCACGCCCCCTGGCACGTCGTCCCGGCGGAGTCGAAGCGCTTCGCCCGGGTAGAGGTGATGCGCCTCGTCAATGAGGCGATCGAAGCGGGAATGAGGCGCTGGGGGCAGGATCCCCCGGCCCGCCCTTAAACTCCGCTGCGGCCCTGTCTCCAAACCCGAGGAGCCCGTTCTCTTGAGTCGTTTCCGAATCCTTGCTGTGTTCGCGACCCTGGCAATCCTGGCGATCGTCTTCGCCGCCTGTGGCAGCAGCAGCGACAGCAGCAGCAGCGGGGAAGACCCTCAGAAGGTCGTCGAAAACGCCAGCCTTGAAGGGGTGGAAAGCGGCGAACTCGACCTCTCAGTCCACGTCAATGCCGAAGGCAAGGAAGGCGGGGAAGTCGACGTCAACGTCTCCGGGCCGTTTGAAATGGGCGGCAACGAAGCATTGCCCCAGTTGGAGATGAACGCAGAAGTCAGCGGCAAGGCGGCGGGCGAAGACATTGACTTCGAAGGCGGCCTGACCCTCCTCACCGATCGCGCCTTCGTCGCCTACAAGGGCACCGACTACGAAGTCGACCCGACCACCTTCGGTTTCCTCAAGTCGGCCTTCGAACGCTCCCAGCAGCAGAGCGGAAGTCAGGACGTCACCGCCTGCCAGAAGGCGGCGGAAGGAATCAAGTTCGCCCAGTTTGCCGACAATCTCAAAAACGAAGGCAGCGCCGACGTCGACGGAACCTCGACGACCAAAGTCAGCGGCAACCTCAACGTCGACGGAGCAGTCGACGCGGTCATCAAGCTGACCGAAGACCCGGCCTGCAGCTCACAGCTGGAAGCGGCCGGCCCGCTGCCGATCGGCGAACTCGAAGAAGCCAAGGGAGAACTCTCCAAGTCGATCGAAAAAGCCCACGTCGACCTCTACGTCGGCGACGACGACATCGTTCGCAAGGTCGACGCCGAACTGACCATCGCGCCGCCGGAAGCGGCCAACGAAAAGGTCGAGCTGCAGCTGGAACTGACCCTCAGCGGCGTCAACGAAGAGCAGAGCTTCTCTTCGCCTTCCGGCGCCAAGCCGCTCGAAGACCTGTTCCAGGAACTGGGCGTCAACCCGCTCGAACTGCTCGAAGGCGTGCAGAGTGGCGGCCTCGGCGGCCTGCTGGAAGGGGTCACCGGCGATTCGTCCGGCGGATCTGGCGCTGGTAGCGGCAGCGCCAGTGCCTACAGCGAATGCCTGCAGAGCGCCCAGACCACGGCCGATCTGCAGAAATGCGCGGGCCTGCGCCAGTAGCGCGCAGGCTCTCCCCGGCTTAGTGAACTCGAGCGCCCCGCGGCTGAACCTCTCGTTCCTGCGGACGGCGCAGGGCCTGCCCTACCTGCTGGCCCCGCTGATCCCGGTCGCGGTCGCGCTCGAGCTCGCCGGGGCCCCGGCGACGGTCGTCTTCGCCGCCTCGGCGCTGGGAATCATCCCCACCGCGGCGCTGATGGGGCGGGCCACCGAGGAGCTCGCCGCCCGCTCGGGGCCGGGGATCGGCGGCCTGCTCAACGTCACCTTCGGCAACGCGCCGGAGCTGATCATCGCCCTCTTCGCCCTCGGTCAGGGGCTGCAGGAGGTGGTTAAGGCCTCGATCGTCGGCTCGATCGTGGGCAACATGCTGCTGGTCCTTGGGGCGGCGATGCTGGCCGGCGGGATCGGCCGCGACAAACAGACCTTCAGCCGCACCAGCGCCAGCATCCAGACGACGATGCTGATGCTCGCCGGCGCGGCGCTGATCATGCCGGCGATCTTCGAGCTGGTCGAGGGCAAGGGCCTGCCCGAGCCGGGGGCGGAGGCGATCAACTACGGCGGCACGGTCGAGCACCTTTCGCTGGCGGTCGCGGTCGTCCTCATCGCCACCTACGTGATCGGGCTCTTCTTCTCGCTGAAGACCCACCGCGACCTCTTCAATCCTGAGTACGAGGAGGAAGACACCTGGGGCTGGTCGACCCGTACCTCTGTCATCGCCCTGGCGATCGCCGGCGTGCTCGTCGGGGTGATGTCCGAGGTCTTGGTCGGCTCGATCACCGAGGCCTCGGAGTCGATCGGCCTCTCCGAGTTCTTCATCGGCGTGATCGTCGTCGCGATCGTCGGCAACGCCGCCGAGCACTGGGTCGCGGTCCTGGTCGCGATGAAGAACAAGATGGACCTGGCGGTCAACATCGCGATCGGCTCGAGCGCTCAGATCGCGCTCTTCGTCGCCCCAGTGCTGGTCCTCACCTCGTTCTTCATCGGGCCCTATCCGCTGGCGCTCGTCTTCAACGGCTTCGAGCTCGGCGCGATCCTGCTAGCCATTCTGGTCGGCAACCACGTCACCGCCGATGGCGAGTCGACCTGGTTCGAGGGCGTGCAGCTGCTGGCGGTCTACTTCGTCTTCGGCCTCGCCTTCTACTTCGCCTAATGGAAGCCCTGCTGCTGATCTTCAGCTTCGCCGTCGTCCTCGCCGGGGCGCTGCTGTTCACCAACGCGGTCGAGTGGATCGGCCACAAACTGAACCTCGGCGAGGGGGCGGTGGGCAGCATTCTCGCCGCGGTCGGCACGGCGATGCCGGAGACGCTGATCGCGATCGTCGCTCTGCTGGGGGCGGCGGAGGGCTCCGAAGACGTCGCGATCGGGGCGATCGTCGGCGCCCCCTTCCTGCTCGCCACCCTGGCGATGGGGCTGGTCGGGCTCTTCGCCTACCTCTACCGCGACAAACGTGAGCAGGGGGTCGAGCTGCGCGCCCACAAGCCGACGCTGGAGCGCGACCTGGTCTTCTTCCTCGTCCTCTTCGCGGTCGGCGGCGCGCTTGCCTGGGGACCGCCGGCGCCGCTGCGAATCGCGGTCGGGATCGCCTTTGTCGCCGCCTACTTCCTCTACATCGCGCTGACCCTGCGCGGCGGCGGTGAGGTTCAGGGGGAGGAGAGCCTCAATCCGCTGATCTTCGAGCGCCGCAGCGAGCGGCGCGAAGACCCTGCCCTGGCCCTCTGCGTGATCCAGCTGCTGGTCGGGCTGGGGGCGATGGTCGGCGGCGCCCACCTCTTCGTCGAGGAGCTGCTCCACATCGCCGACAGCATCGGCGTCGAGGCGCTGGTCCTGGCGCTGATCCTGGCTCCGCTGGCGACCGAGCTGCCGGAGAAGGTCAACAGCTTCTTCTGGGTGCGGGAAGGCAAGGACGCCCTGGCGCTCGGCAATATCACCGGGGCGATGGTCTTCCAGGCGATGATCCCGGTCGGGATCGGCCTGATCTTCACCAGCTGGGACCTGACCTGGACCGCGGTTCTCTCGATCGGCCTCGGCTTGGTGGGCGGCCTGCTCGCCTACGAGAGCCTGCACGTCGCCGGCCGCTTCAAGCTGCCGGCGGTGGTCGGCTGGTTCGCGCTCTATGCGAGCTTCATTGCTGCTGTAGCGATCAGCGCCTGATCAGGCGGGCGACAGCTTGGCCAGCGCCTTCAGGACCAAGTCGTCGTGCTTTTTGGGCTGAACTTTGGGGAAAACCCGCGCGACCTTGCCCTTCGCGTCGATGATGAAGGTCGCCCGCTGCACGCCCATGTACTTGTTGCCGTACATCGACTTCTCGACCCAGGTGCCGTACTTCTCCGCGACCGCGTGGTCGGCATCGGCGAGCAGGGTGAAGTCGAGGTCGTGCTTGCCGGCGAACTTGTCGACGGCCTCGACCGGGTCGGGCGAGATCCCGATCACGCGGGCGCCGGCGGTGGCGTAATCGGCCTTGCGGTCCCGCACGCCGCAGGCCTGGACCGTGCATCCCGAGGTATTGGCCTTGGGATAGAAGTAGAGGACGACGGTCTCCCCGCGCAGATCTTTGAGCTTGACCGTCTCGCCGCTCTGATCGGGCAGGGCAAAGTCGGGGGCCTTGTTTCCCTCGGCGAGCACCGTTACTCCTCGGGCTCGGGATCGGCTTCGGGCCGCTCGTCCTCTTCTTCGAGGTCGTCGTCGCTGGTTTCCAGCGCTCCGCCGGCCGGCGCCTCGCCCTGGTTGCTGACCTCGAAGCTCTCCAAGGCGCGGTCGCGTCCGTCTTCGTCGACCGGGACGTCGTCGGAGACCCGGACCCAGTCGGCGCCTTCGTATCCCTCGAGGTTGTTGAAGACCTCCTGGTCGGGCGCGGCGGAGTCGTCGACTATCACCACGACCTCGGTCTGGGGATTGAAATAGGTCCCCGGCTGATTCAGCATCTCCTCGACCTCGTAGAGGCTCTCCTTGGGCGTCATTGCCCCGATCCTATGAAATCCGCGAGCTGCTTTTCGGTCTCCGCCTCGACGTCCAGCGGCTCGCGCCCTTCGCGCATACGGCGTTCGTTGCGGGCGACGACGAGCTGGCGCACCTCTGCCCGCATCTCAGCGTCGATCGCGTCCTGTCCTCGCGGCCGCTCGGCGCTCGCCAGTAGGCGTTCGGTCTCGGCCTCGACGTCCAGCGGCCGCTCGCCGCGCTCTCGCTGACGCTCGGCTTTGGCCTGCAGCATCTGGCGCACCTCGGCCGCCTGCATGGCCGGGTCGACGGGGGGTGGGGGGGTGTTCGGGCCGCGCTGTTCGGGACGCGTTTCAAGGATCGCGAAGGGACCGCCGCCCATCGTCTCCCAGTCGCCCGCGACCCGCTTCAGCACGAAGCCGATCAGCGGCGCCGCCAGGCCGGTGAAGGCGAGCACAACCGCGCCCTTCTGCAGGGCGCTGAGAGCCAGCGGCAAGTCCATCCGACAAGGGTAGAGCCCACCTCCGAGCCGGGCATTTCGGGCGATTCGGCGGTCGGACACCGGCTCGTCCGCTAACCTTGTGGACCGATTGACTGATCAGTCAATCGGTGGAACGTCAGCCTCCCCGGGCGGCGCTCCCGCAGACTTCAGAGAACCCGAAGAAAAGGAGCACCGACCGGTGGTCGACTTCACCCTCACCGATGAGCAGAAGGACCTGCGCGAGCTGGCTCACAGCTTCGCCGAGAAAGACATGCGAAACGTCGCATGGGAGTACGACAAGGACGGCACCTGGCCTCAGGACGTGATCGAGAAGGCCTGGGAGGTCGGGTTGATGAACACCCACGTCCCCGAGGCCTACGGCGGCGCCGGCCTCGACTACCTGTCCGGCTGCCTGATCGAGGAGGAGTTCGGCTGGGGGTGCTCCGGCATCGGCACCTCCCTGGCCGCGAACGGCCTCGCCTCGGCCCCGATCACCCTCGGTGGCTCCGAGGAGACGAAGAAGAAGTATCTGGGGATGCTGACCGAAGCTCCCAAGCTCTGCTCCTTCGGCCTGACCGAGCCCGACGCCGGCTCCGACGTCTCTGGAATGAAGACCAAGGCCGTGAAGCAGGGTGACAAGTACGTCATCAGCGGCTCCAAGTGCTTCATCACCAACGGCACCTACGCCGATTACTTCACCGTGTTCGCGAAGACCGACCCCGAGGCTGGTCACCGCGGTATCAGTGCCTTCGTCGTCGACGCCGACCTCCCCGGGGTCTCCGTCGACAAGAAGGAGGACAAGATGGGTCAGCGGGCCTCCAACACCGCGACCATCTCCTTCGACGAAGTCGAGATCCCGGCCGAGAACCTCCTGGCCGAGGAAAACAAGGGCTTCAAACTGGCGATGATGACCCTCGACCGGACCCGTCCCGGCGTCTCGGCGATGGCTGTCGGCATCGCCCGCGCCGCCCTCGAATACGCGACGGACTACTCGAAGGAACGGGTCCAGTTCGGCGTCCCGATCGCGATGCACCAGGCGATCCAGTTCATGATCGCCGACATGGCGACCAAGGTCGAGGCCGGTCGCCTGCTGACCTGGAACTCGGCCTTCCTGCTCGACCAGGGCGTCCGCAACTCGAAGGTTTCCTCGATGGCCAAGCGCTTCGCCGCCGACTCGGCGATGGAGGTCACCACGGACGCCGTCCAGGTCTACGGCGGCTACGGCTTCATCAAGGAGTACCCGGTCGAGAAATTGATGCGCGACGCGAAGATCATGCAGCTCTACGAGGGGACCAGCCAGATCCAGCGCCTGGTCATCGCCAAAGAAGTGCTGCTGCCGCGCCCGGTCGAAGACGTGCCGGCCCCGGACGCCAAGGCCCAGGCCTCCGAGCAGAGCCAGTCCGACCAGGCAGCCGCCACGGTCTAGCTCCAAAAGCAGCAAGGTTGCACCGAGCCGCCGGCCCTTGGGTCGGCGGCTTTTTTCGTGCTCCGAGCGCTTTTCAGGGACGAACAACAGGCTGGGTGGGGGAGAGATGGAGCGCTCCGGTCATTTGCACCGCTATGCGGAACAAAAGACCGGAGCACCCGTCTGCGGAACCCGGTGACCTCGCAAAGCTCGCAAAACGGCAGCATGGGGTCGTCTCGATCCGCCAGCTGATCGGGCCGCTCGGCTACTCGCGAAGCGGCGTCTACAGGGATGTCGGCGCCGCCCGCCTTCATCGCCTCTATCCGGGTGTCTACGCCGTCGGCCACACTCGTCTGTCGCCTCATGGCCACTGCCTCGCCGCCATGCTTGCTAGTGGACCCGACGCCCTTCTGAGCCACGTATCAGCCGCGTGGCTCTGGGGCCTCACGAAAACCTCGCCCCTACCTGCATCTGTAAGCACTCCGCTGCATCGCAAGCGCCGATCGTCGATTCGATTTCACGAAGCGCGCTCCCTGGCGCCTGCGGACCGAACCTTGCGCGAGGGAATTCCGGTGACGGCTCTCCCGCGAACTTTGCTGGATCTCGCCGCCTCGGTTCGCTTCGACTGGCTGGAAAAGATGGTCGAGCGTTCCGAAGAACTGGGCCTGTTCGATCTACGGCCCGTCGAAGACCTGCTTGCGAGAACGGTCGGGCATCACGGCCACAAACGCCTGCGAGGAGCGATTGCTCTCTACAAGCCCACCAGCTTCACCCGCTCGGGCCTAGAGAAGCGATGGCTTGAGCTTGCTGGCCGGCGCTAGCGCGCCGGCGCCGTGTCGCGCTTCTTCGAGGCCTTCAGGCGCTTGACTTTCTCCAGCTCGACCTTGCGCAGGCGCACTGCGTCGGGGGTGATTTCGACGCACTCGTCCTCGCGCACGAACTCGAGTGAGCCTTCGAGGGAAAGGCGGGTCGCCGGCGCCAGGCGGACCAGCACGTCGGCGCTGGCGGCGCGCATGTTGGTCTGCTGTTTGGCCTTGGTCGGGTTGACGTCGAGGTCGTCGGAGCGGGAGTTCTCGCCGACGATCATCCCTTCGTAGACCTCCTCGCCGGAGCCGACGAAGAGCCGGCCGCGGTCCTGCAGGCTCATCAGCGAGTAGCCGGCGGTCTGGCCGCGGCGGTCGGAGACGAGGGACCCGGTCTGGCGGGTGCGCAGTTCGCCGGCCCACGGCTCCCAGCGGTCGAAGACGTGGTGGAGGAGGCCGCTGCCGCGGGTGACGGTGAGGAACTCGGTGCGGAACCCGATCAGGCCGCGGGCCGGGACGAGGTACTCCATCCGCACCCAGCCGGTCGAGTGGTTGACCATCTGCTCCAGCCGCCCCTTGCGCCCGGCAAGCATCTGGGTGACGTCGCCGACGTGCTCCTCGGGGACGTCGATCGCCAGGCGCTCGACCGGCTCGTGGATCTTGCCGTCGATCTCCCGGGTCACCACCTGTGGCTGGCCGGCGGTCAGCTCGTAGCCCTCGCGCCGCATGATCTCCAGCAACACGACCAGCTGCAGCTCGCCGCGCCCCTGGACCTCCCAGGCGTCGGGCCGTTCGGTGTCGTTGACCCGCAGTGAGACGTTGCCGATCAGCTCGGCGTCGAGACGGGAGCGGATCTGGCGGGCGGTCAGCTTGTCCCCGCCCTGCGTGCCGGCGAGCGGCGAAGTGTTGATCCCGATCACGACCGAGAGCGAGGGCTCGTCGACGATGATCACCGGCAGCGGCCGGGGATCCTCGGGGTCGGCCAGCGTCTCGCCGATCGTCACCTCTTCGATCCCGGCGACAGCGATGATTTCGCCCGGCCCCGCCTCCTCGGCGGCGGCCCGATCCAGGCCCTGGGTGACGTAGAGCTCGGAGACCGCTGCCCGCTGGACGCTGCCGTTGGCCCGGCACCAGGCGATCTGCTGTCCGGAGCGGATCTTCCCCTGGCGGACGCGGCAGATCGCCAGCCGCCCTACGTAGGGCGAGGCGTCGAGGTTGGTCACGTGCGCCTGCAGCGGCGCCTCCGGGTCGTACTCGGGTGCCGGGATTTTCTCCAGCATCAGGTCGAGCAGGGGGGAGAGGTCGGTGCCCTCGACCCCCTCCTCGAGCGAGGCCCAGCCGTCCTTGGCATTGGTGTAGACGATCGGGAAATCGATCTGATCGGAGTCGGCATCGAGGTCGATGAAGAGCTCGTAGACCTCCTCGACCACCTCGGCGATGCGTGCGTCCGGTCGGTCGACCTTGTTGACGACGAGGATCACCGGCAGTTTCGACTCCAGCGCCTTACGCAGTACGAAGCGGGTTTGCGGCAGCGGACCCTCGGAGGCGTCGACCAGGAGCAGGACGCCGTCGACCATGGTCAGGGCGCGCTCGACCTCGCCGCCGAAGTCGGCGTGACCGGGGGTGTCGACGATGTTGAACTTGACGTCGCCTCTGGTCACCGCGGTGTTCTTGGCGAGGATCGTGATCCCCTTCTCGCGCTCGAGGTCCATCGAGTCCATCACCCGCTCGGCGACATCCTGGCCCTTGCGGAAGGTGCCGGTCTGCCACAGCATCGCGTCGACCAGGGTCGTCTTGCCATGGTCGACGTGGGCGATGATCGCCACGTTGCGAAGGTCGTCTCGGGTCGTGTTCATCGGAGGAGGGGAGAGTAAGGAACGCCGGCTTCAGGCAAAACGAAGCCCGCCTTGCGGCGGGCTTCGGGACTGCTTAAGCGTTCGGAAAAGCTAGGTCTGCTGAACGCTCGCTGCGGCCGGACCTTTCGGGCCTTCTTCGGACTCGTAGCTCACTTTCGCGCCCTCGGTGAGGGAACGGAAGCCCTCGCCCAGGATCGCGCTGTGATGGACGAAAACGTCCTTCGAGCCATCGTCGGGCGTAATGAACCCGTAGCCCTTGTCGTCGCTAAACCACTTGACAGTTCCAGTCGGCATGCATTGCCTCCACTTCATGTGCTGCGAACGCGGAGGATGCGATGAAGCAACGACTGCGAGCGCTACGCACAACTTTCGCCGGTAATCACCGGCCCTAATGGAGGGGACCGTAGCAGGATCTTTCGGCGGTACGGGGTCGAAATGGTGACCGGCGTGGATCGGGCCTCGGGTTCAGGTCGGCTGCGGTATCCGCCGATACCTTGACGAGGATGTTCCGGGTCAGAGTTCCTTTTCACCATCGGGCGGCGATTCTTCTTTCTCTGCTTGCCTTCGCCTGCACCTCTCCGGCGGCGGCACTCGCTCGTCCCGGCCTGAGCCGGAGCGACGATCCGCTTTCCCCGGCCCTGACGACCCTGGCGCAGCCGTCGGTGCGCGAACTAGCGCCGGCCAGGCAGGCGCAGCTCGCCGGCATCGCCCCCAGCGGCCCCGGCAGCCTGGTCCGCAGTGGTGGGCGTTTGCTGGTCGACGTCCGCTTCGACCGGGGGGCGATAGCCGCGCTGCCACAGCTGCGGGAAGCCGGGGCTCGGGTCCTCGCTGCCAGTCAGAGCCTCCAGCGGGTCACCGCCAGCGTTCCACAGAGCGAGCTCACCGCCCTTGCGACCGTGCCCGGGGTCGCCGCCGTGACTCCGGTACGGGCGCCGATCCTGCGTGCCTTCGCTCCCTGCGAAGGCGGCTTGGTCGTCTCCGAGGGCGTCACCCAGCTGAACGCCCAGGAAGCCCGAGAAGACTTTGGAGTCGAAGGCGAGAGCATCATCGTCGGCGTCCTCTCCGACTCGCTGAACCAGGCAAACGAAGCGGTCACCGGCGGCCCGGTCGCGACCAAACAGCCGCAGGACGTGCGCTCCCTCGACCTGCCGGGCAAACGCAACACCTGCCCCGGCCAGTCGACCGCGGTCGAAGACCTGCGGGACTATGAACTGGAACCGGGCGAAGAAGAACCCTTCGACGAGGGGCGGGCGATGCTGCAGATCGTCCACGACATGGCGCCCAGCGCCGAACTGGCCTTCAACAGCGCCTTCAACGGCGAACTCGCCTTTGCCGAAGGGATCGAAGACCTCGCCAAACCGGTCAGCGAAGGTGGGGCGGATACGCAGGTGATCGTCGACGACGTCGGCTACTTCGAAGAGCCCTTCTTCCAGGACGGGCCGGTCGCCGCCGCAGTTAACCAGGTGAGCGAAGAAGGGGTGACCTACCTCTCGGCCGCCGGCAACGACAATCTCTTTGACGCAGAACACAACGAAATTTCCTCCTGGGAAGCGCTGGAATACCGCGACTCGGGTTCCTGCCCGCCAGCGGTCGCCGCGATCGCCGAACTCAACGCCGCGCACTGCATGGACTTCAACCCCGGGGCGGCCACCGACCGCACCTTCGGGATCGAGGTCGAACCCGAAGAAACCCTCAGCATCGACCTGCAGTGGGCCGAACCGTGGGAAGGGGTCCAGACCGACCTCGACGCGGTCCTGCTCAACGCCGACGGCGAAGTGCTGACCGGCTCGACCGAAGACAACGTCTCCAGCAAAGAAGACAAAGGCACCCAGGAGCCGGTCGAGATCGTCCAGTGGGCGAACGAAAGCAAAGCCGAAGAGACCGTTCAACTGGTGATCAACAGGTTCGAAGGCAGCGCCGACCCGCGGCTGAAGTTCATCCTGATGCAGAACGGCGGCGGCGTCAGCGGCACCGAGTACCCCAGGTCCGGCGGCGGCGACGTGGTCGGGCCGAGCATCTACGGGCACGCGGCCGCTGCCGGGGCGATCGCGGTTGGGGCGGTGCGGTTCGAGCCTCGCGAAGGCGAAAAAGAAGGGCCAGAGGAATACTCCTCCCGCGGACCTGCGACTCACTACTTTGGCCCGGTCGACGGCACCGAACCGGCGGCTGAACTTCCCCTGGTGGAAGAGCTCTCCAAGCCCGAAGTCGCCGCGACCGATTGCGGCGCGACCACCTTCTTCGCCCGGCGCCCGCAAGACGAACCCGACGTGTGGAGGTTCTGCGGTACCTCGGCCGCTGCGCCCCACGCGGCCGGGGTCGCCGCGCTGATGCTGGAGGACGAACCGGGGGCCTCTCCCCAGGAAGTCCGGGATGCGCTCGCGGCGACGGCGGAACCGTATGCCGGCTTTGGTCCCTGCGCGCAGGGCGGAGGCCTTGTCGAAACCGTGGGAGCGTTGGAAGCGATCGAGCCCGGACCGCCCTTGCCGTCGCCCGGCGCCTGCGAACCCCCGAACGCCTCCGGCGCGGTTTTCGTCGCGCCCGGCGACTGGGGCTTGGAAAGCCCGCCGCCGCCCCCTGTTCCCCCGGTCAAGCCGGTGACGCCGCCGGCGTCGCAGCCTGTACCGCAGCCGACCGAAATGCAGGCGCCGACCACCTCCTTCGCGAAGCACCCGCCGGCAACCGTGAGGGCGGCCGGGCGGAGCGCCAAGCTCGTCTTCCGCTTCGCCTCGGACCAGGCCGATGCCACCTTCCTCTGCAAGGTCGACCGCTCGGCCTTCGCGTTCTGCGGGCCGAAGCTCATGCGGCGCTTCGCCCTCGGCCGCCACGTCGTCAAGGTCAAGGCCCGCGGCGCCACCGGCCTGGTCGATCAGACCCCGGCCATCTTCAGCTTCCGCGTGCTCGCCTCCCGCTGAGCGGTACCGGCCAGCTTCAGGCCGAGGAGCGGGCTTGGCGGCGCATTGCCCAGTGGCCGGCTCCGAGCAGCGCCAGTAGCGCCAGGGCGCTGCCGAGGACCAGCGGGTCGGTCAGCGAGAGACCTTCCAGGCGGGTGCCGAAATAGACCGAAATCGCGGTGATCGGCAGGTAGCCGACCATGGTGGTCCAGACGAAGCGCCAGAGCGGCACCCGGGCCGCGCCGGCGGCGTAGGAGACGATGCTGAAGGGGAGGATCGGGATCAGCCGCATCGCGATCATCAGCGACGCTCCGCCGCGCTCGATCGCTCCCTCGGCGCGTTCGAAGCGCTCGGCGCCGAACCAGCGGTCGAGCAGCGGCCGCGCGACCCGGTGACCGATCGCCCAGCAGACCAGGCCGTTGAGCAGCCAGCCGGTCATCATCAGCGCCATCGCCGGGAAGAAGCCGTAGGCGTAGCCGGCCGCGGCATCGACGATCTCGGCCGGGTAGAAGACGACGCTGTGGAGCAGGGCGAGGGCGAGGATCAGCAGCGGTCCGCCGACGCCGAGGCGGTCGATCTGGTTGCGGACCTCTTCGTGGTCGCCCTGGAGTAGGGCGCTGACCGCCTCGTGCAGCGGGTCGACGGCGACGACGATCGCCGCCAGCAGCGCGATCCCGGCCAGGGTGATCCCGATCTCTGCCCAGGGCAGGCGGTTCCTCTCCACTCTCCTAGGCTAGATGGCGGCGCGCGGGCGGCGCTTCAGCCGCGCAGCCGCTCGGCCAGGCCGGAATGGCGGCCGCCGCTATCGTCGCGGCTCACCGCCGAGGCGAGCGAGGCGCGGTCGCCGACCAAGACGCAGCTGCTGCGGGCGCGGGTGATCGCCGTGTAGAGCAGGGGCCGGGTCAGCATCCGCGAGTGCGAGCGCTGGCAGACGCCGACCACCACCGGCACCTCGCACCCCTGCGCCTTGTGGACCGAGATCGCGTAGGCCAGGCGCAGCGTTCCGGTTTCCCCGTAGGGGATGACCAGGCTGCCGCCGTCGTCGGTGTCGACGAGGATCGTCTCCTCCACCGGGTCGTCGGCGCGGAGGAAGACGATCGAGCCGTTCATCAGCCCCAGCTCGTGCGAGTTGCGGGTCTGGATCAGCCGGTCGCCGATCCGGAAGCGGTCGCTGAGGGCGCGCTTGCCGTCGGGGTTGAGCTCCGCCTGCAGGCGCTCGTTCAGCGCGTCGATCCCGACCGGCCCCCGGTACATCGGCGCCAGCACCTGGACCTCGCGGATCGGGTCGACGGCGAATTTCGCCGGCGCTCGCTCGGCGACCACTTCGACCACCGTGTCCAGCGCCCGCTCCGGGGTGCCGCGCTCGATGAAGAAGAAGTCGTGGTCCTGCTCGGGCCCCGGCTCCAGGTGGGGCGGCCGGCCGTGGTTGATCTCGTGGGCGGCGGTGGTGATCATCGAGCGCGCGGCCTGGCGAAAGATCTGGGTCAGCCGCACCACCGGCGCGGCGCCGGAGGAGATCAGATCCTCGAACGGCTTGCCGGCCCCAATCGGGGGAAGCTGATCGGCGTCGCCGACGAAGACCACATGGGTCGACTCCGCCAGCCCGCCCAGGAGGACCTCGGCCAGGCGCAGATTCAGCATCGAGGACTCGTCGACGATCACCAGGTCGACCGGCAGCGGCCGGCCGGGACGGAAGGCCGGCTCGCGCCCCGGCATCCACTCCAGCATCCGGTGGATCGTCTTCGCCTCGTGGCCCGTGGTCTCTTCCAGCCGCCGCGCTGCCCGCCCGGTCGGGGCGCAGAGGGCGATCGTCGCGTTCGCGGCTTCCGCCTCGGCGACGATCTCGCGGGTCGCTTCGGTCTTGCCGACCCCGGGACCGCCGGTCAAGACCGAGACCCGCGCCGCGAATGCCGCCCGCACCGCCGCCCACTGCTCATCGGTCAGTTTGCCGCGCGGCTCCTCCGCCGCCTCGTGGTCGAGGTGGGGAGGGGCGGCGGACCGGGTTGCCAGCGTCGCCGCCACCGCCAGCTCGCTGGCGTGGGTCCCCTCGCGGTAGATGCGGCCGTCGTCCTCGACCAGGCCGGGAGCGGCGAGGAGCACGTCGGGGTCAGTCGCCAGCCCGATCAGCCGCGCCGTGCGCCGGCCCAATTCCTCGGCGGGCAGGTAGCTGTCTCCTTGCTGCTCGGCCTCGATCAGCGCGTGCAGCGCCGCGGCCTGGGCGCGGCGGTCGGACTCGGGAGGGACGTCGGCGGCGAGGGCGATTTTGTCGGCGCGGGCGAAGCCGACGCCGGGGACCTCGGTCAGCCGGTAGGGATCCTCGTGCAGAACGGTCATCGAGCTCTCCCCGTAGCGGGCATGGATCGGCGCCGCCAGGTGGGCGAGCCCGTGCGGGGCCAGCTGCACGTGTAGGTCGCGGATCGCCCGGCTCGCGTACCAGGACTGGGTCGCGGCGGCGGCCTGGTCGGCGCTGACTCCGCGCAGAGAGCCGAAGACCGCTTCAGGGTTGGCGGCGATCGCCTGCAGCACCCCCTCGCCGTGCTCGGCGACCAGCCGCTCGGCCCGCTTCTCGCCGATGTGGCGGAGCGAGGTCAGGTAGGCGAGCTGTCCCTCGCGGTCGGTTGGATCGAGCGGCAGCGCCCCCTGGGCCCGCAACTGGCGGCCGTAGCGGTTATGGGTCTGCCACTCGCCGCTGACTTCGGCCCGGTCGCCCGCGTCGAGGTGGGCCACCGGTCCGACCAGGGCGAAGCCTTCCCCCGACTCGGCCTCCTGGACCTCGAGCACCGCGTAGCCGTCATCGTCGGCCTTGTAGATCACGCCGATCACCTCGACCGTCCCCGTGTAGGAGGCGGCGTCGGCATCGAACAGGGTCGCGGCTCGGGTCACGCACAAAGGCTAGGCGCCGCGGGGGCGGGACCCCCCGGTCCGAAGGCCGCAGTTTCCGGTCGCGGCGATGGGCTAGGTTCGGGCGATGGCGCCTCCGCGACCCCCGGCCGGCCTCTGCGACCGCTGCTGCCACCAGAAATTGGTGCCGAACACCCGGGGTTCGGTCTTCTCCCTCTGCGAGCTCTCGCGCAGCGATCCGGCCTACCCGCGCTACCCGCGCCTGCCGGTATTCAGCTGCCCGGGCTTCGAGCCGGCTCCGGCTCCCGAGCCGCGCCGATAGCGGCGCCGATCAGACCGAAGCCGAAGATCACCGCGGCCAGGCCGACGAGGAAGCCGAGGAAGGGGACGAGGGCGGCGGCGCGGAGGATCGCGAGGCCGGCGAGGAAGGCCCAGAACTGGCTACGGGGCTCGGCCACGACCCGGCGGCCGAGCGCGTAGGCGGCGGCGAGGTAGGCAACCGCCCCCAGCGGCAGCAGCGCCAGCAAGATCAGGAAGGCGAGCGGGATCCCGACCAGGGTGACGAAGGCGATCGCCGCGGCTATCGGCAGGCAGATCCCGATCGCGAAGCCGATTGCGATCACCGGCCCGATCCGCTCCCGCGAGCGCCGCTCCAGCGCCTCGGCTGCGCGCGGGGCGATCAGCAGCAGCAGCACACCCAGGATCGCCATCGAGATCCCAGCCGCCAGCCAGAAGACGAAGGCGCCGAGGAAGGGGAGGAAGTCGACCGAGTCGCCCCAGTCCTCCTTGCTCACGTCGCCGCGGACGATGGCGCTGCCGGAGACCAGCGGGTGCTCGTCTCCGTAGCGGACGTCGTCGCTGACGTAGGCGCGCGGGAGCAGGTGGGCCCGGCCGCCGAAGGTGACCAGGTCGCCGTCGATCCTGCCGCTGACCGTCGCGTCGCCGGAGGCGAGGACGACGTCGCCGTCGACCTTGCCCGCCAGGTGCAGGTCTCCGCTGGCGATGTAGATGCCGTCGACCGTTTCCCCGCGGGGGACGGTCACGTCGCCGGAGATGACGACGATCGCGTCCCCCTCGTGCGCCGCCGTCGGCGCTGCGGGGGCGGCGGCCGGCAGGGCCAGCGCCGCGAGGGCGAGGAGGACGGCGAGGGACGAGATGCGTCGCATCGGCCCCCAGCCTATCCCGGACCAGCTACTGCGCCATCGGGTCCGGCTCACCGAGGCGGCTGATCGCGGGCGCCTCGTAGACCGCGCCCGGCACGCCGCCGACGATCACCATCCGCATCCCCTCGGCGCCCGGCCAGACCTTGCGCTTGGTGCCGGAGGCGACGCGGACCATGTGCTCGGGGTCGAGCGGGAAGCGCTCGCCCTCGATCTCGATCTCGCCGCCGCCGCGCAGGGCCATGAAGACCTCCTCCTGGCCGTCTTCGGCGTGGTCGTGCTCGGGATAGTTGTCGAAGTTCGGCGGCAGGTCGATCACCTGCAGTCCGAAGGACTCGACCCCGAGCTCCGCCCGCGCCCGTTTGAACGCACCGAGGTAGACCGCCTCCATCTCGTCGATCCTCTTCACCGCGTACTCGCCCATCTCTCCTCCTCCGCCTGCGTTTCCCGGCGCCGCCGGGCTGTCAAAAACGAACGTTCGTGCTTTTTCTATCCTATGTCGGTGACTCCCGTCACTCAGAAGGGCAGCGACACGCGCGCGTCGATCCTCGACCGGGCCGTCGACCTGGCCTCGGTGGAGGGCCTGGAGGGCCTAACGATCGGCCGCCTCGCCGCCGAGCTGCGGATGAGCAAGAGCGGCCTCTTCGCCCACTTCGGTTCCAAGCAGGAGCTGCAGCTGGCGACGGTCGAGGCGGCGGCGGCCCGCTTCCGCGACAACGTGATCGTCCCGTCGCTCGAGGCACCAGAGGGTGGACCGCGGATCCGGGCGATGGGGGAGCGCTACCTGGCCCAGCTCGACTCCTACTCCGGCGGCTGCTTCTGGGCCGCGACCTCGGCTGAGTACGACGACCGGCCCGGCCCCGTCCGCGACGCGATCGCCGCCGCCCTGGAGGCCTGGCTGGGCGAGCTGGAGCGCCAGGCCCGCGTCGCCGGCGTCGAGCGCCCCGAGCGCTTTGCCTTCGAGCTCTACGCGCTGGTGATGGGGGTCAACTCCCGCTACCGCCTCAGCGGCGACGAGCGGGTCTTCGATTACGCGCGCGAGGCGCTCGAGCGGCTGCTGCTCGAGCTGCCCGGCGAAACCGGGTAGCTAGCGTTGCGATAGTCCCCAGTCCCACCCAAAAGGAGCATTTAGATGAAGGTTGCCATCGCACTCCCCAACGCGGTCCCCGGCACCGCCGGGCCCGACTTGATCGAGTGGGCGCGCCGCGCCGACGCCCGCGGCTTCTCTTCCCTGGGGACGATCGACCGGGTCGTCTACGACAACTACGAGCCCCTGGTCGCGCTCGCCGCCGCCGCGGCGGTGACCGAGCGGATCGGCCTCTGCACCTCGGTTCTGCTGGCGCCATTGCGGCAGAACCCGGTCGACCTGGCGAAGAAAGCCCTCAGCCTCAATGCCCTTTCCAACGGGCGTTTCACCCTCGGTCTTGGCCTTGGCGGTCGCGAAGACGACTACGAGTTCAGCGAGATCGAGACGGAGGGCCGCGGCAAGCGCTTTGACGAGATGCTGGAGCGAATGCGCGAGGTCTGGGACGGCGACGAGGTCGGTCCCTCGCTCGCGCAGCCACCGCGCGTTGTGATCGGAGGCGGTGTCGACGCTTCGTTTGCCCGCGCGGCCCGCTTCGGCGAGGGCTGGATCGCCGGTGGGTCCCCGCCGGACCAGTACGCGGCGATGGCGGACAAGGCGAAGGCGGCGTGGTCTGAGGCCGGGAGGGAGGGCGAGCCGCGGTTGATGGGCCTTGCCTACTTCGCCCTTGGCGATGACGCCGAGGCGAATGCCCAGGCTTACCTCGGCGATTACTACGCCTGGCTGGGCGAAGACGTCGCCAACTACATCATCGGCAGCGCCGCCAAGGACGCCGAGACCGTGCAGCGCTACGTGGCCGAGTTCGGCGCGGCCGGCTGCGGTGAGCTGATCTTCTGCCCGAGCAGCAGCGACCCGTCCCAGGTCGACCTGCTGGCGGACGCGGCCGGGTTGTAGCGCCATTAGGCTCGGTCGCGATGGCCGAGGAGCTGCCGATCCGACTCTTCGCCGGCCCCGGCGAGCTGGAGTCGTGGTTGGAGCAGAGCCACGCCTCCTCCGCCGGCGTCTGGCTGAAGATCGCCAAGAAGGGCTCGGGGGAGAGCAGCGTCAGCTACGCGGAGGCGCTGGAGCTGGCGCTCTGCTTCGGCTGGATCGACAGCCAGAAGCGCGGCTTTGACGCTGCCTTCTTCCTGCAGCGGTTCACCCCGCGGCGGCCCCGCGGACGCTGGTCGATGATCAACCGGGAGAAGGCTGAGGCGCTGCTCGCGGCGAAGCGGATGCGCCCGGCAGGGCTGGCCGAGGTGGAGGCGGCCAAAGCCGACGGCCGCTGGGAAGCCGCCTACGCGGGTCAGCGGACCGCCGAGGTGCCAGAGGACCTGCAGCGCGAGCTCGCCGCGAGCCCGGCTGCCGCTGAGTTCTTCCAGGGCCTCGACAGCGCCAACCGCTACGCGATCGTCTATCGCCTCAACGACGCGAAAAAGCCGGAGACGCGGGAGCGCCGCCTGCGGAAGTTCATCGCCATGCTCGAGCGCGGCGAGAAGATCCACGGGCCCTAGACTCGGCTCGTGGACCGCGAGCTGCTGAGCACGACCCTGGCCGAGTCCGGCCAGCCCTCCTACCGCGCCGAGCAGGTGTGGGAGTGGGTGGCGCGCGGGGCGGGCTCCTACGAGGAGATGACCAACCTGCCGGCGGCGCTGCGCGAGCGCCTCGCCGCCGAGGTGCCGCTCTCGACCCTGACCGTCGCCGCGGAGGCGAAGTCCGACGACGGCACCGTCAAGACCCTCTTCCACACCGCCGACGGCCGCCCGATCGAGGCGGTGCTGATGCGCTACCGGGACGGGCGCCGCTCGGTCTGCGTCTCCTCGCAGTCGGGCTGCCCGCTGACCTGCACCTTCTGCGCCACCGGCCAGATGAAGTTCGGCCGCAACCTCGGCGTCGACGAGATCCTCGACCAGGCGCTCCACTTCCGTCGCGGCGAAGACGTCGACCACGTCGTCTTCATGGGGATGGGGGAGCCGACGATGAATATCGACAACGTCCTCGCCGCCTGCCGGCGCCTGCCGGACCTCGGCGTCACCCACCGCCGCACCGCGATCTCGACCGTCGGCTGGGTGCCGGGGATCGACCGCCTCGCCGAGTGCGAGATGCCGATCGCCCTGGCCCTCTCCCTGCACGCCCCGAACGACGGCCTGCGCTCCCAGATCATGCCGGTCAACGACCGCCACCCGATTGCCGATGTGCTCGCCGCATGCGAGCGCTACCGGGCCGCCCGCCGCCGCAAGGTCTTCGTCGAGTACGTGATGCTCGACGGGGTCAACGACCATCCCGAGCACGCCCGCGAACTGGCCAAGTTGCTCGACCCAAGGGGTTACAAGGTCAACCTCATCCCCTACAACCCGACCGGCGCCTACGAGGGCTCCTCGCCGCAGCGGATCGAGAGCTTCCGGGCGATCCTCGCCGAGCACCGGGTGATGGCCACCGTCCGCCTCACCCGCGGCCGAGACATCGACGCCGCCTGCGGCCAGCTCGCCGCGGCGACCGCCTGAGTCAGCGGAAGTCCCTCTTCCGTCACAAAAACGGCCCGATGTTTCTCCAATAGCGCCTTGTTCCGTTACAGACGAAAAGTTACGCTACGATCGTGCCGACGATGGAGATGGAGAGCAGATCTACCGAGAAGAGGATCGATGACCTCAACGGTCGGATGGCGGAAGGTTTCCAGCTCGTCCACCGGGAGATCGACGGCCTCGACAAGCGGGTGACCGAAGGTTTCAGGCGCGTTGACCGCGACATCGCCGGGCTCGACAAGCGGATGACCGAGGGCCTCAAGCGGGTCGACGGCAGGATCGACAGCCTCGACAAGCGTGTGACCGGGGACATCCGTGAACTTCGCAGCGACGTCAAAGCACTCGATGTCCGGTTCGACGCAATGCATCGAACGATGATGCGCGGCTTCTTCGCCGTCGGCGGCATCACCGTGACCCTCTTCCTCGCGCTGGCGGGGTTGCAGGGCCTCTAGCTCCGGGTCCGGCAGAAACTGGCCAGCTGGCCAGTTACGATGCGGGCATGGCAACGGTCGAGACCACGGCGCCGGTCGCGCGGCCGCCGGAGATGTCTGGCAACCCGGTCCGCCGGGTGGTCGGCGACTTCCGCGACGAGTGGCGGGAGAGGGGCAAGTTTCCCCCCGGCTGGACCGACTTCAGCTGGGCGCGGACGCATCAGATCGCGCACGACCCACTGCCGCTGCTGCTTGGCGCCTACGAAGAGTTCGGTCCGATCTTCAGCCTGCGCCTGCTGCACTCGCGGGTGGTCTTCATGCTCGGCCCGGAGGCGAACCACTTCGTCACCGTTGGCCATCCCGAGAACTTCCACTGGCGCGAGTCGAGCTTCGGCGATCTGATCCCGTTGCTCGGCGACGGCCTGCTGACCGTCGACGAGGACTACCACGACCGCGCCCGCGCGATCATGATGCCCGCTTTCCACCGCGAGCAGATTGCAGCGATGACCGAGGCGATGACGATCGAGGCGGACCTCGCGATCGACGCCCTGCCGGTCGGCGAGGTGGTCGACGTCTACGAGTGGATGCGCAACCTGGCGATGCGGATCGCAATGCGGGCGCTGCTCGGCCTCGACCCCGACGAGGCCGGCAAGGGCGCGGCTGCGGCGGCGCACTTCGAGCGCGCCCTCGGCTACTACGGGATCGACTTCCACCTGCGGCTGGTCCGGGGGCCCGGTTCGCCGTGGCGCAAGCTGGTTTCTTCGCGCAAGGTTCTCGACGAAATCGTCTTCGGCGAGATCTCTCGCCGGCGCGCCCACCCCGACCCAGGACGCCGGGACATCCTCAGCCTCCTGGTGGGGGCTTGCGGCGAGGGAGGTGAGGCATTCACCGACACCGAGATTCGCGACCAGGTGATGACCCTGATGTTCGCCGGCCACGACACCTCGACCTCGACCCTGACCTTCATGCTGCACGAGTTGGCGCGCCACCCTGAGGTGACCCGCCGACTGCACGCGGAGCAGGACGAGGTGCTCGGCGGGGCCAGCCCGACGGCGATCCAGCTGGAAAAGGAGATGCCCTACCTGGATATGGTCCTCGACGAGGTGCTGCGCCTCTACCCGCCGGCCTGGATCGGTCCTCGCCGAGCGATTCGCGAGTTCGGGTTCGGCGGCTACACCGTCCCTAAAGACGCCTACGTCAACTACTGCTCCTGGGCCAGTCACCGGCTGCCCGAGGTCTTCCCCGAGCCGGAGGCCTTCGTCCCCGAGCGCTTCACTCGCGAGCGCAAGGCGGCGCTGCCACGCGGGGCCTACGTCCCCTTCGGCGGCGGCTCGCGGATCTGCATCGGCAAGCGTTTCGGCCAGACCGAGGTGAAGCTGGTGGCGACGAAGCTCCTGCAGCGCCTCCGCATCGACTCGCTTCCAGGCCGAACGATCACGATCCGCCAGATGCCGACGCTCTCGCCCGCAGGCGGGCTGAAGATGCGCGTTAAGGAACGAGCGTCATGATGGCGCCAGATGCTCCTCTTCGCAGCAGCTGAGACCTGGTGGGGCGTCCTCGGGGGCCTGATCCCGATCATCGGCCTCGCCCTCCTCGGCTACGTCATCTGGCACGCCGTCAGAGACAACGGCGACGACAGTCCCTAACAGCTCAACCGCAAGCGCTCCTGCCGCGGGTGGCGACGATCGGGAGGACTCTCCCGGTAGGGAGAGCCCCCGATCGGAGACAGGACCCGCGGCCCGGAGTGCCCGAGCCCTACTTGATGAACAGCATCTCCTCGTACTTCGGCAGCGGCCAGAGGTCGTCGGCGACGACTCGCTCCAGCTTGTCGGCTGCCTCGCGGACGCTGGCCATCGCCGCCAGCTGCTTGTCGCGGGCATGGATCGCCATCTCCAGGCCCTCGAGGCCGGGATCGGCGTTGGCCTCGTCCAGCTCGCCCAGCCCGGCGACCAGCTCGTCGACCAGGTTGCGAACCTCGGCCTCGACCGTCGAGACGCCGGAGGCGCCGATCAGAGCCAGGTGGCGCAGGGCGGCCGGGAGGATCAGCGTCTTCGCCATCGAGAAGCTCGTCTCCGCCTCGATGTTGGCTCGCAGCCAGTACTGCTCGACCCAGACCTCGTAACGCGACTCGAGCTCGGCCTTGGAGAGGACGTTGTAGTGCTCGAAGGCCGCGACCGTGCTGTCGGCGAGCACCTCCGGCAGCGCATCCGGGGTCGTTTTGAGGTTCTTCAGACCGCGCTGCTCAGCCTCGGCGTGCCACTCGTCGGAGTAGTTGTCGCCGCTGAAGCAGACCTGTTTGTTGGCCAGGTAGCTCTCTTTGACGATCTCGATCACGGCCTCAGGCATCTGCGCGCCGCCGTCCAGTTTGGCCTCCAGCTTGCCGGCGAGCTCGTCGATCGCCTCCGCCGCGATCGTGTTGAGCACGGTGTTGGGGAAGCCGAGCGACATGCTCGAGCCCAGCGCCCGGAACTCGAATTTGTTGCCGGTGAAGGCGAATGGCGAGGTCCGGTTACGGTCGCCGCCGTCCATCGGCAGCGGCGGCAGCACGTCGGCGCCGAGGTCGAGGAACGAGGCCGGCGTGTTGGGGTCGCCTTCCCCGGTCGCGATCGCCTCGAAGGCCTTTTCCAGCTCGCCGCCGAGGAAGATCGAGATGATCGCCGGCGGCGCCTCGTTGGCGCCGAGCCGGTGGTCCTGGCCGATGTTGGCGACCGAGGCCCGCAGCAGGCCCTGGTGCTTGTTCACCGCCTGGATCACCGCCGTGCAGAAGAAAAGGAAATGGATGTTGTCGGCCGGCGTATCGCCCGGGTCGAGCAGGTTGAAGCCGGTGTCGGTCCCCATCGACCAGTTGTTGTGCTTGCCGGAGCCGTTGACGCCGGCGAAGGGCTTCTCGTGCAGGAGGCAGACCAGGCCGTAGCGGCGGGCGACGGTCTCCAGGGTCTGCATCAGCAGCTGCTGATGGTCGGAGCCGACGTTCGAGTTCTCGAAGATCGGGGCGATCTCGTACTGGGCCGGCGCCACCTCGTTGTGGCGGGTCTTGACAGGGATCCCGAGCTTGCGCATCTCCAGCTCCGACTCAAGCATGAAGGCCAGCACCCGCTCTGGGATCGAGCCGAAGTAGTGGTCGTCGAGCTCATGGCCCTTCGGCGGCTTGGCCCCGAAGAGCGTGCGGCCGGTCGTGTAGAGGTCGGGGCGCTCGAAGTAGTACTGCTCGTCGATCAGGAAGTACTCCTGCTCGGGCCCGACCGTCGTGAACACGCGC
>JBJMKP010000010.1:0-22253 GCA_045805745.1 Solirubrobacterales bacterium
ACACTCTAACCAAAAACTACGCACATACAATCACCAGGGCATCTTCATCAACTTCAAGAACGTCCTCGGCTTCGCCCGCAAGAAGCCGCCGTTCGGGATCGCCCAGGTCGGCAAGTCCTACCGCAACGAGATCACCCCCGGCAACTTCATCTTCCGCACCCGCGAGTTCGAGCAGATGGAGATGGAGTTCTTCGTACCGCCGGACGACGCGAGCAAGTGGCACCAGCATTGGATGGACGAGCGCGAGCGCTGGTACACCGAGCTCGGTATCCGCCCCGACCACCTGCGGGTCCGCGCCCACGGCGAGGACGAGCTCTCCCACTACTCCTCGGCGACGAGCGACATCGAGTACCTCTTCCCGATCGGCTGGTCGGAGCTGGAGGGGATCGCCGACCGCGGCAACTTCGACCTCACCCAGCACGCCAAGTTCTCCGGCGAGAAGCTCGAGTACTTCGACCAGCAGACCAAAGAGCGCTACGTCCCGCACGTGATCGAGCCGGCCGCCGGTGCCGACCGGGCCACCCTCGCCTTCCTCGTCGACTCCTACGAGGTCGAGGAGGTGGAGGGACGCCAGCGCACCGTCCTCCGCCTCCACCCCCGCCTCGCCCCGGTCAAGGTCGCCGTCCTCCCCCTCGTCTCCAAGGAGGGGATGCCGGAGAAGGCCCGCGAGCTCTTCGCCGACCTGCGCAAACGCCTCCCCGCCGAGTTCGACGAGGGCGGCTCGATCGGCAAGCGCTACCGCCGCCAGGACGAGATCGGCACCCCCTGGGGCATCACCGTCGACCACCAGACGATGGACGACGACACCGTCACCCTCCGCGACCGCGACTCCCTCGAGCAGATCCGAGTCCCGATCGAGGGCCTGGGCGACGAGCTGGTCAAGCGCCTCGAAGCACCCTGGCGCAGCCCGAAGTTGGGCTAGCTACCTTTTCCGGACCGCCAGGCCGTTGAGTAGGGTGCGGGCCATGAACCGGACCCGCGCTTCTCTCCTTGCCCTGCTCACCCTCGTCGCCGTGCTCGCCGCGATCCCCGTGGCCGCAGCGCAGGCCAAAGCCGTCGGGCCCGACCTGGTGGTGAAGAAGGTCTCGAAGCCGCCGAAGGCCGGGACCGTCGGCACGAAACTGAAGCTTGTCGTCAAGGTCGCAGATGTCGGCTCCAAGTCGGCCAAGAAGAGCAAGCTGGGCATCTACCTCGGCAAAGGAAAGAAACACAAGAAGAAGGACAAGCGGCTGAAGCGGGTCAAGGTCAAGCCGCTCGCCGCCGGCAAGGGCAAGAAGCTGAAGATCCGGCTGACGATCCCGGCGAAAACCCCGATCGGGACCTACCGCCTCTTCGCCTGCGCTGACGACACCAAGAAGGTGAAAGAGAAGAGGGAGCGGAACTGCAAGGGCACGCGGAAACTGACCCTGCAGGCTGTCCCGGTTCCCGTCCCGCCTTCCACCCCCGCCCCCGCCTTCACGATGAGCGACGGGCTCGACTGGGGCTTCGTCACCAACGCGGAGGACAATTCCCCCGAACCGGGCGAACCGGTGACCCTCAGCCTCATCACCGGCAACGGGATTCCCGGCCAGGCGGGCTACAGCCGTACCCCGGTCCCCTCCGAGGGCTTCCGCTCCGGTAACTCCACCACTCTCAACTTCGGCGACGAAGGCGACGACGGCCAGGTCACCCTCGCGCTTCCCTTCGCCTTCCCGTTCGGCGGCATCAAGGAGCAGTCGATCAGCGTCGGGACCAACGGCTGGGTCAGCTTCGGCAGCCCCGCCTGGGACTACTGGGACGACGTCCAGCCCTATGACTACCGTGGGATCCAGACGGTGGTCGGGGAGCTCGAGCGGGGGATCATGCCCTACTGGGCCGACCTCGACGTCGACGAACCGAGCGACGGCGCCGGGACCGTAAAGCAGGTCGTCGCCCCCGACAACTCCTGGGTCGCGTACCAGTGGGAAATCGGCCAGCACAGTATCGGCGGCGGGGAACCGCGGCGGACTTTCCAGTTGGTGCTCTTCCCCGATGGCAGCTTCCGCTTGGACTACCCCGGAACCAACGCCGACGGCGGGCATAAAAACTTCGTCGGCTACTCGCTCGGCACCGGCGCCGCCAGTGCCGACATCGTCACCGCCGAAGGCACGGCGGTGCCCTCCAGCGGCCAGCTGATCGTCCCGAAGGCGGTGCCGGCCGCCGGGCCGACCGCAGTCGGCACGACCACGGCGCTGCTGCCGAAGGGGAGCTCCTTCGTCTCGGCCAGCCCCGGCTGCGGCCTGACCACGGCTCCGGCCAAATTCAGCACCGGCCTCGTCACCTGCGCCGTTCCATCGATCGCGGCGGCGGCCCAGGTCGCACAGTCGGTCACCTTCTCGATGCCGGATGACGCACCGGGTCAGAGCCAGCCGGCCAACTTCCGCCTGCTCGGCTCCTACGCCACCGGCGCTCTGAAGCTGACCGACGCAGACGAGATCGACAGTCTCAGCACCGGCCTCGAACCGACGACGATCGCAATCTCCGTCAGTTACACCGGCGGCAACATCGAAGCCGGAGTGAAAACGACGCTCAAAGCCACGATCAAACCGAAACAATCCAGCCTCGACGAACCGACCGCCAGCTTCTCGTTCAATAACGCCACCATCAGCGCGATCGAAATAGACGGCAAAACGATCGAGTGCACCGGCGTGGGTGGAAGCAACGCCAGCTGCGTACTCCCCTCGGGCCTCAGCGGCGGCGGAAGCGACGTCGAACTGACCGTAATTCCGACCAAAACCGCCCCGATCGAACTCACCACCATCGCGAAGGCCCTCAATGCGCCGGAAGCGACGCTGGGAATCGGTTTCGCGCCGTAGAGTTGCGCTGATCCCTCCACCTCGACAAGGAGAGCAATGGCTTACGAAATGAAGATCCGCGGCACCGAGCATGAGGTGAAGGTCCGCAACCCTTGGGCCGTGGCCCTGCTGCCGATCATCACCCTCGGCATCTACCACCTGGTCTGGTGGTACAAGATCAACAAGGAGCTGAAAGCCTATGGCGAGGCCAAGGGCTTCGACCTCGGCCAGAACCCGACCAACTCGGTGCTGGCGCTGTTCCCCGGCGGGATCATCGTCATCCCCGCCCTCGTCAGCTACTGGCGCGGAACCAAGCGGGTGATGGGGGCCGCGAAAGTGACCGGCCAGGAGCCCGTGAGCGGCTGGATCTCGATCATCCTCTACCTGCTCCTGGCGCCCGCCTTCTGGGCCTACCTGCAGGTCTCCCTCAACCACGTCTGGGAGCAAGAGGCCGAGCCGCTCCCGGGTCAGGAAGCACCGCCGGCGCCGAGCGACGCAATGCCGCCGCGCCTCGACGACCAGGCCTAGGCCCCGAGGAACTCCAGGACCCGCTGCGCCTCGAGCTCGAGCGCAGCGGCGTCCTTCCTCCGCACCTCGGCCAAGTGCTCGATCGTCACCTTGCCGCTGGCCAGGCCCCAGCGCGCCACCGCCCTCCCTCCGACCAGGGCGAAGGGGCGGAAGATGCCGTTGTTGGTGACCAGCAGCCTGTGCGGGCCGACGACTTCCTCGCGCGAGGTCCAGCCGAGCAGCAGCGGGTCGAAGGCGCCGAGCAAGCGCGGCGGCGGCAGGGGCGCGGGATCGGGGCTGCCGGCCAGCTCGACCAGACCGTCGTGGCGCTGCCCCAGCTCGGAGGCGATCGCCTCCAGACCGGCGCGGGCGTCGCGCAGCGGCAGCCCCGCCCAACGGGCTAGGTCGCGGTCGTCGGCCGGCCCGTGGCCGACCAGGTAACGGCGGGCGAGCTCGGTCACCGCCTGCTCCCGGCCCACCGGCTTCTGCTCTCCGAGCCAGTCGCGGACGAGAACGTAGGCGTGCTGCTTGCCCACCATGGGTCCGCGGACGAGGATCCCTCTGGCGGCCGCCATGAACATCAGGTGGATGAAGGCCTGGCCCTCGGTTTGGATGCCCGCCCTCCGCAGCCTTGCCCGTAGGCCCTTCCCGTCCAGCGGGCCCTCTTCGGCGAGAGTCTTCTCAATCAGCCGCATCGCCCGCTCGCCCTCGCTCTCAGAGACTCCCTCCTGCTGCAGGCGCCGCCTGCAGCTCGCCAAGTGGGTCGGCGCGGTCAGCAAATGCAGCCAGGGGTAATCCTCGCTGCGAACCAGGTGCAGGGTGCCGCGGTTCAGCCAGGTGATCAGCAGGGAGCGGTCCTCGCTCAGCGCCCTGTCGACGTCGGCCGCGGTCACGCCCTCGGTCCGCGCCCGCACCGCCAGCCGCGCCCCGCGCGGATCCTGCCCCTGCACCGCCAGCAGCCGCTCGGCCACCGCCTCCGGCGAGCGCAGCGGCTCGCCGGCGAGGGCCTGAGCGGTCAGTCGTTCAGGGAGCGGGGCGCGCAGCACGACCAAACAAGTCGCGCGGGTTAGCTATTTGACCGCTTCGAGGTCGACGACGAAGACCAGGGTTTCGTTCGCCGGGATCGCCGGCGGCGAGCCGCTCGAGCCGTAGCCGAGTTCGGGCGGGATGACCAGTTCGCGGCGGCCACCGACCTTTATGCCTTCGAAGCCTTCTTCCCAACCCGGGATGACGAGGCCTTCCCCGAGGGTGAAGGTGAACGGTTCGTTCCGGCTCCAAGAGGAATCGAATTCCTTGCCCGTCTTGTAGTTGACGCCGACGTACTGAACGGTGATTTCGTCGCCCGCTTTTGCTTCGGCGCCGCTGCCTTCTTCGAGGTCGTTGGTGACCAGCTGCTTCGGCGGTGCGCCCTTCGGCACCGAGACCTTCGGCTTGGTCTTCTTCTTCGTCGATTCGGATTCCTTCGGAGCCGAGGCTTCTTCGGTCGAGCCGGCGGTCGAGGACGAGGTGGTCGAGGAGTCGCTGCCACACCCGGCAACCAGCAGGGCCAGGCAGGCGCCAATGATCAAGAGAAGTCTTTGCATCGGCGGCATCCTACGCGAAACCCGTCTGGCAGGCAGGCCTCAGCGGCGGGGCTTGGGCAGTGACTCCGCCTCGGCCACGTCGATCTTCAGCACCACGCCGCGCTCGTAGATCCCGTCCACCTCCGGCGCGTCGACGAAGCGGTGGCCGCCCGGCCCCCAGGTGGTGTCGAAGACGATCCCGTCGAACATGTTGGCCTCCGGCGCCGCCTGCACCTTGATCACCCGGCCCAGCTTCTCGCCGTCGCTGGCGAAGACCGGGATCCCTTTCTTCGCCACCAGATAGGAGACGGGGTGACCGAGATCGTCCATCGCGCCGAGCCTAGCGAACGACGATCCCGCTCTACACTGGCGCCGGGGAGAAACTGCTGACTGGAGGAGTGATGGGCCTGAATCTCGCATCGACGGTGACCGAGAGCGCCGCCCGGCTGCCGGCTGCGGTGGCCGTGCGGCTCGGACCGCTGGAGCTGACCTACGCCGACCTCGACGAGCGCAGCGCTCGCCTCGCGGTGTTGCTGCGCGAGAAGGGCCTGCAGCAGGGTGACCGGGTCGGGGTGATGCTGCCCAACGTCCTCGAGTTCCCGATCGCCTACTACGGCGTGCTCCGCGCCGGCGGCGTCGTGGTGCCGATGAACGTGCTGCTGAAGCGGCGCGAGATCGCCTTCTACCTCGAGGACTCCGGGGCCAAGCTGCTGCTTGGCTGGCACGGCTTCGGGGATGAGGCGCGAGCGGGGGCGGCCGACACCGGTACCGAGCTGATCGAGGTCGAGCCCGATTCCTTCGCCGAGCTGCTCGGTGCTCGCGAGCCCGCCACCGAGCTTGCCGACACCGACGCTGAGGACACGGCGGTGATCCTCTACACCTCCGGCACCACCGGCAAACCGAAGGGCGCCGAGCTGACCCACCGCAACCTCTCGCGCAACGCCGAGATCGCCTCGCAGACCACCTGCACGATCGAGGAGGGCGACGTCGTCCTAGGCTCCCTGCCGCTCTTCCACTCCTTCGGCCAGACGGTGAGCATGAACGCCTCCCTGCGGGTCGGCGCAACCCTCACCCTGCTGCCCAAATTCGACCCGGGCGAGGCGCTGGAGATCATGCAGCGCGACCGCGTCACCCATTACTACGGGGTGCCGACGATGTACGGGGCGCTGCTGCACCACCCGGACCGCGAGAGCTGCGACACCTCCTCGCTGCGGATCTGTATCACCGGCGGCGCGGCGATGCCGGTCGAGGTCCTGCGCGGATTCGAGGAGGCCTTCGGTTGCGAACTCCTGGAGGGCTACGGCCTCTCCGAGACCTCTCCCGTCGCCAGCTCCAACCATCCGGGCCGGCCGCGCAAGCCCGGCTCGATCGGCACGCCGCTGCGCGAAGTGGAAATGAAGGTCGTCGACGAGAACGACGAGGAGGTGCCGCAGGGCGAGGTCGGCGAGATCGTGATCCGCGGCCACAACGTGATGAAGGGCTACTGGCGACGGCCGGAGGCGACCGCCGAGGCGATGCGTGGCGGCTGGTTCCACAGCGGCGACATGGCCAAGGTCGACGAGGAGGGTTACTTCTTCATCGTCGATCGCAAGAAGGACCTGATCATCCGCGGCGGCTATAACGTCTACCCGCGCGAGGTCGAGGAGGTCCTCTACGAGCACCCGAAGATCCGCGAAGCCGCGGTGCTCGGTGTCCCCCACAACGAGTGGGGCGAGGAGATCGGCGCCGCAGTTGTCCTCCACGAGGGCGAGGAGCTGGCGCCCGAGGAGGTCTGCGCCTACGTCAAGGAGCGGATCGCCGCCTACAAGTACCCGCGCATCGTCTGGTTCGTGGACGACCTGCCGAAGGGCCCGACCGGGAAGATCCTCAAGCGCGAGATCGAGGCGCCTGCGGCGGCCGAGCCTGGCGCCGCCGGCTCATAACTGATTTACTCAGGCGCTCCCGAGTACTTAACCGGTCTGCTCGGGTCATATGCCAGCAGCGCGCTAAGGGAGGCGCCTGCGTTCATTACATAGGAGAGAAAATGGTCAGCAGACGACTGACGGCGATTCTTTGCGCAATCGCCCTCTGCATCACCGGTACCGCGCTGGCGCCCGCCGGGGCCAGCGCCCAGGATCCGATTCTGTTCGTCCACGGTTACGTGGAGAGCGCGTCGCTCTGGAACACGATGATCGCCAATTTCGAAAAAGACGGCTATTCAAAATCGTCTTTGAGCGCCTACAGCTACAACACCTCGCAGTCGAACAAAGTCGACGCTGAAGAAGTGAAATCGCACGTCGAAAGCCTGCTCAAAGCGACCGGCGCGACCAAGGTCGACATCATCGCCCACTCGATGGGCAGCCTCAACAGCCGCTGGTACATCAAGTTCCTCGGCGGCGAAGCAAAGGTCGACGACTGGGTCTCCCTTGGCGGCCCGAACCACGGAACCGAAACCGCGAACTTCTGCTTCAGCACCTCGTGCACGGAGATGCGGGTCGGCTCCAAATTTCTCGCCGAACTGAACGCCGGCGACGAGACGCCGGGCACCGTCAACTACGGCACCTGGTGGTCGCCCTGCGACGAAATCATCAACCCGGATTCGAGCGTCGCCCTCAGCGGAGCGACGAACACGAAAACGGCGTGCATCTCGCACACCGCACTGACGACGGACAAAACGGTCTACGAACAGGTCCGCGAATTCGTCAAATAGGCAACTGCGCGATCCTGGCCAGCCAGCCAGGATCGCGCTAGTCTCCCGGTGCCCACCGCGACACCAAAAGGAGACACGATGAGCGTCGCTTCCCAGCGCCTGATGGACAACATCACCTATACGGACCTGTACAAGCGCTGGGAGCAGGGCAACTGGAGCGCCTACGACCTCGACTTCTCCAAGGACCGCGCCGGCTGGGAGGCGCTGAGCGACATCCAGCGGCGCTCGGCAATGTGGATCTACTCGATGTTCTATTACGGCGAGGACCGGGTCGCCGACACCCTCGCTCCCTACATCACCGCCGCCCCGACCGAGGAGATGTCCTATTTCCTCGCCACTCAGCAGGTCGACGAGGTGCGGCATTCGATCTTCTTCCACCGCTTCTTCAAGGAGGTGATCGGGGTCGGCGGCGACTCGATCCAGCAGACCCTCGCCTCCACCCTGCCGCAGCTCAACTGGGGCTACCGCGGCATCTTCGACCGCCTCGACGTGATGGCCGAGGAACTGCGCAAGGACCGCTCGGTGGCGAAGTTCTGCCAGGCGATCACCCTCTACCACCTGATCGTCGAGGGCAGCCTCGCCCAGCCGGGCCAGCACTTCATCGAGGACTTCTTCGCCTCCGAGGAGACGATGCCCGGCTTCACCGCCGGGATGGAGAACGTCTCCCGCGACGAGCAGCGCCACATCGGCTTCGGGGTCAAGGTCCTCTCCGAGCTGCTTAACGACCCAACTCCCGGCTGGCAGGAAAATCGCGACGCGGTGACCGAGCTGCTGCGCGAAGTCCTGCCCTACGGACCAGCCGTCTTCTCGCCGCCGAACATGGATCGCTCCTACACCGAGTGCTACGGCTTCTCGCTCGAGGACATCTACGCCTTCGGGATGAAACTGATCCGCCAGCGCTGGCGGACGATCGGCTACCCGACCGAGGAGTTTCCCCCCGGCGTCTTCCCCTTCCCACCCGACGATGACGAGAAGGGCCTTGCCGAGCGCCAGGTGAAGATGATGATGGCCGGCGTGATCGGCTCGCCCGAAGGGCCGCCGCCGAGCAAGGACCCCGAGATCCAGCGCCTCTACTTCGATCTGATCGGCCGCGTCGCCGACCCGGCCGCCGCCAACGGCTCCCCCTTCGTCGTCCAGTGGCAGTTCACCGATGCCGACCCGTGGCACCTGATCCTCGACAACGGCGCGACCCGCACCGAACCCGGCCAGGCGCCGAAGGCCAACGTCACGATCGAGACCAGCTGGGACGACTGGATCGCCGCCGGCAAACCGGACGCCAACCAGCTGAAGATGATCCTGCAGCGCCGCCTCCGCCCCCGCGGCAAGGTCCGCGACCTGGCGCGGTTCCGCAAAGTCTTCAACTAGGAGGGTTTGGCGAAACCCGCGTGTGCGACTGGCGAGCGCCGGACCAAGCGGGGCAAGGACCCAGGGAGGCCGAATAGCACCGCTATTTGGCCGACTGAGGACGCCGCACCGCGCAGTGTCCGCCGCCGCCAGGCGTGCGCGGGGGTTTCGCCGAGCCCTCCCAGGCCGCGAGCGATGACGCGGCGGCGATGGGCGCTGGTCGCCGGCGCCTCGGTCGCGGTCGTCGCGGTCGTGGTAGGCGCGCTCGCCGCCTGGCATTTCTCCTCCGCGGTGCTGGTCCCCGACCACTCGCCCTGGCCGGCGGAGACCGAGGTCGAGGCGCTGCCCGCAGGCCGGATCGTGCTGGAGAGCACCGAGGAGAGCCGGCGCCCTGGCGTCTATGGGATCGAGTGGCAGGGTGGGCGGGCGATCGTCGGGCCGATCGTCGGCGAAGACGACGATTCGGTGACCCGCCGCCTGCGCGAGGTCGACGGCTATCTAGCCCCGGAAATGGACGTCGCCTTCAACCCGGCGGTCTGGGCGGGCGACCCCTCGGCGGACTTCGGCCTGCCGTCGCAGACGGTCTCCGTCCCCGGCGAGCTCGGAGCGATGCCCGCCTGGTTCGTCCCCGCTCGCGGGCGAACCTGGGCGATCGTCGTCCACGGCATCAACAGCACTCCGGAAACGGGGCTGCGGGTCGTGCCCGCACTCCACCGCGCCGGGTTGCCGTCACTGCTGATCACCTACCGCGAGGACCTCGGCGCCCCGTCCAGTCCCGACGGCTTCCACCACATGGGGCTGACCGAGTGGCGGGACCTCGGCGCCGCCGCGCGCTACGCGCTCGCCCACGGCGCCAGGCGCCTCGTCCTCGTCGGCTACTCGATGGGCGGCGCGATCGTCTCCCAATTCATGGAGCGCTCACCGCTGGCGCCGAAGGTCGCCGGCCTTGTCCTCGACGCCCCCGTCCTCGACTGGCAAGCGGTTCTCTCCTTCAACGCAACTCAGATGGGCTTCCCCTCGTTCCTCGCCAAGCCGGTGGAATGGGCGATCGGCGCTCGCATCGACGCCGATTGGGAGGGCCTCGACGCGATCGCCCACCCCGAGGACTTCCAACTGCCGATCCTGCTCTTCCACGGCGAGGATGACGACGTTGTCCCGATCTCGACCAGCGACGACTTCGCCGCCGAACTGCCGCGGGAGGTGACCTACTTCCGCGTCCCCGACGCGGGCCACACCGAGGCCTGGAACGTCGACCCCCGCCACTACGAACGGCGGCTCAACACGTTCCTGCGCAGGCTCGGCTAGGAGATCGGCGGGCGGCTGTCCGCCCAGGGCCGCTCGGCCTCGATCTGCGCGGCGAGCGAGAGCAGCATCGCCTCCGAGCCGGGGCGGCCGATGACCTGGACCGAAAGCGGCATGCCGTCGGCGTCGAAGCCGGCCGGGACCGCCATCGCCGGGTTGCCGAGGTGGTTCCAGGGGACGCAGTAGGGATAGAAGCGGCTCATCCCCAGCACGGTCTGCAAGGCTCCCTTGCCCTCCCAGCGGCGGATCGGCAGCGCCGTGCCGCCCATTACCGGCATTACCAACACGTCGTGGTCGTCGAAGATCGCGTTGACGCGGGCGGCGTCGCTGGCGCGTCCCGAGGTGCCGGCCTTCTCATAGAGGCTGCGAGGCAGGATCGAGCCGAGCCGGCCGAAGCCGCGGGTGCGGCTTTCGAGACGCTCGGGATGCGGCACTTCCCGCACCGTCTCCGCCACCCCGCCGAGGAAGCGGGCGGTGATGTTGTTGCCGATATTGCCCCAGTCCGGATCGCGCTGGGTGACCTCATGGCCGAGACCGCGCAGAAGCTCGGCGGCATCCGAAGTTGCGCGCTTGGCGTCCGCGGAGACGGTCGGCGGAGCCACCGCGCGCGGAGCCAAAGTCGACCAGGCGACCCGCAGCTTGCCTGGCGGCGTCTTCGCCGCCTCGACGAACGGCCGCTCCGGCGGCGGCGGTGCCTCGGACTCCCGCGAGCCTCCAGAGACGATGTCGAGCCAGAGGGCGGTGTCGAGGACGGAGCGGCTGAGGCAGCCTTCGACCGCCAGCCCGCCCCAGCCTTCGAGGTTGGGGTCGAGCGGGACCCGTCCGCGCGACGGCTTCAGGCCGAAGAGGCCGTTGCAGGCGGCGGGGATCCGGATCGACCCGGCGCCGTCGCCGGCCGAGGCGATCGGGACCAGGCCCGCCGCCACCGCCGAGCCGGAGCCCCCGCTCGACCCACCGGGGGTCTTCTGCGGATCCCAGGGGTTGCGAGTGACGCCGTAGGTGGCCGACTCGGTGAAGCCGCAGATCGCCATCTCCGGCAGCAGCGTCAGCCCGATGACGATTGCGCCGGCCTCGCGCAGACGCCGGACGAACTCGGCATCGGCCTTCGCCGGCTCGGTAAAGGCGTCGGTGCCGTGGGTGTTGATCTCGCCGGCGACGTCGACTTCGTCCTTGATCGCGATCGGCACCCCCAACAGCGGCCGCTCCTCCCCTGCTTTGATCCGCGCCTCGGCCTGCTCGGCTTCCAGCAGCGCCTTCTCGGCAAAGACCTTCCGAAACGAGTTCAGCTCGGGGTCGAGCCGAGCAATCCGATCCAGCGAGAGCTGCACCAGCTCCTTCGGAGAGACCTCCCCAGCCCGAACCATCTCCGCCTGCCGGGCAGCCCCAACAAAAGCCAGCTCCTCTCCAGTCATGCCAACCATCTTATTGGCTGACCAGCCAGGTCCTCTCCGACAGCTTTCGTCCGATAGCTGTTCCCCCAACCCCTGTCGCAAGGAGGGACGGGTGTCCCCTTCCCGACCGGCGTCCCTGATTTTCGTGCTCGCTGGCTCGGCGAGAGATGTGAAGTTAAAGGCGAAAATCCCAGGAAGGGAAGGGGACACCCGTCCCTCCCTACCGCTAAGCGCTAGAACTAGGCCTTAGCCGGCTCAGCTTCTGGTTCACGGTCGCCCCCACCCTCGAAGCTGAAGTCCGGAATCAGCTTGTCGAGCCAGCTGGGGAACCACCAGTTCCAGCTTCCCATCAGCTTCATCGCTGCCGGCACCAGGATCAGGCGGACCAGAGTGGCGTCGAGGGCAATCGCGACCGCGCAGCCGACCCCCAGCTCCTTGATCGAGGGGACGCCGGTGAGGACGAAGACGGCGAAGACCGAGGTCATGATCAGCGCCGCCGAGGAGATCGTCCGGGCGCTGGTCGAGAGGCCCTCGGCGACGGCGCGTTCGTTGTCGCCGTGGACCATGTAGCGCTCGCGGATCCGGGACATCAGGAACACCTCGTAGTCCATCGAGAGGCCAAAGACGATGGCGAAGATCAGCGGGATGTTGATCGTGTCCAGCGCCCCCTGGCTTTCGAAGCCGAGGAAGCCGTCGAGCCAGCCCCACTGGAAGATCGCGACGAGGACGCCGAAGGCCGCGCCGATCGAGAGCAGGTTCATCAGCACCGCCTTCAGCGGCAGGATCAGCGAGCGCAGCATCACCATCAGGACGATGAAGCTGAGCGAGAGGACGAAGAGGATGATCTTCCACATCGAGCCGCCGACCTGGTGGCGGACGTCGTCGCCGCGGGCGGTCTCGCCGCCGACGTTGACTTCGGCCTGCTGGGCGATGGCCGAGGCAGGGACGACCGTGTCGCGTAGGCGGGTGACCAGCGCCACCGCGGCGTCGGACTCGCTCGGCGCGCTCGGGGTCGCCTGGATCAGGACGCTCTCGCCGCTGTAGACAGGCGCGGACACCGCGCTGACCCCCTTGGTGCCCTGCAGTTCGCGGGAGAAGCCGGCGACCGCGGCCTTGTCGACCCCGGCCCCGTCGAAGTCGGCGACGATCTGGACCGGGTCGGTGCCGCCGTTCAGCTGATCGGAGGCAAGTTCGCTGCCGACACGGACGTCGGAGTCCTTCGGGAACTGAGCCAGCGCTTCGGTCCCGGTCTCGAGCGAGAGCAGCGGGCTGGCAAGGAAGAGGAGCACGGCGGAGACGCCGACGATCGCGGTCCACGGGTGGGCCATGACCCGCTCGGTCCAGGCGCGCCAGAAGCGGTTTTTCTCGGTCGCGACCTGCGCGGCGGTCTTCCGCCGGTAGAAGCGGCGCCTGAGGAACCCCTCGACCCGGCCGACGACCCCGCCCGGCAGCACCCGGTCGCCGAGCATCGCAATCAGCGCCGGCAGCAGCGTCGTCGCGGTCAGGATCGAGACGGCGACCACGGTCATCGCCCCCAGCGCCATCGAGCGCAGCGCCTGGTTGTCGACCATCCAGAGGCCGGCCAGGGAGATGATCACCGCGAGGCCGGAGAAGCTGACCGCGAGGCCGGAGGTCGAGAGCGAAAGCGCCCGCGCCTCGGCTTTGTCGTGCCCGGCTTCGCGCTCCTCGCGATAACGGGCGAGGATGAAGAGCGAGTAGTCGACCGCGACTCCGATCCCGATCATCGAGGCCATGTTGGTGACGAAGACCGAGGTCTCCATCTGCAGCGAGATGAAGTAGACGAGCGCTCCAGTGACGAAGACGCTGACGAAGCCGAGCGCCAGCGGCAGCGCCGCCGCGGCCAGCGAGCCGAAGACGACCAGGAGGATGATCGCGACGATCGGGAACCCAGTTCCCTCGGCCTTGGAGAGGTCTTCCTTGGAGATTTCCTGCATCCCGGCCCAGATCGTCGGCTGCCCGACGATATAGGGGGTAACGCCGCCCTCGGCGCTGCCGAGCTCGAAGTCTTCGCGGATCGTCGCCGCCGGGTCGATCAGCTCATCGGAGGAGAGGTCGCTGCGCAGCGGCACCAGGACCACGTCGGTCCCTTGCAGCTGTTTGCGCGCCTGCGCCGCGGTCGCCGGCGGCAGAGTCACGTCGCCGAGCGTCGCCACCTCCCTCTGCACCCGCACCACGGCCGCGTCCCGCTCAGCCGCGGTCGCGCCCGGTTCGGCTTTCAGCACCACCGAGATCCCGTCGGCTTTGGAGCCGAAGTCCGTCTGCAGCGATTCGCTCACCTTCATCGACTGGCTGCCCGGGACGTCGAACCCGCCGCCGGTCAGGTGATCGGTCTGTTTGATCGCAAAGGGGGCTGCGAGAACCACGATCAGGACCCAGGCTCCAACCACCCAGCGGCGCCTCGCGCCCAGGAACCCCGCCAGTGACCTCATCGCGTCTTTCATGCCGCTCTCCCCTTCTCTATCCAGAACAAGTGCGTACGCAGCACCCTCCCGCCCGCGCGGGACCCGAGTCTGTGAGCGCCGTCACTCCGTGCGGAGCGTCACGCCTATCCCTTCTCTGTAGAAAGGATTTCCGCCCGGCGCCAAAGGCAGAGCGACCGATCTCCTGAACGGGGAGAGGGCTAGTTAGCCGCTGATGCGACCAGCATCCTCTAGCTGCTTTTCGAGGTCTGCGACCCGCACCTCAAGTTGGTCATGCGATTTCGCAAGCTCTTCGGCGATCTGGACCAGTTTCTTGATCTCCTCAAGCCTGCTGTTGCGGAAGAAGGCCGTCTTTTGGCGGACCATGCTCTCCGCTTCGCCGGGTTGATTGAAAGGCGCTCCTCCAATTCGCATGGGTGGAGCGTAGGACATGACTCGGCGACCAAGCGTCCCATTAGTCCAAGAATGGAGTCAGCTTTCCGATGACCTCATCGCGGAGGTAGTCCGCGAGTTCGGAAAGAAAGCTGACCACCGGGTGGCCGTAAGCTGGCGTCCCTTTGCCGAACGCTATATCCAGATGAACTGCACGCTTCGGATCTGGATACGACTCTGGACGCCCTCCGGCGAACCGAATGATCTCCGTCTTTCGGCGTATCGGGCCTTGTACCCGGAAGGTCGCGGTCCCGGTGAGAGCCTGCGGAGTCATCTCGATCGCCTGCTGGCCGAAGACCGTAAGGGGGAGCGTTCGATGCTTGTCCATGTTCCAGAGTTGATCCAAGATCCATAGTTTCTCTTCGGTGAAGGCATCGCCAGCGTGATGTGGCTGAAGGTCTTTAATGATGGAGCGGGCGTCTGGGTGGATTGCCCCGATCCTCTTCTCCAGCTCCGGTTTTTTGGGGGCTCGCGGTCCGAAGATCGGAAATTCGCAGCCCTGAACGACCTCATTGGGAAGTGGCCCGCCCGTACAGGCCCAAGAGAGCGAGAAGACGATCTGATCGAGCGAAGCTCGCAGGTTGTGGACACAATCGGCCGCAATCAGCGAAACAGAGTCGGCGGGCGCAACGCCGGGAGCATCGACGAAGACGACATCATCGCCAGTCTCAGGCTCGGTCTCCTCTTGAACGAGGTCCGAGTGGGCTTCGAGCCATTCCTGAACGGCAAGATCCAAGTTCTTAATGTGGAGCCCCGCCCGATCCATTTTGAGTTGAAACCCAGGCTGCCCGGTTGATCTGGTTTCAACTTCGGCTAGCCAAGTTTCTTGGCGTTCGCGGCGAAGGCGCTTCTTCTTTCCCATTGGGGAGCGACATTAAGGTGTCTACGACCTACTGGCAGGGTCAATAGCTCGTCCGTCAGGCGGGAAGCTAAAGCGTAAAGCCCAGCAAAGAGCGCTGTTTGCTGCCGCTCCCCTTCTTTTTGTCAGGCCCGCTTAATGACGTGCGGAAGGCGCGACCCTCCGCATAGCGGCGTCGACTCTCCTTGGTCGGGGACCGGAATCTTCAGGCGTAGACGTACTCGCCGGTCTCAGCGCCGTCATGATCGGCAACCAACTCGACTTCGGCCCTAACCGCTTCTCCAGGGGCAACACCTGACCGTTCCCCGCCTGCTGCCCAAATATCGACGGCAAGATCAAGTGCCTTCTGCTGAGAGCCAGCCTGAACCGACAGCGTCACCGAGATCGTGTCCTCCTGGCTGTTCTGCGATACGACGGGACCCGCATCGGGGTGCGTCTGGAGGTATCCCTCAAGAAAGTCCTCGGCCGCCTGAGGATCGGAGCCGTGACCACTCATCGTGATCGTGACGCGATACTCGGCATGCCCCAGGCTGCGGTGCCAAGCGTCGTATATGGATTCGTTCACTCAGATCACCGTCCTTTCCAGACGAAACCATAGCTCCTGAGCTTTGCGATCAGGTTTTGCATGCCCTTTCCGCCACCAGACGTGCCAGCCGCTAGGACCGTATGGACCCCGTCTGGGGCGTAGAACATCTGGTGCCCCTTCTTGGTTTCCTCAACCCGCCATCCCTGATTCTGGGCGGCTTTGACGATTTCCTTCAGTTCCTTCCTGCTACTCGCCATGAGATCCGACCTTAGGGGCGGGAACGGATGAATACCCGAAGGCCCCCCGCCCAAAGCCGGTTGCTTACCGTCAGGCCTCTGGTCTCGCGAAGCAACGCGCCGGGCTGCCAGGCCGGGGGCCGTTCACGCGGTGCCGCGGGCGCTCTTTAGTCTGTGGCCGGGAAGGTGGCGGGCAAGGGGCGTAAATCGCTTCTACGGAGAAGGGATAGGCGTGCGGAGCGTCACTCGCAGCGCGTACGCTGAGCCGGTGATTGTCGACTGCGCGGCCTATGCGGAGGGGAAGCGACGCGAGGGGGAGCTCTCGCTAGAGCAGGCCGGAGAGGCGGCCGGGGAAGCGGGGACCTTCGTCTGGCTCGGGGTCGCCGAACCGACCGAGGCGGAGTTCGAGGCGATCGGGGCCGAGTTCGGGCTGCACGAGCTGGCGGTGGAGGACGCGGTGCGCGCCCACCAGCGGCCGAAGGTCGAGGAGTACGGGGAGACGATCCACGTGGTCCTCAAGCCGGCCCGCTACGTCGACCCCGAAGAGGTGATCGAAGTCGGCGAGATCTCGGTCTTCGTCGCCCCCGGCTTCGTGATCACCGTGCGCCACGGCGACGCCGACCTGGCGCCGGTGCGCAAGCGGCTGGAGGAGCGCCCGGACCTGCTGGCGAAGGGGACCGGCGCGGTCCTCTACGCGATCGCCGACCACGTCGTCGATCGCTACATGGAGGCCGGCCACGGCTTCGACCAAGATGTGCGCGAAGTCGAGCTGCAAGTCTTCGGCGAAGGCCAGAACCCGACCCAGCGGATCTACAAGCTCGAGCGCGAGGTGCTCGAGTTCCAGGCCGCCGCGGCGCCGCTGGCCGAAGGCCTGGAACAGCTCTGCACGATCGACTCCCCGGTGATCCCGACCGGCCTGCACGAGTACTTCCGCGACGTCGAAGACCACCTGCGCCGGGTCACCAATCGGATCGAGAACTTCCGCGAGCTGCTCGACAGCGTCCTGGAAGCGAACCTGACCCAGGTCTCGATGCGCCAGAACGAAGACATGCGCAAGATCTCGGCCTGGGTGGCGATCGCCGTGGTGCCGACGATGGTGGCCGGCATCTACGGGATGAACTTTCGCCACATGCCGGAGCTGGAATGGCGCTACGGCTACCCGACCGTCTTAGCGCTGATCGTCGCGATCTGCCTCTTCCTCTACTGGCGCTTCAAGCGCGCCGGCTGGCTCTGAGCGACAGCTACTCGGAGCCGAGCAGGTAACGAGCCGAGCCGACGCCGACCTCCATCGCGCCGCTGGTGTCGCGCGAGGGGTCGGAGAGGGCCTGCAGGGCGAAGCCGTCGCCGAGGGCGAAGAGGTAGGAGACGACGTCCTCGGCCGCGAAGCGGAGGCTCAGCACGCCCTCCTCTTCCTTGCTGCGCAGAACCTCGGCCACGTGGGAGCGAGTCTTCTCAAACAGCTGCCCGACCTCGCGCTGAATGTCGGGGTTGCGGCGGCCGGCGGAGAACAGCTCGTAGAGGAGGAGAAAGAAGCCGGGTTCGTTCTCGATCATGTCGGTGAGGCTGGTGACCAGCGCGGCGACCACATCGTCCACCGTCTGAGCCGAGCCGAGCCGCTCGTCGAGCCGGTCGACCCGCAGCTCAGTGTCGCGCCGCACCACCTCGACCAAGAGCCGCTCCTTGGTCCCGAAGTAGTAGTGGAGCAGCCCGCGACTGACGCCGGCTTCGCCGGCGACGTGCTCGAAGGTGGAGCCGGCGGCGCCGCGCTTGGCGACGGACTCGCGCATCGCGTCGACGATCCGCTGCGCCTTGTCGCCGCTCAGCTCCCTCTCTTTGGTGGCCGCCTCCATCGAGCGGGCCCTAGGACCCGTTGATGCTGGTGGTGCTCGTGTACTCGAACTCCTCTTCGGCGCCGAAGAGGGCGTCGAGGACGGCCTTGCGCGCACCCTCGCTGACGGCCAGGGCGATGACGGCACCGATGATCGCGATCAGCAGCAGACGGCCGAGGCCACTCTTGCGCTTCGGCTTCGAGCGCAGGCTCTCGGAGGCTTCCTGCAGGCTCTCGGCGGCCTTGCGCAGATCCTTCTGGACCTTCTTGTCGCCGGTAACGGCCTTGACGGTGCCCTTGCCGTTGCCGGTCGCGCGGCCGTAGGCGCTCTTGGCGGATTCGAAAGCATCCTTGAGGCTGTCGCGCAGCTCTTCGTCTTCGATCAGACGCTGCACGTAGGGGTTTTCGCGGGCGGTCTCGTAAATGTCACCGGCGCGCGCCGTAGTCGTCTTGCTCATGCCTTCTCCTCGCTGGATTCCGTGGCCGACACCAGGATAACTCTCTCACCCATACCCGATCGGCCTGGGGCTATCCCGGACCCACTCCGTCAAGCAGCACACCGTTGTTGCGGAAGTTGGTTTCGGCATAGCGCAGGGTCCGCAGGCGCAGGGGAACCAGGCCAGGCCCGGAGGCCCGGAATCGACGGATATACAGCTCCCCCACCTTTTCGAAGGCGGTCTGGCGCATCCGCGTTCCAAGCAGGTGTCGCGGCGGCGGCGGCGCCTGCCCGAGCGAGACGACGTCCACCTCGCGCACCAGCCAGTCGTAGCCTTCGGAGGGCTTCAGCTGGATCGCCCCGGTCGAGAGGTAGTAGCGCAGCGGCGCCTCGCCGATCACCCAGGTGACCGTCGCCCGCGGGCCGTCCGGCTCGCCGAGGCGGTCGGCGACCGCCTTCCAGTCCGGCCGCTGCAGGTCGGGAGCGGCGCTGGCCCAGATGCAGAAGCCGAGCGAGTAGGCGAGCAGCGCCACGGCGATCCCGGTCCCGAGCCGGCGCGCGCGGCGGACACCGAGGGCGACCGCGACGGCGAGCAGGAACGGGACCAGCGCCGGCAGCAGGTTGCGGGCGAGGATGAAGTCCTTGCCGCCGGGGCCAAGCGCCAGCAGCAGCGGGATGGCGACGGCCGTCGCCCCGACGGCGGCGGGGATCGCGGCGGCGCGGCGCTCGTGCCTGCTCCCCCGCACCGCGAGCAACACGAACCCCGCCAGGACCAGCGCCAGCGGCACCAGCGCCGGCCCGGGTTTCTCGACCCGACCGATCACGTCGCCGGTCTCGCCGACGAGGTAGGTGATCGCGACTTCGCCGAGCCGGTGGCCGAGGCTGAACTTGCCGATCCATACGGCGTGCCCGTAGGACATCTGGTGGTAGGCGAGCGGCGCCAGCAGCGCTGCGGCGAGGCCGACGATCCCGAGACCAGGCAGGATCGCCCGCCCCCGGCGCCGCCAGAGCAGGACGATCTCGGCGATCAGCGGGAAGACGGCGAAGTAGTGGGTCGCCAGGGCCAGCGCCGAGAACACCCCCCAGAGGACGAAGTCCCGCTTCCCCTCGCCCGGGCGCTCCATGGCCCGCACGCAGTAGAGGAGCGAGAGCGCGCAGAAGAAGCCGAGCAGCGAGTAGGCGCGCGCCTCCTGCGAGTACCAGAGCAGCATCGGGTTGACCGCGACCAGCGCCGCCGCCAGCAGCCCGACCCGCTGGCCGCGCAGCTCCCGCCCGATGAGGAAGGCGACCGGGATGGTGACGACACCGGCGACGGCGGAGAGCGAGCGCAGGCCCCATTCGCCGGTGCCCGCGACCTGGGTCCAGAGCCAGGCCAGCGCGTAGTAGAGAGGCGGCGCCGACTCGGAGAAGCCGACGGCGTCCATCGCGTGACCGAAGCCGACTCGCAACACCCGGCTGGCGGTGACGATCTCGTCGTGGTGGTAGGACTGGGCGCCGAGCGTCGCGAAGCGCAGCGCCGCCCCCAGCGCGGTGACGCCGACCACCAACCAGAAGACTCGGGAGCGGTTGCGCACTAAGGGAGGGCGGCTTCGAGGGCCTGAGAGACCTCGTCGACGTAGACGAACTCGAGATCGCCGAGCTCGTGCCTGGGGATCTCCGCCACGTCACCCTCGTTGCGGCTGGGGACGATCACCTTCTTGATCCCGGCCCGCTGCGCCGCCAGCGACTTCTCCTTCAGCCCCCCGATCGGCAGCACCTGGCCGGTTAGCGTCACCTCGCCGGTCATCGCGACGTCGTTGCGCACCGCGCGGCCGCGGATCAGCGAGGAGAGGGCGACGGTCATCGCCACCCCCGCCGAGGGCCCATCCTTGGGCACCGCGCCGGCCGGGACGTGGACGTGGATGTCGTGGTCGGCGAACCACTCGCCGTCGAGCTTCGGAGCGATCTCGGCGTAGTGCCCGCGCACGTAGGAGAGCGCCGCCTGCGCCGACTCCTTCATCACCTCGCCGAGCTGGCCGGTGATCGTCAACCGGCCGGAGCCCGGCATCGCCGTCGCCTCGATGAAGAGGACGTCGCCGCCGGTCGGGGTCCAGGCGAGCCCGGTGGAGACGCCGGGGACCCTGGTCCGGCGCCGCTGCTCGGCAAAGACGCGGCGGCGGCCGAGCAACTCGCGCGCCTTCTTGCCGGAGATCCGCACCTTGCCCTTCGACTTGCCCTCGGCGACCTGGCGGGCGACTTTGCGGCAGACGGTGCCGATCTGGCGCTCGAGGTTGCGGACCCCGGCCTCACGCGTGTACTCCTCGACGATCGTCGTCAGTGCCGCATCGGTGAACTCGATCTGGGAGGGCTTCAGCCCGTTGGCCTCGACCTGTCGCCGGACCAGGTAGCGGTCGGCGATCTGGCGCTTCTCCTCCAGCGTGTAGCCGGCCAGCTCGATCGTCTCCATGCGGTCGAGCAGCGGGCCCGGGATCGTGTCGAGGACATTGGCGGTGGCAATGAAGGCGACGTCCGAGAGGTCGAACTCGAGGTCGAGGTAGTGGTCGCGGAAGCTGTCGTTCTGGGCAGGGTCGAGGACCTCGAGCATCGCCGAGGCCGGATCGCCGCGGAAGTCGGCGCCCATCTTGTCGATCTCGTCGATCATGAAGACGGGGTTGCGGGAGCCGGCGTCGCGCAGGGCGCGGACGATGGTCCCGGGCATGGCGCCGATGTAGGTGCGGCGGTGGCCGCGGATCTCGGCCTCGTCGCGGACGCCGCCGACCGAGATCCGCTCGAACTCGCGGCCAAGCGCTTTCGCGATCGAGCGGCCGAGGCTGGTCTTGCCGACGCCGGGAGGGCCGACGAAGCAGAGGATCGGCCCGGGCGAGTCCGGCTTGAGCTTGCGTACCGCCAAGTACTCGAGGATGCGGTCCTTGACTTTCTCCAGGTCGTAGTGGTCGGCGTCGAGCACCTCGCGGGCGTGGGTGATGTCGAGGTTGTCCTCAGTTTCCGCGGCCCAGGGCAGCTCGGTCAGCCACTCCAGGTAGGTGCGGATAACTCCGTGCTCGGCAGCCGCCGGCGGCAGTTTCTCCAGCCGCGAAAGCTCGCGGTCAGCGGCCTTCTGGGCGTCCTCGGGCAGTTTCGCCGACTCGATTTTCTCGCGCAGTTCGTTGACTTCGGCCTGCTGCTCGTCCCCCTCCCCCAGCTCGTCCTGGATCGCCTTGAGCTGCTGGCGCAGGAAGTACTCGCGCTGGCCCTTGTCGATCTCGGACTCGACCTGCGACTGGATCTTCGAACCGAGCTGGACGACCTCGAGCTCGCGCGTGAGGATCTCCGAGAGCCGGCGCAGCCTCTTGGTCACGTCGACGGTCTCGAGCAGATCCTGCTTCTCCTCGGTGGAGATGCGGAGCGCGCGGATGATCGTCCCGGGGAGGGCACCGATGTAGGTGCGGCGATGGCCCCGAATCTCGGCTTCGTCGCGGACGCCGCCGACCGAGATGCGCATGAACTTGCGCCCGGTGGTGCGCGCAATCGCAACTACAGCGGCACGCTCGAGGACGCGTTCTCCGCGATCGCGAACGTCGGCATCGACGGCTGCGGCATCGAGCAACATCTCGGCGCCGTGAAGCGCTCGCTCGAGAATCCGATCAATACCGGCTTTCTGCGCCAGAACGCGAAGCTCGCCGTGATCGTGATCGGCGACGAGGACGACTGCTCGCTCGCGCACAAGGCACTGTTCGAAGGCTCGACCGATGGCACCGTCGTGAACTTTCGCTGCACGCAGGGCGGCATCGAGTGCGATGGCGACACGTCCGGGCTGACCGCGGCGGGCCAGTACTCGAACTGCCATCCGAAAGATCCGTCGCCGTATCTGAACCCACTGTCGACGTACGTCGATTACCTGCGCGGGC
>JBJMKP010000011.1:0-4651 GCA_045805745.1 Solirubrobacterales bacterium
AAACACAAACACAAAACTACCCACATCCTATCAGACGGCGCGCTTGGTGACGAGGTTGTAGACGTTCTGCGACCAGTTCTGGACGGTCGTGTAGCGAACGTGGGCACCGGGCTTCGCGATGATCTCGACGACCGCCGAGTGCAGCGAGTCGCTGGAGTAGACCGGCGCCGTGCATCCCTCGATGTAGTGGACGTCGGCACCCTCCTCGCAGATGATCAGCGTCCGCTCGAACTGGCCCATGTTCTCGGTGTTGATCCGGAAGTAGGCCTGCAGCGGCATCTCCACCTTCACCCCGGCGGGCACGTAGACGAACGAGCCGCCCGACCAGACGGCGCTGTTCAGGGCCGCCAGTTTGTTGTCGTTGGGCGGGATGATCGTCGCCCAGTGCTCGCGCACCAGGTCCTCGTGCTCGCGGAGGGCGGTGTCCATGTCGGTGAAGATCACGCCCTGGGCCTCGAGCTTCTCGTTCACCTGGTGGTAGACGACCTCGGACTCGTACTGGGCGCCGACGCCGGCGAGGAATTTGCGCTCCGCCTCGGGGATCCCCAGCCGGTCGAAGGTGTTTTTGATGTCGTCCGGGACCTCGCTCCAGTCGCGGCTGTTCTTCTCCGAGGCGCGGACGAAGTAGTGGATGTCGTCGAAGTCGATCTGGTCGAGGTCGCCTCCCCATTTCGGGGTCGGGCGGCTTTCGAAGTGCTCCAGCGCCTTCAGCCGGAACTCCCGCATCCAGGCGGGCTCCTGCTTGAAGTCGGAGATCGTTTCGACGACCTCGCGGGTCAGCCCCTTGGGGGCTTTGTAGGCGTAGCCGGACTCCGAGTCGTGGAATCCGAACTTCTCCTTGTAGTCGGCGTTGATGCCGGCCAGATCGCGTTTCTCGGCGAGAACCTCGGGCGTTGCCATGTCAGTTGACCTCCAAAGTGATGGTGTCGTCCTCGATCGCAACCGGGAACGTCTGGACGGGCTGGAAAGCGGGGAGCGTCTTCGGCCTGCCGCTGGTGAGGTCGAAGAGGGAACCGTGGCGGGGGCACTCCACCGTGCACGAGGCGGCGTCGAACTCGCCCTCGGCGAGCGGCCCGTTGTCGTGGGAGCAGCGGTCCTCGATCGCATACAGTGTGCCGTCGCAGTTGAAGACCCCGATCTTGGTCCCGTCGTGCTCGACCAGGCGCATCTCGCCCGCGGACAGCTCAGCTGCCGGGCAGACGGGGATCTTGGTTCCAGCGGTGTCGGTCAAGAGGGGTACTCCATTCGCCGCGGGTGCGGCAGTGGCTAGTGCGGATCGAGACTTAATCCTACTTCTCTGGTCGGATTTTAGCGGGGCGCCCCGCCGGGCAATTCACATCGCGGCGATGACTTCGGCCCGCGGCCGTGGTCTTATCTACAGAACCCCACCCGACGAAAGGATTCTGACGATGAGCGAGAGGACGAGCTACGCGCCCGGGACGCCCTGCTGGGTCGACCTGGCGACGCCTGACCTGGAGGCAGCTGAGGGCTTCTACCGCGAGCTGTTCGGCTGGGAGATTCCCGAGCTGCCGAACTCGGCGGAGATGGGTGGCTACCGGCGGGCCAAACTGGACGGCAAAGACGTCGCCGGGGCGATGCCGCTGATGCAGGAGGGCCAGCCGCCGGCCTGGAGCACCTACGTCTCCGTTGACGACGCCGACACGATCGCCCGCGCGATCCAGGAAAACGGCGGCACGATGATCGCCGAGCCGATGGACGTCGCCTCATACGGCCGGCTGGCGATCTTCACCGACCCCGAGGGCGCCTTCTTCGGGATCTGGCAGCCGCTCGACTTCGCCGGCGCCGAGCTGGTCAACGAGCCGGGCGCCTTCTCATGGAACGAGCTCGAGACCCGCGACCCGGCCGCCGCGAAGGAGTTCTACGGCAAGGTCTTCGGCTGGGAGTTCAAAGCCGAAGAGGCGCCGGGTGGGATGGAGTACAACGTCGCCTACGTGGGCGAGGACCGGGTTGCCGGGATGGCCGACATCTCCGGTCGGATGCCCGACGAGGTTCCGGCCCACTGGATGACCTACTTCGTCGTCGAGAGCGCCGAGGACGCGATCGAGAAGGCCGAGGCAGGCGGCGGCGCCTCTCAGTTCGGCCCGGTCGACATCCCGCCCGGCCGCTTCGCGATGCTCACCGACCCCGCGGGCGCGGCCTTTGCCGTCATCGCCTACGGCGACGACGTCGAGGTCCCGTAGCGCTAGAGCTGGCCGAGGTCGGCGACCGCTTCGCTCGGGTCGCCGGTCTCGCCCTCGTCCTCCCATTCGGCGCTCTGGCCGAGGGAGGCGCTCTTGACGATCTTCAGGCCGAGCATCGCGCACTTCATCCGCGTTGCCGAGATGTCGATCCCGAGCAGCTCGAGGACGAACTCTTTCGGGAGAAGAAGGAGCTCCTCGCGACTCTTGCCGACCAGCTCGTCGGTCAGCAGCGAGGTGGCGGCCGTGGAGATCGCGCAGCCTTTGCCCTCGAAGGCGATTGCCGCAACCTTGTCGCTCTCGTCGAGTTCGATGGTCACGTGCTGCTCGTCCCCGCAAAACGGATTGGTGTCCTCGAACTCGAGGTCGGGTTGCTCCAGGTGGCCGAAGTTGTGCGGCCGCTTGTAGTGCTCGAGGATCTGGTCGCGGTAGAGCTCGTCCATCAGAGACCGAACACCTTACGCGCGTCTTCGAGGCCGTCGACCAGGCGGTCGATCTCCTCAGGGGTGGTGTAGACGCCGAAGCTGGCGCGGGCGGTCGCGGCGATCCCGAGCCTGTCCATCAGCGGCTGGGCGCAGTGGTGCCCGGCGCGGACGGCGACGCCGTGGCGATCGAGGATCTCGGAGACGTCGTGGGCGTGGATTCCCTCGATCTCGAAGGAGACCGGGCCGAGGCGGCCCTCCCCGCGCGGCGGGCCGAAGACCTGCAGGCCGGGGACCTCGGCGACCCGCTCCAGGGCGTAGTCGGCGATCTGTTCCTCGTGCTCGCGGACCTTGTCCATCCCGACCATGTCGAGCCAGCGGAAGGCCGAGGCCATCCCGATCGCCTGGGCGATCGCCGGCGTCCCCGCCTCGAAGCGGGCCGGCACGTCGGCGTAGGTCGTGCCCTCCTTGGTCACCTTGCGGATCATCGAGCCGCCGCCGAGGAAGGGCTGCATCTCGCGCAGCAGGTCGAGCCTGGTCCAGAGCGCGCCGATGCCGGTTGGGGCGTAGAGCTTGTGGCCGGTGATCGGGTAGAAGTCGACCCCCAGCGCGGCCATCTCGAGCGGCATCTTCGGCGCCGACTGGGCGCCGTCGACCAGCACCTTGGCGCCGGCCGCGTGGCTGAGGCTAGAGATCTCGGCGATGGGGTTCTCGGTCCCGAGCACGTTGGAGACGTGGGTGACGGCGACCAGCTTCGGCCCGCGCTCGAGCAGCGTGGCGAAGGTCTCCATGTCGAGCCGGCCCTCGTCGTCTATCGGCGCCCAGTCGATCTCCGCTCCGGCCCGCTCGGCCAGCTGCTGCCAGGGGACGATGTTCGAGTGGTGCTCCATCTCGGTCAGTAGCAGGCGGTCGCCGGTGCCGACGTTGGCGTCGCCCCAGGCCCGCGCCACCAGGTTGATCGCCTCGGTTGCGTTGCGGACGAAGACGACCTCGCGGCGGTCGCCGGCGCCGATGTGGTCGGCGACCGTGGCCCGTGCCCCCTCGTAGGCTTCGGTCGCCTCGGCCGAGAGGGTGTGGGAGCCGCGGTGGACATTGGAGTGGTGGCGCCGCTCGTAGCGGTCCACCGACTGGATCGAGGCCAGCACCCGCTGGGAGCTGGCGCCGCTGTCCAGGTAGGCGACCGGTTGGCCGTTCACCTCGCGCTCCAGCGCCGGGAAGGCGGCACGGATCTTCTCGATGGAGAACGGCGCCGCGGCTGCGGGGCTCTTGGCGCTCACCGGCTCCATCGCTTCGAGGTCAGGCGGGTGCGCCTGCCTCGACCTCCTCTTTGATCCAGCCGTAGCCCTTCTCCTCGAGCACGCCGACCAGCTCCGGGCCGCCTTCCTTGACGATCCGCCCCTGGTACATGACGTGGACCGCATCCGGTTTGACCATGTGGAGGATGCGCTGGTAGTGGGTGATGATCAGGACGCCCATGTCCGGGCCGGCGAACTTGTTGACGCCCTCGGCGACGGTCCGCAGCGCGTCGATGTCGAGGCCCGAGTCGGTCTCGTCCAACACCGCGATCTCCGGCCGCAGCAGCGCCAGCTGCAGCAGCTCCATCCGCTTCTTCTCGCCGCCGGAGAAGCCGTCGTTGAGGTAGCGGCTGGAGAAGTCTTTGGGGATGCTCGCCAGCTCCATCGCCTCCTGGGCCGTCCTGGCGAAGTCTTTGATCTTGATCTGGTCTTCGCCGCGGGCCTCGCGCTGGGCGTTGATGATCATCCGCAGGTACTTGCTTACCGAGACGCCGGGGATCGCGACGGGGTACTGGAAGGCCATGAAGAGGCCGGCCTGCGAGCGCTCGGCGGGGTCGGCCTCGGTGATGTCCTCGCCCTTGAAGGTGATGGTGCCGTCGGTCACCTCGAGGCTCGGGTGGCCCATGATCGCGTTGGCGAGGGTGGACTTGCCGGAACCGTTCGGGCCCATCAGGGCATGGATGCTGCCGCAGTCGACGTCGAGGCTGACCCCCTTCAGGATCTGCTTGCCCTCGGC
>JBJMKP010000012.1:0-148388 GCA_045805745.1 Solirubrobacterales bacterium
GCCCGCCGAGAGCGACCTCTTCGCCCCCCGCGCCCTCTCTGCGGACGGCAGCCATCTCTTCTTCGAAAGCTTCGAAGCCCTGCTTCCGCGCGACACCAACGGCGCCGCCGACGTCTACCAGTGGCAGCGCGCTGCAAGCGAGAAAGAGTGCGAGGAAGCCGGAGCGGAAATGTTCGTCGCCTCCGCCGGGGGCTGCCTCAGCCTGATCTCCTCGGGCCAGAGCCCGACCGACTCGGAAATGGTCGACGCCACCCCCTCGGGATCGGACGTCTTCTTCAAGACCGCCTCGAGCCTGCTGCCCCAGGACCCGGGCCTGATCGACGTCTACGACGCCCGCGTGAACGGCGGCCTACCCCAGCCCCCCGGTCCCCCGGCGGGCTGCGAAGGCGAAGCCTGCCAGGGCCCCCTGAGTCCCCCCGACGACCCGACCCCGGCCTCGGGCTCGGGCGAATACGCCGGCAACGTTCCGCTCTCGCAGGCCAAGAAGTGCCCCAAGGGCAAGGTCGCCCGCAAGGGCCGCTGCGCCAAGAAGCACCACAAGGTGACGAAGGCAAAACACGGGCGCAAGAAGCGCCGGTAAGCACCAGTCGATGCTGCGGTCACCTCCTAATGGTACGCATACGTCCCATAATTTACTTTCGGAGTCCCATTCTAAGCGTGCTCACGGATCTTTAGATCACCATTTCTTGACTTAGTGGTCCGCGTGTGTTCTTATTTATGGAGCAGGTAGGGGCCTCGCCTAGACCGGGTCGGTTTTGGGGGCACACCATGGGATATGGAGAGCTGAAGCGATGGAGGCGCAATGAGACGGGTGGGGATCTTGGCCCTGATCGGATTATCGGTCGCGGGAGCGGGCGTTGCCGTTGCGGAGACGATCCAATCGCGCGGTCTACGAATCACCATTCATTCGCAGATCCAGCCATTCAAGCTGCCTCGGACCGGGACCGCACCGATCGCCGTCTTCATCGCCGGGCACATAGACACCCCGTCCGGCGCGCTCCCCCCGCAACTGCAGCGGATGACCGTCGAGGTGAACCGCCATGGGCTGCTCCGGAGCGAGGGGCTGCCGACCTGCCGTTTAGACCAGGTCAAGGCCCTCTCCACCCAGCGAGCGCTGGAGAACTGCGGCGATGCCCTGGTTGGATCCGGACGCTTTTGGGCGACGATCGTCCTTCCCGACCAGCGCCCCTATCCGACCCGCGGCCGGTTGCTCCTCTTCAACGGGAGGCGCGAGGGCAGCCCGGTCCTCTTCGCCCACATCTTCACCCGCAGCCCGTTTGCTAGCGCCTTCGTCATCACCTTCGCGATCAAGCGGATCAACCAGGGCCCCTACGGAACCCAGCTCTCCGCTTCGTTCCCCCGGGCGCTCGGCGAGTGGGGCTTCGTCGATCGCATCAAGCTCACTCTGAAACGCAAATACAGGCTCCATGGCAAGGAACGCAGCTACTTCAACGCCGGTTGCCCTGCACCGAAAGGGGCCAGGTTCACGGCTTTTCCCCTCGCCTTGGCGACCTTCTCCTTCGCCGAGGACAAGGAGGTCACCCTCGAGGTGAACAAGGCATGTGGGGTGAAGGAATGAGGCGCCGAATCGCGATCGCCGCGACTCTGGCCCTGGGCTGCATGATCTCGCCGGTTCCGCACGCCCGTGCGGCCTACGACCCGGTCGGCTCGGGGACGACCAAGATCACGCTTGATCGCTCGTTCCTGGCTGCTCTGAAGCAGGAAGGCGTCGAGTTGAGCGCTGTCGCGCCGGCAAAGCTCGCCGGCGGCACCGTGAGCTTTCCGGTCGCCGGCGGCAAGTTCGATCCGACCAGCGGCAGCGGCACCGTCGCCCATGAGGGTGGCCTGACCTTCCGGGCCGGCAGCCGGGTGCTGCCATTGACGGTGTTGCAGCTGAAAACGACCCAGCGGCGCTCGCCTTTCACGGTCAAGGCCGGCGGTAGTCAGTTGAAACTGGCGACGGCAGGGAGGCTCGCGGTCGTCCGCCAGGGCTTCGGCGGCAGTGTCAACGTAATGCAGCTCGAGCTCAGTGCCAAGCTCGCCACCCGTCTCGGCAAGAAGCTCCGCCTCAAGCGGGCTTTCAGCGAGGGGCAGGCACTCGGTTCGGCCCGTACGACCATCAAGCCGGGCACTGTCACCGTGCTCGGCAAGAACAAGGTGTCGCTCGCCCTGGCGCCGGACTTTGCCGCGAAGCTGTCCGCGCTCTTCGTCGCGGTCAACCCGGTATTCCCGGCCGAACACCCGGGCGATTTCACCCTGCCGATCTTCGGCGGCGACCTCGCCCCCAACGGCGCCGCGGGCAGAGTGGAGACCTCGGGTTCGCTCGAATTCCTCCAGCTCGGCGGCGGCCAGGTGTTCTGGGCCGACAACTGGCTGGACCCCGTCGCCGGTGCGGCTTCGCCGGAAGTGGAGGTGCTGCCCGCTCCTCCCTATGCCGGAAAGCTGGGGAGGCAGGTGGTCTCGAGCTTTGCCCTTTCCGGGCCGCCGGTCGCGAACGCCAAGGACCGCACGATCGCGGTCTCGGAAGCCAACTTGAGCCTGTCGCCCTTCACCGCCCAGACCTTCAACGAGGTGTTCGCAAAACCACAGGGCAAAGACAACGTGTTCGCAGCGGGAGAACCCCTGGGGAGGGTGTCCTTCACGGCGCAGGGGCAGTAGGAGATCGCGATGCGCATCGAAGAGGTTCGCCAAGGACTGACGCCCCGGCTGATCGCCCGCCTCCCTGAGATTAAGCAGGCCGCGTTGACGCGTACCTACTCCTTGGGCGGCCCCGAAGTATCCGACCCCGAGTATGTCGAGAACCTGCCAAAGGCGGTTGCCGCTGGAATCGACTATGCCCTAGCTGGCGTCGACCGCCGTGAAGAGCGCTCCCCGGAAATCCCTGCCGCCGTGCTTACACAGGGACGACTGGCGGCTCGCAACGGAGTCAGCCTCGATACCGTCATGCGGCGCTGCTTCGCGTGTTATGCCCTGTTCGGCGACTACCTCGTGGCGGAGGCGGAGGCGGTGGGTCTCGAGGGCACTCCTCTGCAGCAGCTGCTGCGAGTCGAGGCAAACAGGTTCGATGCCCTCGTCGCCGGGATCGCCGAGGAGTACGCCCGTGGACTGCACCGTCCCGCCGATTCGGTTGGGGCCCGCCGGGTCGAGCTGGTGCAGCGTCTGCTCGACGGCGAGCTACTTGACACCGCGGAGCTCTCCTACGATCTCGACGCCGTCCACCTCGGGGCAATTGCCGATGGGGAGGGCGCGGAGGCGGCGCTACGGGCCCTGGCCCACGCGCTCGGAGCGCGGCTTTTGCTGGTCCAGCCGGATCAGAGCACGTCGACCTGGGCCTGGTTCGGAGGCCGCCGCCGGATCGATCCGGAGCGACTGCAGGAGGCGGCGGCCACGTGTTGGCCCGAGCGGCTGGTTCTTGCGGTAGGCGAGCCCGCCCAGGGACCCGCCGGTTGGCGGCTTAGCCATCAGCAGGCTCGGGCCGCCCTCCCGATCGCCGTCCGTCGGCCTCCGGGCCTTGTTCGGTACGCCGACGTCGCCCTGCTGGCGTCGGTTCTGCGAGACGATCTCTTCACCACCTCGCTGCAGCAGCTCTACCTCGCACCCTTGTCCCGGGAGCGTGCCGGGGGCGAGACCGCACGGGAGACTCTGCGGGCCTATTTCGCAGCCGGACGCAACGTCTCCTCGGCCGCCGCCGCGCTGGGAGTCAGCCGCCAGACGGCTGGAAGTCGCCTCCAAGCGATCGAGGACCGCCTGGGACGGACCCTCGACAGTTGCGGCGCTGAGCTGGCAATCCTCCTCGAACTGGAGAGCGTCGGCGAACTTGCTTGACATAGCGCTGAGTTGGGCTGCTCCCTTTAGTCACATCGGCGATGACAGTGCACTCCTCCACGAACAACATTCTCTTCGTCAATCCATGTAGCCCTGGGAACTCCAGGCCAAAAGGAGATAGGTATGAATCGCTTTAAATGCTTGGGCATCGCTGCCATCGCAGCCCTTGCCCTAACGGTGGTACTCGGCGCCTCGGCGGCGTCCGCGTCTCAATTTAGAACTGAAACGAGTCCCACCACGCTGAGTTCGGTTGGGTCGGAAGGTCAGCATATTTTCAAAACTCAGCAGGTCGAAACTAAATGCGACGTCCCAGCGCTTGAAGGTTCAGTGAACGATTTGAGCCCGAAGATCGAACTCTCGGCCAAAGACAGCAGCTGCGCGATACTTGGTACCGAGGCAATGAAGATGAACAGCTGCAAGTTCACCTATGCCCCCGGCCGCGAAAGCTCGAAAGGCGTGTTTGAAGGCATGGTCGGGATCGGCGGCGCCGGTTGCACCCAGATTGAAATCGGCAGCTCAAAAACCGCTTGCTGGATCGGGCTCCTTCCGAAGACCGGCTATCAGGCGACCTTCGAAAACATCGGTACCGTCACCAACAGCTCGGTGAAGGTCACCGTCAGCACCGCGAAGCTCAAGCTGAGCGAACTCGGAGGCTATGCCTGCAAAGGAGTAGGGACCAACGAAAACGGCAGCTGGAACGGTAGCTGGACTATCAAGGGCTCTGCGTTTGGAAACCCAAGAGGCCTCTGGGTTGAATCGTCTGGTGGCGAGCTGCCGACGACCGGTCTTGCGATCGCCGGTACGCCGACGAAGCTGACCGCCGGTGGTTATGCGCTGGCGATCAATGGTGCCAACACCACCAGCCACAGCATGCAGTTCTCCCACGGGAAACTGAGCTGTTCGACGGCCACCTACACGTCGAGCATCTCCGCCGCGACGGCTGAATTCCCCGTCCAGGCGACGTACAGCGGTTGCACGTTTGCGGGACTCGCCGCGAAAGTGGTAATGAACGGTTGCAGCTACACGTTCAGCGTGCTCAACCATGGGGCGCCGTTCACCGGAAATGCCAGCATCGCCTGCCCGGCCGGAAAAGCGATCGAAATCGTGGCTCCGTCGGTCGGTTTGCCGAAGTGCATCGTCACGCTCGGTACGCAGGCGGCCGATGCGGGAGGCGTCAGCTACACCAACGAAGCATCGTCGAAAGTCGGCGTCGGCCTCAACCTCGCTGGTCTCGACTACCACCAGCAGAAAGGCACCGCCGAAACCGGCAACTGCACCACCCTCGACTCGACGTCGGGCACGTACGTCGGCTCGAGCCTGCTGTCTGGCGAATACCTGTAGGCAGGACAAGCGGCGAATCGCCGCGGAGCAACCCGTGTTGACGAGACATGGGAAACAGATATTCAGCGGGGCCGCGGATTCAGTCGCGGCCCCGCTGCTTTGGTACCCTGATGTTCTTTTGGCTTTGGAGCAGGGATCGCAGTACCGGGACCGGGGGTTCGCCACAGGGAATGCAGTCGCAGCGGAAAACTGTTCGTCGTCGCCAAGCGGCCTTCGCTGCCGCAGTTGTCGTCAATGCGCTCCTCTGTGCCTGCCTGCTTGCGCCCCCGGCAGGTGCGGCGTTCGGCTTCGACGAGCCCGAGCTCACCATCCTCGCCGAGGATGGACTACCGGCCACCCAAGCGGGCTCGCATCCGCTTTCGGTAACCGCCACCTTCCATCTCAACACCCGTGACGATCCAGATCTGGGCTTGGTGCCGGACGGCTCGCCCCGGGACATGGTCATCGACCTCCCGGCCGGGCTGGTCATCGACCCACAGGCGGCACCGCGCTGCTCCAGCGCCGATTTTCGTCCCGTCGGAAGCACGGGGGAGACGAGTTGCCCCGACGCGACCGCTGTCGGCGTCTTCGGCCTGCTGCAACCTGGGCAGACGACCAGCTCTGAAATCACCCCCGTCTACAACCTCGTGCCGCCGCCGGGCGGCGCGTCCCTGCTCGGGTTCCGGCTGAACGGCGTCTCGGTGACGATCGAAGGCGCGCTTCGCGGCGATGGCGAGCGCAACCTCTTCTCCAGCATCAGCGGGATCTCCCAGGCCGAAACGATCTTCGGCGGGACCCTGACCATGTGGGGCAACCCGGCGAGCTCGGTCCACGACACCGAACGCGGTCACTGCATCCGCAACGGCGGCAGCTGCCCCGTCGATCCGCCCGAGCGCCCCTTTGTCACCCTGCCGCGCAGTTGCACCGGACCGCTCTCGACCCTCTTCAGCGCCGACTCCTGGGAGTTTCCGGGAGCCTGGGTCGGGGCCGAGGCGCTGACGCCCGGGATGCAAGGCTGCCAGAGCCTGGGCCTCAGCCCGACGATCGGGTTCCGGCCGACCGCCAACGCCGCCGGCTCGGCGAGCTCCCTGGACTTCAGCCTGGATCTCGACGATCCCGGTCTCACCGACTCGGTCGGCGTCGCCCAATCCGACCTACGCAGTGCCAGGCTCGTCCTTCCGGCAGAAATGACGGCCAATCCTGCGTTCGCCGAAGGGTTGGGGGCCTGCAGCGGGGCCGAGTACGAGCGCGAGACCCTCTCCTCTGATCCCGGAAGCGGCTGTCCCGACAGCTCGAAGATCGGCACGGCCTTGCTCGACTCGCCGCTGCTGGAGCAGCCGGTCGAGGGTCCCCTCTTCGTCGCTCGCCCAGACTCTGGTCGTGCCACGCCGCACGATTCCCTCGACCTCTCGCTGTACATGGTCCTGCGCGAGCCGGCCCACGGCATCCTGCTCAAGCAGCGGATCGCGATCGAACCCGATCCCGAGAACGGCCGCCTCACCGCCACCGCCGCGGACCTACCCCAGATCCCCCTCTCCCACCTCGAGCTGCACTTTCGCCAGGGCACCCCGAGCCCTCTGGTTATCCCGCCCGCCTGCGGGAGCCACGCCGTCCGCTTCGAACTGGAGCCGTGGGCGGGCGGGGCGCCGGTCGTCGGCGACGCCGGTTTCGGCGTCGAAGGGAGATGCGGCGCTCCCGGCTTCCAGCCCCGGCTCCAAGCCGGGGTCACGCACCCCCGCGCCGGCGCCGTCTCGACCTTTGTCGCAACCGTGACCCACTCCGACGGCGAACAGGTCCCGGCGGCGATTTCACTCGAGCTTCCGCCTGGGCTCAGCGCCGACTTCGGCGCCGTCCCGCTCTGCCCCGAACTGGGTGTCGCCGCGGGCGACTGCCCGTTCGCGTCGCGCCTTGGCTACGCACGTATCGCCGCCGGGGTCGGGACCAGCCCTCTCTGGATTCCGCAACCGGGCAATCCGCCGAGCGCCGTTTACCTTGCCGGGGCCTATCGCGAAGCGCCGTTCAGCCTCGCGGTCGTCGTGCCGGCAGTGGCCGGCCCCTTTGACCTCGGCACGGTCGTGCTGCGTGCCCCGATCTTCATCGACCCCCATACGGCGCAGGCGAGCCTTCGCTTCGACCGGCTGCCGCAGTTGCTCGAAGGCATCCCGATCGACTACCGGGCCATTCGCATCGTCCTCGACCGACCCGGTTTCGTCCGCAATCCGACCAGCTGTGAGCTGAATTCTGTCCAGGGCACGGCCACCTCATCCATCGGTACCCGGGCAGCCCTCGCCGACAATTTCCAGGTCGGTGATTGCGGCGCCCTGCGATTCCGGCCGAAACTGTCGGCACAGCTGCTCGGCCCGACCCACCGTAGTGCCCACCCCGGCCTTCGCGCTGTTGTCCAGGCACGGCCGGGAGACGCCAACATCGGCCGGGTCACGGCCACCCTGCCGGGCAGCGAGCTGCTCAACAGCCGGGGCATCCACTCGGTCTGCACCGTGGAGCGCTTCGACGCCTCCAGTTGCCCGCCCAGTTCGGTGCGCGGCCGGGCGAAGGTATGGACGCCGTTGCTCGATCGCCCGCTTGCGGGCCCCGTCTACCTGCGATCTGGATCGAGCAGGCTCCCCGACCTCGCCGCCGCCCTGGACGGCCCCCTGCGGCTCGACCTGGCGGCGGGCGTCGACGCCACCCGGGGCCGCCTTCGCGTCTCCTTCCGCGGTCTCCCGGATGTGCCCCTGAGCAAAGTGGTGCTGACGCTCCAGGGCGGCGAGCAGGGCCTCCTGGTTAACAGCGGCGGCGTCTGCCGCGGCCCCCGCCGTCTGACCGCGATTCTGGGTGCCCAAAGCGGCCGTGCGCTCACGCTGAGACCAAGATTGCGGGCCGGCTGCCCCGATCGCACTCGCAAGTAGACCAAGTGGACTAACCTCGCTACCCTTTTGGCTGTGGCCACGAGCGTCAACATCCATGAGGCGAAGACGAACTTCTCCAAGCTCGTCCGCCGCGCCGAGGCCGGCGAGGAGATAGTCGTCCGCCGCGGGCGGGAGCCGGTGGCGCGCATCGCCCCGCTGGACAAGAAGCGAGGCGGCGTGACGGGCCGGGGGTCTCTGAAGGGCAAGATCAAGATCGGCCCCGACTTCGACGAGCCGCTCGAGGAATTCGCCGAGTACGAACGCTGAGCGTTGCGGCGGCTGCTGGTCGATACCCACGTCGTTCTCTGGCATGTCCTCGACGATGCGAGGCTCGGGCCCGGTCCCACGGCGACCATCGAGGACGCTGGGGCGGAGGTAGTGATCAGCGTCGCTTCGCTCTGGGAGATCGCGATCAAGACCGCTCTCGGCAAGCTCGAGGCGCCGGACGACCTGCCTGCCCTTGTCGAGAGCCTCGGCTTTGAGCTGATGCCGGTCACCAGCGAGCACGCCTGGGCGGTCCGCCAGCTGCCGCACCATCACCGCGACCCCTTCGACCGTCTGCTGATCGCCCAGGCTCAGGTCGAGCGCCTGCCGATCCTCACCGCCGACCCCACCTTTTCCCGCTATGACGTTGAGGTGGCCTGGGACGGTTGAGCACCTGAGGTGCTCAACATCTTTCTTCGGGATCCTCCTGGTGGGCGATCTCCAGCGCCTCCAGGTCGAGACGGTCGAGCGGTCGGTCGGCCGCCCGCTTCATCGCCCTCAGATGCTGGAGAGAGCAGACTCTGATCTGTACCCCCTCGAGTTCGGTATCGGCCGCTTGGGGGGCAAGTTCGTCATACCTGGGAATCTGCGGTAGGCCCTGCAGAACGTCAACCTCACCCAGGCTCGTCCTCACCACAGTCTTGTCGCCGGCCCGCAGGAACGTTTTGATTGCCGAGGTCGTCAGGGTCCGGTCGCCGACGACGACACGTCCGTCCAGGTCTTCGAGCACCTCCGCGAGGCGCTTCAAGTTGTCGGCCGAGGGGTCCGGAACGATGTCGAGGTCGTCGGTCCCTCGCACGTACCCCCACGCGCCCACGGCAAGGCCGCCGACAACGATGTAGCGCACACCTGAGTCGTTGAGGCGTTTGAGCAGTGGGAGGGGGCGAAAGCCCCGTCGAGTCACTTGCCCCGGGCGGCGCCGGCGAATTTGCAGAGGAACTCGCTCAGGGCGATCGTCTCGGCCAGATTTGCATCCATCGACCTGTCCGCGTCTTCGCGGATCCTCGCCCGGCGGACGAGCTCGTTGTCGCGCCATGGATCGCCCTCGGGCGGCAAGGGGGTGACGATGTCCCGCTCCACTGGAAGCACGATAACGCCTGCCGCCTGCCAGTCAGGAGGGTCAGGAAGGAAAAAAATAAGCCTTTACGCTAAAGTAAAGGCGTGCCTCGGATCTCCAGCAAGCATCAGGTGACCCTGCCGGTCGAGAGCCTCGAGGCGGCCGGGTTGAAACCCGGGGACGAGGTTGTAATCGAGGCCGAGGGGGCAGACCGCATCGTCGTCCATCGCGCCGCCCCGGATCTACAGGCGGCGCTGGGGGTTTTCGACGGGCTCTACCCGCCCGGATACCTCGAGCGACTGCGATCCGAAGAGCGTGCCTGAGTAGACCTTGGGCGGCTGCGTTCTCGAGACCGACGTCGTAATCGCGGCCCTCGACCGGGCCAACGCCCACCATGCCGGCGCGACCCAGGCGTTCGAGCGGTTCGCTGCCGATGGCGTCGAGCTGTCGCTCTGCACGATCAATTACGCCGAGGCCCTGGTGAGGCCGGCCGAAGACGATCGCAACATGCGCGTTGCGGTCGACGCGATCGCCTCCCTAGGGATCCGACTCGTCGCTCCCGATGCCGCCCTCGCCCGCAACGCTGCCCGCCGTCGCGCTCTCGGCATCAGCCTCGCCGACGGCTTTGCGCTCGCCACCGCGGAGCGCAGCGGTGCCGATCTCGCCACCTTCGACAAACGCATCCGCCGGGCCCTCGAGTCAGTCGACATCGCCCTCAGCCCCGCTCTTGCTTGAGGTACCCGCGAACACGAACCTCGAGCTGTAGGTAAGTCGACGCCCCGGCGCGGTGTCACGCCGGGGGCGTAAAGTTCACCGTTCCGATGACCGCACCGCGCCACAAGCCCCTTCTCGCGCCTGGCAACGAGGACGAGTGGGCACGGATCAATGAGGAGAAGGCGCGCGAGGAAGCCGAGTTCGCGGCCTCGCTCTCGATGAACGAGCGCGTCAGTTTCGGTCAGAAGCTCTCCCAGCAGGGGGGTCTCCCTGCTCGTCGCCTCGGTGAAGGCCGGCCATGCCCCCAAAACGAGCTCTCTGGTCCTGACCTCGATGGCGTAATCGCCGACGCCAACGCGGCCGACCTCCCTTACGTGGTGATCGGCGGCTTCAGCGTCTACGAGACGGTGGCTGCCGAGGCGATTAAGCTCGATCGGCAGGGAGAACCGGCGCCCTTCGGCCTCGACGGTTGAGCGCTGAGATCGGTCGCGCCCGCGCCGCGCCGCAGTGGTTATTCAGCGACTAATCGGGACACAAACGTACCGCCGTAACCCGGTACCTGCCCTAGACTCAGCGTCCAATGGGGGAGGGACTTACGCAGGTGAGTCGCCGTCGATCCATGGCCGGACTCGCCATCGTCTTGATCTCCGGCCTCGCCTTGGGCGTGGTCGGCCTTGGTGTGGGCGAAAAACTCGCACCGCTCTCGCTGCAGGTGCCCGGAACCTCTGCATCAAACGGTGAAACGCTTGCCCAGAGCCATTTCGGCGAGTCCTCGCCGTTCGTGGTCCTGCTGCAGGGGCCGGCGCCGGCGGTGGACCGGCAGGGGCCGGGGCTGGTCGAGGCGCTGCGGCGCGACCCGCGGGCGACGATTGTCTCTCCCTGGGACCGGGGGTCGCTGAGCGCCCTGCGGCCGGGTCCGCGCCGTGCCCTGGTATTGGTCGACTTCCGCGTACCACTTGCAACTGCGATGCGCGAGGTCGTCCCCGACCTCGAAGCCACGCTCGAGGCCCGGGTGCGGGCGCCGGTCACGGCCACCCAGTCAGGCTTCGCTTCGGTCTCGCGCGCCCTGCAGGAGGAATCGCTGAGCTCGACCGAGCGGGCCGAGCTGCTGGCGGCGCCGCTGCTGATCCTCGTCCTGTTGCTGGTCTTCCGCTCGGTCGTCGCGGCCGCGATCCCCCTCGCCTTCGGCGCTCTCACCGTGCTCGCCGGGCGGGGCGTCCTGGCCCTGCTCTCCGGGGCGATGACGATCGATGCCCTCGCCCTCGTCGTCTGCACGATGATGGGCCTCGCCCTCGGGGTCGACTACTCGCTGCTGATCGTCTCCCGCTTCCGCGAGGAGCTGGAGCGCGATCCCGATCCCTGGCGGGCGGCCGCGGCGACCCGGTCGAGCGCCGGCCGCACCACCCTTTTCGCCGGGACGACGCTGATCGTCGCCCTGCTCTTCTCCGCCTTCCTGCAGCCGGGCTCGCTGCTGCTCTCGCTGGCGACCGCGACCGCGGTGGTGACTGTGATCAGCGTCGTCGTCTCGACCCTGGCGGTGCCGCCCCTGCTCGCCCTGCTGGGCCCGCGGATCAACGCTGGCCGCGTCGGCCCGCCGCCGCGCCCGGGAAGCCGCTCGACCGTCGCCGCCGCGGCGGGCGCCGCGCTGCGCAACCCCGCCCTCGCCGCAGGCCTGGTCGCCGTGCCCCTGATCCTGCTGACCCTGCCGGTGTTGGGCTTCACCACCGGCGCCCCGGGGATCGACGAGCTGCCGAGCTCGAATGACGCTCGCAAGAGCGCCGAGACGATCGACCGCGCTGTCGGCCCCGGCTGGGAGGCGCCCTTCGTCCTCGTCGCTGCGACCGACCGCGGGCCGATCACCACCCGCGAGGACCTGGCGACGCTGAGTCGGTGGCAGCAGCGGATCGCCGCCCAGCCGGGGGTGCGGACCGTGATCGGGCCGGCACCGATCGCCCGCCGCACGGCACCGCTGCGCTTTCTGGGCGACAAGCTCAGCGCCGACGGCGCGGAAGGGCCGGCGCAGATCGAGAAGCTCGGGCCGGGGTTGCGCCGCGCCGCCGATGCGGTCAGCCGCTTGCGCTCGGGCCTCGACGAAGGCGCCGCGGGGAGCGGCCTGCTGGCCGAGGGATCCGAACGCGCCGCCGCCGGCGCCGGGACGATCGCCACCGAGCTGAAGCGCGCCGCCGGCAAGGGCGAAGAAGCGACGACGGCGATCGGCCGGCTCGAGGACGGCAACAAGCGCCTCGCCAAGGGGCAACGCGAAGTCGCGGTCGGCAGCCTCGCCCTCACCCTCGGCCTGCGCTCCTTGGTGCCCCGGCTGCGCGGCGGCGAGCAGGTGCGTTCCCGCAAGCTCGCCCGCGAGCTGGAAGCGGCAGCCGCCGGAGACCCGGCACTGCAGCCGCTCGCCAACGAGGCCCGGGTGCTGGCCCGCACCGTCGCCGCCAACCGCAACGAAGTGCGGCGGCTGCGCGACGTAGCCGGCGAGGTCAACGGCGGCATGAACCGGCTGGTCCCGGGGGGGAAGCGCCTCGAAGCAGGCGTCGGCAAGCTCGCCGACGCGACCGACGGGCTGAGCAGCGGCCTCGACCGGCTCGGCGACGGCGCCGAACGTCTCTCGACCGGGCTGGTCGAACTGCAGGGTGGCGCCGGCGCGCTCCAGAACGGGCTCGCCGAAGGCTCCAGCCGCGCCTACCCGCTGCAGACCGAGCTGGCCAGCGCCGGCCGCCGGGTGACCGCGGTGGCGACTCCGCTCGCGCTCGGGGCTGAAGAACTCCGGCGCCAGTCGCCGGGCCTGTTCGACTCCGGCTACTTCGTCCTCTCCGCCCTCGACGGCGCCCCGGCGCCGAAGCGGGCCGAAGCGGGCGAGGCGATCAGCGTCGACGGCGGCGGCCAGGCGGCGCGGATGCTGATCGTCTCCGACTATCCCTTCAACAGCGAGGGATCGCGGCGGGTCGGCGCCCGGCTCGAGGACGACGCGGCGCGGCTGGCCGCGGCGAGCGGCCTGCAGACCGGCGTCACCGGCGGTGCCGCGGTCCTCAACACCTACGGCGAAGCGACCGAAGCGCGGCTGCCGCTGGTGATCGGCGCCTTCGTCCTCTTCACCCTGCTGGCCTTGATCGTGATTCTGCGGGCGCCGCTGCTGGCGCTGCTGACCGTCGGCCTCAACCTCGCCTCGGTGGCCGCCGCGATCGGGGTGATGGCGCTGGTCTGCGAGATCCCTGCGGGCTACCCCCTCGGCGGCCATCCCTACATCGACACGGTCGGGGCGGGGGCGATCTTCGGCGTCACCTTCGGCCTCTCGATCGACTACGCGGTCTTCCTCATCGCCCGCATGCGCGAGCGCTACGAGGTCGACGGCGACAACCGCGCCGCGATCGCCTTCGGGCTGGAGAAGACGGCCGGGGTGATCACCGGCGCCGCGGCGATCATGGCCGCCGTCTTCGTCTCCTTCGCTGCCGCGCCGATCGCGACCGTTAGCCAGATGGGGGTGGGGCTGACGGTGGCGATCCTGCTCGACGCGACCGTGGTCCGGATCGTCCTACTGCCGGCGCTGATGCTGTTGCTCGGCGACCGGGTATGGCGGGTGCCCAGGGTGCTCGACCGCATCCTCCCGCGCCGCAACATGTTGATCCCAGAGAGGAGCCCCACCCGTGCATAGATCGATTCCCTTTGCGTTCATCGCCGTCGCCCTGCTGTTCGCCGCCTCCGCCCCTGCGGCGGAAGCGCCGACCCGCGACGAATACGTCGAACGCCTGGAGACGATCTGCAAGCCCGACGCGGAAGCGACCCAGCGGGCGATGAAGGGGGCGCGCGCCGACGTTCGCGCCGAACGCCTTGCCGCCGCTGCGGGCAAGTTCGCTCAGGCGACCTCGATCTTCGGCGGCACCGTGAAGCAGATCTCCGCCGTGCCGCGGCCGAGTGCCGATGGCGCCAAGCTAGAGAAGTGGTTCACCTACCTGAAGCGCCAGCAGTCCTACCTCGGGCAGATCACCGGTCAGCTGCGCCAGGGGAACGGGATCAAGGCGCAGCGGCTGACCGCCCGCTTCATCCACACCGGCAACCTCGCCAACAACGTCGTCCTCGCCTTCGGCTTCGACTGGTGCAGCTTCAAGTTCTCCCGCTACGGATGAGGTGGCTGGTCCTCGGACTGGCATTGCTCGCGGGCTGCACCGCGACGGTCGCCCGTGGCGAGCGCGCCCAGAAGGGCAACCTGATCGTCAACCTGAAGGGCGGGCTAGCGCCACTCGCCCTGCCTCGCGACCGGGCGGCGCCGATCTCGGTCCATCTGGAGGGTGGACTGCAGACCTCCGGCGGCGAACCGCTGCCCCGGGTCACGCGGATCGAGCTGGGGCTGCCCTCCCAGGGCGTGATCTCCACCCGCGGCCTGCCGACCTGCCCGCCGCGCCTGCTGCGTGACGCGAAGCCGCCCGAAGCGCTGGCGGCCTGCCGCGATGCCCTAGTCGGGCGGGGAACCTTGCGGGCACAGGTCGCGCTTCCAAACCAGTCCGCGTTCTCGGCTCGGGCTCAGGTCCTCGCCTTCAACGGGCGCGTCGACGGCGGGCGGGCGATCTTCCTCCACGCCTACATCGCGAACCCCCCGACCGTCGCAGTGTTGCCGCTGCGGTTGCGGCAGGGGAGCGGGCGGTTCGGCTCGGCGCTGGTCGGCGATCCTTCCTCTGCGCTCGGCCCGTGGCCACGGCTGCGCCGCTTCGACCTCACCCTGTTCCGCCGCTACTCGTTCCAAGGCCGCCCCCGCAGCTACCTGAGCGCTTCCTGCCCGATTCCGAAAAGCCTCACCGCCGGATTCTTCTCTCTGGCCAAGCTCAGCTTCGGGCTCGCCGACGGCCGCCGGATCAGCGTCGCCATCGCTCGCAGCTGCCGCGCCCGCTGAGTCATCAAGCCGGCACGACGTTCAGCAGCGGGCGCCCCTCAAGGTGCCGCCGGATCTGATCGCCGACAAGCTCGTAGACCCGCTGGTCGGCGGCCGGGCTGTCGCCGGCGATATGCGGGGTGATGAGGACATTGGGCAGTTTCCACAACGGGCTGTCCGGCGGCAAGGGCTCAGGCTCGGTGACGTCAAGCCCAGCTTTCAGCCGACCCGACCCGAGCTCGTCAAGAAGGGCATCGGTGTCGATCGCGTTCCCGCGCCCTGCATTGATCAGGAGGGCTCCGGTCTTGAGCCTGGCGAGTCGCTCCCTGTCGATCAACCCGGTCGTCTCGGGCGTGGCCGGAAGCAGGGCGATCACGATGTCGGCCTGGGGCAGAAGCTCGTCGATCGTCTCCACTCCGTGCAGATTGCTGCGGGGACGGCTTGCAATGCCCGTTACCTCGACGCCGAACGGAAGCAACCGCTCCGCGACCGCCCGGCCGATAGAGCCGTGGCCGACGATCAGGACCTTCGATCCCGCCAGCTCCTTCGGCATGCCGGGCTCCCACCGCGCCTGCAGCTGCTGCTGTCGGAACCGGGCAAAGTGCTTATAGCTGTCGAGGATCGCGCCGACCACCCACTCGGCCACGGGGGTGTCGCGTGTCCCGCGCGCATTGCAGAGCGTGACGCCCTCAGGGATCGCTGGGGCAATCCAGTCGACCCCCGCCGAGTTCACCTGGACGACGCGAAGCGCGCGAAACCGGGGCAGCGCCTCGATCACTCGGCTTGAACCGAACGGCGGGACCAAAAACTGTGCCTCCTCGATTTCGGGCGGCAACCCCCCGTTGCGGGGAATGAGATGAACCTCGACCGATTCGGGCAGTTCGCCGACACCGGCTTGAGCCAGGTTTTCGGGTAACCAAACCTTCACCGCAGAAGGCCTATCACGATCTGAGGGTCGCGGCGGCTGGACGAACGCGTCCGGCGGTGTGCGTGGTCCCTGGTCGGGCTGGCCCCTGGGAGAGGGGGTGGTCGCTCATAGCCCCCGACGATTTCTGAACGAAATTCTCATCTTTTGGTCTGTTAGTGTCCCAAAACAATGGCATTCCCGCTTGAGCTTGCCAACCTCGAAACGGCGGTGCTGGAGGCGTGTGCCGGAGAGGACGTGTGGCCGGCCCAAGTGGCCGCCGCGATCTATGCGGGTGTCGATTACGCGATCGCTCACCCGGAGGTGGCCGAGACACTTGCCTACGACAGCGCTGCGGAGGACGAGAGCGTTCGGCGCTATGAAAGCGTAATCGCACGGCTGGCGGGATTTTTGCGCGTCAAAGCCCCAAGCCACGGACGGCTCCCAGTGGCGACCGACGAGACACTGATGGCGGGGATGGTCGGTCTCGTCGGCGACCACCTCAGGGTCGGCCGGCTCGATCGCCTGGCGCAGCTCCGCCCGGAGCTGGTGCTGCTCACCCTCCTGCCCTATCTCGGCTTCGACGAGGCCCAGGAGTGGGCCAACCGAACGGCCGGTTAGTTCCTTTTGCCCTTGACCTACGGGTCCGCGTATGTTCTTATTCATCTCCCCGGGACTGTCCCGCCAACCCTGAGCGGCCACAGTCCTCAAGACGCAAACGTCATGACTCGGGCGAGTTCCCTGCTCGCCCGAGTCGTTTGCGTTGTCCGAGGCGACGCGCGCGGCTGAACCCAGCCAGGAGGCGGGTGGCGGGACCGAGCGACTCGAGCAGCCGCCGGCGAACTCGCCGGCCAAGTTCCGTCTGGACATCGGCGGAGCTCAGGTAGAAGGCAGCGACCCCGGCGAGGATCGCCCTGTGGCGAGCAGCATGGGGGAGGTGCCGCACGCCGGCCAGGGCCCGGTCGGCGATCAGGCCGAGGCGGGCTGCCGCATCCTCCGGGGTCTCGTAGTAGGTCGTGTAGTTGTGCTCGCCCGCCGACCGGTCGGCGTCGAGGTCGACGAGGTCGTCGAGGAAGACGGTGAGGGCTCCGATCGGGGGGTGGTAGGCGGCGTCGATCGCCGCCGCGGTCTCGGCGCTCGTGCGCGGATCGGCCGCGGCTGCGATCAGGGCGTGGGCCGCGACCGAGGAGCTGGCGCCCGCCGCGACCTCGAACCAACGGTAGCCGGCCGGCGCCTCCAGCTCCCCGGCCCAGCGCCGCAGCTCCTCGGCATCGCCGGCCGCGGCATGCGTGTGCCGCTGACCCGCCGCGCAGCGTTCGGCCGCCCGCTCGATCAGTGGCAGCGTCACGGCGGCGGCGGGCAGTTGCGCGACCTCGCGCCGCCAGGTGTCGTGGAGGTCCGTCAGCTCAGCTTCCCCGGCCTCCGTTCCCATCTCTTCCAGGACGTCGAGCCGGTCGATCGCGACCTGCAGGGCGACGATCGCGCGCACCGCCGCGGAGCGCCTCGACCGCGGCGCCAGCGTCGCGAACACCGCCACCGCCTCAGCGTTCCTCGCCTTCTCCTCCGGCAGCGGGCCCCAGCGCCGCAGCTCCCGCCGCGCCTCCGGCAGGACGGTGGTCAGGTAGGCGCCGAGGGCGCTCGCTGCCGCTCCGACCTCTCTGCTGGCTGAAAGCACGTTTGCAGCCTAAGGGCGCTGTCCGCCCTCGTCTCTACCTTGATTTGAGATGAGTGAGCAGACGCAGATCGAGGCGTTCGCCCCCGCCGAAGCCCCTCCGGCGGAGACCAACGGATCGGCGAGCGCGCCGGTTGAGGTGCCGGTCCGGGTGCCCCTTGGCGAGCTCGAGGACGGCCAGCGGGTCGGCGGCGTCTTCGCGGTCCGCGAGCGAGAGCTGCGGCGCAAGCGCAATGGCGAGCCCTGGCTGCGACTGTCGGTAGGCGACGCGACCGGCACCGCCGAGGCGGTCTGCTGGGAGGACGCCGAGACCCTCTACGCCCTTTGCTGCACCGGGTCGGCGGTCTTCATCGCCGGCGCCTTCGAAGTCAGCGACCGCTGGGGGGCGAAGATCAAGATCTCCTCCCTGCGCGAGGCCGAGCTGCACGAGTACGAGACGGCGGACCTGGCGGCCGAGTCGGAGGTCTCCTTCGAGGAGCTGGAGGGAGGGCTGCGCGAACTGCTGGCGACGGTCCAGGATCCGCATCTGCGCGGGCTGCTCGACCATTTCTTCGGCCCCGAGTCCGAGACCTGGCAGCGGTTCAAAGTCGCGCCGGCGGCCAAGACCTACCACCAGGCTTACCGCCACGGTCTGCTCGAGCACACGCTTTCGGTCGCCCAGGCGGTCTCCGCGGCGGCCAACTTCTTTCCCGGGATCGACCGCGACGTCGCCGTCACCGGCGCGCTGCTGCACGACATCGGCAAGTGCCTCGCCTATAACGAAGACCCGCTGGCGATCGACCTCACCGACGCCGGTCGCCTGCAGGGGGAGATCCCGCTCGGCTACTACACCGTGCGCCGGGCGATCGAGGACCTGCCGGGTTTCGACCCCCACACCGCCCAGTGCGTCCTCCACATCATCCTCAGCCACCACGGCTCGCTCGAACACGGCTCACCCGTCGTCCCCGCCACCCGCGAGGCCGTCCTCGTCCACATGATCGACAACCTCGGCGGCCGGCTCGGCAGCTTCGACCGCCTCGAGCGCCAGCTCCCCGCCGGCGAGTCCTGGTCGGGCTTCGACCGGGCTCTTTCCGGCAGCGCCTTCTTCGCTCAGCGCGCCGCCTGAAGACAAAGCGTTGCTGTAGACAATCAGTTGCGCTATGCTCATGGCAGTGATGATGAGCCCGAGGGAAAAGTGGACCGACGAGCGGCTGGACGACCTCAATAAGAGGGTTGATCGCGGATTCTTTGACGTCAAGGCCGAGATAAGAGGGCGTTTCAACCAACTCGAAACCCGCATGGACGATCAGTTTGCGCAGGTGAATGAACGATTCGATCGCATGCAGCAGACTCTGATCGGAGGCTTCGGGGTGATCGTTGCCGCCCTCATTGGCGTCATCGCATTCTGACGGATCTCCGAGGCCGTCAGAAGCGTTCGCTGCAGCGCTGGATCCGATCTACGTCTTGATGCGCATGCTTGATGCAGCGGATCAGCTTGTCGGCGTCGCCCTGCTGCTTCGAGGCGTGGAACGAGTGCCGGACTTCGCGCTGGACCTGGCGGTTGACGTCTTCGATCGACTTGTTGATTTCGCCGAAGTCGGCTGATTCGAAGCCCTTCTGGACGCTGATGTTGGCTTCGTGGCTGATGTCCTTGGTCGTGTCCAGAGTCGGCTTGACGATGAAGAAATAGACCGCAGCGAGGATTCCGACCGTCACCAAAAGCCGGATAATGCCCGCGCTTAGGTTGCCGAAGAGGTTTCGCAGGATGTCCATGCGCTGCGCGGAGACTATCCTGCGCGGCAGTGGCGAAGGACACCGAGAAGCTGATCCGCCAGCTCTCGTTGATCTCCTTCCTGATGGCACAGGGGAGGCCGGTTTCGGCCCTGGAGATCAAGCGCGAGGTGGAGGGCTATAGCGACATGAACGACGACGCGTTCGCGCGCCGTTTTTACGCCGACCGCGCGGAGCTGGAGAGCCTCGGCATCCAGCTCGGGGTCGAGAAGCCCGGCGAGGGCTTCTTCGAGGCCGAGCTCTACTCGCTGCCGCCGGAGAACTTCTATCTCGACCCGATCTCCTTCTCCGACGAGGAGCTGGCGGCCCTCTCGACGGCGCTCATGCTGCTCACCGACGGCGGCTTCGCCTATGCCGAGCCGCTGCGGCTGGCGCTGCAGCAGGTCGCCTGGGGCCACCCGAACCCGCTGGCAGAGGGAGAGCGGGCCCCGGTCGAGATGGCGATGACCGCCTCCGCCGGCGGCCGCGACCTCTCCCAGCGCCTCTCCAAGATCGAGACCGCGATCAGCCGCCGCAAGACGATCGAGTTCACCTACTTCACGATGGAGCGGGGCGAGACCGAGAAGCGCAGGGTCGACCCCTTCCACCTGGTCTTCCGCGGCGGCCAGTTCTATTTGATCGGCCACTCGCACGAGCGCGATGCGGTGCGGGTCTTCCGCCTCTCGCGGATCCAGGGCAAGGTCGGCTATGCCTCCAAGGCCGAGCACGACTTCTCGCCGCCCGAGGACTTCGACCGCCGCGACTACGGCAGCCGCGCCGACTGGCAGCTGGGGGAGACTAAAGGCACGGCGAAGATCTTCATCCGCGAGCGGATCGCCTGGTTGATCGAGCGCGACTTCGGCTCCTACGGCGAGCTTCGCAACGCGAAGAAGTCCGACGGGGCGCCGGGCAAGGGCCGCGTTTTCGAGACTGCCTATGCCTCAGAGCGCGAGCTGATCGCCTGGGTCCTGCGCTGGCGCCAGAACGCCGAGGTGCTCGCCCCCGACGACCTTCGCGAGGAGGCCGAGAAGCGCCGCGGCCTGCTGCTGCAGCGCCACGAGAACGGGTTCAAGCCGGCCGAGGTGGTCGACCGCCCGCTCGACGAGCAGCCCAAACGCGGCCGCTCCAACGGCCGCGGCGAGGCGGCGATCCGGCCCGAGCGCTTCGCCCGCCTCGTCACCCTCGCCGGCCTGCTGATCGAAGCGGCGAAAAAGGGCGAGCGGCTGCAGGTCGCCGACCTGCGCGACCGCCTCGAGCTGACCGACGAGGAGCTTCGCGAGGACATCGAGCTGCTGAACGTCGTCAACTTCGGCGGCGGCACCTACGTCCTCTACGCGGAAATCCTCGGCGGGGAAATCGAGGTCGACTCACAGCCCTACGGCGACAACTTCGCCCGCCCGGCCCGCCTGCTGCCGCTGGAGGCGAAGGCGCTGGTGGCGGCGATCGACCTCTTCGGCGACCACCTGCCGCAGTCCAACCTGCAGAGCGCCCGGACCAAAATCGTCAAGGCGCTCGGCCACGACCCCTCCGAGGAGGGGCTGGAGATCGCCTCGGCCGGCGGCGGCGACGCCGAGGTCGCTCGTCTCGTCAACCAGGCGATCGCCGAGAGCCGGGTGCTGGAGCTCTCCTATTACAAGGAGAACGAGGACCAGTTCACCGAGCGCCGGGTTGAGCCATACCGCCTCGAGAACGGCAAAGAGGGCTGGTACGTCGAGGTCTACGACCTGACCAAAGAGGGCGTGCGCCACTTCAAGCTCGACCGGGTCAAGGAGGCGACGCTCTCCGAGGAGACCTTCGAGCCGCGCCCCGAAGTCGAGGAGTTCGCCGGGGTCGAGGGCTGGATGACCCACGGCGAGGTGCCGACCGCCGAGGTCGCCCGGGTCTGGGTCTCCCCCGAGCGGGCCCGTTGGCTGCGCGAGGAGCGGACCGTGGTCGAGGAGCTGGCCGACGGCGCCGTCGTCGTCGAGCTGCCCTACGCGGGTAAGCCGTGGCTGGTGCGGGAGATCCTTCGCGGCGCCGGAGACCTGGTCGTGCTCGAGCCGCCGGACGCGCGCGAGGCGATCGCCAAGGAAGTCACCGACAACTGAACCAGGCGCCCGGTCATCCCGAGGTCCTGAAGCTCGTCGCCCCCAACCCGGGGCCGATGACCCTGGAAGGGACCAACACCTACCTCTTCGGCTCCGACCCCTGCGTGGTCATCGACCCGGGCTCGGACGACCCCCGCCACCTCGAGGCGATCCGCGCCGTCGCCGCCGAGCGCGGCGGGATCGGGCTCGTCCTCCTCACCCACTCCCACGGCGACCACACCGCCGGCGCCGACCAGCTCGACGCCGAGGTGGTCCTGCCGGCAGGCGGCGAGGAGCACTTCGCCCTCCGCGCCCTCGCCACCCCGGGCCACGCCGAGGACCACGTCTGCTTCCTGACCGAGACGGGCGTCTGCTTCAGCGGCGACCTCGTCCTCGGCCTCGGCTCGACGATCGTCCCCCCCGGAGGCAACTCCCTTGCAGCGTTCATGGACTCGCTGGCGCTGCTGCAGGAGCAGGCGATCGAGCTGATCGCCCCCGGCCACGGCCCCTGGGTCACCGAGCCCGAGGTGAAGCTGGCCGAATACGTCGAGCACCGGCAGATGCGCGAGAACCGCCTGATCGAGTCGCTGGAGGCGGGGGAGCGCTCGCGCGCCGAGCTCCTCGCCACGGTCTGGGACGACATCCCGATGGAGCTGCTGCCGATGGCGGCGATGGCGATGGAGGCCCACCTCGAAAAGCTCGACGGTGAGGGCCGGCTGCCTGGGGATCTGCGCGAGTAGGGGCAAAGACGGGACGAAAGCGCCAAAAAGTGCGCGCCATAGGCGCGCCCTCGCCCGTCACGCTCGAGGTGTGAAAAGTGAGTCCGCGGAAATACGTGCTGTACAAGCATTTTCGCGGACTCGGGGCGATGACGGACCGATCCAGGAGTTGGCTCGAACTCAGCACGGGGTCGTGGCGCGGTGGCAGTTGCTGGGGAGAGGTTGGAGCCGCGAAGAGATCGCGTGGCGACTGCGGGCCGGCCGGCTCCACCGGGTGCATGCCGGCGTCTACTCGGTGGCTCCGCCCCAGTTGCTCACGCGGCTCGGTCGCTGGATGGCTGCTGTGCTCGCCTCGCGTCCCGGTGCGCTTCTGAGCCACTGGTCAGCGGCTGCGCTATGGGGAATCAGGCCGAACATGCTCTCGCGCATCGATGTGACGGTGCCGCACCGCAGTCGTTCCTCGAAGGCGATTTGCCGTCACCTGTCGCTGGTCCCAAGAGACGAGCGGACCGTTGAGTACGGGATCCCGGTGACCTCGGTTCCACGCACCACCCTCGACCTTGCCTGCTCGGCGGACCTCGACACTGTGGTGGCGATGATCCGCGAGGCGGAATTCCTCAACCTCTGGGATCGACTTTCACTTCCCCATCTACTGGAGCGCTATCCGGGCAAACGAGGGTCGCGGACGGTGCAAATGGCGCTGAAGCGCATCAGCGAAGAGCCACCTGGCCGCAAACGCTCCCCGCTGGAGGAGCGGTTCGCACCGTTCCTGCGTGCGCACCGCCTCCCGTTGCCCCGCTTCAATGACCCGATCTCCCTCGGCTCGAAGCGCTATGTGGTCGACTGCCATTGGCCAGGCTCGAGAGAGATCGTAGAGCTCGACGGCTGGGAGGCGCACGGCACTCGCTCGGCATTCCGTGACGATCGCGCCCGCGATCGAGCCCTTCGCGTCGCCGGCTACTCGATCACCCACCTGACCTGGAACGAGCTCGACGATGAACCGGAGGCGATCGCCGCCGACCTTTGCGTACTGCTGGCTGAGCAGCCAGTACTCTGAACCGATGCGGCGGGCAGCGAGGGTTGGCGTGTTTGCGGGGGCGGTCTGCTCCGGCCTGCTCGCCTCGGCCGCGGCCGTCGTCTGGCACCGCCTGGCGCGGCGGCCGCTGCCGCAGGTGGAGGGGACGATCGAGGTTCCCGAGCTGCGCGACCGGGTGCGGGTGCGGCGTGACCGCTGGGGCGTCCCCCATATAGAGGCCGAGGATCGCGAGGACCTCTTCTTCGCCCAGGGCTACTGCCACGGCCAGGACCGGCTCTGGCAGATGAACTTCTACCGGCGCGTGGTCGAGGGCCGGGTCGCCGAGATGGCCGGCGAGGAGGGGCTGGCGGTCGACAAGTTGATGCGGACGCTGGGGATCCGCCGCGTCGCCGAAGCCGAGGAAGCGGCGATGGAGCCGGAGCTGCGCGCCAAGCTGGAACGCTTCTGCGCCGGCGTCAACGCCGCCGCCCGCGACGCCCGCGCGATGCCGTTCGAGATGCAGGTCTTGCGCCAGGAGTGGAAGCCGTGGCGGCCGGTCGACATCCTCAGCCTCGGCAAGCTGCTCGCGTTCGGCCTTTCGACCAACTGGGAGCGGGAGCTGCTGCGGGCCGACATGGTGCGGGAGCTCGGCCCCGAGCTGGCCGCCCGCCTCGACCCCGTCTATCCCGCCGACAACCCGGTGGTCGCCGAATCGCTGGAAGCCTGGACCGGGGAAGGGATGCCGCTGGTCGAGCAGATCGACCGGGTGCGCGGCTCGCTCGGCCTCGCCGCCGAGGCCTCGGGCTCGAACAACTGGGCGGTCTCCGCCGCGCGCTCGAAGAGCGGCACGCCGCTGATCGCCGGCGACCCTCACCTCTCGCCGAGCATGCCGGGCATCTGGTACGAGGTCGAGCTGCGCCACGGCGGGCGCTTTGTGCGGGGCGCATCGCTGCCGGGGATGCCGGGCATCTACATGGGCCAGAACAACGACGTCTGCTGGACGATCACCAACGTGATGGCCGACGTCCAGGACCTCTTCGTCGAGCGGATCGAGGGTGACAGCTACCTGTTCGAAGACGAGTGGCGGCCGCTGGACGTGGTCCGCGAGGAGATCGTCGTCAAGGGCCGCTCCGAGCCGGTGGTACTGGAGGTGCGCTCGACCCACCACGGCCCGATCGTCAACGAGGCGCTCGGCGCCGACGACGGCGAGCCGCTGGCGCTGGCCTTCCAGACGCTGCGCGAATCGACCGCCTTCGAAGCCGCCTTCGAGCTGCTCGACATCACCTCCGGCCCGGAGCTGGTGGCAGAGCTCGAGGGGCACACTTCGCCCGCCTCGAACATGGTCTGGGCCGACAGCAGGGGCTCGATCGGCTACAAGCTGATCGGCCGCCTGCCGATGCGCCGAGGCGGCTGCCCGGACCTGCCGAAGCCGGGCTGGAGCGGCGAGCACGAGTGGGAGGGGACGGTCCCCTACGAGGAACTGCCGGAGGTCGTCGACCCCGAGTGCGGCTACGTGATCACCGCCAACAACCGGATCGTCGGCGACGACTACCCGCACCACATCACCAGCGACTGGCTCGACGGCTTCCGTGCCAAGCGGATCGAGGAAATGATCAAGGCCGACGAGAAGCACGACCTGGAGAGCTTCGAGGCGATCCAGAACGACAACTACTCGCTGCCCGGCATCGAGGCCGCAGCGCGGCTCAGCCGCTTGCACCCCGCCGGCCAGCGCGAGCGCAGCGCTCTGGAGCGGCTGCGGAGCTGGGACGGCAACCTCGACCCGGACTCGATCGCCGGAACGATCTACCAGGCCTTCCTCCTGCGCCTGGCGCGCGAGGTGGCGCGGGCGGCGATCGGCGATCGCGATCTCTGCGAGCGCTGGCTCGACCGGGCCGACAACGGCTTCCTCCCGCACGTCACCTCCCCCTGGCGCTGGCACTCGCACCTGATGGCCCTCTGGGCCGAAGGCGACGAGGGGCTGATCGGCCGCCCCTGGGACGGATTGGTGCTGGAAGCGCTGGCCGGGGCGCTCGACGACCTCAGCGACCGCTTCGGTCCCGAGCCGGAGGGCTGGCGCTGGGGCCGCGTCCACGAGCTGAAGTTTCCGCACCCGCTCGGCGACGCCAACCCGCTCTTCGACCGGTTCCTCAATCGCCGCCTGCGGGCCGGCGGCGCCCAGGAGACGGTCAGCCAGATCGCCTACGACCCGAACGACCCCTACAACGCGGTCTGGGCGCCGAGCTGGCGGATGCTTGCCGACCCGACCGATCCGGACCGCTCCCGCTGGCAGATGTTCACCGGCCAGTCCGGCCACCCCGCCAGCCCGCACTACGACGACCTCCAGGTCGACTGGCTCGACGGCCGCACCCAGCCGATGCGCGGCGACGGGCCGTGGTCCGAGCTGGACCTTGTTTCTCCAGGGATGCCACGAACCAAGCTCTTTACCTCCCTGGTCCTGTCCCTTCTCTGCCTGCTGGCGCCGGCTTCGGCGCAGGCGCTGCCGCGCGGCTTCTTCGGGATCGCGCCGCAGACCCCGCTCGGCGCCCCGGACCTGGCGCGGATGAGCTCCGGCGGAGTGGAAACGGTCCGGCTGGCGCTGCCCTGGGCCGGGGTCCAGCGCTCGCCCCGCAGCGATTACGACTGGAGCGGTTTCGACGCCGCGGTGGCCGAAGCGGCCAAGAAGCGGATCGGGATCCTGCCGGTGCTCGGGACCTCGCCGGGCTGGGCGACCGGAGACTGGCGGCGGATGCCGGTCGACGGCGGCCGGGCGCGGCGCGGCTGGGCCGATTTCGTCCGGGCGGCGGTCGAACGCTACGAGCCCGGCGGGGAATTCTGGGCGGAACACGCCCGCGGCAGCGACGAACCACTGCCGCCGGTGCCGATCCGCGCCTGGCAGATCTGGAACGAGGAGAACTTCTTCTACTTCGTCAAGCCGGTCTCGCCGGGACGCTTTGCCCGCCTACTGGCGATCACTGCGCCGGCGATCCGCCGCGCCGACCCGCGGGCGGAAATCGTCCTCGGGGGCCTCTTCGGCTCGCCCAAGCAGCGGCCGCCGCGGGCGATAGACGCGGTCGACTTCCTCGACCAGCTCTACCGCCGCGGTGGCGTCAAGGCCAACTTCGACGCCGTCGCCCTGCACCCATATGCGGCCAACGTGGCGGAGCTTCGCCGCCAGGTGGAGGCGGTGCGGGCGACGATGGCCCGCCACGGCGACCGCCGCTCCGGCCTCTACATCACCGAGATGGGCTGGGGATCCGCATACGACCCGGGAACGGTCGCCTTCGAGGTCGGCCTCCACGGGCAGGCGCGGGAACTGCGCGGCGCCTACCGCTACCTGATCGCCAACCACGGACGGCTGAAGCTGCGCCAGGTCGACTGGTTCAGCTGGAAGGACCTGCCCGGGGCCTGCAACTTCTGCGATTCCAGCGGCCTCTTCCGGGCCGGCGCCAAGTTCCGGCCGAAGCCGGCCTGGCGCACCTTCGTCAGCTTCGCGCGTTAGCGCTCGCTGACCGCCCGCACCAGCTCGACGATCTCCGGCGCGGCCTTCTCGGGCGAGCCGGAGTCGAAGGGCGGGTCGGGGTCGTACTCAATCCCGAGCTGGATCGCCTGGGCGACCTCGGGGCCGGCCTCGCGGGCGACCAGGTGCAGGGCCATGTCGATCCCGGCGGTGACCCCGGCGGCGGTGACGACCTTGCCGTCCTCGACGAAGCGGCCGCCGACCGGGTCGGCGCCGTACTCGGCCAGGGTGTCGAGCACCAGCCAGTTCGAGGTCGCCTTCTTTCCCTCCAGCAGTCCGGCGGCGGCGAGGATCAGGGAGCCGGTGCAGACCGAGGTCGTCCACTTGGTCGAGCGATCGACCTCACGGACCCAGTCGAGCATCGGCTCGTCGGTCATCAGCGCCCGGCTGCCCCAGCCGCCGGGGACAAGTACCAGATCTGGCGCGGTGATTTCCGTCAGGGAGTGGTCGGCGACGAGCCCCAGCGAGCCGTCCTCGCTGCGGACCTCGCCTTTGCGGGGAGCAACCGTGCGGACTTTCCAGCCAGGGACGTTGCGCAGCACTTCATAGGGGCCCACGGCGTCGAGCGGGGCCATTTCGTCGTAGAGCAGCAGAGCGATATCCATGTCGACATGCTGGCGTCTTCTGCGCGCCTTGGCCAGTGGCAGAAAAGACAATGTTCGCTAACTTCCTGCCATGCCGGCCAAGCGCCATCGAGTTGTCGCCCTCTGCCTTGACGGTCTCGTCGCCTTCGACCTGACCGCGCCGGCGCAGGCCTTCGGTCTCGCCGCCCGGCCTTCGGGCGACCCCCTCTATGAGTTCACGACCTGCTCCCCGGGCGGGGCGCCGGTGCGGACCACGAGTGGCTTCGAGGTGACGCCCGCCGCCGGCCTGAGGGCGCTCCGCGCGACTGACACGGTCGTCGTCCCCGGCTACGCCGCGATCCTCGCGCCGCCGCCGGAGGAGGCGCTGCAGGCGCTTCGAACCGCCCATCGGCGTGGAGTCCGGTTGCTGTCGGTCTGTACCGGCGCCTTCGCCCTCGCCCACGCCGGCGCCCTCGACGGGCGGCGGGCGACGACCCACTGGGCCTGGGCGGGGGAGCTGGCGAGGCGCTTCCCGGCGGTCGCGGTAGACCCCGAGGCGTTGTTCGTCGACGAAGGCGAGGTCCTCACCTCGGCCGGCCTCAGCGCCGGCATCGACCTCAGCCTGCACGTGATTCGCCGCGACTTCGGCGCCGCCGCGGGCGAGCGGGTGGCTCGCCACATGGTCGCCCCGCCGCACCGCGAGGGAGGCCAGGCACAGTTCTTCAAGCCCGAGCCGCCACCGGCCACCGGGTCCTTTGAGCCGACCCGGCGCTGGGCCGCGGAACGCCTGGCCGAGTCGCTCGACGTGGCGGCGATGTCTCGCCACGCCGGGGTCAGCCCGCGCACCTTCGCCCGGCGCTTCCGCGAGGAGACCGGGACGACGCCGCTGCAGTGGCTGCTCTCCCAGCGGGTGCTGGAGGCGCGGCGGCTGCTCGAGGAGTCCGACCTGCCGGTCGAGACGATCGCCTGGCGGACCGGCTTCGGCACCGCCGCCTCGCTGCGCGACCACTTCCGCCGCGCCACCGCAACCACGCCGACGGCCTACCGCCGCTCCTTCCAGCCCGTAGGCTGAGGGCGTGAGCCGGCGCGACCAGATCACGCTCAGCGAGTCGGAGCTGGCGGAGCTGATGGAGGGGGAGCGGGTGGCGATCGTCTCCAGCCTCGGCCCGCGCGGCTGGCCCCACTCGATGCCGCTCTGGTTTGTCCCCCGAGAGGGCGTCGTCTGGATCTGGACCTACGCCAAGTCGCAGAAGGTCCGAAACCTCGAACGCGACCCGCGGGCGGCGGTGCTGCTGGAGACCGGCCACGAGTACGGCGAGCTGCGCGGGGCGATGATCGAGGCCGAGGCGAAGATCCACCGCGACTTCGAGACGGTTCTCGGGTTCGCGGAGGAGCTGACCGTGCGCTACGCGGAGGGAATCTCCTCGGTCGAGGGGGACGCCAGGGCCGCGCTCGAAGCACAGGCGCCGAAGCGGGTCGCGATCAGCTTCGAGCCGCTGCGAGTGGCGACCTGGGATCACCGCAAGCTCGGCGGCACTTACTGAATCGTCACGTTCCGAACCGACCCGCTCGCTACCCTCCCCGCTCGATGAAACGACGCCTCCTCGTACTCCCCCTCATCGCCTGCCTGCTTCTGGCCCTGGTTCTCGGCCAGACCGGCTCCGGCTCCGCCAAGCCGCTGCCGCAGCCGCCCAAGGGCTTCTTCGGGATCGTTCCGCAGACGCCCGTCGGGCCCGAAGACTTCAGCTACATGAAGGCCGGCGGGATCGAAAGCATCCGCATCACCCTGCCCTGGGCGGGGGTGCAGCCGCGGCGCAACGGCCCCTACGACTGGAGCGGGTTCGACGCGGCGGTGGAAATGGCGACCCGGGCCGGGCTACGGGTCCTGCCCTCGATCGGCTCGCCGCCGCGCTGGGCGGAGCGCAAGGAAACGACGATGCCGGTGGCCTCGCCCAAGTTACGCAAAGCCTGGAGCGACTTCCTCGCTGCCGCCGTCGCCCGCTACGGGCCGGGGGGCGAATTCTGGAGCCAGACCCCCAGCGGTCAGACCGGCGGCGTCGGCCCCAACTACGAACCGGCGATCCGCAACCCGAGGCCGATCCGCGAGTGGCAGATCTGGAACGAGGCTAACTTCTTCTACTTCGCCTATCCCGTCTCGCCGACGAAGTACGCGAAGCTGGTGACGATCTCCAGCCAGGCGATCAAATCGGTCGACCCGAGCGCCAAAGTGATCATGGCCGGGCTCTTCGCCGAACCGACCGCGAAGGGCCCCAAAGGGATGCCGGCGACGACCTACCTCGAACGCCTCTACGCGATCCCCGGCTTCAAGAGCCGCTTTGACGGGATCGACCTGCACCCCTACGCGGTCGACAGCGAAGAACTGGAACGGATGGTCGAGGAATACACCGCGGTGGCGCGGGAAAACCATGACCGCCCGGCGCTCTACCTGACGGAGCTCGGCTGGGGTTCGCAGAACAACTTCCAGCAGGTCGCTTTCGAGCAGGGAATCCGCGGTCAGGTCAAGCAGCTGAAGGCCTCCTACGGCTACCTGCTGGAAAACGCGCGCCGGCTCAACCTCAAGAGCGCCTACTGGTTCTCATGGAAGGACCTGCCAGGCTCCTGCACCTTCTGCGACTCGGTCGGGCTCTTCCGCGCCGGTCCCAAATTTCACGCCAAGCCCTCCTGGCACGCATTCGTCGCCCTCACCGGTGGCCGCGCCCGACCGTGAGCGGCTGAGCGGGTTCGCCCCGCTCGCCCTGCTCGCCGTCGCGATGGCCGCCTCGGCGGCGTTGCTCCTCCACTACGGCTCCAACCTCACCTTCTTCCAGGACTCCTGGGAGTTCCTCATGCATCGCCGCGACCCCTCGGTCGCCAACCTGCTCGAACCCCACAACGAGCACATCGTCCTGCTCCCGGTGCTGATCACCGAGGCCTCGCTGCGGCTCTTCGGGATGGACTCGATGACGCCCGAACTGGTCCTCCTGGTCGCTTTGGAGCTGGTCGTCGCCGGGCTGCTGTTCGTCTATGCGCGGCGCCGCCTCGGCGCCTGGCCGGCGCTGTTCGCCGCGCTCCTGCTGCTCTTCCTCGGCCCCGCCTGGCAGGACCTGCTCTGGCCCTTCCAGGTCGGCTTCGTCGGCGCCTCGGCCTGCGGGCTGGCGATGCTGCTGGCCCTGGAGAACGAAAGCGAGCGCTGGGACATCGCCGCCTGCGCCCTGCTGGCCGTCTCGATCGCCTTCTCCAGCCTCGGGATCGCCTTCGCGATGGCCGCCGCGGTCGACGTCCTGCAGCGCCGGCGCAGCCGCGGTCTGCGCCGCGCCTACGTCGTCGCCCTGCCGCTGGCGCTCTACCTCGGTTGGTACGCCGGCTGGGGACACGATGCGGAGGACAACTTCAGCGCCCACAACGTCCTCGTCTCGCCCCGCTACGTCTGGGAAGGGCTGGTCGCTTCGCTCGACTCGGTCCTTGCCCTGGGGACGATCCTCGACGAAGTCGTCGGCCGCTCGAAGCTGGGCGCGCCGCTGCTGATCGTGCTGCTGGCCCTGGCCGCCTACGGCGGCTTCCGCCGGCGCGGGTTCTTCGCCGGCCTCTGGCCGGTGCTGGCTGCGGCGGCGACCTTCTGGTTCCTGGCGGCCTTCAACCAGGGGCCGGGCCGCGAGCCCTACTCCAGCCGCTACCTCTACGTCGGTGTCCTCTTCCTGCTGCTGATCGCGGTCAACCTCCTGCAGGGAATCGCGTTCAGGCGCTGGGCGCTGCTGGCCGGGGCGGCCCTTACCTGCGTCGTGGTCGGCTTCAACCTGGTGCCGCTGCGCGAAGGCAGGGACTTCTTCGAGAAGCAGACCGTGCTGACCCGATCCGACCTGGCGGCGATCGAGATCGCCGGTGGCACGGTCGAACCCGCCTTCCGGCTCTCGCCCGAAATCGCCGGCACGGTCTACCTCAACGAAATCGAAGCCGGCGAGTACCTGCAGGCGGTCGCCGAATACGGCTCGCCGGCCTACTCGCCAGCGGCCCTTGCCGGGGCGCCCGAAGAAGGCCGCGTGCAGGCGGACCTGGTGCTCGCCAACGCGCTGCCGCTGGCGATCGAAACGGAAGCCGCCCCGGTGGGGGCGAGAGACGCCTGCGTCCGGATGGGCAGAGACGTCGCCGAAGGGCCGCTGGCTCTGCGGCCGGGGACGACGACGATCCAGCTGCTTGGGGGCGGAACCGGGACGGTGAGGCTGCGCCGCTTCGCCAGGCGCGGCTACCCGCTCGACAGCGGCGAGCTGCCCGCCGGCTCGACGACCAGCCTCACGATCCCCGGCGATCGCCTGCGGCGTCCCTGGCAGCTGCTGGTCAAAGCGGACGCAGGGGCGCTCGTCTGCCGCGGCTAACCGGGTTCAGCGATGGCGGCGTGCTCGCAGCCGGGTGCCGAGCCGGCGTAGCGGTTCGGTCAGCTTCCACGAGCGCGACCGCAAAACGCTTTCGAGCTCGGTTTCGAGCTCTTCCACCTCCAGGCCGGACGGCGCCTGAGATGTTCCGTGGCGGCTCGGCCGCGACCGGTAGGACCGTGCCAACCCGAGGGTGCGCCGCCCTTTTTCGACGAACGCCTCGATGGCCGGCTCCAGGTCCGCTCTTTCCTGCTCGCGAATGGCGTCGAGCAGGTCTTCCCATAGCGCCAGGGAGATCGTCTGGTTCAGTTCGGAATCGCGCAGGATGCCGAGGTCCATCTCGGGCGGAAAGGTCTCGAATCCCTGGCGGGCGCCGTGCAGCTCCAGCGAGATCATCGTCAGCAGGCACTTGCGGCAGTGGCCGCAGTTATAGGCGCCGCCCGGGTTCTCCCAGCAGGTGCGCAGGGTGCGGCGGACGACTGGGTGCTCGGCGATCAGCCCCACCCGCTGTTCGCGGCTGAAGCGGCCACCCCAGTCGACGATCTCCAGTCCCTCGCTGCTCCACAGGTGGTCGACCTGGAGCGCGGTGCCGATCAGCGGTGCGGTCTCGTGGTCGGTGTCGCCGGCGATCAGGACCCGGTCGAAGAGCTCGGAGTAGAAGTGGGCGACGGCGACCAGCGGGCAGGCGAAGAAGCACTCCCAGCGGATCAGCGGGTCGGAGAGGTCGCGCAGGTTGGTCTCGATCACATACAGCGGCTTGCCGAGTTCCTCCGCCGCCTCTCGCAGCCGCGCCTCGACCTCGTCCGCGAGCCCGTCCTGGTGGCTGAGCCGGGGCAGGATGTCGACCCCGCGGACGAAGACCAGGTCGGTGATCTGCGGGTTGGCGACGATCGCCGCGAAGGAGTCGACGCCGCCGCTGAAGAAGGCGGCGACGCGACCGCTGGGCGAGTAGGAGGGCTCGGGAGCGCGGGCCGGCGCCCGTACCTCGACCTCCTGCAAGGGCTCCTCGTCGTACCGCCAGCCATAGGACCAGGCGCGCTGGATCGCCTGGTACTCGCGCTGGGTGTCGAGCAGCCGCGGGCTCAGCGGCGCCTCCACGTCCAGCCTGCCACCGGCCCGCATCGCCGGCATCAGGCAGGCGGCGAGGGCTGCGTCGGCGCTCGGCACCGCATCGGTCTCGCTGCGGAACCAGATCTGCCGCGGGTCGCCGCCGCCGAGTTCGGCGATGAAGGAAAGCTCGCCCGGCTCGCGGCGCAGGTCGGTTATCCGCTGGACTGGTGACTCGAGCAAGCCGTCAATCTATGCGCTGCGGCGTAGGCGCCGCAGCGGCGCGGTGAGCGCCCAGGAGCGGGAACCGAGGACCTCGTCCAGCTTCTCTTCCACCTCGGCCGCTCGCTGCTCGGCGGCTGCTACCCGCCCATTTTCAGGAGCGGGGCTGAGGGCAGGAGCCACTGCTGTCCCGTTCGCGCCGAGGGCCGCGGCGGCGACCGTGGCCAGTAGCGCCGCTTCGCTGTCCATCCGCCGCTGCCGAATCCGGGTTGCCGCCGTCTCGAGCCGGCGCCGCATCTGCCGATGCAGGTCCGGATCGAGCAGATGGGGGGCGATCGCCGCCGCCGCCCGCTCGGGGTCTCCGGAGGAGCGGAGCGCGAACTCAGGGGGCAGGCCGAAGTCGGAGAGGAGACCCTGTGCCTTCTGGGCGTAGTAGTCGTTGTCACGCAGGATCGCCGTTGGGATCGCAAGCAGGAGCGAGGTGAGGGCGACGTGGTAAGAGGAGCTGAGGGTGAGCGCCGCACCACCCAGGTCCCCGGATAGCTCGGCGATCCGGGCCGGGCGCAGGACGAGCGGCTCGGCGAGCTCGATGTCGCTCCCGGCACAGGCCGCGACGAAGCGCTCGAGCCCCTGGCGCTCGTCGATGCGGGGGTCGAGATAGGCCAGCAACGGTCTGACGCGCAGTCTCCTGCCGGCGAGGCGGGACAGCTCGGCCAGCAGCCGGACGTCGAACTCGCGGACCGAATCGGGACTGTCGGTGACCCACTCGTGCTCGGCGAAGTGGACGTTGACCTCAATCGCGGCGGAGGTCGGGTCCGACGCCTCCGCGCCGCCGATCGCCGCCAGGATTCCGATCGAGTCGTCGCCGCCATTAAACGCTTCGTTCGGCGCCGCCAGCCCGGCTAGCGCTGCGGCCGAGTCGTCGTCGCGCGCTCCCCAGAGCTCGAATCGCCGCAACAACTCGGAGCGAGCCGGGTCGAGGCTCTCGATCCAGGTCTTGTCCACCTGCTGACCGGAGGCGATGCGGATGACTCTGCCGGCGTTGCCGAGGAGATCCTCCACGGCAGCCACCATCGCCAGCTTGCGGTCCCCCCAACTGGGGTTGAGAAATCCGCCGCCGTAGAGGTAGGAGATCGCCGGCGAGACTCCCTGCGGCGGGTTGATCGGGACCAAGTCATCTCCCCCAGCGCCCCCGTCGTCGAAGTAGAGGACGTCTCGGGGTTGGTTCGTCAGCTCACCCGCCAGCTTCTCGTGGGAAGCGGCGAACTGCCGCTCAACCACCGGCAGGACGAGCAGATCGGGGCCGAGGCGGTCGAGCAGGCCGAGGGCCGCGTCGAGCTGGGCGATGTCGCCGAAGTTGCCTGAGCCGTCGTAGCTGCCGACCAGGATCGCAGCCGCCGGGGCCACAGCCAGTTTTTCGGCCACGGCCGGGGTCGCCAGCAATCTTGGTCCGCCGCCGGCACGGCCGCTGGGCGGTGGCCCGAGGCTGTTGCGGCTGCGGAAGGAGGCCGGCAGGCCGAGCCGTCGCTTGCCGTCCCGGACAGCCGTCGCGACGGCCGCCTCCAGCTCCGGCTTGCCGCTGCGGCGGGTGGCGTCCAGCAGGTCTTCCCAGATCGAGAGGAACGCCGGCTGGTTGATCTCGGCCGCCGCCAGCGCCTCGAGGTCCAGCTGGGAGGGAAAGGTCTCGACCGCCTCCAGCCGGTCGAAAGCCTCAAGGGTTGCCATCGTCGTCAGACACTTGCGGCAGTGCCCGCAGTTGTAAGCGCCGTCGGGGTTCTGCCAGCAGACCCGAAGCGTCCGCTGAACCAGCGGGTGCGAGGCGATGAGCTCCGTCCTTTCGGCTCGGTTGAAGCGCCCGCCGGCGTCGACGATCTCCAGCTCCTCGGTACTCCACAGCTGGTCGACCATCCAGTTGGCGCCGATAGTTGGTTGCACCTCATAGTCGGAGTCGCCGGTGATCAGAACCCGGTCAAAGGCGCGGCCGAGGAACAGCGCAACCGCGGCGACGGCGCAGCCGTAATAAGCCTCCCAGCGGGCGACCGGATGCTCGGGGCCGTTCGGTTCGGAGATCTCGCGGAGGTTGGTCTCGACCGTGTGCAGGGTGAGGCCGAGCTCGTCTGCCGCCTCCCGTAGCCGTGCCTCGACCCGCTCGGCCAGGCCCTCCTGGTGGGCGAGCTGGGGCAGGATGTCGAGCCCGCGGACGAAGATTAGGTCGGTGAGGTCCGGGTTGCTCAGCACGGTCGACCAAGAGTCGACGCCGCCGCTGAAGAAGGCGGCGACCCGGCCGACCGGCTGTTCCACTGCTGCCGTGCGGGTGGGGGCGGTCACCTCGACCTCCTCGAGGGGGTGGTCGCCGAATGGCCAGGAGAGGGACCACGCCCGCTGGACGGCCTGGAACTCGCGTTGGGTCCGCAGCACCCGGGGGCTGATCGGCTCGCTCATCGTCAGCCTGCCGCCGCTGGCCATCGCCGGCATCAGGCAGGTCGCGAGGGCGGCCTCTGGGCAGGGCGTGACGGCGGACTCGGAGCGGAACCAGATCCGCTTCTCCGCCCCGCCGATCTTCGCGTCGAAGGCGAGCTCACCCGGGGCGGCCTTCAAATTGGAGATCACGTGATCGATGCTGGGAGCCACCTACCCCCAGCCTATGAGGCTCGAACCATCGGGGTACGGCATCCCCGAGTGAGTACTCAGTGGTGGCGCCGCTTGTGCTTCTTCGGCTTGATCGTCACCTTGCGCGAGATCGCGGCGACGTAGGTGGCGTCGGCCTTGACCGTTGCCCGGAATCCCGAGCGACGGTTGATGCGGGGCCGGAACCGGGCCGTGCAGACTTTGTCGAGGTGACGGGTACCGAGCTTCTGGCGGCCGCGCCAGAGGGTCACCGGGTCGCCCTGGCGCCCTTTGCAGGGCGAGACCCAGGCGGTGATCACGGTGCGGCGGTGGCGCACGACCCGGCGCGAGAGCGGTTTGATCCCGACGAACGAGGGGCTGAGAGCCGGCACCTGGGCGACCGTCGCGCTCGAGCACTCGGTCGGCGCCGAGCCGACGATCCGGTAGACGGTGCCGCTGCCCGAGACGGCGTAGAGGCGGCCGCAGGAGTCCTCGCCGAAGGAGTTGAGATTGAAGACTTCGAGGCCCTCGGAGCGGTCGCTCACGTAGGGCTGCGCGGGATCAAAGGAGCGAATCCTGCCGCCGCAGAAGTCGCCGTAGACGTAGCGCCCGGAGAGGTCGTTGACGCCCGAGTCGCGAGAGACGTAGCCGCCGATGATCGCGAAGCCGTTGGGGCAGCCTCCCGGAGGCGGGTCGTGCGGATAGTCGAAGACCGGTTCGACGAAGGCGTCGGCAGGTGCCCCCGCGCAGCCTTCGTCGTCGGCTTTCTGTCCCGGTTCGCTGCCCTCGAAGCAGTTCCAGCCGAAGTTGAAACTGCGTCCCAGACCAGGCGCCGGGCCGAAGTCGACCTCCTCGCGGGCGGCCTGGCCGACGTCGCCGATCCAGAGGCCGCTGCCGCCGCGGTCGAAAGAGAAGCGGAAGGGGTTGCGCAGGCCGTAGGACCAGATCTCGTTGCCGAACGGGTTGCCGGCGGGCACGGTATAGGGGGCCAGGCCGCTGGGATCGGGATCGATGCGGAGGATCTTGCCGAGCAGGCTGCCGAGGTTCTGAGCGTTGTGGTGCTGGTCGTTGCTGCCGCCGCCGTCGCCGGTGGCGATGAAGAGGTTGCCTTCCGGCCCGATCTGCAGCTGGCCGCCGTAGTGGTTGCTGTCGCCCGGGTGTTTGATCGTCAGCAGGTTGCGCAGGCTGCCGAGGGGGGCAAACGTGCCGCTCGCCCGCATTTCGGCCACGTGGATGTCGCCTTCGCCCTGGTCTTCGCCGTAGTAGACGTAGAAGCGGCCGCTGGTGGCGAAATCCGGTGCCAGGGCGATCGAGAGCAGGCCTCGCTCGCCGCCGCATCCGCCTTCGCAGCCGACGGTCGAGCGCAGGTCGGCGAAGACCGAGCGCGAGCCGTCGGGCAGGACTTCCACTACCCGTCCCTGGCGCTCGACGACGAAGAGGCGGTTGGGATTGTCCGGGGCGGAGGTGACGTAGATCGGTTCCTCGAAGCCCGAGCCGATCGTCTGCAGGCCGGCAGCCTGGGCGCCGCCGCCCGCAAAGGCGACCAGCAGGCCCAGGGCAAGCGCAAGTATCCCGGCCGCCCGTCTCAAGCTCATCAAGTTAGCTAACGCGGCTTACGGCTTATCGGAGCGGCATGGAATGAACGTCCAGCAGCGCATTGACGCCGGCGCGAAGAGGGCGACCGAGGCCGCGTAGCCGGGCCCGACGTCCAGGCGCTGGACGACCGGCTCAGGGGAATCCGGGGGAATTGGGCCGGTGAGGCCGATACCGAGGCACTTGACCCGCGCCTCGCGGTCCGCCCAGCGCCGGTAGAAATCGATCGGCCGTTTGGTCCGGATCCGCTCGACGTCGATGCCGACCTCGCGGCGGGCGACGGCGACCAGCCCGAGGGAGCCGGAGTGGCTGAGGTTGAACTCGAGCTCGCCTACGGGCGCCAGGCGCGGCTTGCCGTGCTCGTTCGTCTCGAACCGCAGCTCGTGCGCCGGCAGACCGAGGTAGCGGCCGAGGATCTCGCGCAGTGTCGGCCACGAGGCGACCGTGTCGAGGTCCACCCGCCAGACGTGCACCTCGTCCTCGGATGCCTCGGGTCGCTGGGGGGCCGGGAGGAACTCCAACGAGAGGATCTTAGGCATAGCATCCGGATATGCCTGAGATGCGAGAGGCAGGGCCGGCCTGGCTGGTGCTGCCCACCTACAACGAGGCCGAAAACCTCGAGCCGCTGGTCGCCGCCGCGCTCGCCAACCTGCCCGAGTCGGCCCGGGTGCTGGTCGTCGACGACAACTCGCCCGACGGGACCGGCGACCTCGCCGACCGCCTGGCGGCGGGCGAGCCGAGGATCGAGGTCCTGCATCGAGCTCAGAAGGAAGGCCTCGGCCCCGCCTACATCGCCGGCTTCCGCCACGCCCTGGCGGCCGGCGCCGGCCGCATCCTCGAGATGGACTCCGACTTCTCCCACGATCCAGCCGACCTTCCCCGCCTGCTGGCCGCGACCGAGGAGGCCGACATCGCGATCGGCTCCCGCTACGTCAGCGGCGGCGGGGTCGAAAACTGGAGCAAGCTGCGCCAGGCGATCAGCCGCGGCGGCGGCACCTACGCCCGTATCGTCCTTGGCCTGCCGATCCGCGACCTGACCGGCGGCTTCAAGTGCTTCCGCCGCGAGGTACTGGAGGCGATCGACCTCGAGGCGATCGCCTCGCGGGGCTACGCCTTCCAGGTTGAGATGACCTACCGGGCGGTCGGGCTGGGCTTCAGCGTCACCGAGGTGCCGATCGTCTTCCGCGAGCGCCGCGCCGGCGCCTCGAAGATGAGCCGCTCGATCGTCGCCGAGGCCGCCTGGCAGGTGCCGCGGATGCGGTGGGGCAAGGGAAGCTGAGAGTGAGTCGGATCCTGATCACCGGCGGGGCGGGCTTCGTCGGCTCCAACCTCGCCGTTTCTCTGGCCGGCCGCCACCCCGACTGGGAGATCGTCGCCCTCGACAACCTCTACCGCCAGGGCTCGGCGCTGAACCTGCCGCGGCTGCAGGAGGCCGGGGTCGAGTTCATCGAGGGCGACGTGCGCGAGCCCGCCGACCTCGCGAAGGTCGACGAGCTGACCGCGCTGATCGAGTGTTCGGCCGAGCCCTCGGTGATGAGCGGCGTCGACGGCGACACCGGCTACCTCGTCCACACCAACCTGACCGGCGCCTACAACTGCCTCGAGCTGGCCCGCCGCGACGGCGCCTTCCTGGTCTTTCTCTCGACCAGCCGCGTCTACCCGGTGGCGCCGCAGGTGGAGTTGACCCTGGAGGAGTCCGAGACGCGCTTCGAGCTCGCCGCCGAGCAGGCGGTGCGCGGCGTCTCCCCGAAGGGAATCTCCGAGGACTTCCCGCTGGAGGGCGCCCGCACCCTCTACGGTGCGACCAAGCTGGCCGCCGAGATGCTGATCGAGGAGTACCGCGAGGGGCTCGGGGTGCCGGCGGTAATCGACCGCTGCGGGGTGATCGCCGGTCCCTGGCAGATGGGAAAGGTCGATCAGGGGGTATTCACCCACTGGATGCTCGCCCACCACTTCGGCAACCCGCTCAGCTACATCGGCTTCGGCGGCCAAGGCAAGCAGGTCCGCGACCTGCTCCACGTCGAGGACCTGGTCGACCTGGTCGAGCGCCAGCTGCTCGACCCAGGGGCCTGGGACGGGCGCACGGTGAACGTCGGCGGCGGCCGCGAGTGCAGCCTCTCGCTGCGTGAGACGACGGCGATCTGCCAGGAGTTGAGCGGCAACGAGGTGCCGATCTCCCCGGTGCAGGAGACGCGCCAGGGGGACGTGCCGATATACCTGTCGGACTGCAGCAAGCTCTTCGGGCTGGACGAGTGGCGGCCGCGGCGCAGCGCCGAGCAGGTGCTGGCCGACATCCACGAGTGGATCGCCGCCGACGAGGAGCGCATCGCCCAGGCCTTGAACATCGAGACCCCAGCGGGGGGAAGGGAGTAGCGACGCCATGCCGGTAGCGATCATCACGGGCTCAGGGGGGCTGATCGGCTCGGAGGCCGTCGACCACTTCATCTCCGAGGGCTTCGACGTCGTCGGGATCGAGAACGACATGCGGGCGCGCTTCTTCGGCCCCGAATCCTCCACCTCGCACGTCACCACCCGCCTGGTCGAGGCCTACCCCTCCGCCTTCCGCTGGGAGAACGCTGACATCCGCGACGCCGACGCGGTCGATCGCGTCTTCCGCGAGCACGCCGGCCAGATCGAGCTGGTCGTCCACACCGCTGCCCAGCCCTCACACGACTGGGCCGCGAGCGAGCCCCAGACCGACTTCGGCGTCAACGCCAACGGCACCCTCAACCTGCTCGAGGCAGCGCGCGCCCACTGCCCCGAGGCGCCCTTCGTCTTCTGCTCGACCAACAAGGTCTACGGCGACACGCCGAACCGGTTGCCGCTGCAGAGCCTGGAGAAAAGGCTGGAGCTGCCCGAGGACCACCCCTACTTCAAGGGGATCGACACCTCGATGTCGATCGACTCCTCGACCCACTCGCTGTTCGGCGTCTCCAAGTGCGCCGCCGACCTGCTGGTGCAGGAGTACGGGCGCTACTTCGAGATGCCGACCGTCGCCTTCCGCGGCGGTTGCCTGACCGGGCCCCAGCACGCCGGCGCAAAGCTGCACGGCTTCCTCGCCTACCTGATGAAGTGCACCGCCACCGGCACGCCCTACACCGTCTTCGGCTACGAGGGCAAGCAGGTCCGCGACAACATCCACTCCGCCGACCTGATCGCCGCCTTCGACGCCTACCGCAAGGCGCCGCGCCCGGCCGCCGTCTACAACATCGGCGGCGGTCGCTTCTCCAACTGCTCGATGCTGGAGGCGATCGACGCCTGCGAGCGGATCGCCGGCCGCGAGCTGCAGTGGCAGATGGGCGAGGAGCCGCGGATCGGCGACCACCGCTGGTGGATCTCCGATCTGGAGCCGTTCAAGGCCGATTACCCCGACTGGGACCTGCGCTACGGGATCGAGGAGATCCTCAGCGAGATGTACGAGCAGAATGTAGAACGCTGGGTCGGCGCCGCAGCCTGAGTCAGCTAAAAGGCGTTGCTGCGCAGATCGGACAATTCTGTCCCGTGCCTTCGCAACAACTTTGTTACATCGGGTAGCGTCGCGCCGTGAGAGTTCTCCTCGCCCTCAACTCGCTCGGGATCGGTGGGACCGAGACCTACGTCTTCACGGTCGCCGAGCACCTCGACCGGCTCGCCCACGAGCCGGTGATCTATGCGGCCGAGCCCGGGCGCGGCGCCCAGGTGGCCGACGAACGCGGTCTCGAAGTGATCGGTTCGAGGGAGCTGGGCGACGACTTCGACGTCGCCCTGGTCCAGGATGCCGCGGTCGGCTACGAAGTCGCCGAGCGCTGCCCACGCGCCCGCTCGGTCTTCGTCGCGCACAGCGAGAGCTTCGATCCCCAGTCGCCGCCGCAGCTAGCGGGGACCGTGGACCTGCAGGTGGCGATGAACGACCGGGTCGAGCGCAGGCTTCGCGCTTTCGCTGCCGGCTGCGAGATCGTCCGGCTGCGGCAGCCGATCGACACCGATCGCTTCAAGTCCCCCCGGCCGCTGCCGGCGAAGCCGAAGCGGGCGCTGGTGCTGAGCAACAACCCGATGGTCGATCGCCAGGCGATGCTGGAGGAGGCGTGCAGCGAAGCTGGGCTGGAGCTGGTGCGCGCCGGCGGGAACGGTCGTCAGACGAACGACCCGCGAGTGGCGATCATGGCGGCCGACGTGGTGATCGGGCTGGGGCGGGGGATCCTCGAGGCGATGGCCTGCGGGCGGGCCGCGTTCGTCTACGACTGGTCCGGGGGCGAGGGCTGGGTGACCCCGACCTCCTACCCGAAGATCGAGGCCGACGGGTTCGCCGGCCGCGGCGAGACGATCTTCGACGCCGCCGGCCTGGCCGAGGCGCTGGCCGGCTACGACCACTCGATGGGAGCCGTCAACCGCGACCTCGTCGTCGCCCATCACCGGGCAAACGTCCACGTGCAGGAGCTGGTCGAGATCTTCCGGCGTCTTGCCCCGCCAAAGGAACGTGCCTCGGCCCCCTATGCCGACATGGCTCGGCTGGTGAGGCTCGAGTGGCGGGCCAGGGCGGAGGTTCACGGCGTGAGGGGCGAAAACGCGCTGCTCCACGCCCAGCTGCACGAGGCAAACGAAGAGCTTCATGCCGCCCGCACGGGGCAGCTGAAACTCGAGCAGGAGAAAGGCGCCATCGTCAAGAGCTATGAGTCAACCTTGAGCTGGCGCCTGACCAGGCCCCTGCGCCGCCTCGCCGCGTGGCGGAAGCGCGGCCACGCCGCACCCTGAGCCTCAGATCTGTGACTTCCGGTAGCGTCGCCGCCCCATGGCGGAGGGAATGAAGCTCTCGGTGGTGATGCCGGCCCAGAACGAGGAGGGATCGGTCGGCGCCACGGTCGAAGGCGTGGTCGCGGCGCTCGAGCGCGAGAGCGTCGACTACGAGGTGATCGTCGTCAACGACGACTCCGAAGACTCGACCGAAGCCGTCGTCGCCGCGATCGGCGAGGCCAATCCCCGGGTCCGCGTTCACCGCTCCCACAACGAACGCGGCTTCGGCAACGCGATCCGCGCCGGCCTCGACGTCTTCGAGGGGGACGCGGTGGCGATCGTCATGGCCGACGCCTCCGACGACCCGGAGGACCTGATCCGCTACCACCGGCTGCTGGAAGAGGGCTACGACTGTGCCTTCGGTTCCCGTTTCGTCCCCGGCGCCAAGGTCTACGACTACCCCCGCCTCAAGTACGTGGTCAACCGGCTCGCCAACCAATTCATCCGCGTCCTCTTCCGCCACCGCTACAACGACACCACCAACGCCTTCAAGGCCTACCGGCGCGAGGTCGTCGAGACGATCTCGCCGCTGCTCTCAAAGCACTTCAACCTCACCGTCGAGATGCCACTGAAGGCGATTGTCCGCGGCCACAGCTACGCCGTCATCCCCACCTCTTGGACCAACCGCACCAGCGGCGAGGCGAAGCTGGCGATGAAAGAGATGGGCAGCCGCTACCTCTTCATCACCCTCTACGTCTGGCTGGAGATGACCCTCAGTCGCGGCGACTACCAGGTCAGCAAGCCCTAGCTACTAGGAGGACTGCCTCGCAGGCAGGCCGTACGCCTTACGTTCGGCCGGAAGCGGGCCGACCCTAGGGTTCTTCCCGTCCCAGACCCAGATCCGCAGCCGGCGCCCGTCGGGCATCGCCACCTTGCGGGCGAGGTGGAAATCGAGGTTCTTCAGCGCGGTCTCGACCTTGGCCTGGGTGACCAGAGGTTCGAAATCGCCCGCTTCGGTGCTGGTGGTGACGACCGCGGTCGGCCGCCCCAGTTCCGGTCCGGTGATCTGTTCTTCGTAGTGGGCGACGGTGTCGGGTTCGGCGAGGATCTGGGTGAAGGGGATGCCTTCGCGGAAGTTGACGGTGCCGGCGAGGCCGATGCTGTTGGTGCTGACCACCCGGTTGCGTGAGGCAAAGGCGGTGAGCCGGGGAACGCCTTCCGGGGCGATTTCTTCGAGCAGCGTTTTCGCCATCTCGACGTCGACCGCGACGTAGCCTTCGTCCTCGGCGATGAAGCGGGTCGGCGGCCCCTCCGCCTGCTGGCGGACGTTGCCGACCGCGTTCGGTTCGCCGCTGATCCAGCGCAGTTCGCCGAAGGTCGGGACCTCGACCAGGCGGGGCTTGGAGATGCTGTCGGAGATGTTCGAGTTGGCGAGCAGGTTGATCGTCGCGACCGCGACCACGGCGACGGTGGCCGGGATGATCGCCTTGCGGTAGCGCCGCAGCGCCACCACCGCCAGAGTCGGCAGCAGGACCGCGACCGGGAAGGTGAAGCCGTTGCCACCGTTCTGCGAGCTCATCAGCGCCCCGAAGCCGGCCGCGGCGACGATGAACAGCGCCATCGGACCGCTGCCGAGGATCCGCAGCGCCTCGGCCCGGCGGTCCTCCGCTTGGCGCAGGCTCTGAATCCCAGCCACCGCCAGGGCGACCAACCCGATCACCACCAGGTAGGACATCGGCACAAGCAGATCCCCCTGGATGATCTTCTCGGCGACCGATTTGAACCGGGCCCAGGAGATGAAGGACGCTTCCGCGCCGTAGTTCTGGGCCTGCTGGCCGTAGCCGAATTCGGTCAGGTAGTCGTAGACCGGGCCGAAGTTCTGCCAGTACCAGATCGACCCCACGACGACGGTCGCGAGGACGGCGAGGCCGACGTTCAACAGCCGTTGAGCGAGCTCGTCGCGATAGTTGACGGCGATCCCCAGCAGGGCCGCGACGGCCACCCCCGGCACGAAGGCCACGGCCATCGTCCGCGAAAGCAGCATCAGGGCGATCGCGACGCCGCAGGCGATCGCCCATCGCCGCCGCCGCATCCCTTCGCTGCGGATTAGCGCGTAGACCGAGCAGGCGAGGAAGGCAGCGGTGGGGAGGGCGAAGATGTACTCGCGGGTGAAAACGAAGACCCCCTGGCTGGTGCCGACCGCCAGCGCCGCCAGCGCCCCGAGCCGCGGCCCGGCAAGGCGCTCGCCGATCCCGTAGGTGGCCAGCGTCAGCAGCGCCGCGAAGCCGATCAGGACGCCAAAGCCCTCCAGCACGCCCGGCTTGAAGATGAGGACGATCGAGGTCAGAGCCGGCAGCAGCGGCGCGTTCGGGGTTTGGTTCTGGAACGCTTCCCACCAGCCGCTGATGCCGCCACTTTCGAAGCCGAGCCAGTCGATCACGCCGATCATCGTGTAGCCGTTCTCGTCGACGTCCATCGGGTAGCCGTGGCGGTAGGTGGCGACCCACCAGACGTTGATCGCGATCATCGCCAGGCAGCCGAGGGCGACGATCAGCGCCCAGCGCCAGGAGGGGGTGAGGTTGCGGATGCGTTCTCTCATTTGGTCTTCCCGGCCACCGCCCGCTCCAGCAGGCCGGTGATCTCGGCTCCGTAGCGCTCAAGCGAGTGGCGCTCGGCGACCAACGGTCGGCCGGCGGCGCCAACCCGGCGGCGCTCCTCCGGCGGCAGGTTCAGCACCCTATCCAGCCCCTCGGCGAGAGCGTGGAGGTCGCGCGGCTCGCAGAGCCAGCCCGTCTCACCGTCGGTTATCAGCTCCGGCAGGCCGAAGACCCGGGTCCCCAGCACCGGCGTCTCCCAGGCCATCGCCTCCAGGACCGTGCGCGGTAGCGACTCGATGTCGGAGGCGCAGACGAGGAGGTCGGCCATCCCGTACCAGGCTTCGACGTCGGGGGTGACCGGGATCACCCGCATCCGCTCTCCGTAGGGCGAACTCGCGATGTAGCGCTCGAGCGCCGCGGTGTTGTCGTCGTCCCGGCCGCCGACGAAAGCCACCCACACCTCGGGGTGACGGGAGGCGATCATGTCGAAGGCCTGCGCCAGCATCGCCTGCGCCTTGCGCGGCTCGACCGTCCCGACGCAGGCGACGAGATCGGCGCCGGCCGGGATGCCGGCCTCGCGCCTGGCGGCCGCGCCGTCGAACTCCGCCCGGTGGGCATCGATCGGGGCCAGGTCCAGACCGTAGGGGTGCATCACGCAGCGCTCGGCGCCGGCCACCGGTTCGTAGAGCCGCTTGGTCGCCTCGGCCTCGAAGACCAGGGACGAGGCGCCTGCCAGCGTCCGCTCGGCCCGCTTGCGCACCTCGGGGGCGAAGTCGCGCAGCAGCACGCTGAGCGGAAAGCTCTCGTGGATCGCCCAGACGACCGGGACCCCGGCCGCGGTGGCCGCCTCGGCGCCGGGGATCGTCCAGGCGGTGGCGGTGTTGACGAGGACGGCGTCGACGCCACGGGTCTCCGACCAGGCGGCCAGCTCGTCGACCCGGCCGATGTGGGAGCTGAGGTCGTCGTAGGGCGCGAGGCTGGTGATGTGGACCGGGATGCCGAGCGCTTCGACGTCGGCCCGCAGCGGTCCGTCGATCGAGCTGACCAGGGTGAAGCTCGCGGCCTCGGTCCGGACCAGCTCCCGCAGCAGGTCCATCAGGTAGAGCTGGGCGCCGCCGAGGGTTAGCTGGTGGGTGATCACCAGCACGTGCAGCCGGCGGCCGGGCGCCGGCGCCGGGGTGCGCGCCGCCGGGGGCGGCAGCTCCTCCTGTTGCTCGGGGCGCGAGCCGACCTTGACCCGCACCGGCTCCAGCTCGAACTTCTCCCCGGCGACGCTGGTGGCAACCACCAGGAGGTCTTGCTCGCCCTCCTCGCCGCCCCACTCGCCGAGCTCGGCGTCCAGTTCGAAGCCGGAGGCGGCACGCGGACCTTCCCAAACTTCGGCGACGTCGAGCCGGGGGGCGCCGACCCGGGCCAGGCCGAGCGAGTGGCCGCCGAGGAAGACCTCGATCCGCGCCGTCGCCGCCCGCGGGAAGAAGAGCCAGCCGCGCACCGAGATCGCGCTGCCCTCGATCCAGTCGCCGGTCTCGGGGCCGTCGAGCTGCCCCAGCGGCTCAGTTCGCATCGGGCCCGCGGGAACCGCGGAGGCGATGTCCTCGGGGGTCGCCCCCCGCCGCCAGAGGGCGCGCGTCCCGCGCAGCCGCCAGCGCAGGCTGCCGAACCTTTCCGGACCCTCGCTCAAGACTCCTCCGGCCGCTCCATCAGCCAGCGGTGGGTGCGGGCGATGCCGACGGCGAGGTCGGTGATCTCGAGCTCCACGGTTTGATGCAACAACGTCGTGTCGAGAACGATTTGGCGCACTTCGAAACCGCGCGGCTCGTGCGGGCGGACCTCCGCCTTGCGGCCGAGCTCACGCTCGACCGCCTGCAGCAGCTCCAGCAGTGAGGTGCCGGTGCCGCTGCCGACATTGACCACCGCCGGTCCGCCTGCCCCGATCAGGGCGATCGCCGCCCGGGCGACGTCGCCGACGTAGACGTAGTCGCGGACGCTGGCGCCGCCGCCGTAGAGGTCGATCGGCTCGCCGTGCTCGATCCGGTGCAGGAAGGTGACGACGGCGCCCTGGCCGCGGTCCGGGCGCTGGTGCTCGCCGTAGACAGTCGCGCAGCGCAGGATCCGGGCCGGCAGCCCGTGCTCGCGGCTCGCCGCCAGGACTTCGGTCTCGCAGCGGAGGTGGAGCTGCCCGTAGGCCCCCACCGGTTCCGTCGGGGCGTCCTCGGGGACCGGAGTCCTCGCGGGCTCGCCATAGACGGTGCCGCCAGAGGAGAGGTAGGTGAGCCCGACGCCGGGGCGCTCCCGCAGCCGCTCCAACACCATCCGCACCGGCCCCAGGGTCAGCCGCTCGTCCTCCTCGGGGTCCTCCTCGGAGGCGGCGGGCAGCAGGCCCCCGGCGCTGAAGATCACGTGCTCGACGCCCTCCAGGGCTCGGTCAACGGTCTCCGGATCGGTGGCGTCGCCGACGATCAGGTCGCCGGTCGGGATCCTCGCCGCCACTTCGCCCGGGCGCGGCTCGGAGCGGGTCAGCACCGCCGGTGGCCGGCCATCAGCGGCCAGCTGCTCGACGATATTGGACCCGATGAAGCCGCAGCCGATGACGAGGATCCGGCCCGGCACTACTTGCGCCCGATCACCAGGAACTGCTTGCCGAGGAGCCGCCAGGCGAGCGGCGTCTTCAGATAGAGGCGGGTCAGCGCCGGCGAGGGCGGCAGGATGCCGCGGAAGGAGTAGGGCAGGTAGCGGGGGATCACCCGCTCGATCTCGAAGCCGGCGGCGTAGAGGTGCTCTTCGATCGCCACGTGGGTGAGGGCGACGTAGTGGTCGGCGCAGTCCCAGTACTCGTCGGAGCAGTAGCGGTAGTTGGGGCCCATGATCGCGATCCGGCCGCCGCTCTCCATCGAGGCGTTCATCTTTTCCAGGAAGGCGGCGATCGCCTCTTGGTCGTAGAGGTGCTCGAGGAAGTTGGAGACGAAGACCCCGTCGAAGTGGCCGGCCGGCAGCTCGGCGTCCATGATCATCGCCGTGATCACCTTGGTGTCGGGCTTGTGGGCGGCCTCGTCGTAGCTGACCGCGTCGACCGCCCAGGTCTCTTTGGCCGGGATCGCGCCGATGAACTCGCCCCGGCCGGCGGCCGGGTCGAGGACCTTCTGCGGGCTGCCCATCAGGCCGTGGACGTGGGGACTGATCTGCTGCCAGACAGCGATCCGGCCGTCCTGGTCGATGTCGCGGAAGCGGAAGCTGTAAAGGCGCTCGTAGTTCACGTCAGGCAGGTTGTCCTTTCGGGCGACGGCGCCGGAGTTGCGGCCGGCGAGGCATCCAGCTGAATTTGGAGCTGGGCCGCGGCAGCTCGTGGCGCAATTGGGGATTCGAGTAGGGGTCGGGGTCGGTGAACGGTAGCCACATTTCGCGGAACAGCCGCTTCTCCCACTCAGCCACGTCCGAGGAACGACTCGAGGACTCGAAGTGGAACATCTCCAGGTCGGGGTCGTAGACGATCCGCTTGCCGAGCTGCCGCAGCCGCAGGCAGTAGTCGATGTCGTTGTAGTTGACGGGGAATTCCTCGCTGAGGCCGCCGAGCTGCGCGAACAGCTCGCGCCGGGTCATCAGGCAGGCGGCGGTGACCGCGAGGCAGTTGCCGGCGATGCGGACCAGGTTGGCGTAGCCGCGGAAGTCGCCGCGGAAGCCCCAGTAGTGGTGCCCGGGCAGACCGTTCTCGAAGCGGACGCCGACGTGCTGCAGCCGACCGTCCTGAAGCAGCAGTTTGCCGCCGACCGCGCCGACGTCCTCCAGCCCCGAGTACATCACCATCCGCTCGATCCAGTTCGGGGTCGCCACCTCGATGTCGTCGTTCAGCAGCAGCAGGTGCTCGCCGCGGGCGGCGGCGGCGCCGACGTTGACCTTGTCCGAGTAGCTGAACGGTTTGTCGTAGTCGACCAGCCGCAGCCGCTCGCCGCCGATCTCCCGCAGCTCCTCCAGCAGCGCCTCCTCGGCCGGGGTGTCGACGACGACGATCAGCTCGTAATTCTCGTACGTCGAGGTCTCGACGATGCTGCGCAGGGAGTGGCTGATCAGCACCACCTCCTCGTAGCGGACCTCGCGCCGCTGACCGGCGGTGGGGATGACGATGCTGACCAGCGGTTCGTCGTTGAGCTCGGGGTTGAGGTGGTAGACGCCGCGGTCGTCGGGATCGTGGGTGCAGCGGGCGGGCATCCCGATCCGGTCGAGGTGGGCCTGGACCGCCCGGGTGCCGGCTTCGAAGGCCCACGGCTTGGCTGACTCGTCGGAGCCCGCGGTCGAGCCCTCCAGCATCCGCCAGTGGTAAAGGACGCGGGGGACGTGGACGACGGCGCGTGCCCGCTCGGTTGCCTTGAGGACCAGGTCCCAGTCCTGGGAGCCCTCGAAGGCGGGGTCGAAGCCGCCGACCTCCTCGACCAGGGTGCGGCGGAAGACGCTGAGGTGGCAGGAGAACATCTGGGTCCGCATCCGCTCCGGCGACCAGTCGGACTTGAAGAAGGGGCCCGAGTGGCGGCCGGCGCGGTCGATCTTGTCCTCGTCGGTGTAGGCGTAGTCGGCTTCCGGTTCGGCCCGCAGCGCCCGGTCGACCAGCCGCAGCGCGTCGGGGTGGAGCTCGTCGTCGTGGTCGACGAGGGCGACGAACTCGCCTCGGGCCATCGCCAGGGCGTCGTTGGAGGCGGCGACGATGCCGCCGTTCTCGGACCGGCGGGCGACCCGGATCCGCGGGTCCAGCCCTTCCACCTGGTCGAGCAGCGCCGCCACGTGGGGGGCGGGGGAGCAGTCGTCGACCAGGCACAGCTCCCAGTCGCCGAAGCTCTGCCGGCGAATCGAGCCGACCATCGCCCAGAAGACGTCGGCCGGGGTGTCGTAGACCGGCGTTATTACCGAGAAGCGGGGCGCATCAGCCACGCTTGCCGCCCCGGTGCTCGCGCACCCGCCGCCGCAGCTCCCCGGGCCGGGTCACCGCCAGCTTGGCCAGCCGCGCATAAGCGATCAACCGCAGCGCGTAGCTTTCCAACTCCAGCCGCCGCCCCCGTTCCTCGCCGATCTCGACGTCCTTGGCGACCAGCAGCCCGCGCAAGCGCTCGATCTCGGCGTCGCGCTCCTCTATTTCGCGCAGCAGGCGCTCGCGGTCAGGGCCCTCTGCCATCGGCGGCGAGTCTACTCGCGGCGATTATGCGAAGCTGGCGCGCCGCCGATGCTCTCGAACTTCAATCGCAACATCCCGATCTGGGTCGGGGTCTGGATCGCAACCCGCGCCTTGATGCTGGTCCAGGTCGGCTTCTGGAGCGATCTCGGCGTCAATTACCAGGATGTCGAGTTCTACAAGAACTGGTCCGACACGCTCGCCATCCATCACCAGATGCCGGACGAAGCCTCCTGGCAGTACCCGCCGGGCGCTGCCTTCTTTCTGCTTGTGCCGCGCCTTGGGTCGCTCTTTGGCGCCGCCTACCAGCCTTCGTTCGTCGTCCTGATGCTGGCCGTCGACTTTGCCGGCCTGGTCGTGATGTCGCTGCTGGCGCGCCGCAGTGGGCGCTCAGCCGGGGTTTGGGTGTGGCTGCTCGCGGTGCCGCTCCTGCAGGCCAATCCGCTCACCCGCTTCGACCTTGCGCCCACCGTGCTGACGATGGCCGCGCTGGTCGTCATCCATCGGCGCGTCAGCTGGTTCGGGGCCTTTGTGGGTGCCGGCACCGCACTGAAGATCTGGCCCGTCGTCACCCTGTTCGGCGAGTGGGACCGGCGACGACTGATCCGCTCCACGGTAACGGCGATCGCGGTCCTGGCCCTGACGTTTGCCTCCGCTGCGATCTTCTTCGGCGATCAGTCCGGGTTCTTCTCCAACCAGGACGTCCGCGGTTTGCAGAAGGAGGCGGTGGCGGGGATCCCCTGGTATCTGCAGTGGAGCGCCACCGGTCGCGAACCGGAAATCGTGCTCAGCAGTGGCACCGCGGAGTTCGGCGGTCACATCGCGGAAGCGGTCGCCGTGGCGCTGAAATGGCTGGGCCTGCTTGTCCTCCTCGCCTCCGCCGCTTGGTGGGTGATGCGGGAGCGGGCCATTCGGCGGGGCCGGGTCGACCTCGCCGACGCCGCCGTCAGCCGCGACATCGTCTTCACCATCGTGTTGCTGCAGATCGTCGTCAGCCGCGTGCTCAGTCCTCAGTTCATGCTCTGGGTGATCGGCATGGCTGCCGTGGTGCTTGGATCCGAGCGCACCAACCTCGAGCGGCCAGCCTGGATCGCCATGGGAGCGGTCCTGCTCACCACCGGCATCTACCTCGCGCCGGCGAACATGGCGATTCGCAACATCGCTCTGCTGATCGCCGCGGTGGATGCGACCTGGATCATGGTGCGGCTCCTGCGCGAGCCGGCTTCGGAACCCGAAGCCGCCGTCTCGCAGCCGGCTGCGCTCGCCGAGCGGGCTTAGGCACTCACCAGTCGAGTCGCAGGTTTACCAATCCGAAGGGTTCGATCGCTTTCCTGGCCGCGATGCACTGGCGCTGGTTCTTCGGCCTGTAGACGGTGCGGGTGCGGAGGTCCACCAGGATTGCCTTGCCGTATTCGGTTTCGCTGTTGCCGGCGTTGATCTGCGAGATTTCGTCGGCGCCGCAGGTCAACCCGACCTCCATGATTACCGGGAAGGCACGCATTTCTTCGCTGTCGTAGGTGACCTTGAAAGCGCCGACCTCGTCGTTGTTGCCACCGCCGCCGAAGGCCGGCACTCCAGGTGCCGCGTTTGCGGGATAGGGGGCGGTGAAGATCGTCGCGTCGGGCGGAGGTGAGGGGACCAGTTCCTGCGTCTGATCGAGGATTTCGCCCTGGATCTCGCTGGCCTGGATCCAGCGGTCCGCGTCCTGGGTGATCCGCACCGTGTAGACGCCGATCACGCCGAGGATCAGTGCTGCGGTAATGCCCGCTCTGGCCTGTGCTCTGGTCTTGGCCGAGATTCGAGGCAGGGAAGCGGCGACGATCGACCCAACGGTCGCCGCCAGAAAGACCATCAGGGCGCTGAACCCAAGTCCGGCAAAGCAGTTGGTCCGGTTGAGGACGCCGGGCACATAGAGCATGTAGCGGTCCCCGACCGGGACGATCATTGCGTAGCCGATCGCGATCCCGGCCACTGCCAGGAGGATCGGGATGCTCCAGCGGGCGATTGCGTCACGGTCCGGGGATGGCGGCGCCAGCTGGCGGACGAGCTGGGTGACCAGCAGAACCCCGGCCACCAGGGCGACCAGGGGCCAGGGGGTGCTGAGGATTCGCGTCGGGTACAGCGAGTAGGCGAGTACGGCCGCGGCTCCGTCGAAGACGATGTGCACGTTGTCCAGGAGCTGGGCACCGCCTGCGGGGGTTTCCCCGAACTTGCGCGTGTAGAGCAGCAGCAGCAGCACGGTTGGGATGACGTCGAGAAGCCAGCGCCAGAGGGTGCCGCCGCACCCGCCTACCCAGCGATAGAGGACGAAGGAGAGAAAGACCGCAGGGGCGACGATCTCGTAACCGCCGACGGCCACCAGTGCGATCGCCGATGCCACAATCTGCGTCAGCACGGCGGCAAGGCTCGGTGCCGGGCCGAAGCGCCGGCGCCCGGCGATGGCTATGACCATCGCCACCAGATAGAGGCCGATGAAGAGATTGATCTGGCTGCCCGTGCTCCACAGGCGGGTCGAGTCGGAGGAGGGGAAGACGAGCAGGATCGCCGCTGCGGCAAGGGCCCACGGCAGCCCCAGCCCCAGCGTCCGCAGGAAGGTGAAGTAGGCGATCGAGAGGAAGGCGGCGAGGAACAGCGCCAGCAGCAGGTGCAGGTCGAAGTGCGTCCCCAGCACCGCGTAGGTGAGCGTCACGTAGATGCCGGCGAGTGGGCGGCTCGGAGTCTGGTAGTTGTCGACTGCTCCCCAGAAGCCCGGATCGGGATGGAAGTAGTAACGGTCGGCGTTGACCCAGTCGTCGGCGATGAAGCCGCCGTGGAAGGCGTAATAGCCGAAAACCACGAAGGCGAAGGCGGTGAGCAGCGCCGATACGCAGGCCAGCTCCCGCCAGCCGAAGCCGATTTTCCACCTGTCAGCGGGTCGCAAGGGCGGCGACGGTACCACGGAGGGCATCACGGGTAGCGGGTTTGACAGGCTTGCCGACCGCATGACCAATCCCGAGCCATTCCTCGCCCTGCTCCTGCACCTCACCCTGACGGCCCTGCCGGGGGTTGCTGCGGCGCTGCTCGCCGCCCGGCTTGGAGTGCGCAGCGTCCCAGTCCTGCTGGCGATCGGGATGGCGGCGACCGGGGTCCTCGCGCTGATCGCCTTCTGGGCCTATTACGGCGATCGCACGCTGGGAGAAACGGTCTCCTATTTGACACTCTTCGGCTCGATCGCTCTGGTCTTCGGCTGCCTGCACGGCGGCCACATCGAGCGGGGGCTGCTGCGGCAGCTGGCGACCCCGCTGGGGCTGTGGGCGCTTGGCAGCGCCTTCCTGCTCTTCTTAGGCTTCCTCTACGGCGGCTCCGACGACTCGATCAAAGTCGCCGCGGCGCGGTTCTCCGGGCCGCTTCCGGCCGACAACCTGCTGCCCGCCTACCTGGTCGAATACTTTTACGAATTCGGCCACAGCGGCCACCCGCTCTTCCCGCCCGACTGGCTGGCCAGCGACCGGCCGCCGCTGCAGGTCGGCTACCTGCTTGCCCAGAAACCGTTCGAAGTCTTCGACGAGGAAGCGAACTACCAGGTGGGGGCGGTGGTCCTGCAGCAGCTGTGGATCGTCGGCCTCTGGGTGCTGCTGCTGGCGGCGCGGGTCCGGCGGGTGACGCGAGGGCTGGTGATGGGCACCGTCCTGCTCAGCGATCTCGCTCTACTCAACGGCTTCTTCGTCTGGCCAAAGCTGCTGCCGGCGGCGATGCTGCTGGCTGCCGCGGCGCTGACCGTCACCCCGCTTTGGAAGGAGCTGCGCCGCAGCAGCTGGGCCGCTGTCTTGATCGGCGCTCTGCTCGGGGTGGCGTTGATGGGCCACGGCTCCAGCGTCTTCGGAGTGATCCCCCTCGCGATCGTGGCCGCCTGGCGCGGGATGCCGAGCTGGCGCTGGGTAGGGATCGCGGCCCTGGTCGGGATCGTGGTTATCGCCCCCTGGTCGGCCTACCAGAAGTGGGGCGAGCCGCCGGGCAACCGGCTGCTGAAGTGGTCGCTGGCGGGAGTGCCGGAAATCGACGAACGCGGCACGGTCGAGACGATCGTCGACTCCTATCGCGAGGTCGGGGTCGGCGGCGCGATCCACAACAAGGCCGAGAACTTCGTCACGATGGTCGGCGGCGGCCCGGCCTGGGAAGCGGTCCAGCGCGCCGACGACGACCTCGGCTCCGGCGATCTTGAGGGCACGGTCCGCGAGGTGCGGCTGATCTTCTTCTTCAACTTCTTCCCGGCCCTGGGCCTGATGCTGCTCGCCCCCTTGGCGATGCTCGCGGCGCGGCGCCGGGCCCGCGGCAGCCCCGAGGACTGGTCCTTCGCGCTCACCTGCTTCACGGTCGTCGGCATCGGCCTGCTCGGCTGGGGGCTGCTGGCCTTCGGCGACCTCGCCTCGCGGACGGTGCTGCACGTCTGCAGCTACATGCTGCCGATCCTCGCCTTCGCCGGCTGTGTTGCCGGCCTGCGCGCGGTCTTCCCCCGCTTCGCGATCTACTACGCGGCGCTGGCGGCGATGGTGATGCTGGCGCTTTACGTGCCCTACCTCGAACCCCCGCCGGCACCGGTGCAGACCTCCTTCTCGATTGGCGCGGCACTGCTGGCCGCCCTCTTCCTGGGCGGGTTCGGCTTCGTCGCCTTCTCAGCGCCCGGCGCGCCCGAGGCGGCCGGTTTCGACCCAGACCAGGGCGACGATCGCCAGCGAGCAGGCGACGACGGTGGCGATCGCGACGCCGTCGACCAGCGCGAAGTCGCCCACCGCGCCTGACAGGCCGCGGGTGCCGACGGTGGCGCCGACGGCGAGGGCGAGGACCTCGAGCCCGCGCAGCGAGAGGATCGCCCGGCAGAGCTGCGAGCGCAGCCAGGGAAAGCCGGCGGCGGCCTGCTGCAGGGCGACCACGGCCAGCACCGCCAGCACCCAGGACTGCATCCCCTCCCGCAGCATGCCGCTGCGGGACGCGCCCCAGTAGACGGTGAAGGCAGCGGCCGGAATCAGGATCGCCGCCGTCACCGGCCAGGTCCAGCGACGGAACGCCTTCCACAGGCTCGACAACAGCATCGGCAGGAAGACGATCGCGAAGGCGAACGGGAGGCTGGTCCAGTACTGGAAGAAGTAGTGGACGACTGCGGGGGAGCCGCCGCCGACCATGTTGATCGAGATGTCGTCTCCCTGGAAGACCGGCAGGTAGAGCGGCACGTAGGTGTCGGCCACCGAGTTCGCCCGGAAGTAGAGCCAGTCGCCGGGCGAGGGGTGCCAGTTGGGGTAGGCGGCGTAGACGTATTCGAAGAACCCTTCCTGCAGGTAGTGGTCGCCGTTGATCAGCCTCCAGAAGAGGAGGAAGGCCCCGGCGCCGAGGACGACCAGTGCCGCCGGCAACAGGCGCGGCCGGCGCCAGTTCGCCCCCTTCAGCGGCCAGAGGGCGAGGGGGAGGAGAGCTGCCAACCCGATCAGAGCACTGGGATGCATCAGGTAGCCGATGCCGACCGAGACGCCGCTGAGCAGCGGTCTTCGCTCGAACAGCAGAATCGCTCCGAGCAGGACGAAGGAGGCGGCCAGCAGTTTCGGCCAGGTGAACCAGAGGTCGGCGAAGATGAACGGGGTGCCGATCCCCAGCAGCACCGCCAGTCGTGCCGCGCGCCTGCCGCCGAGCTGGCGGACCAGCTCCCAGAGGGAGAGCAGGACGGTGCAGCTGAAGGTCACCATCGCCAGCCGGAAGGCCATGAACCCCTGGGGGTCGAAGGGCTGCCAGGGCTGTTCCGGCGCCGCCAGTTCGGGGCTGGCCCCGCTCATCAGCACGATCGGCGTGCTCGCCAGGCCGGGCAGCGGCCCGCGGCTGGAGAAGTTGTAGGGGGCAAACAGTTCGGTTGCGCCAGACCCGTAGGGCTGGCCGCCGGTGTTGACGAGCTCGGGGATCAGGAAGGGAATCCGGCTGTCAGGCCGCCCCTCGGGCACGATCGTGTGGGAGATCGTCCCTTCGAACAGCTCCCCCTCAGGGCCCAGCGACCAGAGCGATCGGCCGATCGCCAACCCCAGGGCGAGGGAGACGAACAGCAGCACTCTCTGCTCCTCGCGGTCGAGCAGGTCGCCGGGGCCGTGACGGAGGAGCGCGACCGGCATCAGGACCAGGATCGGTGCCAGGACTACGAAGCAGACGAGTGTGGGATCGATGCCGGGGGCTGCGATCCAGGCCAGGCCGGCGGCGAGGATCAGCAGTGCCAGGCCCGGCAGGGGCATGAAGGCCAACCGCAGGGTTCGACCCCTCGTCCGCCAGAGGAGTCCCGGCCCGAGCAGGAGCGCGATGGCGAGGGCGGTGGTGGTGAAGGCGCGAACTAGGTCCAGCAGCTCGCGGCCGACGCCGGGGGTGGGGTTCGCCTGGGGCGGGTCGAGGACGCCGAGCAGGCAGGCGATCGCTGCCGCCACCCACACCCCGAGCATCGCCGCCCGCTCCCGGCTGAGCCGCAACTAGAGGTCCTCGGCGATCCGGGGTGCCTCGCGGCTGAAGGTCCAGGCGCCCAGCGCGCAGACGCCGAGGAAGATCGCCGCCGCCGGCAGCAGGCCTAGCCAGCCGCCCGCAGCTTCGACCGCCGTCGGGGCATTTGGTTCCAGCACCCAGACCCGGGCCTGCTGGAAGATCACCGCCAGCGGGTTGATCATCAGCAGGTGTTCGTAGGTTTCGTTTTTGAAGGCTTCGACCGGATAGAGGACCGGGGTCGCGTAGAAGAGCGCCTGGGCGAAGACCATCCAGATGATTGCCACGTCGCGGAAGCGGACGTAGAGGACCGAGAGCAGCATGCTGACCGCTGAGGTGAGGACGAAGAGCGCGACGACGACGAAGGGGAAGAGCAGCCAGGTCCAGGCCGGGGTGACGCCGAAGGCGAGGACGAAGCCGAGGACCACGACGAGGTTGAGGCCGAAGTTGAAGGCGCCGGTGACGACCGTCGAGAGCGGGATCACCAGGCGCGGGAACTGGGTCTTGCGGACCACCGCCTCCTGGGAGACGACCGAGGTCACCCCCTCGGTGGTCGATTCCTGGAAGAAGGTGAACATCACGATCCCCATCAGCAGCAGCACCGGGTAGTGGTCGGCGGTATCGCTGCCGATTTTGAAGACCTGGGTGAAGACGAAGAGGAGGACGCCGAAGAGAGCCAGTGGCCGAACCAGCGACCAGAGGTAGCCGAACACGGTGCCGAAGTAGACCCGCTTGAACTCGGTCACCGACATCAGCCAGAGCAAGTCGAAGAAGCGGCGCGAGCCGCCGCCGAGGGCGGAGGGGCCGCGCACCTCGCGCAGCGGGGCGGGGGCTCGGGAGCTCATCGGTTGCCGCCCTCGATCGCCGCGTCGATCGTCAGCTCCGGATAGATGACACCGCGGGTCTGGGGACCGCCGAAGACGACGAAGTCGATCGCTTTTGGCACGTAGAGCGCGATCCCACCTTCATAGGCGCGGTTGATCCCGCAGTGGACGAAGTAGCGCCCGGCGGCCAGCTTGTTGTCGACCGCGGCGGTGACGACGACCCGCTGGCCCGCGTGCAGCTCCCGCGCCTCCTCGCGCTCGCCGACGGGTATGCCGAAGTTGAAGACGCCGAGCCCGTCGGCGTTGACCAGGAGGAAGCCGACATCGATGCCCGGCAGGTCCCGTTTGACCTCCAGCTCCAGACGCAGCCGGATCTCCTCGCCGTGCTCGAGGTTGGCGGTCGACTCGCCCCCGGCGCCCTCCAGGTGCGCCGCGAGGAGCCGCACCTCCTCGCCCTCGGTCGCGCTCTCGCCGGAGGCGGCGCCTTCGAAGTTGAGCCGCAGATACTCGCGGCCGATCTCGCCGGGGTCGCCGAGGCGCTGGATCTCGCCGTCGGCGATCAGCATCGCCCGGTGGCAGTAGTTCTCGACCGACTCCATCTCGTGGGTGACGAGGACGATCGTCTTGCCTTCGGCTTTCATCTCATGGAAGGCGTCGGCGCACTTCTGCTGGAAGGCGGCGTCGCCGACCGCCAGCACCTCGTCGATCAGCAGCACGTCGGCGTCGGCCTCCATCATCACCGCGAAGGCGAGCCGCACCAGCATCCCCGAGGAGTAATTCTTCAGCTTCAGGTCGATGAATTCCTCGAGCTCGGCGAACTCGACGATCGCGCCCAGGCGCCGCCGCATCTCACGCGGGGTCAGCCCCATCATCACCCCGTTGAGGACCACGTTTTCGCGCGCCGTTAGGTCCGGGTTGAAGCCGACCCCGAGCTCGATGAAGGGGGCCAGCCGTCCGGCGATCCGGATCCTCCCGGCGTCGGCCCGGTAGATGCTCGCCAGCAGCTTCAGCAGGGTGCTCTTACCGGAGCCGTTGCGGCCGACGATGCCGAAGAACTCTCCCTGCTGGATCTCGAAGGAGATCCCGCGCAGGGCCCGCAGGTCGCGGAAGTCGCGCCCGGAGAAGGGGTGGACGACCCGCTCTTTGAGCGAGTCGACGCGGTTGGTCGGGATCTGGAAGCTCTTGCGCAGATCTTCGACTTGGATGGCCGGGGGCGCGCCCATGGCGAGGGAACGCTACCGCTAGCGAGCGGCGTCGGAGAGGGTCTGGCAGCTGACGAAGAGCGCGTAGCCCGGCGGCGAGGTGTTGACCGGGGCGGTCTCGTTGCCTTCTCGGCGGCAGGTGGCGATCGCCGAGTCGATCGCTTCGGACCAGTGCGGCGTGCCGCGGACTGCGGGGTCGGCGACGTGGAAGGAGGTGACGATCGCCACCGCGGCGAGGGCGGTCGCGGCAAGGCCGATCCAGGGGAGCCGCCGCGGACCGGGCAGCGGCCGCGGCCAGCGGTCGATCGCGACCAGAGCGGCGCTCGCCAGCAGCAGCGCCGGGACGATCGCGTAGCGGCCGGCGTTGCCGAAGTAGGTGTCGGCCGGCCACATCACCTGGGCGCCGACCGCGCGCTGGTAGACCGAGGCGACGAACATCAGCAGTGAGGTCCCGACCGCGAGCGCGGTGAAGGCGCGGACCTGGAGGGAGGAGCGCCAGGCGACCCAGGCCAGAGCGGCGAGCGAGGCCAGCACCAGGGTGGCTAGCAGCGCCCAGCCGAGCTGCTCCCAGCCGAGACCGCCGAGCCGTTCGCCGAAGACGCCGCCGTCAAGCACCCGCTGCAGGTAGCTGGTCCAGATGTCGTTGGTCCACAGCGGCTGGACCGCGTTCTCGCTGTTGCTTGCCAGGACCGGGACCTGGACCGCGGCGCCAATCGTGTAGCCGGCGAGGATCGCCCCGTCGCGGCGGTCGCGGGCAGTCAGCAGCCGCAGAGCCGCCAGTGGCGCGAAGAACCAGACGCCGGGGGTGCTGAGCCCGGTGAGGAGAGCGAAGAGGCCGCCGAGCACCGCGCCGCCGGTCGTCCGCGGCGTCCACAGCAGCACCCAGAAGCTGGCGAAGAGCATGTACCAGAGGACGTAGGAACCGGCGCCGATCGACTCCAGCGAGGCGACCGGCGAGAGCACGGTGAGGCCGACCAGGGCGCCCCGCAGGTAGGGGTTGCGGATGTGGCCGGCGGCGGCGAACCAGACGACGAGCCCGCTGAGCGCAGCGACCAGGGTGGAGGCGATCACCATCGCCGGGGCGGCGTCGCGCAGCGGCACCGCGGCGCCGACCTCGCCGATCAGCCGCGGGACCAGGATCAGGTATCCGGCGTAGGGAGTGAAGAGAGCGTCAAGGACGCCGTGTTCGAACGCGCCCTGGAGGAGGATCGAGCCGTCCTCGGCCCAGAGCGATTCCAGCGCGTTGCCGACCCCGAGGCGAAGCAGCTGCAGGATCGCGGCGAGGACCAGCAGCGAACCGGTGAGCAAGGCCAGCTGCCAGCGACCGAGCCGGCGGCCGTCGGTCGGCGGTGCGAGGAAGAGGCAGCGCCTGATCGTTTGCCGCATCGGCGGCGGACGATATCGGCGCTCTAGGCTGCGACCCTGTGGCGAGCGAGCTGAGCGCGGCGGTGGTGATCCCGAGCTGGAACTCGGCCGAGCTGCTGCCCCGTTGCCTCGACTCCCTCGCCGACCAGGGCGCCGAGCTGGAGCTAATGGTTGTCGACAACGGCTCCAGCGACGGCAGCGTCGAGCTGCTGCGCGAGCGCGGCGTCCCCCACGTCTCGCTGCCAACCAACACCGGCTTCGCCGCTGCGGTCAACCTCGGCGCCGCCCGCACCCGCGCCCCGGCGGTGCTGGCGCTGAATGCGGACACGGTTCTGGAGCCGGGCTGCGTCGGAAGGCTGGCGGCCGCGCTCGCCGCCGGTGTAGGCCTCGGCGGCGTGCAGCCACGCATCCTCCAGCTCGAGCCCGGTGACGGGGGAGACCCAGCCACCGCCCGCCTCTACAGCCGGGGGATGGCGCTCAGCGCCGACGGTCGTGCCTTCGAGGAAGGAGCGGGCGAGGCCCAGGATGCCCGCAGCGCCGCTCCCCGGGAGATCTTCGGCGTCTGCGGCGCCGCCTGTCTGCTGCGGCGCCAGCTGTTCGAGGACCTCGGCGGCTACGACGAGAGCTACTTCGCCTTCTACGAGGACGTCGACCTCAACGTCCGGGCACGAATCGCCGGCTTGCGCTTCGCCTACGTCCCCGAGGCCGTCGCCTGGCACCTCGGCAACGCCTCCTGGCTGGCCGAGGCTCACAGCCCAGGCGCCTGGAACGCGCGGCTCGTCGCCCGCAACCGCCTCGCCACCCAGGTCAAGTTCGTGCCGGCGCGGGCGCTGCCGCGGATCGCTGCGGTCGAGGCCGGGGCCTTGGCGCGGGCGGCCGCCCAGCGGCGGCTGCGGGCGACCCTGGCGGGCAAGCTCGCGGCCCTGCGCCGGCTGCCCGCCCTGCTGCGCGAGCGCCGGCGGCTGCGCCGCGAGGGTGACCTGCGGCTCGCCCAGCGCTGGCTCGGGGTGAGAGGCTCGGACCGATGAGGGTCTGTCTGATCGCCCCGGCGCCTAACGATGCCGGCGCCCCCGCACATTCGCTGCGCGCCCTGGCGGCGCTGCTGTCGCGGCGCCACGAGGTGACGCTGATCCACAGCGGCTGGGGTGAGGAGCGACCCGATGTGGCATCGATGGCGGAGGTCCGCGAGGCCTACGCCGAGCTGCCGGAGGAGCTGGCTCCATTGAAGTTCGCCTGCCCCGACCACCGCCACTCGGCAGCGGTGATGGAGACGATCCGCCGCCTCTATGCCGACGCTCCCCCCGACTATCTCGAGGTTCCCGGCTTCCGCGCCCATGGCCTCGTTTCGCTGCAGGCGCGGCGTGGTGCCGACTCGCTGCTGGCCGGGACGACGATCGCCGTGCGGATCTCACCGACCAGCGAGCTGCTCAACCTCCAGAACGGGATGCTCCGCCAGCCTGGCAACCAGCGACTGGCCCAGCTCGAGCGCGAGCAGCTGCGGCTCGCCGACCGGTTGCTCTGGCCCGGGGGCGACTGCCTCGATCTCTATCGCCGCTATTACTCCGACCTGAAGCTGCCCGCCGACGCCCGCATCCGGCCGCCGCTCGACCGCGCCCTCGAGGTTGCCCCCGCGAACCCCGCCCCGGTTGCTTCCGACCAGCCGCTGCGCCTCCTCTACCTGCGCGACCTGGATCGGGCCGGCGGCATCCTCGATCTGGTTGAAGCCTGCTGGACCCTGCCGCCGCAGAGCTGGCACCTGACCGTCGTCGGGGCGGACACCCTCACCGCCGGCATGGGTCTTTCGGTGCGCGAGACGATCGAGCTGATGAGCGCCGAAGACCCGCGCATCGAGTTCGTCGGGCCGCTTGCCACCGCGGAGCTGCGCGAGCGGCTGGCGGACGTCGACCTGATGGTCGCCCCTTCCCGGCTCGAGACCCTCGCGATCGGGGCGCTGGAGGCGATGGCGGCCGGGGTGCCTGTGCTGGCAACTCCGGTCGGCGACCTGCTCGAGGCGGTCGAGGACGGCGTCAGCGGCTGGCTGACGGCGGGGATCGGGCGCCTGGCGATCGGCGAGGCGCTGCGCCGCCTGGAGGCTGACCGCGGGGAGCTGGAGCGGGTGAGATCCTCCGGCGAGCCTGCCCGCCGCGCGGCGGCACTGACCGATTCCGAAGCGATCCTCGACGCCTACGACGACCTGCTGGACGCCCGCCGCCCAGCCCCGCCGCCTCCGGCCGTCCCACTGCCGCTGGTGACCGGGATCGTCCCCTACTACTCGACCCCCGAGTACGTCGGAGAGGCGGTGGCCTCGCTCCTGGCCCAGACCCATGCCGAGCTCGAGGTCCTGATCGTCAACGACGGCTCTTTCGAGCCGGCCGACTCGGTCCTCGACGCGCTTGCCGCCGACCCACGGGTGCGTGTCGTCACTCAGATCAACCGCGGGGAGGGACCGGCGCGAACCCTCGGCGTCCGCCTCGCTCGTGGCGAGTTCGTCGTCATGCTCGATGCCGACAACCTGCTGGAGCCGAACTTCGTCGAGCGGGCCCTGGAGACCATGCTCCGCAATCCAGAGCTCGGCTACGCGACCTGCTGGCTGCGGATGGTCGGCCCCGACGGTGAGGACACCGACCTGCACCCCGGCTTCGCTCCCCTCGGCAACTCGGTGCTGACCGACGACAGCGAGAACTGGGACGGGGATACGCTGGCGCTGCTGCGTCGTTCGGTCTTCACCGAGCTCGGCTTCGAATACCACCCGGAGGGATCGATGCACTCAGATTGGGAGCTCTATCGCTGGATGCGGGACCGGGGCGTCCACGGGACCGTTATCCCCGAGCGGCTGGCCCGCTACCGGGTCCTGGGCAGCTCGCTGATGCGTTCCTACGCGATGGAGCTGCAGGACCGCAGCTGGGACGAATCGCGCGAGCGGATTCGCGTGCACGGGGTGCGCTGGACGCCGGAGGCGGCGGGGTGAGTGGGCACGAGGACAAGCGGGTCGAGGAGTTGCTGCGGGTCAACGCCGAGCTGGCAGCCGAGGTCCGCAACCTCACCCTCGGCTACGCCGACGCGCCACGACCGGCCGGGATGCCGACCTCGCGCCGTCTCGGGCGCCTGCTCGACGAACGCGATCGGCTGCAGGAGGAGCTGGAGGCGACGCGCGCCGAGCTGGAGCTGGTCTCCCGGCACCGGGCAGGCCTGGAGGCACAGAACCAGGAGCTGGCGCGGGAGGTGGCGCTGCTCAGCGAAGGTCTCGGTGGCGTGCTGCGCAACCTGCGGGCGCGCCTGGTCATCCGCGCCGGCGGCGCCTCCGGGCGAGGGCCTCGCCGGCGCTGAGGTCGAGGAGCTCCGCCCCGGCGAGCTCGCGCGGCTCCAGCTCGGCGCCCTCCCGCCAGCCCCGCAGGCGCCCCTTCAGCCCGGCCGCGGTGCGGTCCTTGAGCAGCTGCCCGGCGCAGAGCGCGCCCTCGCAGGCCAGCGCCCGCAGCGCCAGGCGCGGGTTCCGCATCACCCCGTAGCGGCGCAGCATGTAGCCGCGGCTCCAGCCGGTGCGCGCGTACTTGGCGGCGCTGGCGGCGCCGAGGCTGGCCGAGTAGGCGTGCAGCGCCCGCGCCTCCGGGGCCAGCCGGCAGCGCCCGCCCGCCGCCGCCAGCCGCAGCGCCAAATCGAGGTCCTCGTAGTAGAGGAAGATCCGCTCGTCGAAGCCGCCGACCGCCTCGAAGGACTCGCGCCGATAGAGCGCCGCGCCCCCAGTGGGGCCGAGCGGGTCGGCGGCGCCCGTCGCCGTCTCAGCCGGCTCACCATGCAGGTGATCGAAGCCCATCAGGGTCACGTCGGCGACGACGCCGGCGGAGTCGATCAGCTCCGGCGCCCGTTCCTGCAGCAGCACGCCCGCGACCGAGTCGGCACCGCCGCCGAGGCCGTCGATCAGCGCCTCGACGAAGCGCGGCTCCGGCTCGGCGTCGTTGTTGAGCAGGATCACCGCGTCGGCCGGGTGCGCCGCGACGGCCCGGTTCAAGGCCGGCCCGAAACCGAGGTTCTGGCCCAGCTCCAGCACTTTCGCCTCTGGCAGCTCGCTCCGCGCCAGCTCGACCGAGTCGTCGCTGGAGCCGTTGTCGACCACGACCACGTCGACCTCCCGGGTCTGCGCAGCCAGGCCGCGCAGGGTCCTGCCGAGCTGGGCGGCCCCGTTGAAGTTTGGGATGTAAACGGCTGGTCGCACGCTCTTTTCGCGGCGCAGTAGGGTTGCAGCCTCGCATGGAGCCCCTTAAGGGACTGATTCTCTCGGGTGGCGCCGGCACGCGCCTGCGTCCCATCACCCACACCTCGGCGAAGCAGCTCGTGCCCGTCGCCAACAAGCCCGTGCTCTTTTACGGGATCGAGGCGCTGGTCGACGCGGGCGTCAAAGAGATCGGGATCATCATCGCCCCCGAGACCGGCGAGGAGATCCGCGAGGCCGCCGGCGACGGCTCCCGGTTCGGCGCCGAGATCACCTACATCGTCCAGGACAAGCCCGCTGGCCTCGCCCACGCGGTGCTGACCGCGGAGGAGTTCATCGGCGGCTCGCCCTTCGTCATGTACCTCGGCGACAACCTCCTGCGCGACGGCCTCCGCGGCCTGGTCAAGGCCTTCACTGAGGGGGAGCCCGACGCGCTGATCCTCCTCACCCCGGTCGACGACCCCCAGTCCTACGGCGTCGCCGAGCTCGACGACGACGGCCACATCGTGCGCCTGATCGAGAAGCCGAAGGACCCGCCCTCGAACCTCGCCCTGGTCGGCGTTTACCTGTTCAGCAACCTGATCTTCGAGGCCGCCCGCTCGCTGGAGCCCAGCTGGCGCGGCGAGCTGGAGATCACCGAGGCGATCGACAGGCTGATCGACGACGGCCGCGCCGTCCGCTCCGAGGTCGTGCGCGGCTGGTGGAAGGACACCGGCCAGCTGGCCGACATGCTGGAGGCCAACCGGCTGGTGCTGGAGGAGCTGGTGACCGAAATCGAGGGCGAGGTCGACGCGGACTCGAAAATCGAGGGCCGGGTCGTGATCGGCCCCGGCGCCCGGCTGGAGCGCGCCGTCGTCCGCGGCCCTGCCGTGATCGGCGCTGGCGCCCACATCGAGGACGCCTTCATCGGCCCCTACACCTCGATCGGCGACGACGTCCATGTCCGCCGCTCGGAAGTCGAGAACTCGATTGTCCTCTCCGGGTCCGTGGTCGAGGACCTCGGGACCCGGATGGAGGCGAGCCTGCTCGGCAAGGAAGTAAAGCTGACCCGCAGCGAGGGGATGCCGAAGACCCTCCGTCTTCTGGTCGGCGACAAATCCGAGATCAAACTCGTCTAGTGGGGGCGCGGACGTGAAGCTGCTCGTGACCGGAGCCGCCGGGATGCTGGGCCGCGACGTTCTGCTCGCCGCCGGCAACGCCGGCCACGACGTGGTCGGCTACGGCCGGGCCGAGCTCGACGTCACCAACCCCGCCACGCTGAGCCGCAAGCTCGGCCTCGAGCGCCCCGACGTGGTGATTAACTGCGCCGCCTGGACCGACGTCGACGGCGCCGAGGAGGCCGAGGAGGCGGCCTTCGCCGTCAACGCGTCCGGCGCCGGCAACATCGCCGCCGCGGCCGACGAGGTGGAAGCCCGGATCCTCCACGTCTCCACCGACTACGTCTTCGACGGCGCCAAAGGCTCGCCCTATGTGGAGAGCGACCAGCCGGCGCCGCTCTCGGCCTACGCCCGCACCAAGCTGGCCGGCGAGGAGGCGGTGGTCGCCGCGAACAAGCGCCACTTCGTGGTCCGCTCGGCCGGCCTCTACGGCCTCGGCGGCCGCAACTTCGTCGACACGATGCTGCGCCTCGCCGCGACCCAGAGCGAGGTCACCGTGGTCCGCGACCAGATCACCTCGCCGACCTACACCTGGCACCTCGCCTACGGGATCGTGCGGCTGATCGAGGGGATCGAGTACGGGATCCACCACATGGCGGCGGGCGGGCAGTGCTCCTGGTACGAGTTCGCCAACGAGATCTTCGAGCAGGCAAAGGTCGAGTGCCGGGCCCTCTCGATCACCAGCGAGGAATTCGGCGCCGCGGCGCCCCGTCCCGCCTTCTCGGCCTTGACCAGCCAGCGCGAACACGCGATCCGGCTCCCCACCTGGCAGGACGGCCTGGCAGGCTATCTCGCCCAACGACAAGCGGAGGCAGACTCGTAATGAAACTGTTGGTCACCGGCGCAGCCGGCTTCATCGGCTCCACCTACGTGCGGCTGGTCGGCGACGAGCACGACGTCGTCGTCCTCGACAAGCTCACCTACGCCGGGCGGCGCGAGAACCTGCCCGAGGGCACGCAGCTGATCGAGGGGGCGATCGAGGATCCGGCCGTGGTCCGCGAGGCGATGCAGGGGGTCGACGCGGTGGTCAATTTCGCCGCGGAGTCCCACGTCGACCGCTCGATCGACGACCAGGATGCCTTCGCCCGCACCCACGTGATCGGCACCGGGACGCTGCTCGACGCCGCCCGCGAGCTGGGCGTGGAGCGCTACCTGCAGGTCTCCACCGACGAGGTCTACGGCTCGATCGACTCCGGTTCCTTCACCGAGACCTCGCCGCTCGACCCCTCCTCGCCCTACTCGGCGACCAAGGCGGCCGGCGACCTGCTTGTCTCCGCCCACTTCCACACCTACGGGATCGACGCCTCGATCGTCCGCGGCTCCAACAACTACGGCCCGCGCCAGTACCCGGAGAAGCTGATCCCGCTGATTACCCTGAACGCCCTGCACCGCGATCCGCTGCCGGTCTACGGCGACGGCAAGCAGGTCCGCAACTGGCTCTTCGTCGAGGACTTCTGCAGCGGCATCCACACCGTCCTGACCAAGGGCAAGGCGGGGGAGGCCTACAACGTCGGCGGCCCCGACGAGTGCGAGAACATCGAGGTGGTGAAGCGGGTGATCGAGCTGACCGGCGGCGACGAGTCGCTGATCGAATACGTCAAGGACCGCCCCGGCCACGACCGCCGCTACTCACTCTCCTCGGCGAAGCTGAAGGAGCAGCTCGGCTGGGAGGCGCAGATTCACTTCGCCGAGGGCCTGGAGAAGACGGTGAGCTGGTACCGCGAGAACGAGGACTGGTGGGGCCCGATCCGCTCCGGCGAGTACCGCGAGTACTACGAAAAGCAGTACGGGAAGGCGCTCGGCTAGGTGGCCCAGCGGCTGGAGACGAAGCTCGACGGGGTCGTCCTGATCGAGCCGGTCGTCCACGGCGACGAGCGCGGCTTCATGCTCGAGTCCTACAGCCGCGACGCCTGGCGCGAGCTCGGGGTCGAGACCGAGTTCGTCCAGCACAACCACTCGCGCAGCTCGAAGGGGACGCTGCGCGGGATCCACTTTCAGACCGAGCCGGGGCAGGCGAAGCTGGTCCGCTGCGCCCGCGGCGAGATCCTCGACGTCGCCGTCGACCTGCGCCGCGGCTCCCCGACCTACGGCCAGTGGGAAGCGCAGGTGCTTGACGACGTCAAGCACCGCCAATTCTTCGTCCCGGTCGGCTTCGGCCACGGCTTCGCCGTCCTCTCCGAGGTAGCCGACGTCGCCTACCAGGTCTCCAGCTACTACGACCCGGCCACCGAGGCTGGAATCGCCTGGGACGACCCGGAGGTAGGCATCGACTGGCAGGTCACCGACCCCCTGTTGAGCGAGCGCGACAAGACCGCGCCGAAACTCGCCGAGATCGCCGACTCCCTGCCGTTCTAGCGGTTGCCGAGAGCCGTGATCGCCAGGCTGACGCCGAGCTTCGCCCCGATCCCGGCGTAGACCGCGGCGTTCAGCAGTGGGTTGCTCTGGGGGGCGTCGAAGCGGCGGTAGAAGCGGCCCATGCCGCGGTGGAAGGCGATCTCCTGCTTGGGGGCGCGGCGGGAGGCGCTGGAGCCGCCCTTGACGTGGAGGGCCGTCCCGGCCGGCTCGTAGAAGACCTTCCAGCCGGCGTCCCAGAAGCGGTGGCACCAGTCGAGGTCCTCCATATAGAGCCAGTAGCCCTCGTCGAGCAGGCCGACCTCGCGCACCGCCTCGGCGCGGCAGAGCATGAAGGCGCCGTTGACCGCGTCGACCTCGCCCGGCTCGTCGTCGCCGAGGTGGGTGGCGCGGTACTGACTCAGCGCGTCGCCCGAGCCCTCGCCGCGGCCGATCCCGGAGAAGTGGGCCAGGGCGCTGAGGGGGGTGGGGAAGGAGCGCTTGCAGGCGTGATCGAGCTCGCCGCTTTCGGTCACCAGCTTCACCCCGACCATCCCCACCTCCGGATCCGACCGCAGCCGCGCCAGCCCCGCGTCGAGGGTCCCCGCGTAGACCTCGGTGTCGGGGTTCAGCAGCAGCACCGCCCGCGCCTCGTCCTCGCGCAAGACGACGTTGTTGGCGGCCGAGAAGCCGATGTTGTCGCGCCGCAGCAGCCGCACCGAGGGGAACTCGCGCTCGACCATCTCGGGCGTCGCGTCGGGGCTGCCGCTGTCGACCACGGTGACCCGCATCTCGCCCGCCGCGACCGGGTGCGCTTCGAGCGAGCGCAGGCAGCGCCGCAGCAGCGCTTCGGCACCATGGCTGACGATCACGACCTCCAGCTCGAACATCGCCGGGAAGCTAGTAGGCGCCTTCGCCGCGCACCATCGCCCGCGGCGTCCGCATCAAAATCTCCAGGTCGGTCAGCAGCGAGAGGTTGTCGAGGTAGTCGCGCTCCATCGCCAGCCGCTCCTCGAAGGTCAGGTCGCTGCGGCCGTAGACCTGCATCGGCCCGGTCATCCCCGGCTTGATCGCCAGGCGGCTGCGCTGGCGCTCGTCGTAGAGGGCGACGACGCTCTCCTCCTCCGGCCGCGGCCCGACCAGCGACATCTGCCCCCGAAGGACGTTCAGCAGCTGCGGCAGCTCGTCGATGCTGGTCCGCCGTAGCCAGCGCCCGCTGCGGGTCACCCGGGGGTCGTCCTGGATCTTGAAGGCGGGCTGGTCGAGGCTCTCGATGTCGATCAGCTCCGGCAGCCGCTGTTCGGCGTCGTTGACCATGGTCCGGAACTTGACCATCGTGAACGGCTCCCCCTCCTTGCCGGCGCGGCGCTGGCGGAAGAGGACCGGCCGGCCGTCGTCGAGCAGGATCCAGAGCGCCACCCCGAGCAGCAGCGGCGAGAGCAGAATCAGCAGCAGGGCCGAGACGACGACGTCCATTGCCCGCTTCATCGCCACGGTCGAGCGGGGCGGGTCGCTGAAGCGGAAGTCGAGGACCGGCAGCTCGGCCAGGCGGTTGAGCTCGATCCCCGGCCCGAGCAGGCCGTAGTGCTGGGGCAGGAAGGTCAGGGCCAGGCCCTCGGCCTTGCACTCGGCGATCAGGTGCTCGGCGCCGACGTCGCCCATCTGCAGTTCGGTGACGACGACCCGCTCGATCCGCAGCTCGCGCGCCACCTGCGAGATGTCGGCGGGGGAGCCAAGCCGGGGCAGCTCGCTCGAGGTCTCCTCGCTCTCGCTCGAGAGATAGCCGACCAGCGCCAGGCGGGTCTCGGGGTGGGTCGAGACGCGGCGGGCGATCATGTCGACCGCGCTCGGCGATCCGATCGCCAGGCCAAGCGCCTGCGGGGTGAGGAGGTGGAAGAGGAAGCGGATCGCGCCGCGGGCGACGAAGCTGGCGAGCAGGGCGCCGACGCCGACCCCGATCGCGCTGGCCGGGGAGAGCGGGCCGACCGGGCTGATCGCCAGCAGCCCGTCAAGCACGAGGGTGCCGAGGACGCTGGCCGAGACCAGCGAGGGCAGCTCGTCGAGGGTGCTGTGGCGGATCCGGCGGTGGTCGTTGTCGTAGAGGCCGTGCAGCTTGACCACCAGCACCCAGGAGGGGCTGAAGAGGACCGCCCAGAAGAAGGTGGCGGTGTCGGTGGTGGAGGTGGAGGCGGTGACGACGGCAAGCGCGCCGAGCAGCGCCCCCCAGTCGCCCAGCGCCAGCAGGCGCCGCAGCAGCGCTCCGCGCCGCCGCGACTCGATCGCGCCTGGGCCTTCGGGCTGCCGCGGGCTGCGCGTCGGTGCCGGCTTGTCTGCCGCCGGGATCTCCCGTTTGGTGTCCGGCACGTGACTCATCCGCACCCTTCGAACCCTTCCTGCAGGCAGCTTTCCTCGGGGTTGAGGCGGCGGGCTTCGGCGAGGTCGGCGCGAGCAGCCGCCGCATCGTCGCCCTTCGCCTCGACCCGCGCCCGCAGGTAATACAGCAGCCAGTTGCCTTCTTCGCGGTCGATCGCCTGCGAGAGGCGCTCGGCGGCGGTCGCGAAGTCACTCTGCGACTCGGCCAGAAGCCCCAGTTGTTTGTAGGGGCTGGCCGCCCAGGGCTCGATCGAGCGGGCGGTGTCGGCGTGGTCCACGGCCGATTCGATCTTTTCTTCGGTTGCGGCCGCGTTGCTGGAGTCGATCTCCTGCTCGACTAGCAGCGGGCCGATCAGCGCCAGGGCGGCGATCCAGGCCAGCGCCAGGCCGGCCACGGTGAGCCCGAAGCGCCGTCCCTCAACCTGCTCCTCGGCGGCGGTCGCCCCTCGGGCCTGCGCCAGCTGCCCGCAGCGGGCAGCAACCAGGGCGCCGGCGGCGAGGAAGAAGATCGCGCCGACCGCGGCGATCTCCCAGAACCAGTCGATGCCGGCGCAGACCGCGAAGGCGAGGCAGGCCGAGAACAGCACCGCGTTCAGCTCTCGCCGGGCGCCGGACGCAGCCCGCCAGGCCGAGAACCCGGCCCATAACAGCGTCAGGACAAGTGCGATCACCAGCAGGCCGCCGATCACCCCCAGCTCGGCGAAGGCCTCGAGGTAGAGCGAGTGGGCGTCGACCAGGCGCAGTTCGATGTGGCGCAGCTCGTCCCAGGAGAAGCGGTAGGTGCCGGCGCCGTGGCCGGCCACGGGGTCTTCGCCGAAGGCGTCGATCGCGACCCGCCACATTTCGCTGCGGCCGGTGCCGGAGAAGTCGTTGAAGTGGCTCTCGGGATAGCTGGTGAACTGCACGTCCGGGCTCGTGAACTGGTCCCAGGCGCGACCGCCAACGGCGACCGCGGCTCCAATCGCCAGGACCGCGAGGCCCGCCGCCACGGCTTTCAGCACCCTCGGGTTGCGCGAGATCGCCACCGCCCGCCCGGTCGCGGCGTGCTCACTGCGCTCGAGTCGGCGCAGGAGCCAGTAAAGCCCGACCGCCAGCAGGCAGCCGGCAAGGAGGATCAGCAGCACCGTCAGTCCCTGGTCGACTCCGGCCTGCCCGGCGATGTTGTCGGCCAGGCCCCGCCGGGACTGGGTCGCGAGGATCGCCGGAATCGCCGCGAGGCCGCCGATCGCCAGAGTCGCCAGCAGCCAGAGGCGGTCGTGGGAGAGGGCGATCAGGCAGCCGCAGGCGACGAGGAGCGCCAGCAACCCGCCGCGCGAGTAGGTGAAGTAGAGCGCGAGCATGACTGCCGGCAGCGAGGCCACCGCGAGCCAGCGCAGGGCCGCGTTGAGGGAGCGCCGGCTCATCCACAGCGCCATCGCCACCGCTACCCCAAAGGCAAAGCCGTTCGCATTCCAGTAGCCGAGGGGGTACCCGAGGCGGGCGTTTCCGCCCGGATCGGGTCCGAACCAGGCGACATCTGGCAGAAGTCGCGTCGCGAGCGCGATCAGCGCGATCGCGATCAGCGAAATTCCGATCCCTTCAGCGAAACGTTGGCGCCTCTGGTCGGTTTGGGCGATTAGGAATGCGGCAAGGAAGAAGCCGAGGTAGACCAGGACCCGGTCTGCTTCGGTCACGCTGAGCTCAATTGACCCGGACCAGAGAGAAGAGAGTGCTGAGAAAAATGCCAGTCCAGCGATCAATCCCGTGGCCCAATAGAAAGGGCGGCCGAGCGTCGCTCGCCCAGCAGCGCCCAGCGCCAGCAGCACGACCAGGACCAGCCAAACCGCGAGCCCGGCGATGTGGCGCTGGCTCAGGACGAAGCCACCTCCGGCCAGCGTCAGGCCAAGGAGCAAGGCCAGCGGACTTATCAGCGCCGATGATTCCTCTAACCTTGCGCGCCATGTCTCGGACCCGCCACCCCCGTGCCCGTAGCTCGGCCCGACCTGCTTTCGCGCTTCTGTCAGTGCTTGCTGTGCTGGCAATTGCTTGCTTTCCGGGTCTGGCTCAGGCTGAAGAAAACAGCGGAATTCAGTACGAATCTGAAGTTCCAACCGTGCCCAGTCACCAAAGTTCCAACATTCCTTCGAACAACAAGTCCGGCGGCACCGATGCCCCGTCGCAATCCGAATCCGAATCCGAAGCTTCGAGCTCGGGTACGCCCGGCGGCGGCACCGGGGGCGGTAATTCCGGCCAGGGCGGTGGCACCCCGAGCGGCCAGAGTAACCAAGGCGGGGGCGGCGACGGCCAGACGGGCAAGAATGGCTCCCAGAATGCAGCCGGCAACATCAACGCCGCGCAGCCGCTCAACGTGGCCCCGGCCTCCGAAACCAGTTCCGACGGCGGCTCCTCGCCGCTGGTCCCGATTCTGATCGCGGTGGCCATCCTGGCGGCAGCCTCGATCGGGTACTACGTCTACCGCCAGCGCCGTCAGGGCCCAGGCTCCTCCGTCTCCTCGCCGAAGGCGGGCTGACCCAATGCTGAACACCCGCGGGTACACGAAGAGATTGGTGCGCGTCTGGACGCTTGTCGTAGCGATTGGCGCCAGTTTGGCGATCTTCGCCTCGGCTGCGCAGGCGCTGCCGGCAGGCTTCTGGGGCGTCGTGCCGCAGAGCAACCTCGGCACCGACCAGTACCAGCGGCTCGGCACCGGCGGGGTCGAAAGCGTCCGCATCCCGATCGGCTGGGGATCGGTGCAGCCGCTCAGGAACGGCGCCTTCGACTGGAGCAGCTTCGACAGCCAGGTGGAAGCCGCCTCGAAGGCCGGGATCAAGATGCTCCCCTTCCTCTCCGGCGCACCCGAATGGGCCGTCCCGGCCAAGAAGGTGGCGGGTGCGGGCGGGCTCAAGGCTCCCGCTCACCTGCCGGTCGGCGGTGCCGCACGCGCCGGCTGGGCTGCCTTCCTGACCGCCGCGGTCGCCCGCTACGGCCCGACCGGCAGCTTCTGGGCGGAACATCCCGGCGTCCCGAAACTGCCTATCCGCACCTGGCAGATCTGGAACGAGCCGAACTTCAAGTACTTCATCGCCAAGCCGAACCCGACCGAATACGGGCAGCTGGTGAAGAACTCCTACACCGCCCTGAAGGCGGCAGATCCCGGCGCTCAGGTCATCCTCGCTGGCCTCTTCTCCCGGCCCAAAGGCTCCCGCAACGCCGCCGGCAAACACAAAAGCCTCAACTGGTATGCGAGCGACTTCGTCGAACAGATGTACAAGACGACGCCTGGGCTGAAGACCAAGTACAGCGGTGCCGCCCTGCACCCGTACACGATCAACGCCCGGGAACTGCCGGCCGTGACCGAAGAATTCCGCAAAGTCCTGGCCGCCAACAAAGACGCGGGCAAGAGCCTCTGGATTACCGAGCTCGGCTGGAGTGCGGGCCCGAAGAGCGCCAGCAATCTCTTCGCCAAGGGCCCCGCCGGACAGGCCCGCGAACTCCGCACCGCCCTGACCACCCTGCGGAGTAAGCAGGTGCAGTGGAAGCTGAAGGGCGTCTACTGGTTCTCGGTCGACGACGCTCCCGGCGCCTGCAACTTCTGCAGCGCATCGGGCCTCTTCGCTCCCGGCTTCGAACCGAGGAAGTCCTGGTTCGAATACGTGAAGCTCACCGGCGGCACGCCTTAGCCCGCTAGAGCCGACCCATCGATCTGCGTAAGATCGGTGGGTTGGCGACTAAGGCGAAAACGAGTACGGATTCCGATCCGCTGGCGCCGTTCAGCCCGGCGACGCGGCGCTGGTTCGAGGCCTCCTTCGAGGGTCCGACGCCGGCGCAAGCGGGCGGCTGGGAGGCGATCTCCAGCGGCGAGCACGCGCTGATCTGCGCCCCGACCGGTTCGGGCAAGACCCTGGCCAGCTTCCTCTGGGGGATCGACAAACTGGCCCGCTCCGACTCGCTCGGAACCGGGGTCAAGCTGGTCTACATCTCACCGCTGAAAGCGCTCTCCTACGACATCGAGCGCAACCTGCGGGCGCCCCTGCGGGGGATCGGCGCCGAGATCGCGGTCGGCCTGCGGACCGGCGACACCTCGCAGAAAGAACGGCGGGCGATGGCCAAAACTCCGCCCGACATCCTCATCACCACGCCGGAGTCGCTCTACCTGATGCTCAGCTCCTCCGTCAGGGAGATCCTTACCGGGGTCGAGGCTGTGATCGTCGACGAGATTCATGCTGTGGCTCAGACCAAGCGGGGGTCTCATCTGGCTTTGACTTTGGAGCGGTTGGATCGATGGGTGGGGGACCATGCTGGGCAGGACCATGCGCCTCGGCCCGCGGGTCCTGTCTCCGATACGTCCCCCTCGCCTACCGGCGAGGGTCCCGCATCGTCGCCACCCGCGGGAGAGGAGCTTGAACATCCGGGGGTCCAGCGCATCGGGCTGTCCGCGACCCAGAGGCCTTTGGAGCGGATCGGTCAGTTCCTTGTTGGGGCTAAGAGGAGCTGTCGCATTGTTGATGCTGGGCAGAAGAAGGCTCTGGATCTCGAGATCGTGGTTCCGGTTGAGGACATGGCGGACCCCGGGGCGCCGGCGTATCCGAGTGAGGACGGGCCGCCGCCGACCGAAGTCGAGCCGAGCGCCCATGTCAGGTCGATCTGGCCGGCGATCTACCCCCGCCTCCTCGAGCTGGTCGAAGAACACACCTCGACGATGATCTTCGTCAACAACCGCCGCGCTGCCGAGCGCCTGGCCAAGCGGCTCAACGAGCTGGCGAACGGCGAAGGCGAACAGGAGCTGCCAGCAACCGAGCAGGCCGGCCACCACGAGGACACCGGCGAGCCGCTCGAGCAGGTCGAGATTGCCCGCGCCCACCACGGCTCGCTCTCCCATGAGGAGCGGACCGTCGTCGAGGAGATGCTCAAGTCGGGACAGCTGCCCTGCCTGGTCGCGACCTCCTCGCTGGAGCTCGGCATCGACATGGGCGCCGTCGACCTCGTCATCCAGGTCGAGTCGCCGAAGTCGGTGACCCGCGGCCTGCAGCGGATCGGCCGCGCCGGCCACCGCATGGGCGAAGTCTCCAAGGGCCGGATCTTTCCCAAATACCGCGGCGACCTGCTCGAGTGCGCGGTGGTCGCCCGCCGCATGCGCGAGGCCGAAATCGAGGAGACGACGATCCCGCAGAATCCCCTCGACGTCCTTGCCCAGCACCTGGTCTCGATGGCGGCCCTGGACGAGTGGGAGGTCGACGAGGTCGAGCGGGTCGTCACCGCGACCCAGTCCTTCCACGAGCTCTCCCGCGAACAGCTGGAGAACGTGCTCGACATGCTCGACGGCCGCTACCCCTCCGACCGCTTTGCTGAGCTGCGCCCGCGGATCGTCTGGGACCGCACCGAAGGCACGATCCACGGTCGCAAAGGCGCTCGCCAGCTGGTCGTCACCAACGCCGGCACGATTCCCGACCGCGGCCTCTACGGCGTCCACCTGCCCGACGGCCGCCGGGTCGGCGAGCTCGACGAGGAGATGGTCTACGAGGCTCGCGCCGGCCAGACCTTCCTGCTCGGCTCCAGTACCTGGCGGATCGAGGAAATCACCCGCGACCGCGTCATCGTCACCCCGGCCCCCGGCGCCCCCGGCGCCGTCCCCTTCTGGAAGGGCGACGGGATCGGCCGCCCCGCCGAGCTCGGCCGGGCGATCGGCGCCTTCGCCCGCGAGGCGGTCAACCGGGAGCCGAGCGAGCTGGCCAAGGAGTACGACCTCGACGAGCGCGCCGCCAACAACCTCGTCAGCTACCTGCGCGAGCAGCAGCAGGCGACCCGGGTCGTCCCCTCCGACGAGACGATCGTGGTCGAGCGCTTCCGCGACGAGATCGGCGACTGGCGCCTCTGCATCCTCTCCCCCTACGGCGGCCGCGTCCACGCCGCCTGGGGCCTCGCCCTCGCCGCCAAGATCCGCGACGAACGCGACCTCGAGGCCGACGCGATCTGGTCCGACGACGGGATCGTCATCCACCTCCCCGACGCCGACGAGCCGCCGCCCGCCGACCTGGTCCTGATCGACCCCGACCAGATCGAAGACCTGGTCGTCGGCGAGCTCTCCGGCAGCGCCCTGTTCGGCGCCCGCTTCCGCGAGAACGCCTCGCGCTCGCTGCTGATCCCGCGCGCCTACCCCGGCAAGCGCACCCCCCTCTGGCAGCAGCGGCTGAAGAGCCAGAGCCTGCTCGAGGTGGCGCGGGACTTCCCCCGCTTCCCGGTCATCCTCGAGACCTATCGCGAGTGCCTGCGCGACGTCCTCGACCTGCCCGCCCTCGCCGAGCTGCTGGAAAAGCTCCACTCGCGGGCGCTCAGCCTGGTCGAGGTGGAGACGCCGACCGCCTCGCCCTTCGCTTCCTCACTGCTGTTCGACTACGTCGCCACCTACATGTACGAGGGGGACACGCCGAACGCCGAGCGGCGGGCGGCGGCGCTAGCCCTGGACCGCGACCTGCTGCGCGAGCTGCTCGGCCAAGAGGAGCTGCGCGAGCTGATCGACCCTGAGGCGCTGGAAGAAGTCGAAGAGCAGCTCCAGCACCGCACCGAGGCCGGCCGCGCCGGCGACCGCGACGCCCTGCAGCAGCTGCTTCGGAACCTTGGCGACCTCACCGCGGAGGAGTGCGAGGCACGCGTCGCCGAGGGCTACTCGGCGAAATCGATGCTGGAGAAACTGGTCGCCGAGCGGAGGGTCGCCAAAGTCCGCGTCGCCGGCGAGGAGCGCTACATCGCCGCCGAGGACGCCGGCCTCTACCGCGACGCGCTCGGCGTCCCCGAGCCGCCGGGCCTGCCGGAGACCTTCCTCGAGGAGCACCCAGACGCGATGCGCGCCCTGGTCCGCCGCTACGCCCGCACCCACGGCCCCTTCCCGACCGCGCAGCTGACCGCACGCTACGGCGTCGATCCTCTGCCGCCGCTGCGCGAGCTGGAGGCCGAAGGGGCGATGGTCCGCGGCGAGCTGCTGCCGGGCGGGACCGAGCGCGAGTGGTGCGACGCCGAAGTCCTGCGCCGGGTCCGCCGCGCCAGCCTCGCCCGCCTGCGCAAGGAGGTCGAGGCGGCCGACACCCGCGAGCTGGCGCGCTTCCTGCCGAGCTGGCAGAACGTCGACGCCTTCCGCCGCACTGGTGCCGGGATCGACCGCCTGCGCGAGGCGCTGGTGCCGTTGCAGGGGGTGACGCTGACGCCGAAAGTCTGGGAGGGGGACGTGCTGCCGCGCCGCCTCGGCGCCTACTCCCAGAGCTGGCTGGACGAGCTCTGCACCAGCGGCGAGCTGGTCTGGGTCGGCGCCGGTGCCCTCGGCCGCAACGACGGCCGCGTCGCTCTCTACTTCCGCGAGGACGTCCGCCTCGCCGGGCCGCCCCCATCCAACGCAAAGCTGGAGTCGCCCCAGGGTGAGGTCCACGAGGCGATCCGCGAGCGGCTCGCCGCCGGCCCCTCGTTCTGGCTCGACCTCGCCTTCGACCTCGAACACCCGGCTGAGGACATCCACAACGCCCTCTGGGACCTGGCCTGGACCGGGGAGGTCACCAACGACGCCTTCGCGCCGCTGCGGGCGCCGCGCCTGCGCGCGGTGCCCCCTTCGGAACGTCCCGGCCGCCGCTTCGCCCGCCGCCGAAGCACGACGGGCGCCGCCGTCCAGGGCCGCTGGTCCCTGACCGCGCCGCTGTTCGCCAACGCCCCCGGCCCCGGGGCCAAGCTCCGCGCCACCGCCGAGCTAATGCTCGAGCGCTACGGGATCGTCACCCGCGAGACCGTGCTCGCCGAGGGCATCCCCGGCGGCTTCTCAACCCTCTACGGGGAGCTCGGCAACCTCGAGCTGCTCGGCACCGCCCGCCGCGGTTACTTCGTCGAGGGGCTCGGCGGCGCCCAGTTCGCCCTCCCCGGTGCGGTCGAGCGGCTGCGCTCACTGCCCGAAGCCGACGGCAGCTATCTCGTCCTCGCCGCCACCGACCCGGCCAACCCCTACGGCGCTTCGCTGCCCTGGCCGAAGCTCGAGGGCGGCCGCCGCCCTGGCCGCACCCCCGGCGCCCACCTGCTGCTGCGCGACGGCGAGCCGGTCGTCTTCGTCGAGCGCGGCGGCCGCGGGCTGCTCCGCCTCTGCCCGCTCCAGGGCGGGGAGCTGGAGACGGCGATGCGCGCCCTGGCCGACGCAGTTGCCGCCGGCCAGCTGCCGAAACTGGCGGTCGAGAAGTTCGACGGCGAAGCGGTGATCGGCTCCGGGCACGAGGAGGCGCTGATCGGCGCCGGCTTCAGCCGCGGCCCGCGCAAACTGACCGCTTCGGCTCGCTAGCCAAACCATTGCCATAATCGTCCTGGTGCCTGAGGCAGATCAGACCGCGGTCGAGCTGCTGAAGAGCGTGACGCTCTTCGCCGACCTGGAGGAGGGGGAGCTGGAGCGCTTCTCCCAGGTCGCGGTTCCACGCAGTTTTCCCGCCGGGACCCGCGTCTTCCACGAGGGCGACGACTCGGATGCCTGCTACATCGTCAAAGAGGGCAGCTTCCGGGTCACCCGCGAACACTCCGATGGCCGGGCGATCACGCTCGCCACCCTCGGTCCGGGCGAGATCTTCGGCGAGCTGGCGATGCTCGACGGCGACCAGCGGTCGGCCAGCGCCGAGGCGCTGAGCGAGGGTGAGCTGCTGGCCCTGCCGGCCAACGACGTCCGCGCCCTGCTTGCCCGCCATCCAGAGATCTCGCTGAAGCTGGTCGCCGGCCTGGTCCGTCGCCTGCGGGCCGCCAACGTCCGCCTCTCCCGCCAGTCCTTCCAGACGGTGCCGAGCCGCGTCGCCGGCATCCTCGCCCAGCTCAGCCGCGAGGCCCAGGACGACGGCAGCGGCGACGCGGACTCGACCGAAGAGGTGACGATCAACATGAACCAGACCGATCTCGCCCAGCTCGCCGGCACCTCGCGCGAGTCGGTCAGCCGCTTCCTCGCCGAGCTCGAGCGGGCCGGCGTCGTCCGCTCCGGTCGCGGCCGGGTGACCGTCCTCGAGCCGGAGAAGCTGCGCAACTACATCTACTGAGGTGGCCGACCCCGCCTCGCAGCGCGCCCGGATGGTCGAGCGGCAGCTGCGGCGGAGGGGGATCGCCGACGAACGGGTGCTGGCGGCGATGGGCTTGGTGCCGCGCGAGGAGTTCGTGCCTTCGGCGATGCGCGGCCGCGCCTACGCCGACTCGGCGCTTCCGATCGGCGAGGAGCAGACGATCTCCCAGCCGTGGATCGTCGCCGCCATCTGCCAGGCCCTGCAACTGACGGGCGCGGAGCTGGTGCTCGAGGTCGGGACGGGATCCGGCTACTCGGCGGCGGTGCTCTCGCATCTGGCCGCCCACGTGGTCAGCATCGAGCGCCGCCCCGCTCTCTCGGAGGGAGCCGGCCGCGTGCTGCGCTCGCTCGGCGTCGGCAACGTCGAGCTGGTGGTCGGCGATGGCACCCTCGGGGTCCCCGGCCGCGCCCCGTTCGACGCGATCGCCGTCCACGCCGCAGCGCCGGCGCCGCCGCCGGCGCTGCTCGACCAGCTCGCCGAGGGAGGCCGGCTGGTGATCCCGATCGCCTCCGGCGAGAGCGACCTGCTGACCGTCCTCCGCCGCCAGGGCGAGGAGATCTTCAGCGAGACGATCGGTCCCTGCCGCTTCGTGCCGCTGATCGGCGAGGAGGGGTTCGAGGAAGAGTGAGCGGGGGCTGCCGGCTCAGCAGCCGGAGGTGGCGTCGTTGTCGTCTTTGACGACGTCGTCGTTACCGCCACCGCAGATGATCTTGTCGCGCTGGCCGTCGGCGGCTTCGAAGAAGTCGCTGCCGCCCATGCCGATCAGGGTGTCCTTGCCGAGGTGGCCCATGATGCTGTTGGAACCGCCGTCGCCGGTGAGGATGTCGGGGCCGTCGGATCCCTCCAGACTCTCGTTGTCGCCGAGCACCTGGTCGGGGTTGCCGCAGCCGGCCGGTCCGCCGGTGCCACCCAGGGTGACCCGCATGTTGTCGTTGGAGCGGGCGTAGGAGACCGTGTCCTCGCCGCTGCCGCCGTCGTAGACGTGGCCCTGGCAGGTGACGACCGAGTTGACCAGCAGGTCGTTGCCGTTGCCGCCGAGCAGGGTGTCGCCGCCGGGGTCGGCGTAGAGGACGTCGCTGCCGCCGTTGCCTTCCAGCCGGTCGTGGCCGAAGTCGGGGCTGTTGTAGTTCTCGCCGGCTTCCAGCACGTCCTCGCCTTCGCCGCCGACCAGGGTGTCGTCGCCGGCGTTGCCGTTGATCCGGACTTTGGTGCCGGCCGGGACGCTGGGGTCGATGACCGCGGTGTCGTTGCCGTTGCCGCCGGTGATCACGACCAGCGGCGCCAGGGCCGGATCGGGGCAGACGAGGGTGTTGGGGTTGGCCGACTGACAGCCGTCGCCGGCGAAGATCGGCTGGCCCGAGCTGACGGTCCAGAGGCCTTCGCCGCGGGCGACACGCAGGTCGTCGTTGCCGGGGGTGCCCTGGACGATCAGGCTGGAGCCGTCGAGGCCCTTGTTGAGGATGCCGAAGGCCATGTTGCTCGGGGGAGGAGCTTCGGGGCCGCAGGAGGTCTCGACCGTGAAACCGCCACAGTTGTCGCTGCCGGGGCCGCCGAAGGCCTGGCCGCCGCCACCGCCGCTCTCGAGGCTGTCGTCACCGACGCCGCCGTCGATCCGGTTCTCCTGCCCGTTGCCGACGATCGTGTCGCCCTGCGGCGAGCCGACTACGTCCTCGAAGCCGCTGAGGTCGTCGTGGCCGTCGCCTTTGGCCTTGTCGGACGCGAGGCTGACGATGACGCCGCCGCGGGTGGCGCTGGCGTAGGAGACGATGTCGTCGGCGCCTTCGCCGCCTTCGAGGGTGTCGGTACCGGCGTCGCCGCGGACGATGTCGCCGTCCCCGGCGCCGCCGTCGGCGTGGTCGGTGCCCGCGCCGCCGAATACTTCGTCCGCGTCGCCGCCGCCTTCGAGGTCGCTGTCGTCGCCGGGGCCGCCTTCGATGTGGTCGCCGCCGCTGCCGCCTTCGATCTGGTCGTTGCCCTTGTCGCCGAGAAGTTTGTCGTCGCCGGCATCGCCGTCGATCTTGTCGCTGCCCTGCTGGCCGTCGATGTAGTCGTTGCCGCTGCCGCCGCCGAGCTTGTCGGGGCCCTTGTAGCCGGTGATCACGTCATCGCCACCGCCGCCGTAAAGGTTGTCGGCGCCTTTGGAGCCGGAGACGATGTCGTAGCCCTCGCCGCCGTCGACGAGGTCTGAGCCGGTGTTGCCTTCGAGGTCGTCGTTTCCGCCTTCGCCGTGCAGAGAGTCGTAGCCGCGGCCGCCGTCGATCGAGTCGTTACCGGGCCCGCCGCAGATCGTGTCGTTGCCGTTGGGGCCGCCGGTGATCGTGTCGTCGCCACCGCCGCCCCAGATCACGTCGCTGGCCTTTTTGCCGACGATGTGGTCGTCCCCCGCGGTTCCCTTGATCGTCACCTTCTTGCCGTCGCACTTCAGAGCCAGCGCCTGCCCCGCGAACGGGAAGAGGAGAAGGCCGAGCGACGCTGCGAGAGCAGCCAAGAGCAAGCGGATGTGGACTGGTGCCTCTGCCATGGGGTGCTTCCTCATCGGTTCCCGGGCCGGAAAACTGGAATCTGCAATCCGAACAAACGTCCAAACGTCCAAACACGGGTCATCGCTTTTGATCACGCGACGGCGCAAGGATTCGGTGGCCACCCGGTGCCCGCTCTCCTATACGCTCGCTGCGCTCATGCGGGGTGGCATCTACGTCCTCAACTTCTATTCCGCGGTCTTCATCGACCAGCTGAAGCGCGGCCGCAAGACCGCGACGATCCGCCTTGGCGACAAGAGCAACAAGTACGAGCGGGGGCAGGTGGTGTGGATCACGGTCGGCTTCCGCCACAGCCCCCGGGAGAAGATCTTTACCGCGGTGATCGACGACATCGAGGTCAAGCGGCTGGATGAGCTCTCGCGTCGCGACATCGAGCACGACAACCCCGAGTTCCGCCGCCTCGAGGACGAGATCAACTTCCTCGAACAGATCTACAGCCGGCCGGTCAACGCGAGCGACGTCGTAACCGTGATCCGCTTCTCGCAGATCGTCGAGCCGCCGCGGGCGCACCTCGGCAACGGCGAGACCCCGCACCACAACTGAACCGCATGGGGAAGCGCCGCGTAGGCACCTGAGGACGATGGCCGAATACGCCTTCCTCACCACCTGGCTGCTCGAGTCTCCGCGCGAGCCGGTCTGGGAGGCGATCCACGACCAGGAGCGCTGGCCATCGTGGTGGCGCGGGGTGGAGGAGGCGAGCGAGCTGCGGCCGGGGAACAATGCGAACGGCCTCGGCAGCGTCTCGCGCATGGTCTGGAAGAGCCTGCTGCCCTACCGGGTCACCTTCGAGGTGACGACGACCCGGATCGAGCATCCGACCCTGATGGAGGGCCACGCGGTCGGCGAGCTGGAGGGAACCGGCCGCTGGCGCCTCTACGAGCAGGACGGGGTGACCGCCGTCCTCTATGAGTGGAACGTGCGCACGACCAAGCCCTGGATGAACCTCTTCGCGCCGCTGCTGCGGCCGGCCTTCGAGTGGAACCACGACTGGGTGATGCGCCGCGGCGGCGAGGGAATCGCCGAGCTGCTCGGCTGCCGCCTCTTGGCGATCGACTGAGGCTTCGCTATCTTTTCTGGTGTTGGCACTCTCTCCCTGAGAGTGCCAAACGCCGCAAGAGCGCAGTTTTGGCTCTACAGCGGCGATTCTCAACTTTCACACCACCCACACCTATTACGGAGGTTCACGGATGAAGCTGAAGCCCCTCGGGGACCGGCTGATCGTCAAGCCGATCGAGGAGGAGGAGACGACTGCCAGCGGCATCGTCCTTCCGGAGACGGCCAAAGAGAAGCCACAGAAGGGCAAGGTCGTGGCCGTCGGCGACGGCAGATGGGACGAGGACGGCGATAAGCGCATCCCGCTGGACGTCGCGGAGGGGGACGAGGTCCTCTACTCCAAATACGGCGGCACCGAGGTGACCGTCGAGGGCGACGAACTGCTGGTGCTGCGCGAGTCGGACGTCCTGGCCAAGCTCGGCTGAGCTCCCACCCGGACTTAAAGAACTAAGGAGGACTGGAAACAGATGGCTCACAAGGAGCTGAAGTACGCAGAGGAGGCCCGCGGGGCCTTGCAGGCTGGCGTCGATTCCGTCGCCAACGCCGTCAAGGTGACCCTCGGCCCCAAAGGTCGTTACGTCGTGCTCGACAAAAAGTTCGGCGCGCCGACGATCACCAATGACGGCGTCACCATCGCCCGCGAGGTCGAGGTCGAGGACGTCTTCGAGAACCAGGGCGCCCAGCTCGTCCGCGAGGTCGCGACCGCGACCAACGACGTCGCCGGAGATGGCACCACTACCGCCACCCTGCTGGCCCAGACGATTGTTCGCCAGGGCCTGAAGAACGTGGCCGCCGGCGCCAACCCGCTGGCCCTGCGCCGCGGGATTGAGAAGGCTGTCGAGGAGGTCGTCGACAACCTGCGCAACAAGCAGAGCAAAGAGGTTGCCGGCAAAGACCAGATCGCTCGCGTGGCCGCCATCTCGGCCGGCGACGACGAGATCGGCAACGTGATCGCCGACGCGATCGAGAAAGTCGGCAAAGACGGCGTGGTGAACGTCGAGGAGGGCCAGACCTTCGGGATGGAGCTCGAGTTCACCGAGGGGATGCAGTTCGACAAGGGCTACATCTCGCCGTACATGGTCACCGACCAGGACCGCATGGAGGCGGTGCTGGACGACCCCTACATCCTCATCGCCAACCAGAAAATCGGCTCCGTGCGGGACATCCTGCCGGTGCTCGAGCAGGTCATGCAGGGCGGCAAACCGCTGCTGATCGTGGCCGAGGATGTCGAGGGCGAGTGCCTCGCGACCCTGGTCGTGAACAAGCTCCGCGGCACCTTCACCGGCGTGGCGGTCAAAGCCCCCGGCTTCGGCGACCGCCGCAAGCGGATGCTCGAGGACATCGCGATCCTCACCGGTGGCGAGGTGATCACCGAGGAGATGGGCCTGAAACTGGAGAACACCCAGCTGGCTCAGCTCGGCAAGGCGCGCCGCGTCGTCGTCTCCAAGGACACCACCACGATCATCGACGGCGGTGGTGATGCGGAGGACATCAAGGGCCGGATCAAGCAGATCAAATCTGAGGTCGAGAACACCGACTCCGAATTCGATCGCGAGAAGCTCCAGGAGCGCCTGGCCAAGCTCGCCGGAGGCGTTGCCGTGGTCAAGGTCGGCGCCGCCACCGAGACCGAGATGAAGGAGAAAAAGCACCGCGTCGAGGACGCGCTGCAGGCGACCCGCGCCGCCCTCGAGGAGGGCGTCGTGCCGGGCGGTGGAGTGGCTCTGCTGAACGCGCAGGCCGGTCTCGACCCGGAGAGCCTCGACGAGCCGGACGAGGTGACCGGCGCGCGGATCATCCACCGCTCGCTGGAGGAGCCGGTGCGGCAGATCGCCGAGAACTCGGGTCTCGAGGGCTCGGTCGTGGTCAACAAGGTCCGCGAGCTGAAGGCCGGCGAAGGCCTGAACGCCGCAAACGGCGAGTACGGCGACCTGATCAAGGCCGGCGTCATCGACCCGACCAAGGTCACCCGTTCGGCGCTGGAGAACGCGGCCTCGATCGCGAAGAACATCCTCGTGACCGAGGCGATCATCGCCGAGCCGCCGGAGGAGGGTGGCGCCGCCGGTGGCGGCATGCCCGACATGGGTGGCATGGGCGGCATGATGTAAGCACCGCTAACGCGGAGCAGTTTCGAGAGGCCCGGGAAACCGGGCCTCTCTTTTTTGGAAAGATCCTCAGTGTCGCTTTTTGCCCCCTATAGGGCTACAAAAGCGACACTGGTTTTCTTTCTTATTTTTTGCGCGGCTTCGGCGGCAGCGGGGGGAGGAGGCCGGCGTTGTAGTCGGCGCTGGAGAGGAAGTTGGGGCGACGGATCTTCAGCCGCAGGGTGTTGGTGCTGCGCGGGTAGAGGCGCGGGTCGTAGGCGTTGCCCGGGCCGAAGCCCTGGTAGTAGACGAGCATCCGCACCCGGGGGTGCCTGACGACCCAGGCGATGGTCTGCTTGACCCAGCGGGGTTCGTCTTCGCCGGAGACCGCCCACTCGGTCATCGCCACCGGCATCCCCTTCCACTGCTTGCCAGCGTAGAAGCGGTTGAGGTCTTCCCAGACCGGATACTGGGAGTAGAAGTCAGTCCCGACCCAGTCGACCCAGCGCCTCCCCGGCCAGTAGTTGCCGGGGAAGTTGCCTTTGACCCGCGGCGATCCGCCGGGTAGTGGACTCCAGACGATGCTCACGGGCGCCGCCGGCAGCGCCGTCGGCGGCGGCCCTTTGGTCCGGTTGATCGGCGGCAGCCCGATTTCCGCCAGGGTCGCGTTGATCCCTTCCAGCGTCTGGCCGCCGCGGACGATCGCCGAGATCCGGCGGAAGGCCTGCTTGTACCAGCCGGTGGTGTGTTCGCCGCCGCGCTGGTTGCCTTCGCAGTCGACCGCCGTCCAGGCGTTGAGACAGCGGTTCGGCTCCCCTAGGGGACGGATATAGGCCGGCAGGCCGCGTTCGGCGAAGAAGGTGTTGAGCTGCAGCAGGTAGTCGTCGCCGTAGCCGAGCGCGATCTGCTCGGGCGTGATCAGCTCGGCCAGGGTCTGGTCGTCGGCGGTGGAGATCGCGAGGATCGGCCGGGTTGCGGTTTCGCGCCAGCGTTCGTAGGCCTCGTTGAGGCTGTTGCCCCACGGGTGGAAGGTCTGCAGCAGGGCGGGGTGCTTGCCGGTCAGTTCGGCGAATTCGTTGAATTCGGTCGTTGTGCCGCGGTCGCTGACCCCGAGGAAGACGTCGGGCTTCGGCGGCACCAGGGAGACCGCCCTGGCCTGAGCCGGCGCCAGCAGCGCCGCCAGCGCCACCACGGCGACCAGCAGCGGGCGCAGCGGCGAGCGGCCGCCTGGCCCTTTCGATCTAGGCGCTCTCCAGTACATCGCTCATCCTTCGCGGTTCGACCCCGAGGGCCTGCGCGTCGGCCGGCCCCCGCTCGCTGATCATGGAGACCTCCATCAGCTCGGCCTCCTCCCAAGTAGCGAACACGGCCTCGCCGAAAACGGAGCGCAGGGCGATCAATCCAGCCCGGACCAGCGGCAGCGGCAGGTGGACCAGCGGCCGCGGCCGGCCGGCGACGCGGCTGACCAGGTCGGACATCTGGTCGTAGGTCATCGCTTCGGGCCCGGCCAGCTCGTAGCGCGAGCGCGGCTCCGCCGCCGCCAGCGCGCCGACCACGCAGCGGGCCGCGTCCTCGGCCCAGATCGGTTGGAAGCGTGCCTTGCCCTCGCCCGAGACCGGCAGCACCGGTAGGAAGGAAAAGCGCCGCAGGAGGGTGATCCAGGGGTCGCTGTGGTCGTAGACGATCGAGGGGGCGAAGACCGTCGTGCGCAGCGGCGAGGAGAGGACCGCCTGCTCGGCCACCCACTTGGCGCGGAAGAAGCGGGTCCGCTGTGCGCTCTCCGCGTCGAGGGCGCTGAAGAAGTGGAAGCGCTCGACGCCGCTGCGCTCGGCCGCCCGCAGCAGCCGCACCGTCGCCAGCCCGTTCAGCTCCTCGATCCGCTTCGGCGGCTGGTCGCGGATCGAGGCGGCCAGGTGGATCACGGTGTCGACCCCGCGCAGCGCCTGGCGCACCAGGTAAGGGTCCGACATCTCGCCCAGGTCGCCGAGCGCGATCTGCACGTCGACCCGCCGCGCGCCCAGCCGCCGCGGCTCGCGCACCAGGCAGCGCACCTCCTCGCCCTGCTCGAGCAGAAGCGGCAGCAGACGCGATCCGATGCTTCCAGTTGCCCCCGTCAGCAGCAGCATGTCCGCATCATCCCTAAAATGTGCGCTCGCGCTTGGCCGGGGCCCCCGGCGGGCACCCCGAAAACGAGCTTAGGAGAACCCTCCCAATGACCTACGTCATCGCCGAGCCGTGCATAGGCCAGAAGGACAACTCGTGCGTCGAGGTTTGTCCCGTCGACTGCATCCATCCGACTCCCGACGAGGCTGACTACGACAACGTCGAGCAGCTCTACATCGACCCGGACGAGTGCATCGACTGCGACGCCTGTGTCGAGGCCTGCCCGGTCGACGCCTGCTTCGCCGAGGATCAGCTGCCGGCCGAGTGGGCCAAATACGCTGAGATCAACGCGAACTACTTCAAGAATCAGGCTGCTTAGTTCCCGTCCCAGGACTTGAAAAGGGCCGCCAAAGTGGCGGCCCTTTTTCGTGTCTAAAACCCTTCGGGGTGCCTTGAGGTGAATGGCCCGCTTGCTTGGGCTCCCAGGGACTTGTGCCACCTCGGGCCGGTGCCGTTGGTGGTGCCTGCGGTGTCCCAGCGGAGGCCGGCGATGATCGCGTAGGCGTGGCCGCCGTTGGCGTAGACCGTGATCCAGCGGCCCTTGCCGGCTTCGCCCCAGCCGGCCAGGGAGCCGGACGGCATTGGGGAGTCGATCAGTTCGCCGCCGTGGAGGGCGAAGCTGACCGCGCCCGAGCAGTCATAGCCGGAGTCCCACCAGCGGGCGTGGCCGCCGCCGTAGATGTAGGGCTTGCTGCGGATCTTGTTCGCCGCGGCGATCACCTTTTTCACCGCGGCCGGGGCGTCGGCGGGCGGGATCGCGCGGCCGTTGACCAGCACCGCCTTGCCGGGGGGAGCGGTCGTTTCGGTCGGTGCTTCTACTTCCGGGGTGGTCGAGGCGACCCCACCGGGGGTGGTTGCCAGCGCCGGCGTCACGAGGACGAAAGCGAGGACGGTGCTCAGTACCGTAAAGGAAAACCAGAGGGCGGGCGTTTTTCGGGCCGCCCCGAGGGCGTTCGTCATTTACTCCTCCTTCGTCGGCCGGCGGGGTTAGCTGACGGGCTGGCGCTGAAGGAGCCTGCGCCCCCACTCGAAGGTGAGTTAGCCCCGGAAACTTGGGTCCCCCGCTCCCGGCGTTAGCCAGGGATTAGGCGTTTATGTGCAAAACCTAACGTTGAAGGATGGCGGAAGTTTCGCGTCCTTCTGTGGCCTTGGTCACAGAGGCGAGTCTGCGAAAGCCGGCGATATGGGCCGGGTTTCGCAGACTCGGCGTTACTGGACGACGGGCAGCGGGGTGCCGCTGACCGGTGGGGCTTCCGCCGCGTTCGGCGTCGCCTGCAGCACCGGCAGCTCCTGCGGCGTCATCGCGATGATCCCCCGCGCCGCCTGGCGGATCGCCTGCGAGGCCGGTGCGTCGGGCTCGTCGATGACCAGCGGCGAGCCGTTGTCGGCGTGCTCCCGCAGCGGCTCCGACAGGGGCACCTTGCCGAGCAGCGGCACGTCGAGCTCGTCGGAGAGCAGCTGGCCGCCGCCCTCGCCGAAGATCGTGAAGCGCTCGCCGTCGGGCGTGGTGAAGCCGGACATGTTCTCGATCACCCCGAGGATCTCGAGGTCGAACTTCTTCGCCATCTCGGCTCCGCGCTGAGCTACCGACTGGGCCGCGGGTTGCGGCGTGGTCACAACCAGGAACTTGGCCTGGGGCAGCAGCTGGGCGAGGGTCATCGAGACGTCGCCGGTCCCCGGCGGGAGGTCCAGCAGCAGGTACTCGAGCTCTTCCCAGGCGACGTCCTCGAGGAACTGCTGGATCGCCTTGTGCAGCATCGGCCCGCGCCAGACGACGGCTGAGTTGTCCTCGACGAAGAAGCCGATCGACATCACCTTCACCCCGCTCGGCGAGTCCAGCGGCAGGATCTTGCGCTCGGCGTTGACCTCCGGTTTGTGGTTGACCCCGAGCATGCGCGGGATCGAGTAGCCGTAGACGTCGCAATCGAGCGCCCCGGCCTGGTGGCCTTCGGCGGTCAGCGCGGCGGCCAGGTTGGCGGTCATCGTCGACTTGCCGACCCCGCCCTTGCCGGAGGAGACGCAGATCACGTTCTTCACCTTCGCCAGCGCGCCCTGCGGCAGCTTGTTGCGCCCAAGCGTCTGCTGGAGGTTGCCTTTCTCCTCGTCGGAGAGGACATCGAAGCCGACCGCGACCGCGGTCACGCCTTCCAGCTGGGAGACGTTCTGGGCGACCGCCTGTTCGAAGTGGGAGCGGATCGGGCAGCCGGCGGTGGTCAGCGAGACGACGACCTCGACCCGGCCGTCCTCCTTGACGTCGATCGAGCGGACCATGCCCAGCTCGACGATCGAGCGCCGCAGCTCGGGGTCGATGACGGCGCGCAGCTTCTCGGTTATCTGGTCTTCGGTGGGGAGTGGCATCGCGCTCGATTCTCGCAAAGGCCCGAACCCGGCCGCCGCCCGGCGGGTGGGGGGAGAGTTTCGGCCGCCCGTTCCTTGGACCCCCGGAACGCAGTCGAACGAGGGAGGGACCATGGTCGGATCGAGGTTCGGAGTTGCGCGCGGAGTCGTGCTGGGCATCCTGCTGGCGCTGAGCCTGATGCTGCTGTTGGCCGCAAAGGCGGAGGCCGGCCGCTATCAGGTGGCGCAGTGCGGCTGGTCGGCTAGTCTCGACGCCGACTGGGGGGACACCACCGGTGGGGCCAAGTTCCGTGCCGACGCCTTCTGCGGCACCCCAGGCGAACACGCCAAGAGTTTCACCCGCGACGGCCAGGGAACCGTCACCGGCAGCCGTTTCGCCCGCTGGCGCTGGGTGCCGCCTCCCGGAACCGGCATCTTCGGCGTCAGGGGAACCTGGTGGCACACCCTTCACGACGGGATGGAGCAGCGGCTCGGGGCGGTCAACTGGGGCGGTGGGTTCGAATCCCTGCTGCAGGCCGCGGGCACCGACACTGCGAACCGTGAGTTTAGCCTCGACTTTCCGATCGGCGCCTCGGGCTTCGAAGACCGCTTGCTCTGCGCCCGGGCGGAAACCAAGTGGTGCTCGCTCGACCAGGGTTCGTGGTCGGCGCTGCGATCGCTGACCCTCACCGTCGATGACCCGACCGCTCCGGGTGCCGCGATCGCCGGTGGCGACCTGGTGGCGGGCGGCTGGCGGCGGGGAGTCCAGGCGGTCGCGATCGGCGGCTCCGATGCCGGTTCGGGAGTGCGCTTCGGCGAAACCAGGCTCGACGGCGCCCGCGTCGGATTCAGCGAGTACCCCTGCGCGGCGGCCCTGATCGATGGCGAGTGGCGGGCTACGAGGATGCAGCCCTGCCTGACCAGCGTCGGCCAGACCCACACCGTCGCGACCCAGAACTTCAGCGACGGACCGCACTCGCTCCTTTACTGCGCCATCGATTTCGCCGGCAACACCGGCTGCACCGGCACTCGCACGGTCCTGATCGACAACAACCCGCCGGCGCATCCGAAGGCGGTCGTCGTCGACGGCGGCGACGGCTGGCACCGGACCGACGACTTCGATCTCGGCTGGGAGAACCCCGGCCAGGGAGCGGCGAGCCCGATCGCGGGTGCGCCCTGGCGCCTCCTCGGCCCGTCCGGCTACGACAGCGGCGTCAGGTTCGCCGCCGGCCGCGACCGGCACAGCCTCGCCAACCTCTCGGTCCCCGGCGCGGGCAGCTACTCGCTGCAGCTCTGGCTGCGCGACGAGGCCGGCAACGAGGATCCCGGCACGGCGGTGACCCTGCCGCTGCGCTTCGACGACCTGCGTCCCGAAGTCCGCTTCTCGAACGACGCCGACGAGACCCAGGTAAAGGCGGACGTCAGCGATCCCCACTCCGGCCCCGGCGACGGCCAGCTCCTCTACAAGGAGGTCGACTCCGACGCCTGGACCGAGCTATCGACCAAGCTCGTGCCCGCTGACCAACCTGGGTTCGCGCACCTGGTGGCGCCGCTGCCGGAGCTCGGCTTCGGCACCTTCGTGTTCCGCGCCGACGCGACCGACGCCGCCGGCAACGCGGCCTCGACCTTCCTGCGCGCCGACGGCACCCAGATGGCAATCCGCCGGGTGCCGCCGCCGCACCCGCCGAAAGCTCCGAAAATCCCGAAGGCGAAGTCCCGGCTCTTCGCCCGCTTGCGCGGCGGGCACGGGCACGGCGACTCGCTGACCGTCCCCTTCGGTGCGCCGGCCCTGCTCAGCGGCCGGCTCACCCGCGCCGCCGACGGCGCCGGGATCGGCGGCCGCTCGCTGCGGGTGGTCTCCCGCCCCTCGCGGGGATCGCTGATCCCCGCTGCGGTCGACAGCGCCGCGACCGGCGAGCAGGGCGGCTTCGAGCTGCGCCTGCCGCCCGGTCCCTCGCGGCGGGTCACGGTCAGCTTCGACGGCGACGGCGGCCTCGAGCCCGCCGTCCGGCAGCCGCTGGAGCTGCGGGTTCGCGCCGGGGTCTCGCTCCGCGCTGTCCCCACGAGCCTGCGCACCGGCAGGGCAGTTCGCCTCTTCGGGCGGGTCAAGAGCAAGGGGGCGCCGATCCCCCGCCGCGGCAAGCTGGTCGCGATCCAGTACCTGGAGGAGGCGACCCACCGCTGGCGGCCGGTGCTGGTCACCCGCAGCGACCACCACGGCCGCTTCAGCGCCCACTATCGCTTCCGCTACGTCACCGGCCGGGCGACGATCCGCCTGCGGGCGACGGCGCTGGCGGAGGAGCGCTGGCCGTACGTTCCCGGTTCCTCGCCGCCGGTCACGGTCACCGTCCGAGGAAGTTAGATGATCGGATCCGCGACCAAGCACGCCTGGATGTCGTGCCCGGCACACTTCGCATCTCGGCGTCCTCGGGCTTGCCTTTGCCAACCGGCAAAGGCTGCGCCCTGCGTCCTTGATCTGCTCGGCCGGGCACGCCCCCAGTCGCACTTTGTCGCGGATCCGATCATCTAGGGTTCCGGACCATGTCGCAAGCGACCCTTCACACCAGCGCCGGGGTGATCGTGCTCGAGCTTCACGACGAGGACGCGCCGAAAACCGTCGAGAACTTCCGCAAGCTCTCCGCGGAAGGCTTCTACGACCAGCTCGTCTTCCACCGGGTGATCCCGGACTTCATGATCCAGGGCGGCTGTCCGGAAGGCAGCGGCCGGGGCGGCCCGGGCTACACCTTCGAGGACGAGTTCAACGACCACAAGATCGTCCGCGGCGCGCTGGCGATGGCCAACGCCGGGCCGAACACTAACGGCTCGCAGTTCTTCATCGTCACCACCGGTGCGGCGCCGTGGCTGGACGGCAAGCACACCGTCTTCGGCGAGGTGATCGACGGCATGGACGTGGTCGACTCGATCGAGTCGGTCCCCACCGACGCCGGCGACAAGCCGCTCGAGGCGCAGACGATCGAACGGGTCGAGCTGGACGAGGGCTGAGCGCGCCGGCGTTTCGCGCCGGCAGCCTCAGGCGGACTCGCTCGGGGCCTCGCGGCGCTCGCGCCGCCGGCGCAGCGCCTCGCCGGGTCGCCAGAGGCTGACCAGCCCGGCGACCAGGGTGACGAGGAAGATCTGGCCGATCATCATCTCCAGGCCGGAGATCATCCGGCCGGGCTGCCCGCCCGGAACCAGGTTGCCGTAGCCGGTCGTGGTCAGGGTCGTATAACTGAAGAAGATGAAGTCATTGCCCTCGGGGCGGGCGATCCCTTCGAAGAACGGACCGCCCTGGATCCGGTCGATCGTCCCGTAGACGAAGGTGAAGAGGATGCCGAGCACGGTGTAGACGCTGATCGCGCCGAGGATCGTGCGCGAACCGACCTCCGCGCTGCTCACCACCCGCCACAGCACGGCACCCATCGCCACCGTCAGGAGGCCGATCTGGATCAGCGAGGTGAAGTTGAGGAACCACTTCTCATCGCCGATGGCGGCGATTACCGCCAGGACCACGCTCAGCGCCGAGAGCCAGAAGGCGAGGCGGATGACCCGGGCTCTGACATGGGAGCTGACCAGGGCCACGACCGAGGTGGTGCTCGTCGCCACGGTCAGGATCACCGCCGGCCAGCCACGGTTGCTCAGCAGCGAGGTCAGCACATAGGTGAGCAGAACGAGAGCGAGGACGAGGCCGAATGCGTCGCTGACTCGCTCCGCGCGCTGCCGCCACAGATCGGGGCGCCGGGCGCGCCTGTCGGCCCTCTCCATGGCTTGGTCGTTCGTCCGCCGGGGGCGCTTTCCTGCCCCCGGTCTCCAGGGACGGAGGGGGTGGGATTCGAACCCACGAGACCGCTTACGCGGCCTAACGGCTTTCAAGGCCGCCGCATTCAACCGCTCTGCCACCCCTCCAGAGCGCTCAGGCGGCTCCCATTGATTGTATGCAGGGGTGCGACGACTGCTCCTGCTTGCCTCGGCGATGATCTTCTTCGACGTCGCTTTTTTTGCCGCGATTGCTCCGCTGCTGCCCGAATACGTCGACAACCTCGGGCTCAGCAAGGCCCAGGCGGGAATTCTCTCCGCCTCCTACGCCGCCGGCACCCTCGTTGCCTCGCTTCCGGCGGGGTACGTCGCTAGCCGGGTCGGGCCGCGGCGGACGGTGATATTCGGCCTATTGCTGCTTGGTTCCGCCAGCGTCGTCTTCGGCTTCGCCGCGCAGATCTACCTGCTCGACGGCGCCCGCTTCGTGCAGGGAATCGCTGGCGCCCTGATCTGGTCGGGAGCGCTCACCTGGTTGATCACCTCCGCCCCAGAGGAGCGGCGCGGCTCGGTGATCGGCACCGCCCTCGGCACCGCCGTGGCGGGGGCGCTGCTGGGGCCGGCGCTGGGGGCGGTCGCCGGGGCGGTCGGCACCGAGCTGGTCTTCAGCTCGGTCATGGTGATCACCGTGCTGCTGGCGCTGGCCGCCGCCCGTCTGCCGGAGACCCATATCCCGGAGACCCAGTCGTTGCGCGAGGTGGTCGCGACGATGCTCAGTCGCCCGGTGGTCGAGGCGGCAATCTTCGTCGCCGTCCCCTCGGTGATGTTCGGCGCGATCGAGGTGTTGGTGCCGCTGCGGATCGACGACCTCGGCGGCGGGCATGGGGTGATCGCCGCCGGCTTCATCGTCGGTGCGGCCTTGGAGGCCGTCCTGGCACCGGTGGCGGGGCGGATCTCGGACCGGGTCGGGCGCCGCACTCCGTACGTCAGTGGGCTCACGATTTGCGCGATGGCGATGGTCGCGGTCGCCGCCGTGGCTACTTTGGATGAGGTCCTCGCGGCGCTTGTCCTCACCTCGCTCGGGGCCGGCCTCTGCTTCGCTCCGGCTCTGACCCTGATTTCGGATGTCGCCGAGGAAAGCAACCTGCATCAGGGCTACGCCGCCGGTCTCTCCAACATGGCCTGGGCCTCGGGCCAGGTCGTCGGGGGTATCGGCGGCGGAGTCGTCGCCAGCGTCACCGGCAACGCGGCTCCGAGCCTGGCGATCGCCTTGCTGCTGGCGCTGACCGTCGCCTATGCGTTCCGTGCGATGCAGCCGAAGGGCGAACCACATGCCGCGGCGGGCTAGGGTCGGGCAGGTGGCACGAGGACCGGGAACGGTAGGCGGCGCGTGGGTCAACTGGGCCGGCGATCAGGTCTGCCGGCCGGCGCGGATCGCCAGGCCGCGTAACCGCGAGGAGCTGGCCGAGACGATCGCCGCTGCCGTGGACACCGGCGAAAAGGTCCGGGTTGCGGGCTCGGGCCATTCCTTCACCGAGACGGCGCTGACCGAGGGGACGATGATCGACGCCGGGGCGTTGAACGGGGTGCTCGACGCCGACCCCGCTTCGGGCCTGGTCCGGGTTGGCGGCGGCACGGTCCTCGCCGACCTGAACGAGGAGCTGGCGCGTCTGGGTCTGGCGATGGAGAACCTCGGCGACATCGACCGGCAGACGATCTCCGGCGCGATCTCGACCGGGACCCACGGCACCGGCTCCCGCCTGCGCAATATCTCGGCCCAGGTCGAGGCGATGGAGCTGGTGCTGGCCGACGGCAGCGTCCGCCACCTTGGTGCCGAGACGAATCCCGAGCTGCTGCGCGCCGCACGGGTCGGTCTCGGCGCCCTCGGCGCGATCTCGGCGGTGACCCTGCGCTGCGTCCCCGCCTTCTCCCTGCTGCGGGTCGACTCCCCCCAGCCGCGCGAGGAGGTCCTTGACAGCTTCGACGAGCGGGCCGACGCGCACGAGCACTTCGAGCTCTTCAGCTTCCCCTACTCGGACCTGGCGCTTGTGCTGGAGCGGAACCGGACGGAGGAGCCGCCGCGACCTCGCGGCCGGGTCGCCGCCTACCTCAACGACATCGTGCTCGAGAACTGGGCGCTGGGGGCGCTGGCCGGGACTGGCAGGGCGATGCCGCGGACGATCCCGGCGCTCTCGCGGCTGGCCGGGAGGCTCGCCTCCGGCAGCCGCACCGTCGACCGCTCAGACCAGGTCTTCGCCAACGAGCGGCGCGTCCGCTTCACCGAGATGGAGTACGGGATGCCGCGCGAGCACGGGCCCGAGGCGGCGCGGCGGGTGGTCGAGTGGGTTCGCAGCAACAAGTACCCGGTCTTCTTCCCGATCGAGATGCGGGTCGCGGCCGGCGACGACGCGCTGCTCAGCCCCTCGCACGAACGCGACACCGCTTACATCGCCGTGCACCAGTACCGGGGGATGGAGTGGCGTCCCTACTTCGAGGCGGTCGAGGAGATCATGGACTCTTACGGCGGGCGCCCCCACTGGGGCAAGCGACACTTCCAGACCGCGGCGACCCTGGCCCCGCGTTACCCGGGCTGGGAGGAGTTCCAGCGCGCCCGCGACATCCTTGATCCGGGTCGAACCTTCGCCAACGAGTACACCGACCGCGTCCTCGGCCCCTAGAGGAAGGCCAGGCCCTCGCCGCGGTAGGTGGGCGCCTCGTCGACGATCGCGTCGCCTTCGACCAGGTAAAGGGTGTTGAAGCGCTCGCAGAGCTCGCCGGCTTTGGCATGGCGCAGGTAGACGCGGTCGCCGACGTCGAGCGAGGCGGCCGGCTCGCCGACCAGCGGCGTTTGCACCTCACCGGCGCCCTCCTCCTCGTCGAACCGCAGCCCCTCGGGCAGCCAGGGAGCCGGCAGGCGACCAGGGTTGCCGGGACCGGAGGCGGGGTAACCGCCACCGAGCGCGGTCGCCACCCACTCGGACGGCTTGCGGGTGATCGGCAGGGCGAAGGCGGCGGCGGGGGTGAGGCTGAAGCGGCTGTAGTGGTCGAAGAGGACCGGGGCGTAGAAGCCCGAGCCGGCGGTCACCTCGGTCACCGCCTCCTCGGCGGCGGTCAGTTCGAGGCTGCCGGTGCCGCCTCCGTTGACGACCTCCAGCTCGACGAACTCGCTCAGGGCGCTGACGATCGCGCCGCGCCTTTCGGCCAGCTCGGAAGCCGAGCGTTTCTGCATGAAGCGGATCGCGGCGCCGCGCAGGCGCCGGCCCGGCGGCAGGTCGCCGACGCCGGAGATCTGCCCCTCGTAGGCCATCAGCGCATCGAGTTCGATCTGCGGCCGCTTCTCGACCTCCCGCGCCAGCGCCACCGCCTGCTCAACGGTGTGGATCGGCGAGCGCTTGGGGCCGATCTTGACCCGGCTGCCGAGCCACCACCAGCTGGCATCGACGTCGATACAGACCCTCAGCGGCGGCGCCCCCTTGCCCAGCACCGACTCGATCATCTCCAGGTGCTCGACGCAGTCGACCATCACGATCGGCGCTCCGTCGGGGTTGGCCGCCGAGCGAAGCGCCAGCTCCTCGAGGGCGCCGGCGTCGGCGGTCGGGTAGGCGAGCAGCAGGTCCTCGAAACCCTGCTCGGCGAGCCAGAGGGTCTCCGGCAGGGTGTAGGTCATCAGCCCCTGAAAGCGCGGGTCCCGGTCGAGGATCGCCCGCAGCAGCGCCCGGCAGCGCACCGACTTGGAGGCCACCCGCACGTTCTTGCCCTGCGAGCGCTCCAGCATCGCCTCGGCGTTCGCCCACATGGCGTCGAGGTCGACGAAGGCAAACGGCGCCTCGACCTCGGCAAAGACCCGCTCGTAGCGCTCGTGCGTCTGGACGGGAGGGACGGACACGCCGCCAGCCTACCCGCGGGGTCGAACGGAGAGGGAGGGATTCGAACCCTCGAGAGAGCTTGCGCCCCCTACTCGCTTAGCAGGCGAGTGCCTTCAGCCACTCGGCCACCTCTCCACGTGCGCGCGGCGCGCGCCGACCGATTGTAGGTACTCAGGGACGATCGGGACAGCCGCCGTCTAGTCTCAGCGGCATGAGCGCGAGCCTCGCATCCGACCCCGGCGACCACCTCGGGCGGCGGACCAAGATCATCGCCACCGTCGGTCCCGCCAGCTGGGAACCGGCGGTGCTGGAGCAGCTGGTCGCGGCCGGCGCCGATGTCTTCCGGCTCAACTTCTCCCACTCCGGGCCGGAGCGGCAGGCGGAGACGATCGCGGCGATCCGGGCGGCGGCCGGGCGGGTCGGGCGCGAGGTGGCGATCCTCGGCGACCTGCCGGGGCCGAAGCTGCGGATCGGCTCGCTGCGCGACGACTTCGCCGAGCTGGAGACGGGGACGCACGTGACCCTCACCCCGGAGGAGGTGGAGGGCGACAGCGACACGATCCCGGTGCAGTGGTCTGGCGTTTCGGATCTGAGCGAGGACCAGCTCGTCTACCTGGCCGACGGGGCGATCCGGCTGCGGGTCGGCGATCGGGAGAACGCGGGCGTCGGCGCCGAGGTCGAGGTCGGCGGCACCCTCTCCTCGCACAAGGGGATGAACATCCCCGGCGGCGCCCCCCTGCCGGCGACCACCGGCGTCGACCTCGACTGGGTCGATTTCTCGGTCAAGAACGGCGTCGACCTGATCGCCGTCTCCTTCGTCTCCACCGCGGCCGACCTGGAGCCGGTGACTGCGCGGCTGAAAGAGCTCGGATCGCGGATCCCGGTGATCGCCAAGATCGAGCGCCAGCAGGCCGCCGAGAACGTCGAGGAGATCGTCCGCGTCGCCACCGGCGGGATCATGGTCGCCCGCGGCGATCTCGGGATCGAAGTGCCGCTGGAGCAGGTGCCGATCGAGCAGAAGCGGCTGATCCGCGCCGCCGGCAGGGCTTCGAAGCCGGCGATCACGGCGACCCAGATGCTGGCCTCGATGGTGACCGCCCGGCGCCCGACCCGGGCTGAGGTGACCGACGTCGCCAACGCGATCTGGGACGGCACCGACGCGGTGATGCTCTCCGAGGAGACCGCGGTCGGCCAGCACCCGGTGGAGGCGGTGGCGGTGATGGACCGCATCGCCCGCGCCACCGAGCCCGACCTGCCCTACGCCGAGTGGCTCTTCACCCGCACCGACCAGGCGACCCAGGACGTCGCCGACTCGGTCGCCCAGAGCGCCGTCGGCGCGGTCTACCGCCTCGGCCTCACGGCGCTGGTGGTGCCGACCAACACCGGCCGCACCGCGCGACTCGTCTCCGCCCACCGGCCCGACGTGCCGGTGCTCGCAGTCTCCCCATATATAGAGACGGTTCGCCGCGTCGGCCTCCTGTTCGGCGTGACCGCTGTGCAGAGCGACTTCGGGACCGAGCTGCGCAGCCTGCTCGACCACTGCGCAGGCGTTGCCGCCAGGCACGGGATCGCCGCCCCCGGCGACCTGGTCGCGATCACCGCCGGGCTCGATGGCCAGGAACTGGGCACCAACCTGTTCGAGGTCCATAGGGTTCCGGAGCCATGAGCACCGAGCCCGCCGCCAGGCTGGAGCGCGAGGAGAGCGGCCTCGCGGTCATCACCCTCGACAGCCCGCCGCTGAACCTGTTCGACCAGCGGATGATGGACGACCTGCGCGCGGCGGTCGACGACGTCGCCGCGAACCCGCCGCGGGCGCTGCTGATCCGGGCCGAGGGGCGCGCCGTCTCCGGCGGGGTCGACGTCCACGTCTTCGCCGGGCTGACCCCGGAGCAGGGGAGCGCGCTGTGGGACGAGCTGCTGGGGATGATCGACCAGGTCGAGGCGCTGCCGGCGCCGGTCGTCTTCGCCGCCCACGCCCTGACCCTGACCGCGACCTTCGAGCTCGCACTCGCCTGCGACCTGATCGTCGCCTCGCCGAAGGCGAAGTTCGGCCTGGTCGAGAAAGTGGTCGGGCTGACGCCGTCGATGGGCGGCACCCAGCGGCTGGCCGAGCGCGCCGGCAGCGGCCGGGCGCGGCACTTCGTCATGTCCGGCGGCATCTTCGACGCCGAGGAGATGGAGCGCTGGGGCGTCGTCAACTTGCTCTACGAGGACCAGGACTTCGACGCCGCCGCCCTCGAGCTGGCCGAGGAGCTGGCGGCCGGGCCGACCAAGGCCCACGCGATGACCAAGCACATCCTGCGCCGCTTCCGCGAGGGTGGGATGACCGCCGCGGACGAGGTCGTGCGGACCGAAGCGGCCGAGCTGTTCGCGACCGAGGACCTGCAGAACGCGGTCCGCACCTTCCTCGAGCACGGCGGCCCTGGCCACGCGACGTTCGAGGGCCGCTGAGCGCGAGTTCGCCTCAGTACCTGCTGTACACGTACTAAGGCGAACTCGATGGATAGGCTGCGCCGATGCCAGGAGTTCCGGGAATGCCGAACGTCGACTTCGACGCGATCGCCAAAGGCCTGTCGATGGCCGTGCCCTTCGCCGGCTACCTCGACCTCGACATCACCGAGGTGAGCGCGGGGGAGGCAACCGTGGTCCTGCCGCGCAAAGCCGAGCTCAATAACCACGTCGGCTCCCAGCACGCGGGTGCGCTCTTCACCGCCGCCGAGACGGCCTCGGGCGCGGCCTTCGTCGGCGCCTTCGCGGTTCGCATGGGCGACGTCGTCCCGCTCGCCAAGTCGGCCGAGATCGCCTACGAAAAGATCGCCAACGGAGCGATCACCGCGACCGCCAAGCTCGGCATCGACGCCGCCGCGGCGATCGCCACCCTCGATTCCGAGGGCAAGGTCGAGTTCCCCTGCGAAGTCGAGCTGCACGACAAGGACGGCAGCCGGGTCGCGACCGCCACCGTCCACTGGCACGTGCGGCTCAAGTAGTCAGGCGTTCGGTCGGCAGCCGCCGCGTCGACCAGAAGGACCCAAGGACGAGCAGAGCGGCGACCAGGAAGGCGAGCTTCAGCGCCTTCAGCTGCGCATCTTCGTAGTGATCGACGAGCTGGTCCGTTGCCCTTGGCGGCACGTGGGCGGCGTCGGCCGCTTCGCGGACCTGGGAGGAGGCGACGAAGCTGCCGCCCGCGCTGAGCTGCACCTCGACTTGCTGTTGGACGCGGGAGTTGATCTGGGGGTCGCTGGCGACGTTGGTGGTGAAGGCGGCGATCAGGCCGGTGATCACGATCGCGCCGAGCAGCGCCGTGCCGAGCGAGGAGCCGAGCTGCTGGGCGGTGTACTGGAGGCCGCCGGCTTCGCTGCGCTCCTCGTCGCCGACCGCCGACTGGACGACGTTGCCGAGCTGGGAGACGACCAGGCCCATGCCGACGCCGAGCACTCCCATCGCGATCAGGAAGGAGGCGTTGTCGAGTTCGGGTTCGATCGTCCCCATCAGCATCAGGGTGGAGGCGAAGACGAGGACGAGGCCCGCCTGGACCAGTCGCTTCGGCGCGAACCGGCTCGCCAGCGCCGAGCCGGCGATGGCGCTGAGGAACAGTCCGACCGAGGCGGGCAGCATGCGGACGCCGGTTTCCAGCGCATCGAGGCCCTGGACGATCTGCAGGAAGAGCGGGATCGTGAAGAAGACCCCCATCAGGACCAGGTTCTGGGCGAGGAACATCGCCACCCCGCCGCGCAGGGTCGAGATCCCGAGCAGGCCGATCCGCAGCAGGGGTTCTTCGCCGCGGGCCTCGCGGCGGCGCTCCCAGCCGACGAAGAGGGCGAGGAGGACGCCGCCGGCGGCGATCACGAACGGGGTCAGCGAGAAGCCGAAGGGGGTGATGGGGGAGCTGCGCGGCGCCAGCCAGCCCCAGTTGCTGGCCTGCAGGACGCCGAAGACGAGGACCGCGAGGCCCGATGCCGAGAGGACGCTGCCGACCCAGTCGAGGGTCGGCTTGCCCGGCGGGCGCTCGGGCTCGGCCATCAGCCGGGTGCCGATCAGGATGCCAATCGCGACCAGCACCTCGCCGACGAAGACGATGCGCCAGGTGAACTCGGTGGTCGCCCAGCCGCCGAGGATCGGTCCCACCGCGATGCCGGCCCCGGCGACGCCGCCCAGCACGCCGTAGGCGACCGCGCGATCTCCCCCCCGGTAGGTGCCGGCGACCAGGGCGACCATCGCCGGAAGGACGAGGGCAGCGCCGATCCCCTCGAGGATCGACCAGCCGAACATCAGCGAGGGGACGCTCCAGGAGGCGGCGGTCAGCCCCGAGCCGATCCCGTAGATCACCAGGCCGACCGCAAAGACCCGCCGCCGGCCGAAGATGTCGCCGAGCTTGCCGCCGGTCAGCATCAACCCCGCCATCACCAGCGCATAGAGGGCGATGACCGCCTGGATCGTCGTCACCGTCGTGTCGAAGTCTTCGACCAGCTGCGAGATGGCAACGTTCATCACCGCCTGGTCGAGGACCATCAGGAACTGCGCCGCCGAGAGAACCCCGAGTACCGCCCACTTGGTCACGCGCGCCAGCCTATGTCTTGGGACGGCCAGCCACGCCACCCCAGCCCTCGCCTAGAATCCGCACCCTGCGCCCGTAGCTCAGCTGGATAGAGCGTCGGTCTACGAAACCGAAGGTCACAGGTTCAAATCCTGTCGGGCGCGTTCGCGCGATGTCGGTGGGAGGCGGGTCTACCCGCTTCCCGTTGCCATTGATCTCGAGGAGCAGGGTCTGGGCGCCCGACTCGAACCGCCGAATTAAATGCGAGCATTTTTTTGTCGCAAAGCATTCGATGAATCCCACGCATAGGCTTCCCAGCGCATGGGGAACCGCAAGTTCCGGGAGGAGAGAGAGCGCGCACGGCTAGAGCGGGAACAGGAAGAACTCGCGGCGGAGATTATCCAGCGCCGTAAGCGCATGATCGCGATAGGGGGCGGCCTGGTGGTGGCCGGCCTGGTCATGTTCGCAGTGGTGCAGTGGATGCTGCAGCCCTTGCCAACCGACTTGAATGGCCATCTGACCGGCGTGAGGGAGATGTCGTTTGTCGAGGGATCCCAGGAGTACGGTGGGATCAGTCCCGTGTGCGGCTGCTTGGAACCCGAGCTCAACTCTTGGCGGGGCGTCGAGTTCGCCGGTCGCCGGGCGAGCTTACGTCTCGGCGATGCCATTTGGAGCCAATGGCTTATCTCCTCCGCCGAACCGTCCTCCATTTCACTCGCCGGAGATGAAACCGTCGTGCGTGCGAAGGCATACCGATTGCCCGCAGAGGGTTTCGATCCCCTCGCTTTCGCACGCGCCCCGAACAGGCATAGCGGTCACCTCGGATCTTCTACGGAAATCAGCTCGCCAAAGTTCTCGATGCTTACCAGGGGAGAACTGAAGATTGCCCTTCCCGGGGCAATCCCGATCGGTGCCTGGATCCCGTTCCCCAAATCACACGTGAGGTTGACCACCACTCGCTCGTCCTTTCCGGAAGCTCCCGACCGGCCCCGCCTGATCGAGCACTACCCGCCGCAGGTCGGCTATTGGCCTAACAGAAACGACACGCCGCAGCCGAAAGAGCCGCAGGTCTACCCGCTTGGAGATTTTCTCGGACCGAACCTCGTGCTTTGGAGTGACGATCGCGAGGCCCGAGTTGTCGGAACGCGTTTCGGCAAAGCGGCCGGACCCGGGACGGTGACGGCGGTGGTGATCTCGCGTGCCAACTTCAGCACGCGTATCGGGGTCACGCCTGTCCCGGACGATTTTGCCGTTGGGTCGGAGGGGTTTTCCCTTGATGACCCGGACGGTTTAGCGGAATACGGTTTCGACTCGAGTGGGACAGGCGGGACCGTTGGTCTCACGGTCGATCAGCCGTTGACGCGTAAAGACTACGAGCGGGTGCAGGGACTCGTCACCGAGGAACCCAAGAAATGGATTCTTTCCGATCTCAATCCGGAATATGGAGGCAACTCGGGGCGCGAATACGACGTGTTGCAGGAGCACCGTTTCCCTCCCCTGCCGGATCACGTCGGCTTCAACGTATTCGGTCCCCTGGAAAGCGTCACGTTCCACGACATCACCGGTGATCTGACGATTGACGACGAGCATGTGGATCTAAGTGGCGGTGCCGACCTCGACCTCAACAAGGTGGAGGTGTTCCGGAATTCGAACGACGAAGAGCTGATCTCCTCTCCTCTGTCGACCGGCGAGGAGACTGCCGAACTGGACTTTGGAGCGCGGGGAACGGTGAGCGTGAACGGCGTTGCTCAGAAGACCGTGGAGTCAGAGTACGCGGACCCCATACGGGCGTTGGCGGCCATAATGGCACTGCTCGGAAGCGCGGCTGGCATCTACAACGCCCTCATGCGACCTAATGAGCTGCATCCGACGTCGTACCTAGGGTGGCTCACCGATGCAAGCTGCACTTCGCGTCCGCGTTGCCCTGGTTGCTGTCGTCGCGGCTGCCTTCGCGCTTGGCGCGCTGCTGCCCGGCGCTTTCGCCGGGCCCTCGGAACCGACCGCGATCCGTACCGCCCTTGCCCAGACCGAGACGGTCCAGGGCGCACCCGGCCGCACCATGGTCCTCAGCAAGGTGATGGTCGAACCCGGCGCCAAGCTGGCGCTGCACCATCACCTCGGGACCCAGATCTCGCGGGTCGCCTCCGGCACGCTCACCTACACCGTTCGCCAGGGCTCGGCCGTCCTCAGCGAAGGCGACGCGGAAAAGGATCCCCGCCGCGTGCGCACGCGGCGGCCAGACCGCCCGCATCAAGCCCGGTCAGTGGCTGGTTGAGCAGCCCTCCGACATCCACGAAGCGGCCAATCGCGGCAGCACGCCGGTGGTCATCTACCTCTCGACGCTGCTGAGAAGCGGCTCGCCACCAGCCACTCCGGTGACCCTGCCGTAGCTACGGGTTAAGCCGGACCGGCAGCGATTTCAGCTGGTTGAGGAAGCCCGACTCGACGAAGACGGGGGCTCCGTCCATCTCCATCTTCGGGTAGCGCTCCAGCGTCTCCTCGAGCAGGATCTTCAGCTCCAGCCGCGCCAACGCGGCGCCGAGGCAGAAGTGCCGGCCGCCGGCGCCGAAGGCCTGGTGGTCGGGGTTGCGGAGGACGTCGAAGCGGTCGGGGTCCTCGAAACGGCTCTCGTCGCGGTTGGACGACGTGTACCACATGACCATCTTGTCGCCCTCTTTTATCTGCTGTCCGCCTAGCTCGACGTCCTTGGTCGCGGTGCGGCGGAAGTGGGCGAAGGCGGGAAACATCCGCAGCGCCTCCTCGACCGCGCCCGGCACGAGCGAGGGATCCTCGACCAGCTTCTGACGCTGGTCGGGGTTTTCCATCAACGCCCGCATCGCGCTGGAGTAGGTCGCCTTGGTGCTGTCGTTGCCGGCGGCGACGAGGAGGAAGAAGCCCATCACGATCTCGTGCTCCTCCAGCTTCTGCCCTTCCACCTCGGCGTGGACGAGGACGCTGGTCAGGTCGTCGGTCGGGTTCTCGCGGCGCTCGGCGATCATCGCCCCGCAGCGGGCGAAGATTTGCTGGATTGCGTCCTGAATCGTCTCTTCGACGGTCTCGACGTTGGGGCTGTAGTCGGGGTCGTTGGCGGCCAGCGCCATGTTCATCAGCTCCGCCCAGGCCTGGTCGTCCTCCTCGGGGATGCCCATGAAGCTGCCGATCACCCGCGAGACCGCGGGCTGGGCGACGGCGGTGACGAGGTCGCAGCTCCCCTGCCCCTCGAGCTTGTCGAGGGTGCCGGTGACGATCTCCCGGATCGCATCCTCGTGGGCCGCGATCCGCTTTGGGGTGAAGCCGGCCTGGAAGATCGCCTTCAGGCGGTCGTGCTTAGGCGGGTCCATGCCAATGAACATCGCCCGTGCCAACTCGATTGGGAAGACCTCGTCGATCACAACCACGCCGCCGCGTTCTGAGGAGTAGGTCTCCCAGTCGCGGCTGACGGTGTGGACGTCGTCGGCTTTGGTCACCGACCAGAAGCCCTTGGCCTGCGGCAGCTCGGTCACCTGCGAGGTCCAGTGGACGGGACACTGCCCGCGCATCCGCTTGAACAGCTCCAGCGGCGGCCCGCCTTCCCAGTGCTCGCGGTCGAGCACCAGGGCGTCCTCGATGTTCCCTTTCCCGGCGGCGATCTCAGCTTGGTCCGGCACCGCGGCGCATACTACTGGCCAGCCAGCCAGTTCTTCAACTGCGGCGCCTTAGAGCTAGAGCTTCTGCTCGAGATCGTCGGCTTTGCCCTCGTGGTGCTGGGCGAGTTGCCGCTCGCGCTCGGCCCGCTCGGCCGCCTCCCGCGCCTCCTCCTCGTGGTCCTGCGCCTTGCTGGCGTGGACGTCGGCCTCGTTGCGGTGGCCGCCGGCCCGTTCGCTGAGGCGCTGGCGTTCCCGTTCGCGCTCGGCGCGGCGCTTGCGCGCAGCCGTGGCGGCGAGAAACAGCACGATGGCGACGACGATGACTATGGCGATGATCAGTCCAGTTGACATGCCTCCCTGAATACCCGTCTGCCGGTTGGTAAACCAACCCGATCTGTCGTGGCAGGCGGCCTAGGAGCGTCAGCCGGACGCCGCCTCGCGCACGGTCGCCTCGATCAGGTCGGCCGCGCGCTCGGTCCCGCGGGCACCTTGCAGCCGCTTGGAGGTGGTGGCGAGGCGCGAGCGCAGCGCGTCGTCTCCCAGCAGGCGCTCGATCTCGCCGATCAGCTCCTCGTCGCTGTGGCGGTAGGTGTCGAGCCGGGCGCCGAAACCGGTCTCGTCGATCCGCTGGGCGTTGTCGTGCTGGTCCCAGAAGATCGGCAGCACCACCATCGGCTTGCCGAAGTGCAGGCACTCGGTAACGGTGTTGTTGCCACCGTGGGTGATCACCAGGTCGACCGCGGGCAGGACTTCGGTCTGCGGCAGGAACTCCTCGCCGGCCATGTTCTCGGCCAGCTCCAGCTCGGCGTACTGGGGGCCCATCGAGACGACAATCCGGTACGGCGCCTCGGCCAGCTCGGCGATTAGCTTGCGCATCAGCTCGACGTCGGCCGAGCCGAGCGAACCGAGGCTGAGGTAGACGAGTGGGCCTTCGCGCTCGCGCAGCGCCGGCGGCAGCTCCCAGGCTGGGTCGGTCGTCCGCACGCTGGTCTGCAGGTTGTGCCAGGTCGGCCCCAGCGGTCGCGCCCGCGGGTAGTCGACCTCGTCGGGATAGAGGTAGAGGTTCAGCCAGGCGCTCTCGTGAATGAAGTCGTCGGCCGGCAGCGGCGGCGCCCCGCGCTCGGTGCAGAACTCGCTGAAGGAGGCGTGCAGCTCGCGGTGGGCATCGCGGTAGGCCGCGCGAAACTCCTCCCAGCCGCTGCGCTCGGCGTTCGGCAGCCCGGAGAAGACCGGCGGCACCTCGGGGTCCTTGATCTCCGCCGGGTTGCAGGAGGCGATCCGCGCCCAGGGCCGGCCGTTGGACAGCAGCGCCGGGAAGCTGACGACGTTGTCCTCGACGATCAGGTCCGGCTGCAGCTCGTCGATGATCTCCAGCAGGCGGTCGTCGACGTAGCGGGCGCCGTCGACCAGCGCCTCGAAGGTCGGGGCGATGAACTCGGCCAGCTGCTCGGTGGTCGACTTGCGGAAGACCGGAGCGGTGTCGCGGATGAAGTCCTTCCAGAACTGGCCCGGCGCTTCCTCGGTCTCGGGCGGCGGCGTCAGTCGCATTAGCCGCTCCTCGAATCCCTGGGCCTCCAGCGTGCCGGCGAAGGACTCCTCGAGGATGAAGACGACCCGGTGCCCGCGCCGGCGCAGCACCGCGCCGATCCCGACGCAGTTGTTGGTCGGCCCGAAGGCCCCCTCGGGGAAGAAGACGATCGTCGCGCCGCTGCCCTCCATTGCCGCATCTTGGTGGACGATCGACGCCACCGCAATGTACGCGGTGTAGAGCCCGACTGAGCGATTTGCTTCAATCGGCGGACCAGAGAAAGGAGGTGGTCCTAACTTGATTCACATGCTTAATGGGACTCTGGAGGTGCAGGGCCGCTAGGCGCCGCACTGGTTTGGGCGCCCGGCGGAATCCACCCCGGGCACCGGCGAGCGTTGGGAGCCGGGTTTTGTCCCGCTCGGTCGCAGTTCTCCGCGCTCGTTCCTTTGCACCAGGCCGGGGTCGCCCATCGGGCGGCCCCGGTTTTTTTGCGTCTGAGGCCGGGGCGCCGGTTCAGCTGGCGGCGGGGAGGCCGTCGCGGGCTTCGGAGAGGAAGTGCGAGGCGATCCGCCAGCGCCGTTGCAGGACCGGTTCGATCGCTTCCGTGCCGCAGCCGGCTTCGGAGACGCATTCGCCCCAGTCGTTAGCCCCCTCGATGTAGCGGTTGAAGGCCTTCTCGCTCGGGGCGGCGACCAGGGCCAGGCAGTCGATCTGAAGCTCCCGGGTGGGAATCTCGCCGTAGGCGGAGCGGATCCCCCGCACCTCGGCCACGTACTGGTCGTAGGTGACGCCGACGGCGAGGCGGCGGCGCAGTCCGTCCATCGAGCCGACGAAGCCGCCGAGCTGGCTCTGGCAGAGACCGCCGGCGGGAACATGACCGGGCTTACCCTTCGTCTCTGCGGGGGAGGCGCTGGGCTTCTCGGTGGTGCGGGCCGTTTCTTCGCTGACGACGGTCCTCTCGGTCGTCGCATCGCCGCCGCCGCCCCCGCAGCCGGCGAGCAACGCCGCAAACAAGGCGCAGCCGACGAGCCATAGCCGAGCGGAGGCGAGCACGCGCGGCAGTCTATGGAGGGGCTGTCGTGTAGAAACAGTCTCGTGCGGCGAATCGGCAGCTTCGGCGGGATGCTCGTGGCGGTTCTGCTGCTCTGCGTGTGGGCACCGGTTGCCCAGGCAGGTTCTGCCCCCCATGTGCTCCTGGTCGGCGACAGCCTCGAGGAGCTGACCTCGCCCTACCTGTCCCGCTACATGCCCGGCGCCGAACTGACGATCAACGCGGTCGGCGGCTACAACAGCTACCAGATCTTCGACCTCTTCCAGGAAAGCTACGAACCCTCCGACGACGTGATCGTCTTCGACGCCGGCACCAACGACAACCCCGAATATCCGGAGATCCTCGCCGGCAACCTGGCCAAGGTCGCCGAAACCGTCGGCGACCGCTGCATGGTCGTCCCGACCATCCACGGCTTCACCGTCAACGGCGTCGACAACACCGGCAAGAACCGGGTCGTGGCGGAATTCGCCGCCTCGCGGCCCGGGACGCAGGTTCCCGACTGGGCCGCGGTCGTCGCCACCCGTCCCGACCTGATGCAGGCCGACAACCTCCACCCGGTGGAAGCGGGAGCCGACTACCGCGCTCAGCTGATCGCCCAGGGGGTCGAAGGCTGCCTCGCCTACGACCAGGCGGTGGCGACCGCGCCGGCCGAACCGCGCACCGACGTCGAACCGATCGCCACGGTCGGCAAGCTGCAGGCGCGCGAGCAGGCCGTGATGGGCGACGTCACCGACGACGTCCTGCGCCAGGCGGCCGCATCACTCCTCCTCGGCGCTCTGCTCACGCGCGGGTGAGAGCCGCCGGCCCGAAGTGTCAATCTGTAGGCATGGAGCTGCCCCATGAGTGAGGTGGTGATGCCGCGCCTCTCCGACTCGATGGAGGAGGGGACGATCCTCACCTGGCTGAAGCAGGTCGGGGACGACGTTGCGATCGGTGACGAGCTGGTCGAAATCGAGACCGACAAGGCGAACATGGCCTATGAATCCGACACTGCTGGGAGGCTGCAGGAGATCCTGGCGCAGGAGGGGGAGACTCTTCCGATCGGCAGTCCTATTGCTCGGATTGGCGAGCCGAATGGGGACGGCGAGGGACTGAGCTCTCAGCCCGCGGGTCCTGTCTCCGATTCCGGGCTCTCCCTACCGGGAGAGTCCTCGGAATCGTCGCCACCCACGGGAGATGAGGGGGCGGCTGACGCCGGGGGTTTCGGCGCTGATCAGCAGGATGGCGAGAGGGTCAAAGCTTCTCCGCTGGCGCGCCGGCTGGCTCGGGATAAGGGGCTTGACCTTGGTGGCCTGCATGGGTCGGGGCCCGGGGGGCGGATCGTGAAGCACGATGTGGAGGAGGCGGAGGTGCCGAGCTCAGCGGCACCCACCCCCTCTACCCAGCCGGAGGGGGTGGGTGCCGCCCTCTCCCCAGGCGAGACCGCCAAAGGCAAGGTCGAAACCCAGGAGCCGAACAAACTGCAGCAGACGATCGCGCGCAGGATGGCGGAGTCGAAGGCTACGGCGCCGCACTTCTACCTGACGATCGAGATCGACATGGGGAAGGCGGTCGAGGCTCGGGCGGCGATCAAAGCCGCCACCCGGGAGGGCGACGCGGTGCCCTCCTTCAACGACATGATCGTCAAGGCCTGCGCGATCGCCCTGCGCGAGTTCCCCAAAGCCAACGGGGCCTATCGCGACGGCCGCTTCGAGCGCTACTCGCGGGTCAACGTCGGCGTCGCGGTCGCGGCGGAGGAAGCGCTGGTGGTGCCGACGATCTTCGACGCCGACAAGAAGGGCCTGCGGCAGATCGCCGCCGACACCCGCGTCGTCGCCGCCAAGGTGCGCGACGGCTCGGTGACGCCGCCGGAGCTCTCGGGTGGCACCTTCACCGTTACCAACCTGGGGATGTTCGGAATCGACGAGTTCGACGGGGTGATCAACATGGGTCAGGCGGCGATCCTCGCCGTCGGCGCGATCCGCGACCTGCCCGCCGTCCGCGACGGCGAGGTCGTCTCCGCCAAGCTGATGAAGGCGACCCTCTCCTGCGACCACCGGGTCCTCTACGGCGCCGAGGGCGCCGAATTCCTCGCCCGGGTCAGGCAGCTGCTCGAAGAGCCCGTTTCGCTGGCGCTCTAGCGCCTACTCGGCCGAGCCGCCGCCGAGCTCCGGCGGCAGCGCTTTCGGCCCCTGCGGATACATGTGCCGCAGCTGCTCCTCGCTCATCTCCAGCGTGCTGGTGATCGCTTCCCGCGGGGCGCCGACGACCAGCCACAGCTGGTCGGCATCGGTGTCGTTGAAGAGCTGGCGGTCGGTGTCGGGCTCGACCAGCAGCGTGTCCATGGGCGCCAGGGTCAGCACCTCGTCGCCGATCCGCACCCGGCCCTCGCCCTCGAGCAGCACGTAGAGCTCCTCCTGGGTGAAGTGCCGGTGCCTGGTCGACGCTTTCCCCGGCTCCAGCCGCCACATTCGCGCCCCCAGCTGCGAAGCCTCGAGCTGCCCGCCGAGGTCGGTGTTCGGCGTCTGCATCTGGTTCGAACGCCGCCAAAAGGCATCGGCGGCGCGCAGGACCCGGTAAGCCATCTCAGTGTCGCTTTTGTCTCGCCATAGGGGACAAAAGCGACACTAGACCTCGAGCCAGGTGCCCTTCGGGCCGAGGTTGCGGACCGGGGTAGGGCCGATCTGGCTCTCGCAGCCCCAGGACTCGTGGATGTGGCCGCAGACGGCTAGGCGGGGGCGTTTCTCTTCGATGGCGCGCGCCAGGGCGGGGCTGCCGAAGTTGCCGCCGTCGCCGGCGGAGTCGCAGTGGTCCTTGGGCGGCGAGTGGAGGACGAGGACCGCCTCCTCGGGGCAGGCGGAGAGCTTCTCGGTTGCCGCCTCGTCGTCGAGGTCGAAGCTCCAGCCCCAGGGGGTGACTGGGATCCCGGCGCCGAGGCCGAAGAACTCGACGCCCTCGATCGTCGTCCCCTCGCCGTGGAGGACGGTGGCGGCGCTCCAGTTCGCGGCGGCGGACCGCAACGCATCGGCGGTCTCGTTGTTTCCAGGTACGAGGACGGTCGGCGCCTCGATCCCTGAGATGGCGCCGATCGTTTCCTCTAACCCCTCGTGCATTGAGGCGAAGTCGCCGGCGCCGATCACCACGTCCGCCTCGGCCGACATCTCGACCAGCCGCGCTCCCTGCTCGAGGTCGCGGTGGAGGTCGGAGAAGGCGAGGATCCGCATCGGCGAAACCTAGCTGGTGGCAGGGCTCGAGCGCCAGAGGCGGCTCAGGCGGCGGCGCTGCACCGGTTCCTCTTCCTCCCTCACATGGAGGTCGAAGTAGAGGAGCGTCTGGCCGACCGCGACGAAGGGGATGAAGAGGGCGAAGACGACCGACCCGAGCAGGTTGATCCAGAGCAGCGGAAAGGAGGTGAAGATCAGCGCGAAGCCGAGGATCGGCCCGGTGGCGACGCTCAGCAGCCAGAGCACGCCGGCCACCCGCACGGTGTGCAGCCAGCGGCCGCGGACCAGCTCGGAGCTGCCGCGGAACGCCTCGCGGATCGACTTGTCGGTGAAGAGGACCTCCTGCTGGACGAAGAGCCAGCTGACGTATTTCCAGGCGGCGATCGGAATCCCGACCACCGTCAGCAGCAGCAGGAGCAGGGCGAAGGTGACCATCAGCTGGGCGGCGACCACCCGCCAGAAGCGCGCCAGCATTCCCCGGATCGAGTCGCGGACGCCGACCTTCCGGCCCTGCGCCAGTTCCCGCACGAAGACGATCACGATCGCGGCGACCAGCGTGTAGGCGATCGGCGGCCCGAGCGTTTCCGCCAGGTCGGCGAAGGCGAGGTGGACGCCCGCCCGCCCGGCGGCATCGTCGACGCTGCGCCCGTTGGCCATCGCTTCGGCCAGCGCCTTGACCCCGCCGACGATCGGGAAGGCGATCAGCCCGATCGGCACCAGCGGCCACCAGTGATGGCGATAGAGGCGCCGGGTCGTGCGCAGGATCTGGCCGAACGCCCGCCGTGCCCGCAGCCGGCCGAGGTCGATCGGCCCCCAGCGGGTGATCCCGAAGAGCGCCACCAAGATCAGGAGGAGCGCCAGCACGATCCCGATCGCCGCCGGTCGCGACTTGGTGGCGAGGTGAGTGAGGTCGGTGACCGCAACGACGGCGCCACAGAAGGCGCCGGTGATCGGCCCGCCGACCACCGAGCCGCCGGGCAGGCGCGGGCTGGTCGAGCGCTGCTTCGCCATCCAGGCGAACGGTTCGCGCCAGACGGTCTTCGTCACCGGCCCGGTCGGCCCGTTGTTGAAGCCCTTTTCCCGTTCCCCCCAGCGGCCGCGGTAGCTGAGCCACTGGAAGGCGCCTCGTTCCGGCGCGGTTTCCGGCAGCAGCACCGGCCGCAGCGGCAGTTCGCGCAGCGGTTCGGAGGTGTTGTCGCAGCCGACCCCGGAGCCGTTCTGCCCGTTACCGAGGTACACGGCCGAGTCGTAGAAGGTCGCGTGCGAGCCGGCGGCGGGGTAGACGACCGGGTGGGTGCCCTGTTTCTGCACCTTGCCGTCCTGCCACTCGGCGCGCTCCCCGCCGGCGTGCTGGAAGACGATGATCTCGCCCGGTTCTTCGGCCAGCGCCCCCGCCGTGGTGTTCGACTCGAAGCTGAGCTGCATCCCCTCCCAGTCGCCCTCGTGCAGGTCGTTGAACTGGTTGAAGTACCAGAAGAACCAGAACTGGAGGGTGAAGCCGTCGTGGTTGGGTTCGCGGGCGATGTGGGCGTAGGTGACCGCCGGCGCCTTGCCTTCCTCCAGCAACTTCCTGAAGGCGCGGGCGTAGACGCAGGTGTTGCCGAGGACCTGGCCTTCGTAGTCGAGGTAGTAGCCGTCGCGCAGGCCGGCGATGTCGGTCGCGGTCGGCGCCCTCTTCACCTCGACCAACTTGTCGTCGGGTTCTTCGTGGGTGAGGCTGACGGTCGGGTTGCCGAGTACCGCGTCGACGCTGGTCGGCTGGTACTGCTCCTCCTTGGTGTCGCAGGGAGGGTCCAGCTGTTCCCGCAGCATCGCGATCGGGACGTAGCGCTCCGCCAGCTTCTGGGCGGCCGGGTCGGCCGGTGGGGCGACGAGGAGGTTGTCGGCGGTGTTAACCGCCGCTGCGGCGGGCGACGGCGCCATCGCCGCCAGGGCGGCAAGCGCCGTCAAAACCAGAAGGCGAGACCTCACATCTCTTCTTCTACTTTGCCGGGCGGCATCCGCACAAGGGCGATGAGGAAGGCGACGGCCATTACCCCGGCCATCCCGTAGAAGACCGTGCGCGAGGCCATGGCGAAATCGTGGGGGATCGCGTCGACCACCTTCTGGACCGGGGCCGGCAGGTGTTCGGGCGTTTCGCCGGCGCCCGTCCCCTGGCTGATCTGGTCGGCGATTTCGCTGCCGACTTCTTTCGGGATCCCATGCTTGTCGGCGGTTGCTTCCAGGTTGGAGCGGTTCTGCAGGATCAGGATCGATCCCAGTACCGCGAGGCCGAGGCTGGAGCCGAAGTTGCGCACCGTCTGGGTGATCCCGGTCGCTTCCCCGTAGCGATCGCGGCTTACCCGGTTGAGGGCGTCGGTGTTGGCCGGGCTGAGGACCAGACCGACCCCGGCTCCGGCGATGACGATGTAGTACCACTGTTCAGAGACCGAGAGGTGGGTCAGCGACTTGCCCCAGAGGTAGAAGCCGATCGCGGCGACGGCGCAGCCGATCACCACCGGGCGCCGGGCTCCGACCCGGTCGAGCATTTTGCCGCCCCACTGCGAAGCGGTGGCGAAGCCGGCGAAGAAGATCAACAGGTAGAGCCCGGTTTCCGAGGCGCTTTCGCCGAGCGAGATCTGCGCGTACATGCTGGCGAAGAAGAACAGCGGCACGAACGGGATCATCAGCAGGAAGAGGATCACGTTGTCCACCGCGAAGGCCCGGTCCTTGAAGATCTCCAGTCGCAGCAGCGGGTTCTCGGTCCGCAGCTCGTAGCGGACGAAGGCGAGGAGGATCAGCAGGCCGGCGGCGATGCAGGCCCAGGTGGCGGCACTGTCCCAGCCCCAGGCGCTCGACTGCTGCAGGCCCAGCACCGAAAGACCCATGCCGAGGGTGATCAGGACCGTGCCGACCTCGTCGATCGGCGCCGGGTGCTTCTCGTCCTCCGGCTTCGAGATCCAGATCAGGATTAGGGCGATGATCGCGACCGGGATGTTGACCCAGAAGATCGCCCGCCAGTCGATCTCGACCAGGAAACCACCGGCCAGCGGGCCGATCGAGGTGAGGCCACCGGCGATCGCGAAGAAGATTGCCATCGCCCGGCCGCGCTCGTTGACCGGGAAGGCGTTGAGGACGATGGCCAGCGCCGCCGGGAACATGATCGCCGCACCGGCGCCCTGGATGACGCGGAAGACGATGAACCAGGTCTCGTCGAGGCTGCTGTCGGGGGTGGCGCCGCACATCGCTGAGGCGACGGCGAAGACGATCACCCCGAGGATGACCATCCGGCGGTGGCCGGCGATGTCGGCCAGGCGCCCGCCAAATGCGAACAGGGCCGAGAGCGCGAGCAGGTAGCCGTTGATGATCCACTGCACCCCCGTGGCGGAGAGCGAGAGGTCGTCCTGGATCGTCGGGACCGCGATCGCGACGATCGTCTGGTCGATAAAGGTCATCGAGACGGCGAAGATCATCGCCGCGAGGATCAGTTTGCTGTTCTTGGCGGGTGACTGGTTTATGCCCCCGGCTTTTACGCGCGGGCGGCGATTCCTCCCCGGGTTCGGGTATTCTCGCCGCCGCATGCCTCCCGTCTTCTGGCTCGGTTTCGGAATCGCCGCCGCCTTCGTCCTGATCGGCGCGGTCGCCGGCGCGCGCTCGCGCACGACCGGACTTGCCACCGGCGCCGCGATGGGCGCCTACCTCGGCATCATGAGCGCCTTTCCCTTGCTCGCCATCGGCCTGGCGACTTCCTAGCTCTCGCCACGCTCTGCTTGAACCGGCCGCCCCAGGGGTAGCCGAGTTCGTATGACCAACGCGACCGAAGTTCCCTCCCTGATCCTGCACGACGGCGTCGAGATCCCCCAGCTGGGGTTCGGCGTCTTCCAGATCCCGCCCGAGGAGACGCAGGAAGCGGTCGAGGAGGCGCTGGTCGTGGGCTACCGGCACATCGACACCGCCGCCGCCTACCGCAACGAGGCCGGGGTGGGGGCGGCGATCGCCGCCACCGGGGTAGCCCGCGAGGACGTCTTCGTCACCACCAAGCTATGGAACGGGCAGCAGGGATACGACTCGACCCTGGCCGCGTTCGAGAAGAGCCTGGAGCGGCTCGGCACCGGTCACGTCGACCTCTACCTGATCCACTGGCCGCGGCCCGAACGCGATCTCTTCCTCGACACCTGGCGCGCCTTCGAACGGATCCAGGAGGAAGGCGGCGCCCGCTCGATCGGCGTCTCCAATTTCCGCATCGAGGATCTCGAGCGGCTGGAGGCCGAGGCCGAGCGGCGACCGACCGTCAACCAGATCGAGCTGCACCCGCGCTTCCAGCAGGCTGAGCTGCGCGACTGGGACGCCGAGCACGAGATTGCGACCGAGGCCTGGAGCCCGCTGGCCCAGGGCGATCTGCTGGAAGAGGGGACGATCGAAACCGTCGCCGCCCATCACGACCGCACCCCGGCGCAGACGATTCTCCGCTGGCACCTGCAGCTCGGCAACGTGGTGATCCCGAAATCGGCGACGCCAGAGCGGATCCGCGAGAACTTCGAGATCTTCGACTTCGAGTTGAGCGAGGACGACATGGCCGCGCTGGCTCGGCTCGATGCCGGCGAGCGGATCGGGCCGGATCCGGCGACTTTCAACGCCGACTGAGCCTGCCCCAAATAGGGTGCCGCCGTGGATCTCGATCGGCGGTTGTTGCGCAAGCGCGGGGTGGTGGTTGCTGGTGGTGTGGACCCGGCCACCGCACAGGCTCAGGCCGATGAGGGCACCAGACGGAGGCTGACTCGGATCAATGCCGTTGCCGCGACGGCGTTCGTCATCGGCGGCTCGCTGTTCTGCCTTGGGGCGGTGTTGGCGCAGGCGCATGTTGGGGGGCCGCGGCTGGCGGCTGCCGTGTTCATGGTTGGCGGGATCTTCTTTACGACCGGGGGTTACTCGTCGGTCTTGCAGGTGGCGAACGCGCCTCGGGGCGCCGATGCCGACGGCGTGGTGCGGGTCGCTCCCTGGCGCTGGTGGTCGACCGAGCCGGGGCGGTTGGACTGGGGGAGCGCGGTCGCCCTCTTCGTCGGCACCCTCTACTTCGGCGCCAGCCTGCTGGTGGCGCTGCTCGGCGACCTCACCACCGCCCAGATCCACCGCGACGTTTGGACGCCGGAATTCATCGGCTGCGTCCTCTTTCTGGTCTCCGGCCATCTGGCTCTTACCGAGATGCACCGCGATCGCCCCCGCGGCCGCCGGGCCGACCTCGGCTGGTGGATCGCGATCGTCAACCAGACCGGGTCGGTGCTATTCATGGCCGCCGCGATCGCCGCCTTCCTCCGCCCGGCGACCGGCGACGAGCTGGCGGTCGGGATCGCCAACTGGTCGACCTTCGCCGGCGCCGCTTGCTTCGCCATCGCCGGGGTCATGCAGGAGTTCGAGCGCCCCTAGATCCTGAAAGACTGGCCACGTGGCCAGTCCCGGAAAAGCTGAGGCGCCCCGGACCGAACGGATCCTCCCCGGCGTCTGGCGGCTGCGGCTCTCGCTGCCCTGGCCCGGGGTCCCGCACGGCAACGCCTGGGCGGTCGAGCGCGACGGCGGCATCGTCATGTTCGACACCGGGATGGGTGGCAAGGGCCGCCTGCGGCAGCTTGACCTGGCCCTGACCCAGGCCGGTTACGGGGTCGAGGACGTTCAGCTCGTCGTCTGCACCCACTCCCACACCGATCACTATGGGCTCGCCGGCTCGATCGTCGAGGCCGCCGGCTGCGAGCTCTGGATGCACCCGCGCTGGGAGCACGTGCGACCGCTCGCCGACGACCCCAAGGCCGCGCTTGAGGCGCGGATCGAGGTCGCCCGCCAGAGCGGCGTGCCGCCCAAGTCCCTTGAGCGCTACCGCGAAGCCCGCGAAGGCGACGAGGAAACCGGCATCGACATCCTCAAGGAGCCCGATCGGGAGCTCGTCCCCGGGGTGGAGGTGGAGACCGACCTCGGCACCTGGCAGGTCCACGAGACCCCTGGCCACGCCCCGTCCCACGTCGTCCTCCATCAGCCCGAGCGCAAGCTGATGATCTCCGGCGACCACCTGCTCGGCCGCACCGTCCTCTTCTTCGACCACGGTCACAGCCCCGACCCGGTCGGCGAATTCCTCTCCAGCCTGGAGGCGGTCGAGGATCTCGACGTCGAACTCGTCCTTCCCGGTCACGGCCGCACCTTCCGCGACCCCGAGGCGAAGATCGCCGAGTCCCGCCGCCAGGTCGCCGAGCTGCTGGGCAAAGTGCGGGCGGCGCTGGCCGGCGGCGAGGAGAAGACCGCCTTCGAGATCGTCGCCGAGATCATCGGCCCGGAGATGGTCAACACCCCGGCCAGCGCCTGGGTGTTGCAGATCGTCCTCTCCTGCCTCGACCATCTGGCGATCGCCGGCGAGGTCGGGACGGTCGAGGGCACCGACCCGCAACGCTGGCGACTGACGTAGCCTGTCGGCGATGGCGAGCTTCCGATACGTGCGCCAGGTGGCCGCTCCGCCCGAGGTCGTCTTCGACGTCCTCACCGACCACCGGCGCTACACCGAGATCACGCCCCTGCGCAAGGCCGAGCTGGAGCGCGAGGGAGAGCCGACGCCGAACGGCCTCGGCGCGATCCGCGTCCTCAGCGCCCTGCCCGGGCCGCCGATGCGCGAGGAAGTGATCGGCTACGAGCGACCCAGCCGCTTCTCCTACAAGATCCTCTCCGGCCTGCCGGTGCGCGACCACGTCGGCACCGTCGAGCTGAAGGCGGCGGGCGGCGGCACCGAGGTCACCTACGCGGTCAAAACGACGCCGACGATCCCGCTTGCCGGGCCGGTCTTCATGGCGATCCTGAAAAAAGCGATCCGGGACCTGATCGGCGGCGTCGCGAAAGAGTCCGAGCGCCGCGCTGCGGATGCTCGGTAACCGGCTCCGCGAACTCGACCTCGGGCATCGATCGAACCGCCTGCTGGTCGTCGCCCTGCTGGCGCTGGGGATCGCGGTCAGCGGCGCGATCGTTGCCTACGAGCTGCTGAAGCGCCCCGGCGACGTCCACAACCAGGAGGCGATCGAAAACTTCAAGCCGCAGAAGCCGCCGCCGCCGAAGGAACCGAAGACGGTCAACTGGCCGGTGTTCGGCTTCAACGCCGCCCGCACCCGCTACCTGCCGGTGAAGGGGTTGAAGCCGCCCTTCGACAAACTCTGGCGCTTCACCGACCGGCCGCTGCTCGAGTTCCCGCCGATCTACGTCGGCGGCAAGCTCTACTTCGTCAACAACAGCGGCTACGCCTACGCGCTCGACGCCGACACCGGCAAGGTGCTGTGGAAACGGCGGGTCGGCCGCCTCAACGCCTCCTCGCCGGCCTACTACAACCACCGCCTCTACATCGTCAACCTGGTCCCCGGCCACATCGTCAAGCTCGACGCGAAAACCGGCAAAACGATCTGGAAACGCAGCCTGCCGGGCCGGGCGGAGTCCTCGCCGCTGGTGATCGACCGCACGGTCTACTTCGGCTGCGAAAACGGCGAACTGTTCGCGCTCAGCACCGGCAAGGGCGAGGTGCGCTGGTCGACCCCGCTGGGCGGCCCGATCAAGGCCGCGCCCGCCTACAAGGACGGCAAGCTCTTCGTCGGCGACTACAGCGGGCACATGAATGCGGTCGACGCCAAGACCGGCGAGCTGGTCTGGCAGAGCGGCTCGCTCGGGCCCGGCTTCGGCGGCTCCGGCGCCTTCTACTCGACCCCGGCGGTGGCCTATGGCCGCGTCTACGCCGGCAACAACGACGATCGCGTCTATAGCTACGACACCGCCAACGGCGATCTCGCCTGGTCGTATTCGACCGGCGGCTACGCCTACTCGGGCCCGACCGTCGCCAACACCCGCCACAGCCCGCCGACTGTCTTCATCGGCTCCTTCGACGGCAACGTCTATGCGCTCGACGCCAGGGACGGCAGCGTCCGCTGGAGCCGCTCGGCGGGCGGTCAGGTGATCGGCTCGCTATCGGCCGTCGGCGACATCGTTTACGCCGCCGAGTTCACCAACAAGACCACCAGCGGCTACATGATGAGGAGCGGGCGTCGCGTCTTTCGCTACCCGAAGGGCACCTACTCGCCGGTGATCTCCGACGGGCGCCGGATCTACCTCACCGGCTACTCGTCGATCACGGCGCTCCAACCCCACCGGGGGGTGGCGGCGGTAGCTGCGGCGCGTCCGGCGCGTAAGAGGGGAAGCGGCCGGAATGCAGGCGGGCGCGGAGGACGTTGAGCGCGCTCGAGTAGTTCTGGATCCGGTAGTTGCTGGTCGATCCGAAGTCCTGGTAGTAGACGAGCATCTTGTTCCGCGGGTGGCTGCGCACCCAGGCGAAGAGCTTGCTGACGAAGGTCGGGTCGTCGCTGCTTTCCAGCGCCCACTCGGTGATCGCGAAGGGCTTGTCGGAGTAGCGGCGGTAGAGCCCGGTCAGGCTCTTCCATTCCGGGTAGCCGGCGTAGAAGTCGGTCCCGACCCAGTCGGTCCAGCGCGAGCCGGGGTAGAAGTAACGCGGCCGGTTATGGGGAACGGTCGGCGAGCCGGAGGGGAGCGGGCTCCAGATGATCGCGACCGGCGCCTTCGCCAGCCCCGGCACGTCGACGCTCAGCGGCGGCAGCCCGGCTTCGGCCAAGCGCTGGTTGATCCGCTGCGCCTTGCCGCCGCCGTGGACGATCACGTAGATGCGGCGGAAGGCGCGTTTGTAGGCGCGGGGGCTGTGTTCGGGGCCGCGCGAGGCGCCCGAGCAGTCATAGGCGGCCCAGACGTTGAGGCAGCGGTTCGGCTCGCCCAGCGGCCGCACATACGCCTTCAGCTTCTTGTTGACGAAGAGCTTGTTGAGCCGGACGAGGTATTCGTCCCCCGCCCCGGCGGCGATCTGGGCGGGGGTGATCAGCTCGGCGCCGCTGTTGCTGTCGGCGGTCGAGATGTGGATCATCGGCCGCGCGTTGGCGACCTGCCAGCGGGTGATCACCTCGTCGAAGTCGGTTCCCCAGGTACGGAACGACTGCATCACCGCTGGGTGCTTTTGAAGGACGTCGGCGAACTGGCCGAATTCGGCCGGGTCGCCGGTGTCGGAGACGCCCCAGTAGACCTTCTTGCCCTGTGGTTTGAGCAAGCCGCCGGCGGAGGCCGCGGGCGCAGCGAGGAGCAACAGCGCGAGAGCGCTGGCAAAGGCAACCGCAAGTGCGGCACGGGACTTCAACGGGCCGGGCACCGAACGGCCATGGTGGCAAGCGGCGGCGTCCGGGCTTGACCGAAGGGGAGGTGCTGCAACCGCAGTTGCGGCTAAGCGGCTTCGGCGACCGGCCGATGCTCGGCGACGATCGCCAGCACCTCCGGCGCGTACTTCTCGATGAAGGCGGGGCCGACGCCGCTGATCGCCAGCAGCGAGTCCTCGTCGTGGGGACGGGCGGTGGCGATCGCAGTCAGGGTTTTGTTGCTGGCGACGGTGAAAGCGGGCTTGTCGGCGGCGGCGCCGAGGCGCCAGGCTTTCAGCGCCTCGAAGAGAGGGCCGTCAGCCGCGGCGAGGCTGGGGGCAGGGGTCGCCGCAGCCTTCGACCGCGAGGACTTGCGGACCGCAATTGCGTCCGGGTCCGGCAGCCAGTCGAGCATGTCGCAGACGTCGCAGCAGCGCTCCAGCGGGGCGCCCGCGGTGCTGTCGGAGAAGTGGTCGAGCAGAGCGCGGCGCCGGCACTCGGTGCCGTAGATGAACTCCTTGATCACGTGGTAGGCACGCCAGCCGCGCTCGCGGGCGATCGCCAGCTCGGGGTCTCCGGCCCGCTGTTCGTTGAAGCGGACGAGGCGGCCGAGGTCGGCTTTCAGCGCCAGCATCGCCGCACGCGCCGGCAGGCCGTCGCGCCCGGCGCGCCCGGCCTCCTGGTAGTAGGCCTCGACGCTGGTCGGGATGGTGACGTGCCAGACCGAGCGCACGTCGGCCTTGTCGACCCCCATGCCGAAGGCGTTGGTGGCGCAGATGACGCCGCTGTCGGTGGCCATGAAGCGCTCCTGGATCGCCGTGCGGTGGGCTGGTTCGAGGCCCGCGTGGTAGGCGACCGCGGCGACGCCGGCGTCGCGCAGCTCGCCGGCGACCTCTTCGGTCTGCTTGCGGGTGCCGCAGTAGACGATCGCCGGCAGGTTGGCGGCGTCGCGCAGCCCGCTCTCCAGCAGCGCCTGCCGCCGCGCGGTCGAGCCGGTGCCCTCGAGCGCGATCACGTCGAAGGAGAGGTTGGGACGGTCGAAGCCCGCTCGCACCTGCAGCGGCTCGCGCATCCCGAAGCGGGAGGCGATCTCCGCCGCGACCGGCGTCGTAGCCGTCGCGGTGCAGGCCATCACCGTCGGCCGTCCCAGCCGCTCGACCACCTGCGGCAGGCGCAGGTAGTCGGGCCGGAAGTCGTGGCCCCACTCGGAGACGCAGTGGGCCTCGTCGACCGCGACCAGGTCGATCTTCCGGTGGGAGAGTGCGTCGAGGAAGACCTGTGAGGCGAACCGCTCCGGCGCGCAGTAGACGATTCGCGCATCCGAGCGCACCATCTCTAAAGTCTCGGAGACCTCCCAGTCATCCATCCCCGAGGTGATCATCGCCACCCGGTGCCCATGCCGCGAAAGCTTCCCCCACTGATCCCGCATCAGAGCAATCAGAGGACTGACCACGATCGTCAGCTCCTCCGTAGCCAGCCCAGGCAACTGGTAACAAAGGCTCTTCCCGCCCCCGGTGGGCATAACGATCAGCGAATCGCGCCCCTCCAGCGCAGCGACTACCGCCTCCCGCTGCCCAGCCCGCCACTCGGCATAGCCAAGCTCCCGCAGCAGCCCATCAGCTTTTTCCCCGGCAGAAGTCATGCGCCGGTCAGCCTAGGTGGCCGACCGGCGCGTCGCTTCAGCCGTGTTCGCTACTTGCGATAGCCGCCGGCACCAAGCTCAGCTTCTCGGCCAGAGTGTCGATCCCGACCGCCAGCTTTTTGGAGTCAGCCTGGGTGAGGTCCGTGTAGGGCACGAACCCATCATCGGTCCGATACGGCTCGAGCGAGTTGAAGACCGCCTTGAAGTCAGCTTCGATCTCGCCGGAGAGGTCGTTGCCGGCTTCGTCGAGCAGCGGCTTCACCGCTTCGAAGGCCGCCTCCGACCCTTCGACGTTGGCCTCGAAGTCGACCAGGTCGACGTGGGAGTAGCGCTCCTCCTCGCCGGTGATCTTCGAGGCAGAGACCTCGGCCAGCAGCTCGTTGGCGCCGTTGGCGATCTGCGCCGGCTCCAGTTCGACCGTCTCCACCCTCTTGGCCAGCTCTTCGACGTCGGCGAGCAGGTCTTCGGCCACCGGGGCCATCCCCTTCAGGGTCTCTTCCTCCCAGAGCGCTTTCTCGAGCCGGTGGAAGCCCTCGAACTCGTTCGCCGGGACGTCGTTTTCGCGCGCGTCGATCTCCGGGTCGAGGTCGCCGAAGGTCTCGGCGACGGGCTCGATCCGCTCATACGGGGTCCGGGCGGTCGCGTAGAGGCTCTTGGCCTTCTCGATTTCACCGGCGAGGACGGCGGCGACGAACGGTTCGGTCCCGGCGACCAGCTCGGCGGTGTTTTCCTCCAGGTAGCCGCGGTAGTCCTCGACCGCCGCTTCGGCCTGCGGGCTGCTGACGCTCTTCTGCTTGCTGACCCCGGGGTTGTCGGCGGTGGTGTCGTCGCTCGAGCCGCAGGCGGTGGCGAAGACGGCGAGGAGGCCGAGCACCCCGGCACAGAGCAGGGTTCGGACGAGATTTCGGTTCATCGACTGGTGGTTCCTTTCGTTGACGTCATGCCAGCAACCCCTCGCCGACGTAGCCGCCGGGGGTGGCCCCGGGCGGCACGGCGAAGAGGGCGCTGCCGACGTGCTTGATGTACTCGTTGAGCGCGTCCATCGAACCGAGCCGGCGCTGGATCGCGACGAACTGGTCGGGGTTGCGCTGGAAGCTGATGAAGAAGAGCCCCGCTTCGAGCTCGCCGAGGCTCTCGTCGACGCCGTCGGTGAAGGAGTAGCCCCGGCGGAGGATGCGGGCACCGTCGTTTTTCCTGGCGGAGGCTAGGCGGACGTGGGCGTTGGGCGGAATCGTCGGGTGGCCGCCCCGCTGCTCGTCGAGCGGCAGCGGTTCGAACTCGTCCTGGCCGCCGAGCGGGGCGCCGCTGTACTTGTGGCGGCCGATCGTCCGCTCCTGGTCCTGCAGCGGGGCGCGGTCCCAGACCTCGAGCAGCATCCGGATCCGGCGCGCGACCAGGTAGCTGCCGCCCCGCATCCAGGCCGGTCCCTCGTCCCCGACCCAGACCGAGCGCTCCATCGCCTCGCCGTCCTCGGCGCGGATGTTGGCGGTGCCGTCCTTCATCCCCATCAGGTTCCGCGGCGTCTCCTGGCCGCGGCTGGTGCTGGCGGTGCGGCCGAAGCCGAACTGGGACCAGCGCGTCGCCACCGTGCCGCGGCCGATCCGGGCCAGGTTGCGAATCGCGTGGAAGGCGACCTGGGGATCGTCGGCGCAGGCCTGCACGCAGATGTCGCCACCGCTTTCGGCCGGGTCCAGCTCGTCGCCCGGCAGCGGCGGCAGCGGTTGCAGCGCCGCCGGGCGCCTGCCGCGCAGGCCCAGCCCGGGCTTGGCGAAGAGGCTCGGGCCAAAGCCGAAGGTGACGGTGAGGCGGGAGGGGAGGAGCCCGACGGTCTCGCCGGTGTCCTCGGGCGGCGCAAGGGGCAGGTCGTTGACGTTGCCGATCATCTCGCCCGCCGTCGCTTCGGCCGCGGCCACGGTCCAGGCGCGCATCAGCTCGCGCAGGTCAGCCGGGTCTTCGCTCAGGAGGTCGAAGGCGGCGAAGTGGAGCCGATCCTGGGCGGCGGTCGCGATCCCGGCCTGGTGGGGGCCGTAGAAGTCGACGCTGCCGGTGCCGTCGTCGCCCGCCTCAGCGGTCTCGCGGCCTGCCAGGAACCCCGCGCCCCCGAAGCCCACCGCCGCGGCGCCCGCGCCGGCAGTTGCCAGCAGGCGGCGACGAGTGATTTCCGGGTTCGGAGGCAAGGGTTCCTGGCAACTGGTGTTAGGCCACCCTAATTAGGGCGGCCGAAAACCTAGCAAGGAACTAGGGATTGAGGTCGCGACGCAGTTCTCCCCGGTATGCGGGGACAACTGCGTCCGGTTACTCAGGAAGCCAGGGCTTGGCCCACTGGCCGGTCCCGCGGAGCAGGTCGCCGGCCTCCTTCGGGCCCCAGGTGCCGGGCTCGTAGGGGAGGGCCTTCCCGGGCTCGTCGAGCAGCGGCTGGACCACGCGCCAGGTCTCTTCGATCGCGCTCTGGCGGGTGAAGAGCTGGTGGTTGCCGGCGATCGCGTCGCCGAGCAGGCGCTCGTAGGGCTCGGGGTCTTCGCCCGGCTTCTTTTCGAACAGCACCGCGAGGTCCGAGGTCTGGAACTCCTCCTCGCCCGCCTGCTTCGCATAGAGGCGGATCCGCGCCCCGGGTTTCGGCTCGATCCGGATCGTCACCTGATTCGGTTCCGGGGTCTTCCCGTGCCCGATCCCGAGCTGCGGCGGGCGCTTGAAGAAGACGGTCACCTCGGTCGCCTTGACCGGCAGGAGCTTGCCGGCGCGGACGAAGAACGGCACCCCCGACCAGCGCCAGTTGTCGACCTCGAGCTCAACCGCGGCGAAGGTCTCGGTGGTCGAGTCGGCGGCGACGTCCTTGACCTCCAGGAAGCCCTCGTACTGACCGCGCACGTAGCGCTTCGGGTCCGCCGCCCGCATCGCCTTGAAGAACTCCAGCTTCTTGTCGCGGACGCTGTCGGGGTGGTTGCCGGTCGGCGGCTCCATGCCGATGATCCCGAGCACCTGCAGGGCGTGGTTCTGGATCACGTCGCGCATCGCCCCGACCGCGTCGTAGAAGCGGCCGCGGTCGTCGACCCCGAAGTTCTCGGCGATCGTCATCTGCACCTGGGAGACGTGCTCGCGATTCCAGACCGGCTCCAGCAGGGCGTTGGCGAAGCGCAGGTAGGTGATGTCCAGCACCGGCTCCTTGCCGAGGTAATGGTCGATGCGGAGGATCTGATCCTCGGTCAGGGTCGAGCAGAGTTCGGCGTTCAGCGCCCGGGCCGATTCGAGGTCGTGCCCGAACGGCTTCTCGATCACCACGTGCGCATTGTCGGTCAGCCCCGCCATGCCCAGGCCCTCGACCACGGTGGCGAACAGGGAGGGCGGGATCTCCAGATAGAAGACCGGGTGCTTGGCGTCGCCGAGCGCCTCGCCGACCCGCTTGAAGGTGTCGGCGTCGGCGTAGTCGCCCTGGACGTAGGAGAGCCGCTTGGCGAGGCGGGCAAAGACGTCCTCGTCGGGTTCGCCGACGGTGGCGCCGATCGCGTCCCGGGCGTGGGCGCGCAGCTGCTCGTCGTCCCAGTCGTCGATCGCGACGCCGACGATCGGGCAGTCGAGCTTCCCCCGCGCCTCCAGCCGGTACAGCGCCCGGAAGGTCATTTTCTTCGCCAGGTCGCCGCTGATCCCGAAGATCGCCAGCACGTCGGCGGCCTTGTCGGAGTGGTTGGTGGCGGCCTTGCCCATCGGCGGGGAGGCTATCGTCCACCCACCCCTAACTCGCCACCAGCGGAGGTCTGAATGCAACTGGGAATCGTCGGGCTCGGACGGATGGGAGCCAACATGGCCCGGCGCTTGATGCGCGACGGGCACGAGATCGTCGCCTATGACGTCAACCCCGACGCCGTCTCGGAGCTGGCCGGCGAGGGCGCGACCGGCGCCTCCTCGCTGGAGGACCTGGCCTCGAAGCTGACCGCGCCGCGCTCGGTCTGGATCATGGTCCCGGCGGGGGAGATCACCGAGCAGACGGTCGACGCCGTCGCCGCGGTGCTCGAGTCGGGCGACGCGATCGTCGACGGCGGCAACTCCTACTACCGCGACGACATCCGCCGCGCGGCGAAGGTGGGGGAGCAGGGGATCGACTACGTCGACTGCGGCACCAGCGGCGGGGTCTTCGGCCTCGACCGCGGCTACTGCCTGATGATCGGTGGCCCCGAGGCGGCGGTGCAGCGGCTTGATCCGATCTTCGCCGGCCTGGCGCCGGGGCTCGGGGACGTCGAGCGGACCCCGGGGCGCAGCGGCGACCCCTCGCCCTCCGAGCAGGGGTACCTGCACTGCGGGCCGAACGGGGCGGGCCATTTCGTGAAGATGGTCCACAACGGGATCGAGTACGGGATGATGGCCGCCTACGCCGAGGGCCTCAACGTGCTGAAGAACGCCAACGCCGGCAAGGTCCAACGCGAAGCCGACGCCGAGACGGCGCCGCTCGACCACCCCGAGTACTACCAGTACGACCTCGACCTGCCCGAGGTCGCCGAGGTCTGGCGGCGCGGCAGCGTGATCGGCTCCTGGCTGCTCGACCTGACCGCCGCGGCGCTGCAGGAATCCGCCGACCTGGACGAGTTCACCGGCCGGGTCTCCGACTCCGGCGAGGGTCGCTGGACGGCGATCGCGGCGATCGACGAGGGGGTGCCGACGCCGGTCCTGACTACCGCGCTGCACGAGCGTTTCTACTCGCGCGGGCTCGGCGATTTCGGCGACAAGCTCCTCTCGGCGATGCGCAAACAGTTCGGCGGCCACGACGAGAAGGCGAGCTGAGTTGGCGATCGAGCTCGAGGTCGCCGGCGACGAAAAGGCGGCCTCGCGCCGCGCCGCCGAGCTGATCGCCGCCGGCGGCGACGAGGCCGCGACCGCGCGCGGCCGCTTCGCCTTCGCGATGAGCGGCGGCCGCTCGCCCTGGGCGATGCTGGCGATCCTCGGCGAGCTGGAGGCGATGCCCTGGGATCGGACCGAGCTCTTCCAGGTGGACGAGCGCGTGGCGGCGCCAGGCGATCCGGCGCGCAACCTCACCCACATGGTCCTCGGCCTGGCGATGGAGCACCAGCCGGCGCTGCGGCCGATGCCGGTCACCCAGCGCGACCTCGAGGCCGCGGCGCGCGAGTACGAAGCGGCCTTGCCCGAGCAACTCGACCTCGTCCACCTGGGCCTCGGCCCCGACGGCCACACCGCCTCCCTAGTCCCCGGCGATCCGGTCCTAGAGGTGACCGACCGCCGCGTCGCCATCACCGAGACCGCCTACCAGGACCACCGCCGCATGACCCTCACCTATCCAGCCCTGAGCCAGGCCCGCCGCATCGTTTGGCTGGTCACCGGCCCCGACAAGAAGGAGCCGCTCGCCAAGCTGCTCGAGGGCGACGAATCGATCCCCGCCGGCCGGGTCAAGAACGACGACATGCTCGTGGTGGCCGACGAGGCAGCAGCGGGCTAGCCGAGCGAGAGCTCGGACTTCACCTCAGACAGTTTCCTCATCCGCGGGTCGCCCTCGCCGACCATCCGCGCTAGCCAGTCTTCGATTTCCGCCATGTCGAGTGGGTCGGTGGCGACGAGGATCTGCTCGATGTCGATCCAGTCCTTGATGCGGTCTAGGAGCGCCTTCCGGATCACGAGGTGCTCAGGGGCGACAATCGGGATCGTGTCGTTGTTGAAGGGCACGTACCGGATGTGGTCCCTCATTCGATCGTGCAGGGGATCGCAGGAGAAAAATAGATGGAGAGAGTTCGGGTCCCACTCGATGCGTAGGTCTTCGGCTTCTCCCAAATCTCTTCTATCTATCCCTATTTCCCGGCCGAGACCAAGCTCGCTCAAAGCATCGCGAATGGTTGGCCAGCGGTCAGTCGGCAGAAATACGTTTACGTCGATGTCGAGGGTTGAGCGGGGCACGCCGTAATAGCCCACCGCCAGAGCACCCCCTACGGCGTGAGGTACGTCGCCCTCGTCGAGCCTCCGGTGGACGACGGAGACCTTGTCGACCAGAGAGATCTCGCGCGGGGATTGGGTCTCAGTGCATCGGTAAGTCCGAGGAGTTCACGAATGACCTTCTCCCTATCGCCTGCGCCGACGCCGATCCACTCGGTTGCATCGTGAGCTACATCCGGCGTAAAATTCAGAATGTCTTTGTCTGCGGCCACAACCGCAGTTTTACTACACAGCCGGATCCAGCGAGACAGCGTGGCTGCCGATGATGCGGCAGTCGGGGTCGTACCTGCGCTTCACGTCGGAGAGGCGGGCGCAGACCTCGGGCGGGAGGATCGCGTCGGCGTCGCAGGGGCGCTCGGCGAAGTTGAAGTAGCCGCCGTCGGCCGCCCAGGGCGCCATCGCCTCGTGCAGGGCGTCGAGGTGGCCCTCGATCGCCTGGCCCAGCTCCGGGGTCATCGGCATCCCGATCCCGAACATCGCGAATTCGACGTCGAGGTGGGAAAGGGCGCCGCCGTTCTCGTCCGGTCGCGACAGGGCGCCGCCCATGTGGCGGATCTCGGTCAGCAGCAGCGGCGTGCCCGAGTCGGCGTCGGCCATCGAGGCAAAGACCTCGATCGCCTCGTCGGGCAGCTCGCGCAGGACGCGGTGGTGGCCGAGGCCGGGAACCGGCTGCTCGGGGTCCATGTGGATCCGGCAGAGCGCCGCGGGCGGAACCTGGTCGAAGGTGCTCATCATCGGCTCGCCGATCTCCAGCAGCGGCGCGAAGGCGGCCTCGCCTTCCTCGCGGCTGCCGATGCAGGCGCCGTCGATCGTCACCAGCGGGGTGTTCCGCAGCGGCTCGGGAACGTCGGGGACGTCCGGCGGACGCAGGAAGCGGCAGACCGAGGTGACGTTCTCACCCGCCTTGGCGGCCCAGTCGCGCCAGATGCGGAACGCCCGGCCGCCGACCGCGCCTGGAAAGAGAAACGCCCCGCCGTAGGCGTCTGCGACCGGCACCAGGTCGATGTGGAGGGCGACGACGATCGCGAAGCCGCCGCCGCCGCCGCGCAGCGCCCAGAACAGGTCGGGGTCGTTCTCCGCGTCGACGGTGCGGGCCTCGCCGTCGGCGGTGACCAGCTCGATCGCTCGCAGCCGGTTGCAGGCGAACCCGTATTTGCGGCCGAACCAGCTGAGGCCGCCGCCGAGGTGGAAGCCGGCGACGCCGACGTCGGGGGAGGAGCCGGGCAGGCCGCTGAGGCCGTGCTGCTGGGCGGCTTCGGCCAGCTCGACCGAGAGCACCCCGGCCTCGGCCCGCGCGGTCCCCGCGTCGGCGTCGATCTCGACGCCCCGCATCCGCTCGGTCTTGATCAGGATCGCGTCCTCCAGCGAGCCGAGGGCTACGGCGCCGTGGCCGGTCCCCTGACCCGAGACCCGCAGCCCGTTCTCGGCGGCGAAGCGGACCACGGCGGCGATGTCCTCGCCGCTCTCGACGAAGGCGACCGCGCTCGGGCGCTGGTCGGCGGCGAGGTTCCAGGCCATCCGCGCCTGGCCCCAGTCGGAGTCGTCGGGGGTCGCGATCCGGCCGGCGATCGCCAGCCTGCTGAAGTCGGTCACTGCGGTCTCCTTTGCGTCAGGTGTAGCTGGTCCGGTCCACCGCTTCTCCCCTGGCGATGAAGACCTCGCTCACCATATCCGGGGGAAAGAGGCCGTGGGCCGCAACGCCGGGGTCGCTCTCCAGTCGGGCCGCAAGCGCTGCCGGATCGTCTAGGCCGGGCCCGCGGTAGTCGGCGATCACCCCGCCGTCCGGGCTGCGGGGAACGTCCCGGAGCTGCACGTCCGGGCCGAGGCGCTCCAGGGTCGAGGCGGCGCCGAAGCCGAAAAGCTCCAGTGGCACCGGCCAGGTGAACTTCTCCACCGGCTTACTGGAATCGCCGATGACCACGAAGCGCTTGGCCGCCGCGGCGACGACCTTCTCGCGCAGGTGGGCGCCGCCGCCGCCCTTGATCAGCCAGCCGTCGGGCGTCACCTCGTCGGTGCCATCGATCGCGATGTCGAGATAGGTGAGGCTGTCGAAGTCCTCGACCGGAATTCCCAGCTCACGCGCCTGTTCTTCGGTCGCCACCGAGGTGGCCACACAGCGGATCCCCTCCAGGCCGCGCCGAGCGATCGCCGGCAGCAGGTGGGCGACCGTCGAACCGGTCCCCAAACCGACCGTCATTCCGCTCCCGACCAGCTCCGCGGCGGCCTCCGCGGCGAGCCGCTTCTCCGTGTCCGCCGCGCTCACGACCGGCACGCTACCTTTCTCGAATGACTTCAACCAGCGCGACCGCAACCGAGACCCAGCAGGACCAGAAGGTTGCCGATATCGGCCTCGCCGAGTTCGGCCGCAAGGAGATCTCCCTCGCCGAGGTGGAGATGCCCGGTCTGATGCAGACGCGCGAGGAGTACGGCTCCTCGCAGCCGCTGAAGGGCGCGCGGATCACCGGTTCGCTGCACATGACGATCCAGACCGCTGTCCTGATCGAGACCCTGGTTGCGCTCGGCGCCGAGGTGCGCTGGGCCAGCTGCAACATCTTCAGCACCCAGGACCACGCCGCCGCGGCGATCGCCGCGGCCGGCATCCCCGTCTACGCCTGGAAAGGCGAGACTTTGGAGGAGTACTGGTGGTGCACCGAGCAGGCGCTCAACTGGCCCGATGGCGGGGGCCCGAACATGATCCTCGACGACGGCGGCGACGCCACCCTGCTGGTTCACAAGGGCGTCGAGTTCGAGAAGGCGGGCTCCGTCCCCGACCCGGCCTCGGCCGAATCGGAGGAGTTCAAGATCGTCCTGCAGACGCTGCAGCGCAGCCTCGAGGAGGACCCGCAACGCTGGACCAAGATCGCGGCCAACGTCAAGGGCGTCACCGAGGAGACGACCACCGGCGTCCACCGGCTCTACCAGCTGGCCGAGACCGGCGACCTGCTCTTCCCGGCGATCAACGTCAACGACTCGGTCACCAAGTCCAAGTTCGACAACCTCTACGGCTGCCGCCACTCGCTGGTCGACGGCATCAACCGCGGCACCGACGTGATGATCGGCGGCAAGGTCGCGGTCATCTGCGGCTACGGAGACGTCGGCAAGGGCTGCGCCTCCAGCCTCCGCGGCCAGGGCGCCCGCGTGATCGTCACCGAGATCGACCCGATCTGCGCCCTGCAGGCGGCGATGGAGGGCTACGAGGTGCGCAAGCTCGAGGACGTCGTCGAGAGCGCCGACATCTTCGTCACCGCCACCGGCAACAAGGACATCATCACCCTCGATCACATGCGGCGGATGAAGCACAACGCAATCGTCGGCAACATCGGCCACTTCGACAACGAGATCGAAATGGCCTCGCTGGAAGAGTCCGATGCCAAGCGGGTCGAGGTCAAGCCACAGGTCGACGAGTGGACCTTCCCCAACGGCCACGCGATCATCGTCCTCTCCGAAGGGCGGCTGCTGAACCTCGGCAACGCGACCGGCCACCCGAGCTTCGTGATGTCGAACTCCTTCACCAACCAGGTGATCGCCCAGATCGAGCTCTTCGGCCACCGCGAGGACAAATACGGCGGCGAGCCCGGCGTTTACGTCCTCCCCAAGCACCTCGACGAGAAAGTCGCCCGCCTGCACCTGGCGGCGCTGGGGGTCGACCTGACCGAGCTGACGCCGGAGCAGTCGGCCTACCTCGGCGTCCCGGTTGAGGGCCCCTTCAAGCCGGATCACTACCGCTACTAGCGACCCCGCCGAGACCTATTCTCGGCGGATGGAACCGCGGCTCTGGATATCGACGAGCGGCGAGGCGCCGCACTCTGTTGCTCTGAGTGAAGAGCGGACGGTGGTCGGGCGCTCGCCTGAGGCGGATGTCGTGCTCGAGGACGAGGCGGTTTCCTGGAATCACCTGGAAATCGAGCGGCGGGGCGAGGTGCTGATGGCGACCGACCTTGACAGCCGTAACGGCACCGCACTCAACGGCGAGCCGCTAGACAAGCCGCGGCGCCTGCGCGACGGCGACACCCTGATCGTCGGCGGCCACCGGCTGGAAGTGAAGACGGGATCGGTGACTCCGGTGGGAGCGACCGTCGCCGCCGGCGAGCCCGCCGTAGCCCTGAGCGAGGAGGAGCGGGCAACCGCCGCAGCCCTCGTCGTCCCCTACCGCAGCGAGGGCGCCTTCGCCGGCCGTCCCGCCACCCGCGCCGAGATCGCCGCCGAGCTGCACGTCTCCGAGCGCACCGCCCAGCGCCGCCTCGATGCCCTCGCCGCCAAGCTCGACATCTCCGGCGACAGCGGCCGCGACCGCCCGCGGCAAATAGCGGCCCGCGTCATCGAGCTCGGCCTCGACAGGCCCGGGAAGCGCTAGGGCCCGGGACCGCGGGGAGCGGTCCCAGGCCGTTTGCGCCTTTCCGAGCGCCTCTCGACGAGAAGCGTCGGCGGGGGATTGGCGGCAGGGACACCGCGGGGCCCCCGGTTCGATGAACGTCGGGGAAACGCTCACCACGGCAATATAGAGGCCCCCGTCTCCAAATAGCAAAACAGTGAGAAATAACCGGAGGCGGCCCGTCCTGCAAAGATCGGGACGTGAAGGTGGGGACGCTGCTCGGCGAGTATCCGTTCGAATACCGGCGCTTCGAGAGGCGGTCGGACGGAGTAGCGCTGGTCGGTCTCGTTGCCGGGCTCGAGGCAAGCGTGGTTTTCACCTCCGACGACCTGGCCCGGGCGTCGAAGTGGTTGGCGCCGCTGTTCGCCTCGGGGGCGCTGGTGGTGCTCTGCCGGGGCATCAAGCGCCGAGGCCTCAGCTGAGAAAAACAGCCGCCGTCGGAGCTGCCGCCTACCTGCGTGCCTCCGCGGCGGCGCGCTTGCGCCCCACGTACGGAGCCAGCAGCAGTTCCGTCAGATCGGGGAGGAGCTCCGGCAGTGCCTCTCCTTCGCCGGCCTTGACCTTTGAGGCGAGCAGGGCGGCGAGGCCGCCGGCGGTGGCCATCGTCGTGGCTTCTGCGCGCTCGCTGCCGACCCTGGTGCTCGGATGGCCGTCGCTGACGATCGCGACCAGCCGCTCGAGAAAGGACCGGTAACGGTCCAGAAACTCCCCTCCGGCGCTCGCTGGCGCGATCAGGCTGAAGCGGACGAGGTCTGGGTTCGCCGCGAACGTCTCGAGCAGAGCACCCAGCTGCGCTCGCACCTTTGCCGCGAAGCCCCTCTTCCCGTTGGCGGCCTCCTCGAGGACCTCCGCGAGGTGGTCCTCGATCAGCTGGTAGGCGTCGAAGAAGCACTCCTCCTTCGATTTGAAGTAGCCGTAGAAGGTCCGGCGGGAGAGCCCTGCAGCGGCAGCGATCTGGGTGATCGTGGTCTCGTGGTAGCCGCGCTCGGCGGCGCAGGCGATGATCGCCGCGGCAAGCCGGTCGCGCTGGTTCTGGGTGACGAACTCGCGCGGCAGCCCGTGCCGGCCGGGAGGCAGGCGCTGCAGCCCCTCAGGTTCCTCTCCCGGTCCTGGATCAGGCTTGGTCACGTGGCGAGGGTATAGAGGCGGAGGCGACCCTGCACCCGGGTCTTGGATTTAGAGACGGTCATGTATCTCCGGTCGGCCGCTGCGGGCGCGGCAGGTCGAGCTCCTCCCGCGCGACTTCCTCTCCCAGATAGGGCCGAACTGCCTGGTACATCATCGGTTTCACCATCGCTTCGGGTTCCGGGTCGCCACCGCTTTGAAGCCGGTGGGTGAGCAGCTGGACGATCGAACCCACCGCCATCATCGCCGCCATGTCCGGGACCGCCTCCGGGTCCGGCGCCGCCTCGCGGCCGCGGACGATCAGGGTGGCCCCGTAGCTGAAGGCCTGTTCGCGCCGAACCCTGACCATCTCGTTTTCGGCTTCGAGGATCTCGATCGTGCCGAAGCGGACCAGGTTTGGGTTCTCGTTCATCCAGTCGGCAACCGCGTAGGCGGCCGCCCGCAGACCGCTGCGCCAGTCCGGCTGGCTCGCGTAGGCGTCCTTCACCCGCCATTCCCAGTCGGCTACGAAGTCTTCGAAGCTGCGCAGGACACAGTCCTCCTTGTCGGCGAACCGGGCGTGGAACTCCTCGCTGGTGACCCCGGCGCGGTTGATCACCTCCTCGACCGTGGTTCCCCGGTAGCCCCGCTCGACGACGACGTCGACGATCGCGAGGGCGATCGGGTCCTGAAACGGGTCTCGCTCCGGTTTTGTGGGCGTCAGCTCAGCCGGGGGAGGCTGGGGACCTGAATGCCCGGATCCTGGCTTTCGACTGCTGTGCGCCAAGGTAGGGCTCCAACGCTACCTCGGCCATCTCCTCGAAGAGCGAATCCACGTCGTCGGCTTCGCCGCGCACGAGGCGGCCCTGCAGCAGCCAGGCGAGGCCACTCGCGGCCGCTTCCTCGAAGCTCGCCGGCGTTTTCGGATCGAGCTTGGCGGCGGCCCGCCCCTCGCGCAGGAACCCGGCCAGCCGCTCGAGCTCCTCCCCGTAGTGCGCCAGCGCCTCGGGCCCGCCGGTCTGGGCCTCGATCAGGATCACCCGCGCGGCGAGCGGCTCGGCGGCCGTGAAGGCGAGGAAGGCATGGAGCCCCGCCAGTGCCCTCTCCGCCCAGTCGCCGTCGGCGGGCATCGCCGCGGAGATCTGCGCGTGGACTTCACGGGAGATCCGGTCGCAGACCGCGAGCAGGCACTCGCCCTTGCCCTCGAAGTGGGCGTAGAAGCTGCCGACCCCGATGTTGGCGGCGGCGACGATGTTGTCGACGGTCGTTGCCGTGAAGCCTCGTTTGGCGAAGACCTCGGTGGCATGGGTGAGGATCCGTTCGCGCTGGTGCTCGGTGAGCGCCTCGCGCGAGAGGCGCGTGCGGCCGACGGGCGCCTTGGAGAGCGATTGGGGTAGCTGTGCCACAGCGGCAGGATATCGGGTCGACCCCGGTCCAATGAAGAATCTCTGAGGGAAACGTTCCCAATTAACTTGCTAGCGTCTTCAAAACCGGGGAGCTGTGCAGGGAATTACCGCGGCGCTGCCGGGAACTGCGAGATGCCGACGCGCCGTCACGATGCCGAGCAACCGCCGGGGGACCCGGTCGTGGCAGCGCGCATCGAGCGGGCGGCACTCGAGGCAAGCGCCGAGCTCGGGTACCAGCGGTTGACAGTCGAGGCGATCATCGGGCGCGCCGCGGTGAGCCGCGCCACCTTCTACCGCCTCTACGACGACAGGGCGGGATGCTTTGCGAAGGCATACGCGAAGGAGGCCGACTCCCTCGTCGCCCGTCTGCTCGCGGGCTGCCGGTCGGCGGCCGGGTGGAGGCAGGGGATCGATCGGGTCCTGGCCGAGCTCGCCGGCTTCGCGGAAGCCGCTCCCCTCCTGGCCAACGGGATCGTCGTCCAAGCTCGTCTCGCCGAGACTCCGGTGACGGAGAAGCGGGCGGAGGCCCTCCGGACACTCGCCGACGCGATGGACGCAGCGCGGCGTGAGTCCGACTTCTCGCCGCCGCGGATCGCCGCCCCCTTTGTGATTGGCGCGATCGAAAGCGCGCTGGTCGACGCCCTTCTGAAGAGCGCTCCGGTCGAGTTCGCCGACGCCTTCCCCTCGCTGCGCTACATCGCCGTCGCGACCTTCTTCGGCCCGGAGGTGGCGAGGGCCGAAATGAAACCGGGCTCATGACCACTCCGAAACTCTTGGCCAACACAGGGTTTCTCAGTTTGTAGACGCGATCTTCAAAATCGTGTATGGTCACCCTGTCCAGCCAGGAACTGGACCAGGGAAAACACAGGGAGGGCCCTCTCAGGGTTGAGGCTTCGGCCTCAGGTGAGGGCCCCGGCAAGGAGATAGATAGTGAGAGCATTCGCGAAGGCAGCGTCCGCACCATCGACCCACCGTGAGAACAAGACGTTCTCCCTCGGAGTCCTTGCGGCGATGCTGGTCTGCGCGGCGGCTTTCCTAGGGATTGGTGCGTCCGTGGCGGGTGCTGCGACGCCGGGGCAGTCCTATGCCTACACCGGTGACATCGGGACGCCTGACGGCGGCTTTATCTCGACCGGCTTCACGAATGTCGTTGCCGTGAGCAACGACAACGGCAACGTGTTCATCGTCCGCCAGCGCGATCCAGATACCGCTGAAGGCGCGGTCGACATCCTAGACCCGACTACCAGCATGTCGATCGCCCGACCTTCGACCGGAAGTTTCCAGCCCGGAGGCGTGGCCGTCAGCGCCGATGGCAGCTACTTCTTCGTTCTGGACGCCTACTTCGGCACCGAAGTCCAGAAGTACCACCGGACCAGCAGCTCCCCGCTCGCCTATAGCCGAGAATCATGGAGTCCTAGCGTGCCACTGAGCTCACCGCAAGGCATTGCAGTTGACCCGTCCACCGGCGACCTTCTCCTCAGCGACGGCAAAGTCAAGCGCTTCAACTCCGCCACCGGCGAATTGCGCTCGACGATTGACGGTTCGGCCTCCGGATCGGGCACTTTCACCGGGCCGGGCTCCCTCGCGGCAGGGCCCAACGGTGACTTTTATGTCGTCGATCTATCCGGGCGTGTTTTGCATTTCGCCACTGACGACAGCTTCAAGGGGAGCCTCCCGATCCCAGACCAGAGCGGTATGGCCGTCGGCGTGGCGGTCAATCCTCAGAACGGGGACGTCGCGGTGGAGCTGACCCCTAGTCCGGCGGTGACCGACACGGTCATTCGGATCTTTTCGGCCACGAACGTGCCCAAGGACGTCATCCGCGTCCCTCCGGCCCGGGCCACCGAAGAAGGCTCAGGTCAAAACAACAACACGGGCCTCGCGTTCTCCCCCGACGGATCCAAGCTTTACATCGGCCTCAGGAATGGCAATGCCCACGTCTATTCGCGGGGTACGCAGTCCGGAGTCGATGCACCGGTAGCTGCGGACATCACCCCCAGCGGGGCGCATCTGTCAGCCAATGTGGCGACCGGCGGAGAGTCGACCACGGCGTGGATCGAATACTGCCTCGCGACCGAACCCTGCGAACGGAACCTGACCTCTGAAGATCCCAGCCCGTGGCATAGATTGACTGAACACTCCGGCTTGGCCACTCCCCAACCCGAACAGGACATGATCGAGGACGACGCCACCGGCCTGGAACCGAACACCAAATATCTGCTCCGCACCTACGCGGTCAACGAGGGGAACGGGGTCGAGAACCGCTCCGCTACGGCAACCCTGAACACTGCAGTTCCGCCGCCGCTGGTGACGACGGCGGATGCATCCGATTTGAGCGACACCTCGGCGCAGCTGGTCGGATCGGTCGACAACACCTTCGGCGGCCAGACGACCTTCCACTTCGAGTACGGGTTGACGACCGACTACGGGAGCCGCGTACCGACCGGCGCCGACGGCATCGCCGGCAACCTGCGGACGCCGCGCACCTTCAGCCGCCTCGTCGCCGGCCTGCAGCCGGGGACGACCTATCACTTCCGGCTGGTGGCGACCAATTCGGGAGGGACCACCGCCGGCGCGGACCGAACCTTCACGACGCTTGGCATCGACGAAGTGGCGCCACAGCGTTTTTACGAGCAGGTCACCCCTGTGAACAAGAACGGCCTGTCGCTACAGGTTGGTTACGGCATCCAGGTGGCAGCGGACGGTTCCGGATTCGAGTACGCCACCACCTCGCCCTCGTCGGACGCCTTGAGCGCCGCGGTGGTGCAGCGGTACGTCGCCTGGCGCGGGACGTCGGACTGGATTGATGCGCTCCCCCTTGACCCGCCATTTCATCCGTCTCGGGCCGTCGTCGTCTCGCCCACGCTGGCCGTGTCCAACGACTTCCGCCGTGCCCTGGTGATCAGTCAGTACGCGCTTGCGCCTGGCGCCACCGAGGGCGATGCCAACTTCTATGTCAGGGACCTCGAAAATGGGGCCTATTCCTTTGTCGGCAGTTCGGCGGAGCCAGGCGCATTCATCGGCACGGTCGGCACCACCCAGCAGGACAAGTTCATCGCCGGGGCCCCCGACTTCAGCTGGGTCGTGTTCAACTCGGCCTTCAGGCTCCTGCCCGGTGCACCCAAGACCGCTATGTACAAATGGACGGAGTCGGGCGGTTTGTCTCTTCTGTCGCTCCTCCCTGGGGACGCGGCGCCAGACGGCGTCGTGCGTCTGCAGGGCTCCACTCAAGTTTCGAACCGCTTTGTCTCTGACGATGGCGAAGCCGCGGTGTTCTCATTGCGGGACGGCAACGACGGCGTTTATCGGCGCTCGGCCGGTCAGACCGAAGAAGTCTCGGTCGGGGAGGCCAGCGGCGGCCCGATCGGTATTCAGCCGGCCGTCGCAGACGGGCTGAGCAGCGACGGGCGCTACGTGGTGTTCCATTCGGGCTCGCAGCTGACCGACGACGATACGGACGGCACCAACAGCGAGTATCGCTACGACGCTTCCACGGGTCAGATGGAGTACCTCGGGCCGCAGGACGTGAGCAGCGGCGACGGCGCGCTGGACGTGCCCTGGATAGGTCGCGACGGCAAGACCGTCTACTTCAACAGCGAAGGGCACCTGGTCGCCTGGCGCGAAGGTCAAGGCGTCGATGTGGCCAGCCCGACCCCGGTGCGCGGCGGCTCGTTCGGGAGCCCCAACGGTCGCTACTTCGCGTTTGGCGCCCCCGACCGGTCGGTCCGTCTCTACGATGCCGATGCCGGCGAGTCGACCTGTCTTTCCTGCGCTGCCGGGGGAATGCCCCAGCCCGGGGGCCTGGCGGACGGCGAGCGCAACATCAGCAACCAGGTCCCGCAGGTGGTCACCGACGACGGTCACGCCTACTTCACTACCGCGGCAGCGCTGCTCAGCGCCGACCGTAATGCGGCCAACGATGTCTACGAATACTTCCGGGGCCGATTGACGTTGATCAGCCCCGGGGACGCCGATTTCAGCGCCACGTTGGCAGGCATCTCCGCGGACGGCAGCGACGTGTTCTTCACGACGGCCCAAGGGCTCGTCTCACGGGACACGGACGGGACCTATGACATTTACGACGCTCGCATCGGCGGCGGCTTCGCTGCGCAGAATCCGCCACCGCCCCCCGGCCCCTGCACGGGCGACGCCTGTCAGGGGGCGGGAAGCTCTCCGCCCGCAGTCGCGACCCCAGGCAGTCTTGGGTCCGATGGCGATGGCAACGCGAAACCGCGCAGGGTCCACTGCGCCAAGAACAAGCGCAGGGTCACCCGTAACGGCAAGAGCCGCTGCGTCAAGAAGAAGCCGCACCACAACAAGAAACGACACGCCAAGCACAACAGGGGGACCGGCCGATGATTTCCAAGCACACCTTCTCCGTTCGCGGGAACCGCGGGCCGACCCTGCTCATCTCCCTGGTCGCTGGCGTGGTCCTCTCGATGGCCCTTGCTGCGACCGTACAGGCGAACTTCACCTTCGAGAACTACGGCTTCCAGATGGACAACGCGCCGGCGCAGAAGGTCGACTCGGAAGGTCACCCGGTCACGGAATTGGGGATCTGGCAGAACCTAATCACTGGAGAATTCAAATTTGAAGATATCCCCGCATACGAAGCGACGGGCACCTTCGACCGCCAGGCCGGCTCGCACCCTGACTTCACCTTCCAGTTCTCGTTGCCGGTCAACCCCGACGCAGTGGTCGAGGGACAGAACTCCCCCGGTCCTGACGAGGCAGTGCACTCCGTCGACGTCGATCTGCCGCCGGGCATGATCGGCAACTCGACCGGCATCGCCACTTGCGATGTGACGGAACTCGCCGCCCCGGGTGGCCACGCGAAATGCCCATTGGCTTCACAGGTCGGCGAGGCCCTTGTCCACTTTGCTGGGGGTAGTGGTCCCGGACAGCAACGCGTCGGTGTCTACAACATCGCCCATGGCCCCGACGTTCCGGCCCTCTTCGGCCTCAACTTCCTCGGCAACATGGCCTACATCAATGCCCGGGTTCGCCCCCGCGACTACGGGATTTCCTCCGGGAGCGTCGGGATCTCTCAGGGCCTCGCTCTCACCGGTGTCGATCTGACGCTTTGGGGCGTTCCCGCCGATGGCTCACACGATGGGGACCGAGAGGGCATCCACGACATCGACGGGCCGCCGATCCACATCCCCGACCTGCCGCGTATACCGTTCCTGAGCGCGCCGACGTCCTGCTCCGATGTCCCAGCCGCCTTCACGGTCCGCGGCGATTCCTGGGAGAACCGCGGCATCTTCGACGAACACACGACGACCGCCGACGCCGAAGGCACGCCGTTCGTCTTCGAAGGCTGCGAAAAAATCCCCTTCGCTCCGACGATCGACGTCCAGCCGTCAACCCACACTGCCGCTTCGCCCGCCGGCCTCGGCGTCGACCTGCGGATCCCGCAGTCCGAGGATCCCGACGGGCTCGCAACCTCACACCTGCGCAACGTGAAGATGACCCTGCCGCAGGGCATGACCGTCTCCCCGTCCTCGGCGACGGGTCTCGGAGCCTGCTCGCTCAGTCAGATCGGACTCGGCACGAATGACGCCCCGGCCTGCCCGGACTCGGCGAAAATCGGCAAAGTCCGCGTCGAGACCCCGGTGCTCGCCGATCCGCTGCAGGGCAACGTCCTTCTCGCCCAGCAGAGCGACAACCCGTTCGGATCGCTGCTGGCGCTCTACATCACGATGAAGGGCCCGGGCTTCTACATCAAGCTCCCGGGCAAGGTCACCCCCGACCCCGACACGGGCCAGCTGACGGTGACCTTTACCGACAACCCGCAGGTGCCGTTCGAACGGCTTCAGCTCGACCTCAACACCGGCCCGAGGGCGCCGCTGACGACCCCGAGCAAGTGCGGTACCTACGCCGCCGAAACGGAACTCACTCCGTGGTCGGGCACGGCTCCGGTCAAGCTCAGCACCCCGATCACCGTTACCGAAGGCTGTGCGACCGGCGGCTTCTCGCCTGATCTCGAAGCCGGCACCGCCGACCCGAGCGGGGGCTCCTTCTCGTCCTTCCTCCTGCGGATCACCCAGGCGGACGGCGAATCGAACCTGGCGCGGATCCGGTCGACCCTGCCCGAGGGCCTGCTGGCGAAGCTGAAGGGTGTGACGCTCTGCGGCGACGCCCAGGCCGCCTCGGGCAACTGTCCGGCGGACAGCCAGGTAGGAACCACGACGATCGGCGCCGGCGCCGGGACCCAGCCGGTCTACGTGCCGGAGGCTGGCAAGGCCCCGACCGCCGTCTACCTCGGCGGCCCCTACAAGGGCGCTCCGTACAGCCTGGTCGTCAAGGTCCCGGCCCAGGCCGGTCCCTTCGACCTCGGCACGGTCACGGTCCGCAATGCCCTGCAGATCGACCCGATCACGACCCAGGTGACGGCGGTCAGCGACCCGCTGCCGCAGATCCTGCAGGGGATTCCGCTCACCTATCGCGACATCCGGGTGGAAGTGAACCGCCCGGCCTTTACGGTCAACCCGACCAACTGCGAACCGCAGAAGGTGACGAGCACGCTGACCGCGGTAACGGGGCAGACGGCTTCCCCCTCGAGCCCGTTCCAGGCAAGTGGCTGCGGCGAGCTCGGCTTCAAGCCGAAGCTGAAGATCTCGCTCAAGGGAGGCACGAAGCGCTCGGACAACCCGGCGCTGACCGCGGTGCTGAAGGCGCCGAAGGGGGAGGCGAACCTCGCCAAGACCACCGTGATCCTGCCCGGGAGCGAGTTCATCGACAACGAACACATCAACAACCCCTGCACCCGGGTCCAGTTCAACGCGAACGCCTGCCCGGCCAGCTCGATTCTCGGCACCGCGACGGCGACCTCGCCGCTGGTCGACAAGCCGCTCACCGGCCCGGTCTACTTCCGCTCCAACGGAGGCGAAAGGGAACTCCCCGACCTCGTCGCCGACCTGAACGGGCCGATCCACGTCACCGTGGTCGGCTTCATCGATACGGTCAAAGGCAGGGTCAGGACCCGCTTCGCCGACATCCCCGACGCCCCGGTCTCCAAGTTCACCTTGAAGATGAAAGGCGCCTCCAAAGGGTTGCTGGCGAACAGCCGCAACCTCTGCTCCTTTACCCCCAGGGCCAAGGTGCAGATGACCGGGCAGAACGGCAAGACCGCCAACTCCAGCCTGAAGCTGGGGACGAGCTGCGGGAAGGCGAGCAAGCGCCGTAAGTAGTCGTTTTCCGCAGTCGATTCCCCTGATCTCCGGCTGACTCCCACCGGGCCATCTGTGGCCCGGTGGGTGGCGCCGCTGTCATTGGCTGGCACGGCTCCGGATCCGAGCATTGGTGCATCAAGTCACCGACTGCTCGTGAAAGGAGCATCCGATGTTCAAGAAGACCCTGATCTCACTGTTCGGCCTCATCGCAGTCTTCGCCCTTGCCATCCCCGCGGGGGCCTCGGCGGCCGGCGGCGGTGCCGTCCTCTTCTCGAAAACCTCGACCGTCGACGGCAAAGCGAAAGGCGGGCTGTACGCGGTCAAAGACGGCCACCTCAACCAGCTGACCGAAGACCCGACCGACTCCGAACCGGCCTTCTCGCCCGACGGGCGGATGGTTGCCTTCGTCCGCGGCGGCGACATCTTCTCGATCCGGCCTGATGGGTCCGGCCAGCGGCAGCTGACCAGCGGCCCCGAGGTCGACTCGCTGCCGAAGATCGCCCCCAACGGCCGCTACCTGGTCTTCGAGCGGCGCGGCGCCCTCGGTGGCCCCTCGGCCCTCTACAGCGTCCGCGTCACCGGCGGCGGCGAGCACGGCATCGTGACCAGTGGCGACAACCACGAAGCTGCCTTCTCGCCCGACGGGAAGTGGATCGTCTTCGTCCGCACCAGCGCGTCGATCAGGCCGAGCAATGGCGGCGGCAACGACGACATCGCGGTGGTCCGACCTTCCGGCTCGAACCCCCGTCGGCTGACGCCGACCGCCGGCGTCGACGAGTTCGCTCCCCGCTACTTCGCCGGCGGCGTCGTCTACAGCCGCGGCGAGAGCAGCGAAGGCCCGGCCGCCTACGCCGACATCTACACGGTGCTGGTCAATGGCACCAAGTTGAAGCCACAGGTGCGCGGCGTCGGCTCCGCCTACGTCGAAGATGTCGCGCCGAACGGCAAGACGCTGATCTTCCGCCGCGCCCAGGGGCTCTGGGTCAAAAAGATCGGCCCGACCAAAGCCCGAAAGCTGAGCAACCTGCCGGACCAGTCGGAAACGAGCTCCGTCTTCTCCTCCGACGGCAAGCGGGTGGCCGCCTTCGTCCAGGCCGAGGACGAACAGCAGCTGGTCTCGATCAACGTCGAAACTGGCCACGACAGCCAGCTCGCCTCCGGTTACAACTTCGACGAAGGCGAAGGCACGGTCCTCGGCCCGGTGATCGACTGGCAGCCGGTGCCGCAGCGCCACTAGCAGCGCGCCTCAACCGCAGCGGCCAGTCAGCGGTTCCGTCCCCCATCCGGCTATAACGGCCGGGTGGGGGACTTTTCCATTGGCGCCGAAGTCGCGGGCTACCGCCTCGAAGGGCTGATCGCGCGGGGTGGGATGGGTGTCGTCTACCGCGCCACCCACGTCGGCCTCGACCGGCCGGTGGCGCTGAAGGTGATCAGCCGCGAGCTCGCCGACCGCCGCGGCTTCCGCGAGCGCTTCTTGCGCGAGTCCCGCCTCGCCGCCCGCCTCGAGCACCCCTCGGTGGTGCCGATCTACGACTCGCGCGAGGTCGACGGGGAGTTGCTGGTGATCATGCGGCTGGTCGAGGGCGGCGACCTGCGCAAGCTGATCGACAGCGAGGGCTCGCTGCCGCCGCAGCGGGCGATCAACCTCCTCGCCCAGGTGGCGGATGCGCTGGACGCCGCCCACGCTGCCGGCATCGTCCACCGCGACGTCAAGCCGCACAACATCCTGGTCGAAGGCGACCGCGCCTACCTCTCGGACTTCGGCCTCGCCAAAGCGATCGACGAGAGCGGTGCCGCCAGCACCGCGTCGGTGGTCGGCACCGCCCAGTACATGTCGCCGGAGCAGTGGCGCGGGGACTCGCTCGGCCCGGCCGCCGACGTCTACTCGCTCGGCTGCGTTCTCTATGAGGCGATCACCGGGATCGTCCCGTTCGAGCGCGAGGAAGCCGACACCCCGCCGGAGATGCCGCATGGAGTCGACGAGGCGATTCGCAGGGCCGTCGCCAAAGATCCCGCCAGGCGCTACGCCACCGCTGGCGCTCTGATCGCCGCCGCCCGCGGGGCCGAAGGCTCGGAGGTGCGGCCGACGGCCATCCTCTCCCGCGACCGCAGCGAGCGCACCACCGTCCCCAACCCCTCGCGGGGCATCTTCGGCCGGATGGGAGGGAGGGCGACCGCCTGGCTCCTCGGCGGCGCGCTGGTCGTCGTCCTGGCGATGGTCGCCGCCGTCCTCTTCCTGCTGCTTGGCGACGACGGCCCGCAGGTCTCCGACCCGATCGCGATCGGGTCGCCGCCGCTGCGCCTCGACGCCGGCCCGAAGGCGGTCTGGGTGACGAGCGAAAAGGATGGCACCCTGACCAAGCTCGACCCGGAAAGTGGTGACGTCCTGCTGGTCCGCAAGCTCGGCCTCGGCATCTCCGGGATCGCGATCGGCAGCAAATGGACCTGGGCGACCAACTCACGGCGGGGCGAGCTGCTGCGTCTCGATCCGCGCAGTGGAAAGCTGCTGAAACGGATCGCGGTGCCCGGCGAGCCGGGCCCGATCGCCCTCGGGGGTCAGCGCGTCTGGGTTGCCGACGAGGGCGGTGGCGGGATCACCGCGGTGAACGCCGAAGCGGGCGCCGTCTTCAAGCGGGGGCTGGCCCCGCAGGCTCGCGGCCTGCGGCTCGCCTGGGGAGCAGACGGGCTTTGGGTGGCGGTCTCCGGCGCCAACGCGATTCGGCGCCTCGACCCCTCCAGCCTCGTCGCCGGCGAACCGATCCGGGTCGGTGGCGGGCCGGCTGGGATCACCGTCGCCGGCGGCTTCGTCTGGGTCGCCAACAGCCGCTCGGGCACGGTCTCCAAAGTCGACCCGGTCACCCGCCAGCTGCTCGGCGACCCGGTCGAGCTCGCCGGCCATCCGGGCGGGATCGACGGCGGTACCAGCACTGTCTGGGTCGCCGACCGCGAGGACGGCGCGGTCTCCAGGATCGGCCTTGAGAGCGGCGAGCGCGACGGCGACCCGCTCGAGGTCGGGCCCGAACCGGGCGCGGTCGCGGTCGGTGGCGACGCAGTTTGGGTCGCAAATAACGGGGACGGCACCGTCACCCGGATCGAACCCTGAGGTTCGGCGAGCTGATCGGGGCGGCTGAATCTCTAGGATCGGGCCAATGACCCAGGACATCGATCAGCTCGCCATAAACACCATCCGCACCCTCTCGATGGACGCCGTCCAGAAGGCGAACTCGGGCCACCCGGGGACGCCGATGTCGCTGGCTCCCGTCGCCTACGAGCTCTGGCAGAACCACCTGCGCTACGACCCGGCGAACCCGATCTGGCCGAACCGCGACCGCTTCGTCCTTTCGGCCGGCCACGCCTCGATGCTCCTGTACTCGATGATCCACCTCGCCGGGGTCCGCAAGGTCGACGAGGACTACAACGTCACTAGTGAGCCGGCCTGCTCGCTGGAGGAGATCGAGAACTTTCGCCAGCTGAAGTCCCGCACTCCCGGCCACCCCGAGTACCGCTGGACGACCGGCGTCGAGACCACGACCGGGCCGCTCGGCCAGGGCGTCGGCAGCTCGACCGGGATGGCGATGGCCTCGAAGTGGCTGGGCGCGACCTACGGGGCGGAGCTCTTCGACTTCGACGTCTACGCGCTGGCGGGCGACGGCTGCCTGCAGGAGGGGATCTCGCACGAAGCCGCCTCGCTGGCCGGGCACCTGAAGCTCGACAACCTCTGCTGGATCTTCGACAACAACCACATCTCGATCGACGGCGACACGGCGCTGGCCTTCTCCGACGACGTGCTCAGCCGCTTCGAGGGCTACGGCTGGAACGTGCTGCGGGTCGGCGACGCCAACGATCTTGCCCTGCTGGGCAGAGCCTTCAACGAGTTCAAGGCCGAGACCGGCCGCCCGACCCTGATCGTCGTCGACAGCCACATCGGCTGGGGCTCGCCGAACAAGCAGGACACCGAGTCCGCCCACGGCGAACCGCTCGGCGAAGAGGAGGTCGAACTGACCAAGGAGGTCTACGGCTGGCCGAAGGACGCCAAGTTCCTCGTCCCCGACGGCGTCCGCGAGCGCTTCGACGAGGTGATCGGCAAGCGCGGTGCCGAGGCCCACTCCGCCTGGGTCGAGAAGTTCGGCGAGTTCAAGAGCGGCAACGCCGATCAGGCGGCTCAGCTGGAGATGATGCAGCGGCGCGACCTACCCGACGGCTGGGACGCCGAGCTGCCGAGCTTCGAGGCCGACGAAGAGAAGGGCGTCGCGACTCGCAAGGCTTCGAACAAGGTCCAGAACGCGATCGCCGAGCAGGTCCCCTGGCTAATCGCCGGCTCCTGCGACCTGACCGACTCGACCTCGGTCCGGCTCAGCGATGCCGACCAGTACGAGCCCGGCAGCTACGACGGCCGCCAGGTCCACTTCGGAATCCGCGAACACGCCGCCGCCGCGGCCTGCAGTGGGATGTCAACCGCGAAGCTGCGGCCGCTCTGGTCGACCTACCTGACCTTCTCCGACTACGGCAAGGCCGCGATCCGCCTCTCGGCGCAGATGGAGCTGCCGGTCGTCCACCTCTTCACCCACGACTCGATCGGCCTCGGCGAGGACGGCCCGACCCACCAGCCGGTCGAGCAGCTCGCCGGCCTGCGGGCGATGCCGGAGCTCGACGTGATCCGCCCCGCCGATGCCAACGAGGTGGTCGAGGCCTGGAAGGTCGCCCTCAACCGCACCCACTGCCCGGTGGCGATGGTGATGACCCGCCAGAACGTGCCGGTCTTCGACCGCTCCAAGTACGCCTCGGCCGAGGGGGTCCAGCGCGGCGGCTACGTCCTCGCCGACTCCGAGGGCGGCGAGCCGGAGCTGATCATGATCGCCACCGGCAGCGAGGTCCAGCTGGCGATCGGCGCCCACGAGCGCCTCGCGGCCGACGGGATCCGCAGCCGCGTCGTCAGCCTCCCCTGCTGGGAGATCTTCGAAAAGCAAGACCCGGCCTACCGCGACGCGGTGCTGCCGCCGGCCGTCACTGCCCGCCTGGCGATCGAGGAGGCCTCCCCGCTCGGCTGGGAGAAATGGGTGGGAAGCGAGGGTGCCATCATGGGGATGACCACCTTCGGGCAGTCGGCGCCGTACGCGGACGTCGAGGCCGAGTTCGGGTTCACCGTCGACAACGTCACCAAGGTGGCGCGAGAGGTCGCCGAGCGGGCGACCGCCAACCCAACCTCTTAAGGGGGCGTTCCGAATGAAGCCGACGCAGCGTCTGCACGATCTGGGGCAGAGCCTCTGGCTCGACAACATCACGCGGCCGATGCTGCGCGAAGGGGTGCTCGAGGGCTACATCCGCGACCTCTCGGTCACCGGCCTGACCTCGAACCCCTCGATCTTCGACAAGGCGATCTCCGCCGGCGACGCCTACAACGAGCAGATCGCCGAGGTGGCGCCGAAGGCGGCCGCCGGTGAGGGCGTCGGCGCCAACGAGCAGGAGAAGATCTTCTTCGAGCTCGCCCTGGCCGACCTGCGCGACGCCGCCGACCTCTTCGCCGGCATCCACAGCCGCACCGCCGGGGTCGACGGCTTCGTCAGCCTCGAGGTCTCGCCGCTGATCGCCGACGACGCGGAAGCGACGATCGAGGAGGCCAAGGCGCTCCACGCCAAGGGCGACCGCGACAACATCTTCATCAAGATCCCCGGCACCCCGGCCGGGCAGGAGGCGATCGAGGAGGGGATCTTCGCCGGCGTCCCGATCAACGTCACCCTGCTCTTCGACGACAAGCAGTACCTCGGCGCCGCCGAGGCCTACATGCGCGGCCTCGAGCGCCGGATCGAGGCAGGGCTCGACCCCAACGTCGCCTCCGTGGCCTCGCTCTTCATCAGCCGCTGGGACGTCGCGGTGAGCAAGGAGGTGCCCGAGAACCTCGTCAACCGGCTCGGGATCGCGGTCGGCGGCCGTGCCTTCCGCGCCTACCACGAGCTGCTCGCCTCCGATCGCATGCAGCGCCTGATGAACGAGGGCGCACGTCCGCAGCGGCTGCTCTGGGCGAGCACCGGGACCAAGGACCCCGACGCCTCCGACACCCTCTACATCGAGGCCTTCGCCTCCCCGTTCACGGTCAACACGATGCCCGAGCCGACCCTGCAGGCCTTCGCCGACCACGGGCAGGTGACCGACCTCTTCCCGCCGGACGGCGGCAACGCCGAGCAGGTCCTGGCCGAGTTCGCCGAGGCCGGGATCGACGTCGCCGCCCTGGCGACCCGCCTCCAGGAGGAGGGCAAAGACAGCTTCAACAAGGCGTGGGAAGAGCTGCTGAAGGCGATCGAGGACCAGAGCGGGGTCAAGGCCGGGTGAGCGAGGCCTCGGCGCTGCGGCAGGCGCCTGCCTGGGCCGAGCTGCAGGCTCACTTCGAGCAGGTCGGCGACACCCACCTGCGCGAGCTCTTCGCCGACCCCGGGCGGGGCGAGCGGCTGATCGCCGAGGGCGCGGGGCTCTACCTCGACCTCTCCAAGAACCGGATCACCGACCAGACCCTGCTGCTGCTCGGGGAGCTTGCCCAGCAGCGCGGCGTCGCCGAGCGCCGCGAAGCGATGTTCGCCGGCGAGCACATCAACGTCTCCGAGGACCGCGCCGTGCTGCACGTGGCGCTGCGGATGCCGCGCAACCGCTCGCTGGTGGTCGACGGGGTGGACGTGGTCAAGGAGGTGCACGAGACGCTCAACCGGATGGCCGCCTTCAGCGAGCGGGTGCGCTCCGAGGAGTGGCGCGGCCACACCGGCAAGCCGATCCGCAACGTCGTCAACATCGGCATCGGCGGCTCCGACCTCGGACCGGTGATGGCCTACGAGGCACTGAAGCACTACAGCCGCCGCGAGATGACCTTCCGCTTCGTCTCCAACGTCGACGGCACCGACTTCGCCGAGAAGACCCGCGATCTCAACCCTGAGGAGACGCTTTTCGTCATCTCCTCGAAGACCTTCACGACGCTGGAGACGATGACCAACGCCCGCACCGCCCGCGAGTGGGCGCTGGCGGGGCTTGGCGGCGACGAGGAGGCGGTCGCGAAGCACTTCGTCGCCGTCTCGACCAATGCCGACGAGGTCTCGAAGTTCGGGATCGACACCGAGAACATGTTCGGCTTCTGGGAGTGGGTCGGCGGCCGCTATTCGATGGATTCGGCGATCGGGCTCTCGACCATGCTGGCGATCGGTCCCGCCCGCTTCGAGGAGATGCTGGCCGGCTTCCACGCGATGGACGAGCACTTCCGCACTGCTCCGACCGGCGCCAACCTGCCGCTTCTCCACGGCCTGCTGGCGGTCTGGTACACGGATTTCTTCGGCGCCGAAACCCAGGCCGTCCTCCCTTACGAGCAGTACCTGCACCGCTTCCCCGCCTACCTGCAGCAGCTGACGATGGAGTCGAACGGCAAGCA
>JBJMKP010000013.1:0-31436 GCA_045805745.1 Solirubrobacterales bacterium
ACTGGGCGCACAACCTGGGGGGTGGGTCCGGCGAGTCAGGGCCGGACGCCCTGGTTGCTGCGGGCAGATTTGCGGCGGCTGGAGTGTCCTGCCAGCGGATGCCTCGGCCTCCGATGTCGGAGTCCTCGATGCCGTTGTAGAAGCTGACTGCGCTGGTCAGAGCTGCGAAGGCGGTTGGTTGCGAGTCGATGCCGGTCTGGAGTCCGAGGTTCGCTGCGAGGTCGGAGAGGACCTGGATGTTCGAGCGGACCTGGTTGGGGCGGCCGGCGCTGGGGCGGACTCGCTGCAGGCGGCCGTCCGGATGGGTGACGGTGCCGTCTTTCTCGGCGTGGGTCTCGAGCGGGAAGACGACGTCGGCCTTGGCGGTGGTCGCGTTCTCGTGCATCGAGAAGCTGACGACGAAGTCGGCTGCCGTCAGCGCCTCTTCCCAGGCCGGGGTGTCGGGGAAGTCGCGCAGCGGGTCGGCGCCGAAGAGGATCAGCCCGGTCAGCTCGCCGCTGATCAGCGCCTCACGGATCTCCTCGGTGGAGATGCCCTCTGAAGTCTCGGAGAGGCCCGGGCCGGCGTCGGGGAGGACGCCCGCCTCGCGCAGGCCGCGGGCATTGGTGGTGTCCGGGATTTCAAGCAGGCCGGCGCCCGCGGTCGCGGCCATGTTCGTGGCCTCGGCGACGTCGAGGAGCGCCTCGGCGGCGCCGTTCTCGCGGGCGATCCGCTCGCCCCAGATGACGACGACCTTGCCGGCCTCGCGCAGCGTCTCGGCTACCGGGCTGGCGACGTTGTCGGCGCCGCCGATCGCGCTCGCCAGCTCGCTTACGAAGTGGGCTGCCTGGCCCGGCGCGTAGCGGGCGATCGCCTCGGCGCCACCGTCGAGCGCGGTGGGCCGCTCGGTAGCGACGACCAGCTTGGCGCCGTTACGGCGGATTGCCTTGCGCACCCGCAGGTCGAGGATCGGCGAGGAGTGCAGCGGATCGGTGCCCAGCACCAGGATCGCGTCGGCCTCGTCGATCTCCCGCACCCGGGCGGAGACGGCAGGCGCCGCCAGTCGCCGCAGCACGTCGGCCTTCGGCCCGCGCGAGGGGCGCGAGTCGATGTGGGGCGAGTCGAGCGCCTCGCGGAGGAGCCGCTGCAGCAGGAAGCCCTCCTCGTTGGAGGCGTCGCCGGCGATCGCCGCGACCTTGCTGCCCGCTCGCAGCAGACCCTCGGCCGCCGTCCGCAGCGCCCCGTCCCAGGCGCTCTCACTGCCTTTCAGCCGCGGTCCGCGCACCCGCTCCGGCGCGTCGAACATCTCGAACCCGTAGCGGCCACGGTCGCAGAGCCAGCCGTCGTCGACCTCGGCGTTGTCGCGGGTGATGACCCGTTTCACCTTCTCGTCGCGGACGGTGAAGCTGACGTTGCACTGGCTCGGGCAGAGCGTGCAGACCGAGCCGGCGTGCTCGATGTCCCAGGGCCGAGCGCGGAAGCGGTAGGTGTAGTTGGTCAGCGCCCCGACCGGGCAGATGTCGGTGATGTTGCCGTGGAAGGGGGCGACGTAGGGCCGCTCGTCGAAGGTGCCGACGAAGGTGCGGTCGCCTCGGTCGATCAGCTGCAGTTGGGAGTCTTCGGAGACCTCCTGGCTGAAGCGGACGCAGCGGTAGCAGAGGATGCAGCGCTCGCGGTCGATCGCGACCAGCGGCGAGAGCTCGATCGGCTTCTCGAAGTGCCGCTTTTCGTCGATCACCCGGCTTTTCCCGGGGCCCCAGCCGTAGGAGATGTCCTGCAGCGGGCATTCGCCGCCTTTGTCGCAGACGGGGCAGTCGAGCGGGTGGTTGACGAGCAGGAACTCGACCACCGCGCTCTGGGCCTCTTTGACCTGCTCGGTGCGGGTGTGGACGACCATCCCCTCGCGCACCGGGGTCGAGCAGGAGGTCTGCAGCTTCGGGATCCCCTCGATCTCGACCAGGCACATGCGGCAGGCGCCGACCGGCTCGCCGAGTTTCGGTTCGTAACAGAAGAACGGGATCTCGACGTCGCCCTTGCGAGCGGCATCGTGGAGCATCTCGCCCTCGATCGCGGCGACCTCGCGCCCGTCGATCGTGATCGTCACCTCGCGACCGCTCACGTCGCCGCCCCCAGCGTCTCGGGCGCGCCCTGGACGACGGCGTGCGGGTCGAGGACCAGCTCCGGGTCGGCCATCACCTGCTCGAACTCGTCCCGGAACTTGCGGACCATCGCCCCGACCGGCATCGCCATCGAGTCGCCCAGCACGCAGAGGCAGTGGCCGATGATGTTCTGCTGGACCGAGCTGACGATGTCGAGGTCCATCGGCGTCGCCTCGCCGCGCACCATCCGCTCGAGCATCTTCACCGTCCAGTTGGTGCCCTCGCGGCAGGGGACGCACTTGCCGCAGGACTCGTGGTGGTAGAAGCGCGCCGTGCGCAGCGCCAGGTGCGGGATCGAGACCCGGTCGTCGGCGACGATGATCGAGCCGGAGCCGAGCATCGAACCCGCCTCGGCCATCGCCTCGAAGCTGTAGGGGAGGTCGAGGCCCTCCTCGGCGGTCAGCACCGGCGAGGACGAGCCGCCGGGGAAGAAGGCCTTGATTTCGTGGCCCGCCTCGGGTCCGCCGGCGAGGTCGTAGATCAGCTCGCGGGTCGGGATCCCCAGCTCGACCTCGTAGTTGCCGGGCTTGCGCACGCCGCCGCTGACCGAGACCACCTTGGTCCCCGGCGACTGCTCGGTGCCGAAGCCCTTGAACCACTCGGCGCCGTTGCGGACGACGTGGGGGACGTTGGAGAGGGTCTCGACATTGTTGATCAAGGTCGGCCCGCCGTAGAGGCCCTGGACCGCCGGGAAGGGCGGCTTCAGCCGCGGGTTGCCGCGCTTGCCCTCGAGCGCATCGAGCAGCGCCGTCTCCTCGCCGCAGATGTAGGCGCCGGCGCCGCGGTGGACGACCAGCTCCAGGTCTCTATGACAGCCGAGGATGTTCGTCCCCAGGTAGCCCGCCTCGTAGGCTTCGGCGACGGCGGCGTCGAGGATGTCGGCCTGCTCGTCGTACTCGCCGCGGATGAAGATGAAGGCGTGGCCGGCGTCGGCGGCGAGGGCGGCGATCGCGATCCCCTCGATCAGCTGGTGCGGGTTGCGCTGCATCAGCTCCCGGTCCTTGAAGGCGCCGGGCTCGGACTCGTCAGCGTTGCAGCAGAGGTACTTGGCCATCTCGCCGCGGGGCAGGAAGGAGGCCTTTTTGCCCATCGAGAAACCGGCGCCGCCGCGGCCGCGCAGGCCCGAGTCTTCGAGCTCCTGGAGGACCTCGTCCTGCTCCATCTCGCGGTAGGCGCGCTCCTGCGTCGCGTAGCCGCCGGCCAGCCGCTTGTAGCCGTCGAGCGTGCGCAGCGCCGGGTCGGAGGCGTGCTCGAGTAGGACCCGCTTCTCCAGCCGGTGGCCCATCAGGCGTCCCCCGCCAGCCCGCGCTTGGCCAGCGCCTTCTCCGGCAGCACGTCCTCGCCGGCCCGCAGCTGCCCGATCGCGACCCCGGCCTCGGCCGCCTCCAGCGGCCCGTAGTAGCGCTGGTCGATCGAGGCCATCGGGGCGATGTCGCAGGCGCCGAGGCACTCGAAGCCGGTCACGTAGAAGCTCTCGTCGTCGCCCTCGGCGGCGGCCTTGAAGGCGTCGAGCAGGCGGTCTCCGCCGCGCATCCAGCAGCTGATGTTGGTGCAGACCTCGATCCGGTGGGTCCCGACCGGGGAGGTGTGCAGCAGGTCGTAGAAGCTGGCGACGGACTCCAGGTAGGCCGGCGTCACCCGCATCACCGCGGCGGCCTGGCGGATCCCCTCCGGGGTGCACCAGCCGTAGCGCTCCTGCACCGCCCAGAGGGCCGGGATCGAGGCCGATTTGCGGTCGGGGTAGCGGCCCATCAGGGTCTCGATCCGCTTTTGCAGCTCCGGCGGGCAGTCGACTTCGTGCAGCTCGGGGAGCTGTTCCTCGGCCCGGCCTGGGACCCGGCCGTCGCGCACAGCCGGGTCGACCGGCAGGTTCGGGTTGACGGCGCCGGGACCGTCGACCGGGCTCATCGGTCCACCCCGCCGAGGATCGGGTCGAGCATCCCGAGGCTGGCGATCATGTCGGCGACGTAGGTGTCGACCGCCATGTCGCGGAAGGCCTGCAGGTTGACGAAGGAGGGGTCGCGGAAGTGGACCCGGGCCGGCTTCGCCGAGCCGTCGGCGAGGACGAAGCAGCCGAGCTCCCCGCGCGGGCCCTCGATCGAGTAGTAGACCTCGCCGGGCGGCACTCGGTAGCCCTCGGTGACGAGCTTGAAGTGGTGGATCAGGCTCTCCATCGAGGTCGAGAGCTCCGAGCGCGGCGGCAGCACGTACTTGCGGTCGTCGGCGATGTGGGGGCCGTCGGGGAGCGCGTCGAGGCACTGCGCGACGATGCTCGCCGACTCGACCATCTCCGCCACCCGGACCCGGTAGCGGTCGTAGTTGTCGCCGACCGTCCCGACCGGGATCTTGAAGTCCATCTCGGGATAGGCGAGGTAGTCGAAGGCCTTGCGCAGGTCCCAGGGCTCACCGGCGGCGCGCAGCAGCGGACCGCTGACGCCCAGCTCCAGCAGCCGCTCGCGGGAGACCGTCCCGGTCCCTTTGGTCCGCTGCAGAAAGACCTCGTTGCGGTCGAGCAGGGCCTGGTACTGGCCGACCCGGATCGGCATTTCCTCGGCGAAGGCGCGGCACTTGGCCTCGAAGCCGACCGGGATGTCCTCGATCACGCCGCCGACCTGGAAGTAGCGGGTGTGCATCCGCTGCCCGCAGGCCATCTCGAAGAGGTCGAGGATCTTGTCGCGCTCGCGGAAGCAGTACCAGAGCATCGAGATCGCGCCGAGGTCCAGCGCGGTGGTGCCGAGCCAGACCAGGTGGGAGTGGATCCGGTTCAGCTCCAGGAAGAGGGTCCGCAGGTACTTGGCGCGGGGCGGGATCTCGAGGTCGATCAGCCGCTCGACCGCGCCGCAGTAGGCCTCCATCTGGAAGAAGTAGGAGACGTAATCCATGCGCTCGACGAAGGGGATGACCTTCCAGTAGCTCTTGTCCTCGCAGGACTTTTCGATCCCGGTGTGGACGTAGCCGATCACCGGCCTGCACTCGCGCACGACCTCGCCTTCGAGGTCGACGACGAGGCGCAGGACGCCGTGGGTCGCCGGGTGGTGCGGCCCGACGTTGACGGTCATGATCTCGCGGTCGCGGTCCGGCAGCTCGGCGGCGATTGGGGCGGTCTGCTCAGTCAAAGCGGTCTTCCGAGTAGGTGAAGGTGACCGGCTCGCCGCCGACCGGGAAGTCCCGCCGCTGAGGCCAGCCGACGTAGTCGTCGGGCATCAGGATCCGGGTCAGGTTTGGGTGGCCGCGAAAGACGATCCCGAAGAAGTCGAAGACTTCGCGCTCCTGGGCGTCGGCCGTCGGAAACAGCTCGACGCAACTGTCGATTGACGGGAGGCCCTGGCCGGCGGGTCCTGTCTCCGATCGGGGGCTCTCCCTACCGGGAGAGTCCTCCCGATCGTCGCCACCCGCGGGAGGGGCGTCTTCGAGCATCGCTTTTACGCGGACGCGCTCGACGCGGTCGCGGTTGATCAGCTCGTAGTGGACCGCGAAGCGGGGTTGAGCTGGGAGGTAGTCGGCCGCGTGGAGGCTGGAGAGGAAGTCGTAGCGCTGGCCCGGGTGGTCCTTCAGCCAGCGCAGCACGTCGAGGATCTTCTGCGGGTCGGCGATCAGCGCCGCCTGGTTGCGGTCGAAGGAGGTGGCGAGGACGGCGCCGGGGCAATCGCGCTCGATTTCCCCCCGGAGCAGCTCCAGTCCGGGGGCGTCAGGCAAGGCTCAGCTCCCGCGCTTCCAGGTAGGCCTCGGCGGCCTCCGGGCTGGGTTCGCTCCGCGGTCCGCCGCGCGCCCACTCCTCGGTCCCGTGAGCGTCGTAGCGCTGGCGCCAGCCCTGGTCGGGGTTGCCCATGATCTGGCGCTGCAGCTTGGTGAAGCCGTAGAGGACCGCCTCCGGACGCGGCGGGCAGCCGGGCACGTAGATGTCGACCGGGAGGAACTTGTCGGCGCCCTGGAGGACGGCGTAGTTGGCGAACATTCCCCCCGAGGAGGAGCAGGCGCCCATCGCCATCACCCACTTCGGCTCCAGCATCTGGTCGTAGAGGCGGCGAATTACCGGCGCCATTTTGATGCTGACCCGGCCCGAGAGGACCATCAGGTCGGCCTGCCGCGGCGAGGCGCGCCCGGCCTCGGCGCCGAAGCGGGCGATGTCGTACCGGGCGGTGACGGCGGCCATCGGGATTCCCTCGATCGCGCAGCAGGCGAGGCCGAAGGTGAGCGGGAAGATCGAGTTCGCCCGCGCGACGTTGAGCATTTGCTCGAAGGTCGTGGTGAGGACGCGCTCTTCGACGTACTGCTCAAGGTCCTCGCCCTCGAGGTCGCCGCGCAGCATCGCCTGGGCGTCCAGCTGCTTCTCGCGCAGGCTGCGGCGCTCTATCTCCAATCCAACGCACCCTTTCGCCAGACGTAGACGAAGGCGACGAAGAGAAGGGCGACGAAGGTGACCAGCTCGCCGAGGACGAGGTAGCTGTCGGCGCCCTTGAGAATGACCCCGATCGGATAGAGGAAGACGACCTCGATGTCGAAGAGGATGAACAGCATCGCGACGAGGTAGAAGGTCACGCCGAAGCGCAGCCCCTTGGTCGGCTCGACTGGGATCCCGGACTCGTACGGCTCGCCCTGGCGGCGGCTCGAGGCGGTCGGCTTCGCCGGCTTCTTCGGGCCGATTAGGTGGTTGAGCATCGCGAAGATGCCGCCGACCGTGAGGCCGAGGAAGGCGAAGACGAGAATCGGGAGGTAGGTCTTGAGCACGGGGAGGAAGAAGTGGCCGGAACCGCTGTTATACACCGACATTGTGACAACTTGCTACATAGTGCTTTTCCGCATCAGCAAGCCGAATCCCGACCCTTTTAGGCGGATATAAACAGTGATCGGCCTGCATATCGCAGTGGGCGTGCTGCTGATAACGCTGAACGCCGCCGCCGGCCTCGTCGGCGGCATCGCCTGGTACCGCAACCGGCCTTCGATCCCCTTCTGGTACCTGCTCCGCGCGGCGCAGGCGGCGGTCTTCATCCAGGTCCTGCTCGGCGGCCTTCTGGTCGTCACCAACCACGAACCCGAGGACGGCCTCCACTACCTCTACGGCCTCCTGCCCCTCTTCGTCTCCTTCGTCGCCGAGGGCGCCCGCCTCGACGCCGCCCAGCGGGAGGTCGGCGACCTCGACCCCGAGTCACTCACCACCGACGAACAGGAGTCCCTCGCCCTGGCGATCGTCCGCCGCGAGATGGGGATCATGGCCGTCAGCTGCGGCGTGATCTTCTTCCTCGGCCTGCGCGCCGCCGGAACCAGCGGGCTCTAGCGGCGAGAGGTCGATTCGGCACAGTATTGGTGCTCAAGCGACCACTCGATCGCCGCTCCGGTCCTGGGCGATCTGAATTGCCGCGACGGCGAGGAAGAGGGTGCCGGTGGCGAGGTGGAAGATCCCATCGTTGGCGTTGTCGGGGAAGGTGAAGACCCAGCCCGGCTGTTCGTCGAAGAGAGCCCAGAGGCCGGTCGCGTAGAGGGCGACGACGATGTAGAGCGTGTAGTAGAGCGCCCAGTCCGCGCGCCGGGCGAAGTAGAAGGCGGGGCCGAAGAGGAGCAGACCCGAGAGGGCGTGGATGCCGTTGAAGTCGACCCAGAGGACCTTCGTGGTCGGCGCGTCGGCGCCGATCTGGAAGCTCGGCTCGGCGATGAACCCTGCCAGTGCCCAGAGGAGTTGCAAGGAGCACAGGATGACGAGCGCTTTCTGGGCGAAGGTCCAACGCTCCCATGAGTAGGACGCCTCCATGGTCGGCAAGCGTATCGGCGGGGGACCGTGTCGCTTTTTGCCCCCTATAGGGCTACAAAAGCGACACTGCTATCCCAGCGGTCGGTATTCGCCGCCGTGGAAGACGAGCGGGTCGCCCGCTCGGGTCTCCAGAGCACGCACTTCGCCAGTGACGATCACGTGGTCGCCGGCGGAGATCACGTCGCGGAGGTCGCAGGCGATCCAGATCAGGGCGTCGTCGACCGCCGGGATGCCGTCGCGCTCGCTCCAGGCCACGCCCGACCACTTCTCGGCTACCGGCGCCTTGGTCGCGAAGGCGCGGGCGATCGGCTCCTGGCCGGCGTGCAGGACGCTGATCCCGAAGCTGTCGGCGGCCTGCACGGCGAGCAGGGTGCGGGAGCCGCGGTCGAGGCAGGCAAGCATCAGCGTCGGCTCGATCGAGAGCGAGGAGACCGCGTTGGCGGTGGCTCCGGCCGGTCCCTCCGGCCCTTTGGCGCTGACGATCGTGACCCCGGTGGGCAGCCCGGCCAGGGCGTCGCGGAAGGCGTCTGGATCGGGCGTCGGCATCGTCAAAGAGCGAAGTCGGGTCTAGACAATATGATGCCCGCCGCATGCGTCCAGCGCTGATCATCGGAATCCTCGTGGCTGCCGCCCTCGGCCTCTCGGCCTGCGGCTTCGGCGAAGAAAAGGTCTCGGTCTCCAAGGACGACCCCAACTACAACGGGGCGGTCCTCTTCGCGACCCACTGCTCGGGCTGCCACACGCTCAGCGCCGCCGGCACCCAGGGCAGCGGCAACCGTGGCGAGCGGACCCAGGGCCCGAACCTCAACCAGCGGATCGAGAGCTACGACGACGCCCTCTTCGCGATCCAGAACGGCGGCTTCTCCGGGGCGATCATGCCCCAGAACATCGTCGTTGGCGAAGAAGCCAACGAGGTCGCCAAGTTCGTCGCCAAGTACGCCGGGTCCGAAGCGGAACAGTCGCCGCGACCCGGCGAAGAAACTCCTTAAGCGAGGCGACACATGCTGGACCTGAAGGCGATCCGCTCCGACCCCGAGCGGATCAAGCAGGCCCTGGCGCGGCGCGGGGCGGCCGAGCGGGTGGATGAGCTGCTGGCGCTGGATGCCCGCCGGCGCGAGCTGCTGCCCGCGGTCGAGAGCGCCCAGGCGGAGCGCAAGACGCTCTCCAAGCAGATCGGCGAGAAGAAACAGAGTGGGGAGGAGGCCGAGGCCGAGAGGCTGATGGCGACCGTCGCGGGTCTGAAGGAGACGATCGAGAAGGGCAAAGAGGAACTGGAGGAGGTCGACGCCAAGCTCGGCGAGCTGGCTCTCACCCTCCCCAACATCCCCGATCCCGACGCGCCGGAAGGGATGACCGAGGACGACGCGGTGGTCCTCCGCGAGGTCGGCGAACGGCCCGAGTTCGACTTCGAGCCGCGCGACCACCTCGAGATCGGGACCGACCTGGACCTGATCGAGATGGAGGCCGCCGCCAGGCTCTCCGGCTCGCGCTTCGCCTACCTGAAAGGCGACCTGGTCCTGCTCGAGCTGGCCCTGGTCCGCTTCGTGATCGAGCTTGTCCGCGCCGAGGGCCACGAGCCGGTGGTGCCACCGGTGCTGGTCCGCGAAGAGGCGCTCGAGGGCACCGGCTTCCTCCCCGGCGACCGCGACCAGATCTACGAGATCCCCAAGGACGAGCTCTTCCTCACCGGCACCTCCGAGGTGGCCCTCGCCGGTCTGCACGCCGACCAGATCCTCGACGCCGCGGAGCTGCCGCTCCGCTACTGCGCCTTCTCGACCTGCTTCCGCCGCGAGGCCGGCGCCGCCGGTCGCGACACCCGCGGCATCTTCCGCGTGCACCAGTTCGACAAGGTCGAGATGTTCTCGTTCGTCGAGCCCGAGGCCTCTCGCGACGAGCACGAGCGCCTGCTGGCGATCGAGGAGCGGATCCTCGGCGAGCTGGAGATCCCCTACCGGGTGGTCAACGTCGCCGTCGGCGACCTCGGCGATCCGGCGGCGAAGAAGTACGACTGCGAGGCCTGGATCCCGAGCCAGGGCCGCTACCGCGAGCTCACCTCCTGCTCGAACACGACCGACTACCAGGCGCGCCGCCTCGGCGCCCGCTATCGCCCCGCCGAGGGGGAGGCGCCCCTGGCGGTGCACACGCTGAACGGCACCGCCTGCGCCGTCGGCCGCACGATCATCGCCCTGATCGAGAACCGGCAGGAAAGCGACGGGAGTTTCACGCTACCCAAAACTTTGCATAGATACGGGTCTCCTGAGAGAATCGGCGCCGCATGAGCGTCAGGGAGGCCAAAAGAGTGGTGCTCTGCGACGACCACGAGATCGTCCGCGAGGCGATCAAGTCGCGCATGGCCAACTCCAACACCGTTGAAATCGTCGGCGAGGCCAGCGACGGCCGCGACGTGGTCAACGCAGTCAAAGAGCTGGAACCCGACGTGCTGATCATTGACGTCGAGATGCCCAAGCGCGACGGCATCGAGGCGACCAAGGAGGTCCTCAAAGTCCGGCCGCGGACCAAGGTGATCATCTTCACCGCCCACGCCCAGCCGGACCTGCTGGCGTTGGCGCTGCGCGCCGGGGCCTCCGGCTACGTCTTGAAGTCGGCGCCCGCCGAGGACATCGCCAAAGCGGTGAAAGCCGTGACCGGGGGAGGGACCTTCCTCGGCGGCGACTTCGCCGGCGGCAAGCCCTCCGAGGTCGAGAAACTGCTCGAGCTCTCGCCGCGCGAGCGGCAGATCCTCGAGCTGCTGGCCGAGGGCCTGCGGGTGAAAGAAATCGCCGACCGCCTGCAGCTCAGCCCGGCGACGGTCCACACCCACGTCCGCAATGCGATCGCCAAGCTCGAGGTCGACACCCGCACCGAGGCGGTGGCGCTGGCGGTGCGCTTCAGCTACCTCGGTGCCGGCGGCGGCTCTCTCTAGCTTTTCTTCTCCAGGGTCAGGGCGCAGCCGTTGATGCAGTAGCGCTGGCCGCCCTTGCCGGCGGGGCCGTCGTCGAAGACGTGGCCGAGGTGGGCGTCGCAGTGCTTGCAGACGACCTCGGTACGCCGCATAAACAGGCTGTTGTCGGGCCGCAGCTCGACGTGCTCGAGGTTGGCCGGCTCGGTGAAGCTGGGCCAGCCGGTGCCCGAGTCGAACTTGGTGTCGGAGGCGAACAGCTCGGTGCCGCAGCAGACGCAGCGGTACATCCCCTCGGCCTTCTCGTCGACGTAGGGGCCGGTGAAGGCCCGCTCGGTGCCGGCCTTGCGGGTGACCTCGAACTGCTCCGGGGTCAGCTGCTCGCGCCACTCCTGCTCGGACTTTTGGACTTTCGTCGCCATCTTTCTCCTTTCGCTCTATGAAGAGAGTACGCGCCGGGTATTACGAGCCCGTGAACTGGAAGCGCAGGATCCTGGTCGCGACCGCCGCTTTCGCCGCGGCGGCGCTCGTCGTCTTCGTCGGCACCCGGGCAGGGGCGTCGGTCGCGCGGGCCGGCTGTCCCGGACAGGGCAGCGCCGCTGCGGCCGCCACCGTCCAGGAGCGGTCGATGCTCTGCCTCGTCAGCCGCGCTCGCGCCCAGCACGGCCTCGACCCGCTTGCGGCTCCGGGCTCGCTCGCCCGCGCCGCCGACCACAAGTCGGCCGACATCCTCCGCTGCGACGAATTCAGCCACGAAGCTTGCGGCCGCGAGTTCACGTACTGGATCGAACGGTTCGGCTACCGCGGCTGCCGCGAGGGCGAGAACATCGCCTACGGCAGCAGCGGCTACTCGACCCCGCTGGCGATCTTCAGACTCTGGATGCACTCCAGCGGCCACCGCGAAAACATCCTCGGCCCCTACGAGGACAGCGGGATCGGCCTTCGAGTCGGCAGCCTCGACGGCACTCGCGGCGCCCACGTCTGGACCCAGGAGTTCGGCAGCCCCTGCTAGACGCTTAGGATCGCGGCGTGTTCGACGCCTTCTACGAGCGCGACGGCGACCTCTTTGCCGCGACCGAGCTGACCCGCGGCCCCTGGGACCCTGGCGCCCAGCACGCCGGCCCGCCGGCGGCGCTGCTCGGCTGGGCGATCGAGCAGCTGCCCGACCACGCCGACTTCCAGGTCGGCCGCGTCACCTTCGAGATCCTCCGCTCGGTGCCGCTGGCGCCGGTGCGGGTCGGGGCTCGCATCGTCCGACCCGGCAAACGGGTGCAGATGTTCGAGGCCGAGCTGGCGGACGCCGAGGGCGAGGTGCTGATGCGGGCGCGAGGGTGGCGGCTGCGCCGCGCCAAGCTCGACCTTCCCGGCGAGGCGCTGCTGCCGAGCCAGCCGCCGGCACCGCCGGAGGAGGGGACCGACGCCGGTTTCTTCCCGACCGGCGAGGAGCACGGCTACCACTCGGCGATGGAGATCCGCTTCGTCGCCGGCGGCTTCCTCGAGCCGGGGCCGGCGACCGCCTGGCTGCGGATGCGCAAGCCGCTGATTGCGGGCGAGGAGCCGACGCCGCTGCAGCGCACCCTGATCGCCGCCGACGTCGGCAACGGGATCAGCGCCGCCCTCGACTTCCGTCGCTTCCTCTTCATCAACGTCGACCTGACGGTGCATCTGGAGCGGATGCCCAAGGGGGAGTGGGTCGGCGTCGACGCGATGACCCTGCCCCGCCACAGCGGCGTCGGCACCGCGGAGTCGACGCTGTTCGACGAGAACGGTCGCATCGGCCGCGCCCTGCAGACGCTGCTGATCAGCGAACGGTAGAACCGCCGGACTTCGGCGCAGCGCTTACCCCGCCGGGTGCAGCCGGACGAGGATCAGCGCCGCCGAGGCGAGGCAGACGAGCGCGGCGAAGATGAAGGCGCCCTCGTAGCTGGTCAGGGCGGCGACAAGGCCGGCGACCGGCGCGCCGACCCCGACCCCGGCGTCGAAGAAGGCGGTGTAGGTACCCATCGCCGCGCCGCGAGCCTGCTGGGAGACGCGTCCGAGGGCGATCAGCATCAGCGAGGGGTTGAGCAGGGCGAAGGCGGCGCCCATCGCCATGCCGCCGATCAGCGCCACCGGCAGGCTATGGGCGACGGCGATCAGCAGCAGGCCGGCCGCCTCGCCGACCGTCGCCGCGATCGCCACCGGGGCGGCGCCCATCCGGTCGGGCAGGTCGCCGAAGACGAGCCGGGTGAGGACGATCATCGCCGCGAAGGCGGCGAAGACCGTGGCGCCGTGGCCGACCCCCCGAGCTTCCAGGTGCAGGACGATGAAGGTGGCGACGGCGGCGTAGCCGAAGGATGCGAGGCCGACCGCGAAGCCGGGACCGACCGCCTCCGGCGCGATCAGCGGGTGCGGCTCGGCGTGGGCGAGCGGTACGAACGGATCGCGGGCGCTGAGCGCGATCAGGGCGCCGAGCAGCGGCAGCGCCGCGGCGACGATCCAGACCAGGTCGTAGCTGCCGGCGCTGAGCAGGACCTCGCCGAGCAGGGGTCCGACGCTGAGCCCGCCCCAGACCGCCAGCCCGTATAGCCCGAGGACCCGGCCGCGGCGTTCCTCCGGAGCCAGGTCGACGATCCAGGCCGAGCCGGCGGTGTAGACGGCGCCCTCGCCGGCGCCGAGGATCAGGCGGGCGAAGATCAGGCCCGCGATGCCGATGCTGGGCAGGTAGAGGAGGCCGCTGAGGGCCACCAGCAGGGCCCCGACCAGCACCGTCGGCTTGCGCCCGCGGGTATCGGCGAGGCGACCGGCGACCGGTCGCAGCAGCAGCCCGGTGATCGCGTAGGCGCCGATCACGATCCCGACCGCGACGTCGCCCGAGCCGAGCGGGCCGTGGATGTAGCGAGGCAGGACCGGCAGCACCGAGCCGACGCCGACCAGGCCGCAGAAGGTGACAGCGAAGATCCCGGCGAAGCTCGCCCCCGGGCGGTGGTCCGGCGCCGCCGGCTCGGTCGCGTTCACGCCAGCAGGCCGGCGAGGTCGTCGAGCACGAAGTCGGGTGCCGGCTCGGCGGCCGCGGCCTGCTCGCGGGTGGTGGTGCCGCTGAGGACGAGGATCGTCTCCAGGCCGGCGCCGGCGCCGCCGGCGATGTCGGAGCTGAGCCGGTCGCCGACCATCGCCAGCGGTCCCTCGATCCCGACCGCCTTCACCGCCATCTCGAACAGATGGCGCTCGGGCTTGCCGGCGATCTCCGCCCGCCGTGCCGAGGCGGTCTCGACCGCGGCCAGGATCGAGCCGGTGCCGGGCAGCTCGCCGCCGGGATAGGGCATCGTCGGGTCGTGGCTGGTGGCGAAGAGCGAGGCGCCGCGGTCCAGGGCGCGCTTCGCCGTCACCAGCTCACCGTAGTTGAAGTCGCGGTGGCCGGAGACGACGACGACGCCGGCCTCCTCGGCGGGCTCGCCTTCGAGTACCCGGGCGCCGGTCGCCGCGACCATCTCCTTCAGCGCCGGGCCGCCGATCACGAAGGCGGTCCCATCGGCTCCAGCCGCCTCGCCGGCCAGACGCGCGACCACCATCCCGGCGGTGACGATGCGCTCGGCGCCGACCTCGATGCCCATCTCCTGCAGCCGCTCGGCGTAGGCGGCGGGGTGTCTGCCGGGGTTGTTGGTGACGAAGACCAGGCGCTTGCCCGCCGCCAGCAGGTCCCGCAGTGCCTCCGCCGACCCCGGGACCGGCTGGCGACCGATCCAGACCACCCCGTCGAGGTCGATCAGGAATCCGTCGAAGCGGTCGGCGAGGGACACTCGCGCAGGCTATATCGATACCGTGCCCGGACCAGTGAGTACGAACGGACAGGTCGTCGTCGCCACCGATCTCTACCGCCGCTACGGCGAGGGCGACACCGCAGTCGAGGCGCTGGCGGGCGTCAGCACCGGCTTCGAGCGCGATCGTTTCACCGCGATCATGGGGCCCTCGGGCTCCGGCAAGTCGACCCTGATGCACATCCTCGCCGGCCTCGACAAGCCCACCTCGGGCACCGTCGAACTCGACGGCGTCGACATCACCGGGCTCGACGACGGTGAGCTGACCGAGCTGCGCCGCGACAAGCTCGGCTTCGTCTTCCAGTTCTTCAACCTGCTGCCGGTCCTCACCGCCGAGGAGAACCTGATCCTGCCGCTTTCGATCGCCGGCCGCAAGCCCGACCAGGCCTGGGTCGACCAGCTGATCAGCACCGTCGGACTCGAGGACCGCCGCACCCACCGTCCCGCCGAGCTCTCCGGCGGCCAGCAGCAGCGCGTCGCCGTCGCCCGGGCGCTGGTCAGCAAACCGGCGGTCGTCTTCGCCGACGAGCCAACCGGCAACCTCGACTCGAAGGCGAGCGCTGACGTGATGGCGCTGCTGCGCCAGGCGGTCGACGAGTTCGGCCAGACGGTGGTGATGGTCACTCACGACCCGGTTGCCGCCGCCCACGCCGACCGGCTGATCACGTTGCAGGACGGCAAGATCGTCAGCGATGCCGCCCCCGGCTCCGCTGACGACGTGATCGAGCTGCAGAAGCGGCTTGACTAGCCTCGGTCTCAAGAGCCTCTGGGCTCGCAAGGTCCGCGCTCTGCTGACCAGCTTCGCCGTCTTCCTCGGCGTCGCCTTCGTCGCCGGATCCTTCGTCCTCACCGACACGATCTTCGCCGCCTTCGACGAAATCTTCGAAGAGTCGCTGAAGGGGACCAGCGTCGTCGTCACCGCCGAGAACCCGGTCAAGCAGGAAAGCGGCGAAACGCCGACGATCAGCGCCTCGCTGCTGCCGAAAGTGAAATCGACGCCGGGTGTGCGCGAAGCCGCGGGGGCGATCTTCAGCCTCGGTGCCTTCTTCACCGCCGACAACGACAAGATCGGCAACAAATTCGCGCCGAAGTTCATCTCCTCGACGCTGCCCAAGGAACTCGAGTCCCTTACCTACGTCGAAGGGCACAAGCCGCGCGGCCCCGAGGAAGCGTCCCTGCAGAAGTCGGACGCCGACGACGCCGGGTTGAAGCTGGGAGATCCGATCAAACTGATCAGCCAGGGGAAGCTGGAAACGTTCCGGCTCGCCGGGTTCACCCAGCTCGGCAGCGGCAGCGCCTCCTTCGGCGGCGCCAGCATCGCCCAGGTGACCCTGCCGGTCGCCCAGCGCCTGACCCACAAGAAGGGCCGCTTCGATCAAATCTCGGTCACCGCCGAAGACGGCGTCCCGGCGACGACGCTGAAACGCCGGATCGCAGAGCGCATGCCGGCCGGGGTGAAGGTCGAGACCGGGGAAGAAAGCGCAGATCGCGCCTCGGAAGAAATCGAGGAAGGCCTCGGCTTCCTGCGGATTTTCCTGCTTGTCTTCGGCTTCATCGCCGTCTTCGTCGGCTCCTTCCTGATCTTCAACACCTTCTCGATCACCGTCGCCCAGCGGATCAGCGAGTTCGGCATGCTGCGCACGCTCGGCGCCTCCCGGCGACAGATCCTGACCACGGTGATGGTCGAGGCGGTGGCCATCGGGTTGTTGGGGGCGCTGCTGGGAATCGCCGGCGGCTTCCTGATAGCCAAGGCGATCAACGCCCTCTTCGTCGCCTTCGGGATCGACCTGCCGACCACCAGCCTTCAGTTGGAGACCCGCACGGTGGTCGTCTCCCTGCTGATCGGGGTTCTCGTCACTCTCGCCTCCTCGCTGATCCCCGCCCTGCGCTCTACCCGGGTGCCGCCGATCGCCGCTCTGCACGCCTTCCAGCCGACCCCGACTCGCCGTCGCCGGCTGGTCTACGTGGCGCTCTCGGTCCTGCTTGGGATCGCCGGGCTTGGCGCGATCCTGCTCGGCCTCTTCGGCAGCGGCGGCGCCGGGGCACGCGCCGGGCTGATGGGCGGCGGCGCGGTCGCGGTCGTCTTCGCCGTCTCGCTCTTCAGCCCGCGTTTGGTGCCGCCGCTGGCCCACGTCGCCGGCTGGCCGCTGGAGCGGCTGCGGCGCCTGACCGGCCGCCTCGCCCGCGAGAACGCCCAGCGCAACCCGAGCCGCACCGCGGTCACCGCGGCGGCGCTGATGATCGGCGTCACCCTGGTCGCCTTCGTCACCGTCTTCGCCGCGGGCTTGAAGAGCACCGTCGCCCAGGTCGTCGACGAAAACTTCGCCGGCGGCCTGATCATCCAGAACACCGACGGCTTCTCGCCGATCCCCAACGTCACCGCGAATGCGGCCGAGCAGGTGCCGGGGGTCCAGCTGGTGGCGACGATCCGCGGCGCCGAAGCGAAGGTCGTGGCGGGCCGGCGCCCGGGGGCGACGACGCGGGTCAACGCGCCGTCATCGGACATCGGCGAGGTGCTCAACATCGAATGGAAGCAGGGCGGACCCAGCGCCCTGCGCAACCTGACCGATAGCCAGGCGATCGTCTCCGACGACTTCGCCGGCAACTACGGCCTCGACGTCGGCGATCGCTTCCAGCTGCTGACCCAGACTCGTGCCACCCCAATTCTCCGGGTGGTCGGCGAGTTCGACTCCAAGCTCGGGGAACTTGGCAATGTCCTCGTCACCCAGCGGTTGATGGCTCGCGACTTCGACCAGACCCAGGATCTGACCGACTTCGTCAAGGTTGAAGACGGCGCTGACGTCGACCAGGTGCAGGCCCTGCTGACGCAGGGTGTCGAAAAGAAGTTCCCGGTCGCCGAAGTCCTCAACCAGCAGGAACTGAAGGAAAGCCGCGAAGAGCAGATCAACGGCCTGGTGAGGTTGGTCTACGCGCTCCTGGTCTTCGCGATCCTGATCTCGCTGTTCGGGATCGCCAACACCCTGGCGCTCTCGATCCACGAACGGACCCGCGAGCTGGGGATGCTGCGGGCGATCGGGATGTCGCGGCGCCAGGTGCGGACGATGATCCGCTACGAGGCGGTGATCACGGCGCTGATCGGCGGCATCCTCGGCCTGATCCTGGGGCTGATCTTCGCCACCCTGATCGCCCAGCCGCTGAAGGACGAAGGCTTCACCCTCTCCTACCCGGTCGGCTCGCTGATCCTGATCCTGGTCGTCGCCGCGCTGGCCGGCGTCCTCGCCGCGATCCAGCCGGCGCGCCGCGCCTCACGGCTCGACGTGCTCGAGTCGCTGCAGTACGAGTAACTGCTCAGGCGGCAAGGCCCATCCGCAGCGCCCCGGCCGCTTCCTGCATCGCCTGGCGGGCCGTGGGACAGATCGCGGTCAGGTTGGCGAAGGTGTGGACGAGACCGGGGTGGAGCCGAAGCGAAACCGGCACCCCGGCCTCCTCCAGGCGCCTGGCGAAGGCGATGCCCTCGTCCCTGAGCGGATCGAAGCCGGCGATTGCCAGGTGGGCCGGCGGCAGCCCGCTGAGGTCGGCGGCGCGGACGACCGAGACCCGCGGGTCGCTGCGGTCGGCGCCCGCCGGCAGGTAGTTGGCCTCGAAGAAGTCCATGTCCGGCCGGGTCAGCAGGAAGCCGTCGCCAAAGGTGCGCCGCGAGGGCAGCTCCTCGTCGGCGACGATGACCGGGTAGATCAGCAGCTGCATCGCCGGTGGCGTCAGCCCCTCGTCGCGAGCGTGCAGCGAGGCGACGGCGGCGAGGTTGGCGCCGGCGCTGTCGCCTCCGACCCCCACCCGGGCCGGGTCGGCGCCCAGCTGGGCGGCGTTCGATGCCACCCAGGCATAGGCGGCGCAGGCGTCTTCGGCCGCCGCCGGGAAGGGGTGCTCGGGAGCGAGCCGGTAGTCGACCGCCAGCACCCGGGCGCCGCTATTGGCGGCGATGAAGCGGCAGGGCCCGTCGTGGGTCTCGAGGTCGCCGATCACCCAGCCACCGCCGTGGAAATAGACGAGCAGCGGTCCCGGATCGGCAGCGGCGTGGGGAATATAGAGCCGGGCGCCGAGCGGACCCGCCGGTCCGGGCAATTCCAGCGACTCGACCCGCGCCATCCCGATTCGCGGTCGCTCGGCGACGATCTCGGCCTCCAGCCGCCGGTGCGCCCGTGCCGCCTCGACCGAGGTGGCCCTGGTGAAGCTCTCACTACCGGCCAGCCTGGCCAGTGCCAGCAGCGCCTGGATGTCGGGCGCCAGAGCCTGCCCGTCGAGCTCCACCGGCCGGCCGAAGAGCAGGCGCAGCAGCCTTGGCGGCAGCCCGCAGACGGCCTTCAGCAGACGGTGCTCCGCGGCGGGCGGAAGGCGGGGCAGGTGGGCCACGACGGTGAGGCTATAGCCGTACGAAAGTCACACAAGATCGTGCATTCGTGCGGGTAGGCTCGATCTTCGATGGAGGCGACGGTGAAGGCGCGGGTATCGCCGAACGGGCACGGTTCCGCCCCGATCGTGGGCCTGCCGCCCGGGCCGAGGATGCCGCGGGCGATGCAGACCGCGATTTGGTCGCGCCAGGCGCAGTGGTTCCTCGACCAGGGCCGGGCGCGGTTCGGCCCGATGTTCTCGATCAAGATCGCCTACGAGGGCGACTGGGTGGTGCTGGCAGATCCGGAGCTGGTGAAACAGGTGTTCACCGGCGATCCAAAGGTCTTCCACGCCGGCGAGGGGAACCAAATCCTGCGCCCGATCCTCGGCGACAACAGCGTCCTCGTCCTCGACGAGAAGCCCCACCTGAGCCAGCGCAAGCTGCTGCTGCCGCCCTTCCACGGTGAGCGAATGCAGGCCTACGGCGAGAAGATGACCGAGATCGCCGCCCGCGAGATCGAGAGCTGGCCGACCGGTATCCCCTACAAGCTGCGGCCGCGGATGCAGGCGATCACGCTGGAGATCATCATCGAGACCGTCTTCGGCGTCCACGATGGCGCCCGGATGGAGGCGCTGCGCGAGGCGCTGCGCGACTTCCTCGACCTGACCACCAACCCGCGGCTTCTCCTGCCGGTGCTGCTGGTGGGCCCCGAGCGGGTCAAGCTGATCCCCGCCTTCCGGCGCCGGGTGCAGCGGGTCGACGAGCTGATTGCCAGGGAGATCGGCGAGCGCCGCGGCGCCGAGGACCTGGCCGAGCGCGATGACGTGCTCTCGCTGATGCTCCAGGCCTGCCACGAGGACGGCAGCCCGATGACCGACACCGAGATCCGCGACGAGCTCCTCACCCTGCTGGTCGCCGGCCACGAGACGACCGCGACCGCGCTCTCCTGGGCGATGGAGCGCCTGACCCGCCACCCGGAGAAGTTGGAGCGCCTGCGGGCTGAGGTCGCCGAAGGCCAAGACGCCTATCTGACGGCGACGATCCAGGAGACGCTGCGGCTGCGGCCGGTGATCTCGATCGTCGTCCGCCGGCTGACCGAGGCGGTCGCGCTGGGCGGCTACGAGCTGCCCGCCGGCGCCGGGGTCACCCCCTGCATCCACCTCCTCCACCGCGATCCGCAGATCTACCCCGACCCGGACCGCTTCCTCCCCGAGCGCTTCCTCGACAACCCCCCCGGCACCTACACCTGGATCCCCTTCGGCGGCGGCGTCCGCCGCTGCCTCGGCGCCGCCTTCGCCCAGTTCGAGATGGCCGTAGTCCTCCGCGAGCTGGTCCGCCGCCACGACATCCTGCCAGCGAACCCGGCCTCCGAGCGCAACTACCGCCGCGCGATTACGGAGACGCCGCGCCACGACGCGGAAGTCATCTTGAACTGACGGGTTTCCCGGCTCTTCCCTGCTGGGTAAAGGGACCAGCAATGAAGCCAGGCAGCCGGGAGACCATTCCGACCATCTCCGAGATCGTCCGCGAGGCGACGGCGATCTGCGACCTGGAGGGGACCGATACCGCGGTCATCGGCTTCTTCGAGAGCTTCGAGGACGACGACCGGCCGGCGACCGCCGCCGAGGACCTGCGGGGCGAGCTGCTCAGCACCGTCCGCGGCATCGACCCCGAGGAAGACGCTCCAGCCGCCTGGGCGGCAGCTGCGGCTGCCGTCTGGCTCGCGACCAACCCCAGCCAGGCCGACAACGGCGACCACGTCCTCTGCGAGGGCGTCCGCCTCGTCTTCGAAGGCAACCCGCCCGAACCGCTCAGCGACTGGCTGGCGACCCGGGGCGTCGAGCCCTAGATCAGCCGCAGCCCGTGTTGTTGCCGCAGCTGGAGCACGTGTAGCAACTGCCCGTCCGCTGCATCATCCCACCGCACTGCTCGCAGGCCGGGCCGAGCTCGAGACCCTGCATCTTCGCCGGGCGGACCGGGGGGGTTTCGGTCAGGGCCGAGGCGGCCGGGACCGGGGTGCTCGACTTGGCTGCCGGCTCGCCGTTGCCGCCGTTGGAGTGGCCATTGCCGTTCGCCGGGCCGGCGGTGTCGGTCGGGACGCCGAGGCCCAGCTGGGCGGTCTCGGCTTCCTTCTTGCTCCGCACCTCCTGGGTCATGATCCCCAGTTCCTCGAGCGTTTCGGTGTCTTCGATGAAGCGGCTCGCCAGCCAGCGCATGATGTAGTCCGGCATCGATTTGGCGAAGGGGATCTCCGGGTTGCGGGTCATCCCCTCCGGCTCGAAGCGCATGTAGCTGAACTTCTGCACGAAGGTCTCAAGCGGCACCCCGTACTGGAGGCCGAGCGAGATCGCGGTGGCGAAGGCGTTGAGCAGCCCGCGCATCGTTGAGCCCTCCTTGCCGATGTCGGTGAGGAAGATCTCGCCGACCGTCCCGTCCTCGTATTTGCCGGCGGTGATGTAGCCCTCGTGGCCGCCGATCGAGAACTTGTGGGTGATCGATTCGCGCTCGCGCGGCATCTTCTTGCGCACCGGCTGGGCCATCTCGACTTCGGCCTCGGCCTCCTTCTCGTCCTGGGCGTCGGTGCGCAGCGCCTGCGCCGTCTTCGAGCCGTCGCGGTAGATCGCCAGCGCCTTCAGGCCGCCCTTCCAGCCGCGGGTGTAGGCGTCGGCGATGTCCTCGACCGTGGCCGTCTGCGGCAGGTTGACCGTCTTCGAGATCGCCCCGGAGATGAACGGCTGGGTTGCGGCCATCATGTCGATGTGGCCGGTGTGGGAGATCGCCCGCTCGCCGACCGCGACGTCGAAGACCGGTAGGTGCTCGTCCTTCAGGCCGGGGGCGCCGACGATCGTGTTGTTCTCGGCGATGTAGGCGTTGATCTGATCGATCTCGGCTTCGGAGTAGCCCAGCGTCTGCAGCGCCAGCGGCACCGAGCGGTTAGGGATCGTCATCGAGCCGCCGCCGACCAGCTCCTTGAACTTGACCAGCGAGAAGTCGGGCTCGATCCCAGTCGTGTCGCAGTCCATCAGGAAGCTGATCGTCCCGGTCGGGGCCAGCACCGTCGCCTGCGCGTTGCGGTAGCCGTGCTGCTCACCGAGCTCGACCGCTTCGTCCCAGGCCCGCTGCGCGGCCTCGAGCAGTTCGCCCTTGATCCCGGTCGGGTCGACCTCGTAGGAGGCGTCGCGGTGCATCCGCATGACGCCGTTGTGCGGCTCGCGGTTCTTCTCGTACTCCTCGTAGGTCCCGGTCGCCCCGGCGGCGATCAGCGCCGACTGGCGGTAGGCGCGGCCGGTCATCAGCGCCGTGATCGCGGCGGCGACGTTGCGGCCCGCGTCGGAGTCGTAGGGGAGGCCGTCGGACATCAGCAGGGCGCCGAGGTTGGCGTAGCCGAGGCCGAGCTGGCGGAACTTGTTGGCGTTCTCGGCGATCCCCTCGGTCGGGTAGCTGGAGAAGCCGACGACGATCTCTTGGGCGAGGAAGACGATGTCGACCGCGTGCTCGAACTCGGCCGTGTCGAAGCTGCCGTCCTCGCGGCGGAACTTCATCAGGTTGAGCGAGGCGAGGTTGCAGGCCGAGTCGTCGACGTGCATGTACTCGCTGCAGGGGTTGGAGGCGTTGATCCGGCCCGACTCGGGGCAGGTGTGCCAGCGGTTGATGATCGTGTCGTACTGGACGCCAGGGTCGGCGCAGTCCCAGGCCGCTTTGGCGATCAGATCCATCAGCTCGCTGGCGGGAAGCGTTTTCGTCGTCGAGCCGTCGGTGCGGGCGATCAGCTTCCAGTCCTCGCCGGCCTCGAGCGCCTCCATGAACTCGTCGGTGACCCGCACCGAGTTGTTGGCGTTCTGGTACTGGATCGAGGTGAAGCCGTCGCCGTCGATCGACATGTCGAAGCCGGCGTCGCGCAGAGCGCCGGCCTTCTTCTCCTCGTCGGCCTTGCAGGTGACGAAGTGCTCGATGTCGGGATGGTCGACGTTGAGGACGACCATCTTCGCTGCCCGCCGGGTCTTGCCGCCGGACTTGATCGTCCCGGCCCAGGCGTCGGCGCCGCGCATGAAGCTGACCGGGCCGCTGGCGGTGCCGCCCTTCTTCAGCTGCTCCATGGAGCCGCGGATGTTGGAGAGGTTGATCCCGGAGCCGGAACCGCCGCGGAAGATCTTGCCCTCCTTGGTGTTCCAGTCGAGGATCGACTCCATGGTGTCCTCGACGCTGAGGATGAAGCAGGCCGAGCACTGCGGCGTCTCCTCGAAGCCGACGTTGAACCAGACCGGCGAGTTGAAGGCCGCCTTCTGGTTCAGCAGGATCGCGGTCAGCTCCATCTCGAAGGCGTCGGCGTCCTCCTCGGAGGCGAAGTAGCCGCCCTCGCACCCCCAGCCGGCGATCGTGCCGGCGACGCGGCCGATCATCTGTTTGACCGAGCTCTCGCGCTCGGGGCTGCCGATCTGGCCGCGGAAGTACTTCTGGGCGACGATGTTGGTCGCGTTCTGCGACCAGCTCTTGGGGAACTCGACCCCCCGCTGCTCGAAGGCCGGGCTCTCGGGATTGCCGATCACCGCATCGCGGATCTCCCACTCGATCTGGTCGAAAGGATGCACCCCCGGCGTCGAAAAACGGCGCTCGACCGAGAGGCCTTCGAGACCGTTTTTGGGACTGGCAATGGCGGTCTTGGACATCAAACTTCTCCTCTCGCGGCAACTTTCAGGGGTAACTCCGCAGGATCGCTAATCAGCAGGACGGAAAAAGTCTCAAAAGGTGCAAATAAGGAGTTCCGAGGCCGCCGACTTCTTCTCCCAATTGTGTCAAGTCCCCAATATCGGCACTAAGTTCCGGGTAGCCTTTCCCTATGGCAGAAGAGCTGCGCAGGGGCGCAGAGCGGATGGGCGAACGCGCCAAAGAGGCGACCGCGGATGCGATCGCCGCGGTCAAGCCGAAGCTGCGCGGCGTCTCGCACGAGTGGGCCTTCTTCATGTCGCTCGGCTTCGGGGTGGCGCTGATCGTCCTCGCCGAAACGCCAAAGGCCACCCTGGCGGTCGCGATCTACGCGGTCAGCCTCTCGGGCCTGTTCGGAACCAGCGCCCTCTACCACCGAGTCAACTGGAAGCGGCCGTCGGTCCGCCAGTGGATGCGGCGGCTGGATCACTCGATGATCTTCTTCCTCATCGCCGGCACCTACACCCCCTTCGCCCTCTTGGTCCTGAACGGGACCCTGGCGATGGCGATCCTCGCCGTCGTCTGGATCGGGGCGATCGCTGGGGCGATCGTCGAGATGATCTGGACCGACCATCCCAAATGGGCCTCGGCCCTGATCTACCTCTCGCTCGGCTGGGTCGCGGTCGCCGCTTTCCCCGAGCTCTGGACCTCGATGGGGGTGGCGGGCACCCTGCTGGTCGCCGCCGGCGGGCTGCTCTACACGGCGGGCGCCGTGGTTTACGCGACCCAACGGCCGAACCCGATCCCGGCCACCTTCGGCTACCACGAGGTCTTCCACCTGTTCGTGATCGCCGCCGCCGTCGCCCACTTCTCCGCGGTCGCCTTCTTCGCCCTGCCCCACGCTTAGCGGGTTCGAATCCCGTCGCTCACATCAGCGGTTCGATCAGCTCCCGCATCGCCAGCTTCGTCGCCTCTTGGCTGAGACCGCGGTCGCGTCGCAGCAGCTTCCAGGTGTAGATGTCGGTGCAGGCGACGAACTGGGCCAGCCGCCGCTCGCGCTTGGCTCCACGCAAGCCCTTCAGCCCCGGGGCGAAGGCCTCCGCGCACCACTGCGCGTGGAAGGTCCGGCCGAGGTCGGCGACCTGGCGGAGGGCCGGCACACGGTCTTCCTGAGCCAGCATCCGCAGCAGCCGGTTGCCGTAGGCCTCGTAGTGGTCGACGAGGTCGTCGACGATCTCGCTGGTCTCGCCGGTGGGCACCAGCCCACGGTCGGCGCCCATCTTGCTGCCGACGTGCAGCATCGAAGCGGCAAAGAGTCCCTCTTTGCTTCCGAAGTGGCGGAGGATCGTCTGGACCGTCACCCCAGAGCGCTCGGCGATCGCTTCGAGGGTGATCTCGTCGTAGAAAAGCTCTTCGAACGCCACCTCGACGGCGTCGAGGATCGCCTCTCTGGTCGCCTCGGTTGAGCGCGCGCGGGCCTGCATCCGATACGGGCGTTTGGGGGGCGGACCCTTCCCGGGTCTCTCGGCGCTCATCGGCCAAAACGTACCCGGCGCGGGCGGCGCGATCAGCCGTAGGCCTGAGGGTATCCCCAGGGGGCGGCGATCGAGAGCTTCCAGGCTCCCTCGACCCGCCGTGCGATCAAAGTCGCGTCGGCGACCTGCTCGAACGAGCCTTCCACCTGTTCACCGCTGCGTATCCGCCAGCGCTGGTGGAGCAGGACCACCGCCCCGGCGGCGACCGAAGTGCTCAGCTCGACCTCGATCTCGGTCCGGCGGACGATCATCTGCGCCAGCACCCGGCGGATGCTCTCGCGACCGTGTACCGCGGTCGCGTCTGGAGTGATCAAGCAGCCGTCGCGGGCGAAGCATGCGGCGGCGGCGTCCAAGTCCCCTGCGCCGATCGCCCGGGGGAGAGAGAGGCAAGCGCTACCGGGGCTGGGGCGCAAGGGACTTGCATTTGCCATATTCACATTAGTAATGTTAACGCGAAATAGCGGCGCCGGCAAGCGGCAGCCCGACGAGAGGAGATCTGATGAAGAAGGCAATGACGGCGGCCGGGGTGGTGCTGCTGGTTGCCGTCGGGCTGGCCGGCCTGGCGGTGGCGCAGGGAGGCAGGCCGAAGCCGACGGTCGTGCAGGCCGGCAACATGGTCCTGAGCATCAACGGAGACGTCACCCCGCATCTGCTGCCCAGGCACGACCTCGCCCCGATCGGGATCTGGGGGAGCGGCAGGCTGTCGACCCTCGACGGTTCGCATCCGCCGGCTCTCGAGGAAGCCTCGTTCGACGCCGACAAGGACGCGTTCGTCCGCGTCAAGGGCCTGCCGGTCTGCCGGATCGATCAGCTGCAGGCGCGAGCGACCAAAGCAGCCGAAGCTGTCTGCGGCGAGGCGATCATTGGCCGCGGCAGCGCCACCGTTGAGGTCGCCTTTCCCGAACAGGCGCCGTTCGACTCGACCGGTCCGCTGACCCTCTTCAATGGCGGCGAACGAGACGGGGTGGTCACTGTGCTTGCCCACGCCTACGTCAACGTCCCGGCGCCGACCGCGGTAATCGCCACCGTGCACGTCAGCCGCGTCAGCAAAGGGTCGCTGGGACTGCACATCACGGTCGACGTCCCCAGGATCGCCGGCGGCGCGGGCTCGGTGGTCGCCGCCGATTTCAGCGCCCGTCGCACCTACGCCTACAAGGGCCGGCAGCTCAGCGTCATCTCCGCCCGCTGCCCCGACGGCCGGTTCCAGGGCAGGGGGACCTTCGTCTACAGCGACGGGACCCGCCTCTCCGGAGGCCTGGTGCGCACCTGCACCGCGAAGGACTGATCGCGGCGCGGTTCCCGCGGTGGCTCAAGCCGCTGCGGGGACCTGTTCGCGCAGCTGCTCGGCTTCGGAGACGAGCGTCGCCAGGATCTCCTCCAGCTGGTGGGACTGGTCGGGGGAGAGGTCGAGGTGGCCGTCTCGGAACAGGTCGCCGGCGCGGGCCACCGGCAGTTCCTCCTCGACCACGCGGCCGCCGAGGGCGCTGAGGACTTTGCGGGTCTCGGCCTGGGCCCAGACGGCGCCGAACATCCCGGTCGAGGCACCGATCACGGCGGCCGGCGTGCCGGTCAGCGCGCTCTGGCCCGCGGGACGGGAGGCCCAGTCGAGGGCGTTCTTCAGCACGCCGGGGATCGAGTGGTTGTACTCGGGGGTGACGACCAGGACCGCGTCGGCATCGCGCATCGCCTGGCGCAGCTCGGCGACCGCCGCCGGCGTCTCGGCCTCGAGGTCGGCGTCGTAGGCCGGGATCTCCCGCAGGTGCTCGAACCCGACCAGTTCCGCCCCGGCGGGAAGCCGCTCGGCGGCCTCCCGCAGCAGGGCGTGGTTGTAGGAGTCCCGGCGCAAACTGCCGGTTATGCCGAGGACCCGCATGGTTATGCCTCCTCGGCGACGAGCTCGAGCTCGACGTTGATCGCCACCGCGTACTCGAGGACCTCGCCGCCGCTCGGCAGCTGGGCCTGCCAGTCGAGGCCGAAGTCGCGGCGGTCGACAGTCGCCTCGATCGAGAGGCCGACGCGGGCCTTGCCCTGGGAGTCCTCGCCGAGGTGGGCGAAGCGGCCGCTGGCCTCGACCCTGCGGGTCTCGCCGCGGATCTCGAGGTCGCCGGCGACGCGGGCGCTGCCGTCCTCGCCGACGCTCAGCTCGGTCGAGCCGAAGCGCAGCTGCGGGAACCGCTGGGTGTCGAAGAACTCGGGGGAGAGCAGGTGGCCCTTCAGCATCTCCTCATCGATCGCGATGCTCTCGACCTCGACAGTGCCCTCCAGCTGCGGGCTCTCGCCGCCGCTGAGTCGGGCCTCGTAGCGGTCGAAGCCGCTGCGGAAGGTGGTGACGCCGTTGTGGGTGACGGCAAAGCCGATCGAGGAATGGACCGGGTCCACCGCCCAGGTGCCGGCGGGGATCTCCTGCTGCTTGATCGTCTCGGTGCTCATCGGGGCTCCTTAGGAAGATGTTGATCTAGAAATAATTGACTTGGAAAGCATCGTAGCAAAGAAGATTGACATGTCAACTATTGCCAGATCAAGCATCTTGTGGGAAGATGGGCCTATGAGTGACCAGGCCACCGCAGTCGTCGAGCCGCAGGACGCGGACTTCGATCCCCATCGCGAGGCGTGGATCGCGATCGCGCAGACCCACGCCGCCGTCACCGGCCGCCTGCAGGAGGCGCTGACCGCCGCGGAGCTGCCGCCGCTGCCCTGGTTCGAGGTGCTGGCGACGCTCGACCGCGCCCCCGAGCAGCGGCTGAAGATGGGGGACCTGGCCGAGGCGCTGGTGATCACCCGCGGCGGCCTGACCAAGCTCGTCGACCGGCTGATCAAGGCCGGCCTGCTGGAGCGGACCTTCTGCGAGACCGATCGCCGGGTCAGCTACGCGACCCTGCTGCCGGCCGGGGTCGAGCTGCTCGGGGAGATGCGCCCGATCGTGCGGGCCGAGCTGGCCTCCGCCTTCAGCGCCAACCTCAGCGTCGAGCAGGCCGATCAGCTGCGCACGATGCTGGAGCAGGTCCGCAGCTCCGCCTGCGGCACGAGCTGAGACGTAAGCGAAGGGCTTAGGCGGTCAGGGTCGCCGCGGCCCGCTCTTTGGCGGACTCGACGATCGCCAGCACTGCGGTCTCGTTGCCCTCGCGCAGCAGCACGATCGGGTCGGGGGCGCCGTTGACGATCCCCTCGAAGAACTCCTTGCGGTCCTGGTAGGTCGGCAGCGTCCCCTTCGCCCAGCCGCGGGCGTCGTTGAGGATCACCGCCAACCGCGCGAACTCCTCGCCGAAGAGGTCGGAGACTTCGCGCTTCATCCGCTTCGCCAGGGCCGGCGAGGCGCCGGCGGTCGAGATCGCGATCGCCAGCGGCCCGGTGCGGACGATCGCCGGCAGGATGAAGTTGCAGAGGGGCGGGACGTCGACGATGTTGACCAGCATCGCCCGCCGCTCGGCGTCGTCGAAGACGGCGATGTTGACGTCGGTGTCATCGGTGCAGGCGATCACCATGAAGACGCCCTCGAGGTCTGCGGCGCCGGCGTAGGTGCGCTTCTCCCACTCGATCGAGCCCTCGGCCGCGAGGCTCTCCAGCTCGGGGTGGGCGACCGGCGCGATCAGGGTGACGTCGGCGTCGCAGGCGAGTAGCCCCTCGACCTTCTCGAGACCGATGTCGCCGCCGCCGACCACCGCGCAGCGCCGCCCTTTTAGTTTCAGGCAGGCAATGTAGAAGGGCGTCTCCAGCATGTCGCGCACGCACGACTGGTCGCAGATTCCTTTACGGAACTGGCAGACGCACTCCTTACCTGCATAGGCCTGGGCTGGCATGGGATGAAGATTAGTGACCGGCGCTCACAGGGAGTCCAGGGTGATTCGCAGGCCGTCGTCGAGGCTGGTGGCGGCGCGCCAGCCAAGCTCTCGTTCGGCCCGGGAGGCATCCAGGGCGATGCGCTGCACCTCGCCGGGACGCTCCGGCGCCAGCTGGGCCTCGAAGTCCTCGCGGCCGCCCAGCTCGCGCAGCGCCTCGACCAGCTCGATCACGGTGGTCTCGCGGCCGGTGCCGATGTTGACCGCGCCGACGACGTCGGAGGCGGCGGCGGCCAGCGCGGCAGCGACCACGTCGCCCACATATATGTAGTCCCGGGTCTGGCTGCCGTCGCCGAAGACGGTTGGCAGGCTGCCTTCGCGCAGCGCCCCGCAGAAGATCGCGATCACCCCGGCCTCGCCGAGCGGGTCCTGGCGCGGGCCGTAGACGTTGCCCAGGCGCAGGGAGATCCCCGAGAGCCCGTAGAGCCGCTCGTAGAGGGCGAGGTATCCCTCGGCCGCGTACTTGCTCTGGCCGTAGGCGGAGAGCGGAGCGATCGGCGCGTCCTCGGCGAGCGGCAGCTGCTGGCCCTCGCCCTCGCCGTAGATCGCGCCACCGGTGGAGACGAAGACGACCCGCCCGCACTCGCAGTCGCGGGCGGCGTCGAGCAGGTTGGCGGTGCCGCCGACATTGACGGAAGCGTCGAAGAAGGGATCGGCGAGGGACTTGCGGACGTCGATCTGGGCGGCGAGGTGGAAGATCCGCTCGGGTCGCTTCTCGGCCGCCAGCCGGGTCAGCGCTTCGCTGTCGCGGACGTCGAGCTCGACCAGCTCGGCGCCTGCCGCCAGCGCCCCGTCGAGGTTGCCGCGGCGCCCGGTCGAGAGGTCGTCGACGACCGTCACCTCGTCGCCGCCCGCGAGCAGGGCGTCGACCAGATTCGAGCCGATGAACCCGGCGCCGCCGGTGACGAGAGACCGCATCTGGCGATCGATCCTACCCAGGAGAGATAGCGGGACAGCCGCAGACCCCTGCTACCCTCGCCGCCCCATGCGACTGATCGTCACCGAGAAGAACAACAGCGCCCTGAAGATCGCCGAAGCCTTGAGCAACGGCACCAACAGCGCGGACAAAACCTTCAAAGTCCCCTTCTACACCTGGAAAGACGCTGAAGGAAACGACCATATGACGGTCGGCCTCAAGGGCCACGTGCTCGGTCCGGCCTTCCCCGAGGGCTACTCGAACTGGCAGAAGACCGACCTGCACGATCTGATCGACGCCGAGCTGATCAAGGAACCGACCGACAAAAACGTCGTCAAAGCGATCAAAAAACTGGCCAAAGAGGCCGACGAGCTGGTAATCGCCACCGACTTCGACCGCGAGGGCGAGCTGATCGGGCTCGAGGCCCTGGAGGAGATGCTCGACGCCAACCCGGCGCTCGGCAGCCGCGAGGGGACCGCCGACGGCAGCCTGGTGATCCAGCGCGCCCGCTACTCGGCGCTGACCAAAGAGGAGATCGACCGCGCCTTCTCGGAGCTCGACACGCTCTCCTACCCGCTGGCCAATGCCGGCGCCGCCCGCCAGGACATCGACCTGCTCTGGGGCGCGACCCTGACCCGGGCCGTCTCCCTCGCCAGCCGCCGCTTCGGCTCCAACTTCCTCTCGGTCGGCCGCGTCCAGAGCCCGACCCTGGGCCTGATCGTCGAGCGTGAGATGGAGCGCCGCGCCCACGTCGCGAAACCCTTCTGGGAACTGTTCGCCAAGTTCGAGCACCCCGACGGCAGCTTCGAGGCCCACCACACGGTGGACAAATTCTGGGAGCGCTCCGAGGTCGACGCCGCCCTCGCCGGCACCTCCAGCCCCGGCACCGTCAAAGCGGTCACGGCGCGGAAAAACACCCGCAAGCCGCCGACCCCCTACAACACCACCGCCTTCAGCACCGACGCCTCCAGCCGCCTCGGGATCACCCCCGCCAGCGCGATGCGGATCGCCGAGGATCTCTACATGGACGGCTTCATCTCCTACCCGCGCACCGACAACACGGTCTACCCGTCTTCGCTGCCGGTGCGCGAGCTGGTCTCCTCGCTGGTGCGGATCAAGGAGTTCTCCGCCGCCTCCGGTCTGCTCGGCGGCGAGCTGAAAGCGACCCGCGGCAAAAAAGAGACCACCGACCACCCGCCGATCTACCCGACCCAGGCGGTCCATCCGGGCGCCCTCGACGGCTCCAAGAAACGGGTCTACGAACTCGTCGTTCGCCGCTTCCTCGCCACCTTCAGCCCGCCGATGATCACCGAGTCGACCCGGGCCGACATCGAGGCCGGCGACCAGACCTACTTCGTCCGCGGCTCGGTAGTTGTCGACCCCGGTTACGCCGGCATCTACACCTACGCCCGCTCGGCCGACGAGGAGATCCCGAAACTGGAAGAGGGCCAGAACCTGCCGCTCGACGGCGAGCCCTGGATCGTCGACAAGGAGACCCAGCCGCCCGGCCGGATCTCGCAGGCGAAACTGATCGAGATGATGGAGGAGCGCGGCCTCGGCACCAAAGCGACCCG
>JBJMKP010000014.1:0-160329 GCA_045805745.1 Solirubrobacterales bacterium
GGCGGTCGACCCGCTCGACTCGACCTCGACGATCCTCAAGCCCGACGTCGTCGGCGACGAGCACTACCGGACGGCGACCGAGGTGCAGCAGGTGCTGCAGCGCTACAAGGAGCTGCAGGACATCATCGCCATCCTTGGCATCGACGAGCTCTCCGACGAGGACCGCCAGACGGTCTCCCGGGCCCGCAAGATCGAGCGCTTCCTCTCACAGCCGTTCTTCGTCGCCGAACAGTTCACCGGCCGCACCGGCGAGTACGTGCCGGTTGCCGAGACCGTGCGCGGCTTCCGCGAGATCCTCGACGGCGAGCACGACGAGCTCTCCGAGGGCGCCTTCTACATGCAGGGCTCGATCGACCAGGTCCTCGAGAACGCCAAGTCGGCCGCGGCCGCCTAGGGGATCTGAATGGCGGCGGAGCACATGGTCGATGTCGAGGTCCTGACCCCCGAGGGCGAGGTCTGGAGCGGTGAAGCGCGCCAGGTCTCGACTCGGACCGAGGTCGGCGAAATCGGCATCCTCGCCAACCACGCGCCGGTGCTGGCGGCGCTGCGGCCGACCGAGCTTCGCCTCCACCTCTCCGACTCGGAGACGAAACGCTATGCCCAGGCTCACGGTTGGCTCCAGGTTTACGGCAACACCGCCCGGCTCCTCATTGAGGAGGCAATTCCGCCCGAGGATCTCGACAGCGGCTCGCTGAAAGAGCAGCTCTCCGACGCCGAACAGCGGCTCTCGGAGGCCGAGGACGGCAGCGCCGAGAAGAACCGGGCGCAGAAAGACAAAGACCGGGCCGAAGCATTTCTTTCGATCGCCGGGGGGTGAGTCGATGAGCGAGGAGCTCGTTGTCCTCGCAAAACGCCTCATCAGCTTCGAAACCTGCGAGCCGGATGCGATTTCCGAGGCCGCGGGGTTCGTGCAGGGGTGGCTGAAAGCTCGGGGGATCGAGACCAAGGCCGACGAGGTGCGCGGTTTGCCTGTCGTCATGGCCGAGGTCGGGCCCGAGGACGCGCCCACGGTCGTCCTCCACGGACACATCGACGTGGTGCCGGGGCACTCCGGGCAGTTCGTGCCGGAGACCGCCGGCGATCGGCTGATCGGGCGCGGTGCCTATGACATGAAGGGCGCGATCGCGGCGATGATGATGGTCACCGCCGCGATGCGCGACCAGGACGCGGTGCGGGTGCGGCTGGGGATCGTCGGCGACGAGGAGTCCGAGGAGGAGTCCGAGCGTGGCTCCGACCACCTGGTCGACAGCGGCTTCGTCGGCGAGTTCGCGATCACCGGCGAGCCGACCGACCTGCACATCGGGATCGAGGCAAAGGGGGTGCTGGCGCTGCGCCTGGAGATCGGCGGCACCGCCGCCCACGGGGCCACTCCCTGGCTCGGGGACAACGCCGTCCTCAACGCAATCGACGTTTTCCGCAGTATCGAGTCGCTACCTTTTGCCCGGCACAGCTCGGAGCTGTTCGACCGGCCCTCGATCAATCTGGGGAGGATCGTCGGCGGCGACGCTCTCAACAAGGTGCCCGACCGATGCGTGATCGACGTCGACATCCGCTACCTCCCCGACCAGGACCCGCGGGAGATCCTCGCCCAGGTGCGGGAGATCCAGGGCTGCGAAGTGCAGCCGCTGCTGACGCGACCGCCGGCGACCGTCGACCGCAACTCCGCCTTCGTCCGCGCCTTGCGTGCCTCGGCGACGGCCCACCACGACGGCGAGCCGATGAGCGTCGGCCGCGACGGCGCCTCCGACGCGGTCTCCTTCCTGCGGGTGGGGGTGCCGGCGGTCGAGTTCGGGCCGGTCGGCGCCGGTCATCACGGACCGGGCGAGTGGGTCTCGGTCTCCTCGCTGGAGACCTACAGGCAGGCGCTCGAGTCGTTCCTGCGGTCGATTCCGGGGCGGGTCGATGACTGAGTCCTTGGGCCCGGGCTGGGCGCCGAAGAAGCCGCCGCCCAACGGCGACTCCGATCCGGCGCCGAAGCCCCGCCGCTACTGGTGGCGCTTCACCCTGGCGGCGGTGCTGATCATCGCCGTCTCCGCTGCGACCACTGCGACCGCGAGCCTGCTTTACCTCGACAGCATCGCCAACGCGATCCGGCCGGAAAACGACAAGCTGCAGAAGCGGCTGAACAAGTTCCTCGCCGACGCCGGCAACGGCGGCGCCCAGACGTTCCTCGTGATCGGCTCCGACAAGCGGGCAAGCGAAGAGGAAGACCCGGGCCGCTCGGACACGACGCTGCTGGTCCGGCTCGACCCCGACCAGGGCCTGATCTCGATGATGTCGATCCCGCGCGACCTGAAGGTCGAAATCCCCGGCTACGGGACCGGCAAGTTCAACGAAGCGTATTCCTACGGCGGCACCAAGCTGACTCTGCGGACGGTTAAGTCGCTGACCGGGCTGCCGATCAACCACGTCGTCAACGTCGACTTCCTCGGCTTCGCCCAGGGCGTCTACGCGATCGGCTGCGTCTACGTCGACATCGACCGCCGCTATTACCACTCGAACGTGGGAGCGGCCGAACAGTACGCCGAAATTAACGTCCAGCCGGGCTATCAGCTGATGTGCGGCAAGAAAGCGCTGCAGTACGTCCGCTACCGGCACACCGACACCGACATCGTCCGTTCGGCCCGCCAGCAGGAGTTCCTCAGCCAGGCGCGCTCGCGGGTCTCGCTGCAGGACCTGGTCTTCGACCAGGGCGAACTGGTCGAGGCCTTCACCGACTACACCACCTCCGACATCAACGACGGCAAGACCCTGCTGGAAGTGCTGAAACTGCTGGCCGCCTCGCGCAACTCGACGATCAACGAGGTCCACTTCCCGGCCGAACTCGGCCCCAGCTTCGTCTACACGACCCCCGGAGCGGTCGAAGAAGCGGTGCAGGAATTCCTCGGCGGCGAGACCGTGCAGGAGGCGAAAGCGGCGCAGAAGCAGAGCCGCGAAGAAGCCGCCGCCGGCAAGAAGCACAAGGGCCACAAGAAGGCGAAGAAGAAGACGAAGCCGAAGAAGCCCAAGCTGGAAGCGGTGAAGGCCGGTACCGACGGGCTGGTTCCGGCGGCCGAAGCGGGCAAGGCCGAGGCCAAGATCGCCGCCCGGCGCTCGCGCGGCTTCTTCCCGATCTACTACCCGACCCGCCTGCCCGAAAGCACCCACTTCGTCGAAACCGATCCCTACGAAAAGATCGTCGATCCCTACGTCTACAACATCAAGGACGAAGACGGGAACCGCCACCTCGCCTACCGGATGGTGATGGTGGCTGAACTCAGCGACGGCACCCACTACTTTGGCGTGCAGGGGATCCGCGGCTGGTCCGACCCGCCGATCCTCGAGGACCCGAGCCTGACCAAGACGATCAACGGTCGCGACTACGACATCTATGTCGACGGCGAAAATGTGAAAATGGTTGCCTGGCACCGCGGGGACAACGTCTACTGGATCTCCAATGACCTGCTGCGCACGCTGACCAACGATCAGATGATCGGGATGGCGCGATCGGCCAAGGTGCTCGTCCCGAAGAAGAAGCCGAAGCGTGGAAGGAGCAGTCGATGAGTGAACAGAGGGAGCCGATCGGCGTGATCGGAGCCGGCTGGGTTGGCCTCGTCACCGCCGCCTGCTTCGCCGAGCTCGGCCACCCGGTGATCGCCCGGGACATCGTCCCCGAGAAGGTCGAGGCGCTCGCCCGCGGCGAGGTCGCGATTCATGAGCCCGGTCTCGAGGACCTGCTGCGGCGGAACGCCGAGCGGCTCACCTTCACGACCGAGATGGGGGAGCTGCTGGACGGTGCGCGGCTGCTTTTCGTCTGCGTCGACACCCCGCCGACCTACTCGGGCGACGCCGACCTCTCGCGGGTGCGGGCGGTTGTCCAGGAGCTGCCGGAGGGCGGCGAGCACGTGCTGATCATGAAGAGCACGGTCCCGGCCGGGACCGGCGAATCGATCCGGCGCGACATGCCCGGCCTCTCCTACGTCTCCTGCCCCGAGTTCCTTAAGGAGGGGACCGCGGTCGCGGACTTCATGGACCCCGACCGGGTGGTGATCGGCGCCGACGCCGGCGACGAGGAGGCCGCCGACGCGGTCGCGGCTCTCTACCGGCCGCTCGGCGGCGAGATCCTCCGCACCGACGTTGCCAGCGCCGAGATGATCAAGCTCGCCTCCAACGCCTTCCTGGCGACCAAGATCTCCTTCATCAACGAGATCGCCAACGTCTGCGAGGAGGTCGGCGCCGACGTCGGCCAGGTCGCGAAGGGGATGGGTCTGGACGAGCGGATCGGCAGCTCGTTCCTCCGCGCCGGGATCGGCTACGGCGGCAGCTGCTTCCCTAAGGACGTCAGCGCCCTGAAGATGCTCGCCGGCAACACTGGCTACCACTTCCAGTTGCTGACCGCGGTGATCGAGGTCAACGAGCTGCAGAAGCGCCGCGTGGTCGGCAAGCTGGAGAAGCACCTCGGCTCGCTGATCGGCAAGCGGGTGGCCCTGCTCGGCCTCGCCTTCAAGCCCGACACCGACGACATGCGCGAGGCCTCGAGCCTCGTCCTCGCCGCCCGGCTGCAGGGCGAGGGGGCGGAGGTCGTCGCCTACGACCCGGTCGCCGCCGAGCGCGCTGCCGGCATGCTCGGCTCGGTCGAGATGGCGACCTCGGCCGAGGAGGCGCTGGAGGGCGCCGACGCCGCCGTCCTGGTCACCGAGTGGGACGAGTTCGCCGGGCTGGACTGGGCTGCCGCCGGGCAGCGGATGGCCCGGCCGCTGATCGTCGATGGCCGCAACTTCCTCGACCCCGACGCCCTGATCAAAGCCGGCTTCGAGTACGAGGGCATCGGCCGCACCGTGCAGAGCACCCCGACCCCGGCCTCCTGATGCAGGCCATCGTTCTGGTCGGCGGCGAGGGGACTCGCCTGCGGCCGCTCACCAGCGACGTCCCCAAGCCGGCGGTGACGCTGGTCGACCGTCCCTTCCTCGCCTACGCGATCGAGTGGCTCGCCGCCCACGGCGTGACCGAGGTGGTTCTCGCCTGCGGCTTCCTGCCCGACGTCCTGCGCGAGGCGCTGCGCGACGAGGAGCAGCGGGCGGGGGTGGCGATCACCTACGTCGCCGAGCCCGAGCCGCTCGGGACCGCCGGGGCGATCCGCTTTGCCGCCGACTCGCTCGGCGACCGCCTAGAGGACCGATTCTTCGCTTTGAACGGCGACGTCCTCGCCGACCTCGATCTCTCGGCCCTGCTGCGAGCCCACGCGAAGCGTGGCGCCAGCGCCACGATTGGGCTCCACCCGGTCGAGGACTCTTCCGCCTACGGCCTGGTCCGCTGCGACGAGGCCGGGCAGGTGCTGCAGTTCCTCGAGAAGACGGGGAAGGCCGAGCCCGGCGAGATCAACGCCGGCGCCTACGTGCTGGAGCGCCGGGTCCTCGACCTGATCCCGCCCGGCGAACCGGTCTCGATCGAGCGCGACGTCTTCCCGCGGCTGGTCGGCGACGGGCTCAACGGCCTGCTGCTCGACGGTTACTGGATGGACATCGGGACCCCGGAGCGCTACCTGCAGGCGAGCTGGGACATCCTCGAAGGCAGGGTCGAGACGCGGGTCGAGCCGACCTCGCCCGGGTTGCTGATCGACGCCGGCGCCGAGGTCGATGCGGAGGCCGAGGTCGGTCCACGGGCCGTGGTCGCCGGCGACTGCCAAATCGAGAGCGGCGCCACCGTTGCCGACTCGGTCCTACTCGACGGCTGCAGCGTCGGCCGCGACGCGGTGGTGCGCGACTCGATCCTCGCCCCCGGAGCAAGAGTCGAACCGGGTGCCCAGCTCATTAACGCCGTGATTGGCCGAGATGAAAGAGTCCCGGCCTGATGAGCTCGATTCTTGAAGACACGCTCGACCTTCCGAACCAACTTCGCGACGCCCTCTGGCGGGTCGAAAGCGCGCGCCTGGAGGGGGGCGACTCCGCCGGGCTGATGGTCTGCGGGATGGGCGGCTCGGCGATCGGCGGCGATCTCGCTGCCGCGGCGATCGGCGACCGCCTGACCCGACCCATGGTCGCGATCCGAGGCTATGAGCTGCCGAGCTGGGCGACCCCGGAGTGGACCATCCTCTGCTCCAGCTATTCCGGCAACACCGAGGAGACCCTGGCCTGCTTCGAGGGCGCCGAGGTCCTGGGGGCGCGGCGCTTCGTGGTCAGCACCGGCGGTCAGCTGGTCGAGCGGGCGCGCGAGGCGGGTGTGCCGGTGGTGGCTCCGCCGGGGATCTACCAGCCGCGGGTCGCGGTCGCCTACATGTTCGTCGCTGCCGCCGAGGTGGCGGCGCTGGCGGGAGCGGCACCGGGCCTGCGCACCGAGATCGACGCCGGGGCCGCCTTCCTCGAGCGCGAGGCGCTGACGATCAAGGCCAAGGCGGCGGAGATCGGCGCCGCGATCGGTGCCGCGCCGACGGTGATCTACGGCAGCGACCTGACCGCCGCGATCGCCTACCGCTGGAAGTGCCAGATCAACGAGAACGCCAAGCAGCCTGCCTTCTCCGCGCAGCTGCCGGAGGCCGACCACAACGAGATCTGCGGCTGGTCCACTGAGGCCGGCGCCGACGGGATGGCCGCCGTCTTCCTCGAGGACTGCGACCAGCACCCGCGCGAGCGCCGCCGCTTCGAGCTGACCGCCGAGGCGGTCGCCGCAGCCTCCGGCACCGTCGTGCGGGTGGAGACGGTGGGGGAGACCCGGGTCGAGCGCCTGCTCTGGGCGACGATGCTCGGCGACCTCGTCTCGCTTGAGATCGCTCGCCTGCGGGAAGTGAACCCGGAGAGCATCGTGGCGATCGACAGGCTGAAGGAGGGCATGGCGGAGTGAGGGCGATGGTCCTCGCGGCTGGGCTGGGGACGCGGCTGCGACCGATCACCTACGAGATGCCGAAGCCGATGGTCCCGGTCCTCAACCGGCCGGTGATGGAGCACATCCTCCGCCTGCTCGCCCGCCACGGCTTCGACGAGACGATCGCCAACCTGCACTGGTTCCCAGAGCTGATCGAGGACTACTTCGGCGACGGGTCGGCCTTCGGCGTCTCCCTCAGCTACAGCCACGAGGAGCAGCTGCTGGGCACCTCCGGCGGCGTCCGCAATGCAGCCGACTTTCTCGGCGACTCCTTCCTCGTCATCTCCGGCGATGCGCTGACCGACCTCGACCTCGGCGCGATGCGCGAGTTCCACGAGTCCCACGACGGGATCGCGACCCTGGCGATGAAGCGGGTCGAGGACACCAGCCAGTTCGGCGTCGCGATCGTCGGCGGCGACGGCCGCGTCCAGGGCTTCCAGGAGAAGCCCGACCCCTCCGAAGCGCTCTCCGACCTCGCCAACTGCGGCATTTACATGTTCCGCAAGGAGATCTTCGACTACTTCCCCGAGCCCGGCGCCAGCAAAGCGGCCGGCGAGGGCGACCCACCCGGCTTCGCCGACTGGGCGATGGACGTTTTCCCCCGCCTGCTCGACGGCGACGTGCCCTTCTACTCGCACGAGATCGACGCCTACTGGAACGACATCGGCAACCTCGAGGAGCTGCGCGAGAGCAGCGTCGACGCGCTGACCGGTGCGGTCCAGGTCGAGCGGGAGGGGGAGCTGGTCGCGGGGTACCGCAGCGGTGAGCGGATGGAGGGTGAGCCGGACCTCGTCGGCCCGGTCCTGCTCGGCCCCGGTTGCGAGATCGGCGATGACGTCCGCATCGACGGCCCCTCGATCATCGGCGACAACGTCAAGGTCGGGGAGGGTTCTCGCCTCAAAGAAGTGATCGCGCTTCCCGGGGCAGAGATCCCGGCACGCTCGGTCCTCATCGGCGCGATCGCCGGCGCGCGACCCTGAGTACGGGCCAGCTGCGGTAGGAGGGTCCGGTCACCCTCCGCGTGAATTTGTCGCGCCCCTAACGGGGCTTGCTCCCGATGATGCTGCCCGCCTATGGCGGGCAGGAATCAGATTGCATATCGCGCGCTTCGCGCACATTCCCGCGAAGGGTGACCGGACCCTCTAGCGACAGCTTTCCGTTTGACGGCGTCAATCCAGCCGCTGTCGCCAGGAGGGATGGGTGTCCCTCTCCCGACCGGCGTCCCTGATTTTTGTGCTCGCTGAGTCGGCGCGAGATGAACGCTTATAGGCAAAAATCCCAGGGAGGGAGAGGGACACCCGTCCCTCCCTACAGGAAGGCTTTGGAACTTCCGCGCCAAAGTTGGGGCAGAGAATTTGCTTTTTGCGCGCCACGTGTGCGTTGTTGCTCGGCAGGGTCGGGGCATGGAGCTGTTGCCGACGATCGGGGTTGCGCTGGTGCCGCCGCTTTGTGCGTCCTGCGGGCGGTCTTGCCGGCCGGAGGCGGTGGTTTGCACTCGCTGCGGTAGGCGGTTGGCTGATGGGGATCCGCTGCTGGGGAATGGGCCGGCTGGGCTGGACAAGGTCTGGTCCTCGGCGTCTTACGAAGGAGTTGCCCGGAACCTCGTTGGCGCGTTGAAGTTCCGGCGCTTGCTGCCGGTGGCTGACCTGATGGCCGAGCGGATCGAATGGTTGGCTCCCGCCCACATGCTGAGCGGGACGGTGGTGCCGGTGCCGCCGGCTCGGGCGCGGTTACGCAGGCGGGGGTTCGATCCGGCCGGTGAGCTGGCGATGGCTTTGGCGGCGCGGCTGGAAGCGCCACTGGAACAGTGCCTCGAGCGCCGCGGTGCCGGGAAGCAGGTCGGGAAGCGGCGGGCCGAGCGCATCGGGCACCCGCCGCAGATCCAGGCTCGCGCGGCGGCGCCGCGCAGCGTCCTCCTGGTCGACGACGTCCTCACCACCGGGGCGACCCTCACGGCCTGCGCTCGCGCGCTGCGGGCCGTGGGGGCGTCCCGGGTGGTTGCGGTGACCTTCGCCCGGCGCCTTTAGTTGGCGCTCCGCGGCCCTACGGCCGTGCCTCGGCCGGGCGGCCTCGCATCTGGTCGACAAGCCGCCGCGTGCGGCTTCGCTTGCGACGCAGTTCTCGGTGTTTCTTGACCTGCCGGCTCATGTCCTCGGCAAGCTCGCGAACCGTGTGGGTCATCTCCGGGCTGCACTCGTGCGCGTGCAGCGTCACTCCCTTTAGATAGAACGTCGCCTCCGCCACCTGGCTGTCGGCGACCCGCGGGTTGCGCTCTTCGGAGAGCACCACCTCCAGGGTCGCGAGCGGCGAGACCTGGCGTCCCAGCCGCAGGAAGCGCTTCCGCACCATCTCACGCAGGTCGTCCGTCATCTCGACGTTTCGGCCCCGAATCTCAATCCGCATGAGTGCCTCCTTGTGGGTTCTCGCACGAGACTAGAGAAAGGGGCGGAAGGGAGCAAGGGGCAATTAAGCCGGCACCGCTACTCTTGACCAATGCCAGCGATGGACCTTGTAACCAAGGCGCTGCGCGCGGGAGAGGGACGGAAGTTCAAGGCCTACCAGAAGCGCGTAGCGGCGATAAACCGCTTCGAGCCGGAGATGGAAGCGCTCTCCGACGAGGAGATTCGCAGCGAGGCCGACGGCCTGCGCGAGCAGGCCCGCAACGGCAAGCCGCTCGAGGAGCTGATGAACGAGGCCTTCGCCCTCTGCCGCGAGGCCTCGCGCCGGACCACCGGCCAGCGCCACTACGACGTCCAGCTGATCGGCGGCATGGTCCTCCACGACGGGGCGATCGCCGAGATGAAGACCGGCGAGGGCAAGACCCTGACCGCGACCCTGCCCGTCTTCCTCAACACCCTGGCCGGCAAGAGCGTCCACGTGGTCACCGTCAACGACTACCTCGCCCGCCGCGACCAGGAATGGATGAAGCCGATCTACGACGCGCTCGGGGTCACCTCCGACGCGCTCCAGGACGGCGACGACCACGCCACCCGCCAGCGCAAGTACGCGCTCGACATCACCTACGGGACCAACTCCGAGTTCGGCTTCGACTACCTGCGCGACAACATGGCCGACTCGCTCGAGCACTGCGTCCAGCGCGACCACAACTTCGCGATCGTGGACGAGGTCGACAACATCCTCATCGACGAGGCGCGGACGCCGCTGATCATCTCCGGCCAGCCCGAACAGGCGGCCCAGACCTATTACACCTTCGCCCGCCTGGCCAAACAGATGATCGGCGTGCCGGCGAAACAGAAACTGAAATCGCTGGGTGAGTCGCGCGAGACCCACGAGGCCGAGTACGACTACGAGTACGACGAGAAACACAAGACCGTCGCCCCGACCGAGCAGGGAGTGAAAAAAGCCGAGGACTTCATCGGCGTCGACAACCTCTACCTCGGCGAGCACGGCAGCCTCGTCAACCACCTCAGCCAGTCGCTGAAGGCCGAGTCGCTCTACCGCAAAGACGACGACTACGCGGTGATCGACGGCGAGGTGATGATCATTGACGAGTTCACCGGCCGCATCCTCGAGGGCCGGCGCTGGTCGGAGGGCCTGCACCAGGCGGTCGAGGCCAAGGAGGGGGTGGCGATCCGCGAGGAGAACCAGACCCTGGCGACGATCACCCTGCAGAACTACTTCCGCCTCTACGACAAGCTCTCCGGGATGACCGGTACCGCCCTGACGGAGGCGACCGAGTTCATGAAGATCTACAAAATGCCGGTGGTCGAGATCCCGACCAACATGCCGATGGTCCGGCTCGATCAGAACGACCAGATCTTCAAGACCAAAGACGGCAAGTGGCAGGCGCTGATCGCCGAGATCGTCGCCCGCCACGAAAAGGGCCAGCCGGTGCTGGTCGGGACCGTCTCGGTCGAGGTCTCGGAGATGATCTCCGAGGCGCTGAAGCGGCAGGGGATCGAGCATGCGGTCCTCAACGCCAAGCCCGAGCACGCCGAACGAGAGGGCGAGCTGATCGCCCAGGCCGGGCGCAAAGGCGCGGTGATGATCGCCACCAACATGGCCGGCCGCGGCGTCGACATCAAGCTCGGCGGCGACCCCGAGCACCTGGCTATCGCCGAGCTGAAAAAGCAGGGAATCACCCACGAGGGCGAGGGCTACGAGGAGGCGCTGGCCGCGAAGACGGCCGAGCTCGCCCCCACCTGCAAAGCCGAAGGCGAGGAAGTGCGGGAGCTTGGCGGCCTCTACATCTGCGGCACCGAGCGCCACGAGTCGCGGCGGATCGACAACCAGCTGCGCGGCCGCTCCGGCCGCCAGGGCGATCCCGGCGAGTCGCGCTTCTTCCTCTCCGCCGAAGACGACGTTATCCGCCTCTTCGCCGGCGATCGCATCTACAACATCCTCGACAAACTCGGGCCGACCGACGACGAGGGAACGGAAGTCCCGCTGGAAGCGAAGATGCTGACGAAAACCGTCGAGAACGCCCAGAAGAAGGTCGAGGAGCAGAACTTCCTGATCCGCAAACGCGTCCTCGAGTACGACGACGTGATGAACGAGCAGCGGCGCGTGGTCTACCGGTACCGGCGCGAGATCCTCGAAGGCCGCGACATCTCCGAGACCGCCCGCGACGAAATCGAGGGCGTGATCGAGCGGCTGGTGGACGAGTACACCGCCAACGACCTGCTCGAGGAGTGGGACATGGAGGAGCTGGAGACCCAGCTGCGCCAGATCTGGCCGGTCGGCATCGAGGTCGGCGGCCTAGCGCCGGAGACGGTTGACAAGACCCAGCTGAAAGAAGCCCTCGACGACGACGCGATGAACGCCTACGACGAGCGCGAAGAGCAGCTCGGCGACGAGCTGATGCGCTTCCTGGAGCGCTCGATCCTGCTGCAGGTGATCGACAACCGCTGGCGCGAACACCTCTTCGACATGGACTACCTGCGCGAAGGAATCCACCTCCGCGGCTTCGCCCAGATCGACCCGCTCGTCGCCTACAAAAACGAGGGCTTCTCGATGTTCGAGGAGCTAATGCACGCGATCTGGGACGAGTTCTCGAAACTCGTCTATCGGGCCGAGATCGAAATCCAGCCCGGCCAGGACGGCGCCCCCGCGGCCGGCAACGGCGGCGGCGAGGCAGCTGCTCTGGCCTACTCCGGCGGCACCGCGGAGAACCAGCCTTCGGCCCTGCGAGAAGTCGTCGCGACCGCCGGGGCGACCGCCTCCGATGTCGCCGCGGCGGGAGCCGGCAGCCCCGGCAACGGCGAGGTCGTCGAGACGGTGGTCAAAGACGAGAAAGAGAACATCGGTCGCAACGACCCCTGCTGGTGCGGATCAGGGAAAAAGTTCAAGAAGTGCCACGGCGCCTAGCGGCGCATGACTGATCCCGTCCGCGAGTTCGTCCGTGCCTTCAACGAGCGCGATCTCGACGCGTTCGTCGCCGTCCTCGATCCCGAGGTCGAGCTGCACTCCGGCCGCGGGCTGCGCAAGGGCCGCGAGGCGGCGCGGGTCTGGGCGACGAGGCCGCCCGGAGGAGTCCAGCAGACGATCGAGCTGGAGCAGCTCTACGAGGACGGGACCGAGGGCGGCGGCGGCCGGGCGGTGGCGTTGATCAAGCGCCATTGGCGGTGGGAGGAGGACGACAGCCACGCCGGGGTCGACGAGATGGCCTGGTTCTTCGAGCTGCACGACCACCGGATCTGCTCCTGGCGGCCCTATGAGGACCGCGGGGAGGCGCTCCGCGCCGGCCACTTTCACCCCTAGCCAGGCGCTGGTCGGCGGCTTACGATGATCCGCATGGCCGATGTCGCCCCCGAGAACGCCGAAGCCACCGAGGCCTGGAGCGGGCCACTCTTCGACGTCTTCCTCAAGTACCGCGACCTGACTACCGGTGGCCTCGGCGCCCACGGCGAGGTGGCGATGGCGTCGAACCCGCCGCGGCCGGGAGAGCGGGTAATCGACGTCGGCTGCGGCTTCGGCGACACCACCCAGCGGCTGGCCGAGCTGGTCGGACCCGAGGGGTCGGCGCTCGGGGTCGACGTTTCTGGCCCGTTTATCGAGACCGCCAGCCAGGAGGCCGACGAGGCTGGCCTTGGCAACGTCGAGTTCCGGCTGGCCGACGTGCAGACGTTGGAGTTGCCGCAGGAATTCGACTACGCCTTCTCGCGCATGGGGATCATGTTCTTCGCCAACCCGGTTGCCGCCCTGCGCAACGTCCGCGCGGCGCTGAAGCCGGGCGGGCGTTTCACCGCTGTCGTCTGGCGGCGCAAGCTCGATAACGAGTGGGTGTGGCGCGCCGAGGAGATCGTCGACGAGTACCTCGAGCACCCCGAGGAGACCGACGAGCCGACCTGCGGCCCCGGCCCATTCTCGATGGCCAACGCCGACACCGTCACCGAACAGCTGAAGATCGCCGGCTTCGAGGAGATCGGGCTGCGACGCTGCGACCTGCCGATGAAGGTGGGCGCCGATCTCGACCAGGCGGTCGAGTTCGGCATGGCCCTGGGCCCGGCCGGGGAGATCCTCCGCCTCTGGGGCGACCGCGTCGACGAGATCCGCCCCGAGATCGCCGCCAAGATCCGGGCCGCGATCGCCGATTTCGAGACCCCCAACGGAGTCTTCGCCCCAGCCTCCACCTGGATCATCACCGCCACCGTCCCCACTTCCTGAACACCGAGACCGCGAGCAGCGTCGCTATTCGACGCTCCCTGCGGTTTCGTCGATCCAGCTGTTCCTCCAGTCGCTGTCGCTAGGAGAGATAGGTGTCCCTCTCCCGACCGGCGTCCCTGATTTTTGTGCTCGCTGGCTCGGCGAGAGATAACCGCTTAAAGGCAAAAATCCCAGGGAGGGAGAGGGACACCTATCTCTCCCTACAGGTAGGCGTCTGCACGACACCCAATAACCTGTGCCGATGGCCGACGCCGCACAGAGTCAACCTGTAGCGCCCCGCCTGGCCGCCGTCCGCGAGCAGCTGTCCCTGCTCTCGGACTACCTTTGACCCCGCTGCGCTAGAGACCGAGGCCGCGCGGCTCGAGGAGGAGATGGGCAAGCCCGGCTTCTGGGACGACCAGGACGCCGCCGCCCGCACCTCGGCCGCCCACGCCCGGGCGCAGAAGCGGCTGCAGCTGTTCCGCGGGCTGGAGTCGGACGTCGCCGATCTCAACGACCTGGCCGAGATGGCCGCCGAGGACGAGGAGATGGCGGCCGAGCTGGACGCCCAGCTGAGCTCGGCGGAGAAGCGCCTGGCCGAGCTGGAGGAGGCGCGGCTGTTCAGCGGCGAGTACGACGCCGGCGACGCGGTCGTCACCGTTCACGCCGGGGCGGGGGGGACCGACTCCCAGGACTGGGCCGAGATCCTGCTGCGGATGTACCTGCGCTGGGCCGAACGGCGCGGCTTCGAGGTGGAGATGCTGGAGGCCTCGCCGGGGGAGGAGGCGGGGCTGAAGTCGGCCACCTTCATCGCCCGCGGCGAGAATGCCTACGGCCTCTTCGCCGCCGAGCGCGGCGTCCACCGGCTGGTGCGGATCTCCCCCTTCGACTCCTCCTCGCGCCGCCACACCAGCTTTGCCCAGGTCGACGTCGGCCCGGTGGTCGAGGACAGCGTCGAGGTCGAGGTCGACGAGGGCGACCTGCGGATCGATACCTACCGCGCCTCAGGCGCCGGCGGCCAGCACGTCAACAAGACCGACTCGGCGGTCCGCATCACCCACATCCCCACCGGCGTCGTCGTCCAGTGCCAGAACGAGCGCTCGCAAACCCAGAACAAGGCGGTGGCGATGCAGCTGCTGCGCTCGAAGCTGATCGAGTTGGAGGAGCGCAAACGCTCCGAAGAGCTGGCCAGGGCGCGCGGTGAGGTCAAAGACGTCGCCTGGGGATCGCAGATCCGCAGCTACGTCCTCCATCCCTACACGATGGTCAAGGACCACCGCACCGAGCACGAGGTGGGCGACGTGCAGCGGGTCCTCGACGGCGACATCGACGAGTTCATCCGCGACTACCTGAACAAGACCGCCGCGGCGTCGGCGAGCTAGATGACCGAGCCGCTGATCCGGGTCGAACGGGCCGCGGCGGCCGAGCCGGAGGGCCTGCTGGTGCTCCACCACGGTCGCGGCACCAACGAGCGTGACCTGATCGGTCTGGCCGATCTCCTCGACCCCGAGCGGCGGCTGCGCGTAGTCAGCCCGCGGGCGCCGCTGCAGCTGCCGGGCTCACCCGGGTACCACTGGTACCTGGTCCCGCGGGTCGGCTTTCCTGACCCCGAGACCTTCGCCGCGGCGCGGGCGGCCCTCGCCGAACTGCACGACGGACTCTGGGAGGAGAGCGATTTCGGGCCGGAGCGGACGGTGCTCGGCGGCTTCTCGATGGGGGCGGTGATGAGCTATGCGATGGGGCTCAGCGCCGAGCGGCCCGCGGTCGCCGGCATCCTCGCCTTTAGCGGCTTCGTCCCCACCGTCGAGGGCTGGGACCCGGCACTGGCCGACCGCCCCGGCACCCGCGCCTTCGTCAGCCACGGCCGCAACGACCCGGTGATCGGGATCGAGTTCGCCCAGCGGGCGCGCGAGCTGCTGAGCGAGGGCGGGCTCGACGTCACTTACCGCGAGTCCGACCTGGGCCACCAGATCGATCCCGCCCACCTGCGCGAAGCGAACGCTTGGCTCGGTGAAGTGCTCCGTTGAGGTCCAGCCGGCAGTAACGCGGGGTGTTGACCGCCTGCAGCTCGACGTCGAACTCGCGAGCGGCCAAGACGCGGTCCATCCTCTTCTCGCCGAGGACGAAGGTGTCGCGGAAGGTGCCGGAGCGGCGGAAGCGGGCGTGGTCTGAGCCGAGGTGGACGCTGCCCTTGCCGCCCGTCAGGCGGGCGTCGACGGCGACCGAGGCGGGGGAGTCGGCTTCGTAGCGGACGGTCAGGGCGACGCTGTCGTTGCCGGGGTTGGCCGACACCCGGGCGGTCGCGTCTTCCAGCACGCATTCTTCGGTTCTGGCTTCTTCGGCTTCTTCAGCGGCGATTTCGGCGCAGAGCTGGACGTCTTCTTCGTCTTCGATCGTGCAGTTTTCCGCGGTCACTTCTTCGCCATCTTCGCCTTCGTCTGCGCCGGCCAATTCGTCGCCGGCTTCGGCGTCGTCGGCTTCTTCCCCGGCGACGAGGGGCAGCGGCGGCAGCGGCAGGCTCAGGGCCTGCGCGGGGCCGGCGGCAGCGGCGAGCGCGAGCGAGGCGAGGAGCAGGGGGAGGAGGAACTTCTGCATCCCCTCCAGCATCGGAGGGTCGGGCGATTTCCTTTAGGTACCGGACGCTTCGTCCAAGACGCCCTCTAGCTCCAGGAGGGCCTGCTTCATCGGCAGGCCGCCTGCGTAGCCCCCGAGCGCGCCGCTGGTGCGCAGGACCCGGTGGCAGGGGACGACGAGCGGAATCGGGTTGCTGCCGCAGGCGCTGCCGGCGGCGCGGACGGCTCGCTCGTTGCCCGCCCGTCGGGCCATCTCGGTGTAGCTGCGGGTCTGGCCGTAGGGGATGCGGTCGATCGCCCGCAGGATCCGCTGCCGGAAGCCGCTGCTGAGCCGCCAGTCGAGCGGCAGGTCGAAGCGGTCGAGCTTGCCCTCGAAGTAGAGGTCGAGCTCGCGCCGCACCGGGTCGAGCCTGGCCGGCGCCTCGAGCACGCGCGGCGAGATCCGTCCGGCGAGGTCGGCGAGCAACTCGTCACGGTCCTGGCTGGGCAGCCCGACCCGGACCAGTCCGCGCTTGGTCGTGGCCAGCAGCAGCGGTCCGAAGGGGGAGTCGGCGCTCGCGTAGGCGACGTCGAGCAGACCCTCTTCGGCGGCCCGCGCCTTGAACCGGTCGGTCGTGGCGTCCATCGCCTTGTGCGTTGCGGTCCTCATGCCAGCTCCTTTCGCAGTCGTTTCAGTCCCTCGTGCAGGCTTCGCCGCGCCGCCTCCGGCGAGCAGCCGAGAGCTGCAGCGATCTCGGCGTGGGGGAGGTCGCTGCCGTAGCGCAGCGCCACCGCGGCCCGCTGCTTCGGCGGCAGCGCTCCGACGGCCGCCCAGAGCCGCTCGTCGGGTTCCGGCAGCCCGTTCTCCGTCGCCACCTCCGGCAGCTCGGCCACGGGAAGCGGGCGGCGACCGCTGGCGCGGTGGTGGTCGATCGCCTTGCGGTGGGCGATCGTCAGCAGCCAGCCCCGAAGGTTGCCGGCGTTCTCCAGCCGCGGGTAGGCGCGCAGGGCGGCGAGGAAGGTCTCCTGGAAGCAGTCCTCGGCGCCCTCGCGGCCGACGGCGCCGCGCAAGATTGCCATCACGGGAGCGGAATGCTCGTCGAGGACGGTTTGAAACGGCGGCAGCGGGGTCACTCTGTGGGATTAAACGTGTCCGGCGAGCGAAACGTGAGATCCCCGACCCCGAATAAGGTGGCGCGATGATCGAGCAGGCAGCAGAAATCGAGGAGCAGGTCGCCCGCGCCCTGGCCGAGGACCTGGGCGAAGGCGACATCACCTCCGAGGCCACCGTGCCCGAGGACGCGCGGGCGCGGGCGCGGATCGTGCAGAAAGCGCCCGGAGTCGTCTACGGGCTGGCGGTCGTGGCCGAGGTGATGCGGCAGTGTGGGGTGGAGGACGTCGACAACCTGGTCGTCGAGGGCCAGTGGCGCGAGGAGGTGCCGGTCGACGTGCTGGTCGCCGGCGGCAGCGCCCGGGCTCTCCTCGCCGCCGAGCGGACCGCGATCAACTTCCTCGGCCATCTCTCCGGGGTGGCGACGCTGACCGCGCGCTACGCCGAGGCGGTGGTCGGGACCGGCACGACGATCCTCGACACCCGCAAGACGACGCCGGGGCTGCGCCACCTGGAGAAGGCCGCGGTCGCCGCCGGCGGCGGGATCAACCACCGGCTCGGCCTCTACGACGCGATCCTGATCAAGGAGAACCACATCGCCCTCGCCGGCGGCGTGGCGAAGGCGGTCTATGCCGCCCGCAACACCCAGCCCGAGAAGGCGATTGAGGTCGAGGTCCGCGACGCCGAAGAGGCCGCCTATGCGCTGGGCACCGGCGTCGACCGCCTGCTGCTGGACAACATGAGCGTCGACTCGATGCGCGAGGTGGTGGCGCTGCGCGACGACAATGCCGGCGGCCCCGACGGCGTCTCGCTCGAGGCCTCAGGCGGCGTCGACCTCGACAACGTCCGCGAGATCGCTGAGACCGGGGTCGAGTTCATCTCGATCGGCGCATTAACTCATTCAGCTGCCACCCTAGATTTCTCAATGCTCCTGGAATCGGCCTGAGGCGATCGCAGGACACGGGAGAGGGGTTCGCCGGACCCTCCCCGCTGTTGTCCGCCGAGCCCCTCTCCCGTGTCCCTCTCACTTCAGAAGTTTCGATAACCGCCGGTCTTTGAGAACTCGCCCGCCGGTCTGCTCCTGGGGGCAGTAGTTGGTTTGGTGCTCTGAGAAGTAGACGGCCTCGATGGTGGTCCCGCAGCGCGGGCAGGGCTCGCCCTCTCGCTTGTGGATCCGAAGTGGCATCGGCACCTTGTCGGGGACCTCGGGCCCGATCGTCTCCTCGTAGTGGTCGATCGCATCGCCGAGCACGTGAAGGGCGCCGTGCAGACGCTCGACCTCGTCGGGGTCCAGCTCCGAGCCTTTTTTGAAGGGCGAGAGCCGTGCCTCCCAAAGGGTCTCGTCGACCCAGGAGCGGCCGATCCCGGCAATGTCTTTCTGGTGACGCAGGAGCGGGTGGAGGTGGCGCGGCTTGTCGATTGCCGCGGCGAGCTCCTCGAGCGGGGGAGGGGGCCAGGCTTCCGGGCCGAGGCTGGCGACCATCTCGTCGGCGGCGACGGCGTCCACCGGCAGCAACCTCGCCCAAGCGCGCTGTTTGGTGCCGAACTCGCGCAGCCGCAGCTCGCGGCCGTCGCCGAGGCGGACCAGCACTCGTGAGGCGCGGTCTTTGAGCGAGGCGCGTTTGTCGAAGACCCGCAGCCGGCCGGCGGACATCAGGTGGATCAGTAGCGCCAGGTCGCCGAACTCGACCACCGGCATCTTGCCGATTCGCCGCACCGCCGTCACCTCGCGCCCGACCAGTGCATCCAGCGGCGGGTCGAAAGTCTTCATCACGTTCATCCCCGGCGCCAGCACCGATTCGACCTCGGCCCCGGCCAGGGCGGTGTCGAGACGGCGGGCGACGATCTCCACCTCTGGCAGCTCGGGCATCCCGAAAAGGCTAGACGGACACCACCATCGACTAAACTGACTGCACGTTCATTCGACCGGTCCGGACTTCGGTCCCGCCGGCGAACATCAGGAAGGAAAGGGCTCATGCAGGAGCTCCCGACTATCCAACCTACTTACGCGCCGGAGCTGAGCCCGGAGCAGATCGCCGAGATCGGCGAGGAGGTTCGCGCGCTCGCGCACGAGCGGAACGCGGTCATCCTCGCCCACAACTACGAGCTGCCCGAGATCCAGGACCTCGCCAACTACCGCGGCGACTCGCTCGGCCTCTCGCGCCAGGCCGCCGCGACCGACGCCGAGGTGATCGCCTTCTGCGGCGTCCACTTCATGGCGGAGACGGCATCGATCCTCTCGCCCGAGAAGAAGGTTCTGATCCCCGATCTCGATGCCGGCTGCTCGCTCGCAGACTCGATAGACGCCGACCAGCTGCGTGCCTGGAAGACCGAATTTCCCGGCGCGCTGGTCGTCATGTACGTCAACACCTCGGCCGAGGTGAAGGCCGAGACCGATTACTGCGTCACCTCCTCCAACGCCGTCGACGTGGTCCGCCACATCTGGGCCGAGCACGGCCCCGACCAGGAGATCCTCTTCGGCCCCGACATGTGGCTCGGCGCCTTCGTCGAGCGCGAGACCGGGCTCGTCGATGAGCCCGAGCGCCGCGGCAACTTCCACGTCTGGGACGGCGAGTGCCACGTCCACGCCGGGATCAAGCCGCTGGACATCATCCGCACCCGCGAAGAGCACCCCGAGGCCGAGTTCCTGATCCACCCCGAGTGCGGCTGCTCGACCCAGGCGATGGAGTACGTCGCCGCCGGCGACATCGACTCCGACGGGGTCCACATGCTCTCCACCTCGGGGATGCAGAAGCACGTTGAAGCCCATCCCGACGGCGAGTTCATCGTCGCCACCGAGAACGGGATGCTCTACCCGCTGCAGCAGGCCGCCCCGCGGGCCCACCTGATCGAGGCCAACCGGATGGCCACCTGCAAATACATGAAGATGATCACCCTGCCGAAGCTGCGCGACTGCCTCCGCGACCTGAGCGGCGAAGTCAGCGTGCCGGCGGCGATCGCCGAGCGGGCACGGATCCCGATCGAGCGCATGGTCGCGATCGGCTAGCGCCGATCTTTTCATCAGCCTTTTAAGCGGCTTTTCAGTTCCTTTGCCGAACCGGGAGCAAGCTGTCCTCGTATCCCCCCGAAAAGGAGGCGCGAGATGCACAGCACGAAAGTCCTGGTGGTCGCCAATCGGACCGCCGACTCCCCAGACCTGATCGCCGCTTTGGGCCGGCGTGCCGCCGAGGAGCCGACCGGCTTCACGCTCCTGGTGCCTGCTGTTCCACATGGCTTCGCCTGGGCCGCCGACATGAAGGCCGGCTGGTCGGAAGCGGCCCTTCGCGCCGAGAGCGCCGGCGGTCGCCTCCGCCGGGCGGGCCTCGAGCTCGAGGAGGTGATCGTCGGCGACCCGGACCCCTTCGCCGCGGTCGGCGACGTCCTCCATGTGCGCGAGTTCGACGAGGTCCTCGTCTCGACCCTGCCGAGGACGCTCTCGCGCTGGCTGGCGGTGGGACTGCCGGCGCGTTTGCGGCGGGCGATCGATCTGCCGGTGACCGAGGTGACCGCACATCCGCGCCCCCACCCGTTGCCCGCCGAACCCTCTCGCCAGCCGGTCGCCGCCTGAGCTTGCCCGTTTCTTTCCGGCTCCTTTACCGGTTCTTTGCCTGATCGACGGCAGGCTTTCTCCGTGCCCGCGACGAGCAAGGACCGAAGCTGGTGGCCGCCGTCGCGGAGCGTCGTCGGGCTGACGGCTTTGGCGGTCCTCGCCGGGCTGCTGTTGATCCAGCTGGTTCCCTACGGCCACGCCCACACCAATCCTGCGGTGACGCAGGCGGCAAAATGGCCCGCGGGACCGGGGCAGCAGGTCGCCGAAGCCGGCTGCTACGACTGCCACAGCAACCTCACCAAGTGGCGCTGGTACTCGAACGTCGCGCCCGCTTCCTGGCTGATCGAACACGACGTTGAAGACGGCCGTGGGGCGCTCGACTTCTCCGAATGGGACAAACCCCAGCCCGACGCGGGAGAGCTGATCGAGAAGGTCGAAAGCGGCGAGATGCCTCCGCTCCAGTACAAGCTGGCGCACGGCTCGGCCCGGCTCTCGTCGAAGGAAAAGGAACAGCTGGTGACGGCGATCACCAAGCTCTACGCGACCGACCCGCCGCCCGCCGGCGGCGGCTGAACGCCTCAGTCGTCGTCGCCGTCGGAGTCGCTGCCACCGCCGTGACCGCTGTGGTCTTCGCCGCCGTGGTCGTCCGATTCGGTGGTTTCTTTCGGCGGCGGACTTTCTTCGCTGGTCGTCGTCTCCGGCGTCGTCGTGGTGTCGGGCGGCCGGTTCTGGGGGCTGCCGTTTCCGCCCGGCGCCCGCAGGGCGGGGGCGAGGGCGTTGCCGGCGGAGACCGATTCGGAGGCGATCCCGATCTGGCGGCTGGTCAGGTTGGCCGCGGCGATCGCGATCGCGATCGCGATCGCCAGGCCGGCGAGGGAGAGGAGGATCCATTTTGCGGTCGCCGAGAGGCTCATGCGTGCACCTCGGCCGGCGCCAGCTCGACGGTCGCGGCGAGCCCGCCGCCCTCGCGGTTGCGCAGCCGCACCTCGCCGCCCCACTGACGGGTCAGCTCGCGGGCGATCGCCAGGCCGAGGCCGGTCCCCGCGGCGCCGGTCCGGCCGGCGCTGCCGCGACTGAAGCGCTCGAACACCGCCTCCTCCTCGCCGGCCTCCAGACCGGGCCCTTCGTCGAGGACGGCGATCCGGCCGGGGCTGACCCGCAGCTCCACGGTCGTTCCCCGCGGCGAGTAGGCAAGCGCGTTCTCGACCAGGGAGTCCAGCGAGCGCTCCAGGTCCGGCGCCGCGCACCAGCCCTCGGCGGGTGCGGCCCCGGCGTCGAGGGCGAGCTCGATGCCGCGATCCTCGGCGCTCGCCCGCCAGCGCTCCGCCGCCCGCCGCGCCGCCTCGCGCAGGTCGAGCCGCTCGCCGGGAAGTTCGTGCTCGCCGGCCCGGCTGAGGATCAGCAGCTCGTCGACGATCAGCGAGAGGCGGTCGATCTCACCCATCGCCGCGTCCAGGTCCCGCTCGGTCGGAGCGTCGCCGCGCGAGCGTTCGGCGAGGTTCTCCAGCCGCAGCCGCAGTCCCGTCAGCGGCGTCCGCAGCTGGTGGGAGGCGTCGGCGACGAAGTCCTGCTGGGAGCGCAGCAGCCGCTTGATCCGCTGCGTCATCTCGTTGAAGGCGCGGGCGAGCGAGCGCTGCTCGGTGCTTCCCTGGACGGCGACGGTGGTATCGAGGTTGCCGTCGGCGACGCGGCGGGCGGCGCTGTCGAGGCGACGGATCGGACGGGCGATCTGCTGGGCGATCAGGGCGCCCGCGACGATCCCGAGCAGGAGCACCACCGCGGCCAGTGCGGCGATGTCGAGGATCGAGGTCTTGACCGCGTTGTTGACCGCCTCGACGCTCTGGGTGATCCGCACCGCGCCGATCGTGCGGTTGCGATCGAGGATCGGAACCGAGGTGGCGAGGATCTCTTCGCCGAGGGTTTCGCTGCTGCGGGTGATCTGCTCGCCGTTGCCCGCCAGCGCCGATTCCACCTCGGGCCGGTCGTCGTAGCTGCGCCCGGATGGCGACCCGGCCGAGTCGGCGAGCAGGCGGCCGCGGGAGTCGACGACGATCACCCGGCCGCGGACGCTTTCGGCCGAGCGCTCGGCGATCCGCTCCAGCGGCACCGCCTGGGGCGGGTTGACGAACTCGGTGGCGCTGGTCGCGACCACTTCGGCCTGGCTGCGCGCCTGTCCCTTGACCTCGGAGTCGACCCGGTCGCGCAGGCTCAGCGCCAGCGGCACGCCGAAGGCGATCAGCGCCAGCAGCAGGACGTAGGCCAGCGCCAGCAGGAGGGTCGCGCGGAGGCTTACGGCTCGTCCTCCGGCGCGGCGAAGCGGAAGCCGACGCCGCGGACCGTCTCGATGTAGGTCGGGTCGGCGGGGTCGTCGTCGAGCTTGCGCCGCAGCCAGCCGATGTGGACGTCGAGCGTCTTGGTCGAGCCGAACCAGTTGGTGTCCCAGACCTCTGACATCAGGTCCTCGCGGGTGACGACCCGGCCGGCGTTCCGCATCAGCACCGCCAGCAGGTCGAACTCCTTGCGCGAGAGCTCCAGCTCCTCGCCGCCGAAGCGGACGATCCGCGCCGCCGGGTCGAGCTCCAGCTTGCCGACCGCGACCGGCTTCAGGGCCTCGCCGGCGCCGTTTTCGCGCGGGGCGCTGCGGCGCAGGACGGCGCGGATGCGGGAGATCACCTCGGCGGCGCTGAAGGGCTTGACCACGTAGTCGTCGGCGCCGAGCTCGAGGCCGACGATCTTGTCCATCTCGGTGCCGCGCGCGGTCAGCATCACGATCGGCACGTCGGAGCGGCGGCGCAGCTCGCGGCAGACGTCGCGGCCGTCGCCGTCTGGGAGAGCGAGGTCGAGCATCACCAGGTCGGGGTTCTCGCTGGCGGCGAGCTCGAGGGCTCCGGCCGCGGTTGCGGTGACCACGGCTTCGAAGCCGGCCCGTCGCAGAGCCTCGGCAAAGGGCTGGGAGATCGACTCCTCGTCCTCGACGACCAGGATGCGGCCGCCTGGAGATTGAGTGGCCATCGCTCAACTGTAGGGCCTGCGCTGGGCGTTCGAGCCTGCACCGGGCAGGTTTTGCCAGGGCTTTACCCGTCACTTTCCAGCGCTTGCAGGGGGCCGCCGCACACTGCTCCTGCAAGCAGCCGAACGGGGGATTCAACGTGAAGAACGCCAAAGCCAAAGTCGCGACCGGAGTCACCGTCGTCCTCCTCGGGGGTCTGGGCGGGATCGCTCTCAGCCAGGGGAACAAGGCGCCGAGCAAGACGCTGGCCGACAAACCGGTCGTTCACACCAAAGTGATCCGGCGCACGATCCACGTCACCAAGCACGCGAAGCCGAAGCACCCGGTCGGGGCCGGCTCGGCCGCGGCCACGGCCGGGGCCGCCACGGCGTCGGGCTCGGTCACCACCGGCGCCAGCAGCACCGGGGGCGGCGCTTATGCAGCGACCTCGGTCACGACCGGCTCCAGCGGCAGCGGCAGCAGCGCCGAAACCGTCCCCGTGACCACCGGCTCCAGCGGCAGCGGCGGTGGAGAAAGCACCCCGGTGACCACCGCCAGCAGCGGCTCGGGTGGCGGCGAATACGAGAGCGAGAGCGGCGACGACCACGGTGGCGGTGGCGAGGTCGAGCACGAGGGCGGCGGCGATGACTGAGCGCACCCGCTCCAAGCGGCCCTCCGCCAGCCTCGTCCTCTGGGTTTCGATCCTGCTCTTCGCTGCCCTCTTCGCCCTGCTCACCTACCGCCTCGCGGCCGAACAGACGGCGGGTCAGGCGACCGCCCGCGCGGTCCAGGTCCGCAAGGTGATCAAGCGCAGGGTGGTGACGACGATCGTTCCCAGCCCCGGCCAGAACACGGTCACCAGCGGCCCTGTCAGCAGCCGCTCCTCCTCCTCGACCGGTTCCGAACCGGTGGTGACGAGCGCCTCCTGATGAGCGAACACGACCTCACCTTCCAGGCGATGGGCAGCCACGTGCGGCTGCTGATCGGCGACCCGGGCCCCGGGATGTTGCCGGCGGCTACCGCCGCCGAGCAGGCGCGGCGCTTCGTCGAGGACTTCGACGCGACGCTCTCCCGCTTCAAGCCCGACAGCGAGCTCTCCCGGCTGAACGCCGACGAGCGCGAACGGGTGCCGGCCTCCGAGCTGATGCGCCGCGCGGTCGAGGCGGGGATCTACGCCGCCGAGCGCAGCGAAGGTCTGGTCGACCCGACCCTGGTCGGCGAGATCGAGCGCGCCGGCTACGTTGCCTCGCGGGCGGGGATGGCCGGTCTGCCGCTGGGCGAGGCGCTGGCCGACGCGCCGCCGCGCCGCCCGGGTCGGCCCCGTCCCGACCAGTGCTGGCAGGAGTTCGCGGTCGACGACGCGGCCGCCGAGGTGCTCCGCCCGCCGGGCCTGCGCTTCGACACCGGCGGCACCGGCAAGGGCCTCGCCGCCGACATGGTGGCGGCGACCCTGCGCGGCTACTCGCGCTTCATCGTCGACTGCGGCGGGGACATCCGCATCGGCGGCGCCGACGCCCTCGTCCATCCCTATGAGGTCTTCGTCGAACACCCGATCACCGGCAGCCGTGCCCACGTGCTGCGGCTCGGCTCCGGCGGGGTCGCGACCTCCGGCATCAACGTGCGGATCTGGCGCGATGCCGACGGCCGCTTCGCCCACCACCTGCTCGACCCGGCGAGCGGCGAGCCCGCCTGGACCGGCCTGGTCGGCGCCACCGCCCTCGGAGACACCGCCCTGGAGGCGGAGACCCTCTCCAAGGCGGCGCTGCTCTCTGGGCCGGAGGGCGGGCGCCGGATCCTCGCCGAGCGCGGCGGCTTCCTGATCCACGACAGCGGCCGGGTGGAGCTGGTCGGCTCGCTCGCGGTCGCCCCGCGAATCCGGCTGCCCGAGGTGAGTCGATGAATCCCGTCGGCGCCGGCGAAGCGATCCAGTCGCACGGCTGGTGGCTGGCCAGCCGCGCCTCCGGCCTGGTCGCGCTGGTCCTGGTCACCGTCTCGGTCTTCCTCGGCCTGACGATGTCCGCCAAGCTGATGCGGCGGCCCGGCCTCTCGAAGAAGCTGCTGGCCATCCACGAGCAGACCGCGCTGGCCGGGCTGGTGGCGATCGCGGTCCACGGCATCGCCCTGCTCGGCGACCCCTGGCTGCACCCGGGCGTCGCCGGGGTCGCGGTTCCCTTCGCCCTCGGCTTCAAGACCTTCTTCACCGGGCTAGGCGTGATCGGCGGCTACCTGGCGGCGCTGCTCGGCCTCAGCTACTACGTCCGCAGGCGGATCGGGGCGCGGCTCTGGCGCAAAGCCCACCGGGCCACGGTGGTCGTCTACCTCCTCGGGCTGACCCACGCGCTCGGTGCCGGTACCGACGCCTCCGCGGTCTGGTTCCGCTGGTGGGTGATGGTGACGACGCCGATCGTCGGCGGGCTCTTCGTCTACCGGGTGCTCTCGGGCCGGGCCAAGAAGCAGGCGCGGCAGAGGGCGCCGCGGCCGCAGCGCTCCCTGCCCGCCGAGCGCCGCCCGGTTCCCGGCACCCCGGTTCTGGAGGAGGCAGGATGAGCGACCCAGGTGTGGTGATCGTCGGCGGCGGCCTGGCGGGACAGCGCTGCGCCGAGACCCTGCGCCGGCGCGGTTTCGACGGCCCGGTGCGCATCGTCTGCGCCGAGGCCGAGCCTCCCTACGACCGGCCGCCGCTCTCCAAGGGCGTGCTCGCCGGCACCGTTGAGGAGGGCGCGACCGGCTTCCGGCCGGGGGAGTGGTACGCGGAGCACGGCGTCGAGCTGCTGCTCGGGGTTCGCGCCGAGCAGCTGCGGCCGGACTCGCGCCGGGTGGGTCTCGCCGGCGGCGAGGAGCTGCCCTACGGAAAGCTGCTGATCGCGACCGGCGGCGCCCCGCGGCGGCTGCCCTCCCTGGATGGCTTCGAGAACGTCCACTGCCTGCGCTCCCGCGCCGACGCCCGGCGACTGCGGGCGGAGTTGGCCGCCGGGGTGCGGCTGGCGATCGTCGGCGCCGGGTTCATCGGCCAGGAGGTGGCGGCGACGGCGCTCGGGCTAGGGGTCGAGGTGACGATGATCGAGGCGCTGGAGACCCCGCTGGCGCCGATCCTCGGCGCCGAGCTCGGCGGCTGGTTCGCCGAGCTGCACCGCGGGCAGGGGGTGCGGCTGCTGACCGGGGCGATCGTCCAGCGGGCCTTGGGCGGGGAGCGGGTCGAGCGCTTGCTGCTCGCCGACGGAAGCGGCGTCGACTGCGATCTCGTCCTGGTCGGAATCGGCACCCTGCCGGCAACCGCCTGGCTGGCGGGCAGCGGCCTGGGGACGGCCGGGGTGGAGGTCGACGTCGCCGGGCGCACCGATCTGCCGGACGTCTTCGCCGCCGGCGACGCCGCGATCCAGTTCGACCACCGCTTCGGTGCCCACGCCCGGACCGAGCACTGGGACGCCGCCGCCTGGCAGGGCACGGCCGCCGCGAAGATGATGCTGGGCGAAAACCCCGGGCTGCCGCCCCTGCCTAGCTTCTGGAGCGACCAGTACGGGGTCCGAATCCAGTGCGTCGGCCATCCCCATCACGGCGAGTCGGTGGCGCTGGAGGGCGATCCGGCCGGCCGCGACTTCGAAGCCGTCTTCGTCCGCGGCGGCGCTCCGATCGCCGGCATGACCGTCGGCCGGCCGCGTTCGATCCCAGCCCTGCGCAAGCGAATCGAGGCCGGCCACCAGTCCGGCAGCCTCGAAGAAGAGGAGGTACCCGCATGACCTACGTGGCGATAGTGGATCCGAACGAGTGCAGCGCCCACGGCGACTGCGTCGAAATCGCACCTCAGGTCTTCCGCCTGGACGACGTCGCCGTCGTGATTGGAACCGGCCCCGACGACCTCGTCCTCGAGGCCGCCGAAGCCTGTCCCGCGGTGGCGATCACGGTGGTCGATCAGGAGACCGGCGAGACCGTCTTTCCGTAGCCAGGCAGGGCGCGGGTAAAGGCTTGGCAAAATCGGGCTGCGGTTGAGGTGGGATTTAGGGAACGGACGCAACCTCGATGGCATGACCTCCCCGCGCCCCCGCGCAGTCGTCCTCGGCTCGCTCTCCCTGTTCCTGGTCCTCTTCGTCGTCCTCGCCTTGGAGCTCAGCGCCCAGGCCGGCCCCACGGCGGCGAAGGCACGGCCGGCGCCGGCTGAAACCGGAATCGAATCGGCCCCAGAAACCGAAGAACCGGCGAGCGAATACGCGGAACCGGCACCGGAATACGCGGAACTCGAACCCGAAGCCGAATACCTCGAACCCGAACCCGAAGTCGAACCCGAAGTCGAAGAAGTCCCGCCGGTGGTCACCAGCTCCTCGTGATCGGCGGGATTCCCCACACGCTGACGACCTATGGCTGGTGGATCGTCAGCCGCTCCTCCGGCCTCGTCGCCTTCGTCCTGGTGACGATCTCCGTCTTCCTCGGCCTGACCATGGCCGGCAAGCCGGTCCGCCAGCCCGGCTTCAGCCGCACCCTCAAGGCCCTGCACGAGCAGACCGCGCTCGCGGCTCTGGTCGCGATCGGCGTCCACGGCCTGGCGATCCTCGCCGACCCCTGGCTGAAGCCGGGCCTGAGCGGCGTCGCCGTCCCGTTCGCGCTCGGCACCCACCGCTTCTCGGTCGGGCTCGGAATCCTCGCCGCCTACCTGGCGCTGCTGCTCGGCCTCAGCTTCTACTTCCGCCGGCAGATCGGTCCGCGCCGCTGGCGCCAGGCCCACCGGGCGACGCTGGCGGTCTACGTCCTCGGCCTGATCCACGCCCTCGGCGCCGGCAGCGACAGCGGCTCGCCGCTCTTCCTCCTCTGGGTGGCCGGCAGCGGCGTCCCGATCGCGGTGCTGCTGGTCTACCGGCTCGGTGCCGCGCGCCGGGCCGACCAGCGCCGTCGCCTCGCCCCCCGCAATCGCCGCTCGCTTCGGGACGCGGCCTGAAAGATCGCCTGCGTGGGCGGGATCTTGCGGAGCCGAGCTAGCGCAGGAGTCACCCTGTGTCCGCAGAAGGCACCCGACTGATGGCTCTACGAAAGAAGAAAGATCGCGGCGGTGAGGAACCGCGGCGCCCCCGCGGGCGTCGCGCGCCGATCATCGAGATGAACGACGTGACCAAGGTCTACCCGGGCGGCCACATGGCGCTCGACCGGGTCAACCTGGCGGTCGGCCGTGGCGAGTTCGTCTTCCTCGTCGGCCCGACCGGCTGTGGCAAGTCGACGCTGATCAAGATGCTGATCCGCGAGCTCGCCGCCACCGAAGGCTCGGTCAAGATCGCCGGCCGGGACATCGGCCAGCTGGCGGAGAAGAAAATCCCGCAGCTGCGGCGCAACATCGGCACCGTCTTCCAGGACTTCAAGCTCCTCCCCGACCGCACCGTCTACGACAACGTCGCCTACGCCCTGCAGGTGATCGGCGCCAGCCGCGCCGAAATCCGCGAGCAGGTGCCGCAGACGCTGCGCCTGGTCGGCCTCTCGACCAAGCTCCACAGCTTCCCGGACGAGCTCTCCGGCGGCGAGCAGCAGCGCGTCTCCGTCGCCCGCGCCTTCGTCAACCACCCGCCGCTGCTGCTGGCCGACGAGCCGAGCGGGAACCTCGACCCGGTCACCTCGATCGGGATCATGCAGCTGCTCTACCGGATCAACAAGGCCGGCACGACCGTCGTCGTCGTCACCCACGACCGCGAGATGGTTGACAACATGCGCCGCCGGGTGATCGAGCTCTATGAGGGCCGGGTCGTCCGCGACGAGGTCTCCGGCGGCTACACCGAGGAGTCGACGACCGAATTCGGCCTGCGGATGCGGGCCGAGATGGGCGTCGGCGCCGACGGCGACACCCAGACCAACGGCCACGCCGACCACGACCACCTGAGCTGATGACCCGGATCGTCTTCTTCTTCCAGGAGGCTCTGCGCGCGCTGAAACGCAACGGCGCCCCGAGCCTGGCGGCGATCGTGACCACGGTCGTCACCGTCGTCCTGCTCGGGATGCTGATCCCGATCTTCCAGACCGCCCAGGGCAAGAGCAACGAAGTCCGCGACCAGCTCAACGTCCAGTACGCGCTCTACGACGACGCGACCAAAGCCGAAATCGCCTCGCTGAAATCCGAGCTGGAAGGGATCTCCCACGTCGCCGAGGTCACCTTCGTCAGCAAGGCCGAGGCGCTGGAAACGCTGAAAGGCGAACTGAAGGACAAGACGATCGTCGAAGAGCTGCACACCAACCCGCTGCCCAACAGCTTCGAAATCAAGGCCGACGACGCCGCCAACCTGCCCGCCGTGGAAGAGGCCGTCTGGGCGAACTATCCGAAGGGAAAGCCGATCGACTCGATCATCAGCAACCCCTTCGACCGCCAGCAGTCCTCCGACAAGATCGAGCAGGTGACCAGCGCCCTGAAGGTCGTGCTGACGGTGATCACCGCGCTGCTGATCCTCGCCTCGCTAATGCTGGTTGGCAACACGATCCGGCTCTCGATCTACACCCGCCGCCGCGAGGTCGAGGTGATGCGCCTGGTCGGGGCGACCCGCTGGTTCATCCGCTGGCCGTTCATGATCGAGGGCGTGGTCGTCGGTCTGGTCGGCGGCCTGCTCGCAATACTGATCCTGTGGCTGGGCAAGATCACGGTCGTCGACCCGCTGAGCAACCACATCGGCGTGCTCGCGGCGCAGAACAGCACCACCCTCGGCTTTCCGGCGCTGATCGCGATCCTCTTCGTCGCTTCGATCCTCGTCTCGACGGTCGGCTCGGGCGTGACGTTGCGCCGCTTCCTCAAGGTCTGACGGCGTGAGAGCACGCGGGGCCGTGGCCTTCGCGGTGGCCCTCGTGGCGATGCTCGCCGCCGGGCTCTGGCTGGGCGCCCACCCGGGCTCGCTGCCGGAACCGCTGCGCGACTGGGTCCGGACCGAACCCTCTGGCCTGACCGCCGAAGCCGCCGAAGCGATCCAGGACAACTACTACCGCCCGGTCGGCGACACCGAACTCGGCAACGCCTCGCTGCAGGGCATGGTCCGGCAGCTGCGCAAACGCCACGGCGACCGCTTCAGCGAATACTTCTCGCCGGAAGCCCTGGCCAGCTTCAACGAGCAGATCGAAGGGCACTTCTCTGGGGTGGGCCTCTCGGTGATCGAAGTGCCGAAGGGGCTGCGTGTGGCGCAGGTCTTCCCCCGCTCGCCGGCCGAGAAGGCGGGGATCGAAGTCGGCGACACGATCGTCTCGGTCGAAGGCAAAGCGATCGCCGGCAAGGGGAGCGCCGAAGCGACCAAGCAGATCAAGGGCCCCGAAGGGACCGAGGTGAGGCTCGGCGTCCGCGACGCGAAGAGCGGCAAGACGCGAGAGCTGACCGTGACCCGGGCCGAGGTGACGCTGCCCAACGTCAGCAGTCGGGTCGAGCAGGTCGACGGCCGCAAGCTCGGCTATGTGCGGCTGCTCAGCTTCAGCGAAGGCGCCCACGCCCAGCTGGCGCGGGCGCTCCGCAAGGTGAAGAAGGGAGGCGCCGAGGGGATCGTCCTCGACCTGCGGCACAACCCCGGCGGCCTGCTCGAAGAGGCTGTCCTGACCGCCAGCCTGTTCCTCCCCGAGGGGGAAGTCGTGGTCCGGACCAACTCCCGGACCCAGGGTAAGAGCGTCCACAAGACCGAGGGCGGGCGGCTGACCTCGATGCCAGTGGTGGTGCTGATCGACCGCGGCACCGCGTCGGCGGCAGAGATCCTCACCGCGGCCCTGGCCGACGACGCCGGCGCCGAGGTGGTCGGCACCCGCTCCTACGGCAAGGGGGTCTTCCAGGAGGAGCAGGCGCTTGCCAACGGCGGCGCCCTGAAGCTGACCGTGGGCGAATATTTCACCCCGGAAGGGATCAACCTCGCCGAAAGCCACGGGATCCATCCCGACGTGAAGGTGCAGGACGACCCGAAGACCGGGGTCGACGAGGCCGAAGAGCGCGCCCTCGGCGTCCTCGCCGGCCAGGTCGAAGGCTGATGCCGGGGCGGGGAAGGGGGCGCCGGCGCGGCGCACAGCCCCGGCGCGATCGTCGTTTCCACGGTTCTCCTCGCTCCAGCGAGGAAAAAGGTGGAAACGACGCAGGTCCTCAGCGCTCAGCGCGGGAGACGGTCGAGGAGATGCTGCGCGAGCAGCTCGGCTACCGCGGCTTCCGGCCGACGATCGAGGGCGAAGCGCAGGAAGCGACGAAGTGGGCGGAACGCGAAAGCGGCCCCCGCCGGGACCTGACCGCGCTCGCCACCTTCACGGTCGACCCGGCCACCGCGCGCGACTTCGACGACGCCGTCTCGGCCCAGCGCGAGGGCGCCGGCGCCCGGGTCTGGGTCCACATCGCCGACGTCGCCGCCCACGTCAAACCGGGCTCGCTGCTGGACCAGGAGGCGCGGCGGCGAGCCACCAGCACCTACGTCCCCGGCGCGGTCGAGCCGATGCTGCCGCACGCGCTCTCCAGCGAGGCCTGCAGCCTGGCGCCGGGGGTCGAGCGGCTGGCGGTGACGACCGAGATCGAGCTGGGGCCGGGGATGGAGCCGCGCCGGGCGCGCTTCTACCGCAGCCGGATCCGCTCCGACGCGCGGCTCGACTACGACGAGCTGGACGAGGTCTTCGCCGGGCGCCGGCAGCCGCCGGCCGGGGTCGCCGAACCGCTCACTGCCGCTCGCGAAGTCGCCGCCGGCCTCGGCGAGCACCGCGGCGGCAGCAGCCTCGACGTCGAATCCTTCGAGCCCGAGTTCCGCTTCGACGCGGATGGCAACGTGGTCGCCGCCCACGGCGTCGCCCAGACGGAGGCGCACCGGCTGATCGAGCGGCTGATGATCCTCACCAACGAGCAGGTCGCCGAGCTGCTCGAGCGGGAGCGCTCGCCGGCGATCTACCGCGTTCACGCCCAGCCCGACGCGGCGCGGATCGAGCGGCTGCTCGAGCAGCTGGCGGCGCTGGGGGTGCCGACGCCGCCGCTGAAGCAGGGTCTGGCCCCGCAGGAGGCGGGCCGGGTCGCGGCCGAAGCGAGCCGGCTGGTGCGCAAAGAGGCCGCGCGACGCGGGCACGGCCGGGAGGCGTATACCTCGCTCGTGCTCCGATCCCTCAAGCAGGCCTATTACAGCGAGCGGAACATCGGCCACGCCGGTCTCGACAGCGCCGCCTACTGCCACTTCACCTCGCCGATCCGCCGCTACCCGGACCTCGTCTGCCACCGGGCGCTGCTCGCAACGCTGGGCGAGGGGGAGGAGGCGCCGACGCTGGCCGAGTGCCGCGACGCCGCCGCCGGCAGCTCCGCCCGCGAGCGCACCTCGGCCCAGATCGAGCGCGAGGCCGACGACGTCTGCGCCGCCTTCCTGCTCGAACGCGAGCTCGGCGAGCGCGGGCTCGACGCGGTCTTCGAGGGCGAGGTCTCGGGGGTGATCCGCTCCGCCGCCTTCGTCTCCTTCGGCGGCGAGCTCGGCGACGTCTACGAGGGAATGCTGCCGGCCAGGCGGCTGGCGGGCGAGCGCTACGAGCTGGACCGCGCCGAGGTGGCGCTGGTCGGCCGCGGCTCGGGGGCGCGGGTCAGCCTCGGCGATCCGATATCCGTCCGGGTGGCCGGCGTCGACGCGCCACGCGGCAGGGCCGAGCTGGTGCCGGCCGGGGAGCCCAGCTGATGGCCAAGAAGGTGAAGAAGAAGCGCGAGCCGGCCTCGGGCGACGTCGTCACCAACCGTCGCGCCCGGCACAAATTCGAGTGGGTCGAGAGGATGGAGGCGGGGATCGTCCTCACCGGCTCCGAGGTGAAGGCGCTGCGCGGCGGGCAGGCGCAGATGGGCGACGCCTATGCGGTCGTCGAAGAAGGCGAGGTTTGGCTCCGCAAGCTGCATATCCCGCCCTACGAGTTCGCTGCGGTCGACGCCCACCAGGCCGACCGACCGCGAAAACTGCTGCTGCACCGGGAGGAGATCGAGCGGCTGATCGGCAAAACCGCCCAGAAAGGGCTGACCTTGGTTCCGACCAGGATTTATTTCAAAGGGCCGCGGGCGAAGGTGGAGCTGGCTTTGGCGCGAAACAAGGAGGGCCGCGACCGGCGCCGGGAGATCGCCGATCGCGACGTTCGCAGAGAGGTCGAGCGCGAGTTCAAGGGAAGGATGCGTTGAGGTTGAAACTGTCGAAGCACATGCAAGGATGCAGGGGCAATGCGGACCCGGAGGAACCTTTCCGCCGCGATCGCCGCGATGATCGTGACCGTGATGGTCGCGCCCGCGACGGCCAGCGCCAAGTCGGTACCCGAAAAGGCGAGTGACTACGTGAGCGACAACACCGGAATCTTCGTCGCCGCCCTGCTGGTGGCGATCCTGATCCTGCTTCTGATCATGCGCGTCAACAAACGGCGCAGCGAGGAGAAGGAGAAAAAGCAGGCCGCCCAGCCCGCCGTCCCACCCGCCGGACAGGCGGCTCCGCCCGCCGCGCCGCCGCAGGCAGCAGCGCCGACCGCCCAGATGGCTGCCGTGCCCGCCGCCGCCGCGCCCCCTTCGCCTCCCTCGCCTGGACAGTCGGTTCCGCCCCCGGGCCAGTCGGCACCGCCGCCGGTGCCCGGACAGGTGCCGCCCGCTGGCGAGAGCGCCAAGGACCGCAAGCGCCACCAGCGCGACGAGCAACGCCAGAAACGTGCGCAGCTACGTGATGCACGCAAAGCCGAGCTGCAGCGCCGCAAGGATGAGCGCGCCCAGCGAAAGGCGCAGAAGAAGGGCGGGCCGGTCCCCGCTGCTGCGGCGGCGCCTGCTGCGCCTGCTGCGCCTGCCGCGCCTGCTGCCGCCGGTGCCGCGCTGGCTACCCCGGCGCCACCGGAGCCCGCGCCGCCCAAGCAAAAGAGCTTCTTTGGAATCAAGTACGGCGGTGGCAGCAAGCAGAAGCGCGAGGCGGCGATGGCCGAGCAGCGCCTGGCCGCCGCCCGCGCCGCCAACGAACGCGCCGTGGCCGAGGCTCAGGCGGGCGCCCCGGTACCGCCCTCCGGCCAACTGCCGGCCTGGGAGGAGGCGACGGTGGCCCAGCCGCCGCAGGGCGGTGGGTTGGCTGCCGTGCCGCCGCCCCCGCTTCCAGGCGGTACGCCCGGGCCGGGCGACTACGACCCCGCCGTGGCCGAGCAGCGGGTGCAGGACAAAGTTGCAGGCATCCGCGACGAGACCCAGCGGATCGGCGCCGAGGCCGACCGCCGAATGGACGAGGCCGCGCGCCTGCAGCAGCAGGGCGGGCTCGCCCCCGCCGGCGCTCCACCGATCCAGGACACTCAGCCGAGCGCGCCCGGAGTCGACCTGCACAGCGCCGAACAGCGGCTCGAGCAGGAACGTCAGGCTCGCGAGCAGGCAATGAGGGACGCCGAGGAGCGGCTGCGCCAGATCGAGGAGCGGACCAAAGCCGCCGAACAGCGCGCCGCCGAGGCACAGCGCCTGGCCGACCGCCGGGCCGAGGATGAAGCCCAGGACCGCCGCCTCGAGGAGGTTCGCCGCAGCGTCGCCGAGGCCGAAGAGCGGGCCCGCGAGGCCGAGCGCCGGGCCGAAGAGGCCGAGCAGGCCGCGGTCCGCTCGGTACAGGGCGGGGCAGCTCAGGCGGGGTTCACGCCCGCGCCCCCGGCGCCCACGCCGGCACCGCCGGCCCCTGTGCCGCCACCGCCACCGGCGCCTCCCGCACCGGAGCAGTCCTTCGCGCCGCCGACCCCGCCACCGTCGTCGAGCGACTCGTTTGGGCCGCCGACCCCTCCGCCGCCTCCGGCACCGCCCCAGCCGCCCGCGGCCGAGCCCCCGGCTCCCGTCGCCGCGCCCAGCTTCGGCGCCCCGCAGGGCGGGCCGGGTCCCGCCGCCGGCGGCCAGATCAACCTCAACATGGTCACCTTCGAGCAGCTGCGCGAGCAGAACCTCTCGGTCACCCAGGCGACCCGCCTGCTCGCCCACCGTGAGCGGTTGGGCGGCTTCCAGTCGGTCGACGACCTCGACCAGGTGGCGGGGTTCCCAGAGGACCTGCTCGCCGACCTGAAGTCGCGTTCGACGGTCTAGGTGACCCAGGAGACCCCTCTCCCGGATGCTCAGTCCGGGAATCGGGGCTCCCCCTAGCGGCATGTTCTTGGCCCTCCTCTGGACGGCTTTTATGTTGGGGGCATATCCGCCGATCCAATAGGCGTCCAGACTGGAGCATCTGCGGTTGACAGATGTCGGAGATTTAGAGATATCTGGGTGGAGTACTCAGCAGAACCAGCCGCAGCATTGACATGCACCTGTGCCGAGGAGGCACCGGCGCAGAGGGGAGAGACATGAGAGATGCGATGCGGCGCCTTGCCGTTTTGGGAACGGCGCTCGGATGCCTCCTGGGCGCTCAGGTGGGCTCTGCCTCGGCGACGGTCCTGCCCACGACGATCACCGCCAACATGGTTCTTACCAGTGCCGGAAGTCCATATACGGGAACGTCGGTGACTATCGAACCCGGCGTCACGGTTGAAGCGCAGGCCGGTACCGTGGTGAAGCTGAGTGGAGCCCTCAACGTCAACGGCACGCTCACCGCCCTCGGGACGAATGAAGCGTCCATCCTTTTCACCTCGGCCAGCGATCTCGGGCCAGGCGAATGGTCCGGAATCAAACTCAATAGCGGCGCCGGGGCCTCCGAACTTAGCCATGCCACCGTCCGCTATGCCACCACGGGCATCGCGGTCAGCGGCAGCTCTCCGACAGTGACTGCGTCGAGCGTCTCCAACAACAAAACGGCGGGGATAACCGTCTCCGGAGGCCAGCCGAAACTCGCTGAGAATACCCTTGATGCCAACCGGGTCGGGATCGAATTCAGCGGTAGCCCGGACATCGATGGCAACACGATCAGGGACTGCAAGGAAAGCGCCGCGGCGATCCGGCAGAGCAGCAGCGCCGCCAAGGCCAATCAGATCAAAGTTCACAACAACCTGGTCGAACGCTGCGGCAATAGCGGCACCGCGGCCATCTCGGTGCCCGGCACCGCCGTCACGATGGGCGGCAACACCGTCCGCGAAAGCAAAGGCCAGGCGATCTCATACGGCAACACGCCGACCAATACGGTCATCCCCCCAGATATCACCGAAAACACGCTGGAAAACAACGCCGGCAACGCGATCTGGGTGAACGGGGAATTGACGGAATCGGCAGCTTGGAGAGGACACGGCTTCCCGATCGTGGCGATGGGCGGCTCTGACACGATTACGGTTGGTCCTGAAGCCACGCTGACGTTGGAACCAGGCGTGGCGATCAAGATCGCCCAGTTCAACGCGAGTATGGTCATCCGCGGCACCCTGCGCGCCGCCGGCACCGGGGAAAACCCCGTGCGGTTCACCTCGCTGAAAGATGACGGCGTGGAGGGTGACACCAACATGGACGGAAACGCCACCGCTCCGGCTGCCGGCGATTACATCGGCGTCCGCTTCGTCGAAGGGTCGAGCACGGTACCGCCCGGGCGCGGCGAACTCGACCACGTTGTCGCGACCTACGGCGGCGCTCCCGCCTCGTGCGGTCTCTGCGGCGGCGGCGGGCCAATGTTCAGCTTCGGCGCAGCGGCCGCCGGTGGGCCCAGCTCGGCGCCCTCGACCTTCGAACACTCGCAGCTGGAAAAGACCGTGCGGGCTCCGCTGAAGCTGTCCGGGAAACCGTTGATATCCCACAACGAACTGGTGGAAACCTCGGGCATCGAAATTGCCGGTAGCCCTGATATCGACAGCAACACGATCAGAGATTGCCGTGAAGGCGGATCCGCGATCCGGCAGAGCAGCAGCGCCGCCAAGACCAATCAGATCAAAGTTCACAACAACCTGGTCGAACGCTGTGGCAACAGCAGCAGTCCGGCAATCTCGGTCGACGGCACCGCCGTCACGATGGGCGGCAATACCGTCCGCGAAAGCAAAGGCCAGGCAATCTCATACGGCAACACGCCGACCAACACGATCATCCCGCCGGATATCGACGACAACACCCTGGAAGGAAACGCCTCGAACGCGATCTGGGCGAACGGGGAACTGACGGAATCAGCGGTCTGGCAGGACCACGGGTTCCCGATCGTCGGCAAGGGCGGCTCGGACACGATCACGGTGGGTCCCGGAGCCACGCTGACGTTGGAACCGGGCCTGGTGATTAAGATCGCCCAGTTCAACGCGAGCATGATCGTCCGCGGCACCTTGCGCGCCGCCGGCACCGCCGACAATCCGGTCCGGTTCACCTCGATCAAAGACGATTCGATCGACGGCGACACCAATATGGACGGTGCGACGGCGCCGGCCGCCGGCGAATACATCGGCGTCCGCTTCGTCGAAGGGTCGAGCACGGCGCCGCCCGGGCGCGGCGAACTCGACCACGTTGTCGCGACCTACGGCGGCGCCCCCGCCTCCTGCGGCCAGTGCGGCGGCGGCGGGCCGATGTTCAGCTTCGGCGCGGCGGCCTCCGGGGGACCCACCTCGGCGCCATCGACCTTCGAACAGTCACGGCTGGAAAAGACCGTCAGAGCAGCCATTAGCCTGAACGGCAAACCGCGTGTCGCTGGCAACCTCCTCGTCGAAACGTCGGGAATCGAATTCAGCGGTAGTGCGGACATCGATGGCAACACGATCAGGGACTGCAAGGAAAGCGCCGCGGCGATCCGGCAGAGCAGCAGCGCCGCCAAGACCAACCAGTCGAAGATCCACAACAACCTGGTCGAACGCTGCGGCAATAGCGGCACCGCGGCCATCTCGGTGCCTGGCACCGCCGTGACGATGAGCGGCAACACTGTCCGCGGAAGTAAAGGGAAGGCGATCTCCTACGGCAACACGCCGACCAACACGGTGATTCCTCCGGACATCTACGAAAACACTCTTGAAGGCAACGCGAGCAACGCGATTTGGGTGAATGGGGAACTGACCGAATCGGCGACCTGGAAAGACCGCGGTTTCCCCATCGTGGCCATGGGCGGCTCGGACACGATCACCGTCGGCCCCGGAGCCATCCTGAAACTCGAACCTGGTGTGGCGGTCAAGGTCGCCCAGTTCAACGCGACGATGATCATCCGCGGCACCCTCTGGGCGGACGGCACGACTGAAGACCCCGTTCTGCTCACCTCTCTCAACGACGACACCGTCGGAGGGGACACCAACATGGATGGGAACGAAACCGTCCCCGTCGCGGGCGAATACATCGGCGTTCGCTTCACCGAAGGCTCCGCCACTGCGCCGCCTGGTCGGGGCGTGCTGGATCACGTTAACGCGACCTACGGCGGCGCCCCTGCCTCCTGCGGCATCTGCGGTGGCGGCGGGCCGCTGTTCAACTTCGGTGCCCCCGCTTTGAACGGACCGATCGGCGAACCCTCGCTGATCGCCCATTCGCGCCTGGAACAGACGGTTCGCAAAGCGGTGGTCGGGCCCGGCGGGCCAAAGCTTGAAGACGACTTCCTCTTCAAAACCCCCGGGCTCGAATTCAGCGGCGCCGGCAGCCCAGAGGTCAGCGGGTCGACGATCAAGGATTGCAACGAAAGCAGCGCTGCGATCATCCAGGCGGGGGGGACGTCAAAAGGATCCGTACGCATCCACGGCAATACCGTCGAACGCTGCGGAAACGGCAGCACCGCCTCGATCCAGATCTCCGGCTCAGGCTTGACCGGCCTGACGCTGGGCGGCAACACGATTCGCGAAAGCTCCGGCCAGGCCATCAATTACAGCGGCGACATCCCCCCTGACCTCGTCGACAACACCCTCGAAAACAACGCCTCGGACGAGATCTGGGTGTCTGGCACCCTGAACCAGTCGGCGACCTGGCACAGCAAAGGGGCGATCGTGCGGATCAACGGCTCGCTCACGATCCCGGCGGGGGTCAGTTTGACGATTACCGAAGGGCTGTTCCTGCGCAACCCGAAAATGACCGTCAGCGGCACTCTGAAAGCCCTGGGATCTGCGCAGAGACCAGTCGTCTTTACCGGCCTCAAAGAAGAAGCAGGGGGTGAATGGGGGGGTGTCAGCCTCGAACCAGGAAGCGGCGCGTCGGTGCTCGATTACGTCGAACTCGCCTACGGGGGCTCAGGCGGTCCGATGCTCAACATCAAGGGGGTATCTCCGACGATCACCCACTCCACCCTGCGGCGCAGCAGCGGCGACGGGATAAGGGTGCAGCAGTCCGGACACCCGACCATCGAAGGCAATCGCTTCCGCAACAATAACTTCGGCCTCCGCTACGAAGGCGAAGGCAAACTCTCGGCTCCCGGCAACGACTGGGGCTGCGCCAACGGGCCGAAGCCGACCGGGTGCGGCGACCAGGTGACGTCCAACGTCGAATGGCAGCCAGCGGTTGCGCTGCAGGAACTCCCGCGCCTCTGCCCGGGGTCGAACCTGTCGGCCACCTCGAACAGATGTCTGCTGAATCGGTACGAGCCAACGCTCTACTACGACACCGAAGAGAACTATTTCGCTGACTCGGCAGCCGAGATCACCGACAACTGGGGGGACGAAGAAAGCGGTTTCCACGGGCAGAACAAAGCAGCGGACCCGTACACCAACTCGCTGTGGGACGGGGACGCTGAAAAAGAATCGCCCAACTTTGGGCTGCTCGCGCAATCGCAGCCGGGGGTTGCCTTCCTGCCCTTCCAGTTGACGCCGTCCGCGCTTGGGTCGAGCTATCCGAACGGGCAGGCAGCCGACGCCAACGACTGGCTCGGGGAGAACGAAGACTTCCAGCAGGACAACGAACGCATGGAGCAGGCCGGGTACCTGGACGCTGTCTACGGCCGGGCGTTTGCCGACGGAAGCGGTAAGCGGTGGTTGGAGTATTGGTTTTGGTACTACTACAACCCGAAGGACTTCGCGGGATTGGGCCACCACCAAGGCGATTGGGAATCGGTGGTGGTCCAGCTCGACGAACACAACAAACCCGAAGCGGTCATCCTGTCGCAGCACACGGGCGCCGCGTCATGCGACATGGAACAGATCGAACGGGGGGAAGAAGGCGCGCCGATCGTCTACGTGGGGCTCGACTCGCATGCCAACTACCCGTGGCCCGGCCGCTACGAAGCGACCGGCGAAGTCGACCACGCCGACGGCGGCGGACGCTCCGCCTATCCCGGCCTCGTCGTAATCGAAAGCTCAGCCCCGAGCTGGCTGTCCTGGCCGGGGCACTGGGGCAACTCCCGCGCTGAAGTCAGTCCGATTGAATCCGATAGCCCGACGGGCCCGGCCTTTCACAAATCGTGGCAGGACCCGCCTGGCTATGCAGCCGAAGCGGGCGGTTGCTTCGACAGCTATGTTGGCCCGGACAGCCTCGCCGCGTCTCGCTCAAGCACGACCGCGCCGAGTATTGAGACGGTGACGCTGGTGGCTGATGAACCGGTGGTCCACTATGAAGTTCCGACGGCCGACGGCGAAGGCTTTTGGCCGCGGCTGAGGATCACCATCGATCGACTCGGCGATGGCGGCGCCGCTCCCGCATCTAGAACGATCAGCGCCGTCCGCGCGAAAGGCGCGCTCAAGGTTCCGGTCGAATTGGAACCGGGTGAAGAAGCGGAGCTGCGCGGGAGCCTGGTCTACGCTGACGGCCGTCGGATCCACCTCCCGCCGAAGCGGGTCCGGTTCAAGTAACGAACACGACCCGCTCGGATTGGGCCGTAACGCTCGACGGTGCTGGTCGGATCGCTCGGGTGGGGTCGTTCGGGCCAGGCGTTAGGCGGTTCGGGGACGGGTGATTCAATACGAGATCTTCGGCGGCGCATCTGACCAGGGTGGCACCCACTGGGCCAGGCACTCTTGTCGGGATTCCAGATGATCGACGACCTCGACCAGGTGGCGGGGTTCCCAGAGGACCTGCTGGCTGACCTGAGATCGCGCTCGACGGTTTAGCCCGTGGCTTCTTCGGCCTTTTCCAGCAGCTTCAGCCAGATCTCGCTGCGCGACGGGTAGGGCGCGACTGCGTGCCTCAGTTTTGCGATCGGCACCTCGGCGACGATTGCGAAGGTTGCGGCCTGGAGGAAGTCGGCGGTCTCGAAGCCGGTGAACGTGGCGCCGACGATCGTCTCCTTGGCCTGATCGATTATGAGGCGGCTGGTGCCGCCGGTTTCCTTGCCCTGGAAGCTGGCGCCGGCGGTGCCGTCGGTGGGAACGTCGACGGCGCGGGCGTCGACCCCGGCTTCCCGCGCCTGCTCCAGCGTCTTGCCCGCGGCCGCCACCTGTGGGTCGGTGAAGGTGACGCGGGGAGAGCCGAGCCCTTCGGCGCCGGCGGTCTCTTCGCGCCCGAGCAGGTTCTCCGCCGCGACCCAGGCCTGGTACTTGCCCATGTGGGTGAAGAGGGCGCGGCCGTTGACGTCGCCGATCGCGTAGAGCCACTCGCGGCCGCCGACCCGCAGCCGGTCGTCGGTGTCGAGGAAGCCGTGTTCGTTCGGCTCGACTCCGGCGGCGGCGAGGCCGAGGTCGGCGGTGTGGGGGGTGCGCCCGACGGCGATCAGGATCTCCGCCGCCTCGATTCGCTCGCCGCCAGCCAGGGTCGCGACGACACCGCCGCTCTCACCTGGGGCGAGGCTCTCGACTTTCGCTCCGGTCCGCACCTCGACGCCGAAGTTCTTTCGCAGCGACTCGGCGACCTCCTCGCCGGCGAAAGCTTCCTCGCGCGAGAGCAGGTGGTCGCCTCCCTCGACCAGGGTGACGTCGCAGCCGAGGCTGGCCCAGGCCTGGGAGAGCTCGCTGCCGACCGGGCCGCCGCCGAGGACGATCATGCTGGCCGGCACCTGCTTGGCGGTGGTCGCGTCGCGGTTGTTCCAGGCGGTGACCGTGTCCAGCCCGTCGATCGGCGGCATCGCCGCCTTGCTGCCGGTGGCGACGATGATCGCCCGCTCGGCGACCAGCGTCTCCTCGCCGACCCGGATCCGCCGCTCGCCCTCGAAGCGGGCGTCGCCGCGGAGGAGGTCGATGTCTCGTTCTTCCAGCCAGGGCAGTTGGCCGGAGTCGTCGCGGTCGTGGATCACCTCGTCGCGGCGGCTCAGAACCAGCTCCGGCTCCAGCTCCCCGTGGCCGGTGGGCACTCCCGGTACCCGCTGCGCCTCGGCCAGAACGTCGGCGGGGCGCAGCAGCGCCTTCGAGGGCATGCAGGCGTAATAGGAGCATTCGCCGCCGATCAGGTCGCGCTCGACGATCGCCACCTTCCAGCCGCTGTCGGCGAGCCGCCCGGCACAGACCTCTCCGGAGGGTCCGGCGCCGAGGACAATCGCGTCGTAGGTGCGCTCGTTCAAGGCCATCATCATCACAGGGCAGTCAAGCCCTACCCCCTACAATCGAAAGGCATTCCCAAGCACGGGGGCGACAGGCTTCGACGTGGTCGACTCGTGCGAACGGTTGCAGGTCGAGGTTGCTGGAGGCCTCGTTAAACCCCAGCACAAACCAATACGTGCGGACCATGAGTTCGCCCTCGCCGCTTAGTTAGAAGCTAAGCGCTGTGAGAGTCGGTCCTTCCCCGCCCGCGGGAAGGGGCACCGGCTTCAAAATGCGGGCTTACCCAGGCGGATCGCCCTGACCGCAAGGGGACATCGAAGGGGCTTTATCTCCCGCAGTGCCCGCTGGCGCGGACCCCGGGAGACGAGAATAAAGCGCCAGCTAAACCTGTAGACACCCTCGCACCGCGTCCGCGGATCCGAGTTCGAATCTCGGCGCCTCCACTGACGAAGTTCGAACCCCCTCCCCGGAGGGGGTTCGTGCGTATGCGGTCAGGTGTCCTCGGGTTCCTCGGCCAGTTCCGAGAGGCGCTCCAGTGAGACGCCCAGTGCCGCGGCCACCCGCCGCACGTCCCCCCAGGCGGGGTCAGCTTTGCCGCTCTCGATTTCGGCGATCAGGGACTGGGGCAGGTCGGCGCGCTCTCCCAGCGTGGCCTGATCGATTCGAGCCTCCCTTCGCAGGGCAAGAACGGCAGTGCCCAGGCCTTTCTGCGGTTCGTGCGGTTCGTCAGACATTGAGGGGGGAGAGGTTTTGCTTGTACCCGCTTAGGCGGGCATCGCCCCCAAACGCGACATCACGCAGTTCAAACAAGCGTGTGATGCCGTGGGTCTCTGGCCCCAGGAGCGACGTCGGGCGAGCGATGACTTTCATGCCGAGAAGGAGTCAATGGGACGTGGGCGTGACAAGAGCTATGGCGAGCTGCTCGATTGGCTGAGAGAATGGAAATGGAACCGATGACGATCGTAGTCGCGGAAAAGGCGTCTCTGGCAAGTTTGCTTCGCTCACTGCGCGGAGAAATCGTCGATGCTCGACCGGCTTACCCGGAAATCTTGCATGTCGAGGTCCGGGACCGGGATGGCGACCTCTGGCTGTTGGCGACCCAGGATGCGGAGTGGACCCCGCTTGATCCCGCTGCCTTGATCGGGCAGACGATCGAGGGTTCTGAGATCGATGAGAAGACCGGCGAGCTTCGATGCCGTCTCGCCGGTGGCGCAGTCTTCGCGGTTCAGCCCGCGGAGCAAGAGGCCCCTGACGACCCCTGCAACTGGGAGCTGATCACCCCTGGTGGGGTTGCTCTCGAATACGGACCGGGGTTTCGCTGGCAGATCAGTGACGCGAACGCCCCACCTGTCGGGCGAAATTCCGACTGACGAGTACGGGGTGGACCGCTATGTCGCTTTCTTGCGCGGGATGAATCTCGGCAATCGCCGGATTAAGAACGATGAGCTGCGGCAGCACTTCGAGGCGATGGGATTCGAGGGGGTGGCGACCTTTCGGGCCAGCGGCAACGTGATCTTCTCGACGCCGAAGCGGGAGGCGGAGGCGAAGCTGGCGGCGCGGGTGGAATCTGAGCTCGACGAACGGCTCGGCTACGACGTGCCGGTCTTCCTCCGCAGCGCCGCCGAGCTGGCGGCGATTGCCGCGCGTGAGCCATTCGATTCGAAGAAGGTGGAGAAGTCGAAGGGCAAGCTCCAGATCTCCTTTTTGAAGAAGAAGCCGACCGCCGCGGCGAAGAAGAAGGTGCTGGCGCTGGCCACGGGTGAGGATCTGCTGGCGATTGAGGGTCGTGAGCTCTACTGGCTGCCGAGCGGCGGGCTGCTCGAGTCCGACCTCGAGCTGAAAGCGATCGAGAAGCTGCTGGGCGTCGACACCCGCCGCACGATGGGTACTGTCGAGCAGATCGCCGCCAATCTCGAGACCTAGGCGCGGTCCGAGCGCGGCAGCGCCGCCAGCTCGAAGTCGCGGCTGACGGCGCCGATCTCTTCCGGCAGCCGGGCCAACTGGACGTTGGCGACGAAGTCCATCTCCTCGCCCAGCGGCCGGAAGAAGTTGTCGTAATGAGTGGGGACCACCGCCCGCGGTTCGAGCAGAGGCAGAATCCGCTGCCAGTAGTCCTCGGTGAAGCTGCGGCCGGCGACCCCAGCGAGGAAGACGTCGACGCCGCGCTCGCGCACCGCCTCGTCAACCAGGTTGGCGCTGCCCTGGTGGTAGAAGCGGACCCCGGCCACGGCGATCGAGATGCCCCAGACCTGGCCGCAGCGGTAGGCGCCGGGCGAGAGCGAGTCGAGGTGGTCGCAGCAGAGTTCGCCGTCGTAGGGGACGGAGAGCCCGAGCAGCAGCTTCGAATGCAGGCTGGGGGTGAAGGAAACCTCGAAGGGGCCGAGCTCGTAGGTCCGGTAGGGCTGGACCTCGATCGCTCGCTCGGCCAGGCCGTGCAGCGCCATCAGGTTGACCAGCGAGCGTGAGCCGTAGGCCTCGCAGCCGAAGCGCCGGGCGATCGCCGGCGCATCGACGGCATGGTCGAAGTGGGTGTGGCCGACCAGCACCCCGACCACCTCGCCCGGTGCGTTGACGAAGCGATCGAGCGCGGCCGGATCGGGCAGCGCGGTCCGTTTCAGGACCAGGTCGCGGAAGGGCACACGGGAGAGGTAGGGATCGACGAACAGGGTCTTCCCCGCGTAGCTGAGCCGGTAGCCGGAAACCCCGAGCCATTCGACCTCGAGGCCCGCCGGCAGTTGCAGTGTTCTCTCCTCGAGCTCGCCCAGCGCCTGGCGGTCGTCGCGCTCGTTGAAGCGCCGCGTCGCCCGCGCCTTCGCCAGCTCGCCTAGGTGACCCAGCGGTCCGGTCACGCCGTCCCCTCCGCCAACTCCTTCAGATTGAGCAGTTGGCGGCGCATCATCACCAGGTCGCCGGGCGGGAGGACGAGCCGTTCGGGGCCGCCGAGCAGCCCCCGCCGAGCCGGCTTCCAGACGAGCTTGACGACGATCCGCGAGCGCTCCTCGCCGGCGGGCTTTGCCCGGTAGGTGCAGGCGACGGTGCCGAGGAGCCGGCCGCGGTGGAGCATCGTCAGCGACTCGCCCGGCTCGAAATCGACCAGGCGGAAGATCGTCTGCATCCGCTGGCCGCGCTCCAAGCGCTCCAGCCCCGGCGTCAGCTCCTGCGGGCTGCGGCGGCCGAAGTTGTCGAGCTTGTCATAGCTATAGGGGGCGGCGCGCAGCTGGCAGAGCCAGCGGAAGACGGTCGCCTGCGGGGCGCCGACGTCGACAGCCCGGAACATCGCCGTCGCCGGCTCCTCGACCAAGTCATCGCAGGGATACGGCCGCGCCCGCTCCTCGGCGGTCGATCCCCACTCGCTGACGACAGCGGGCCAGCCCACCCTTCAAGCGTACGCCCACCCCCGTCTCTCGCCTACCTTGGTGGGCATGGCAGTCGCGACCGCAACCTCGCTCGACATCTACGTCGGCGGCAAGCTGCTGTTCGAAGACGTCGGCTTCAAGCTGGAGCCGCGGGAACGGATGACCCTCTCCGGCCGCAACGGCGCCGGCAAGTCGACCCTGCTGCGGGTGCTGGCGGGCGAGCTGGCGCCGGATTCGGGCTCGCTGACCGTGCAGCGCGGCTCCCGGGTCGCCCTCCACGACCAGCGCCCGCCGCGCGACTCGCAGGCGACTCTGGGCGAGTACGTCTTCGCCGGCCGCACCGACATGCTCGAGACCGAGGCCGAGCTGGAGCGGCTTGAGGGACAGATGGGAGGCGAGGTGAGCGAGGAGACGATGGCCGCCTACGCCGCCGCCCAGCACCGGCTCGAAGCCGGCGGCGGCTACCGTTGGCGCGACGGGGTGCTGGAAGTCCTCCGCGGCCTCGGCTTCGACTCCGAGCAGGCCGAGCGCCGGCTCTCGACCTTCTCCGGCGGCGAGCTGACCCGCGCCTCGCTGGCCCGCGCGCTTGCCACCCGTCCCGACCTGCTGCTCCTCGACGAGCCGACGAACCATCTCGACATCCCCTCGCTGGAGTGGCTCGAGAGCTACCTCGTGGACCTCGACTCGGCGGTCGTCCTCGTCGCCCACGACCGCTGGTTCCTGGAGGCGGTCGGCACCTCGGTGCTGGAGCTCGAGGCCGGCCGCGCCCGCTTCTTCGCCGGCCCCTGGCACGCCTGGCGCGAAGAACAGGCGAAACGGGAGATGGCCCTGGGCAAGGCGATCGAGCGCCAGCAGGCGGAGATCGCGCGGATGGAGCGCTTCGTCGAGCGCTTCCGCTACAAGGCCTCGAAGGCACGGCAGGCCCAATCGCGGGTGAAAATGATCGAGAAATCCAAGCGCGACGGGCCGCTGGCCGAAAAGCGCGACGGCCGCCTGCTGCGCTTCCACTTCAAGCCGCCGGAGCGCCCCGGGCGGGTAGTGCTGAAACTGGTCAAAGGCCGGCTCGAGGTGCCGGGGCGGGTGCTGCTCGACAGCGCCGAGCTTGAAATCGAGCGGGGCGAACACGTGGTCCTGGTCGGTCCCAACGGGGCCGGCAAGACCACCCTGATCGCGTCCCTCGCCGGCCAGCGAGAGCTGGCCTCCGGCAGCGTCCGCACCGGCCACAACGTCAAGCTCGGCTACCTCTCCCAGCACGCCGAGACCGCCGCCGGCAGCGGCAGCGTGCTCGATGCCGCCAAGCGCGAGACCGGCCTCAACGAGAACCAGTGCCGGGCCCTGCTCGGCGGCTTCCTCTTCTCCGGTCGCGACGTCGAGAAGCAGCTCACCGACATCTCCGGCGGCGAGCAGCGGCGGCTCTCGCTGGCGATCCTGGTCGCCTCCGGCGCCAATGTCCTCGTCCTCGACGAGCCGACCAACCATCTCGACATCGAGAGCCGCGAGGCGCTGGAGGACGCGCTGACCGAGTTCGAGGGGACGGTGCTGCTCGTCTCCCACGACCGGGCGCTGCTGGAGGCGGTCGGCGGCCGCACGTTGGTTTGCGAGGGCGGCCGGCTGACCAGCTATCCCAGCGGCTGGGCCGAGTACCAGGCGCGGCGCGACGAGGCCGCCTCAGCGGCGGACGCGGCGGCGAAGACGAGCTCGGGCGGCGGCAAGAAGTACAGCGCCACCAAGCCGGCGCAGAAAGCGGCCCGCAAGGCGGCCAGGCTGGAACAGCGGATCGAGAAGGCCGAGGCCGAGCTGCAGGCGCTGGAGGACGAACTGGCCGATCCCTCCGCCTGGTCCAGCCCCGGCCGGGTCGAGCGGGCGAGCAAGCGCCACGAAGAGGCGAAGGCGGCTGTCGCCGAGCTTTATGAAGAGTGGGAGGCCGCCCAGGCCGAGGCCGAGGTCGCTTCGACCTAGGCCAGCCGGCGGTCGAGCACTACCCGCGTGTCCTTGGCCGGCGCCAGGGTGATGTTGCGGACCCGCACCTTTTCCGGCTTCGGCCGAGCCGATCGCAGCTCGGCCCGTTCGACGAACTCGCGCAGGATGGTCCGCATCTCGTATTCGGCGAAGGCGGCGCCGATGCAGCGCCGGATGCCGCCGCCGAAGGGGATCCAGGCGTAGTTGTCGGCCTTGGCGTCGAGGAAGCGCTCGGGGCGGAACTCGTGCGGCTGGGGGAAGGTGTCCTCGCGGTAGTGGAGGGCCGCGATCGCCGCCAGCACGAAGCTGCCCTCGGGCAGGTCGTAGCCGCCGATCGTCGCCGGCTGGGTCAGCTTGCGGCCGACGTCGACCAGCACCGGGCGGGCCCGCAGCACCTCTTTGACCGTGGCCCCGAGGTAATCCTCCTCGCCGGCGGCGAGCGAGTCGCGCAGCCTGGCGAGGACGGCCGGATTGCGGTTCAGCAGCTCGACCGCCCAGGCGAGGCCGGTCGCGGTCGTCTCGTGGCCGGCGCCGAGCACGGTGACCAGCTCGTCGCGCAGTTCCTGGTCGCTCATCGAGTTGCCGTCCTCGTCGCGGGCCTCGAGCAGCAGCGAGAGGACGTCGTCGCGCTCCTCGTGACCTGGTTCGGCCCGGCGCAGCCCGATCTCCTCGTAGATGAACTCGTCGAGCGCGGCGCGCGAGCGCAGGAAGCGAGTCCAGGGGCTGAACGGCCCGAGGTTACGGCGCAGCATCGGCAGGGAGGTGATCACCCCGACCCGCCGGGCGAACTCGTCGATCAGCCCCTCGAAGCGAGCCAGGCGGTCCTCGTCGTGGACGCCGAAGACGGCGCGCATGATCACCGCCAGGGTGATCCGGGTGGTGTGGGGGCGCATCGCGAACGGCTCTCCGACCGGCCAGCTCTCCATCTCCTGGCGGGTCATCTCGACAATCAGCTCGCCGTAGCGCTCGATCCGCTCGCCGTGGAACGGCGGCAGCAGCAGCTTGCGCTGGCGCATGTGCGGGGCGTCGTCGAGGGTGAGGACCGAGTTCGGCCCCAGCGCCGGCTCCAGCACGGTGGCGTTGGCCTCGCCGGCGTGGAAGGTGGCGGGGGATCCGGTGAACAGCGCTTTGACCAGGTCGGGGCTGGCGACGTAGACGATCTTGCCGAAGTAGGGGAAGCGGACGGTGAAGATGTCGCCCTGGCTGCGCTGGTGCTCGGCGAGGAAGCCGAGCGGGTCGCGGGCGTAGCGGACCATCTGCAGCAGGGCGGGCGTGCGCGGCCCCGGCGGGAAGGGATCGCGGCGCGAGGCGCGCGGCCGGGGGAGGGTCGCCTGCTCCATCGCGGCGGAGGTTACAGAAAACTGGCCAGCCAGCCAGTTTTGCCTCAGAAGACGATCGTGCGCTCGCCGTCGACCAGCACGCGATCGTCGAGGTGGGCCATCACTGCGCGGGCGAGGACCAGGCGCTCGACGTCGCGGCCGAGGCGGATCATCTCGGCCACCTCGTCGCGGTGGTCGACCGGCTCGACGTCCTGGGCGATGATCGGGCCGGCGTCGAGCTCGGCGGTGACGTAATGAGCGGTGGCGCCGATCAGCTTTACTCCGCGCTCGTAGGCGCGGTGGTAGGGGTCGGCGCCGACGAAGGCGGGCAGGAAGCTGTGGTGGATGTTGATCGCCGGCGCGGCGAGGGCGCGGAGGAACTCGTCGGAGAGGATCTGCATATAGCGGGCGAGGACGAGGAGGTCGATCCCGTCGAGCAGCTCCAGCACCCGCCGCTCGCTCTCCTGCTTCGTAGCCGGCTCGACCGAGACGTGGTGGAAGGGGAGGCCGACAGCTTCGACCTGGTCGGCGTGATCGGGATGGTTGGAGATAACCGTCACCAGCTCGCCGCCGAGGTCGCCGTTGCGCCAGCGCCAGAGCAGGTCGGAGAGGCAGTGGTCCTCGCGCGAGACCATCACCGCCACCCGCTTCGTGCGGCCGGTCTCGGCGAACTCGTAGTCCATCTCGAACGGCTCGCCGATCTCCTCGGCGAAGCGCCGCTCCAGCGCCTCGCGCCCGGCCTCGGGCACACGGTCGAAGACCATCCGCATGAAGAAGCGACCCTCGGCGCTGGAGTGCTGGTCGACGTCGACGATGTTGAGCCCGGAGTCGGCGAGGAAGCCGCTGACCCGGGCGATCAGGCCGGGACGGTCGGGACAGGCGAGCAGCAGGCGTGAGGTCGGCGCGTCTCCCATCCGCCGATCATCGCGGATAGGCTGCCGCCGATGCGAATCGGAGCGATCCCCGACAGCCTGATCGAGCGGCTCGGTTTGCTGCTCGGCAAAGTGCCGACGCCGGTCGGCGAGGCGCTGTTCTCGATGCCGGTGGCGCGCTCGCTGCAGGTCGCCCAGCGGACCGGGATGCTCGCCGCGCTGGCCGAGGGGCCGCGCGATCCGGCCGAGCTGGCCGAGCATCTGGGGCTGCAGGCGACCGGGGCGCTGCGGGTCCTCGACGTGGTCGCCACGGTCGGCCACGTCCGCCAGAACCCGGACGGGACCTACGAGATGACCAAGAGCGGTCACCGCTGGCTCGACCCGCGCTCCGACACCTACATCGGTGACTTCCTCGCCGACACCTACGAGTACTGGGACTGGTACGCCGGCCTCGAAGACCTGGTCCGCGACGGCAAGCACGTCGAGCTGCACGCGAAAGCGCCCGACGATCCGTACTGGCAGTCCTACATCCGCGGCCAGTACCAGCTGGCGCGGCTCTCCAGCGCCGAAGTCGCGAAGACGATCCCGCTGGCGCGGGGCGCCCACTCGCTGCTCGACGTCGCCGGTGCTCACGGCGAGTACTCGATGGCGCTCTGCCGCCGCCACGAGGGGCTGCGGGCGACGATCGTCGACCTGCCGGGCAGCGCCGCGGTGGGGGAGCAGATCGTCGCCGAGGCGGGGATGGGCGACCGCGTCCGCCACCTGGTCGGCGACATGTTCGAGGTCGACTACGACGATCAGTACGACGGCGCCCTCTGCTTCAACATCATCCACCACCTCTCGCCGGACCAGATCCGGGCCCTGTTCAGCCGCATCCACGCATCCCTGCGCCCCGGCTCGCCGCTCTGCGTCCTCGACCTCTACGACCGGCCGGGGGGCAAGCAAGCCAACCTCGCCTCGATCCTCGGCCTCTTCTTCCACCTCACCTCCGGCGCCGACACCTACACCGTCGACGAGGTCTCCCGCTGGATGGGCGAGAGCGGTTACGGCAAGGTCGAGGTGAAGTCGCTGCGCAACCTGCCGGACCTGCGGCTGTTGATCGCCAAGTCGGTCTGAGTCGCAAGATCACGACCATTCCTGCGGCCCTGGTGGTGAATCGTGCCTGAGCTTGTGCGCGCTGTTGCGAGCGCTAGCGCCTATGTGACGGCGCCCACACATGAGAGGTGCGTGGACCGCCACGGTTCTGCGCTTGCTCACAAAACGCAAACAATTCACCCTGATCTTGCTCATCCTGCTTGCCTTCCCGGCGGTCGCTTTAGCGGCAACCGGAGATGAGGGGCAGACCGCCGGTCCCGCCGTCGGCCAGGCCGAGGTGGCGACGCTGGCGCCGTTGCAGCGGCCGGTCGACCGCTTCCACCATGTGGTCAAGACGATCGCCGCCGACATCCGCGCCGACGAACGGGCAGCCGCGGAGCGCAGGCAGCGCCAGGAAGAGGAACAGTTCACGGACCTGGGCGTCTCGATGGCCACGCTGGAATCGATCGCCTCCTGCGAGTCCGGCGGCGACCCGACGGCGGTCTCCTCTGACGGCAGCTACCGGGGCAAATACCAGTTCGACTACGGCACCTGGGAATCGATGGGCGGCAGCGGCGACCCCGCCGCGGCCCCCGAGGCCGAACAGGATTACCGGGCGGCGCTGCTCTACTCGCAGTCCGGTTCCAGTCCCTGGCCGATCTGCGGATACCACCCTTCGGGGTTCGTCCTTTGAAGCCCTATCGGCGACAAAGGACGAACGCCGCCTGAGCCGCATCTACGATCCGGGGCGTGAACGAGGAGCAGGTTCCCGCCCCGGATCCCAGCGGTCCCAAACGCAAGCCGCCGAAAGAGGCGATCGCCGAGGCTCATGTACGGGCGCCGAGCCGCGGCAATCGCAAGTTGGAGAGCTTTCTCGAGGCGGTCAACGCCGACGAGGAGGTGCGGGCCTGGTGGTATATGACCCAGGTCCATGCCGAGCGGTTGGGGATGTCGGACCACAGCTGGGTCCACATGCAGATCGTCCTCAACATCGCCCTACGCCTGCTGCGGCTGCTGGTCCGCGCCGGGGTCGAGCCGGCGATGGTCGCCGACCACGGGATGCGCGACCGCGACGCCGAGGTGGTCGTTGCCGGCGGCGCCCTGCTGCACGACGTCGGCATGTCGATCCACCGCGCCGACCACGAGGCCTACTCGCTGTTCCTCGCCAACGGTGCCCTGCAGCGCCTGCTCGCCGGCGTCTACAAAGAGCCGGAGCGGACCGTCGTCGCCTCGGAGATCCTCCACGCGATCATCGGCCACCGCCGCCGCGGCGAGCCCTACACGGTCGAGGCCGGGGTGGTTCGCGTTGCAGATGCGCTCGACATGGCCCAGGGCCGGACCCGGATCCCGCTCGAGTCCGGCCACGAGGGAATCCACTCGATCTCCGCCGCCGCGGTCGACGAGGTGCGGATCGGCCAGGGAGACGAGCGCCCGGTCAAGATCGAGATCCAGCTCAACAACTCGGCCGGGATCTTCCAGGTCGACGACCTGCTTGCGACCAAGATCCGCGACACCCCGCTAGAGGGCAAGGTCGAAGTCGTCGCCACGGTCGAGGGCGAGACCGAGAAACGACTGCTCAGCGGCTTCCGGCTTTCCTGACGAAGCGGCTAGTTGAAGCGCGCGAGGTCGCCCTTGCGCTGTTCCTTGCGCTTCTCCAGTTTGCCCTGGATCAGCGAGAGGACGATCGGCAGCGCGGCGAAGAAGGCGATCACGCCGAAGCAGAAGAAGGTCACCGTTTTGTCGGTGGTCGGCCCGGCGAGGCCGACTCCCTCGTCGGCCAGAGCCATCGGGGCGGCGGCCAGCATCAGGGCCCAGATCGAAAGCAGAGCTGCGGCGGTGCGCTTCACGGGCGGGAATCTAGCGCACCGAGGGGCGTCGCCGTCTGCTCTTCGGGCTCCGTTCGGCCCGATCCGAATAGCCTCCCGCGGCGATGAGCACTCTCGAAGCGATCGTCCTCGGCTTCGTCCAGGGGCTGACCGAGTTCCTGCCGATCTCCTCGTCCGGCCACCTGCGGATCGTCCCGGCCCTGCTCGGCTGGGAAGATCCCGGCGCGGGATTCACGGCCGTGATCCAGCTGGGAACGATGGCGGCGGTGCTGATCTACTTCCGCGCCGACCTTTGGCGGATCGCCTCGGCCTGGCTGCACGAACTGCGGACGCCGATTCCCCGTGCCTCCAAAGACGCCCGGCTTGGCTGGTTCATCCTCCTCGGCACGATTCCGATCTCCATCTTCGGGGTCATCTTCAGCAACCAGATCGAGTCGGGCGCCCGCAGCCTCTACCTGATCGGCTCGGCCCTGATCCTCTTCTCCTTCGTGATGCTCGCCGCCGAGCACTACGGCACCCGTCGCCGTCACCTGGACGAGATGAGCGGCCGCGACGGGCTCTCGATCGGGATGGCGCAGGTCCTGGCCCTGATCCCCGGCGTCTCCCGCTCCGGGGCGACGATCTCCGCCGGCCTGTTTCGCGGCTTCGACCGGGTCGACGCCGCCCGCTACTCGTTCCTGCTCTCGATCCCGGCGGTCGTCCTCAGCGGTCTCTTCGAGCTGCGCAAGATCGGCGAACCCGGCGAACCGCCGGTCGGGGCGACCGTGGTCGCAACCCTGGTCGCCTTCATTGCCGGCTACCTCTCGATCGCCTGGCTGCTGCGCTACCTGGGCTCGCACTCGCTCCGCGTCTTCGTCGTTTACCGGGTGGCGCTGGGCGCGCTGGTCCTGGTGCTCGCCGCCGCCGGCGCGATCCACTAGCCCTTCAAGCCGCAAATTCGGGGTGCGCCTGTGCTCAGCTGTGAAAATCCTGTGAACGCAGGGGTTATCGCCGTCCCGGGTGCTTACACTGCAGCTATCCGAATCGCCGTCATCGACACCGACAGCGGCTTCGTCACCGTCCTTGCCCGCCGTGCAGAGGCGGCCGGTTGGCATCTCAGCCAGAAGACCGGTCCCGTGCCACCGCGCGATCTGGTCGCGATGAAGCTCAATGCGCTCCTGGTCGACCCAGCCGTGCTGGGCGACGAAGCCTGGGAGTACCTCGACCGGGTGGCCTCGATGCTGCCCGACCTCGGCCTGGTCGTCTGCACCAGCCGCGCGACGGTCGCCCAGCGGGTCCGCGGCCTGCGCCTCGGCGCCGACGACTGGATGACCAAGCCCTGCCATCCCGAGGAGGCGCTTGCCCGCCTGGAAGCCGTCTCGCGCCGCCGCCGTCGCGGCCGCCAAGAGCACGAGGCCGCGCCGCTCGCCGCCGGTGAGCTGGAGATCCGGCCCGACCGCTTTCAGGCCTTCGTCGGCGACGTCGCCCTCGACCTCACCCGGCGCGAGTTCGAGTTGCTCTACCTGCTCGCCGAGGAGCGCGGCCAGGTGCTCGAGCGCGAGCAAATCTACCAGCGGGTTTGGGGCTACGCGATGGCCCACGGCGACCGCTCGGTCGACGTCTTCGTTCGCAAGCTGCGCAAGAAGCTGGAAAGCCTCTCGCCGAGCTGGACATACATCCACACCCACTTCGGGATCGGCTACCGCTTCGACCCCGAACCGGCCGGGATCCTCACCGAGGAGATCGGCGCGGCGCCCGAGCAGGACGTCGCCGCGCCGCTTCCACAGGGCGAGCCGCAGACCGACCCGCCTTCACAAGCCGTTCACAACAGTTTTACGGCCGGATAACCGCGCCTGCTTAGCCTGCCGCCATGCTCGCACGCATGGGACGGCTGGAGATCAAGCCCGAGGAGCATGCGGCGCTCGTCGACGGACGCCCGCTGAGCCTCACCGTCCGCGAGTTGCAGCTGCTGGTCACGCTCTCCGAGCACCCGCAGCGGATCATGACCCGCGAGGAGCTCTTCGCCGAGGTCTGGGGCGGCCGGCCGCGCAGCGACGACCGCTCGGTCGACGTCTACGTCAGCCGCCTGCGGGCCAAGCTTGGCCAGGCACTGCCCGACCGGCGCCTGATCTACACCCATAACGGGATCGGCTACCGCTTCTCGCCTGAGGGCTGAGTTGTGGCGCCACTTCTCGGCGCTTTTACATCTTTTTTACAACCTCGACACAGCGACGTAACAAGCTGGGTCAAGGCCGCTGCGACGCTGGCGCCAACTGTGGTGAACAACGAGAAGGAGAAAGAGTGACTAGCTCTAAGTGGCTCGCGGTTGTCGTTTCCGCGGCGATCCTCGCGGTCGGCATTGCCGCCTGCGGCAGCAGCGACGAAACCGGAACCAGCGGCGGCGCACCGTCGAGCGAAGTGTCGGGCGAAATCGCCGGCGCCGGCTCGACCGCGCAGCAGGCCGCCCAGGAAGCCTGGCTGGCCGAATTCGAGAATTCGAACTCGGGCGTGACGATCTCCTACGACGCGGTTGGCTCCGGCGGCGGGCGGGAACAGTTCATCGCCGGCGGCGTCTCCTACGCCGGCAGCGACGCCGCCCTGTCGACCGAAGAAGACGAACTTTCCAAAGCCGAAAAGCGCTGCGCCCCCGGCCAGCTGATCGAGGTCCCGAACTACATCTCGCCGATCGCGATCATCTACAACCTCCCGGGCGTCGAAGAGCTCCAGCTCGATCCGGAAACCCTGGCGAAGATCTTCAACCAGGAAATCACCACCTGGAACGACAAGGCGATCGCCGCCGACAACCCCGGCGCCGAACTGCCGGACACCCGCATCACCCCGGTCAACCGCTCCGACGAGTCGGGCACCACGGAGAACTTCACTGAATACCTCTCCGAGGTCGTGCCCAGCGTCTGGACCTATGAAGTCAGCGGCGACTGGCCGGTCAAGGGCGGCGAAGCAGCCTCCGGCACCTCCGGTGTGGTCGAAGCCGTCGCCGCCGGCGAAGGCGCGATCGGCTACGCCGACGCCAGCCAGGCCGGCGAACTCGGCATCGCCAAGGTCAAAGTCGGCAAGGAATACGCCGAACCGACCCCGGAGGCCGCGGCGAAGGTGCTCGAGGAGTCCTCGATCGACAAGGAACTGAGCCCGGGCAAGTACACGATCGCCTACAAGCTCGACCGCAAGACCGAATCGGAGGGGACCTACCCGATCGTCCTCACCTCCTACCTGATCGCCTGCACCAAGTACGACTCGGCCGATGAAGCGGCCGCGGTGAAGGCCTACCTGGAATACGTCGTCAGCCCCGAAGGACAGGAACTGGCCGCCGAACAGGCCGGGTCGGCCCCGCTCTCCCCGGCTCTGACCGCGAAGGTGACCCCGGCCATCGAAGCGATCGAAGCCGGCTAGGGAGAACGTGTCCCAGGTCGACACCACGACCAACGCAGGTCAACTGCTGGCGGCGGCGTCCGGAGGGCGCCGCCGCCGGGGCGACCGCATCTTCTCCCGCACCGCGGTGGTCTCCGCGGTGACGATCCTGGCCCTGCTGGCGGGGGTCGCGATCTTCCTCGTCTCCGAGGGCTACCCCGCCTTCACCGCCGCCGCCTCCGAACTGCCGGAGGGCAAGAGCTTCATCGACTACGCCGCGCCGCTTGCCTTCGGCACCGTCCTGGCCTCGGCGATCGCGGCGCTCGTCGCCGTCCCGCTGGCGGTCGGCGTCGCCCTCTTCATCACCCACATCGCGCCGCAGCGGCTGGCCCTGACCCTGGGCTACCTGGTCGACCTGCTGGCGGCGATCCCCAGCATTGTCTACGGCCTCTGGGGCATCTTCGTCCTCGGCCCGGCGGCGGTGCCGGTGCTCAAATGGCTGGAAGAGAAGCTCGGCTGGATCCCGATCTTCGAAGGGCCGGCCTCGGCCACCGGACGGACGATGCTCGTCGCCGGTCTGGTCCTCGCGGTGATGATCCTGCCGATCGTCTCCGCCGTCGCCCGCGAGGTCTTCTCGCAGACGCCGCGCAAGCTGATGGAAGGCGCTCAGGCGCTCGGCGCCACCCGCTGGGAGATGATCAAGATGACGGTCCTGCCGTTCGGCAAGTCCTCGGTGATCAGCGGCGCGATGCTCGGCCTCGGCCGCGCCCTCGGCGAGACGATGGCGGTGACCATCATCCTCTCGGTCTCCGGCGCCGTCAGCTTCAACCTGATCAGCCAGGCGAATCCCTCGACGATCGCCGCCAACATCGCCCTCAACTTCCCCGAGTCCTCGGGCCTGGCGATCAACGCCCTGATCGCCACCGGCCTGGTGCTGTTCGCGATCACCCTCGTAACCAACATGGCGGCGCGGGCCGTGATCGCCCGCCAGAACCACGAATAGCGATGGAGAGCGCGACCCTCACCCGGCCCAGCACGCTTCTCGCCGGCGGTGGCCTCAGCTGGCGCCGCCGCGCGGTCAACGTGACGATGACGGCGCTGATCGCGGCGGCCTTCGTGCTGGCGCTTATTCCGCTGATCTCGCTCGTCTTCGAGGTCGCCAAGCGCGGTATCCCGGGCCTCAGCCTCGCCTTCTTCACCGAGGACGCGCGCGGGGTGGTTGGCGAAGGCGGCGGCGCCTCCCACGCGATCGTCGGCACCCTGGTGATCACCGGGGTGGCCAGCGTGATCTCGGTCCCGATCGGGATCATGGCCGCGATCTACCTCAATGAGTACGGGGAAGGCCGCTTGCGCCGTGCCCTGACCTTCTTCGTCGACGTGATGACCGGGATCCCCTCGATCGTCGCCGGGCTCTTCGCCTACGCGCTCTTCGAGCTCTTCCTTGGCCCGGGCATCCGGCTCGGGGTGATGGGCTCGGTGGCGCTCTCGGTGTTGATGATCCCGATCGTGATCCGCTCCGCCGAGGAGGTGCTGAAGATCGTCCCCAACCATCTGCGCGAGGCGGCCTACGCGCTGGGGACGCCGAAGTGGAAGACGATCACCAAGGTCGTCCTGCCGACCGCCTTCGCCGGCCTCGTCACCGGGGTGATGATCGCGGTGGCCCGGATCGTCGGCGAGACCGCGCCGCTGCTGGTGACGACCGGCGTGGTCGACTCGATGAACTCCGATCCGTTCCACGGTCGGATGCAGAACCTCGCCGTCTACGCCTACAACGAGTATCGCTCGCCGGGCGTGTTCAAACAGGCGGCCTATGACAAGGCCTGGGCGGCGGCGCTGACCCTGATCGCGATCGTGATGCTGCTGAACATCGCGGCGCGCCTGGTTTACCGACGCTACAAAACCGAGATCCGCTGAGCCAGTGGAGGCAAGGAGCAAAAAAGAGATGTTCAAACCCTCTGGTGCAGTGGGGACCGGGACCGAGCCTTCGCAGGGGACCGAGCGCGGGGCAAAGACGATCGAGGCCCGCGGCGTCAATCTCTACTACGGCGATTTCCAAGCGGTCGATGACGTGACGATGACGGTTGCGCCGAACAAGGTGACGGCGCTTATCGGCTCCTCCGGCTGTGGCAAGACCACCTTCCTGCGCTCGCTCAACCGGATGCACGAGCTGACTCCGGGGGCGCGGGTCGGGGGCGAGGTGACCCTCGACGGCGAGGACGTCTACGCCAAGGGCGTCGACCCGGTTCAGGTGCGGCGGCTGATCGGGATGGTCTTCCAGTCGCCCAACCCGTTCCCGACGATGTCGATCTACGACAACGTCGCCGCCGGGCTCAACCTCAACTCCGGCCGGATCCCGAAGTCGCGTAAGGACGAGGTGGTCGAGCGCTCGCTGCGCGGCGCCCATCTCTGGGAAGAGGTCAAGGACCGCCTCGGCAAGCCGGGTTCCGGCCTCTCGGGCGGCCAGCAGCAGCGGCTCTGCATAGCCCGGGCGATCGCGGTCGAGCCGGAGGTGCTGCTGATGGACGAGCCCTGCTCGGCCCTCGACCCGTTGGCGACGCTGGCGATCGAGGACCTGATCGCCGAGCTGAAGAGCCGCTACACGATCGTCATCGTCACTCACAACATGCAGCAGGCGGCGCGCGCCAGCGACGTCACCGCCTTCTTCAACCTCGACGAAACCGGCAAGCCCGGGAAGCTGGTCGAGGTCGGGGCGACCGAGGCGATCTTCACCAACCCCTCGCAGCAGGCGACCGAGGACTACGTCAGCGGCCGGTTCGGCTGAGGAAGGGACGGACGATGCCGGAAATAGCACGAGCGGAGTACCTGGAGGAGCTGGCTCGCCTGGAGTCGAGCGCCCTGGAGGGCCTGGACATGGTCGCCACGGCGCTGGCGCGGACGATGGAAGCGGTCGAGAACCAAGACGTCGAGCTGGCCCAGGTGGTGATCGCCGACGACGACCGGATCGACGGCCGCTACCTGGAGGTGCACCAGAGCCTGATCACGTTGCTGGCGACCCAGTCGCCGGTGGCGACCGACTTGCGGCTGATCTCTGCCCTCCTACATGTGCTGAAGAGCATCGAGCGGATGGGCGACCAGTGCGTGAACGTCTGCAAGGTGATCCCACTGACCGGCAACTACGCCCCCGTGGATCCAGAGATGATCGAACTGATCCTCAAGATGGGCGCCCACACCAGGACCCTGATCGTGCAGGCGAAGCGGGCTTTCGAGGAGCGGGACGTGGAGATGGCGCGCGACCTGGTGCGACGCGACGACTTCGTCGACGAGCTCAACCGCGAGTGCTTCGTCCTCGCCCTGGCGATCGGCGACGACATCGACCGGCGCGAGTGGGCGATGACGATGCTGCTGGCGGCGCGGGCGATCGAGCGGGTGGGGGACAACGCGGTGGACATCGGTGAGCAGGTCGCCTTCGTCGTCACCGGGCTGTTTCGGGAGTTCGAGGACGCGTCGCATCCTTCTTGAGCGCTGGCGCGCGGGAGGGGACTCCTGCGCTGGATGCTCGGAGTCCCCTCCCGCGCCGATCGGTTCAAGCGCTGAGCAGCGCACTGAACGCGTGAGATCCGGGCTGCCTGAGAACATGCGGGGTCTACGCCGATGACGCTCTGCGCTGCCATAGATATTGGGTCCAACACGACGCGATTGCTCGTTGCGGAGCCTGTCGACGGGCAGTTGAAGAAGGTGATGGAGCAGCGGGCCTATACGCGGATCGGGAAGGCAGTCCAGAAGGGGCGGATCGCCGACGAGAAAACCGCGGAGGTGGGCGAGGTCGTCGCCACCCAGGTGCGGCTCGCCCAGGAGCTGGGCGCGGAGGAGATCCGCGCCGTCGCCACGGCGGCGGTTCGCGAGGCGAAGAACGGCGATGAGGTTGCCGACGCGGTCGGTACGGCGGCCGGCGTCCCGATCGAGATCCTCTCCGAGGAGGAGGAGGGCAGGCTCTCCTTCCTCGGCGCCACCAAGACCCTGGGGCACCCGGCCGAGGGTCTGATCGGCGTCGTCGACATCGGCGGTGGCTCGACCGAGGTGATCCTCGGCACCGTGCCCGACGGGGTGCAGAGCGTCCAGTCCTGGCCGGTCGGCTCCGGCAACCTGGCGGACGAGCTGCTCTCCTCCGACCCACCGTCGGCGGCGGAAATCCGCCGCACGCGCGACCGCATCGAGGACATCTTCGAGGGCGTCGAGATCGAGCGCCCGGCCCAGGCCGTCGCGGTCGGCGGCTCCGCCACCTCGCTGCGCCGTCTGGTCGGCGCCGTGCTCGAGTACGAGACCCTGGAGCGCGGCATCCGCGTCCTCTGCGGCGACCCGGCCGCCGATGTCGGCCGCCGCTTCGAGCTGGACCCCACCCGGGTCCGCATCCTCCCGACCGGCGTACTCCTCCTCGAGAAGCTCTCCGACCTCCTCGGCCAGCCCCTGCAGATCGGCAAGGGCGGCCTCCGCGAGGGAGTCATCCTCGACCTCCTCAACGGCAGCATCAACGGCTCGACCGAGCGCGTCGCGGCTTAGCCGAAGTCTTCGATGTAGGCGCGCTTGCGCTGCTCGCGAAGGCGGGCTCGTTCTCGTCTCCGCCGCCGCATGTCGGCCCGGGTTTGCAGGATCTGGCGAGCTTCGTCGGGTCGCCACTGGACAATTTCGAGAGCCGTCTCGAAGTCCAGGAGGTCGGAGCCGTTGGCGAGTTGTTCCGCAAGCTTGCGCTGTTCGGCCTTGTCCATTATCCGAAATTACCCCCTGTCATTTACTGTCACATCGCTCTTCGAGTTGATCGACCCGGCTCGAGGCCGAAGCCAGGCTCACCTCGAGGCGCTCAACGACCTCTTCCAGCTCGTTGATCGTCATTTCGCCCTGGTCAACCGCCCGATTGGCCCCATCCGCAAATTTGGCCCCCCGGGTGGAGATCTCAATCGGCAGGCGTCCCGAGGCCAGTCCCGAGAAGGCGGGAGTGACCAGGGGCAGGCAGCCGTAGAGACGAGCAGCGCGATCTCCAGGCGATAGAGGCCAGACTGGCCGAGGGCGGGCGCCGGCAGATCGCCCGGTGCCGGCGACAGAGCGGAACCGAGGAGCGCTGCTCCCAGGGCAATCGCGATGAGGCTGCGGATGATGTTGCGTGCGACTCGCTCCGACACGCCGAGTCAAGAAGCCCCCTGGGGAAACTCTCCCCTCCAGGCCCGCTGGTTCTCCCGAAATTGCCGCCTTCTCAGCCGGCGGCGTTGAAGATCGATTCGTCGAAGCCGGTGATTGCCGGTTCGGCGGCGTAGCCGATCTTTTCGAGGCTGAAGAGTTCCTCGATCGTCGCCAGGAGGGAGAAGTGGTTGAAGTAGGTCTCGCTGGTGGTGCGGGCTTCGACGAAGGGGGAGATGAGGAGGAGGCCGACCCGGCCGCCGCCCCCGGTCGGCTTCACCGGGCCGGTCGCCGGCGCTTCGGTGGGTGGCGCGGGGAGGTTGGGATAGGTCGGGCTGATGCAGCAGCTGCTGGTGTCCGGCGCTTCGGCGTCCTGCGGCGCCTCGGTCGAGGTGATCGCGATCATGCCGCCGTCTTTGTAGGCGAGCGATTCCTTGATCTGGGGGATGACCAGTTCGAGGTATTTGTCGGCCGGGGTTTCGGGCGCGGGGGAGAGGTAGGCCAGGGCCGGGAATTTGTCGGCCGGGGCTTTCAGGTCGGTGGTGAGCTGGGGTAGGCCGACGACCGATCCGGCGCATTTCGGATCTTCGAGGGTGGCGTGGAAGTAGAGGAACGGGTTTGTCGCGTCGGGCGGCGGGCTGGGGCAGCCTTCTGCCCCTTCGCGGTAGGCCTTCCAGCTCAGGTCGGCTTCGCTCAACTGACCCATCAGGGTTTTGGTCGTCGCCGGGTAGACGCAGCCGTCTCCGGTCACCTGGCCTTCCGGGCTTTCGGTGCCGGGGAGGACGTCGCTGTAGGTGGGGCAGCCGGCGGCCGTCGCCGGGGTCGGGCCCTGGCCGCTGAGCAGCGCGATCTGGTTTGCCAGCGGGCTGCTGGCGACCGCGTAGTAGTTGCTGAGGAGCTCGCCCTGGGCCGACAGCTCTTCCTTCAGCAGCGGTGAGGTCGCCGTCTGCCCGAAGGTCGCTTCATAGCCAGCTGGATTGAGCACGACGAGGAATACGTGTTTGACTTCCGGCAGGCCGGTGGGGAGTTCTTCTTCGACCGGAACGGCAGGCGGTTCGGGTTCGCTTTTCAGCGGTTCTTCCACGGTCGGGGTTTCCAGCGGGATCGCCGAGGTGCTGGCCAGGGGTTCCGCGGCTTCTTCGCCGCCGATTTCGGGTTCCGGTTCGGCGCCGGTCGGTTCCGCGGTTGCTTCTTCTTCGGCCGGCGGCTGCGGGGATTCGACCAGGATCGTGCTGGCGCCGGCGTTGCGGGCAAAGGGCTTGGTCGCCGAGCCGACGATCACTCCGAGGGCGAGCATCAGCAGCACGGCGGCGGCCAGGGCGCGGGGTGAGGGCACGGCGCGAGTATTTCCGCTCACGGTTACGCGGTTGTGAAAATCCTGGGTTCTCTTTACAACTCTTCAACAACAGCGCCGCGGCGCGACCTGATGATGCTCGCGTGTCCGATGCCTGTCCCAGCTGTGGCTCTCAGCTCGCCGCAGACCAGCGTTACTGCCTGCACTGCGGGCAGCGCCGCGGCGATCCTCGCCTGCCGGTGATGGACGCTGTCCAGTTCATGGAGGCCTCCCGGCGGCCGGCCCAGCCGCAGGCGGCCGCGGCCCCGCCGCCGCCCTCGAGCCGCCGCCGGCTGCTCTCCGCCAACGCCTCGATGGTCGCCGCGGTGGCGACCCTGGTCCTGGCGATGGGGGTCGGCGTGCTGATCGGGCAGTCGGGAGGCGACTCGAGCAACGCCGCCGCTCCCGCGCCGCAGATCATCCGCGTCGGCGGCGGCGCCGAAACCGCGAGCACCGCTTCGGGAGGCGGCAACGCGGCCGCTTCCAAAGCGGGCGGCAAGCAGCCGAAATCGGCGAACGTGAACAAGGCCAAGGAGAAGGCATCGACCGGTTCGAGCGGCGCCAGCAAGGCGACCGAAGAAGTCTACGAACCGGCGCCCGGCGTGAAGATCGCCCCGCCCGAACAGAAGCTGGGCGGCGAATGCGATCCCAGCACCGCCGGCTGCGGCAAGAACGGCAAGTTCGAAGGGACCTTCTTCGAATGAGCCCCACCCCCGGCGAGGACCAAGGCGTCGACCTCACCCGGCGCCGCGAGCAGCTGGCGGCGCGGGTGGCCGAGCTGCAGTGGGACCTCGGCGGCCTCGTCTACGAGATGGTGGTCCGCAACAGCATCGACGTCGAGGTGATCGTCAAGCGGGCGGTCCTGCTGCAAGACGCCGACGCCGAACTGGGCGAGGTGGAGCGGATCCTGCGCACCGAGCAGACCGGCGCCGCCGGCACCTGCGGTGGCTGCGGCGCCCCGCACTCGACCGGCGCCACCTTCTGCTGGCAGTGCGGCCGGCCGCTCCTCGCCGAGGTCTCCGGCGAGGAGATCCTCAAGCGCTGAGCGCCGCCTGCGCCGCGAAGCGGCGCGCTTTACCCGAAGCGGCCGCTGACGTAGTCCCGCGTCCGCGGGTCCTGCGGCGAGGCGAAGATCTTCTCGGTCGCGTCGACCTCGATCAGGGTCCCGACCGGCTTCGGGCCGGCGGTCTCGAGGCTGAAGAAGGCAGTGCGGTCGGCGACGCGCGCCGCCTGCTGCATGTTGTGAGTGACGATCACGATCGTGAAGCGGCCTTTGAGGCTGTGCATCAGCTCCTCGATCGCCTGGGTGGCGATCGGGTCGAGGGCCGAGGCCGGCTCGTCGAGCAGCAGCACGTCGGGTTCGATCGCGATCGCACGGGCGATGCAGAGCCGCTGCTGCTGGCCGCCGGAGAGGCCCAGGGCGCTGTCCTTGAGCCGGTCCTTGACCTCGTCCCAGAGGGCTGCGCCACGCAGGGCCTCCTCCACCCGCTCGTCGAGACCGCGCCGCAACCCGAGGTTGCGCGGCGCCCAGGCGACGTTGTCGTAGATCGACTTGGGGAAGGGGTTCGGTTTCTGGAAGACCATCCCGATCCGGCGGCGGACCTCGACCCTGTCGACTTTGTCGCCGTAGATGTCGTGGCCGTGGTAGAGGACCGAACCCTCGATCCGGAAGCCGCCGACCGAGTCGTTCATCCGGTTGAGGCTGCGCAGGAAGGTCGTCTTACCGCAGCCCGAGGGGCCGATCAGGGCGGTGATCTGGCCGTGCCGGATGCCGAGGTTGACCCCCGCGAGCGCCTGCTTGGCGCCGTAGAAGATCGAGACGTCGCGGGCCTCGAAGACGTGTTCGGGAGCTTGGGGGGCGGCGAGGGCGGGAGCGGTCGCGGCGGCGGTGGCAGCGTCGCCGGGTCGGATTCGCAGGCGGGAGGGAACGGCTTGGGTCATGAGCTCAGCTTTCGTTTGCTGCGGGCCAGCAGCGCCCGGGCGCCGAGGCTCGCGAAGAGGATGAATGCGACCAGCAGGAGCGACATCCCCCAGGCTTCGGTGAAGCCTTCGGGGTTGCCTTCTTCGGAGAGTTTGTAGATCCAGACCGGCACGTTCGGCATCGGTTCGAAGGGGTTGACGGAGAAGGATTTGGGGTCGAAGACCGAGCTGGCGAGGATCAGCGGCGCCGTCTCGCCGGCGGCGCGGGCGACGGCGAGCACGGTCGAGGTGACGATCCCGCCGAGCGCGGTCGGCAGCACCACGGTCAGGACCGAGCGCCAGCGGGCGACTCCGAGGGCGTCGGAGGCTTCGCGCAGGCTGTTCGGCACCAGCAGCAGGACCTCCTGGGAGCCGCGGGCGATCAGCGGTAGCTCGATGATCGCCAGCGCCACCGCCCCCGCGAACCCCGACTGCTGCTTGTGGTCGACCAGAAGGGCGAAGACGAAGAGGCCGAGGATGATCGAGGGCATGCCGTTCAACAGATCAAGGGTCAGGCGCAGAGGCCCGGCAGCGCGGGAAGTGGCGTACTCGGTGAGGAAGAGCGCGATCAGGACCCCGATCGGCATCGCCATCACGGTGGCAACCAAGGCGATGACGATCGTCCCCAGCAGCATCGGCCCGACCCCGGTCGGATAGCCGGTGAAGATGAAGTCGGGGTCGATCGCCTTGGCGCCGCGGGAGACGACGGTGTAGACGATCAGCGCCAGCACCGCGATCGCCGCGACGGCCGCCGCGGTGGCAGCAATCTCGGCAGCCCGGCTGACCGCTTGGCGGCGGCGCAGATTGCCGCTCGCCGACAGCGGCGCGGCCGGGTCGAAGCCGGGGCCGGCGCTCACTTGGCCACCGTCCCGGCATAGGCGAAGCGGCGGCCGACCCACTGGGCGATCAGGTTCGAGGCGAGTCCGATCGCCAGCAGCATCACGCCGAGATAGAAGAGCGAGGCCTTGTGCAGTTCGGTCAGCGCCCCGGGGAACTGCAGCGCGATTCGCGAGGCCAGGGTGTCGCCAGGTTCAAATAGCGAGGCGTGGAGTTCGGAGCCGGCGCCGATCACCTGGGAGACCGCGATCGCCTCGCCGAGGGCGCGGCCGAGCCCCAGCAGGCAGGCGGCGACGACCCCGGAGGCGGTGGTCGGCAAAACGATCCCGCGCACCACCTCCCAGCGGGTGGCGCCGAGGGCGCTGGCGCCGTCCTGCAGCTCCGGCGGGACCGACTGGAAGAGGTCGCGAGAGATCGAGGCGATGATCGGGATCACCATGATCGTCAGGATCAGGCTGGCGGTGAAGACGCTGAGCCCGGTCGTCTGCTGGGTGCCGAAGATCGGCAGGAAGCCGAGGTTGCTGTGGAGGAACGGCTCCAGCTTCCACTGCACGAAGGGAGCGAGGACGAGTAGGCCCCAGAAGCCGAGGATGACGCTGGGGATCGCCGCCAGCAGCTCGACCAGCGGGCCGATCACGCCGCGCACCCTGCCGGGAGCCAGCAGGGTGAGGAAGAGCGCGATCGCAATCGCGACCGGGCCGCCCAGCAACAGCGCGAAGGTCGAGGTGACCGCGGTGCCGAAGAGGACCGAGCCGGCGCCGAAGACCCCGAAGTTCGGCTGCCAGGTCGTTTCGTAGACGAAGGCGAAGCCGAACTTGGAGATTGCCGGCGAGGCCCCGTGGATGACCTGGTAGCCGACCAGCAGGATCGTCGCCCCGGCGATCAGCGCCGCCAGCAGGCAGATCCCGAACAGCGCCCGGTCGGCGACCCGGTCGAAGCGTCGGCGCAGCGGGCTGACCCGGGCGCCGCGGCCGACCCGGACGGTGGGGGAGGCGGTCGTGGCCATAGCGCGCCAGCGTAGGCAGTCACTCTGGCGCTCTTGTAACAGTGTTGTTACTTCCAGGGTTTACGGGATTGAAACAATTTCGCGAACTGTTGCGGACAGGCTGCGGGTGTGAAATCGAACTCGAAAGGACCCGCATTGCTTCGGAATAGGTTGCTCTCTGCGCTGATCGCGACGGTCGCGCTGGTTGGCGGTACGGCTTCGGTCGGCCCCGCCGCCGCTTCGGCCGCCGGCCTCACGGGAGCCGGCTCGACGCTGGTTGCTCCGCTGATGGCGAACTGGATCACCAACTTCGAAATCAAGGAAGGAATCCCCGTCAAATACTCGGCGGTCGGCTCCGGGACGGGGATCGCCCAGATCACCGCCCGCACCGTCGACTACGGCGCCTCCGACGCGCCGCTGACCCCCGAACAGGCCTCCGCCTGCCGCGACTGCGTGCAGATTCCGTGGGCCCTCTCGGCAACCGGCGTCGGCTACAACATCCCCGGAGTCAAGAAGCTCCAGCTGACCGGCAAGCTGCTCGCCGGGATCTACTTCGGGCGGATCACCAAGTGGAACGACCCGAAGATCAAGGCGGCCAATCCCGGAGTCAAACTCCCGGGCCTGACCATCACTCCGGTTTTCCGCAGCGACGGCTCCGGTGACACCTACGCGTTCACCAACTACCTGTCGAAAATCAGCAGCGCCTGGAAGAACGAAGTCGGCTACGCGACCACCGTCGGCTGGAAAGCCGGTGTCGGTGCCAAAGGCAACGCCGGCGTCACCGCGACGGTGACCAAAACCCCGGGTGCGATCGGCTACATCTCGGCCTACTACCTGATCGCCGCCGGCGTTCACGCCGCCGCGATCCAGAATCTGGCCGGGAACTACGAGTTGCCGAACATTCCCAACATCGCCAGCGCGGCTTCGACCGTGAAGGCGCTCGGTTCGAGCAACACCGTCAGCATCACCAACCCCCCAAAGAAGGCGACGATCGCGTACCCGATCTCGACCTTCACCTACATGATCGTCCCCCGGGACGCTCCGCAGAAGGGGTTCCTGGCGCAGTTCGCCAACTACTGCCTCACCATCGGCCAGAAATACGGCGCGGCGCTCGATTTCGCTCCGCTGCCCAAGGTCGTCAAACAGGCAGGGCTGAAAGCGGTCGCCGGTCTGTAGCGACTCTCCCCAAGCGATCAGTCAACACACGCGCCGCCGGGGTGAGTGCACCTGGCGGCGCGTTGTGCGTTATCCGCCTTTTCACATATCGCGCCATCCGATCGCGAACTCTGTGGGTGAAAAGGAACTCGAAATAGGGAGAGCACCGATGACTTCCCGTGTTGACATGCATTGCCACTCGACCGCGTCGCAGTACTCGAAGCTGGGGGTACAGCGCTCGCTGGGGTTGCCCGAGTGCGCTACCCCTCCCCAGGAGGTCTACGAGCTGGCCAAGCGGCGAGGTATGGACTTCGTCACGATCACCGACCACGACACGATCGACGGCTGCCTCGAGCTCGCCGATCGTCCCGACTGCTTCGTCTCCGAGGAGCTGACCGCCCGCTTCGCCGGCGAGCCCCAGGCGGTTCACGTCCTCTGTTACGGGATCACTCCCGGAGACCACCAGTGGCTGCAGGCACATTCCGGCGATGTCGAGGCCTGCGCCTCCTACCTTCACGACCATCGGATCGCCTGCGCCCTGGCGCATCCCTTCTTCAACGTCGCCACGCCGCTGACTAGGCGGCACCGGCGGCGACTGGCGGAGCTGTTTCCGATCTGGGAGGTCCGCAACGGCTCTCGGGCCGCCGAGCTGAACATGCCCGCCGCCGTCTACGTCGAGACCCAGGGCGGCATCGGGATCGGCGGCTCCGACGACCATGCCGGCGTCGACATCGGTCGCACCTTCACCGAGGTGCCCGATGCTGCGACGCCGGAAGAGTTTCTCGCCCACCTGCAGCGGGGGGATGCCGAAGCGGGTGGGGAACAGGGCAGCGCGGCGAAGTGGGCTCATGCGGCTATGGCGCTCGCCACGCGGGCGTTGGGGGACGGAGGAGAGTCCCTCGGCGGACAACAGAGGGGAGGGTCCGGCGAGGGACTCTCCTCCGTCCCTGCGAGCGCCGGCCCCGATCCCGCGGCTGTCCTGAAGATGGCTGAGCGGGTTATTCGGGAGGGGGCTGCCCGTGGGGGGAAGATTGCTGCTGATGTGGGACCCGAGGACGCTCGGGCGCTCTTGGAGGCTTGGCTCGTCGGGGTTGGAATCGAGCAGCGTGGCTCTGAGCTGATCGCCTATCTGCAAGCTGACGAGTTCTCCCATGCCGATCTCTACCGCCGTGCCCGGCGGCGCCACGACCGTGGGTTGCGGGTCGCTGTCGACGGAGGCGCCGCGGCGGTCGCCGGTGGCGACCTTCAGGGCGCCGTCCAGGGGCTCTTCGGAGCCCTTGTTCCCGCGATCCCCTACGCCCCGGCGACTGCCTTCCTCGGCGCCGAGAAGACGAAGCTTCGCGACCGCCGCGGCGAGCGCCGGCGGGTGGCGGTGATCGCCGACGGGATCGGCTCGATGCACGGCGTCACCCACACGATCGAACAGATCCGCGAGCGCGGCGTCCCCGGCTTCGAGGTCGACATCGTCGGCACCGACCCCGGCGTCGACCGGCGCCTACCGGCAGCCGCCGAGCTGGAGATCCCCTTCTACGAGGGGATGACTCTCGGTGTCCCTGGTCTGCCGGATCTGGTCGAGACCCTGGCCGAAGGCTCATACGACCTCGTCCACGTGACCGCGCCCGGTCCGGCCGGGATCGCCGCGACGCTGATGACCCGGATAACCGGGGTGCCGCTGCTCGCCAGCTACCACACCGAGATCGCGACCTATGCCGGGATGCGAAGTCAGGACGCCACCCTGGAGGCGCTGATCCGTGCCGGCCTCGGTGCCTTCTACTCGGCGCCGGCCGCGGTCCTCTCACCCAGCCCCTCCGCCGACGCTTCGGTCGCCGCCCTCGGCGCCGACCCGACCCGGATCGGCCGCTGGGAGCGGGGCGTCGACCTCGACCGCTTCGATCCGGCCAAGGCAGACCGCGACGCCTTCCCTGGCGAGATCAAGATCCTCTATGCCGGCCGCCTGACCCGCGAAAAGGGGGTCGACCTGCTGGCCGAGACCTTCATCCGCGCTCACGAGGCCGACCCCCGCCTGCACCTGCTGCTGGCCGGCGGCGGGCCGGAGGAAGGCGAGCTGCGCGAGCGGCTCGGCGCCCGCGCCACCTTCCTCGGCTGGCTCGCGGGCGAGGACCTGCCGCGCGCCTACGCCAGCGCCGACGCCTTCCTCTTCTGCAGCAGCACCGACACCTACGGCCAGGTGATCCTCGAGGCGGCCGCCAGCGGCCTGCCGATCGTCGCCGTCGCCGAGGGCGGCCCGGCGGCGCTGATCGAGAACCGCCACACCGGCCTGCTCTGCCGCCCCGACGCCGACCACCTGGCTGGGACGCTGCTGCAGCTCGCGTCGTCCCCGCGCCTGCGCCGTCAGCTCGGCGACGCCGGCGCCCGGGCTGCCCGCGAGCGATCCTGGGAGCGCTCGATGGCCCAGCTCGCCGCCGGCTACCGGCGCGCCCTCGACGCCGTCGCCGCGCCCGCCGCGCAGAGCAGCGCCCGTGCTGCCTGAGGCGGCGGGACCCGCAGCGGCCCGCGGCTACGATGGACCGATCGAAAACCCCGCCAACTACTTCAACCGCGAGCTCTCCTGGCTCGACTTCAACCAGCGGGTGCTGGAGCTGGCCGAGGACCCCGAGGTGCCGCTGCTGGAGCGGCTCCGCTTCTGCGGGATCTACGCCAACAACCTCGACGAGTTCTTCATGGTCCGCGTCGCCGGCCTGTTCGACCAGCTCGACGCCGGGATCGAAGCCCGCGGCCCCGACGGGCTCAGCCCGAAGGAGCAAATCGACGCGATCCAGCACCGGGTGCTGGAGCTCGACGACCGGCTCTGCGAGTGCTTCAGCGGCGACCTGCGGCCGGCCCTCGAGGAGCACGGGATCCGGATCGTCACCCTGGACACGGCGACCGACGAGGAGCGGGCCGAGATCGACGACCGCTTCGAACACCAGGTCTTCCCGGCGCTGACGCCACTGGTGATCGGCCTCGGCCGGCCCTTCCCCTACATCTCCAATCTCTCGCTCAGCCTCGGAGTCCTGCTGCAGGACTCCGAGTCCGGCAACGAGATCATCGCCCGGGTCAAGGTCCCGAAGGAGCTGCTCGGTCGCTTCCTGCCGCTGGGGGAGGGGGGCAAGACCTTCGTCCCCCTCGAGGAGGTGATCGCTGCCAACCTTGATGCCCTCTTCCAGGGGATCGACGTCGTCGACTACGGCTACTTTCGGGTCACCCGCGACGCCGACTTCACCATCTCCGACGAGGCCGACGACCTCCTGCAGGCGGTTCAGGACGAGCTCCGCCGCCGCCGCTTCGGCGAGGTCGTGCGGCTCGAGGTCGCCAGCGGGATGAACCCGAAGCTGCGCGCCCAGCTGGTCGAGGCGCTGCGGCTCGAAGACCGCGAGGTCTATGACGTCGAGGGCCTGATCGACCTCGCTGACCTCAGCACGATCGCCGACGTCCCCGGCCACGCCGAGCTGCGCTGGCCGCCCTGGACGCCGGTCGTCCAGCCGCGCCTGCAGGGGGAGGAGGACGACCCGGTCGACATCTTCGCCGAGATCCGCCAGCGCGACCTGCTCGTCCACCACCCCTACGACTCCTTCGCCGCCTCGGTCGAGCGCTTCGTCGCCCAGGCGGTCGCCGACCCCGACGTGCTGGCGATCAAGCAGACCGTGTACCGGACCAGCGACGACTCGCCGCTGGTGCCGTCGCTGATCCGCGCCTCCGAACGCGGCAAGCAGGCGGTCTGCATGGTCGAGCTGAAAGCCCGCTTCGACGAGGAGGCCAACATCCACTGGGCCAAGTCCCTGGAGGAGGCCGGTGTCCACGTCGTCTACGGCATTCCCGGCCTCAAGACCCACGTCAAGGCGATCCTCGTCGCCCGCCGCGAGGGCGAGCAGGTGCGCGAGTACGTCCACGTCGGAACCGGCAACTACAACCCGACCACGGCCCGCCTCTACACCGACTTCGGCCTCTTCACCGCCGACCCCGACATCGGCTCCGACGTGGCGGAGATGTTCAACTTCCTCACCGGCTACGGCCGCCCGGCCGAGTACCGCAAGATGCTGGTCTCGCCGACGACGATGCGCGACCAGATCGTCGCCGAGATCGAGAAGACCGCGGCCTCCCAGCAGGCCGGGGAGGAGGCCCGGATCGCGCTGAAGATGAACGCCCTGGTCGATGCCCGTTGCATCCGGGCGCTGTACGAGGCCTCGCAGGCGGGGGTGCGGATCGACCTCAACGTGCGCGGCATCTGTTGCCTGCGACCAGGGGTCGAGGGGATCTCGGAGAACATCACCGTGCGCTCGGTCGTCGGCCGCTTCCTCGAGCATTCGCGGATCTACGCCTTCCGCCGCGGCGAGGAGACCCGGGTGCTGATGGGCTCGGCCGACCTGATGCCGCGCAACCTCGACAGCCGGGTCGAGCTGGTGGCGCCGGTCGAGGACGCGGCGCTGAAGGCGGAGCTGCTCGACGTGGTCGAGCGCTGCCTGGCCGACAACGTCCAGTCCTGGGAGCTGGGCTCAGACGGCACCTGGACCCGGCGCCAGACCGACGGCGAAGCGCGCAACGCCCAGGAGGAGCTGATGGCCCGGCATTCGGCTCGGGCCGCGGAGCCCCTGGCGACCTCGCCCGCCTGAGACGCGTCCCAGCCTCTCCGCGGACTAGGATGCGCCGCAGTGGCGCGCTTCTCGCTCCTTCCTCGCGACCGGACCTTCTTCGACCTCTTCATCCAGGCGGGTCAGAACTCGCTGCACGCAGCCCGCCTGCTCGACGAGATGATGCACACCTGGCCCGACTCGGGCGGGCTCTCGCGGTCGATCGTCGAGGCCGAGCAGGAGGGCGACAGGATCACCCACGAGATCATCAAACGCCTCAACTCGACCTTCGTCACCCCGATTGACCGCGAGGACATCTACGGGCTGGCGACCCAGATGGACGACATCGTCGATTTCACCGAGGAGGCCGCCGACTTCCTCGGCCTCTACAAGATCGAGGCGCCGATGGCGCAGGCGCAGGCGCTGACCAAAGTTCTCGTCGCCTCCTGCGAACAGCTGGCGATGGGGCTGGAGGGCCTTCCCACCTTCAAGGACCTCGACAAATACTGGATCGAGATCCACCGGCTCGAGAACGACGGCGACCGGATCTCCCGCGACGCCGTCGCCTCGCTCTTCTCCAACGGGATCGACCCGATGGTCGTGATCCGCTGGAAGGACATGTTCGCGGTGCTGGAGGAGGCGATCGACGCCACCGAGACCGCAGCACAAATTCTCGAGGGCATCGTCATCAAAAACTCGTGACGAGCTTGGGGTCATGAACAGCGACGTCATTCTCATCATCGTCGTCGCCACCGCGCTGGCCTTCGACTTCACCAACGGCTTTCACGACACGGCCAACGTGGTCGCCACCTCGATCTCGACCGGGGCGGCGCGGCCACAGGTGGCGATCGGTGTCGCCTCACTGCTCAACTTCGTCGGCGCCTTCATCTCGATCAGCGTCGCCGCCACGGTTGCCAAAGACGTGGTCGACGCCGAAGTGATCACCCCGACGATCGTCTTCGCCGGTTTGATCGGGGCGATCGCCTGGAACCTGATCACCTGGTACTTCGGCCTGCCCTCCAGCTCCTCCCACGCGCTAATCGGCGGCGTCGTCGGCTCCGCCATCGCCGCGGTCGGGTTCGACGCGGTGATCGCCGAAGGCCTGGTCGGCAAAGTCCTGATCCCCGCCGTCGTCGCCCCGATCCTCGCCTTCCTCGTTGCCGGCATCGCGATCGGTCTTTCTTACCGGGTGGTGGGGAAGCAGCGGCCCGGCATCGTCAGCCGCGGCTACCGCTATGGGCAGATCCTCTCCGGCGGCCTGCTTGCGCTCGCGCACGGCACCAACGACGCCCAGAAGACGATGGGAATCATCACCCTGGCGCTGATCGCCAACGGCACCCTCGGCGCCGAAGCCGACCCGCCGTTCTGGGTGATCGCCTCCTCGGCCACCGCGATCGCCCTCGGCACCTACAGCGGCGGCTGGCGGATCATCAAAACGACCGGCACCAAGATCATCAAGATGGACGCCGCCCAGGGCTTTTCGGCCCAGGGCGCCGGCGCGGCGGTAATCCTCGCCTCGACCCACTTCGGCTTCCCGCTCTCGACCACGCACGTGATCAACGGCGGGGTAATGGGCTCGGGGGCGGCGAAACGGCTCTCGGCGGTGCGCTGGGGGGTGGCCGGCAACATCTTCGTCGCCTGGCTGCTGACCCTGCCGGCGGCGGCGGCGATCGGCGGCCTCACCTACGGCTTCACGGCGATCTTCGGAACCGGCGCCCTGGGCCCGATCCTGGTCACGCTGATGGCGCTCTCCCTGGTTGCGGCGGCCTTCGTGCGGCGGGCCGAGCGCGGTGCCCCGGTTACGGCGGCCGGCGGATGATCGCCGAGATCGTCCATACCGACGAACTGCTGCAGACGATCGCTGCTTCGGTGGTCGCCGGCATCGGCGTGACCTTCGCCTTCTCGGTCGGAATCTGGGGGGCGGGTCAGTTCACCGAGCTGAGCCGTGCCGAACGCCCGGTGGCGGCAACCGCGGCGGCGCTCGTCGGAGCTTTGGGGCTGCTCTGCGTCGCCGGCGCGATCGTCGTCGGCATCCTCGTGATGACCCACAAGTAGGCCGCAGCGGTCAGCTGAGGGTGTTGGCGTCCATCCAGACGCGCCAGATCGCCGCGATCGAGGCGGCGAGGAGGACGATCCAGAGCAGGGTGCCGCCGCCGCTGGAGAAGAGCTTGTCGGTGCCGGCGATCAGCAGCAGGATCATCCCGACGGCGCCGTAGAGGATCGCGCGGCGGGCGTCGGTGAGGGTGGCGAGGGTCAGCTGGTTCTCGCGCGAGAGCGTGTAGACCATCCAGGCGACGCCGGCCAGTAGGGCCATCGTCAGCGCGGTGATCACCGCTTCGGCGACGTTGCCGCCGCCGGGGATGAAGGCCACGACCAGGGCCAGGAGCATGACGATCGCGACGTTGCGGGCGGTTCGCACAGCTCAAGTGTAGGGCGCAGTTCCGTGACCGAGTCGGCACGGAGATTTTGCGATCTGCGCGCCATAGGTGCGATCTCTCCCGGCACGGTTGGGCGATGCCATCGGGAGCCGGGGGAGCAGCGCACGGGGAGGAGGGGACCGCTTCGGTCGAGCTGGTCGCGGTGGTGCCCTTCCTGCTGCTAGCGGTCCTGGTGGCGGCGCAGATCGCGCTCGCCGGGCAGGCGCTCTGGTCGGCGAGCGTGGCCGCGCGGGCGGGGGCGAGGGCGGCGCTGGTCGGCGGGGACGCCTCCGCCGCGGCGCGCTCCTCGCTTCCGCCTTCGATGCGCGCCGGGATGCGGGTCTCCGAAGAGGACGGGGTGGGGGTCGGGGTCGAGATTCCGCGCCTGATTCCCTCGCTGCCGCGGCTGCGGGTCGAGGCGCGCAGCGCTCTGGAGCCAGACGATGGCTGAGCGCGGGCAGGCGACGGTGGAGCTGGTCGCGGCCCTGCCGGCGCTGCTGCTGGCGGGTCTGGTCGCCCTGCAACTGCTGGCGACGGGCTACTCGATGACCCTGGCCGACGGGGCGGCCGAGGCCGGGGCGCTGGCGCTGGTCTCCGGCGGGTCGGCGGCGGAAGCTGCGCGGAAAGCGCTCCCGGGCTGGGCCGAAGACGACGTCTCGGTCGAGGTCGAGGGCGGCACCGTTTCGGTGCGGCTGCGCCCGCCCTCGCCGATTCCGGCGCTGTCAGAGCGGCTGGCGGTCAGCAGCAGCGCCGCGGCGAAGCCGGCGCGATGACCGTCGCCAGCCCCACCCGGCAAGAGGCGACCGTCTTCGTTAACCCGCTTACGTCTCGTCCCGTCGTCCTGGTGGCAGCCGTGGCCGAGGCCGAGGGATCGCGCGGCGCCGCCGCGGCGCTGGCCTGTGCGGGCGCCAAACCCAACGCGGCGGCTCTGCTGATCGACCTCGGCGGCAGGGCGCCCCGCCCGACCCTGATCGCCTCCGCAGCGGCGCAGAAGCTGGAGCAGAAACTGCGGGCCCACCTGCCGGAGGCCAAGGTTGCGGCCCGGGGGCAGGTCTGTCACCTCGCGGTTCCGGCCGATGACGATGGGCTCGATGCGGCGTCCGCCGCGATCGCCGCCGCGCGGGGCTCGCTTGCCGTGCTCCACCTGCCGCCGGGTTTGCTGCAGGCCGCAGTTGCGGCGCCCCGCCTGCGCGCCTCCGGGGTCCTCCTGCGCGCGGATTTGCCCGGCGACCGTGCGCTGGTGGCGCTGACGGCACGCGACCTGCTCGGGCGCGGCCTCACGGTGGGGGTGCTGAAGCGGCGGCTCGGCTGGGTGGCGGAGCGGCGGGCGCTGTTCGGCGTCCTGTCCGCCGGCTCGCCGGGCGGTCTCCCCGAGCGCCTGGTCCGCAGGCTCTGCGACTGCGGACGATGAAGCGCGAGGACGGCCAGGCCCTTATCCTCGCCCTCGGCGGCGCCCTGGTCGTGATCGCCGGGGCACTGGCCTTGGTCGCAATCGCCGGGGCGATCACCGGAAAGGGCCGGGCGCAGCGGGCCGCCGATCTGGTGGCGATCTCGGCGGTGCGCTCGATGCGCGACGACCTGTCTCGCCTGCTGGCGCCTCCTCAGATGGCGGACGGTCGTCCCAACCCCCGCCACATCGACAAGCCGGCCTACCTCGCCCGCGCGCGGGTGGCGGCACTGGCCGCGGCGCGGGCGAACGAAGTCGATCCAGACCGCGTCACCCTCCGTTTCCCCGATCGCGACTCGTTCGCGCCGGTCCGGGCGAAGGCCACGATCGTCGCCGGGCTGCGCGAAAGCGGCGGCCAGCGGGTCGAAGCCTCGGCGACGGCCGAAGCGGCCGCCCCCCTTGGCGCGACCTCGGGAGGCGGGACCGGCATGGCGACGGGAGGCGGCTACGGCGGACCGCTCGTCTACAGGGACGGCGAGGGGATCCGCCCGGACGCCGCTGGCGCCTACGACCAGATGGCGGCCGCGGCCCGCGCCGACGGGATCGTCCTCGTGGTCGTCTCCGGCTTCCGCTCAGACGCCGAGCAGGCGGAACTGTTCGCGGCCCACCCCGACCCGACCTGGGTCGCCCCGCCGGGCCAGTCGCTGCACCGGTGCGCTACTGAGCTAGACCTCGGCCCGTCTTCGGCCTACGGCTGGCTGGCGGCCAACGCAAGCCGCTTCGGCTATGTCCAGCGATACAGCTGGGAGGCCTGGCATTTCGGTTTCCAGGCCGGCCCGGCGCCGTGCTCGCCCGAGGGGGAAGCGGTCAGCGCAGGTGGTGCGGGGGCAGCCACGCTCACCTCGACCAGCCTGCCCTCGTTCGTGCCGGCTCAGTACCGCGAGCCGATCCTCCGCTCGGCTGCCCGCTGGGGAGTGCCGCCGGCGCTGATGGCCGGCCAATTGATGGCCGAGTCGGGCTTTGACCCCAACGTCGGCTCGCCCGCCGGCGCCCAGGGGATCGCCCAATTCATGCCTGGCACCGCCGCCTCCTACGGTCTCGCCAACCCCTACGACCCGGTAGCGGCAATCGACGCCGAGGCCCACTTGATGTCGGACCTCCTGCATCAGTTCGGCTCACCGGAACTCGCCCTCGCCGCCTACAACGCCGGCCCCGCCCCGGTCGAAGCCTGCCACTGCATCCCGCCCTACCCCGAGACCCAGGCCTACGTCACCCGCATCCTCGCCCTGATCGGCGGCGCCGGAGCAATCGCGATGCCCAGCTTCGAAGTTCGCCTTGTCGCGTGAGGTTCCGGGTGACCAAGATGCGGCGGGTTCATAGGTCTGCCCTCAAGCACGGCGTGTCTATCGCGGACATCGAACACGTTCTCCGTCACCCGATGCAATTGATCAAGCGCGAGGACGAGAGATCTGTACCTCGGAGCTGGAATAAACGCAGGGCTTCTCGAGGTGGTTACGGTCTTCAAAGCGGACGGATCTGAGATAGCGATTCACGCGATGAAGATGAGGGCGAGATATGCCAACCTCCTGGAGGGCGAATGAGTGGAGAGAAGAAGAACTACGGCAGGACGATCAACGGCGAGTTGATCACCGACGAGTTCATCGCGAAGGTCGTGCGTGAAGCGGAGGAAGGCTGGGATGTCGAGGAGCTCATCCGACAGGGGAAGGCTATTGCGATCCCCCCGCTCAAGCATGATGTCGCGAGCAATGACCACCCCCGTCCTACTGGTCCAACTCAGCGATCTTCACATCGGAGGAAATGAGAACGGGCTCGATCCGCTCCCGCGCCTGGAGGCGGCGATCGAAGCGGTACGGTCGCTGCCTAACCGGCCCGACGCGGCGCTGATCTCAGGGGACCTGACCGACGACGGAGCCGAGGCCGGGTACCGAGTCGCCCGGGAGATCCTCGGCCGGCTCGAGGTCCCCCTGCACGTCATCCCCGGCAACCACGACGACCGGTCCCGGCTTCGGCAGGCATTCGAGCTGCCGGGATCCGGGGACGAGCCGATCAACTACTCGACTTGGGTCGGCCGCTTGCGCCTCGTCGCCTTCGACTCGATCGTCCCCGGCCAGGACCCCGGTGATTTTTCGCCCGAGCAATTGCGTTGGCTGGATATGGAGCTGGGGGCCGAGCCGGACGCCCCCACTCTGCTGGCCCTTCACCATCCGCCGCTGGCCACCGGCATCCCCGAGTGGGATGCGATCAACCTGCTGGCACCCCAGCGCGAGGCGCTGGCCCAGGTCGTCGGCCGCCATCCGCAGGTGCGGGCGATCGCCGGCGGCCACCTGCACCGAGTGGCCGTCTCGGCGCTTGCCGGCCGTCCAGTGCTCGCCGCTCCCAGCACCTACTGGCAGGTGCGACCCGACTTCGAGGAAGAGGCCGAGTACGGCGTGGTCGACACCCCTGGCTTCGCGATCCACGCCCTGCGCGGCGACGAGCTCTATTCGCAGGCGGAGTCGGTTCCGTTCAGCCTTTGACCGGGCTCGGCGCCAGGTGCTCGTGGACGAAGCGCACGACCGCGGCGCCCTCGCCGACGGCGATCGCGCAGCGCTTGATCGAGCCCGCCCGGACGTCGCCCGCCGCGTAGACGCGGGGGGCGCTGGTTTCCAGCAGGCCGTCGGCCCCCGCTTCGGAGCCGGTGAGGATGAAGCCGTTCTCGTCGCGGGCGACGGTCTCGCCGAGCCAGTCGGTGCAGGGTGAGGCTCCGAGGAAGAGGAAGAGGTAGGAGTAGGGGAGGCGGGCGCCGTCGCTCAGCGTCACCTCTTCCAGTTCGTCGTTCTCCCCGTGCAGCTCGACGATTTCGCTGCGGTCGCGGACGCTGACGCCGTAGCGGTCCAGCTCCTCGATCAGGTAGTTCGACATCGTCTCGGCAAGGTCGGCGCGGCGGTGCAGGAGCGTCACCAGGGCGCCGCCCCGAGCCAGCCAGACGGCGGCCTGGCCGGCCGAGTTGCCCCCGCCGACCACCCCGACCCGCTGGCCGCCGCAGATCTGGGCCTCCGGCGGCCCGGCCGCATAGAAGACGCTCAGGCCCTCGTAGCGCTCCAGGTCGGCGACCGGCAGTTTGCGGTATTCGGCGCCGGTGGCGATCACCACCGCCCGCGCGGCGATCTCGTTGCCCTCCACGAGGCGGACCAGGTGGCGGTCCTCGCCGGGCTCCAGAGCCGCCACCCGGTAGGGGGTCGCGGTGCGAGCGTTGAACTTGCGCGCCTGGGTGACGGCGCGGCTGGTCAGCTCCGAGCCGGTGATCCCGGCCGGGAAGCCGAGGTAGTTCTCGATTCGCCGCGAGGTCCCGGCCTGCCCGCCCAGGCCGGTGCTCTCGACCACCAGCGTGTCGAGCCCCTCGGAGGCGCCGTAGACGGCGGCGCCGAGCCCCGCCGGGCCGCCGCCGATCACCAGCAGGTCGACCTCCTCGCGCGGCGCCAGCTCCAGCCCGATCCCGAGACCGCGGGAGAGCTCGCCGCCGCTCGGCGCCCGCATCTCGCCCCCGCCGGGGATCCGCACCAGCGGGATCTCGTCGGCATCCAGACCCTCGAGTGCCCGCGCCGCCTCGGCGTCCTCTGCCGGATCGGTCCAGGTGTAGGGGAGGCGCTGACGTTTGACGAAATCGATCAGCTGCCGGGTCGCGGCCGAGTCGCGCGGGCCGACGATCTCGACCCCGATCCCCTGCCTCTGCTGCAGCAGCTCGCGGCGCTGGATGAAGGCCGAGAGAAGGATGTCGGAGAGCGGCCCGTCCTCCAGCAGGAGCTTGCGCAGATCGACCCGGTCGACGGCGATGTAGCGCATCGGCTCGGTAACCACGGCGGTGAGGAAGACGGTTTGCCCGGTGAGCAGGTTCATCTCGCCGAGGAAGCCGGAGGCGCCGTGGCGGACGATCTCCTGCCCGGCGGCGTCCTGCACGGCCGCCTCCCCCTCGAGGACTGCGATGAACGGGTAGCTCTCGTCGCCGATCCGGAACAGGACCTCGCCGACTGCTGCGGTTCGCTCCTCGCCGTGGCGAGCCAGCGTCGCGAGCTGGCTGCTAGAGAGGACGCGACTGACCGGGCCGACCACGCGTCAAGGCTACTCGCCGCGGGTAGGGTGGCTCCGAACCCGATCGAGAGGAGCCCCGGTGCGCAACCCCTTCACCCACAAGAAGCTGGAGGACGTCAAGGATTCGGCGGAGGACTTCGGCCACGCCGACAAGATGGAGGCCCGCTTCGCCAAGGGCGACCTCGAGACCGAGGACACCGGCTTCAGCTTCCACCGGCTCAAGCCCGGCAAGCGCCAGCCCTTCGGCCACCGCCACGAGGACGCCGAGGAGGTCTACGTGGTGGTCCGCGGCGAGGGCCTGTTCAAGCTCGACGACGAGATCATCGAGGTGGAGACGCTCGACGCGATTCGGGTCTCACCCGAGGTGACCCGCGCCTTCGAGGCCGGTGACGAGGGGCTCGAGGTGATCGTCTTCGGCCCCCGCCGCGACGGCGACGGCGAGCTCGATCCAGAGTTCTGGACCGACTGACGAGCGCATAGACTGCCGCCGATGGCAACCGTCGAGGTACAGGGCGTTGAGGGGATGAAGGACCTCGTCGGCCAGGAAATCGGGCCCAGCGAGTGGCGGACGATCACCCAGGCCGACATCGACGCCTTCGCCGAGCTCTCCGGCGACCACCAGTGGATCCACGTCGACGTCGACCGGGCCAAGGCGGAGAGCCCGTTCGGCACCACCATCGCCCACGGCAACCTCACCCTCGCCACCGTCGACGGCTTCCGCACCGAGCTGATCTCGTCCACCGGCTTCGCCCTCGGCGTCAACTACGGCTGGAACAAGATCCGCTTTCCGGCCCCGGTCCCAGTCGACTCCAAAATCCGCGCCAAAGCCGAGGTCGTCTCGGTCGAGGACAAGGGCGGCAACTGGTACGAGGTCATCACCCGCTTCACGATTGAGGTCGACGGCGGCGATAAGCCCTGCTTCGTCGGCGACTCGGTGACGCGGGTGATGGCGGCCTGATCAAACAGTCGTCAGCTGAATAGCTCAACGACCGCCCGCTGGGCGCCGGGCAGCGTCTTTGCCGCCCGTGGTCCCATGACCCGGCGCCAGATCGGCGCCAGCGGTCCCTCGATGTAGATCGTGTTGGTGAGACGAGAGCCGCCATCCTCGCCTGGCTCGACCAGGTGACGGTGGCCCATCCGCGCCCCCGGCAGCCTGGACTCGTCGGTGAAGAGGCGCCCTTCCTCGAATTCGACCACGTGAAAGCGGAGCCGAAGGCCGGTGCCGAAGACGATCTTCGCCTTGGCGCCCAGGGCCAGCGGACTATCGAGCCGAGCGCTCTTGATCTCGGCGTTCCACTTCGGCCACGCCTCCGCGTCCGCATAGGCCCGCTCCCAGATCGCAGCCGGCGGAACCTCCGCCTCCAGCGTGCTGCTCGTCTCCCAGCGACTCACCGTCTACGCCAACGCGGTGCGCCTTTTCCGCGCTCTGGCCGGGAAAGGCGCACCGCTGTGCTCGCTGGCGCTACTTGACCGTCAGGGTCCCTTCCATCCCGGCCTGGCGGTGGCCCGGGACGGTGCAGAAGAACTTGTATTCGCCCGGTTCCAGTTCGGCGGTGGCCGAGTCGGAGCCTTCGGCGAGGACTTCGGTTTCGGCGATGGTTTCGCCGGCTTCGTCTTCGATCGCCACGTCGTGGGGGACCGGCGAGGTGTTGGTGAAGTTGACCGTCACCTTGCCCGCCTTGGCGGTGGCTTTGTCGGTGATGTAGGCGAGGGAGCCGCTGGGGTCGGCTTCGAAGTCGAGGGTGGCCGCACCGGCGGTGCCGCCTTCGGCTTCCTTTTCGCCTCCGTTGCCGCCGCTTTCTTCCTGCGTGGTCGGCTTTTCGGCCGTGGTGTCGGAGGTGGTGTCGCTGCCGCCGCCACAGGCGACGAGGGCGAACGCCGCCAGGATCAGGACAAACAGTGCTGCGAGCTTCTTCATCTAATTCCTTTCCCGCGAAGGATTGGTCAACTGGAATCTAGCCGCGATACGTGCGGAGCCGCCACCCGGTTCAGCGCCCGTGGAACTCCGGGGCGCCGCCGCTGAAGAAGGTCTCGACCCCGTTGCGGAGGTCTTCGGTCGCCATCGAGTCGGCGATTCCGTGCCGCTCCAGCTGCAGGTGGTCGTTGATCGAGTTCTCGATGCTGACCCCGCAGAGCAGCTTCGCCATCCGCACGTAGTGGGGCGCCTTCTTGGCCAGCTCGCCGACCAGCGCCTGGGCGTTCGCCATCAGCTCGTCGGGCTCGACCACCTCCCGCACCAGGCCCAGCTCCTTTGCCTCGGCGGCGCTGAGGTTCGGGTCCTCGAGCAGCAGTTCCAGGGCCTGGCTCGGCCCGACTACGCGGGGCAGGAAGTAGGTCATGCCGCCGTCCGGCGAGGCGCCGATCCGCCCGTAGGCCGGGGCGAAGAAGGCAGCGCTGGAGGAGATCCGCATGTCGCAGGCGAGCGCCAGCGAGAACCCGGCGCCGGCCGCCGGACCGTTGATCGCCGCGACCACCGGATAGGCGATCCGCCGCAGGTCGATGATCGCCTGGTGCAGCGCCTCTGCCCCGCGGCGCACGTCGGAGGGCAGGTCGATCTCGTCGGACTCGACCCCTTTGCGGAACCAGGTGACGTCGCCGCCCGCGCAGAAGGCCTTGCCCGAGCCGGTGATGATCAGCCCCCGCAGTGGCGCCAGGTCGGCCAGCCAGCCGAAGGCGACGATCATCTCGCCGATCATCTCCGGGCTCATCGCGTTGAAGGCGTCGGGGCGGTCGAGGGTCAGGGTCCCGATCTCCCCGTCGATCTCGATCCGGATCGTGTTGAGCTGCGGCGGGTTGACGGTCTCGCTGGTCATCTCTCTCCCTCGTGGCGGTCGACTTTGGCCGAGTGGCCAGCAGCCTACCCTTAGAGCGATGGCCAAAGGTGCGGACAAGGGCGAGCTTTCGCGGGCCGAGCGGATCGCGCAGCAGCGCAAGTCGCTGCCCGACCAGCCCGGCGTCTATCTCTTCTACGACCGCGCCGGCGAGCTGCTCTATGTCGGCAAGGCGCGCTCGATCCGCAAACGGATCGGTTCCCACTTCTCCGGCGGCGACACCCGCCTCACCTCGCGGATCGAGCGGATCGAATCGCTGGTCACCGCCAACGAGGCGGAGGCGCTGCTGACCGAGCAGAGCTTCATCAAGCGCCACCGACCGCGCTTCAACATCCGCCTCCGCGACGACAAGTCCTACCCCTACGTCTGCGTCAGCCTCGACGAGGACTACCCCCGCGTCTACTTCACCCGCGAGAAGCACCGCTCCGGCCGCGCCTACTTCGGACCCTTCTCCAGCGCCCGGCGGGTGCGGGAGACGCTCGACCTGCTCGGCCGCCTCTTCCAGTTCCGCACCTGCGAGGGGAAGGAGCCGGGCCGCCGCTCTGGCAGCCCCTGCCTCGATTACTACATCAAGCGCTGCGGGGCGCCCTGCGTCGACTACGTCAGCAAGGAGGAGTACCGCCGCAACATCGAGGCGATCGTCGACTTCCTCTCCGGCCGCTACCGCCAGATCGAGCGCGCCGAGGAGGAGAAGATGGCCGCCGCGGCCGGGGCGGAGGAATTCGAGCGTGCGGCGGTCCACCGCGACCGGCTGAAGGCGATCCGCTCGCTGTTCGAGCGCCAGCGGGTCGCCGGCCAGGCGATGGGAACCGCCGACCTGATCGGGGTTGCGGTCGAGGGACAGGACGCCAACGCCCAGGTCTTTCAGGTCCGCGACGGGATCCTCGCCCAGCGCCAGAGCTTCTACCTCGAGAACGAAGGTGAACGCGAGCCGGACGAGGTGGCGGAGGAGTTCATCTCCCAGTACTACGCGGCCTCGCCTTCGATGCCGCGGACGATCATCGTCGGCCCCTACCTGCGCGACCGCGCCCGGGTCCTGGCCGAGGCGCTGAGTGAGCGCCGCGGCTCCCCGGTCGAGGTCCGCGCCGCCGAGCGCGGCGACAAGCGGCGGCTGCGCGAGCTGGCCGAGCGCAACGCCCAGCTGGCCCTCGACCAGGACCGGCTGCGGCGCGAGCACCGGCGCACGCGGCGAGTCGAGTCGCTCTCGGCGCTGGCCGAGGCGCTGGGGATGGAGGAGCTGCCAGTGCGGATCGAGGGCTTTGATATCTCGACGATCGGCGGCGAGCACACCGTCGCCTCGATGGTCGTGTTTGAGGGGGGGGCGACGAAGAAGTCCGATTACCGCCGCTTCAAAGTCCGTGGCGACCTGCGCGAGGGCGGCACCGGTAACGGCGGCCCCGACGACTTCGCCTCAATGGAGGAGGTGCTCTCGCGACGGATGGCGCGCTACCTCGAACAGGCTGACCTCTCGCCGCACGACCGCAAACGCGACGCCAGCTTTGCCTCGCTCCCCTCGCTGATCCTGATCGACGGCGGCAAAGGTCAGCTGGCGGCCGGGGTGCGGGCGCTGGCGCCGTTCACCGAGCGCGGCGTCACCGTGGTCAGCCTCGCCAAGCGGCTGGAGGAGGTCTACGTCCCCGGCCGCTCCGAGCCGCTCGACCTCGCCGCCGACTCGGAGGCCTCGCGGCTGCTGCAGCGGGTGCGCGACGAGGCGCACCGGTTCGCGATCGAGCACCACCGCGGCCGCCGCGACCGCGGCATGCTCGAAGGCTCGGTGCTCGACGAGCTGCCCGGGATCGGCCCGGCGCGCAAGCGGGCGCTGCTGCAACACTTCGGCACGCCTGAGCGGTTTCTCGCCGCCACCCGCGAGGAGCTCGAGGCAGTGCCCGGTCTGCCTGGCAAAGTAGGCCGCGAGATACACGAGCAGCTCAACAGGACCAACTGAGGAAGCCGATGGCGGAGCGGGTGGAGACGGAGTTGGAGGGCGCGGGCAACGGCAGGCCCGCCAAGCAGGTGACGCTGGTCGTCATCACCGGCCACTCGGGAGCGGGGAAGTCGGAGGCGATCGCCGCCTTCGAGGACGGCGGTTACTTCTGCGTCGACAACCTGCCGCCGCGGATGATCGCCGGGCTGGGGGAGCTGTTCCGCCACGAAGGCAGCGGCGTCGAGTGCGCCGCGGTCGTCTCCGACGTGCGCGGCGGCGAGTACTTCGACGATCTGCTCCAGGTGCTCGACGACCTCGAGACCGAAGGCCTGCGGCCGATGGTCCTCTTCCTCGAGGCCGACGAGGAGACCCTGCTGAACCGCTACAAGGAGACCCGCCGGCGCCACCCGCTGGCGCCGGAAGGCCGGATCGTCGACGGGATCCGGGCCGAGCGCGAGCTGCTGGCGCCGCTGCGCGAGCGCGCCGACAAGGTGATGAACAGCAGCGACTTGACCGGGGCCGAGCTGCGCCGGCAGATCACCGAAGAGCTGCTCGGCCAGGAGGAGAGCGGCAAGCTCGCCCTCACCCTGCTCACCTTCGGCTTCAAGAACGGGCCGCCGCGCGACGCCGACCTCACCCTCGACGTCCGCTTCCTGCCCAACCCGCATTACGACGAGGAACTGCGGCCGATGACCGGGATGGACGAGGAGGTCCGCGCCTACGTCGAGCAGGGAACGCAGGCCGGCGAGTTCTACGGCCGCCTGCTGCCGCTGCTCGAGTTCCTCGTCCCGGCCTACGTCGCCGAGGGCAAGAGCCACCTGACGATCGCGGTCGGCTGCACCGGCGGCCGCCACCGCTCGATCACCGTCGCCGACCGCATCCGCCGCGACCTCGCGGCCCGCGAGGACGTCATCGTCCGGGTCAAGCACCGCGACACCGCCTTCGACTGACCCGCCGCGTCGGCCTAGACTCCCCGTCCTTGCCCGAGCCGGTCATCTCCATAAGGAATTTGAAGATGTCGTATGGCGCGACCGAGGCGGTCCGCGGTATCGACCTCGAGGTCAGCCGCGGCGAGATCTTTGCCTTCCTCGGTCCCAACGGGGCGGGGAAGACGACGACGGTCGAGATCCTCGAGGGCTACCGCAAGCGCAGTGGGGGGGAGGTAACGGTGCTCGGGGAGGATCCCCAGCAGGCCGGGCGCGAGTGGCGCGAGCGGATCGGGATCGTCCTCCAGAGCGGCCGCCTCGACCCCTACCTGACGGTGCGCGAGTCGCTCGACCTCTACGCCGGCTACTTCCGGGCGCCGCTGCCGACCGCCGAGGTGATCGCGCTGGTCGGGCTGGAGAGCAAAGCCGACGAGCGCACCGGCCGGCTCTCAGGCGGCCAGCAGCGCCGGCTCGACGTCGGCATGGCGCTGGTCGGCGACCCCGAGCTGCTCTTCCTCGACGAGCCGACCACCGGCTTCGACCCCTCGGCCCGGCGCCAGGCCTGGGACGTAATCGCCGGGCTTCGCGACCTCGGCAAGACCGTCTTCCTCACCACCCACTACATGGACGAGGCGCAGCGGCTCGCCGACCGGGTGACGATCATCGCCGCCGGCCGGATCGTTGCCCGCGGCACGCCGGAGGATCTCGGCGAGCGCGAAAGCGGCGAGACGCGGATCCGCTACCGCCGCGACGGCCGCGAGGTCGTCCTGCAGACCGCGACCCCGGTGCAGGCCCTGCACGAGCTGACCGCCGAGGCGCTGGCCGCCGGCGAGGAGCTCGAGGGCCTCGAAGTGACGCGGCCCTCGCTCGAGGATGTCTACCTCGAGCTCACCGCCGAGGTCGCCGAGTCGCCGAGCGAAGAGACGACCTCCTCATGACCGGTCTCGCCCTCGTCGGGCACCAGTTCCGCTACGACCAGAAGGCCTTCTGGCGCAACCCGGCCTCGGTCTTCTTCACGGTGATGTTCCCCGTCATCCTCTTCCTCATCCTCGCCCTCGTCTTCAGTGGCGAAGAGGTCGACGTCCGCGGCGGGATCGATGCGACGACCTACTACGTGCCGGCGATCATGTCGCTGGCGATCATCTCGGCGACGATGCAGACGCTGGCGATGACCCTGGTGATCGCCCGCGAAGACGGCCGCCTCAAGCGCGGCCGCGGCACCCCGATGCCGCCCTGGGTGTTCATCGCCGGCCGGGTCGGAAACTCGATCGTTGTCGCCCTGATGATGCTGATCCTGCTGGCGGCGATCGGCGCCCTATTCGGTGCCGACGTACCGTGGGGCCGGCTGCCGGCGATCCTCCTCACCCTGGTCATCGGCGCCGCCTCGTTCTGCTGCCTTGGCATCGCCCTCACCGCGGCGATCCCTTCGCAGGACGCCGCCGCGGCGATCGTCAACGCGATGCTGCTGCCGCTCTACTTCCTCTCCGGCGTCTTCATCCCCGAAGACCAGCTCCCGAGCGGCGTCATCTCCTTCGCCGACCTCTTCCCGGTCCGCCACTTCTTCGACGCCTTCTTCGACGCCTACGTCCCGGCCGGCGGCTCCGCCGTCTCCTGGGACAACCTCGCGATCGTCGCCCTCTGGGGCGTCGCCGGCCTGCTGCTGGCGATCCGCTTCTTCCGCTGGACCCCGCGCACCGGCTGAGCCGGGCGACTTGCCGGGAGGCGCCCCGATAGCCTCCGTCCCGCAATGCTCCACCACGTCCTCCTGGAGGTCGCCGATCTCGATCGCAGCGCGGCCTTCTACGACTCGATGCTGGCCCCCTTGGGCTGGCGACGCCATTTCGAGCAGGACCAGACGATCGGCTGGGGCATCGCCAAACCCGTCTTCTTCGTCTCCGCCAAGCACGACCCGGCGCCTGGCTTCGGCCTGCTGAGCTTCTCTGCGCTGGGGATCGTCGCGGTCAAGGCGGCCTGGGAGAACGGGGTCAAATCGGGCGGCAACAGCGTCTCCGACCCCGGCGAGCAGCGCTCGCACGGGTCCGGCTCCTACTCCGCTTTTCTCAAGGACCCCGACGGGTACGAGATCGAGATCACCATCGGCTCCGACTGATCCGAGCCAGAAGCGCCGACTCCATAGGATTCGGCTCCCCACCACGACCCGCCTCACCAACACGAATCAGGAGGAATGAGTTCATGGCTGTGAAGGTCGGCATCAACGGTTTCGGCCGCATCGGGCGCAATGTCTTCCGCGCCGCGAAGGAGGCGAACGCGGACATCGACTTCGTCGCCGTCAACGATCTCGTCGACACGGCCACGATGGCCAACCTCCTCAAGTACGACTCGATCCTCGGCCGCTACCCCGGCGGCGTCGAGGTCGACGGCGACACGATCGTCGCCGGTGGGGACGAGGTCAAGGTCCTCGCCGAGCGCGACCCGGCCCAGCTGCCCTGGGGCGACCTCGGGGTCGACGTGGTGATCGAGTCAACCGGCTTCTTCACCAAGCGCGAGGACGCCGCCAAGCACCTCGAGGCAGGCGCCAAGAAGGTCATCATCTCCGCCCCGGCGGCCGAACCGGACGTGACCGTCGCCCTCGGCGTCAACTTCGACGACACCTACGACGCCGACAGCCACCACGTCATCTCCAACGCCTCCTGCACGACCAACTGCCTGGCGCCGCTGGCCAAGGTGCTGCACGAGGCCTTTGGGATCGAGCAGGGCCTGATGACCACGATCCACGCCTACACCGCTGACCAGCGCCTGCAGGACATGCCGCACAAGGACCCGCGCCGATCGCGCGCCGCGGCGCTCAACCTGATCCCGACCACGACCGGCGCCGCCAAGGCCGTCGGCCTGGTGCTGCCGGAGCTGAACGGCAAGCTGAACGGCTTCTCGATGCGCGCCCCGGTCCCGACTGGCTCCGCCGTCGACCTCGTCTTCACCACCCCGAACCCGGTCGATCCCGACCAGATCAACGCCGCCCTGAAGGCCGCCGCCGAGGGCCCGCTGAAGGGGATCCTCGCCTACACCGAGGACCCGATCGTCTCCTCCGACATCGTCGGCGATCCGCACTCCTCGATCGTCGACGCACCCTCGACGATGGTGATCGGCGACGGCCGCATGGCCAAGGTGATCAGCTGGTACGACAACGAGTGGGGCTACTCGAACCGCTGCGTCGAGCTGGCCGGCAAGGTCCTGCCGTCCTAGCCCGCCGCCGCGGCCGCCGATGAGCTTCGACAAGGCCAGCGTCCGCGACGCGACGGTCAAGGGCCGCCGCGTCCTGGTCAGGGTGGACTTCAACGTCCCCCTGGCCGACGGCGAGGTGGCCGACGACACCCGGATCCGGGCGGCGCTGCCGACGATCGAACTGCTGCGCGAGCGCGGCGCGGCGCTGATCCTGATGTCCCACCTCGGCCGCCCCAAGGGCGAGCCGGACCCGGCGCTCTCGCTGGCACCGGTGGCGAAGCGGCTCGGCGAGCTGCTCGGCACCGAGGTGAAGCTGGCCCATGGGGTGATCGAGGGCGACGTCGACCTCACCTGCGGCGCCCTCGGGCCCGGCGACGTGCTGCTCCTGGAGAACACTCGCTTCGAGCCGGGGGAGACGAAGAACGACCCGAAGCTGGCCGAAAACCTGGCCCAGCTCGGCGACCTCTACGTCAACGACGCCTTCGGCGCCTCCCACCGGGCGCACGCCAGCACCGCTGGGGTCGCCGACTACCTGCCGGCCTACGCCGGGCTGTTGCTGGAGCGCGAGGTCACCGAGCTGACCAAGGTGGTTGAGGATCCGCAGCGCCCGCTCGTCGTCGTCCTCGGCGGGGCGAAGGTCTCCGACAAGGTCGGGGTGATCGACCGCTTCCTCGAAGTCGCAGACCGGGTCCTGATCGGCGGCGCGATGTGCTTCGGATTTTTCAAGGCTCAGGGGATCGAGACCGGCAACTCGCTGGTCGAGGGCGTTGAGCTGGCCGGCGAGGCGCTGGAGCGCGCCAAGGGGACCGACTGCGAGCTGATGCTGCCCGTCGATCTCGTCCTCGGCCGCGAGTTCTCCGCCGAGACCGAGCGCAAAGAGAGCGACGGGGTGGAGGTGCCGGAGGGCTGGATGGGCCTCGACGTCGGCCCGAAGACCGCCGCCGCCTACGCTGCCGCGATCGCCGACGCCGGCACCGTGCTCTGGAACGGGCCGATGGGCGCGTTCGAGATGGAGCCTTTTGCCGCCGGAACCCGTGCGGTCGCCGAGGCGGTTGCCGCGGCGCCGGGCACCACCGTGGTCGGCGGCGGTGACAGCGTTGCCGCGCTGAACCAGTTTGGTCTCGAGGACCAGGTTGACTGGGTCTCGACCGGCGGCGGCGCCTCATTGGAGCTCTTGGAGGGAAAGAAGCTGCCGGGCGTGGAGGCCCTGCTCGACGCCGAAGAGGAGACCGCGAATGCCTGATCGCACGCCCTACATCGCCGCCAACTGGAAGATGCACAAGACGGTCGCCGAGGCGGCCGAGTTCGTCGACGCGCTGCTGCCGCGGATCGCCGCGACCCAGTCCGACGTCGTCATCTGCGCGCCGTTCACGGCCCTGACCGCGGTGGTCGAGCGGCGCTACGGGACCGCCGTCAAGGTAGCCGCCCAGAACATGCACGAGGAGAGCTCGGGCGCCTTCACCGGCGAGGTCTCGGCGCCGATGCTGGTCGAGCTCGACGTCGAGGCGGTCGTCCTCGGCCACTCCGAGCGGCGCCAGTTCTTCAACGAGACCGACGAGGCGCTGGCCCGCAAGGTGCCCGCCGCCCTCGCCGCCGACCTCGAGCCGATCCTCTGCGTGGGGGAGAGCGAGGAGGCGCGCGACGCGGGGGAGACCGAGGAAGTGCTGGAGCGCCAGCTGCAGGCCGATCTCGCCGGGATCGAGGCCGGGCAGATCGAGAACGTGGTCGTCGCCTACGAGCCGATCTGGGCGATCGGCACCGGCCGCACCGCAAGCGCCGAGCAGGCCCAAGAGGCCTGCGCCTTCATCCGCGATGTGCTGCGCGCCCGCGGCGCCGCTGCCGACAAGGTGCGGATCCTCTACGGCGGCTCGGTTAAGCCGGCCAACGCCGCCGAGCTGCTGGCGCTGCCCGACGTCGACGGCGCCCTGGTCGGTGGGGCCAGCCTCGACGCGGAGGACTTCGCCGCGATCGTCGACGCGGCAGACTGAGGTAGATGAGCCCGCTCGTCCCCTCGCTGGCGCTGATCATCCTCGACGGCTGGGGGCTGGCCGAGCCGGGGCCGGGCAACGCGATCTCACTCGCCGAGACGCCGGTCTTCGACCGCCTCTGGGGCGAGTTCCCCCACACCCAGCTCTCCGCCCAGGGCCCCGATGTCGGCCTGCCCGAGGGGCAGATGGGCAACTCCGAGGTCGGGCACCTCAACCTCGGCGCCGGGACGATCGTTAAGCAGGACCTGGCCCGGATCGACGACGCGATCGCCGACGGCAGCTTCTTCGAGAACGAGGCTCTGCTCGCGGCTTGCGAGCGCGCCCGCAACAGCCCCCGCGGCCGCCTGCACCTGCTCGGGCTGGTCTCCGACGGCGGCGTCCACTCCGGCTGGGAGCACATCGAGGCGACGATCGAGCTCGCCGCCCAGGAGGGCGTACCCGACGTCGTCTTCCACGCCTTCACCGACGGCCGCGACACCCTTCCGCATGGTGGCAAGGGCTATCTGGAGGAGCTGGAGCGCTGGCTGCGCCAGGCCGGCCGGGTCGGCACCGTTAGCGGCCGCTACTACGCGATGGACCGCGACACCCGCTGGGAGCGGATCAAGCTCGCCTACGACGCGATCGTCCACGCCCGGGGCCTGCGCGCGCCGAGCTCGGCGGCGGCGATCGCCGAGTCCTACGAGCGCGAGGAGACCGACGAGTTCGTCAAGCCGACCGTGATCGGCGACTACGACGGCGCCGCCGAGGGCGACGTCGCGATCTTCATCAACTTCCGCCCCGACCGCGCCCGCGAGCTGACCCGCGCACTCGCCGAGCCCAACTTCGACGAGTTTCCGCGTAATGGCATGACCCTTGACCTGACGACGATGACCTCCTACCGCAAGGGCTGGCCCTATCCCGTCGCTTTCCCCGAGCAGCGGCCGGAGACGACGCTGGCCGAGACGATCGCCGCCGCCGGCGGCAACCAGCTGCACGTCGCCGAGACCGAGAAGTACGCCCACGTCACCTACTTCTTCAACGGCGGCAAAGAGCAGGAGATCGAGGGGGAAGAGCGGGCGCTGGTGGAATCGCCGCGCGACGTCCCCACCTACGACCACAAGCCGGAGATGAGCGCCGAGGGCGCCGCCGAGACCTTCGTCTCCCACTGGAGCGAGGGCAGCTACCGCTTCGGGGTCATCAACTTCGCCAACCCCGACATGGTCGGTCACACCGGCGTGATCCCCGCCGCGGTCAAGGCGGTGGAGACCGTCGACGCCCTGCTCGGCAAGGTGGTCGAGGCCGTCACCGCCAAGGGCGGCGCCTGCATCGTCACCGCCGACCACGGCAACTGCGACCACATGCTCGAGCCCGACGGTTCCCCCAACACCGCCCACTCGCTGAACCCGGTGCCGCTGATCGTCACCAGCAAGGGTCTCGACCTCCGCGATAGCGGCATCCTCGCCGACGTCGCCCCGACCGCCCTCGACCTGCTCGGCATCCCGCAGCCGGAGGCGATGACCGGCCGCTCGCTGGTCGAGTGAGGTCGGCTCCCGAGAGGCTCCGCTTCGAGATCGGCGCCCGCGACGGGACCGCCCGAGCGGGCGTCATCCACACCGCGCACGGGCCGATCGAGACGCCGGCCTTCATCCCGCTGGCGACCAAGGGCACGGTGCGCGGGCTCGAGTCGGCGGAGGTAGCCGGGCTCGGCTACCAGCTGATCCTCGGCAACACCTACCACCTGTTCGTCTCGCCCGGACCGGAGCGAATCGCCGCCGCCGGCGGGTTGCACGGGTTCATGAACTGGGAGCGGGCGATCATCACCGACTCCGGCGGCTTCCAGGTCTTCTCGCTCGCCCACGGCGGCGTCGCCAACGAGGTCAAGGGCTCGGGCCGCTCCGGCGACCACGGGTCCAAGGTCGAGATCAGCGAGGAGGGCGCCCGCTTCAACTCGCCGCGCGACGGCGCCGAGCTGTTCATCTCGCCCGAGGTCTCGATGAGCGTGCAGGCTCAGCTCGGCTCCGACATCGCCCTCGTCTTCGACGAGTGCACGCCCTTCCACGCCGATCGCGACTACACCGCTCGCTCGACCGAGCGCACCCACCGCTGGCTCGACCGCTGCCTCGCCTGGCACGCCGAGAACGGCCCCGAGCGCCAGGCAGTCTTCGGGATCGTCCAGGGTGGCACCCACGAGGACCTGCGCCGCGAATCGGCCGAGGCGGTATCAGCGGCCGGGGTCGACGGGCTGGCAATCGGCGGCACCCTCGGCCGCGACAAGGAGGAGATGGCCGCGGTGCTGGCGCTGACCGCGCCACTGCTGCCGGTCGAGGCCCCCAAGCACCTGCTCGGGATCGGCGAGGTCGACGACCTCCTCGGCGGCATCGCCCTCGGGCTCGACGTCTTCGACTGCGCCGTGCCGACCCGCCTCGCCCGCCACGGGGTCGCCCTCGCCCCCTCGCCCGAGACCCGCTGGCGCCTAGACATGCGCAAGGGCGGCTGGGTTGGCAACCGCGAGCCGCTGGTCGAGGGCTGCCCCTGCCCGGCCTGCCGGCGCCACGACCGCGACTACATCAGCTACCTCTCCCGGGCCGAGGAGCTGACCGCAGTCCGCCTCATCGTCCTCCACAACCTCACCTACATGCGCGAGCTGACCACCCACGCCCGCACCGCGATCGAAGCAGGCACCTTCGACGAGTACCGGGCCGCCGTGATGGCCGGCGCCGCCCCCTGGGCCGCTTAGCTATTCGGTGTTTTCGCGGACCAGGTCTTTGACTTCTTCGACGACCTTGTCGACGGTGTCGCCGGCAACGCGAGAGACCTTGACCCCAGCTGCCTTGTCGGTGGTGACGATCACCGCGGTGGCGACGACCGCGGCGACCAGCACCAGGGCCACCGCGGCGACGACGAAGCGGACGAAGCGGGAGAAGGCGCCGCGGCGCGGGGGTTGGGCGGCGCGGGCCGCTGGGGCCGGCTCGCGCGTAGGAGGCGCCACCCGTGGCTGCGGCCGCCGCGTTTGCGATTGCGCCGGGCGGTACTCGGTCTGGGCGGTGTCGCGTCCCATGTGGCGGGTGGCGGCGGTGTCCCCGCCGAGCACCCGGGTCGCCGAGGTCCTCTCATCCAGCGGCAGGGTCACGTCCTCGCCTTCGAGGCCGCGCCGCAGGCCGGCGGCCAGCTCGCCGGCGCTGGCATAGCGCCGGGCCGGGTCGCCCTCCAGCGCCCGCAGCACCGCCGCCCCCAGGGTCTCGGGCACGTCGCTGTTATAGGTGTCGGGCGGCAGTGGCTTCTCGTTCTGCTGGCGCACCGCCAGCTCGGCTAGCGAGGACCCCTCGTAGGGCAGCCGCCCGGTGAGGAACTGGTAGAGGACGACGCCGAGCGCGTAGACGTCGGTCGCCGGCGTCGCCTCCTCGCCGCGGACCTGCTCCGGCGCCAGGTAGGCGGCGGTGCCGACCACCGAGCCGACCTGGGTGATCCGGGTCTGCTCGATCGCCCGGGCGATCCCGAAGTCGGTCAGCTTGACGGTCATCTCGCCGCCGCCGACCGGGCCGCCGACGACCATCAGGTTGCCCGGCTTGACGTCGCGGTGGATGATCCCGCGCCGGTGGGCGTAGTCGAGCCCGGCGCAGGCCTGGATCCCGATCTCGGCGGCGATCTCCGGATCGACTGGCCCCTGGCGCTGCAGGATCTGCGCTCCCGAGCGGCCCTCGACGTACTCCATGACGATGTAGTGGCGGCCTTCGTCTTTGCCGGTGTCGTAGACCTGGACGATGTTGGGGTGAATCAGCTTCGCCACCGCCAGCGCCTCGCGCCGGAAGCGGGCGACGAAGCGCTCGTCGTCGGAGAGGTGCTCGGCGAGGATCTTCACCGCCACGGTCCGCTCGAGGATCCGGTCGGTCGCCTTGTAGACGTTCGACATCCCCCCGGTGCCGAGCTTCTCACCGGTCTCGTAGCGACCCGAAAGGGTGCCCGCGCCAGCCTCCATCATTCGACTCCCACGCCGGGACCTACACCGCCGGAGGGCGCAGTTTCTTCCGGTTCGGTTTCTGCCGGCGGCGGCCCGCCGCCTTTTTCTTCGCCTTTGCCGTTTGACTGTGGCGGCAGTTTTGGTCCTTCGTCTTCAGCCGGTTCTTCTTTCGGTTCGGCCGGCTCTTCTTTTTCCGGCTTCTCCTTCTTCGGCTTTTCCTTTTCGTCTTCCACTTCTTCTGGTTCAACCTCGGATTCCACCGTAGGTTCCGTTTCTTCGGTGGTTTCTTCTTCGCAGCGGCCGACCACTTCGCTCAGCTTTGCCGTCCCTTCCTCTAGCGCCCGCTTCAGCTTCGCGTCGACGCCTTCGAGTTCTTCGACCTCGGCGGCGACCTGGGCGACGGCGTCTTCAGCCCCGAAGCAGTCGCGTTCGGCGGCCAGCGCCTGGACCTGGTCGAGGTTCGCTTCGATCTCCTCCGCGGTCGTCCCGGGCAGCAGGTCGGCACCGCTGCCGCCGCCGCAGGAGACCAGCGCCACGGCGGCGGTCGCGCCGAGGGCGAAAGCGAGCAGAAGGGCGCTCAGACGGGCCATGAACCGAGTCTAGACAACGGGTTGGAATCGATATTTGTCCTGCAATTCGGGCTCATCGGCCGCCCGCCAGACGCTCGGCGAGAAGCTCCGGGAGCCCCGCAGCCACGATCGCCGCCGCGGCTCCCTCGATGTCGTACTCGACCCGGTGGTAGCGGGCGGTCCAGGCCTCGGTATCGAGCTCCAGCCAGGCGGCGCGCGGATCGCCGTCGCGGGGCTGGCCGACGCTGCCTGGGTTGAGCAGCCAGTTGCCCTCGCCGATCTCGAGCTCGGCCCCGTCGCTTGCCTGTGCGCCCTGCGGGTAATCCCGAGAGCCGGGTGGGCGGACGAAGAAGAGGGCGATGTGGGAGTGGCCGATTAGCCCGACCCGCTCCTCCTGGGCTTCGAAGCCGGCTTCGGCCTGATCGGCGGAGAGGACGTACTCCCAGATCGGATCGCGGGGCGAGGCGTGGTAGAGGCCGATGCCCTGCTGCGAGCCGACGGGGTCGAGCGTGGCGAGGAACTCGAGCGTCTCCTCGCTGACATTCGCCCGCGTCCACTCCACGGCGGCGGAGGCAGCCTCGGAGAAGGTCGAGATGTCGAGCGCGCCGAGCACCGCGAGGTCGTGGTTGCCGACCAGGCAGGCCGTGCTGCGCTCGCGGACCAGCGCCGTGCAGGCGTCGGGCTCGGCGCCGTAGCCGACCAGGTCGCCGAGGCACCAGATCTCATCGACGCCGGCCTCGTCGACCGCTGCGAGGACTGCCTCGAGGGCCTGCCGGTTGGAATGGATGTCGCTGATCACGGCTGCGCGCAAGCAGAGGAGCGTACCCTGGCCGCGCCGGGGTCCATACGATTGACCGATGAGTGCCACCGATTTGGTCAGCGCCTTAAGGGGAGCAGTGGAGAGCGCCGCCCGCGCCCTGCGCGACGGCGAGGCGACGGCTCAGCGGCCAACGCTAGAGCGCCCGCCGAAGCCCGAGCTGGGCGACTACAGCTCCAACGCGGCGATGCTCCTCGCCGGCCCGTTGGGCGATAACCCGCGCTCGGTCGCCGAGCGGCTGCGGAGTGAGCTGGAGGCCGACGCGGCGCTGGCGCCGGACCTGGAGCGGATCGAGGTCGCCGGGCCCGGTTTCGTCAACTTCTTCCTCGCCGACTCCTGGTACCTGCGGGCGCTCGACGCGCTGCTGGGCGCCGGGGAGGACCTCGGTCCGGCGCCGAGCAAGGCACCGGAGAAGGTCCTCGTCGAGTTCGTCTCCGCCAACCCCACCGGGCCGATCCATGTCGGCACCGCCCGCAACGCCGCCTACGGCGACTCTTTGGTGCGGTTGCTCTTGGCGACCGGCGACGAGGTCGAGCGCGAGTACTACGTCAACGACGCCGGCACTCAGATCGCCCGCTTCGCCGATTCGATCGCGGCGCGGATGCAGGGTGCTGAGCCGCCCGAGGATGGCTATGCCGGCGCCTACGTGACCGACGTCGCCGAGCGCCTCGCCGCCGATGGCGTCGATCCCGGTGATCGCGAAACCCTCGAGCTGCGCGGGATCGAGTTGATGCTGGACGAGATCCGCCAGACCCTCGATCGCTTCGGCGTTCGTTTCGACACCTGGTTTTCCGAGCGCAGCGTCTACGCCAAAGGCGAGGTCGACGAGGCCCTGGGCGAGCTGGAGAAGCGCGGCCACACCTACCGCCACGAAGACGCGCTCTGGCTGCGGACCACCGACTTCGGCGACGACAAGGACCGGGTCCTGATCCGCGCCAACGGCGAGGCGACCTACCTGACCCCGGACATCGCCTACCACTGGGACAAGCTGCAGCGCGGCTTCGACCGGCTGATCAACGTCCTCGGCGCCGACCACCACGGCTACGTGGCCCGGGTCCGGGCCGCGATCGAGGCGCTGGGGGCCGACCCCGAGCGCTTCGAGGCGCTGCTGATGAGCCTCGTCCACGTTGTCGAACAGGGCGAGAGGGTGCAGATGTCGAAGCGCACCGGCGACTTCGTCACCCTCGAGGAGTTGATGGACGACATCGGCGTCGACGCCACCCGCTGGTTCATGCTCTGGCGCAGCCACGAGACGACCGTCGACCTCGACCTCGAGCTGGCGCGCAGTCAGTCGAGCGAAAACCCGGTCTATTACGTCCAGTACGCGCACGCCCGGATCGCCAGCATCCTGCGCAAAGCCGAGGGAGTGGAGCCCGCCGTCGCCCTCGACGCCGGCCGGCCGCACCTCGAGGACAGCGAGAAGGTCCTGGTCAAGCGCCTACTCGAGTTCCCCGAGGAGGTGCGGACCGCCGCCCAGCGGCGGGCACCGCACCGGATCTGTGCCTACTCGACCGCGGTCGCCGCAGATTTCCACGCCTTCTACCGCGACTGCCAGGTGGTCGGCGCCGAGGGGGCCGGCGTCGAAACCTCCCGCTTGGCGCTCTGCCTGGCGACGAAGCGGACGATCGCCGCGGCGCTGGGGCTGCTGGGGATCTCGGCGCCCGAGCGGATGTGATGCTGCGCGGCCGTTCCAGGCTGCCGCTCCTTGCGGAGATCTCAGGACCGGTCGACGGGCGCGCTTGGGCGCTGCGGCGATCGGACTTCGCCGCCACGCGGGAGGCATTGCCGAGCCTGAGCGGGCAGCGGGTGCTGGCGGTCGTGGGGGAGGGAGAGGCGCCAGCAATCGCCGCGATCTCGCTCGCCGCCGCCGCGGCAGCGACGGGCCGGGCGACGATCCTGGTCGAGTGCGACCTCGCCAGCCCGCGCCTGGCCGGCTACGTCGGCCTCGCCGCCGCGCCGGGCCTGCACGAGTATCTGCGCTGGGAGGCGGAACCGCGCGACGTCCTGCAGCCGGTCAGCCTCGCCGGCTCTGGTGCGGGGGACGGGACCGAGCGGCTAGTCTGCTTCGCCGCCGGGCGGCCGGCGGCAAAGGCAGTGACTCTGCTCGGCCTGCAGAGCTTCGCCCACATGGTCGCCAAGCTGCGCGGCGCCTACGAGCTGGTCCTCCTCCTGACGCCGCCAGTCCACTCCGAACCGGCCGCCTGTCTGGCGGTCGCCGCCCAGGCCAACGCCACCGTGGCGGGAGTCATCGCCGCCGAGGCGAGCGGCCGCGGCGGCCGCGAGCTGCGGGCCGCCGTCAGGCGCCTGCCGGTCCCGGTGCTGGGCGTAATCGCCGTCGCGGGCTAGAGGTCGTAGCGCGCCAGGTCGGCGTCGAGCCGGTCGGCGTCCTCGCCACTCGGTCCCGCAGCCCGGGGCGTGCCGTCGTCCCCTGGATCGCCTCCGGCCCGGCGCCAGCGCCAGACCCCGGCCGCCAGTGCCGCGGCGGCGATCAGCATGGCGAGGATCGGGACCACGTAGGCCGAGAGGCTGAAACCCGAGTGAGGCGGCAGCGCCAAGACCTCGTTGCCGTACTCGGCGACCAGCGCGTCCTTGATCTGCGCTTCGGTCCTGCCCTTCTCGATCAGGCGGGAGATGAAGGCCTTCTCGCGCAGGGCCTGGGGCGATTCGGCCAGCTGCAGGAGGGTGCCGCAGACTGGGCACATCACCTGCTTTTCGATTTCCGGCAGCGAGGCGCGCTGCGCGGCTGCCGCAGCAGGCGCCAGCACGGCGAGCACGAGAACGAGAGCGAGGGCGAGCCGCCCCCTCACGACCTTTCCTTCGGCAGCAGGGGTTCGATCTGTTCGCGGAGGATCTCCTCGTTGGCCGGCCCGAGCAGGTGGACCCTGACCTTGCCACTGGGGTCGACGAGGAAGTTCTCTGGCACCCCCGTGGTCCCGTATTCGTGCGAAGCGTCTCCGTTGCCGTCGCGCAGCTGGGGATAGGAGAGCCCGTACTTCGCGACGAAGGCCCGGCCGTCGCCGCTCAGGTCGCGGCTGTCGATCCCCAGCACCGTGAACTGCGGACCGCCCCGCTGCCGCTGGAGCTTCTCCAGCGCCGGCGCCTCTTCGCGACAGGGGATGCACCACGAGGCCCAGACGTTGACCAGCACCCAGCGGCCCTTGTAGTCGGTGAGGGATTCCGTCCCGCCGCCTTCCAGCCGGGGGAGGGCAGCAGCGGGCGCAGGATCTCCCACCTGGACCCCCGAAGACCCCTTCTTGACCAAGCCGAAGACCAGCAGGCCGACGACGGCCAGCACGCCCAAGACCGCGATGAAGGAGCGAGTGCTCACGAAGAAGCGGACGACGGGGGTCGAACCCGCGACCTCAAGCTTGGGAAGCTTGCGCTCTACCAACTGAGCTACGTCCGCGTGGCGCGGATTCTACGTGGCCGTCGGCCTTGCAGGCTCTGCTGGCGAAGCGGTTTGCACTCGGGCGGGGCTACTCAGGCCAGCGCCCAGGCGCGCTCCGAATCCTCGGCGGGCTGCTTCCCGGAGTCTTCAGCGCCGGTGCCGGGCAGGCGGTAGAAGTGCTCGGTCGCGCCGCGCACCTGTCGCTCCCGTACCAGCTCGATCAGGCCGGATTTGGCTAGCTCGGTGACGTGGTAGTTGGTGTTGCTGAGGGGGATCTGCAGCTCGCGGCTGAGATCGCTGGGGGAGAGGACCCTGCCGCCGTCGATTCCGAGGATTTCCAGAATCGATACCCGCAGAGGATGGGCGGTGGCTCGCGCCAGGTGCTCCCAGTTGACGGGAACTGATGAGCGCTTGCCGTTGTGGCCATTTTCCGCGCTATGTGCAGCGGAATGGCCGTTTGAGGTGTGACCGTTGAGGGGAAAACCGTCTTGGGGTGGCATGGGACGACATTACCAAAAAATATTGACTCATGTCATTAATTTCGGGTAGGTTATTCGTTGAGAAATGCTTTCTGGGAACTTTGGAGGAGATATCTGATGCAGGGCTCGGCGCGCGTGGCACTATTGATTTGTTGCTGTCTTTTCTTCGCCCTGACGGCGGCGCCCGTGGCGCTTGCCGACACCGGCGACATCATCGCCCCCAGCGACGTCACCCATCCCTCGGTTGACTCCGGCTGGCAGGCGGGGACCTGCAACGCCGAACCTCCGGAAGTCGCGACGACCTGCTCGATCGCCACGCCAGACCAGTTCTTCGACACCGCCGGCGCCCATCCCAACTGGGGCTTCACCCAGTTCATCGTCAAGAACGAACCACCCGGCAAAAGCCCGGTCGGTGAAGTAAGGACGGTGCGGGTGGAGCTTCCCGTCGGGCTCAGCGTCAACCCGGGCGCGACGCCGCGCTGTTCCCAGGCCCAGTTCAAAGCCGACACCTGCCCGGTCACCTCCAAAGTCGGCGAAAGCCTCGTCACCGCCGCCGACCCTCTGGTCGGCACCGAAATCGGACCCAAACTGGGCATCACCCAGGTGCCCGTCTACAACGTTCGCCCGAACCAGGGCGAGTCCGCCCGCTTCGGCCTGAAGCTGGCCGGCAACGAAGTCTTCCTCGAAGGCGACGTCGCCTGGTCGAGTGACTACCACGAGGGGTTCACGATTCACGTGCCGAAAGCTCTGCCGGAAGCGCTGGAAGAACTGCTTCCCGGATTGCTGGGCAAAAAAGGCCTGATCCTCAAAAACCGGCTCATCTTTGACGGCCGCTCCGGCGACGGCACCTTCCTCACCACCCCGACCACCTGTCTCGGGCCGGCCTACGCCGACGACTGGATGCCGGGCGAGCAGCCGGGCGGCCCCTCCGGCCACATTTACTCGACTCTCCTGCGGGCGGACTCCTACGAGAAACCCGATCCCAACTTCCCTGCCGGCTCATCCTTCTTCGAGTCGCCGATCCCGCCGGTCACCGAATCCAGCGGACCCGGGACCGAACCGAGGGAATGCGGTTCGATCCCCTACGACCCGGCGCTCGACGTCGACCCCGGCACCGGCCAGACCGAATCTCCGGCCGGAGCAACGGTCAGCGTCGACGTCCCGCACTTGATCCCCGACTTCATCGGCGGCGAGGACGAACAGGACAGCTCCCACACCAAGCAGGCGACGGTGTCCCTGCCGCAGGGGATGGGTCTCAACCCCTCCGCCGCCAACGGTCTGCAGACCTGCACCAACGCACAGTTCGCCAAGGGCACCACGAACCCGATCGGCTGCCCGCCGCAGTCGGTGATCGGCCGGGCGAGGATCGTCTCGCCGCCGCTGAAAGACATCTCCGAACCGCAGCCCGAAGAATCCCTCGAAGGCGACGTCTACGTCGGCCAGCAGCTGAGCCGCGACCCGGCCTCGGGCGAGGAGTACCGGATCTTCATCGATGCCAAGTCCGACCGCTACGGGATCGACGTGCGCCTGGTCGGCAACGTCAGCGCCGACCCGAAGACGGGACAGCTGACCACCACCGTCTCGGACACCCCGCAGGTGCCCTTCACCTCCTTCGACCTCAGCTTCAAGGGCGGTTCCCACGCGGTCCTCAGCAGCTCGCCGACCTGCGGCCCGAACCGGGCGACGTCGACGATGACCCCGTGGACGGGCAACCCGCCGGCGCACCCGGGTGACGACATCGTCCTCACCAGCGCCCCCGGCGGTGGCAGCTGCGCCAAGAGCCTCGCCGAGCGACCCTTCGCTCCCGCCTTTGCCGCCGCGCCGGACAGCACCAAGGCCGGCGCCTTCAGCCCGCTCTCGATCCGGATCACCCGACCCGACGGCGAACAGGAGCTGAAAGGCGCCGACGTCGTCCTGCCGCCGGGGATGACCGGCAAGCTGCGCGGCATCCCCTACTGCCCGGAGGCGGCGATCGCCGCGGCCTCGACCAAGGGCGGCGCCGAAGAGGCCGCTGCCTCGAGCTGTCCCGCCGCGAGCCTGGTCGGGACCGCCTCGGTCGCCGCTGGCACCGGCCCGACCCCGCTGCAGATCGGAGGCAAGGTCTTCCTCTCGGGTCCATATAAGGGGGCACCTCTCTCCCTGGCGGTGATCACCCCTGCGACGGCCGGCCCGTTCGATCTCGGCACGGTCGTGGTCAGGGTCGCGCTGTTCCTCGATCCGGAAACGGCCCAGATCCACGCCGTCTCCGACCCCATTCCCCACGTGTTCGGCGGCACCCTGCTCAGCATCCGCTCGGTCGACCTGAAGATGGACCGGCCCAACTTCACCCTCAACCCGACCAGCTGCGAACCGCTCGCCACGACCGGCGCGCTGCTGGGCGGCGGCGCCGATCCGGCCAACCCGGCGGCCTTCAGCAGCGCCGGAGTCAGCGTGCCCTTCCAGGCCAGTGACTGCGGGGCGCTGAAATTCCGGCCCAAGCTCTTCACCACGCTGATCGGCGCCCGGAAGAAAATGCGGCGCAATGGGCATCCCGCCTTCCGCGCGGTGCTCATGGCCCGTGCCGGCGACGCCAATATCCAGCGGGCGGCGCTGACCCTGCCGCACTCACAGTTCCTCGACCAGAATCACATCGGCACGATCTGCACCCGCGTCCAGCTCGCCGCCTCGGCTTGCCCGGCTCGCTCCATCTACGGCTACGCCAAAGCGGAGACGCCGCTGCTCGACGACCCGGTCGCGGGCCCGGTCTACCTGATCGCCTCCGACCACGAACTACCTGACCTGCTGGCCGATCTGCACGGGCAGGTCAACGTGCGTCTGCGCGGCGTGATCAGCTCGGCCAAGCAACGGCTGAAGACGGTCTTCTTCCCCGTCCCCGACGTACCGGTGAGCAAGTTCACGCTCAACATGAAGGGCGGCAAGAAGGGCCTGCTGGTCAACTCGCGCGACCTCTGTGCGGGCCGCAATCGCTCCTTCCTCAGCTTCAAGGCCCAGAACGGGAAGAAGCTGAAGGTGAAGAAGCTGCCGCTGCGCACCCCGAGCTGCAAGAAGGCCGGTAAGCCGAAGCCGAAGAAGTGACCGGCCGAGCGGCCGGCCTGTTTAGGTCGGCCGCGCAGCGGGGTAGACGGAGCTCGATGCAGAGGGGGTTCGCGACCGGAGTTGTTGCGGCGGCGCTGTTGTTGATGGCGCTGCCAGTCGCCGCTTGGGCCGACACCGGCGACATCATCGCCCCCCAGCACAACCCGCCCAAGGCGCAGGACGGGTGGCAGGCCGGGACCTGCACCACCGACCTGCCCGAATGCTCGCCGGAGACGCCGGGCCAGTTCTACACCCAGGCTGCCGGCCATCCGAACGTCGGGCTGACCCAGTTCATCGTCAAGAACAAACCCTTCGAACTCATCCCCGGCCTCCCGATCCCCGGCACCGAAAATCCCGTGGGAACCCTCAAAGACCTGCGGGTCGAGCTCCCGGTCGGCCTCAGCGTCAACCCGCAAGCGACGCCGCAATGCCAGCTGACGAGCTTCCAGGCCGAACAGTGCGCGGTCAGCGCTCCCGGCTCGCAGGTCGGCACCAGCGCGGTGACCGCCGCGCTGGAAGGCCTCCCGGCTCCGGCGCTGGACGGGCTGACGAAAGTGCCGGTCTACAACCTGGTGCCGAAGGACGGGCAGCCGGCCCGCTTCGGCTTCCGCATCCTCAACCAGGAAGTCTTCCTCGAAGCCGACGTCGAATGGAACGGCGACTACCACGAGGGGTTCACGATCGCGGTGCCGAAATCTCCGATCGGCGAGATCCTGAAGAACCGGCTGGTCTTCGACGGCCGCGCCGGCAACGGCACTTTCCTGACGATCCCGAGCACCTGCTTCGACCCCGCCCAGGCCGGGTTCGAGCACGTCTACTCGACCCTTCTGCGGGCCGATTCCGTCGAGCAGCCGAACCCGACCTTCCCCACCGGCTCCTCCTTCTTCGAGGCTGCTCTGCCGCCGGGAGTCAAGCCGACCGGCTGCGACAAAGTCCCCTTTCAGCCGACGACCGCTGTCGACCCCGGCACGCAGCAGACTGATTCGCCGAGCGGCCCGCTGGTCGAAGTCAAGGTTCCCTTTGAGCCATCGGGCTCGGCGATCGCCAACTCCAACGTCAAGGACGCGGTCGTCACCCTGGCGCGCGGCATGGGTCTGAACCCGGCAGCGGCGCAGGGCCTGCAGATGTGCGGCGACGAGCAGTTCGGCAAGGGCACGCGCAACCCCGTCTCTTGTCCCGAGGCATCCAAGCTCGGCACCGCCGCGATCGAGACGCCGCCGCTCCCCGCCGGCTCGCTTACGGGCACGGTCTACCTCGGCAGGCAGCTCAGCCGCGATCCCCAGTCCGGTGACCTGTACCGCCTCTTCCTCAACGTTGTCTCCACCCGCTACGGGGTCGACGTCCGCCTGATCGGCAACGTCAAGGCCGATCCCGTGACCGGGCAGCTGACCACCGTCTTCCGGGAAAACCCCCAGCTACCGTTCACCGCGGTCAAGCTCGACTTCGACGACGGCAAGGGAGTGCTGACGAGCCCGCCGACCTGCGGGCCCAACGTCGCCACCCACGCGATGACCGCCTGGTCGGGCACGCCCGATCAAGGGCCGCAGGAAGATGGCTTCACCCTCAGCAAGGCCCCCGGCGGCGGTGCCTGCGCGAAGAAGATGGCGGATCGTCCCTTCGCGCCCGGCTTCAATGCCAGCCCCAAATCCAACGTGGCCAAGACGTTCACGCCCTTCTCGGTCCAGATCACCCGCCCCCCCGGCCAGCAGGAGCTTAAGGGGGTCAACGTGACCTTGCCGGAAGGCGCGACCGCAAAGCTCAAGGGCGTGCCCTACTGCCCGCCGAAAGCAATCGCCAGCACGGCCGATCGCTCCGGCGCGGCCGAGCGGAAAAACGCCAGCTGCCCGGCTGACAGCCGGATCGGCAGCGCCACCGTCCTCGCCGGCAGCGGCGGCTCGCCGCTGAAAATCGGCGGCGACGTCTATCTCGCCGGTCCTTATAAAGGGGCGCAGATATCGGTCGCCGTCGTTACTCCCGCGGTCGCTGGGCCGTTCGACCTCGGCAACGTCGTGGTCCGGGTGCCGCTCTTCCTCAACCCCGAGACCGCGCAGATCAATCCCCGGACGAACGAGATCCCCGACGTCTATGGCGGCGCGAAGCTGGACCTCCGTTCGATCTTCGTCACCGTCAACCGCAACGACTTCACCCTCACCGGCACCAACTGCCGCAAAGGTGCGACCGCGGGGACGATCTCCGGCGGTGGGGGAGACCCGGCCAGCCCAGGTGCCTTCAGCGCCGCTCCCATCTCCGATCCCTTCCAGGCGAGCGGCTGCCGCAAGCTGAAGTTCCGACCCAAGCTCAACGTCCGCCTCTTCGGCAAGACGCAGCGGGCCAAGCACCCGAAACTGCGAGCGGTGCTAAAGGCGCGTGGTAAGGACGCCAACATCCGCAAGGCTTCGGTCGCCCTGCCGCATGCGCTCTTCCTCGACCAGGCGAGCCTCGCCACCGTCTGCACTCGGGTCCAGTTCGCCGCCGAGAGCTGCCCCAAGCGCTCGATCTACGGCAGGGCCCGTGCCTTCACGCCGCTGCTCGGGAAACCGCTCGAAGGCCCGGTCTACCTCCGTTCCTCCAACAACACGCTGCCGGACATGGTTGCCCACCTTCAGGGGCAGGTGACTGTCGACCTGGTCGGTCGCATCGACAGCTTCCACGGCGGTATCCGCACCACCTTCGGGCACGTCCCCGACGTGCCGGTCTCGAAATTCGTGGTCACGCTCCCGGGCGGCAAGAAGGGCCTGCTGGTGAACTCCACCAACCTCTGCGCTAAGCCGGTCAAGGCGATCATCCGCCTCAAAGCCCAGAACGGAAAGAAGATCAACCGCAAGCCGAAGCTTCGGACTCCTTGCGGTGTTAAGGGAAAAGGCAAGAAGCAGAAGAAATAAGAAGTGGGTAATCACCGATCGATGTCACATCACAAATCGGTGTCACGGTTACCTAGGTAGTAACTGGCTGAAGTACTTGAAAGACCTGCTCAGCCGTGTATGTTGATTGACGGGAGAGCAGTTAATGGGCGCTTCAGGGGAGCGTCCTCGTTAAGGGAAAACGAGGAGGGAATTAATGACTAAGCGCTCGCTTGCGCTGCTTCTCATGGTTCTTGGGGTCTTGGCTGTGTGGCCAGTAATGGCACAGGCCGCACCGATCACGATTACCAAATGGGAATCGATCACCTGTAAAACGAACGAAGATCTACCGGTTGCACCGGGTGTGCCGGAACCGGGCTACGAATCGACGCTGCCCGCGCCTCCGAATCAGTGCACCGATACGGATACGAGCGATCTCTACACCCAGGCGGCGGGTCACCCTAACTTCGGGATCACCGACTTCAGGCTGGCCACCTATCCGGCAGTTGCGGGGGTGGGCGGTTTTCCGACCTCATTCGTCAAAGACATTGTCGTCGACACCCCTGAAGGCTTGAGTGTCAACCCCGAAGCCGCACCTCAATGCACGGTTGAACAACTGGTAACCCAGACGTGCCCACCGCAGGCGATAGTTGGTTTCAACTATCTGACGGTGGCGGCGCAGTCCCCGAATGAAACCACCAAAAAATGCGAACCGACGGCGGTGGCGGGGGAATGTCTGCAGGCCCGGGTGAAACTTCCGGTCTACAACCTCATTCCATTCGATGGGTCGCCTTCAATGGTCGGGTTCCTGACCGAAGCCGGACCGACGTTCATTGTCGGCTCACTCAGTCCCGTCGACCAGCATGTCACCTTCACGATCAGCGATATCCATGCGCCCGGCGCTAAAAGTCCGCCGATCATCGAGTCGCGTCTCGTATTCAACGGCCGCGCGGGCAATGGGACCTACCTGACGATGCCGAGCAACTGCGCCGGCCCACAGGTCTCCAATCTGTTCCTCGACTCGCAGGGACCCCCCTACGAAGCCGAACAGACCAGCGACGAAGCTAGCTACTCGACCCCCACCGGGGCCACTGGCTGTGAGCTGGTGCCGTTCGAACCGTCGATCGGTGTGACTGCTCCCAACGGAGCGGTCGACTCCGCCGACCCGGCAACCGTCAACGTGGACATTCCCTTCAAAGAAGGTGGAGAAGAAATCTCCAACTCGTATTTGAAGACCGCCACGGTGACCTTGCCTAGTGGGATGGGGATCAACCCGTCCGGTGCCAACGGTCTCCAGGCCTGCACCGACGATCAGTTCCATTACCACACCAACCTGCCGGTCGAATGCCCGGAGGCCTCGAAAATCGGCACGGTGGAGGTGCAGACCCCATCACTGCCGGCCGACTCCATCTTCGGGGACGTGTATGTCGGGCAGCCGCTCAATGAAAATCCGAGCAGCGGTGAAAAGTTCCGGATCTTCATCCACGCGTTCTCGACCCGGTACGGCGTCAACGTGCGCCTCAAAGGAAAGGTCTTCCCGAATCTGCAGACCGGTCAGCTGACCGCTGTGGTGGCGGAAAACCCGCAGGCGACGTTCAGTTCCTTCCGGCTCCACTTCAACGGGATCGACCGGAAGATCCTCAGCCTGCCCCCGACTTGCGGCCAGAACACCGCCACGTCGGACCTCGAACCATGGTCGGGCCAGGCCAACGCCAAACCGTCAACTGATCTGGCGCTGAACAACACGCCGGGCGGCGGTCCGTGCCCGAAGACGATGGCGGAGAGGCCATTCGCGCCCTTCTACAAAGCCAAAGTCGATAGCAGCAAAGGCGGCGCCTACACGCCGTTCCACGTCAACCTCCTGCGTACCGACGGCCAGCAGGAGCTGAAGGTCGTCGACGTCACCCTGCCGAAGGGCCTGACCGGCAAACTCGCTGGTGTCCCGTATTGCTCGGAGGAAGCCATCGCGGCGGCCATCGGGAAGAGCGGCAAAGCCGAGGAAGCGAGTCCGAGCTGCTCGAGCGCGAGCCAGATCGGCACCGTGACGACCCGGTCCGGCACCGGGGCCAACCCCTACCAGCTGACCGGCAAGGCCTACCTGGCCGGTCCCTACAAGGGTGCCGCACTTTCGGCGGTGACCATCACCTCCGCAGTGGCGGGCCCGTTTGACCTCGGCACCGTGGTCGTCCGGGTGGCGCTCAACGTCGATCCGGAAACCGCCCAGATCCACGCGGTCTCCGACGTCATCCCCGACGTGTTCGGAGGGGTGAAACTGGACATTCGCTCGATCGACCTCGACGTCGATCGCAGCCAGTTCATGCTCAACCCGACGAACTGCGCCGCTCAGGCGACGACGGGGACGATCAGCGGCGGTGGCGCTGACCCGACCAACCCGGCCGCGTTCAGTTCCTATCCCGTCAACGACCCGTTCCAGGCGACCGAATGCAACAAACTCGCCTTCAAGCCGAAGCTCAACATCCAGTTGTTCGGCGGCACGAAGCGGAACAAGTACCCGCGTCTGAAGGCGACCCTGACCGCGCGTAACGGCGATGCCAACCTCGCCCGCACCGCGGTGACGATGCCGCGCTCCCTGTTCCTCGAACAGGGTCACATCGGCACCGTCTGCACGAGGCCGCAGCTCGCTTCGAACACCTGCCCGAAGGGCTCGGTGTACGGCAAGGCATGGGCGAAGACGCCGCTGCTCGACAAGAAGTTGCAGGGGAAGGTGTACCTCGTCTCCTCCAACAACAAATTGCCGGACCTGCTGGTCGACCTACGCGGCCAGGTGGAGATCTACCTGCGCGGCGTGATCGGCAGCGGTAGCACCGGAGGCCTGAAGACGGTCTTCCGGACGGTTCCGGACGTGCCGGTGAGCAAGTTCGTCCTCAACATGAAGGGCGGCAAGAAGAGCCTCCTCGTGAACTCGACCAACACCTGCGCCAAGCCGCAGCGGGCGATCGTGAACATGAAGGCTCAGAACGGCAAGAAGAAGAACGCCAAGAAGTTCAAGCTCAACGTCGCTTCCTGCGGGAAGAGCAAGAAGAAGTAGGAGTAGTTCCAGCAAGCGAGTGGATCGCACCGGCGCGGATGGCCGAATAGCCTCCGCGCCGGTGCGTCCGACGCTTTCATTCCTGATCGTCGCCTACGAAAGCCGCGGCGATCTCACCCAGACCCTTCCCGCCCTCCTCGCCGAGCTGGGCGACGGCGACGAGCTGATCGTCGTCGACAACAAGCCGGGGGACGGCAGCGCCGAGCTGGTGCGCGAGCTGGCTCCCGCGGCGCGGATCGTCGAGCCGGGAGGCAACAGTGGCTTCGCCGGCGGTTGCAACGCCGGGGCGGCCGAGGCGGGCGGCGACCTGCTGGTGATCCTCAACCCCGACGCCGCGCCGCAGCCTGGGTTCGGGGAGGCGATCCGGCGGCCCTGGATGGACGGTCGGGGGTGGAACGCCTGGCAGGCACTGGTCACCGACGGCAGCGGCGAGCTGATCAACTCCGCCGGCAACCCGGTCCACTTCACCGGCATCGTCTGGGCCGGCGGACATGGCCGGCCGGTGGCCGAGGCGCCCCCGGCGGGTGAGGTGGTCGCGGCGTCGGGTGCCTGCCTGGCGATCCGGCTCGAGAGCTGGCGCCGCCTCGGCGGCTTCCCGGCCGAGTTCTTCATGTACCACGAGGACGTCGACCTCTCGGTCCGGCTCTGGTCCGCCGGCAGAGCGGTTGGGATCGAGCCCTCGGCGCTCGTCGCCCACGCCTACGAGTTCGGCGCCAACGCCGACAAGTGGCGCTGGCTGGAGCGCAACCGCCTCGCCTTCCTCGTCCGCACCTACCCGGGAGCGTTGCTGCTCCTGCTGGCGCCGGCCCTGCTGGCGACCGATCTGGCGCTGCTGGCGGTCGCCGCCGCCGGGGGGTGGGGTGGGCAGAAGCTCCGCGCCGACCTCGAATTCCTCCGCTGGCTGCCGCGCCTGCTGCGCGAGCGCCGGGAGGCCCAGGCCCGGCGCACGATCTCCGCCGGCGAGTTCGCTGCCCGGCTCACCCCGGATCTCGACTCGGAGCTGATCAGCCCGCTGGTCCGCTCCCGGCCGGCGCGGATGCTGCTGCGCGGCTACTGGCGCCTGGTGCGCCTGCTGCTGCGCTAGCTCGACTGGCTGATCGGGCGAATCAGGATCTCGTTGACGTCGACGTTCGGCGGTTGTTCGAGCGCGTACATCACGGCGCGGGCGATGTCGTCGTCGCCGAGGGCGCTGTCGCCGGGGCGGTTGTCGAAGAACGGCGTGTCGACCATCCCCGGCTCGATCAGGGTGACCCGGATGCCGTGGTTCTCGTGCATCTGCCGCAGCTCCTGCCGTAGTCCCTCGCCGATCGCGGTCGCGGCCCACTTGGTCGCGGAGTAGAGCGAGCCGGGCAGCACCCGCCGGCCGGCGATCGAGCTGGTGACGAGAAAGTGGCCGTCGCCGCGCTCGAGCAGGTGGGGGAGGGTGGCGCGGATCGTCAGCGCCACCCCGTAGACGTTGGTGAGAACCATCGAGCGCCAGTGCTCGGGGCTCTCCTCGAGGAAACCGCGGCTGGCGCCGAAGCCCGCGTTGGCGAAGACGGCGTCGATCCGGCCGAAGCTCTCCAGGGCGCTCGCCGTCATCGCCTCGACCTGGTCCCACTCGGTCACGTCGCAGCGCACGGCGATCGCCCGCTCGGGTCCGCCCAGCTCCTCGGCCAGCGCCTGCAGCTCCTCCTCGCGGCGCGCAGCGAGCGCCAGACGGTACTTCCCGGCCGCCGCCCGGGCGGTCGCGGCGCCGATGCCACTGCTGGCTCCGGTGATCAACATCACGGGGTCTTTGGCCATGCGGGAATTGTCCCAGGTCGCCGCCTTGCGATAATCCCGGATGCCTGTGGACCCTCAGCGCAAGCGGAAGATCCGGCTGGTCGTAGCGCTCAGCGCTGCCGTGCTGCTCGCGGTGGCGCTCATCTACACCTCCTTCTCTGCCTCGACCGAGGCGAAAGAGCCGTCCCAGTTGGTCTCCGCCACCCCGGGCACCAGCTACGAGATGACCGGCCGGGTCGTCAAGGGCTCGGTCCAGCACGAGGGGACCGGGATCGCCTTCGACGTGGTCGACCGCGACGGCGGCGGCCAGAGCCTGCCGGTCACCTATAAGGGCACCATCCCCGACCCGTTCCGGGGCGGGCGCGAGATCGTCCTCACCGGCGCGCTTGCGAAGAACGGCGTCTTCGTCGGCGAACGGGACACCCTGATCACGAAGTGCCCCTCGAAGTTCACGACCAAATCTGATGGCTAGCCTCGGCAGCGCCCTCCTGGGGCTTGCCTTCCTCTCTGCCTTGGGCGCCGGCGCCCTCGCCCTCGCCGGCCGCCACGGCGACGAGCGCTGGCTGACGCTCTCGCGCCGCACCGTCTACGGCTTCTGCGCGCTGCTCACCGCCTGCGTGGCGATCATCGAGATCGCCTTCGCCGGCAACGACTTCTCCTTCAACATCGTCCAGCAGCACTCCTCGATCGAGACCCCGTCCTTCTACAAGATGGCGGCGATGTGGTCGAGTCAGGAGGGTTCGCTGCTGCTCTGGGCCTGGGTGCTCTCGATCGCCGCCGCGGTCTCCCTCTACGCGACCCGCAACAAGCTGCGCGACCTGGTCCCCTGGGCGACCGCGGTGATGATGGGCGTCGCCGCCTTCTTCACCGGGCTGTTGCTGTTCGCACCGAACGTCGACCCGTTCGCGACCCTCAGCCCGGCTCCGGTCGACGGGGTCGGCCTCAACCCGCTTCTCCAGCACCCGAGCATGATGATCCACCCGCCGATGCTCTACTCGGGCTACGTCGCCTTCACGGTGCCGTTCGCCTTCGCGATCGGCGCCCTCGTCACCCGCCGGCTCGACGCCGAGTGGATCCGCGCCACCCGCCGCTTCGCCCTGATCGCCTGGGCCTTCCTCGGCTTCGGCCTGCTGCTTGGCGCCCGCTGGTCCTACACCGAGCTCGGTTGGGGCGGTTATTGGGCCTGGGACCCGGTTGAGAACGCGGCCCTGATGCCGTGGCTGCTCGGCACCGCCTTCCTGCACTCGATCCAGGTTCAGGAGAAGCGGGGGATGCTGAAGGTCTGGAACGCCAGCCTGATCGTCGGCACCTTCTCGATGGCGCTGCTCGGCACCTTCCTGGTCCGCTCTGGCGTCCTGCAATCGATCCACGCCTTCGGCGACAGCACCGTCGGCCCCTACATCCTCGGCCTGATCGGAGTGGTGCTGGTCGGCTCGACGGCGCTGATCGTCAGCCGCCTCGATGACCTCCGCTCGGAGAAGCGGATCGACTCGTTGGCCTCGCGCGAGTCGGTCTTCCTGGTCAACAACCTGCTGCTGGTCGGGATCACCGCCGTGATCTTCTGGGGGACCTTCTTCCCGCTGATCTCCGAGCTCTTCACCGGCGACAAGGCCTCGCTGGCTGCGCCCTGGTTCGACCACTACACGACCCCGCTGGCGATCCTGTTGGTCCTCTTCACTGGGGTCGGGCCGCTGCTGGCCTGGCGCCGGGTCAGCTGGGATTCGGCCAAGCGCGTCTTCCGTACCCCGCTGGCTGTGGCCGCGGTGGTGGCGGTCGGCCTCGCCCTGTTCACGGACGCCGCCGACCACCTCTGGGCGCTGGCGCTGTTCGCCTTCGCCGCCTTCGCCCTCACCGGGCTGGCGCAGGAGTTCTGGCGCGGCGCCTCGGCCCGCCGCCAGGTGAGCGGCGAACCGGGCCCGCAGGCGCTGGTCGGCCTGGTCAGCCGCAACCGCCGGCGCTACGGCGGCTACATCGTCCACGTCGGCGTCATCGTCCTCTTGATCGGGATCGCCGCTTCCTCCAGCTTCCAGACCAACCGCGACGTCGAGCTGAAGCCGGGGGAGAGCGCCGTGATCGACGGCCGCACCATCACCTACGTGAAGCCGACCGTCTCGGTCGACGAAGAGAAGCTCGGCTTCGGCGCCCTGCTGCGGGTCGAAAAGGACGGCGAGCTCGTCGGCTTCCTCCATCCCAGCCGCCGGTACTTCCGGCCCACCGGCCAGGCGACGGGGACGATCTCCAGCTACTTCTCCGGCGAGGCGACCAGCGAGGTCGGCCTGCGGGCCGGGCTCGGCTCCGACTTCTGGACCGCCGTCCAACCCGATATCACCGACGTCCAGCGGCGGGTGCGGGCGGCCGACAAAGGCTTCAAAGCCTGCGTCCAGGGAGCGCCGGGGACGCCGGCCCAGTGCAAAGCGCTGGGAGCGCTGATGCGGGCGGCGGCCGCCAACCCGGCCCTGCAAGCGCAGGCGTTCCAGCAGATCACCCAGCTGCAGGGCCTGGCTGCGGAACGGGTCGCGAAGAGCTATCTCGACGACGCCGCGCCGGCCACCTTCCGGGTCATCGTCAACCCGCTGGTCACCTGGATGTGGATCGGCGGGCTGATCGCGCTCGCCGGGGCGCTGATCGCGCTCTGGCCGACCCGCGGCCGCCGCCGGGGGGCCCTGGTCCGGACCGAAGCCGACGCTCACAAGGAAGCCAAGTACCGGGAGATTCGCGACGCCGAGCTCGACCACGCGGTGGGCAAGCTCAGCGACGAGGACTTCGCCCTGGTCGACGCCGAGCTGCGCCGCGAAGCGCTGGAGATCCTCGACCGCACCGAGGGCGCGACCAACGGCAATGGCAATGGAAACGGCAACGGCGCCCACCCCCAGGAGCCGGAAAAGGTCGAGCAGGACTAGATCCCCTAGACTTTCTCGCGCATGTTCACTTTCTTCAGCGTCATCCAGGTGTTTCTCGCCGTCCTCCTGATCTTCCTCATCCTGCTGCACTCGGGGAAAGACGCGGGCCTCTCCGGCGCCTTCGGCGTCGGCGGTGCGGGCGGCAGCGGCATCGGTGGCGGCTCGATGGTCGAGAAAAACCTCGACCGCGCGACGGTCCTGGTCGCCGTTCTCTTCACGTTGAACACCTTCCTGCTGCTGAAGATTTAGCGCCCTCTCAGAGAGTGCCTTTGGGTGTGTCCGCAACCGCGGACAATTTGCGCTGGTCTGTATCTCTGCTTGACACATCCGCCATCTATGTAAAGATGCACGACGGAACTTGGGCGAATGACAAGGAGGAGCTGTGGAGGCTCACGCAGAGCACGCGCATCACCATCACCACCATGAGCATGTCGAGGTCAACCCGGCTGAATGGACCGACGGCAAGCGCTATGCCTGGCTGCTGGGGATCGTCGTCCCGCTCTCGCCCTTCTTCGCCTGGTTCTACTGGTCTGTGAGCGGGGTCGGTGCCTTCTGGTTCACCGGTCCGGTCCTCGTCTTCGTTCTCTTCCCGCTGCTCGACATGGTGATCGGGCACGATTCGACCAACCCGCCCGACAGCGTCCTCAAGTTCCTCGAGCAGGATCGCTACTACCGCTGGTGCACCTACGTCTTCATCCCGATTCAGTACGGCGGCCTGATCTTCGCCTGCTGGATGTGGGGAAGCGGCGACCTCAACCTGGTCGAATCGCTCGGCCTGGCGCTGACGATGGGCGTGGTCGGCGGGATCGCGATTAACACCGCCCACGAGCTCGGCCACAAGCGCGCCAGCTCGGAGAAGTGGCTCAGCCGCGTCGCCCTCGCCCAGACCGGCTACGGGCACTTCTTCATCGAGCACAACCGCGGCCACCACGTCAAAGTCGCGACCCCCGAGGATCCCGCCAGCTCGCGCCTGGGGGAGAGCTTCTGGGCATTCCTCCCCCGCACCGTCGTTGGCAGCCTGCGCTCGGCCTGGGGGATCGAGGTCGCCCGCCTCGACCGCCTCGAAGAGCGCCACTTCAGCCGCCACAACGACGTCCTCACCGCCTGGGCAATGACCGTCGTCCTCTTCGGCGCCCTGGCGTTCGTCTTCGGCCCGATCGTCCTGCCCTTCCTCGTTCTTCAGGCGGTGATCGGGTTCTCGCTGCTGGAGGTAGTCAACTACCTCGAGCACTACGGGCTGCTGCGGCAGAAGCGCGAGGACGGCCGCTACGAGCGTTGCCTGCCGGAACACAGCTGGAACAGCAATAACGTCGCCTCCAACGTCCTCCTCTACCACCTGCAGCGCCACTCGGATCACCACGCCAACCCGACCCGCCGCTACCAGGCACTGCGCCACGTCAACGAGGCGCCGCAGCTGCCGACGGGGTATGCGGGGATGATCGTCCTCGCCTGGTTCCCGCCCCTCTGGCGCCGGGTGATGGACCCCCGCCTGCTCGACCATTACGACGGCGACGTCAGCCGCGCCAACATCCAGCCGCGCAAGCTGGGCCGGGTGCTGGAGCGCTACGGACGGCCTGCATGAGCGCCTGGCGCTGCCCCAGCTGCGGCTACGTCTTCGACGAGGAGGCGGGCCACCCGCGCGAGGGCTTCCCGGCGGGGACCCCCTGGGCGGCCGTGCCCGACGACTGGGCCTGCCCCGACTGCGGCGTGCGGGACAAGGTCGACTTCGAGCCGGTCGCCGGCGACGCCTGACCGCTTCCGCTGCGACGATAGGGGGCATGCAGAACGGCAGGACCCCCTACCAGGAGGCGGCACGGGAGCTGCTGCGCCAGACGGTCTTCGACGCCGCCCGCGACCAGCTGGGCCACCAGACCTGGTCGGAGATCACGATGGCGGACATCGCCAGCGGCGCCGGCGTCAGCCGCCAGACCCTCTACAACGAGTTCGGCAACCGAAACGAGTTCGGCTTTGCCTTCGTCATCCACGAGGCCGAACGTTTCCTCGACGACGTCGAGAAAGCGGTCCGCGAGCACCTCGACGACCCTCAGGCGGCGGTGCTGGCGGCACTCGAGCACTTCCTCCAGGTGGCCGGCGACGACCCGCTGATCCGGATTCTCCTCAGCGACGACGGCACCGGCGGCATGTTGCCCTTCGTCACCACCCAGGGACTGCCGGTGGTCCAGTGGGCGACTGACCGGCTCGCGACGGTGATCGAGGAGGGCTGGCCGCAGGCGCCGACCGCCGACGTTCGCAACCTTTCCGAGAGCCTGGTGCGCCTGGCGATCAGCTATGTGACGACGCCGGGGGAGTCGGCCGAGGAGACCGCCAAGCGGGTGGCCGGCCTGCTCGGCCCGTTCATCGAGCAGGCGCTCGGCTCCCCGGTCGAGTGAGCGTCGGGCGGCGATGAGACCCAACCCGCTCTTCGCCTCCGACGATCCCGAGCAGGTCCGCCGGCTGGTGCGCGAGCACCCGTGGGCGACCCTGGTCACCGCGACCGCGGCAGGCCTCGCCGCCTCGCACTACCCGGTGCTGCTCGACGAGGAGGCGGAGGACCTCGTCCTCCTCACCCACCTCGGTCGGCCCGACGACGAGGTGCTGGAGATCGAGGCGGGGGAGATCCTGGTCATCGTCCAAGGCCACCACGGCTACATCTCGCCCGGCTGGTACTCGCCGCAGGAGCGCAAGGTCCCGACCTGGAACTTCACCGTCGCCCACCTCCACGGCACGCCTCAGGTCCTCGACGAGGAAGAGAACTTCCAGGTGCTGACCAAGCTAGTCGATCACTTCGAGCGCCGCCTGGATAGGCCGGCCCTCCTCGACCCCGCCGACGCCCCGATCGCCAAAGGCACCGTCGGCCTCCGCATCCCGATCGACCGCTTCGAGATGAAGCGCAAGCTGAGTCAGAACAAAGACGACGAGACCCGGCGGACGGTGATCGAGGCCCTGCGCGAAGAGGGCCCGTACCGGCACCCGGTGCTGGCGGAGGAAATGGAGCGCGAGCTGTAACCGCGAGGCTCGTCACTTCAGCGAGTACCTCGCGAAGGTCGAAGGGGGCGGAGGTTGTGGTCACCCGGTGCGGCCGGCCGATCGCCCGCTTATCTGGGTGCGGTGGGGATCAGATCAGCTATGCGGCGAAAGAACTCCCCCAAATACGCGTCCGGGGAGGTTCCCATCGTTCGGTAGTAACCCTCCATGAAGTCCAGTTTTCGGGGGCCTGAGAGGTGACTGTCGAACGCGTCCTGGAGTGCTGCGCGCGTCTCCTGGGATAGCTCGACGTCTTTGGCTTCGAGCAGACGTTTCGTGAGAGCACACTGACGGTGCTTCACCCCCATGGGCTCGACGCTCTCGCATAGCTGTTTCGTGGCGCGCCGAACGCACTTCTCCGCCAGCATTATTTGATCGCGTTGGCGAGCGGTTTTGGCAATGCTCAGAAGTCCGGCGAAGGCCCACCACCGGACTATCCAGAATGGGTGATCGAGGGCGGCTTCGAGGAATGACGTTATCTCTAGGGTTTGGTGGGTCCGCGGACAGAGCCAGACAGCAAGGCCGAGGGTTACCTCCCAGCACTCCAGTCGGATCTCAGCACCGTCGCCGCGGCCGATCTCCTGGAGTCTGGTGTTCTCTGCGAGATCCCTCATGCACTGCCGAACCGATGCCTCCATATCCAACCTCAGCTGCTCACGGGGGTTTGGTTGCCGCAGGATTTCGGCGCGAAGCGTGACCAGTTCTTGGCAGCAGCCGTAAATTCCAGCGACCTCGGGTTCATCCGCTCTGTCGGGCTGGGTGTCAGCGATCATCTCCGCCTTGGCCATCGCCATTGCGCCCAGCTCCCGTAGGTCAGGAAAGCGCTCGACCAGGATTTCCAGGATCTCGATCTCGTGAAAGCGAAAGTGGAGATTGCCGTCATCGTCGGGGAGCCGGCTCGGAATCGTTTCAATTGCCCGCTGGTCTATCTCCCGGAGCGGCACCGGCACGCTCTCAATCCAGTTGAGAAGAAGGTATGCCGCCTGGCTCTTGACCAGTGACACCGAAGACTCAGCCATCGTCTGGAGAAGCATGGTCACCGCCCGTCGGGAATAGGCAGCCATCACTTCAAAGAGCTGGTCGAGAACCGGATCCAAAGTCGGCTCACGCCCGCTTTGGCCTGCGGCTTCGAGTGACTCTTGACAGGTTTGCCCCCGGTCCTCGTCGATCGCGATGATCATCTCTTTGAAAAGAGCGACATCGAGGCTCTTGTGCCGCGCGCCGAACACACTCTTCCGCTCGCTGCATAGTGCCGTGGCATAAAAGGAATACGGAGCATCCCGGCCACAGAGCGCTTCCAGCATTGCATCGGCGACCGAGTCCAGCGCCGGCGAATCGTCTCCATCCTCGCCTACGATCCAATGCGCTGCCGCCTGCAAGTAGGGCGCGCAGACGTCATATGAAGTGCGTCCGCGCAGCTCTCTGGGGCTGGGTGCCACGCTGAGTCGTCGGGCGATGGACAGCGCTGAGAGCACTCGAACCGTCGACTCTCCCTGGAACCGGACATAGTGCTCGTCGCAGCTCACGAGCCCGGCCAGACCACTCTGCTCCACCCAGCGGCGCACCTCTTTCTCGCCAGTCTGACCCTTGTCCTGTATTTCGGCATAGCTGCGCGCCGTCACCTCCTCGTTGAGGAGATCGAAGGCTAAATTGCTGATCCGGTCCAGGGCTGGTCCGGGGATGAGCTCCGCCGTGACAACCGTCTCGAACCTCAGGGAACTCGGCGAAGGGGCACGTCTTGGGTCCGGCGCCTTCTGCAAGTTCCGCCAGCGCAGGTAGGCGGCAAGATCCTCGCGGGAAACCGGTCCAGTCGTGAAGCGCTCGCAATATGACCGTAGCTCGTGGAAAAGCCGCTCCGCGGCAGCCGGATCAGTGCGAGGTACGAGCTCCGGGAAGAACGCGAGGTCGGCGTCCATCTGCGGATCGAATAGGAGCTCCATCTCCTCGATCGGTCCCAGTTCGTGAGCTAGCAGTGCTTGTCGTATGCGACTGGGGAAAGAGCGATGCCGAAAGCTGAATAGGAAGAGCAGCTTGGCGCCGATCCTGTCGAGGTCAGAATCTCGAAAAGCGAGTCGTTCGCAGAGACTGAACGGATCGACCGTCTCGTTCATCGCGTCGACGATGAACAGAGGCCGGCCGGCCGGGCGTGCCTCTCCTTTGGTCGCCAACCGGTCCAAGATCGACTCGATCTCCGCCAGGGGTTCGTCGCGGTCGGCCTCGGCGAGATCGATGTAGAGCGGCGTCAGCCCTTCGCAGGGGGGAAGCAGAGCGAGAGTCATGCCGAGCGTCGTCTTGCCGAACCCCGATTCGGCGTTGATCAGGTGCACGCGCCCGCCGTGGCGAGCGATATGCCGCAGGAGCGCCTTACCCCCGTGCGCTTCTTGGGTGTTGTCGGGTCGTGGATAGCGAGTGCTGAGCCGAACTCGGAAAGAGCCCGCGAGGATTTCGCGACGACGCTGACCGAGCTGACTTCGGCGGGATCGGATGGCTAAGCCGAGGTGATCAACGAGAACTCGTCGCGTCTCTTTGCGGCGGCGTCGAGCCAAGCGGCGCAACTCCAGGCGGTACCAGAGGTGCCGACCGCGGACGAGCAGGCCTACCAGCAGCGCTGCCGCAACACTGGCGAGAATCCCCAGGACGAAATTGGTCACGGGCGGCGCGGGTGAGGGGGGCGACTGGGCGAGATCCGCGCCGAGTATCGAGCGGAGAGGATGGAGTGCGTTTCCCGTCTCAAGAGAACTCGATTATCTATGAGTGCAGATTTACTTCAACAAACTCTTGCGTTTAGAGGTTGTTGGAGCATCGGACCTCTGAAACTAGATGCGGCCATCTCCCCCTCTCGCTGGCGCACGACGCCTAGAGCTGGTCGGGGCCGAGGAGCACCACCCCATCGACAAGTCGATCACCAGCGCGAGTGCAAATGCCTTCAGGATGGAGCGGGACTCCTACCGCCGTCTCAGCCAGACCGCTAGGCCGACCAGCGAGTAGACGATCGCCAAGGCGATCAGCAGGAACTTGAGACTGGCGCAGGCGGTCGCGATGAGGGGTGCGGGTTCCCCCAGGTGTCCGCCGAGGACCAGGAGCCAAAGGGTATTTTCGACCAGATCGAAAGCGGCGGCAGCGGCGGCGCACAGAGGCGTCACGACACCTGCAGCAGCGAGCCGGGTAAGCCCGCGCCCGACGGCGAAGTCACGCACCGTTGCGCAGGCCAGCACGAAGAAAGTCCCGTAAGAGGCCATGAAGCCGAAGTCGATCCACAGCGAGAGGCGGGCCAGGTATTCGCCGTGGTCGCCCCATTCGGCCTGGATCGCCTCGACCCGGCCAAGGCTGCCGGCGAACTCGAGTCCGAGGATCGAGGGCCCACCGGTCGCTTCCAGCCGCTTGTCGAGGACGAACAGGGCGGCGTTGAATGCCACGGTTGCGATCCCGGAGATGAAAAGCAGGCGCTTGCGCTGTGTGGGGGACATTTGAGGGGAGAGTCTGCCCTCCCAGCGACTTGGAGGAAGCGTGACCTCTGGGGGAGAAATCGCAGCTGCGCCAGATGTAGCTGCTAATTTCGGACTAATGACGCTACATCGCGATGAGGCAGAGGTCGGGGTCCGTGAGCTGCACGACCGCCTTAGCGAGTACCTCGAAAAGGTCGAGCAGGGAGTTGAGGTCGTCGTGACTCGGCGCGGCAAGCCGATCGCGCGCCTGAGTCAGATCGACGCGCCCCGACCGTTTGAGGACTTCGAACGACGAGGACTGGTGCGATTGCCCGAGAAGCCGCGGAAGGCTCGAAAGCCCCTGGCCGGAACCAAGGGATCTGTCTCCGAGCTCGTCAAGGACCAGCGCCGCTGACCCTCTACTTCGACACTTCGGCGCTGATCAAGCTCGTTATCGATGAGCAAGGCTCCGACTTGGCCCTGGAGCTGTGGAGCAGCTCGGCCCGCGCAGCATCGAGTCTTCTCGCCTATCCAGAGGGTCGGGCTGCGCTGGCGGCCGCGCGCCGAGCCGGCCGTCTCGACCGGCGCCTCTATCGCGAATCGCAAAAAAGCTTCGACCACACCTACGAAGAGCTGGTTGCAATTGGCGTCGACCAGCAACTGACCCGTGCCGCCGGTGACCTCGCCTCGGAATTTTCCCTTCGTGGCTATGACGCCGTCCACCTGGCAACGGCACTTGGGCTAGCCGAACACGATGTCGCCCTCGTCACCTGGGATCGGGATCTCAGTCGGGCCGCAACCGCCGCGGGACTTGCGGTGGTTGGCGAATAAATCTGGAGATCGACCGCCGGCGGCCACCCCGACGGTCGCTAACGAGAAAACCCCCGATTTGCGGGGGCTTCCAAGTGCGGCTGAATGGAGTCGAACCATCACGGGTGTTTCCACCCACAAGGCCCTCAACCTTGCGCGTCTACCAGTTCCGCCACAGCCGCTCGAGGGCGAGGGATTCTAGATGTTTGGCTGCAGAGGGCGGTCGGAGGTTGCGGTCGTCCGGGGGAGGGGGTAGCCTGCGAACAAGTGTTCGAAGGCAAATTGCGCCTTTTTGACCCTGACGACCCGGCCGCGGAGGGAATCGAGACGACGATGGAACTGGACCTGACCAAGAGGCAGAAGGAGATCTTCGACTTCATGCGCAAGTACGCGGCGAAAACCGGCTACCCGCCCACGGTGCGGGAGATCGGCAAAGCCGTGGGCCTGCACTCTTCATCCACCGTCCACGCCCATCTGGCGAACCTGGAGAAGCTTGGCCTGGTCAAGCGGGATCCCTCGAAACCGCGGGCGATCGAGCTGCTTTTCGACAAGGCGAAGCGGACTATCCGGCCCGAGAACGGCCTGCCGCTGGTCGGTCAGGTCGCCGCCGGGGCGCCGATCTTGGCCGAAGAGAACGTCGAGGAGTACCTCGAGGTCCCCGACGTGATCGGCGGTGAGGATGGCGACTACATCCTCCAAATCCGCGGCGAAAGCATGAAGGACGCCGGCATCATCGAGGGCGATTACGTAATCGTGCGCCCGAGCGACGACGCGATCGACGGCGAGATCGTCGTTGCCCTGATCGGCGAGGAGGCGACCGTGAAGCGGATCTTCCGCGAAAAGGACCACATCCGGCTGCAGCCCGAAAACGAGGAAATGGAGCCGATCCTCACCACCGAGGCCAGGGTGCTCGGCAAGGTAGTGGGCGTCTTCCGCAAGGTCTGAGGCCGGGTCAGGGCCAGCGGCCCGACTCGATCAACTTCTTGTAACGCCGCTGGCGCCGCCGCGCGTCCCACATCACCAGCGGCAGCATCCGCAGGGACAGGCGCGGGAAGAGGTCGACGAAGCGCAGGAACGGCCCGCGCCAGCGGGGGACGATCAGGATCGGCCTGGGGCGCTCGGTCAGCTTGCCGACTTCCTTCGCCACCTCCTCTGGGGTGAGCAGCCGCCCGGAGAAGGAGGGGGCGGCGTCGGGGTCGTCGAGCTTGTCCTCCAGCATCGGCGTCCAGATCCCGTCCGGGCAGACGGCCGAGAGCTTCACGCCCTTGACACCGGCGCGGCGCAGGTCGAACTGGGTGCCGAGGGTGAAAGCCATCGCCGCGTGCTTGCTGCCCGAGTAGACGACCTCGCCGGGCGCGGCGACGATCCCCGCGAGGGAGACGACGTTGACGATGTGGCCGCGGCCGGCGGCGCGCATCGGACCGAGCGCGGCGATCGTCCCGTTCATCAGCCCGGTGACGTTGACGTCGAGCATCGTCTGCCGCGTCTCGGCGCTCTGCTCCCAGGGCGCACCGGGGAAGAAGACCCCGGCGTTGTTGACCCAGAGGTCGAGTGAGCCGGTGCGGCCGATCGAGTCGGCCAGTCCGCGGCAGGCCGCCTCGTCGCGGACGTCGAGAGCCGACCCCCGCGCTTCGTTACCCAGCTCGGCGGCGACCCGGTCGGCCGCCCCGGCGTCGACGTCGGTGACGTGGACGCGGTAGCCGCGGTTCGCCAGCTCGGCGGCGATCGCGCGGCCAAGGCCGCTGCCGGCGCCGGTTACCACCGCGGTGCGCATGCCCGCCACCATAGCCGCCGCCCGCTTGGCCGCAAACCCGCGCCGAGCTACCATCGCCGAGCGGGCCGAGCGGACCGCGGGGGGAGAGAAAACCCCTCGAGGAAAGTCCGGACACCACAGGGCAGGGCGGTGGGTAACGCCCACCCGGGGAAACCCGCGGGAAAGTGCCACAGAAATACACAGCCGATGGCGCGGCCACACGTGAGTCGCGTACAGGCAAAGGTGAAATGGTGCGGTAAGAGCGCACCGGCGTCGCGGTGACGCGGCGGCCAGGCAAACCCCGCCCGGTGCAAGGCCAAGCAGGACCGTCGACCCGGCTCGGCGAGGTCCAGGTAGGCCGCAAAGATAGATGGCCGCTCAAGACAGGATCCGGCTTACAGGCCCGCTAAGGGAAAGGCCTCCGAAAGGGGGCCTTTCCTAGTTCTGGAGCCAAATTCCGGGCCTGGGCGGCTGTCGCACAGGTTTCCGTCTTAGCGTTTGCTAATCTGCCGCCCACATCCGCTCAATCTCTGCTCACATAAGGGCAGAGAGCGGGGGACCCGATCAGTTGGGGCGAATCGCGGCCAGTGCCGCATAGCGCAGCTCTTTCAGCGCGAGCCCGTCAGCTAACCCCGTAAGCGTCTGGAAAGAGATGCCGACGATCAACGAAACCTCCGTGCGCTGGGCAATTGCCCTTGTCGCCTTCTTTGCCCTCTTCGCCGGGGTTGTAGCCGGTGCCCAGGCCGCGACCGGGGGCGCCGGGGCCACCACCCCGACCGCCAGCGCCAGCGGCGAGGAAGAAGCGGTTGCCTTCGGCGCCTGGCGCTATGGCGGCGCCAGTTGGTACGGGCCGGGCCTCTGGGGTCGCAAGACCGCCTGTGGCGAGACCCTGCTACCGGAAACGATGGGCGTCGCTCACAAGACGCTGCCCTGCGGGACCACGGTCAAGTTCCTCTACCACGGCCACGCCGTCGTCACCCAGGTGATCGACCGCGGCCCCTACGTCAACGGTCGCGCCTGGGACCTGACCAAAGCGGTCAGCGACGCGCTCGGCTTCGAAGGCGTGGGGCGGGTCCGCTACGCGGTCGCCGTCGACGACGCAGCCGCTGCCAGCCAGCGCTGACCCGGTTCCTCCGGCCGCTCCGAAGGCTACGCTGCCGTGTTCAGGCAGGGTCAAAGCACGAGAGGAGCCTTTTTCATGTCGAGGTTGTTGTCGAGGTCTTCGCAGGGAGCGTCAGCGGTTAGCGGGATGCGTAGGGGGCACTGGCTTGCCCTGGGCATGGCCGCCTGCTCCCTCGTGCTCCTCGTCGCCCTCGTCGCCAACAGCGACGCCGCCAAGGTCGGTCGCACCACCGTGATCCTCGGTCAGACCGCGACCGAGCCCGATCCCTCCTGCCCCGACCTTCCCTGCCAGGCGATCGGCAGCGTCACCGGCTTCCAGGTCAACAACGGCCAGACCAACCTGCCCTTCCTGGTCAAAGGGGACGGCACGATCACCGCCTGGACGTTGACTCTGGCCCAGCCGACCAACAGTCAGCGGACCTTCTTCAATGGCTTCTTCGGAACGCCGCCGCAGGCCCGTCTGGCAATCCTGCGGCGCGTGCCCGGCACCAGCCCGCCCCGTTATGCGCTGCAGCGTCAGGGTTCGGTCAAGGTGCTCTCTCCTTACCTGGGGCAGACGGTGAAGTTCAGCGCCAACCTCAAAGTCGAAAAGGGCGACATCGTCGGCCTCACCGTGCCGACCTGGGCCCCGGCCTTCTCGCAGGACCTGCCGGCCAGCAACGTCTGGCGTGCCAGCCGCGAACCGGGGGCCTGCAAGAACGCGACGGACATCCGCCAGGGCGAACCGCAGGAAAAGGTCGGCCGCCGCGCCACCTACGGCTGCAAATACTCCACTGCGCGCCTGCTCTACACCGCCACGTTGGTCGAGGGGCGCTAGGCCCCTCGACCGCCGCCTAGGCGACCGGCGGAAGTGCCCTGGGACCGCCCTGGTCCTGGGGCAGCGCTGCGGCGCTCGCGATCAGGCTCTGGAACTCGTTCAGCGCCAGGTGCCCGACCGCCTCGAGGATCTCCTCGTCGGTCCAGCCGATCTCACGCGCCTCCTCGTGGAGATGGAGGGGCGGGGGTCCCTCCGGGTCTAGCGTCTCCTTGAGGAAGACAAGGAGGGCTGCCTCCTTCTCGTCGGATGAGGTGAAGCTGCGGGCTTTCGAGACCTCGTCGAGGCCGAGCCCGGCCCGCCGCGCCGACTTCGCGTGCTGGGCGATGCTGTAGTTGTCCTCGCGGTACTCCGCGACTGCGAGCGCAATCCGCTCCCTCGTCGCCTGCGGCAGGACTCCGCCGCGCAGCTCCGAGCGCATCCGCGTGTAGGCGCGCAATACGGCCGGCGCCCCGGCGAGCACGCCGACAAACTTGGTTACCGCGCCGCCGGCAGCCTGAATGCTCTTGATCAGAGGAGCGCTTTCATCGGGCGCCGTCAGCTCGTCATGGATCTGGAACCTGCTTACTGCCGTTTTTACCGTCACTGGCTTCTCGCTTTTGGCTCTGAGTCGGCGGCAATCGTCTTTACAGAGCCGTTATATGGCCTTTACTTTACTTTTAGCCGCTTACTTACGTCTCGTAAGTTATACCGGGATGTTCGGACGGTTTCAAGCCGCCCCATCCGGATCGTTTTTCTCTACCCGTATTACGTCGTTCGGCACCCCTGCGGTTCATTCGCCTATCGTTGCGGCCTTCCAGACAGCCCCGAGGAGGCATGAGGCATGGCAGAGCAACCCCGCAGCGCCGCCGACGTGATCGAGCTCGTCAAGCAGCACGACGTCCGCTTCATCCGCCTCTGGTTCACCGACGTGCTCGGTCAGCTGAAGAGCTTCTCGGTCAACGCCTCCGAGCTGGAGGACGCCTTCGAAGGCGGGATGGGCTTCGACGGCTCCTCGATCACCGGGTTCAACCCGATCGAGGAGTCCGACATGCTGGCGGTGCCGGACCCCGAGACCTTTGCTCTGCTCCCATGGCGCCCCGAGGAGGACGCGGTGGCGCGGATGTTCTGCGACATCCAGGTCCCCGGCGGCGGCCCCTACGAGGGCGACCCTCGCTGGATCATGCGACGGGCGCTGAAACGGGCGGAAGACCTCGGCTTCGACGCCTACAATATCGGCCCCGAGCTGGAGTTCTTCTACTTCCGCTCGGCCAAACCGGCTGGTGGCGTGCCCGAGGTGCTCGACGAGGGCGGCTACTTCGACCTGACCACCCTCGACGCCGGCTCCGACCTGCGGCGGGAGACGGTCTTGGCGCTGGAGAAAATGGGGATCCACGTCGAGTACACCCACCACGAGGTCGGCCCCTCCCAGCACGAGGTCGACATGCGCTACAAGAACGCGCTCGAAATGGCCGACGACTGCATGACGTACCGGATCGTGGTCAAGGAGTACGCGATGAAGTACGGCTACCACGCGACCTTCATGCCGAAGCCGCTGTTCGGTGAGAACGGCTCCGGGATGCACGTCCACCAGTCGCTCAGTCGCGACGGCAAGAACGCCTTCTACGACGAGGACGACCCGTACTACCTCTCGCCGACCGCGAAGTCGTTCATCGCCGGCCAGCTAAAGCACGCGCGGGAGATCTCGCCGCTCTTCGCCCAGTGGGTCAACTCCTACAAGCGGCTGGTTCCCGGCTACGAGGCGCCGGTCTACCTCGCCTGGTCGCGGCGCAACCGCTCGGCCCTGATCCGGGTGCCGCTCTACCACCCCGGCAAGGAGTCGGCGACGCGGGCCGAGCTGCGCTGCCCCGACCCCGCCGCCAACCCGTATCTGTGCTTCGCCGGCATGCTGCAGGCGGGGCTGGAAGGCGTCGAGAAGGGCTACGAGCTGCCGGAGCCGATGGAGCAGAACCTCTACCACCTCTCGCAGGAGGAGCTCTCACATCAGGGGATCGAGCAGCTGCCGGCGACGCTCGGCGAGGCGGTCGAGGTCGCGGCCGAGTCGGAGCTGGTCCTACGCACCCTGGGCGAGCACACCTTCCGCCGCTTCGTTGAGATCAAGCGGCAGGAATGGGACGACTACCGCGTCCAGGTCACCCCCTACGAGATCGAAAACTTCCTACCGATCCTCTAGCTGCTCCCGAAGCTCTGCCGGGTCGGTCACCGGCAGCTGGCAGGCGAAGTTCTGACAGACGTAGGCGGCGGGACGGTCGTCGACCGTAGTCCGGTCGCGCAGGAGCGGGGGTTGCTCGCTTCCCTCTGAGCCACCGGCGAGGACGGCGTGGAAGAGCGGCCGCTTGCGCACGATCGCGGCCAGACCGGTGAGATCGTCGCCGACCAGGGCGACCTCGCGGGTGGGGGAGAGGTCGAAGTCGAGGGCCCGCAGCATGTGAGCGAAGGCGTCGGGGTGCTCGACCGCCGGCTTGCCGAACAGGGCGAAGACGCCCTCGGCCTGCTGGGCATAGCGCCGCTCTCCCGTCAGCCCCGCCAGGCGCAGCAGGCCGAGTGCGGCGGAGCTGTTGCCGGAGGGGATCGGGTGGTCGCCGACCTCCTTGCGGCGGGCGATCAGCTCCTCGTGGTCGGCCGAGGTCGAGTAGAAGCCGCCGCGCTCGGGGTCGCCGAAGCGCTCGATCGTCGCCTCGGCCAGTGCCTGCGCCTCCTCGAACCATCGCTGCTCAAAAGTCGCTTCGTAGAGGGTCAGCAGCGCCTCGAGCAGGAAGGCGTGGTCCTCCAGGTAGGCGTTGAGATGGGCGCGGCCGTCCTTGTAGGTGCGCAGCAGGTTGCCGTCTTCGTCGCGCAGTTCGCCGAGGACGAACTCGGCGGCGGCGCGGGCTGCGTCGAGGTAGTCCTCGCGGCCCAGCACCGCCCCGGCGTCGGCCAGCGCCGCGACCGCCAGGGCGTTCCAGGAGGCGAGCCGCTTGTCGTCGAGGCCAGGCCAGACGCGCTTGGCGCGCACCTCCAGCAGCGCCTGGCGCGCTTCCTCTAGGCCGGGGGGCTCGGGGGCATCCGCTCCCCCCGCCAGGTGGAGGACGTTGGAGCCCTCGAAGTTGCCCTGCTCGCTGACTCCGTAGTGGGCGATGACCGGCTCGGCGTCGTCCCCCAGCACCTCGCGAATCTGGGCCGGGGTCCAGACGTAGAAGCGGCCCTCCTCGCCCTCGGAGTCGGCATCGAGCGCGGAGTAGAAGCCCCCCTCGGAGCCACGCATCTCGCGCAGCATCCAGTCCAGGGTCTCCTCGCAGACGCGCCGGTAACGCTCGTGCCCCAGCTGCTGCCAGCCGTGCAGGTAGGCGCGGGCGAGCAGGGCGTTGTCGTAAAGCATCTTCTCGAAGTGGGGGACGAGCCAGATCGCATCGACCGAGTAGCGGGCGAAGCCGCCGCCGAGCTGGTCGTAGATGCCGCCGGCGAGCATCCCGTCGAGGCTCAGCGCGACCGCCTCGGTCTCGCCGCGGGCCAGCAGCAGCTCCAGCGAGGAGGCGGGCGGGAACTTTGGGGCGCCACCAAAGCCGCCGTTGCGGCGGTCGATCGCGCCCAGCAATCGCTCCACCGCTGCCTCCAGGTCACCCGGCCCCGGCAGCTCCTCGCGCGGCTCGACCGCACCGATCGCCCCCAGGCTGGCACGGGTCACCGGCGCCTTTTCGCGAATTTCCTCGCGCTGGGTCTCGAAGGCGTGGACCACCGCTTCCATCACCATCCGGAAGCTCGGCATGCCGCGACTCTCGTCCGGGGGGAAATAGGTGCCGCCGTAGAAGGGAACCCCGTCGGGGTCGAGGAAGACGGTCATCGGCCAGCCGCCGTGGCCGCTGATCGCCTGCACCGCCTCCATGTAGATCGCGTCGACGTCGGGGCGCTCCTCGCGGTCGACCTTGACGTTGACGAAGTGCTCGTTCATGTAGGCCGCGGTCTCGGCGTTCTCGAAGGACTCGCGCTCCATCACGTGGCACCAGTGGCAGGCCGAGTAGCCGACCGAGAGCAGGATCGGCAGGTCCTCCTCGCGAGCGCGACCGAGGGCCTCTTCGCCCCAGGGGTACCAGTCGACTGGGTTGTCGCGATGTTGGAGGAGGTAGGGGCTGGTCTCCTGGGCGAGGCGGTTGGGCATCGTTCTGAACCTACCCGGCAGCGGGCAAATCGAGTATTTGCACCCGGCGCTCGCTGAAAGTGAGGCCGACATCTCGGTTTGTAAAACCAAACTGGACGGCTTGTCGCATCGACGCTCTACCTTCTCTTGGATGAAGGGCCCGCAAGGACCAGGACAACCCGATCCCGCCGTCGACGCGGCGCTGGCAAAGCTGGCGCCGGAGGACCGTGCAGTCGTGCGCGGCGCGCTCGAGCGGGCCGAGAAGACCGAGGCCGAGCTGCGCTTCCTCGCCGACCACGACCCGCTGACGGGACTCTTGAACCGGCGGCGGTTCCGGGCCGAGCTGGACCAGTTCGTCTCCTTCACCGCCCGCTACGGCGGTCGCGGGGCGGTGATGGTGATCGACATCGATGGACTCAAGCGGGTCAATGACAGCTTTGGGCACCAGTCCGGCGACATCTTGATCCGCCGCGTCTCCGAGATCCTGCGCGAACGGGTGCGGGGAACCGACCTGGTCGCCCGGCTCTCCGGCGACGAGTTCGCGGTGCTGATGCCGCAGACTGATACCGCGGGGGCGACGCAACTGGGCGAGGACCTGCGCAACCAGGTGGCCGAGGGCCTGCCGGACGGCAACGTCGAGCTCGAGGGGGTGACGATCAGCGTCGGAATCGCGATGTTCGGGGGCAAGGGGGAGGCCGGCGCCGAGGCGGTGCTGGTCGCCGCCGACGAGGCGATGTACCAGGCCAAGAGGGAGGGCCGCGACCGGATCATGCTCTTCCACACCCCGGGCAAGGACGGCAGGACCGCGGAGCGGACCCAGACGGTTAGTGCGCGGATCCGCGACGCCCTCACCCAGGATCGCCTGCGCCTCGCGACCCAGCCGATCCGCAGCCTCGCCTCGGGCGGGATCGAGCGCTACGAGCTGCTGCTGCGGATGACCGGCGAGCACGGCGAACTGCTGCCCGCCGCTTCGTTCATCGATGCGGCCGAGCGTTCGGGAATGGTCCAGGAGCTCGACCGCTGGGTGGTCGCCCGGGCCCTGGAGATGATTGCCGAGCGCCAGCGAGCCGGCGATCCCGTCTCCCTGCACATGAACATCTCCGGCGCCTCGCTGACCGACCTCTCGGTGCTCGAGTTCATCGAACGGCGCCTGGACGAAGGCGAGGCCGACCCCGCGCGCTGCACTTTCGAGATCACCCAGACTTCGAAGGTCGAAGACTTCGACACCGCCGCCGGTTTTGCCGACCGCCTGACCGAGTTCGGCTGCGAAGTCGCGATCGACGACTACGGCGCCGGCTCGGGCCCCTTCACCTTCCTCAAGAAGGTCCCGTTCGACGTGATCAAGATCGACGGCACCTTCGTCCGCGAGATGTCCCGCAACGACGCCGACCAGCTGGTCGTCAAAGCGATCGTCGAGATCGCCCGCGGCCTCGGCAAGCGCACGATCGCGGAGTTCGTCGAGGACGAGGAGACCCGCACCCTGCTGCAGGAGTACGGCGTCGACATGGCCCAGGGTTACCACCTCGGCCGGCCCGTGGATTCGGCGGAGCTAAGCGCCGCCGCGTAGCTGCGCCCGCTTGATCTTGCCGCTGCTGGTCTTCGGCAGCTCGGCGACGAACTCGACCATGCGGGGGAACTTGTAAGGAGCCGTCTCGCGCTTGCAGTGCTCCTGTAGCTCGCGGGCGAGCGTCTCGTCGCCGACGCCGTCGCGGAGGACGACGATCGCGCGGACGACCGAGCCGCGCTCGGGGTCCGGCGCGGCAACTGCGGCCGCCTCGGCTACGGCCGGGTGCGAGAGCAGCGCCGACTCGACCTCGGTCGGTCCGATCCGATAGCCGGCGGAGAGGATGATGTCGTCGCCGCGGCCCTCGAAGAAGAGGTAGCCGTCCTCGTCGGCGCGGACCAGGTCGCCGGTCTGCCACCACTCGCCCTCGAAGCGCTCGCCGTCGAGATAGTGCGAGAAGAAGGTGGGGGAGGAGGCGGCGCGGAGCTGCAGTTCGCCCTCGAGGATGCGGGTCTCGAGGCCGGGCAGCGGCCGGCCCATCGAGCCCTGGCGGACCGGTTCGCCGACCTGGTTGGCGGTGACGTGGCCGGTCTCAGTCTGGCCGTAGCCGTCGGCGGGCTCAAGGCCCATCTCGGCGCGGAAGGCGGCGATCGTCTCCGGATCGAGCGGCTCGCCGGCGGAGACCATCCGCCGCAGCGCCGGCAGTGGCCGCAGGGCGGTGCGGCGGGCCAGCATCCGGTACTCGGTCGGCGCCTGGCAGAGGACGTTGACGCCGAGCGCCTCGGCGAAGTCGAGCCGCTCGGCGGGGTCGAAGCGGCCGTCGTGAATCACGGCGGCGGCGCCCGTCAGCCAGGGGGCGAGGAAGACGTTGCGGGCCGACTTCGACCAGCCGGTGGCGGTGGTGCACCAGGCGAGATCGCCCCGACGCGAGCCGAACCAGTGATCGGCCTGGACCTGCTGCCCCATCAGGTAGCGGTAGCCATGGATGACGCCGCGCGGCTCGCCGGTGGTGCCGGAGGTGAAGACGATCAGCGCCGGATCCTCCGGTCCCATCTCCTCGATCGCGGCCGGAGTCTCCTGCGGGAGGTCCTCGTCGAGGACGCGGGCAACATCAGCCATCGTCATCGCCGGCACCCCGTCCGGCAGCTCAGCCAGCAGCGCCTCCTCGCCGACGCAGAGCCTGGGATCGGCGGCCGCGATTCGGTGCTCGAGGTCATGGCGGCGCAACATGGTGCTGCAGGGCAAAGCCACCGCCCCCATCCGCCAGCAGGCAAGCAGCGTCAGCACCCACTCGATCCGGTTGCCGACCAGCGTCATCACCACGTCGCCCCGTCGCACCCCACGAGCCGCAAACGCTCCAGAGAGCCCAGCCGACTGGGCGACCAGTTCCCCGAAGTAGTGATCGCGCCGGTTCCCCGCGGCATCTATGGAGACGATCCCCAGCCGCGAGGCCGGGGATCGCTCCATCAAGTCCTCGATCAAGTTCACGCGGCAGAGGTTATGCGCCCTATGGGGGCCATAACCTCTGCCGCGCCTTCCCCCTGGCTACCGAAGTTCGGAGGAGCTCTTTTTCAGCAGCTGCCTGGCGATGATCAGCAGCTGGATCTGCTGGGTGCCCTCGAAGATGTCGAGGATCTTCGAGTCGCGGGCCCACTTCTCCAGCAGCTCGTTCTCGCCATAGCCGATGCTGCCGCAGAGCTCGACGCAGCCGAGGGTGACGTCGACGCAGGTGCGCCCCGCCTTGGCCTTGGCCATCGAGGCCTGCAGCGAGTTCGGCTTCGAGTTGTCTGCCATCCAGGCGGCCTGCAGGGTGAGCAGCCAGGCGGCCTCGTAGTCGGTCTCCATCTCGAGGAAGCGCGCCGCCGCGGCGTGCTGGTTGTTGGCCGGCATGTCGTAGTCGATCTTCACCCCGACCTGCTTTAGCTGCTTGCGGGTCTCCTCCAGCGCCGCGCGAGTGACGCCGACCGCCATCGCGGCGACCAGCGGCCGCGTGTTGTCGAACGTTTCCATCACCCCGGCGAAGCCTTTCTCCTTCACCTCGGGATCGCCGAGCAGCGCCTCTTTTGGCACCCGGCAGTCCTGCAGGGTGAAGTTGGCGGTGTCGGAGGCGCGGATCCCGAGCTTGTGCTCGAGCCGGTCCAGCTTCAGGCCCGGGTTGTCCCGCTCGACGATGAACGACTTGATCGCCGCGCGTCCCTTCGAGCGGTCGAGGCTGGCCCAGACGACGATCAGGTCGGCCCGGTCGCCCGAGGTGACGAAGATCTTCTCGCCGTTGAGGACGTACTCATCGCCGTCCAGCTCTGCCGTGGTGCGGATCGCGGCCGAGTCCGAGCCGGCTTCCGGCTCGGTGATCGCCATCGCCGCCCACTTACCGCCGTACTTCGCCAGCTGCTCCTCGGTCGCGACCGAGGCGATCGCCGAGTTGCCGAGCCCCTGGCGCGGCATCGAGAGCAGCAGGCCGACGTCTCCCCAGCAGAGCTCGATGATGCCGAGCACGGTGGAGAGGTTGGAGCCGTTGCGGTTCTCGCCATCGTCGCTCTTCTCGCGCCGCACGCCGGCCGCGCCGGCGCCGCCGATGTCGGAGCCCTCGTTCATCCCGTCGATCAGGGAGGCGAGCATGTCGAGCTCTTTCGGGTAGGCGTGCTCGGCCTCGTCGTACTTGCGCGAGATCGGGCGGAATACCTCGGTGGCGACCTGATTTGCCTGCGTCGCAAGCGGCTTGAACTTCTTCGGAATCTCGAGATTGATCATGGTGTGCCTTTCGTTCGTCCAGGCAGGGCCTAGACGAGCAGGGCGCCCTCCATGACGCCCGCAGCTCGGAGGTCGCGGTACCAGCGCTCGACTGGGTGCTCCTTGACGAAGCCGTGGCCGCCGAGCAGCTGGACACCGTCGGAGCCGATCTGCATGCCCTTCGTCGTGCAGAGCTTGCGGGCGATCGCCGCCTCGCGGGCGAAGCTCTCGCCGCGGTCGGCGCGGCTCGCCGCCCGGTAGGTCGCCAGCCGCATCGCGTTCGACTCGATGCCGATTTCGGAGACGGTGAAGGCGACGCCCTGGCGGTTGGAGATCGGTTCGCCGAACGCCTGGCGGTCGTTGACGTAGGGAATCACGTAATCGAGCACGGCCTCAGCCGTCCCGCTGGCAAGGCCGCACCAGGCAATCCGCGAGCGGTTGACGCAGGCGGCGTAGTCCTTGGCTTTGGCGTTGCCCTCGCCGAGCAGCGCGCCGGCGGGCAGTTTGACTTTGTCGATCAGCAGGCGACCGGTGGCGGCGGGCCGCAGGCCCATCGCCGGCTCGTCTTCGACTGAGAGGCCTTTGGCGCCGGACTCGACCACGAACAGGGCCGGGCCGATGCCCTCGGCATCGGCGGCCACTACGAACAGCTCGCAATCCTTGGCGCGGGCGACCAGCGACTTGACGCCGCTGAGGACCCACTCCTCGCCTTTGCGCTTCGCCTTCGTCTCCAGCTGGAAGGGATCGAAGAGCGGGCGCGGCTCGAGGATCGCCAGCGCCGCGGCCGGGATGTCCTCGCCGGTGAAGGCGGGAAGGTAGGTCGACTCCTGGTCGGCCGAGCCCCAGAGGCCGATCGCGGTGGCGGCGGCACCGGGGGCCAGGGCCGCATAGGCGATGCCCATGTCGCCGTGGGCGAGGGCCTCGCCGATCAGCACCGAGGTGACGGCCGACTGCTCGGTCATCACCCCGCCGAGCTCCTCGGGGACGCCGAGCATGTTGACGCCGAGCTCGTTCGCCTGGTCGAGGATCTCCTTCGGCGTCGCGCGTTCCTCATCCGCATTCAGTGCCGCTGGGCGGATCTGGTCCGCAGCGAAGGAACGTCCTGCCTCCTGGAACATCTGCTGCTCGTCGTCGGGCGAGAGGTCGAACAGACCCTTCGACTTGCCTTTCTTCTGGCGCGCCGGTTTGCCCAGCCGCTGCGCGGCGGAGAAGGTGCGACCGGCTGCGGTCGCGCCCTTGAATCCGTTCTTGGTGCCCTGGAAGAGGGCGCTCTCTACCTGCTTGCGGAGCCGGATGCGGTCCAGGAGGTCAGAGCCGGCGAGACGGTTGAGCGCCCGCAGGCCGAGGCCCATGCTGCGCTCCGCCATCCCCTTGTTCTCGGTGGTGGTGCTCACTTGTTTTTCCTTCCGGTTTTGGCGGTTTTGGAAACGGGTTTCAGCGGTTGCACGCGGCCGTCGAGGTGAGGCGTGCCCTTCTTGGCGTTGCGGACAGCGAAAAGAATCTCCTTGCCCTGCTCCTGGCTGGCGAACTCGACCTTCGCGGGCAGCAGGATTGGCTTGCGGAAGCGGACCTCGACCTCGAAGCTGTCGGGGAGCCGGCTTTCCAGCTGAGCCAGGGCTCGGGCCTTGGTCCACATCCCGTGTGCGATTGCGCTCGGGAAGCCGAGCGGCTTCGCGGTCAGGGAGTGCATGTGGATCGGGTTGCGATCGCCGGAGACGCCGCCGTAACGGCGCCCCAGCCCGCCGTCGAGCTTCCACTCGGCGCTGGCCGGCGCGTTCTCCGGCAGCGGGTCGAAGCTCTTCTCCGGCTTGGCGCTCTCGTCGCCCTTGCCGCGACGGAGCATCGTGCTGACGCTCTCCCAGACCACCTCGTCGTCAACCAGGACTTCGGTCTCCAGCGAGAAGGTCTTGCCCTTCGGGTGGGGCTGCAGCTTGGTCGGGCGGACCCGGATCGTCATCTCCTCGTCGACCCCGATCGGCCGCTTCTGCGAGATCGAGTTGGAGACGTGGACGAGGCCGACCGCCCCGAACGGAAAGCGGCCGTCGCTCATCACCGCCATGTGCAGCGGGAAGGCGAGCATGTGCGGGTAGGTCGGGGGGAGGGAGTCGCGCAGGGCGAAGCCGCAGACCCTGGCGTAGGCGGCGACGTCCTGCGGCTGGGCGACGACCCCGGCCAGTTCGAGGTCGAGCCCGTCCGGGATCTCGCCGCCCCCGCCCGGGACGAAGGGCAGCCGCCCGGCGCCCGGGATCATCGGCAGCGCCGCCCGCGCGTAGAGCGGCAGGATGCTGGGGCTGCTGTCGAGGGTCTTCGTCATCCGGTCATGCCCCCAGCAGGCTCTGGCCGCAGACGCGGACGACGTTGCCGTTGACGCCGGTCGAGGCGGGGCTGGCGAACCAGGCGATCGTCTCGGCGACGTCGACCGGCAGCCCGCCCTGCGAGAGGCTGGAGAGCCGGCGGCCGGCTTCGCGCGGGCCGATCGGCATCGCCGCGGTCATCTGGGTCTCGATGAAGCCGGGGGCGACGGCGTTGATCGTCGCTCTGCGTTTGGCCAGCTCCGGCGCCATCGCTTCGACCATCCCGATCACGCCGGCCTTGGAGGCGGCGTAGTTGGTCTGGCCGTTGTTGCCGGCGATCCCGGCCATCGAGGAGACGCCGACGATTCGTCCGTTGGGGTTCAGCAGTTTCTTCCCGAGCAGCGCCTCGTTGATCCGCTCCTCGCTCGAGAGGTTGATCTCCATCAGCTGCGCCCAGCGCTCTTCGGGCATCTTTCCGATCGTCCGGTCTTTGGTCACGCCGGCGTTGTGGACGACGACGTCGACACCGCCGGAGAGCTCAGCGGCGATCCGCTCCGGGGCGTCGGGGGAGGTGATGTCGAGCTCGATCGAGCGGCCGCCGATCGCGTCGGTCACCGCCTTGAGGTCAGCGGCCATCGGCGGGATGTCGAGGCCGACGACTTCGGCGCCGTCGCGGGCGAGGGTGTTGGCGATCGCGGCGCCGATCCCGCGTGAGGCGCCGGTTACCAGCGCCACCTTGCCAGCCAGCGGCTGGGTCCAGTCGATCTTCGGCTCTGGGGCGACGCCTTTGCCGACGCGCACCACCTGGCCGGAGACGTAGGCCGATTTGGGCGAGAGGAGGAAGCGCAGGGTCGACTCCAGCTGATCCTCGGCGCCGGGCTCGACGTAGACCAGCTGCGCGGTCGAGCCGCGGCCGCCGATCTCCTTGCCGAGCGAGCGGGTGAAGCCCTCCAGCGCCCGCTGGGCGATGTGGGCCTCGACCGAGCCGGCCTCCGCCGGCGGGGTGCCGAGGACTATCGCGCGGCCGCTGCGCTGCAGGCGCGATACGGCCGGGTAGAAGAAGCGCTGCAGCTCGACCAGCTCGGTCGAGTCGGAGATCCCGGTCGCGTCGAAGACCAGCGCCTTGGCCTTGCCCTCGGCGCCGGCCCGTTCGGCCGTGACGCTGTCGAGGACGGCGGCGATCGCTTTGCCAAGCCGGCCTTCCGGCGCGGCACCGGTCAGGACCGGCCCGCTGACGACCGGCTGCCCCTCTGCGTAGCGGTCCAGCGCGACCGGCTGAGGCAGTCCGAGTTGCTTGGCGATGGTGCCGACGAGCGGCGCGTTGACAACCTGTGAGTAGCGGTCAGCCATGGTTACTTGGCACCTCCCGGAGCCTCGAGGATGGCGACGACACCCTGGCCGCCGGCGGCGCAGATGCTGATCACGCCGTGGCCTTTGCCGTCTTCGTGCAGTTGCTTGGCGAGGCTGGCGACGATCCGCCCGCCGGTCGCGGCGAACGGATGGGCGGCCGCCAGCGAGCCGCCGTTGACGTTGAGCTTCTTGCGGTCGATCTTGCCGAGCGGTTTGTCGCGCCCCAGCTTCTCCGAGCAGAAGTCCTTGTCTTCCCAGGCTTTCAGGGTGCAAAGCACCTGGGCGGCAAACGCCTCGTGGATCTCGTAGTAGTCGAAGTCCTGCAGTTTTAGCCCGGCGCGGTCGAGCATCGTCGGCATCGCATAGGCCGGCGCCATCAGCAGTCCTTCGCGCTTGTGGACGTGGTCGACGGCGGCGGTCTGGGCCTCGCTGACGTAGGCGAGGATCGGCAGGCCGTGCTCTTTCGCCCACTCCTCGGAGGCGAGAAGGACGGCGGAGGCGCCGTCGGAGAGCGGCGTCGAGTTGGCTGCGGTCATCGTCCCCTCGGGACCACCGAAGACCGGTTTCAGCTTCGCCAACTTCTCCAGGCTCGAGTCCGGCCGCAGGTTCTGGTCGCGGTCGAGCCCGATGTAGGGGGTCATCAGGTCGTCGAAGAAGCCGCGGTCGTAGGCGGCGGCGAGGTTCTTGTGGCTCTTGGCCGCGAGTTCGTCCTGCTCCTTACGGCCGATGCCCCATTCCTCGGCCATGATCGCGCAGTGCTCGCCCATCGAGAGGCCGGTGCGCGGCTCCTCGTTGCGGGGGATCTGGGGAACGATGTGGCCGGGGCGGACCTTGGTCAGCTGCTTCAGCTTGCCGACGGTCGAGCGCTCGCGGTTGGCCTCCAGCAGGGTCTCGCGCAGCTGCTCGTTGAGGGCGATCGGCGCGTCGGAGGTGGTGTCGGCGCCGCAGGCGATGCCGGAGTCGATCTGTCCGAGGGCGATCTTGTTGGCGACCAGGATCGTCGTCTCCAGACCGGTGCCGCAGGCCTGCTGCACGTCGTAGGCGGGGGTCTCGGCGGCAAGTCGGGTGCCGAGCACGCTCTCGCGGGCGAGGTCGCGGTCGCGCGAGTGCTTGAGAACGGCGCCGCCGGCGACCTCGCCGATCGTCTCGCCCTCGAGGCCGTAGCGGTCGATCAGGCCGTCGAGGGCGGCGGTCAGCATGTCCTGGTTACTGGCGTGCGAGTAGACACTGTTGGAGCGTGCGAAGGGGATCCGGTTGCCGCCGACGACGGCGACTTTGCGGGTTTTGGCGTTCATTTGGGGGAGGGTCCTCCTTGGGGGGGATTGGAAGTGGGGGCCGAGCGCTCGCGCAATCCGGGCTCGACGGTGGAGATCAGGAGCTCGGCGGCGTCCTCGGCGCTGATTGCCTCGGTCCGCAGCCACCAGCGGGCAAGCGCCTCGGAGGCGCCGAGCAGGGCCGCGGAGAGGGCCTCGACTTCGACCTTGGCGGCCTTCCGGCCGCGCTCCGGAATCTGCGCCAGCAACGAGGCGGAAACTAGGTCGATGATCTGGCCGCGGTAGGCGGCGACGCGGTCGAAGACCTCGCCGGCCTGGGGGAGCGTCTCGTCGAAGAGCACCGTCCAGGCGGAGCGGTCGGAGTCGAGGAAGGAGAAGAAGGCGCGGACGCCGACACCGAGCGCGTCACCCGGGTTGGCGGCTTGGTCGACCGCGCCGGCGATCGTCGCAATCAGCGCGTCGCCCGCCCGCTCCATGCAGGCGATGTAAAGCCGCTCCTTGTTGCCGAAGTAGTTGTAGAGGAGGGGCTTGGTGACGCCGACGGCAGCGGCGATCTCATCCATCGTCACCGCCGCGTAGCCGCGCTCGGCAAAGAGCCCGTGAGCGACCTCGAGCGTCTGCTCCATGCGGTCGTCCCGCGAAAGCCTGGTGCGAACCGATGCATCCATCGGTGTAGAGATTACCCGAATATAAATTTATATACGCGTAATGTGATGAACCCCACAGGGCAAGGCAGAACCTTCTCCCATGTCCTTAGCGAGTGCTTATTGTGAATTAGAACGTTCCTTAATGGGCCTGCAATATTATTTAGAAACTCCTCAGTTAGTTTTTGCGATCATGTCCCGCCCGGCTACTTCGAATATGGATGATGAGTTGTCGGGATTCGAGTTGCGGATCGCCCATCTCTCCGATTTACATGCGGCAACCCATGGCGAGCATGTCTATGGTCAGGAGCGGGTCGTTACGGCGCTGCTCCGGGATCTGGAGCGTCAGGCAGAGCAGAAAGAGTTCGATCTAATTGTCTTTTCCGGCGACCTTTCCTTTGATGGAACGCCCGAGGCTCTTGCCAGGGGAAGGGAGCTGTTGCTGGAGCCGCTGCGTGAGAGGTTCTCGAAGGTCCCGATCGTGCTTGCTCCCGGCAATCACGATGTCGAGTGGTCGAAGATCGATACTGCACTGGACACTGGCCTTGAGTTCACGCTCGCGACTCGTGAGGCCGTGCAGGCTCGTCTTAAGGGAGGTTCGGTCAGCCAGGATCGACTCCGTCTCGAGTCGTGGGACGAGTTTCATAAAGACTGGGATTCAGGATGTGATGTCGAGCGGATCGGACCGGGCGCCTTCGCCTATCAAATAGAAGTTGAGGGGCGAAGGATTGCCATAGGGAGCTTTGATACCGCTTGGCGCTCTCGCGACACCACCAAGGACCGCGGCCGGCTCGTTCTCGGTGTCGATCAGCTACGCGGCTTCCTGGAGCAGAATCGCGAGTGTGCGTTGGCTGTTGTCACCTTCCATCATCCGCCCGATTGGCTCGTCGAGTTCGACAACGCAGGGGCCAAAGCCGCCTTGGAGAAGTTCGGAGCGCTCGTGCTCACCGGTCATGATCACGTCGCCGATCCGTCCCTGACCATAACTCCCCGCGGCAAGGCCCTCTATTGCCGTGCGCCGTGCTCATATGATGACCCCGACTACTCAAATGGTTATGCAGTGGTGGATATTGGAATCGGCCGAAGTTGTAGCGAGGTCGCACTGCGGCGATGGAGCCAGACGGCAGAGGAATTCGTGCCTGACCTCGATAGTGCTCCCGAGGACGGGCACTTCGAGGTGCCCTGGCCCGACGGGTCTGCCGAGACGCCGGTCTATCACTTGCCCGACAAGCAAGTGATAGAGCCGCTGGTCTCACTTGCCCAGGACCACAGCGTATTACCGGATAGCGCCGAGGTCGAAAACGCAGTCTCGATCAACGACTTCGCCGTACCACCCCGATTCTGGCCGGTCCCTTACAGCGAGGCCTTCAACCGATCCGTCGAGCGCAGTCATCGGCCGGAGCCGGTGGATCCGCTCGAGGAGATCGAGGAGGCGAGAGTTCTTATCGTCTCCGGACCTCGCATGTCGGGGGTCACCACCTCATTGCTGCTCATCTTGGAGCGCCACTACCGCACCAGTGGTACCCATATTCCAGCTTATGTTCAAACCGATCGTCGCTTCAGCCGCCGGAAAATTCTCCAGGCCATCGAGATGGCCCGCAAACAGGTTTCGGTCGACAATCCGAAAATTCTGCTGGCGATCGACGATGCGGATCCGATCGACAGCCGGGCGCTCGGCCGGCTGATAACGATTCTCGAGGACAATCCTGACGTGACGCTCGTTCTCGGCTGTCACGGAGATGCCCATAAGATTTTAGGAGAGACGCTGGAACAACACGTTGAGACTCGACGTGCCTTTCTCGTGCCCTTTGGCCGCGGGCAGACTCGGCAGCTCGTAGCCCAGATCACGGGCTCTGAGGGAGACGACCTTGTCGCACGCATCTTGCGCGTCGTCCAGCGACAGGCTCTTCCCCGGAACCCCCTGAACCTCGCGGCACTGGTTTCGGTGCTCACCCGGGAGCCAAGCCTGACGGCGATCAACGAAACCGGCTTGCTCGACTCCTATGTGACCGTACTGCTCGACAATCCCACCGGGGGTATAGACCCCGAGGGACTCAACATGGACTTCCGGCGTCGGGAGCACCTGCTCTTGCGCATTGCCGAACATGTAGTGAAAACCCAACGGACCCGGATCCACAGGACCGAGATCGAGGAGTTGGTCCTTTCTTACTACAAGCAGATCGGGTGGCTCTCGGGTTCGGCAGGGGATCTTGTCAAGAGCCTCATCCGTCGCCGAGTACTCGCCGAGGATGATCGGGGGGTTGGCTTTCGCTATCCGGCTCTCCTCCACCTCTTTGCGGCGAAAGCGGTCACGGAGAATCCTGAATTCGCCGAGGAAATCCTTGCCGAGCCGAAGCTCTACGCACCGATCATCCACCACGTCGCAGGCCTGAAGCGAGACGACAAAGACATTCTGTTGCTCGCCATGCGTGAGGCGAAAGCGACCCGGATGGAGGTTGCCCCGAAGATCGGCGTTGATGAATTTGACAAACTCGAGGATCTCCATGGCTGGTCGAAGATCGAGAGCCTGGAGCATGTTCGCCGGATCCTCGAATCTCGCCCAGCTCCACCCTCAGACGCGGAAATCGACGAAATCCACGATGAAGCCATCGAGGATGTCGATGAAGCGGTTGAGCTCCAACCATTCAGCAATAGCAGCCCGGAGAACGCGATTGCGGACCTGTTCGGCTCATACAAATTGCTCTGCTCGGTCCTGCAGAGCTCAGAGCTCGTTCCCGACCCTGAGCTCCGCGCCACGGTGATGCGGGAGGCGATCTCCGGATGGGGCATCGCCAGCCTGCTGTTCTCGATCGAGGAGGACACGAAACGGAGCCTCCAAGCCGCCCTTGCCCCTCTATTCGATCCGCCGGAGGATGGGGCGAGCCATGAGAGCATGATCGAGCATCTCGCGAGGGTTCTCGTCCTCTCGATGATGTCCATGGGTCTGTTCATCGAGCTGGGTGCTGCCCACCAGAGAGACACGCTTGAGGGGCTTCTCGACGACTCTGACTTCATGGCCAGCTCGGCGAATGCCATGTTCGCTGGTCTGCTGTTCGCCATGTTGCAGTTTCCAGGCTGGCCTCAGCGCCTCGAAGAGGTGTTCACTCAACACGGTGACCACCCGATGGTCCGTGAGCTAGTGCGGCGCTGGTGTATGTATCGCTACTACTCCAGTGATCTGCCTGAAAACGAGGTAGGCAAGGTCGAAACGCTGCTGGTCAAAATCCTCTCGCATGATCTCAAGCCGAGTCGGCTTGTCGCAGTCAATGCGAGGGGCTCGCTGAGCAGCACGATCCGTGAAGAACTGCAGAACTCGCGACGTCGGACTTTGTATAGGAAGGAGTTTCCTGCGAAGGACTCTGGGGAGCCACGGGCCGACCTGAGACACATCAACCCCGATCCCGAGGTGCGGGCCGCGATGGAGGAAATCTTCAGACCTAGCGAGAGACCGCGTCCCAGCTGAGCATTCCTGTATTTCAGGCCGTTCGGAGCTTGGGTCATTCAGGCCTCGGAGAAGCGAAGCGGAGCTGGATGCGGCGCAGCAGCCTTGATGCCACCAGTTCTAGTCGCCGAGCAGGGCGCTGCAGGGGGACGCGGACGAAGGTGGCGTTGATCGTCACGTCTATCGCCATCCCGATCGCGATCTACTTGACGAAGAAGACACTGCTGACGGCGAAGGCGAGGTAAGACGATGGCCGATCGCCAGGTCCGCGGCCGTGATCACACGCCGGTATGGGCGATGCCGGGCGTGACCGCCTTCTCGTTGGAGTCACCGGCGTAGCGCTCTTTGATCCGGGCCATGCACCGCGTAGTCGAGACCGAAGATGACCGCGAAGAGGAAGACCAGGCTGGTCACCCCGATCGCTGCCGGGCCGGTGTAGTCGAGCGAGGTGGCGAGCCAGCCCGCCTGAAATGAGGACGAGGGTCGAGCTGCCCGACCGCCTGCAGGCGGATGTGGATCGAGCTGCCGGGCAGTGTCTGGCGATCTGACGGGAGCTACCCGTCGGCCGCATGATCTGGCGACCTCGCCGGTGAATCCTGTGCCCGACAGCAAGCCGTGAGGAGGACGGGGGACTCGAACCCCATCCGGGAGCGACCCCGGACTCCCGGTTATCAAGCGGTTGCGGCACCTCGCCGCTTCGTCCTCCGCCCCGCTACGGCTTGGGGCGAGCAGGCTCTCCCCCTTGACGAGCTTGGTTCTTCGAAATACCGTTGACCCACGGTTATCAGGCGGTTTGGGGGTAGCTCCCCCGCACGAAAAAGACCCGCTTCGGCGGGTCTTCGTGATTCTGAGGCTGTCGCTCGGACTAGGAGAGCTCGGTGCCGTCGTAGAGCTTCTTGACGTGCACGGTGCCCGGGGGGCTGGCTTCGATGCAGAGCTTGCAGAGGACGCACTCGTCGCAGTTCTCGTCGACGATCTCGACCGTGCCGCCGGCGTCCTTGTAGATGTCCACGGGGCAGACTTCTTCGAGCTTGGCAGCGAGGGCGGCGTCGTTGCGGATCGAGTCGTCGACGGAGACGTCGATGAAGACTTTGTTCAGGGTCTCGGCCATCAGGCGGTCGCTCCGATCTTTTCCTTGACGACGTCCGGGATCTGGTCGATCCGCTCGACGACGCGAATGCCGGCGGCTTCGAGGCGGGCGATCTTCTCGGTCGCGGTGTCCTCTTTGCCCTCGACGATCGTCCCGGCGTGCCCGAAGGACATGCCTTTCATCTCGTCGTCGTCCATGAATTTGCCGGCCATGAAAGCGACGATCGGTAGGCGGGAGTTGTTGTCCTTGACCCATTCGGCCAGCTGGGCCTCCATGCGGCCGCCGGGCTCGGTGTAGATGACGATCGCCTCGGTCTGCTCGTCGGCCTCGAAGTAGGGCATCAGCTCGGCGTAGGTGGAGCCGATGATTGCGTCGCCGCCGATCGAGACCGCGGTGGAGACGCCGAGGCCGGCGGCGGTGAGCGAGGAGGAGATCTCGGTGGTCATCCCTCCGGAGCGGCTCATCACGCCAACACGGCCGGGCTGGTAGGCCTTCGCTGCGTCTTTTGCGGGCCCGCCGATGCCGCCCATCTTGCAGACCTCGGGGACGATCAGGCCGAGGCAGTTGGGGCCGATGATCCGGGCGCCGCGCATCTCGGCCAGCTCGACCATCTGGGCGACGTCGCCGCGCGGGATCCGCTCGGTGACGATGACGATCAGCTTGATCCCGTTCTCGATCGCCTCGAGCACGGCGTCCTTGGTGAAGCCGGGGGGGACGGTGACGACGGAGCCGTCGATCGGGCCGCCGTGGTGCTCGACCGCCTGGGCGACGGTGTCGAAGACCGGCACGCCGTGGACCTCCCGGCCCTTGCGGCCGGGAGTGACGCCGCCGACGATCTTGGAGCCGTAGTCGAGGCACTCGCGGGTCAGGTTGACCGCCTCGCGGCCGGTGATCCCCTGGACGATGAAAGTCGTGTCCCTGTCGAGCAGGATGCTCATGCGGGCGCTCCCTGGATCTTGGCGACGGCGCGTCCGGCGGCCTCCCACATCGAGACCGAGCGGTCGCAGGACTCGACCCCGTACTTCTCGAGGATCTTGAAGCCCTCGTCCTCCCAGGCGCCCGGGATGCGGAAGATCGCGATCGTCTCGCCGGGATCCTTGCCGAGCTCGAGGCAGGCCTTGATGACGCCGCGGGCGACGATGTCGACGCGGGTGTTGGAGACGATCGACATCATCACCGCGATCTTTTCGACGCCGTCCTTTTCCAGCACCTCCTTGGCCAGGCCGCAGGCCTTGGCGACCGACGGGTTGCCGCCGATCTCGGAGTAGTTGGCCGGCTTGCCGCCCTGGTTGCGGACCGCATCGGTGAGGGTCAGCGAGCCGCCGCCGGCGCCGATCACGAGGCCGAGGTTGCCGGTGAAGCCGTGGTCCTTGCCCTGGATCACCCCGCGGTGATCGGCGGCGTCGATCGCGCTGACATTTTTCTCGAAGTCGGATGGCTCGTAGGTCTCGCGGGTGTCGTCCTCGGCGATCCCCAGCTCCTTGCGCAGGAGCTGCTTCTGCCGGCCGACCGCCTCGTTCTCCATCTCCATGTGGGCGTCTAGGGCGACGAAGCTGCCGTCGGTCAGCTCGGCAAGCGGGTTGATCTCGGCCAAAGTCATGTCGTTGTCGCGGAAGAGGCGAGCAAGGCGGGCGAGGACCGGGGTCGCCCGGTTCAGCTGCGAGCCGGTGACGCCGGTGGCGGCGACGACCTGCTTGGCCTCGAAGTCGGAAATGGGGAGGAGGTTGGAGACATGGCCTTTGCCGACGTGGTCGGGGTGGGTCTCGGCGACCTCCTCGATGTCGATCCCACCCATGTCGCTGAACAGCATCAGCGGCTTCTTCGCGGTGCCGTCCCAGACCACGCTGGCGTAGTACTCCTGCTTGACCTCGGCTTTGGGGTCGACGAGGACGCCGCGCGGCATGTGGCCGTTGATTTCCAGCTCGAGGATCTCCTCGGCGTGCTGGGCCGCCTCGTCCGGGGTGTCGGCGAACTTGACTCCGCCGACCTTCATCCGGCCGCCGCTCAGCACCTGGCTCTTGATCACGACCGGGCCACCGATTTCCTCGGCGACCTTGCGCGCTTCCTCAGCGCTCGTGCAGAAGCCGTACTTGGTGACGGGGATCCCCGCCAGCTCGACGATCTTCCTTGCCTCGTACTCGTAGAACCGCATCAGCGGCGCGGAACCCTATCCGAAAGGCGGATGTTTGAAGTCCCCGACGCGCTTCATCGGAAACGGGACGCTGGTGCTGTCGGCGAAGACGGCCCTCACGGCCCCCTTCTTGCCTCGCCCGTAGCTGCTCGTCAGCGTGCCCTGGAAGATCCCGACCTTGTCCGCGCGCACCCGTGCCAGCTGCTGCCAGGAGCCGCCGCGGAAGGCTTCGAGCACGACCGTTCCGGCGCTGCTCGTCGGGGTGCGGCCCCAGTATTCGAGCCCACCGGGGCTCTTTTTGCCCTGCGGCTTCTTGGCGAAGGCAACGAAGGGGAAGCGGAAGCTGACCAGCACTTCCTTCGGCTGGTCGGCAGCTAGATTCGGGCCGCGGAAGTAGAGGCCCGACTGGACCGTGCCTTCGCCGCCGCCGAGCGGTTCGTCGCGGAGGCTGTACCAGAAGAATTTGGTCACCCCGTTGGCCCAGGCCTCGTGCAGGGCTTCGGCGACCCACTGGGTGAGGATCTTCATTGGCAAGCCGTTGGGGTCGGGTGGGTTGGAGTCCCAGGAGAACTCGCCGATCCAGAGCTGGGTGCGCTTGAACTGGCCCTGGATGTGACCGGCTTTGTCAGCCGCCTTGAGCAGGGTCTGCAGCTTCTCCAGGTCGCCCATCTGGACGTCGTTGGGACGGCCTTCGTGGGTCGGACCGCCGGTCGAGTAGGAGTGGATGTCGAAGGCGTCGAAGCGGACGCCCCCTTCGCAGCCCTTGACCGGTTTCGGGTTGGTCGTGCCTTTCATGCAGAGCAGCAGCCGGGCGAACTTCATCGGGCCGACGTTGTAGCCCTTCAGTTCGGTCGGGCCGAGCCCGCCGGCGAGTACGACGTTGCTCGGGTCGACGGCGTTGACCGCGTCGTAGAAGCTGTTGATCAGGTTCCGGTAGAGGTCCGGCGAGAGCGGCTTGAATTCGGTGTTGAACTGGGGGAAGAAGAAGAGGGTGAGGTTGGGCTCGTTCAATCCCTGCCAGTACTGGACCCGGGGCAGGCCGGCGAAAGTGCCGCTGTAGCGCCGCGCCGCCGCGGTCGCGAAGGCGGCGAGGGCGGCGGGGTCGGGATCGCAGAGTTCGGTCAGCTGCAGGCCCGGGGGGCTCTTGCAGCGCTGGGCCCATTTCGGCGCCCCGTCGATTAGGAGGAGGGGGGTGAGGCCGTGGCGCACCGCTTCGGTGACGCCGGTGTCGATGTAGGACCAGTCGCGGTAATTCGGGTCCGCGGGGTTGGTCGGGTCCCAGGCGGCCGGCGGTTTTTCCGGCGCGACGTGGGCCCAGTCGAGGACCAGACGGACGTATCCGGCGCCCGCCCCGTGGACGCGTTCGAAGGAGATCGGGCTGTAGTCGCCGACCCCGGAGACCCCGGTTTCGAAGGGACGGGCCGAGGCGGCGCTCGGCAGGGCGACGAGGAGGAGCGAGAGCGCCGCAAGCAGCAGCCCAAGTCTGGCTTTGACTGGCATCAGGTACATGAACCCCTTGTCGGGTGAAACGGAGCTGTGGATTAGGCGCGGTGTCCAGCTTGCGCGTGGCGCATCCGTACCCAGTAGGTAACCGAGCCAATCAGCGTCAGCACGATCACCAGCGGCAGCCAGAAGCCGAGGTTGCCGTCGTCGGTCCCGGTCGCCTGCCCAAGAATCTGCCCGACGCCCGAGGACCCCTGCGGCTGCTGGACCTCGGTTGCGGGGCCGCCCTTGCCGGGGGAACCGCCGCCAGGGCCACCGGCGGTCCCGGCCGCGCCGGAGTCGCCTTCTTCTCTTTCGCCGCCGTTGCCGCCACCTTCGCCGCCGGTCTCGTGGCTGCCGCCGGACTTGCTGGAGCCGTTCCCACTGGCACCGCCACCGCCGTTCGAGCTTTCGCCGGCGAGCTGGGCGGGGGCGGTTTCGGCTGCGACTTCGGCCGCTTCCTTGCCCGACTTGCCCTTCTTTTCGAGCTGCTTGGCATTGCCTGCGCCAAGCGCGGCTCCGGGGGTAACGTCCTTGCGCTTGCCGCCGCTTTCGCCGCCGGCGCCGGGGAAGCTTTCGGTGTACTGGTTGGCGGCCGAGTTGGCGGGCGGAACGTAATATTCGGCCGGCGCGGCGGCTGGCAGGACCAGCGCGGCGACAACCGCGCCGGCGGTGGCAAGGATGAGGATTTGGCGTCGGGGATTCATCGCTACCTGGCGAGGGCCGTTGTCCGACCCATGCTCCTAGGATAGAACCGGATGGAGGCCAGCTCGATGCGGTGGCGCGGAATGGTGGCGAATATTCGTGCCGGGTGGGACTGGGCCGCGGCCGCATCCTGGGCGCTCTGCTTCGGTCTCGTCCTCTTCCTCGGCCTCGAAGGCGGGGGCTACGACCCGCTGGTCCACGACCAGGTTGGGGTCGCCGCCTGGTGGGCCCTGCTGGCCACCGTTGCCGCCGGCCTGCTGCCGCGCCGCCGGCTCGGGCCCGCGGCTCTCGGCGCCCTGGGGCTGCTGGTCGCCTTCGCCCTCTGGATCGGCCTCAGCCTGATCTGGACCGAGAGCGTCGAGAAAACCTTCACCGACTTCGCCCGCGCGCTCAGCTACGTGGCGATCTTCGCCCTGGTCCTGGCCAGCCGCGACGGTCGCGAAACCCAGAGGCTGATCGGTGCGGTCGCGGCGGCGATCGTCACCGTCGCCGCGGTGGCGCTGCTCTCGCGCCTGCATCCCGACTGGTTCCCGACCGCGCAGCAGACCGGCCGGATCCTCGAAAGCGAGGATCGGCTCTCGTTTCCGCTCAACTACTGGAACGCGCTGGCGGCACTGACCGCGATCGGGGTGCCGCTGCTGCTGCAGCTGGCGAGCGGGGGGCGCTGGATCCTCACCCGCGCCGCCGCGGCGGCGGCGCTGCCGGCGATGTTCCTGGTGATTTACCTGACGCTCTCCCGCGGCGGCATCGGCGCCACCGCCGTCGCCGTCCTGGTCTTCTTGGTCGTCGCTGCCGACCGCCTGCCGAAGCTGATCCCGCTGGCGCTCGGGGTGGCCGCCGGGGCGCTGCTGGTAGCCCTCGCCCACGACCGCACGGCGCTGCACGAAGGGCTCGCCAACGCCACCGCCCGCGAACAGGGCGACGAGCTGCTGCCGATCGTGATCGTCGTCTGCGCCGCCGTGGGTCTGCTGCAGGCGGCCGTCGCGGCGCTCGGACGCCGCTGGCAGCGGCCCGGCTGGACGCGCCCCTCGAAGGAGAGCGCCTGGGTGGGGGTGGCGATCGGCGCCGTGGTCGTCCTCGTGGTGGCCCTGGCCGCCGGCGCGCCGGGCCGCGTCTCCGACGCCTGGGGGGAATTCAAGGAAGGCGGGGGGCCCGGGGAAGGCTCGGAGCGCCTCAGCAGCGCCGCCGGCGAGAGCCGCTACCAGTTCTGGAGCTCGGCCGTGGACGAGAATGCGACCGCGCCGCTGATCGGCACCGGCTCGGGCACCTTCCGGTTCTGGTGGGCGCGCGAAGGCGACGCCGACGAAACGGTCCGCGACGCGCACTCGCTCTACATGCAGACGCTGGGCGAGCTGGGAACCGTCGGTCTCCTCGTCCTGCTCGCCTTTGTCGCCTGGGTCTTCGTCAGCGGCCTGCGGGCGGCGCTGCTCAGCGATGCCGCCGAGCGCTCGCGGCTGGCCGCTGCCCTGGCCGGGTTCACGGTCTTCCTGCTGACCGCGGCGGTGGATTGGATGTGGCAGGTGCCGGCGGTGCCGGTGGCGGCGCTGATGCTTGCCTGCGGCCTGCTCGTCGCCGGCGGCGGTAGCGACAAGCCCCGGCTCCCGGTTCCCTGGAGAGTGGGGGTGGGCGTCGTTTCCCTGCTGGCGATCGTCGCGATCGCGATCCCGCTGGCCTCGCTCAGTCTCACCCGCGAAAGCCAGGCGGCGGTGCGCGGCGGCGACTATCCAGCCGCCCTCGACGATGCCAGGAGCGCCCAGAACGTCGAGCCCGCCGCGGCGACGCCGCGGCTGCAGCAGGCGCAGGTACTCGAGCTGATGCGCGACTTCGGCGCCGCCGAAGCGGCGGCCCGCGCCGCGGTCGATCGCGAGTCGACCAACTGGCAGACCTGGCTGGTCCTCTCCCGGATCGCGGCCGAGAACGGCCGTCCCGACGCTTCCGTCGCCGCCTACGAAGAAGCCCGCCGCCTCAATCCGCGCGCCCAGATCTTCAACCGCTGAGCCGGCTTTCGGCGGTCGCCGGGCGGCTTGGAATACTGCCCCGGTGCGTTTTCCCCCTAGGGCCGGCCATTGAGCCGGCCAGTTCGTCGTCTAGCGGTTCTCGGACTCCTGCTGATCGCCTTGACGGCGGCTGGGTGCGGGACCGTCGTCGACCCCGTCAAGCTCCAGGACACGATCCAGGCCGACCTGGAAAAGTCACTTCATGTCAAGATTCAGTCTGTCGATTGCCCTTCCGACGTCTCAGTTGACCCGGGCGCGACCTTTACCTGTGAAGTGATCTTCTCCGGCGACGAGCGAAAAGTAGCGACGTTGAAAATTCGCAACAAGGATGCCGATATCTCGATGATCGGTCTCAAACCCAAGAACTGAAGAGAGGCGAGCGAGAGGCGAAATGAGCGACCTGACGACTGCACCAGCCGAGTTGACGACCCACGAGAAACTGCTGAGCTGGGTCGACGAAATCGCCTCTCTCACCGAACCGGACGCCGTCCACTGGTGCGACGGCTCCGCCGAGGAGTACGACCGCCTCGCCCAGGTTCTGATCGACGCTGGCACCTTCGAGCGGCTCGACGAGGCCAAGCGCCCGAACTCCTATCTCGCCCTTTCCGATCCCGGCGACGTCGCCCGGGTCGAAGACCGGACCTTCATCTGCTCCGAGCGGGAGGAGGACGCCGGCCCCACTAACAACTGGCGCGACCCGGCCGAGATGCGCGAGACGCTCAACGACCTCTTCCAGGGCTCGATGAAGGGCCGGACGATGTACGTCGTTCCCTTCTCGATGGGCCCGCTCGGCTCCGAGATCTCCGAGATCGGCGTGCAGCTGACCGACTCGGCCTACGTCGCCACCAACATGCGGATCATGACCCGGATGGGCAAGGGCGCCCTCGAAGTCCTCGGCTCCGACGGCGACTTCGTGCCCTGTGTCCACTCGGTGGGCGCGCCGCTGGCCGAGGGCGCCGAAGACGTCTCGTGGCCTTGCAACGAGGCCAACAAGTACATCGTCCATTACCCCGACACGCGGGAAATCTGGTCCTTCGGCTCGGGCTACGGCGGCAACGCCCTGCTCGGCAAGAAGTGCTTCGCGCTGCGGATCGCCTCGGCGATGGCCCGCGACGAGGGTTGGCTGGCCGAGCACATGCTGATCCTCAAACTCACCTCGCCCGAGGGCGACTACAAGTATGTGGGCGGGGCGTTCCCCTCGGCCTGCGGCAAGACCAACCTGGCGATGCTGGTCCCGACCCTGCCGGGCTGGAAGGTCGAGACCGTCGGCGACGACATCGCCTGGATGAAATTCGGCGATGACGGCAAGCTCTATGCGGTCAATCCCGAGGCCGGGTTCTTCGGCGTGGCCCCCAACACCAGCCAGCTGACCAACCCCAACGCGATGGACACGATCGAACGGAACTCGATCTTCACCAACTGCGCCAAGACCGACGACGGCGACATCTGGTGGGAGGGGATGACCGGGGAGCCGCCCGCGCACGCGATCGACTGGCACGGCAACGACTGGACGCCGGAGTCCGACAAACCGGCCGCCCACCCGAATGCCCGCTTCACCACGCCGGCTTCGCAGTGCCCCTCGATCGCCCCCGAGTGGGAGGACCCGGCCGGGGTGCCGATCGACGCCTTCCTCTTCGGCGGCCGCCGCGCCACCGTTGTGCCGCTGGTCCAGGAAGCATTCGACTGGGAGCACGCGGTGTTCATGGGGGCGACGATGTCCTCGGAGACGACCGCTGCCGCGGCCGGCGCCGTCGGCCAGCTGCGCTTCGACCCGATGGCGATGCTGCCCTTCTGCGGCTACAACATGGGCGACTACTTCGCCCACTGGCTGAAGATCGCCGAGCGTGAGGGGGCGCAGCTGCCCCGCGTCTTCTACGTCAACTGGTTCCGCAAAGACGCCGACGGCAAGTTCCTCTGGCCCGGCTTCGGTGAGAACAGCCGCGTGCTCGAGTGGGTCTTCCGCCGCTGCGACGGCGAGGCCGAGGCGGTCGAGACCCCCGTCGGGTTGCTGCCTGCCGAGGGCGAGATCAACACCGAGGGCCTCGACATCTCCGCCGAGGCGATGCGCGACCTGCTCAGCGTCGACGCCAACCTGGTCCGGGAGCAGCTGCCCCAGGTCAAGGAGCACCTAGCCAAATTCGGCGACAAGCTCCCGGCTGAGATCTCAGCCCAGCTAGAAGCTCTCGAAGCCCGCCTCGCCTAAGGCCTAAGCGTCTGCCACCCGCGCCTATCGCGCGGGTGGCGCGGGGGAGAGGATGCCGAGCATCCAGCGCAGGCGTCCCTCTCCCCCGCGACAGGACCCGCGCGCCTAGGCGCTGTAGGCCTCCGCAAGCTCCGGGTCCTTCTCGGCCAGCATTTCCGCCAGCTCGACCATCACCTTGCACTGCTTCCAGGTGGCGTCGTCCTGCATCTTGCCGTCGATCATGTGGACACCGCGGCCGTCGGGGATTGCCTCGATCACTTTCTTGGCGAACTTGACCTCGTCCGGCGGCGGGCTGAAGACCTTCTTCGCGATCCCGATCTGAACCGGGTGCAGCGACCAGGCGCCGACGCAGCCCATCAGGAAGGCGGCGCGGAACTGGGTCTCGCACCCGGCCGTGTCCTTGATGTCGCCGAACGGGCCGTAGAAGGGGAGGATGCCGGCGGAGGTGCAGGCATCGACCATGCGAGCGATCGAGTAGTGCCAGAGGTCCTGCTGGGCGCTGACGCGGTCAGCCTCGGGGTTCTCCGGGTCGACCGGGTCTTCCATCACCCGGTAGCCGGGGTGGCCGCCGCCGACGCGGGTCGTCTTCATCCGCCGGGCGGCGGCGAGGTCGGCAGGGCCAAAGCTCATGCCCTGCATGCGCGGGCTGGCGTTGGCGATCTCCTCCAGGTTGACCACGCCCTGCGGGGTCTCGAGGATCGCATGGACGAGGATTGGACGCGACAGTTTGGCCTTCGCCTCGAGCTGGGCCAGCAGGCGGTCGACGTAGTGGATGTCATGCGCGCCCTCGACCTTGGGGACCATGATCGTCTCCAGCTGGTCGCCGATCTCGGTCACCAGCTGGGTCAAATCGTCGAGGACCCAGGGGCTCTCCAAGGCGTTGACCCGGGTCCAGAGCGAGGTCTGGCCGAAGTCGTTCTCCTTGGCGGCCTGGATCAGGCCGGCGCGGGCGGCCTCCTTGCGGTCGACCGGGACGGCGTCCTCGAGGTTGCCGAGCAGGATGTCGGTCTGTTCGGCAATGGCGCCGGCCTTGGCGACCATCTTCTCGTTCGAGAAGTCGAGGAAGTGGATCATCCGCGAGGGCTTGACCGGGATCTCTCGGAGGGGCTCCGGGGCGCCGATCGCCTGCGGCAGGAAGAACTCTCTGGGGTGTCTCAAGCTGCTCCTCGGGTTGGTTCGAAGTTCAGGGCGGTTGCGAAATCTAGTCGGCGTGCAAGTTTGCCGCCTCCCGCGCGCCTAAATTGCGCGGTTATCGAGGGAGCGCAGCGCGACAGCACGCAGGACTGGATCGTGCCCCGCGGGGTCGTGCCTACTGTGGCCGAGCTCGAGGCGCGGATCGACGAGGCGGTGGTGATCGCCCGGGCTTCTGAGGAGGGGGTTCGGGAGGTGGGGGAGATCGCCTTGGATGCGGCTAAGCAGGCGAAGAGGGCAGCTGAGATGGCTGAGAGTGCCAGTGCGGCGGCGGAGGCTGCCTCGAAGGCTGGTGGGGCGGCACGCGCGGGCGCTGGTGGGCCGGCGGGTCCTGTCTCCGATTCATGGCTCTCCCTACCGGGAGAGTCCTCGGAATCGTCGCCACCCCCCGGCAGTAGCGCTGGACGGGAGCCTGCGCAGGCTCGGGAAGTGGTCATCGATCCGCTGCGCCGGTTCAACGAGCGGGCAGATGCGATCGCCGCGCGTTTGAAAAAGCTGGAGCGGATTCCCGTTTAGCTGCCGCAGTGGGAGCCGAAGTGCTCGGTCCAGAGGTGGACGCCGGATAGGCCGCCCAGCTGGCCGACGCGGAGGTCGATGCCGGTCTCTTCGAAGTCGCCGAGGATGTTGGCGCGGTGGGTGGGGGAGCGCATCCAGGCGCGGAAGATCGAGCCCACCGTCCCTTCGTCTTCAACTCCCCAGGCGAGGTTCTCGCCGACCCGCCAGCATTCGGCCGACATGTAGCCGCTTTCCTGGATCCAGTAGGAGAATTCGCGCCCGCAGGCGGTGTGGCTGAATTCGTTGCAGGCCAGGAGGTCGGCGCCCTTCTCGACCGCCGTCTGCTTCAGGGTTTCCGAAGGGGTCAGGGGTGAGAGGCCGGCCTGTTCGCGGGCCTCGCCGACCAGGCAGAGCATCGCTCCTTCCTGAGTGGCGGCTGGGGCGTCGAGGCCGACGCCAGACGGACAGCTCCCCTGCAGGGTCGCCTGACGAGCCAGCGGCTGGTCGACAGCCTTCGCGTTGCCGAGTGAGGCGGCGCCGGCGGTCGAGGCCAGTAGGCAGGAGCCGACTGCGACTGCGAGGAGAGCGTGGGTGAGGCGACGCTGCATGCCTCCCCATCGGCCTCTTCACGGGTCCGAATCGAGCTTCGTCAAGCCGTCTGGACGTATGTCCTAGCGGGCGAAATGGTCCAAATCACGACCCCGGTCCAAACTTTTCCTAGTGACCTTTAGCAAAAGTAGTGAGTTCGGACAAATGTACGACCGAAATGATTAGTCAAACGTCCGCGAGTTCTGTACGTTCGGCCCGCGAAGGCCGCCAATTGCGGGCCTTCTTTTCTTTTTGGCCCAGTGAATCCAGTTAGGAGATCCGCAATGAGTGCTTCAACTTCCCGGTCGGCCCGCACGGCTGTGGTGGCGATTTGCATCGGACTGCTCGCCCTGATGGTGGGTGTGTCCGGTGCGGTGGCGAAGACCACCACGGTCGAATCGCTGACCCTCTGCGTGAAAATCGCCGGCCCCGAAAGGGGTGTTGTCCGGTTTGCCGGCAAGAGCCTGAAATGCAAGTTCGGCGAAAAGCGCATCCAGGTCGCCGGTTCTGGCAAGCAGGGCGTCCTTGGCGTAAGCGCCGAATCCGGCTCCAAAGGCGAAAGCGGAACCCCCGGCGCCAAAGGTGACACCGGCGCTTCCGGTGCCGAAGGCAAACAGGGCCCCGAAGGCAAACAGGGTCTCCCCGGCCAGGACGGCACCGACGGAACCAACGGCAAAGATGGGACCAATGGGAAAGACGGAACGAACGGGAAGGACGGTGCCGCAGGCAAAAACGGCAACACCGTCCTCAATGGTTCCGGCGCCCCGTCGAACGTAGTCGGCGCCAACGGCGACTTCTACATCGACACCGTCGCCAACGAAATCTACGGCCCGAAGGCCGGCGGCGAATGGCCCTCGAGTGGGGTCTCACTGGTTGGTCCCGAAGGGGAAGAAGGTCCGCAGGGTCTCCCCGGTGCCGACGGCATCGACGGTGAAGACGGGGCCGAAGGCAAAGAAGGGCCCGAAGGTAAGGAAGGCCCCCAGGGTTTGCCAGGTAAGGACGGCGTTGACGGTAAAGACGGAAAAGACGGCGCCGAAGGCAAAGAAGGCCCTCAGGGTCTGCCGGGTAAAGACGGCGTTGACGGAAAAGATGGCGCCGAAGGCAAAGAAGGCCCGCAGGGTCTGCCGGGTAAAGACGGCGTCGACGGTAAAGACGGAAAAGACGGCGCCGAAGGCAAAGAAGGCAAAGAAGGCCCGCAGGGTCTGCCGGGTAAAGACGGCGTCGACGGTAAAGACGGAAAAGATGGCGCCGAAGGCAAAGAAGGGCCCCAGGGTGCCCCCGGTAAAGACGGCGTCGACGGAAAAGACGGCGCTGAAGGACCAGAAGGAAAAGAAGGCCCCCAGGGTCTGCCGGGCAAAGACGGGACCGACGGTAAAGACGGCGTTGACGGCAAAGACGGCGCCGAAGGCAAAGAAGGCCCTCAGGGTCTGCCGGGTAAAGACGGCGTTGACGGAAAAGACGGCGCCGAAGGCAAAGAAGGCCCGCAGGGTCTGCCGGGTAAAGACGGCGTTGACGGAAAAGACGGAAAAGACGGCGCCGAAGGCAAAGAAGGCCCTCAGGGTCTGCCGGGTAAAGACGGCGTTGAAGGCAAAGACGGCCTGAACGGCAACTCCGTCCTCAACGGAACCGGTTCACCGTCGAACGTAATGGGAGCCAACGGCGACTTCTACATCGACACCGTCGCCAACGAAATCTACGGCCCGAAGGCCGGCGGCGAATGGCCCGCCAGTGGTACCCCGCTGGTGGGTCCCGAAGGCAAAGAAGGCCCCCAAGGTCTGCCCGGTGCCGACGGTATCGACGGCAAAGACGGCAAAGAAGGCCCGATGGGTCCCGAAGGCAAACAGGGCTCCGAAGGCAAACAGGGCTCCGAAGGTAAACAGGGCCCCGAAGGTAAAGAAGGCAAACAGGGCGTCGAAGGCAAACAGGGTCCTGAAGGTAAAGAAGGCAAACAGGGCGTCGAAGGCAAACAGGGTCCTGAAGGTAAAACGGGCCCGTCCGGCCTCGGCACCCCGTCGATCGCCAGCTCCTCCAGCTCTGGAACGAGCAAATCGACCAGCTACGGCGCTCTAACCGGGGGTGGCACCAATCCGGCCGTGACGCTTACCACTGGCACCAAGGCGATGGTGATCATCACCGGCTTCGTCGATCCTGAAGGCGGTGGGACGGCGGCGATGAGCTTCGCCGTCTCGGGTGCGACCACCCAGACCGCCACTGACGAACGAGCGGTGATCCGCGAGCACGGCAGCAGCTCGGGCACCGGTGGCATTCAGGCCAGTACGACCACGGTGATCACCAATCTCACCGCTGGCTCGAACACGTTCACCCTGCAGTACAAGAGCTCGACCGGAACTTCCGCGTTCTCGAACCGGACGCTCACGGTCATCCCGCTCGGCTAGGCCAGGGAGAGTCAGACCGAAGTGCGAAGCGGCCGCCTCCGGGCGGCCGCTTCGTTTTGCCACTCGTTTCCCAGAGCTCTCGCCAGCTGGCGGGTCAGAGGTCGTTCGTCGGGGAGTCCTACATCGTCGATCGAGTTGACCGCCTCGATCCCACGGACGGAGTTCGTGAGGAACATCTCGTCGGCTTCGGCGAGCCACCTGCGGTCGAAGGCACGTTCGATCACGTCCAGGCCTTGCTCCCGAGCGAGCGCGATCGTCGTCGCCCGGGTGACCCCGGGCAGGATCCTTCCGTCCAGTGGGGGTGTGAACACCGTCCCATTGCGAATCGCAAAAACGTTTGCCCGGTCTGCCTCCAGTACGTCGGCACCGTCGACCAGGAGTGCCGCCACGCCCGCGGTGCCCGGCGGGAGGGCGGTGCGATCGGTCCACTTGTGGCGGCCCAGGCCGCCGGTTACCTGGTGTGAGCGCAGCGAGACAGGGTGCTCGGGAAAGTGCAGGGCGGGATCGACCGCGCCTGCTTCGATCTCCGAGTGGTCCGGCCCGAAGGTGAGTCGCACCCGACCAAGGTCGAGACCTACGGCTCGATTGGCGACGGCTTGCCGGCTGTCGCCCGGCAGCTCCATCCCGTAGACGACCCGGAGGCTCACCTCCAACCGGTGCAGGTGCGCCTCGAGCGCGACGGGCACGCCGCGCACGACCAGCATCGTCTCGAAGATCCCGAGGGCGGGGTTGGGTTGGAGGCGGGGCGGCATCGGGGCATATTGTGCTCTTCGGCTCCGCCAGGCGATGCGCACGCTGCTGATCGACAACTACGACTCCTTCACCTACAACCTCTTCCAGCTGCTGGCGGAGGTCAATGGGACCGAGCCGATCGTGGTCCGCAACGATGAGGCGAGCTGGGAGGAGCTCCAGCAGTTGGAGTTCGACAACATCGTGATCTCGCCAGGGCCGGGCCGACCCGATCGGACCGCCGACTTCGGCGTCTGCGCCGAGGCGATTCGCCGCTGCAAGCGTCCCCTGCTGGGCGTCTGCCTCGGGATGCAGGGGATCGGCTGGGTGGAGGGGGGAAGGGTCGAACGAGCCCCGGATCCGATGCACGGCCGCGTCGTCGCGGTCGAGCACGACGGCACAGGCGTCCTCGCCGGCATTCCCAGCCCGTTCAAGGCGACCCGCTACCACTCCCTTGCCCTGAGGACGCCGCTGCCCTCGGTGCTGCGAGAGACAGCGACCTGCGCCGGGCTGCCGATGGCGCTCGAACACCGCTCCCGTCCCCAATGGGGCGTTCAGTTCCACCCCGAGTCGATCGCCACCGAGCACGGAAAGCGCCTGCTGGCCAACTTCCGCGATCTCACGCCCTCGTCCTTAGGGGGCGTGTCGCTTTTTGCACCCCATAGGGGGACAAAAGCGACACTGGAACCTTCGACCAAGCTGCGCGTCCGGAAGCTCGACGCGCTTCCAGATCCCGAGGCCGCCTTCGTCTCTATATATGGAGCGAGCGAGCACGCGTTTTGGCTCGACAGCAGCCGTGCGGGGACCCGGGGCCGCTTTTCGTTCATGGGCGATGCGAGCGGCCCGCTCGCCGAGGTGCTCACCCACAACGCTCGCGAGGGCGAGCCGCTCCTCGATCGCATCCACAAGCGACTCGCAGCCCCTCGTCCCGCCGACGTCCCCGACCTCCCCTTCGAATTCGACTGCGGCTTCGTCGGCTACCTCGGCTACGAGCTCAAGTCCGAGTTCGGTCACGCCCCCGGTCACCCCACCGACCACCCCGACGCCGCCTTGATCTTCAGCGACCGCCTAATCGCCTTCGACCACGGCCAGCACCAGACCTACGTCCTCTGCCTCCACCTGAAAGAAGAAGAGGAGACGGCCGAGGCCTGGATCTCCACCACGGCCGAGCAGCTGCAGTCCCTGACTGAGCGGTCATCGGGCGAGTCGGGTGACCCTCACCGGACCCTCCCCGCTGTTGTCCGCCGAGGGTCACCCGCCTCGCCCCTCACCAGCCCGACTCTCAGCCGACCCCGCGACCAATACCTCGACGACATCGACACCTGCCTCGGCCACCTCCGCGCCGGTGACAGCTACGAGATCTGCCTAACCAACCAGCTCCAGCTCGACCTGGACGTCGATCCCCTCGACCTCTACCGTCGCCTCCGACGCGCCAACCCCGCGCCCTTCGCGTCCTACCTCCGCTTCGGCGACCTCGCCGTCCTCAGCTCCTCCCCGGAGCGTTTCCTCAGCGTCAGCCGCGGCGGCGAGGCCGAAGCCAGGCCGATCAAGGGCACCAGTCGCCGCGGCTCCACCCCGGAGGAGGACGCAGTCCTCGCCGCCGCCCTCGCCGGCGACGAGAAGAACCGGGCTGAGAACCTGATGATCGTCGACTTGCTCCGCAACGATCTTGGCGCGGTATGCGAGGTCGGCAGCGTCGAGGCGCCGGAGATGATGGCGGTCGAGACCTACGAGACCGTCCACCAGCTCGTCTCCGCGGTGCGCGGGAAGTTGCGCCCTGATTCTTCGGCGCTCGACTGCGTCGCCTCCTGCTTCCCGCCCGGCTCGATGACCGGTGCCCCCAAGCGCCGCACGGTCGAGATCCTCGCCCGGCTCGAGGGCGGCCCGCGCGGCGTCTACTCGGGCGCGATCGGCTGGTTCGGCCTTGGCGGCGCCGCCGACCTCTCGGTTGCGATCCGCACCATCGTCCTCGCCGGGGGGGAGGCGACGATCGGGGCCGGCGGGGCGATCGTCCTGCAGTCCGATCCCGCGCACGAGTACGAGGAGATGCTGCTCAAGGCCGCGGCGGCGCTGCGCGCCATCGACCCCGGAGTCGAGCCCGCGTCTATATCCTTCGCTGTCCGGAGCGCCGCCGCACCCGCGTTGCCGCGCTGATCCGATCTTCAATCCCGACCGAAGCAGGAGCCATGGCCGTAGACACCGTCGCTTACCGCGAAATGACCGACGAGCAGCAGGCGATCATCGAAATGGTCCGCCAGTTCGCCGACGAGCAGATCATCCCCAACGCCGAGCACTACGACCACGAGGACTCCTTTCCGGAGCCGATCGTCGAGCAGATGAAGGAGCTCGGTCTCTTCGGGGTCACGATCCCCGAGGAGTACGGCGGCATGGGCCTCGACCTCGCCACCTACGCGCTGATCGTCGAGGAGCTCTCGCGCGGCTGGATCTCAATCTCCGGCGTCGTCAACACCCACTTCATCGGCTCCTACCTGCTGATGAAGTTCGGCACCGACGAGCAGAAGGAGTACTTCCTGCCGAAGATGGCGACCGGCGAGATCCGCGCCGCCTTCTCGCTTTCCGAGCCCGAGGTCGGCTCCGACGTGCAGGGCATCAAGGCCACCGCCAAGAAGGGCGAGGACGGCAGCTGGGAGCTGAACGGCCAGAAGATGTGGGTCACCAACGGCCTCGGCTCCAGCGTCGTCTTCGTGCTGATGAAGACCGACCCCAAGGCCGAACCGGCCTACAAGGGGATGACCTGCTTCATCACCGAGAAGGAGGCCTGGCAGGAAACCGGCGAGGGGGACTTCAAGGGCCTCGACGTCCCGCCGAAGATCAAGAAGATGGGCTACAAGGGCGTCGAGTCCACCGAGCTCGTCTACGACGGCTACAAGTGCCCGCCCGAGCGCATCCTCGGCGGCGAGGAGGCCGGCCTCGGCCA
>JBJMKP010000015.1:0-74238 GCA_045805745.1 Solirubrobacterales bacterium
CGCCTGGACGAGCTCGATGATCGTGTCGAAGCTGTTCTCGAACACGGCCTTGAACACGAAGTCGCCGCGCCGGCGCGAGTACTTCGCGTAGTTCATCGAGCCCATGTTGAGTGCGGCCACGTCCGGCTTGAGCGCGCGCAGGTACGCGATCCGCTTGTCGAGCGGCACGCCGATCGCACCGGTCGAGTAGTTGATGACGACGTCGTCGACGGCTGCGAGGATCGCCTCGGTGATCGCCTGGAAGTCCTCGACCTCGTACGAGGGGGTGCCGTCGGGTTTGCGGGCGTGGATATGGATCTGCGAGGCGCCCTCGTCGACCGCGCGCCGCGCCTCCGCCGCGTACTCCTCCGGCGTGTAGGGGATTGCCGGGCACTGGTCGCGGTTGGCGATCACGCCGCTGATCGAGCAGCTGATGATCACCGGATCGTCGAAAGAGCTCATCCCGTCCTCCTCAGACCGGCATCACGCCGTGTCGTTTGCGTGGCTTCTCGACGTGCTTGTTGCGCGCCATCTTCAGCGCCCCGGCGATCGTCTGCCGCGTCTCGCGCGGGTCGATGATGTCGTCGATCACCGCGTTGCCGGCGGCGATGTAGGGGTCGATCTGGGCCCGGACCGCGTTCAGCATCGCCTCGCGGGTCGCCTCCGGGTCCTCGGAGGCCTCGATCGCCGAGCGGCCGATGATTTCGACCGCGCCCTCCGCCCCCATCACCGAGATCTCGGCCCCGGGCCAGGCGACGATCAGGTCCGGCTCATACGCCTTGCCGCACATCACGTAGTAGCCGGCGCCGTAGGCCTTGCGGACGACCACGGTCACCTTCGGGACGGTGGCGCGGCTGACCGCGTAGAGCATCTTCGCCCCGTGGCGGATGATCCCCGCGTGCTCGACTTTCGAGCCGACCATGAAGCCGGGGACGTCCTGGAGGAAGACCAGCGGGATGTTGAAGGCGTCGCAGAGGTTGATGAAGCGGGCGGCCTTGTCGGCGGAGTCGTTGTTGAGGATGCCGGCCAGCTGCTTCGGCTGGTTGGCGACGATGCCGGCCGGCTGGCCGCCGAAGCGGGCGAAGCAGGTGATCACGTTCTTGGCGAACTTCGGCTTCAGGTCGAACCAGTCGCCGTCGTCGACGATCTCCCGAATCACGTCGTACATGTCGTACGGCTGCCGCGACGACTCCGGCACGATCTCCATCAGCTTCTCGGAGGCGCGGTCGACCGGGTCGCTGACGTCGATCACCGGCGGCCGCTCCTCGCAGTTGGCAGGGAAATAGGAGAGGTACTTCTTGACCGAGGCGATGCACTCCTCGTCGTCGGCGACCTCCAGGTCCCCCACCCCCGATTTGCGGCAGTGGACCTTGGCGCCGCCGAGGTCCTCCATCGAGATCTCCTCGCCGGTGACGGCTTTGGTCAGGTGCGGCCCGGCCAGCGCCATCGCCCCCTGGCCGGAGACCATCGGGACGAAGTCCGAGAGTGCCGGAATGTAGGCCGTCCCGGCCGCGCACGGGCCCATCATCGCCGCCACCATCGGGATCACGCCCGACATTTCGACCTCCTCGCGGAAGAGGTGGCCAGAGCCGGCGAACAACGACCCGGCTGCCTCCTGGATGCGAGCGCCGGCGCTGTCGAGCAGCCAGACGAACGGCATTCGCTTCTGCAGCGCCATCTCCCGCAGGCGGGTGACCTTGAGCTCGCCGGTCATCCCCATCGAGCCGGCCATCACGGTGAAGTCGTAAGCGGCGATGCAGGTGGCGCGGCCGTCGACGTCACCCCAGCCGGTGACGACACCGTCGGCGGGCGCCTCGACCCCGTCCATCGCCCGCTGGGCGAAGTGCGGGCGGCCGTGGATCCCCATCTCCCGGAAGGTCCCCTCGTCGACCAGCAGGTTGATCCGCTCCCGGGCGGTGAGCTTGCCGCGCTCGTGCTGCTTGGCGATCTTCTCCTCGCCGCCGCCGAGCTGCGCCTTGGCGCGGCGCTCGTGCAGCTGCGCGGTCAGGTCGGCCAGCGGGGCGGTGCCGGGAAGCAGGTTCGGGGATTTCTCCTCGGTCGCCACTAGCGTCCTTTCCACTGCGGGTCGCGTTTCTCGAAGAAGGCGGTGACCCCCTCGACGATGTCCTCGGTCGTGAAGGTGAGCGAGAGCTGCGAGCGGAGAAACTCAAGCGCGTCGTCGATCGCCATGTCCTGCTGGCGATACATCGCGTCGTGGCCGAGGCGCATCAGCACCGGGCTTTTCGAGGCAAGCTTGGCCGCCCACTCGCCGACCGCGGCGTCGAACTCGCCCGCCGGGACCACCTTGTTGGCGAGCCCGTACTCGACCGCCTGCTCCGCCGAGAGCCGCTCGCCCAGCAGCATCATCTCGTTGACCTTCTTGCGCGGGACGTTGCGGTAGATGATCGACATGATCATGTACGGGAAGGCGCCGACGTTGATCTCCGGAGTGCCGAAGGTGGCCCCCTCTTTGGCGATCACCAGGTCGCAGGAGAGGGCGAGGCCCATCCCCCCCGCCAGCACGTGACCGTTGGCAGCGCAGAGCGAGGGCTTGCCGAGCCGCGGCATCAGCCGGAAGAACTCGAGGAAGAGGTCGGAGGCGAAATGTTTGGCGACCAGCGGCACATCCGCGGCGAACCCGCCGAGGTCTGCGCCGGCGCAGAAGACCTTCTCGCCGGAACCGGCGAGGACGACCACGCGCACCTCGTCGGAGGCTTTGGCCAGCTTCATCGCCTCGACCAGCTCGCTCAGCATCTGGCCGGAGAGCATGTTGCGCTTCTCCGGGTCGTTCAGCGTCACCGTCGCGACGCCGTCGGCCACCGCGTAGGCGACCTTCTCGAAATCTCCCTGGGGCATCGGCGAGGACAATAGCAGCGCTGAAAGTGGGAAGTGCTACTGTCCACTTCGCATTCAAGGGAACGACTAAAGGGAGAGACACAGTGGCGACCGCAACCGACGGCTCGAGCGTCATCAAGCCCGACCACGCAGCAGGGCGCAAGCACTTCATCTTCAGCCAGGAGCACGAAGACCTGCGGGAGTCGATGGAGTCGTGGGTGAAAAAGGAGATGTGGCCCCACCGCAACGAATGGGAGGACACCTACTGGCCGACCGAGAAGATGAAGCGGGCGGGCGAGCTCGGCTACCTCGGCCTCTGCTTCCCGGAGGAGTACGGCGGCCAGGGCGGCGACTACTTCTACTCGCTGGTCCGCGCCGAGTGCATGAGCTACACCGGTTCCGGCGGCACCAACATGGGCTTCGCAGTCCAGACCGACATGGTCCTCCCCCCGATCCACCTGCTCGGCACCGAGGAGCAGAAGAAGAAGTACCTCGAACCTGGTCTCAAGGGCGAGAAGGTCGGTGCCCTGGGGATCACCGAGCCGGGCGCCGGCTCCGACGTCGCCGGAATCCGCACCACCGCGATCCGCGACGGTGACGAATACGTCATCAACGGCTCCAAGACCTTCATCACCAACGGCCCGCGGGCCGACTTCATCGTCCTCGTCTGCAAGACCGACCCGAGCGAGCGCCACGCCGGCATCACCCTCTTCGTCGTCGACCTGCGCGACGAGAACGGCGAGAAGGTGCCCGGTTTCACCGTCTCGGCCGAGCTGGAGAAGATGGGGATGCACGCCTCCGACACCGGCGAACTCGCTTTCGAAGACGTTCGTGTGCCCGCCGACGCGGTCCTCGGCGAGGTCGGCAAGGGCTTCTACCACATCGCCTGGGAGCTCCAGGGCGAGCGCTTGGTCGCCGCCGCCGGCTCCCACGCCGGCTGTGAACGGATGATCGAGAAGACCCTCGAGTACGCCAAAGACCGCGAAGCCTTCGGCCGCCCGATCGGCAAGTTCCAGGCAATCCGCCACAAGTTCGCCGAGATGGCGACCAAGACCGAGGCGGCGAAGCAGTTCACCTACGCCACCGCCTGGCGCTTCGGCAACGGCGAGTACCCGGTGCGGGAGATCACCATGGCCAAGCTCTTCTCCTCGCGGATCGCCTGCGAGGTCGCCGACGAGTGCATCCAGATCCTCGGCGGCTACGGCTACATGAAGGAGTACGAGATCGAGCGCGCCTACCGCGACGTCCGCCTCAACCGGATCGGCGCCGGCACCGACGAGGTCATGCTCGACGTGATCGGCAAGAGCTACGGGCTGTAGTCAGTACGCGTGAGCGTCGTCAAGGACAGCGGCGTTCGCGCCACCCTGCCGCCGTTCAATGACGAGCACGAGGAGCTGCGGGAAACCGTCTCCCGCTTCGTCGCCAAGGAGATCGCTCCCAACGTCGACGAGTGGGAGGCGGCGCGGGAATTCCCCCGCGAGCTCTTCTCCCGCTGCGCCGAGCTCGGCTTCCTCGGCCTCAAGTTCCCCGAGGAGCTGGGCGGCCAGGGCGGCACCCACCTGCACGACGCGGTCTGGGTCGAGGAGCTGGCCCGCTCGGGCGGCTCGGGTGGCGTCGCCGCCGGCCTCAACGCCCACGCCTCGATCGCGATGCCGCCGATCTTCAAGTTCGGCACCGAGGAGCAGAAGCAGCGCTGGCTGCCCGCCGGAATCGCCGGCGAGAAGATCGGCGCGCTGGGGATCACCGAGCCCGGCGCCGGCTCCGATGTCGCCTCGCTGAAAACGACCGCGGTGCGCCACGGCGACACCTACGTCGTCAACGGCGCCAAGACGTTCATCACCAACGGCGTCCGCGCGGACTTCCTCGTCTGCGCCTGCAAAACCAGCGAGGAGGGGGGCCACGGCGGCATCTCCTTCCTCGTCCTCGAGCGCGAGATGCCCGGCTACGAGGTCAGCCGCAAGCTGGAGAAGATGGGTTGGCACTCCTCCGACACCGGCGAAATCTCCTTCAGCGACGTCGAGGTGCCGGCCGAGAACCTGCTGGGCGAGGAAAATGGCGGCTTCAAACTGATCATGGCCAACTTCGCCTGGGAGCGGCTGCTGATGGCAATCGGCGCCGTCGGCGCGATGCAGCGCCTGGTCGAGATCACCGTCGCCTACGCCCTCGACCGCGAAGCCTTCGGCCGGCCGATCGGCAAGTTCCAGGCAATCCGCCATCAGGTGGCGGAGATGGCGACCCGCGCCGAGACCAACCGCGCCCTCACCTACAACGCCCTCCGCCTCTTCCACGAAGGCCTGGACTGCATCCAAGAGGTCTCGATGGCGAAGCTGATGACCCAGCGCGCCGTCCTCGAGATCGCCGACCAGTCCCTCCAGATCCACGGCGGCTACGGCTACATGCGCGAGTACGGCATCGAGCGAGCCGTCCGCGACGCCCGCCTAGGCCCGATCGGCGGGGGCACCGACGAGATCATGAAAGAGATCATCGGCAAGACGATGGGGTTGTAGGGTCGGCGCCGTGCCGTCCGATCGCCTCCGATACATCGACCCTCAAAAGCGTCGCGGACCCCTTTATCGCGCCTGGGCGCACTCGGTGGCCACCCCATTCGGTTTATGGCTCTCGCGGCATATCGCGTGGAACGTCGACCCGGTTCTCTTGCGGCTGACGAAGGGCCGAATCGGCACCGGGCTGATCATCCCCACGCTGCTGATCGAAACGACGGGTGCACGGTCGGGCAGGCAACGACGAAACGGCGTCATCTACTTCCACGACGGCGACGACGTGATCCTGGCCGCCTCGCATGCCGGCAAACCCACGCATCCATCCTGGTTCTTCAACGTCCGCGCAAATTCGGACGTGAAGCTGAACGGCCTCCCCTACCGTGCTCAGATCGTCGAAAACGAGGCTGAGCGCGCTCGGCTTTGGGATGTTGGCGACAACGTCTTCCCGCCATTCGCCACCTATCGAAAGAGGGCAGCCCGCAGTGGTCGCACGATCCCCATCCTGCGGCTAACCGCTAGCGGCGAGAACGAGTAGGACTAACGCCCGGGGCCGGCGTCGCACTCGTGCGACTTGCCCCAGCCGGGGCCGCCGTCGCAGTAGTCGTAGCCCGGGCCGCCGTAGAGCTGGTCGGGCTGGGCGCCGCCGTAGAGGCGATCGTTGCCCTCTTCGCCGTGGCAGCCGTCCTGGCCGGGGCCCATCACGCAGACGTCGTCGCCGGGACCGCCCCAGCAGCCGTCGCTGCCGTCGCCGTGGCGGCAGTAGTCGTTACCGGGTCCACCGACGCAGTCGCTGTTCTGCTGGCCGGTGATGCAGATGTCGTCGTTGGCGCCGCCGATGCAGCGATTGCGGCGCGAGCCACCCGGATAACAGGTGTCCCGCTCGCCGTTGCCGATGAACTTGTCCGAGCCGTCGCCGAGATCGACGGTGAGGGACAGCGGCAGCTTGTCGGCGACCTGGACGAAGTCGCCCCTGGGGCCCATCTGGATTTCGATCGCGTCGGCATCGCGGGTGGAGCAGACGGCAACCCGGTGGCCACGAGTGAAATGGCAGCCGGGCTGGTCCCGGTGGGCCATGCGACCCTTGACGACGATCGCGCTGCCCTTAGTGCTGAGGGTCAGGGTCGAACCGGAATCGGAGCCGTAGATAACGATGGTGCCGGCAGGCGTGGCAACGGTCGGCACCGCCAAGAGGGCGATGACCGCGAGCAGACCGACCACCAGCTTACGGCTGGGGGTGAAGGGCATCCGGGGCATACTAGACATGTGCATCGGCTAACAAACCGGAAACCTGAAGCCAACAGATGTTTGACCTGCAAAATGGAATGAAAAGCTGGTCTATTAAGAGGGAACGGCGGCCAGCTCGGCCACGATCTCTTTGGCCCAGCCGCGAATCTCGTCCCAGTCGCGGCGGTCGCGGTACTCCTTCGGGACGCCCTCGGCCATCGCCCGCTCCATGAAGCCTTCCGGCTCGACTGGGACGCAGCCCCCGAACACGGCGTGACCCCGACCCCCCATCTCCTCGACCTTCTCGGCCAGCTTCGGCGGCTCCATCCAATCGGGGTCGTCCTTGGCCGGGTCGCCGACCGGGCCAGAGCTGAAGACCCAAAAGGGCCTCTGCTTTAGCGCCTTGCGGTGCTTCTTGAGGAAGTGCTTGGCGTCGCCGCGCCAACGCTTCATATAGACGGCGCTTCCAAGCACCACCGCGTCGTAGCGGTCGAGGTTGTCCACCGCCTCGACCGGCTCGAGGCAGACGCCGAGGCCCTCGCGCCGCAGCGTCGCAGCGACGGTTTCGGCGATCTCGGCGGTCGATCCGCGTTTCGAAGAGTAGGCGACGAGAACTGTCATCGGTATCGATTGTGGCGCGAATTGGACACCTTGTCATGTGCATTGGCCACAGAAGGGGCACAGATTTCCACCGAACCGAGGCGGTACCGAAGAGCGCTAACTTGCACAGCCAATGAAGCAGCGGATCAACCTGATCACCCTCGGCGTCGCCGACCTCGAGCGGGCGCGGAGCTTTTACGAAGCCCTCGGCTGGACTACCGGGTCCGAGCCCGGCGACGACGTCGTCTTCTTCCAGGCCGGGGAGATGGTGGTCGCGCTCTGGGACAGGGCGCGGCTGGCCGAGGACAGCTGCGTCAAGGACGGCGGCGGCTGGGGCGGCACCACCCTCGCGCTCAACTTCGGCTCACCGGCCGAGGTCGACGCCGCAATCGAGGAGGCCCGTACCGCCGGTGCGACGATCGGCCGCGAGCCGGCCGAGACCTTTTGGGGCGGCTACAGCGGCGTGTTCATCGACCCCGACGGCCATCCCTGGGAGATCGCCCACAACCCGCACTGGACCGTGACCGAGGACGGCGGCATCAGCCTCGGCTGAGCCCGACTGGCCAGTCAACCAGGAGGCGCCGATCCCGATAGCCTCCCGCCCGACTTTTCATCGATCGAAGGAGAGACGGAGTAATGGGACTTCTGGACGGGAAAGCGGCGATCGTTACCGGCTCGGCACGCGGAATCGGGCGCGCCACCGCGGAAATGTTCGTCAACGAGGGCGCCAAGGTGCTGATCAACGATCTCGACGCCGACGTCGCCGAGCAGGCGGCCAGTGAGATCAGCGGCGAGACCGCGGTCTTCGCCGGCGACCTGACCAAGGAGGGCGCCGCCGACGAGCTGGTCAAGGCCGCCCAGGACGCCTTCGGCACGGTCGACATCTGCATCAACAACGCCGGCTATACCTGGGACGGCGTGGCCCACAAGATGAGCGACGAGCAGTTCCAGGCGATGCTCGACATTCACACGATCGTCCCCTTCCGGGTCGCCCGGGCGCTGGCCCCGGCCTGGCGCGAGGCGGCCAAGGCTGAGCGCGGCGAAGGCAAAGAGGTCTTCCGCAAGATCGTCAACGTCTCCTCGACCTCGGGAATGATGGGCAACGCCGGCCAGGTCAACTACTCGGCCGCGAAGATGGGCGTCGTCGGCCTGACCAAGACCCTGGCCAAGGAGTGGGGCCAGTTCAAGATCAACGTCAACGCGGTCGCCTTCGGCTTCGTCGAAACCCGCCTCACCGGCGCCAAAGAGGCCGGCGAGGAGATGACCGCCCCAAGCGGCGAGAAGATCGAGCTCGGGATCCCCGAGCAGATGCGGGCGATGGCTTCGGCGATCATCCCGCTCGGCCGCCCGGCGACGCCGGAGGAGGCCTCGGGCCCGGTGCTGTTCCTCAGCTCGCCACTCGCCAACTACATGCACGGCCAGGTCCTCAACGTGACCGGCGGCATGTTCGGGGGGATGTACACCTGAGCGACACGGCTTCAGAGCGAGGTGCGCGGCGCACGCCGCGCTATCTCGACCTGGGGGACCACGTCTGGCCCGCCACGCGCCGCTTCATGGGCGTCCACACGTTCCTCTACCAGAGGACGGGTGGGCGCCTGGGTCACACCATCCCCGGGGTGCCGGGGAAGATGCTGCTGCTCGACCACGTCGGGGCGAAAAGCGGGACGAAGCGGACCTCGCCGCTGCTCTACGTGCGCGACGGCGAGGACCTGGTCGTCGTCGCCTCCAAAGGCGGCTTCCCCAAGCACCCGGCCTGGTACCACAACCTGGTGGCCAATCCCGACACCACCGTGCAGGTGAAGGGAGAGACGATCGCGGTCCACGCCCGGACGGCGAAGCCAGAGGAGCGCGAGCGGCTCTGGGCACTCGCCGTCGAGGGATACCGCGGCTACGACGACTACGCCGCCCGCAGCAAAGGCCGCGAGATACCCCTGGTGGTGCTCGAGCCCCGTTAGCTGTTGCTGAATTCTCCTCCCCCAGGCCAGGAAAATTCAGCACCCACTACTTCGGTTTGCGCTCCTCGGCGACCGGGTCGCCGGACTCCGTCGCGATCGCCTGCGGCGGCCACGGGCCGGCCCAGTTGTCGCGGGCGCCATCGAGGGTGATCGTCGTCCCGGAGTAGAAGTCGCCGGCGGGCGAGGCGAGGTAGGCGACCAGCCAGGCCATCTCCTCGGGCCGGCCGGCGCGGCCGATCGGGATCGAGCGCTCGAGGTTCTCGACCACCACCTGCGGATACTTGGTCAGCAGCGTCTCGGTCGCGAACTGGCCGGCGGCGAGGGCGACGGTCCGGATCCCGAATCGCGCCCACTCGACGGCCAGGGTCCGCATCATGTTCTCGACCGCGGCGCGGGCGGCGCCGGAGTGGACCATCCCCGGCATCCCGTTGTGGGGCGAGAGGGTGACGCTGAGGACCTTGCCCCCGCCCTGCGGGATGAAGGCCTTGGTGGCGGCGGCGTGGGTCATCAGCCAGGTCCCCATCACGTTGAGGTCGATCACCGTCTGGAACCCTTTCGGGCTGATCGCCTCGGCCGGGCTGAGGAACTGGCCGCCGGCATTGTTGACGAGGACGTCGAGGCGACCGTGGCGCTCGAGCAGGCCGTCGAAGAAACGCCCGACGGGCTCCTCCTCGCGGATGTCGAGGGTCTCGAACTCGAAGCTTCCCGGCAGCCCGGAGGCCAGCTCGGCCGTCTCCGCCAGGGGCTCCGAGCGCCGTCCGCAGGCGACCACCGCCGCCCCGAGCCGGGCCAGCTCCAGCGCCGTCTCGCGCCCCAGGCCGCTGCCGGCGCCGCTGACGACGCAGACCTGTCCCTCGAGCAGACCGTCCCTGAAGACCTGCGAATGCGAGCTTTCAGCCATCGGCGCCGAAGCCTATAGGCGAGCAGAACTGCGTAAATGCCGGGATGAGCGTCTCCGTCGAGCCCACCCCGCTGCACGAGCCGCTGGCCGGCGGCACCCGCGGCGCCACCGTCACGGTCGAGCCGCTGGTGGCAGGCCACGTCGACTTCGCCCGCGAGATGATGGTCAAGCCCGAGGGGCGTTTCACCACCGCCAGGCTGCTGAAGGCGCTGCTGATCGGCGCGAAATCGAACGTGGTGCCGGTCCCCGCCTTCCTCATCCGCCACCCGAGCGCCGGCGCGATCCTGGTCGACACCGGCCTGCATCCCTCGATCGCCACCGACCCCAAGGCCAACTTCGGCTCGCTCGCGGCCCGCTCCGGCAAGCCGACCCTGGAGCCCGGCGAAGACGTTCCCTCGCAGCTGCGGAAACGCGGCCTCGAGCCGGGCGAGGTGCCGATCGTGGTGATGACCCACCTCCACATCGACCACACCTCGGCGATCTCGGAGTTCCCCGAGGCCACCTTCGTGGTCAGCGAGAGCGAGTGGCAGGCCGCGGCGCACGGCCCGAGCCCGCTGCTGAACGGCTACCGGCGCTCCCACTTCGACTACGCCTTCGAATACCGCAGCGTCTCCTTCGACCGCGCCGGGATCGACTCCTACGCCAGCTTCGGCCGCAGCTTCGACCTCTTCGGCGACGGCTCGATCCACCTCGCCTTCACCCCCGGCCACAGCGCCGGGCACATGTCAATGATCTGCCGGCTGAAGGAGCGCGACTTCGTCATCGGCGGCGACGCCACGTACATGCGCGGCCAGCTCGACGGCGACCTGGCCCTACCGCCGCGGCCCCAGGACGCCCACAACTTCCGCCGCTCGCTGCAGGAGCTGCGCCTCTTCAACAGCCAGTTCCCCGACGCGGTGATCACCCCGGGGCACGACCCGGACTTCTATCCCGGGCTCGACGCGCGCTACGAGTAGCTACCGGCGCCCGTCCAGCCCCTCGTACATCTCCCGCACCCGGGCGAAGATCTCGGTCGCGATCTCCAGCTGGCGCTCTTTCCCGGGCGAGTCCTCGACTGGGAAGACGAGCGGCTCGCCGAACTGGACGGTGACCTTCGGGAAGCGGAACCGTTTCCATTGGCGCGCCCGCTCGGAGCCGTGGATCGCGACCGGGACGATCGGCGCCCCCGTTTCCAGAGCGATGCGGCCGATGCCCGGTTTCGGCTCGCCCAGCCGCTGCGAGCGGGAGCGGCCGCCCTCGGCGTAGATCAGCAGCATCTCACCCTGCTCGATCAGGATCCGGGCGGTCTCGATCGCTTCCTCGTCGTGGTGGCCGCGGCGGATCGGGAAGACGCCGCCGTGCTTGTAGATGTAGGTCAGGACCGGCGGCCCGAAGAGCTGGGATTTGGCCATGAAGCGGATCTTCCGCCGCAGGTAGACGCCGGCGAAGAAGTGGTCCATCTGGCTGAAGTGGTTGGGCGCGAGAACCAGCGGCCCGTCCTTGGGGACGTTCTCGACCCCGATCTGGCGCACCCGCCAGATCAGCAGCGTCGGCAGAGTGAGGATGATGCGGGCGAAGGTGTAGGTCCAGCCGACCCCCTTGCGGGCAGCGGCGTGGAACTGCTGGAAGTACCCGGCCGGGCGCGGGTCCTTATAGGTCTGCGGCTTCATCTCGCCCATTCGCGCGACCTCTCCAGGGCTCGACTCCAGTCGCTCAGCAGCTCCTCGCGCCGCGCCGCCTCCATCCGCGGCTCGTAGCGGTCGGCCTCGCGCCACATCTCCCCCACCTGGGCCAGCGACCAGGTTCCGGTCGCGATCCCAGCCAGGTAGGCGGCCCCGAGGGCGGTGGTCTCGGCGATCTCCGGCACGGAGACAGGTACACCGAGAACGTCCGCCTGGAACTGCATCAGCCAGCGATTTACCGTGGCGCCGCCGTCGGCCCGCAGTAGCTCCAGCCGCTCGCCGCTCGCCGCCTCCTGGGCGCGGACCGCGTCGACCGTCTCGTAGGCGATCGCCTCCAGCGCCGCCCGGGCCAGGTGGGCGCGGCCGCTGCCCCGGGTGAGGCCGACGATCGTGCCGCGCGCGTAGGGGTCCCAGTAGGGCGAGGCGAGGCCGGTTAGGGCCGGGACGAAGTAGACGCCGTCATTGGAGTCGAGTGAAGCGGCGAGCGCTTCCGTCTCCCCCGCCTCGGCGATGATCCCGAGCCCGTCGCGCAGCCACTGCACGGCGGCGCCGGTGACGAAGATCGAGGCCTCCAGCGCATAGGTGACCTCCTCACCCAGCCCCCAGGCAACCGTCGCCAGCAGCCCGTCTGGGACCTGCGGCGGCTCGGCGCCGCTGTTGAGGAGGACGAAGCTGCCGGTGCCGTAGGTGTTCTTCGCCATCCCCGGCCGGTGGCAGGCCTGGCCGAAGAGCGCCGCCTGCTGGTCGCCGGCGACCCCCGCGACCGGCACCTCGCCGCCGAACTCGGCGGTGGTGCCGAAGACGCAGCTGGAGGGACGCGGCCGCGGCAGCCGCACCGGGTCGACCCCGAGCAGGCCGCAGAGCTCCTCGTCCCAGCGGAGTTTGCGGATGTCGAACAGCATCGTCCGCGAAGCGTTCGTGTAGTCGGTGACGTGCTCGCCGGTCAGCTTGAAGATCAGCCAGGAGTCGATCGTGCCGAAGATCGCCCGCTCGGCCCCCTCGGCGTTCCGCAGCAGCCACTCGATCTTGGTGCCGGAGAAGTAGGGGTCGATCGTCAGCCCGGTCCGCTCGCGGACCAGCGGCTCGTGCCCCGCCTCGCGCAACTCGTCGCAGCGGCCGGCGGTGCGGCGGTCCTGCCAGACCAGGGCGCGGTGGATCGGCTCGCCGCTGACCGGGTCCCAGGCGACCACGGTCTCGCGCTGGTTGGTGATCCCGATCGCCTCCAGCTCGGCGCCCTCGGTGCCGGCGGCGGCGATCGCCTCGGCGGCGACCCGGCGGGTCACCTCCCAGATCTCGTTCGCGTCGTGCTCGACCCAACCGGGCTGGGGGAAGAACTGCTGGAACTCCGAGTAGGCGCGCCCGGCGATCGCCCCGTCGGAGTCGAAGACGAGGCAGGTGGTACCGGTCGTCCCCTGGTCGATGGCGAGGATCAACGGCGCAAGCCTATTTGCGGACGGTGCAGGTGCGAATCAAGGTGGAGGAGAGCTTGCGGCGGTCGGAGAAGGTCATCCCGACGCGGACGAAGGGGAAGACGCCGACGGTGAAGCCGGGCGGCGCCCCGCAGGCGGCACTCAGGTAGCTGTGCGTGTGGCCGCGGTAGGTGTAGGTGCGATGCAGGTTGAGGACGATCCTCTTCAGGTAGCCGTTGCTGTTCAGGGCCTCCGGGAGTGCCGCGCTGAGGACGGTCCCAAAGGTCCCCTTGGATCTGCGGATGTGGAAGATGAAGGTGCGGCTGTTGGGGAACGGCTTGGCACCGTAGACGTGGGCGAGGATCGCCCGCTTACCGTCGTCCACCGCGTTGAAGGCCAGGACCTGACCCTGCAGGGGGAAGGCGTCCTGTTCGGGGAAGGCGACCCCGGCGACGTAGCGGCCGCGGCCTACCAGCGCCCCGCGGCAGGCCGCCAGCGCCTGCGCCGAGCTGGCGGCCTCGATGCCGGAGCGCTGGCAGGTCGGCAGTCCCTTGGTTTCGACCTTGCCGCCGCGGTTGATCGCGATCGTGATGAAGCGAAGGGCAGGCGGCTGCTCGCCCGAGAGAGTGCGGACGGTGCCGTCGACTTCGACCGAGATCGGCGCGTTCGCCTGCCGCGGCAACCTGGTTGGCGCGATCCCGCCCTGGAACTTGACGAAGAGGTTGCCGCGCTCGACCAGCTCGGCATCGGCGAGCCCCACGCACAGGGCGAAGGCAAGCGCCAGGACCGCGAGCGCCGACAGCTTTTTCCCTCTCCCCCGCATCACCGCACCTTACGACGCCCGGGTCGCGCACGGGAAAGGTAGACGCGGCTGAAGTCGCGCAGCTGGCGCGCCCGGTGCAGGAAGCCGGGGAGGTCACGGCCGCTGGCGCGATGCTCGAGGTCCAGCTCGTACTCGCCCAGGCGGTAGCCGGCGCGGACGGCGTCGACCGTCATCCCGATCTCCATCCCGTAGCCCGGGGCGAAGGGCAGGACCGCGCGCAGGACCTCGGTTCGCATCGCCCGCTGGCCGGAGATCGGCGCCTCGGTCTCGGCCCCGCAAAGGCGGCGGATCGCCCAGCGGGCAAAGCCCAGAGCGAGGCCAAAGCCGCCGCCGACCCGGCGACTGAAAGAAGCCACCGCGAGATCGCATTCTCCCGTCCGCACCGCCGCCACCAGCGGCGCCAGGCGTGCCGCCGACTCCCCAAGGTCCCCGTCGCAGAGCAGGACCACCGCCGCCGGGGTCGTGACGCTCAGCGCCGCCTCCGCCGCCGCGGTGACGTTCGCTCCCTTGCCGTGCGGCCTGCCGCGGCTGACGACCTCGGCCCCCGCTGCAAGTGCTGCCTCGGCGGTGCCGTCTTCGGAGGCGTCGTCCGCCACCCACACCCGCACCCCCGGCAGCGCTTCGCGCAGAGCCGCGACGGTGGCCCCGATGCGGTCGGCCTCGTTGCGGGCCGCGACGATCGCCGCCAGCCCGCCCGTCTCCCCTGCTGCCCGTTCGGGTCCCATGGTCGGGCTATTGTCCCCGCCCATGGCAGACATCGAGGCACACATCACCGGCAACGTCTGGAAAATCGAGGTCGCGGTCGGCGACGAGGTATCCGACGGCGACACCGTCGTCATCCTCGAGTCAATGAAGATGGAGATCCCGGTCGAGTCCGAAGACGACGGCGTGGTCAAGGAGATTCGCTGCGCGGAGGGCCAGTCGGTCTCCGAAGGCGACGTCCTCGTGGTCTTGGAGTAGGAGCGTGGACGAGCGACTCGCAGGCGGGAAGCTCATCCTCGACCGGCCGGCGGAGGCCGTCTCCCGGCTGATGATCACCAATCCCGAGCGGCGCAACGCCCTTGACCACGAGATCCTCGACGCAATCGCCGAGGTTCTGCCGCAACTCGACCACGGCATCGACAGCCGCTGCGTCATCCTCACCGGCGCGCCGCCGATCTTTTCCGCCGGCTACGACATCGCCGGCATCCCCGAGGAGACCTTCGAACGCGACGCGGAGGCCCTGGTCGCTCACCCGTTCCACGCGGCGATGGAGGCGATCTCGCATCACTCCTGGCCGGTCCTCGCAGCGATCAACGGCCACTGCCTCGGCGGTGGCCTCGAGCTGGCGATCACCTGCGACCTGCGGATCTGCGCCCGCGGCGCCAAGCTGGGGATGCCGCCGGCCAAGCTCGGCCTGATCTACGGCCACACCGGCCTGCGCAAGTTCCTCGACACGGTCGGCCTCGCCCACACCAAGGAGCTCTTCCTCACCGGCCGCAACCTGGGAGCCGAGCGGGCCGAGCGAATCGGCCTCGTCACCGAAGTCGTCGCAGACGACGAGGTGGCGGACGTCGCCGTCGCCCTGGCGGCGGCGATTGCCGCAAACGCACCGCTCTCGATGCGCGGCAACAAACGGGCGATCGACCTGCTGAACGCTAACGCCGAACTGACCGAGCAGCAGGAGGCCGGCCTCGTCGCCCTGCGCGAATCGTGCTTCTCCTCGGAGGACTTCCGCGAGGGGATCCGCGCCTTCGCCGAGAAGCGCCGCCCGCAGTGGACCGGGCGGTGAGCGCCAAGGCGCGAAAGGCGCTCGCGGCCTCCGACCCGACCCTCGCGGCGCTGATCGAGCGGGTCGGCAAGATCGACATCGCGACGCGGATGAAACGGCGGAGCGAGGAGCGGCCGGTCGACGCCTACGGCGCCCTGCTGCGGGCGATCGTCGGCCAACAGCTCTCGACCAAAGCGGCGCGGACCATCTACCTGCGGGTGATCGGCCTCTTCGGCGGCTCTACGCCCAGCCCGGAGCAGCTGCTGGAAGCATCCGAGCAGGACCTGCGCGGCGCCGGCCTCTCCGGCCGCAAGACTGAGTACATCCGCGACCTCGCCTCCCACGTCCTCAGCGGCGAGCTGGAGCTGGAGCGACTCGAGGACCTCAGCGACGAGGAGGTGATCGCCGAGATCGTCGCCGTCCGCGGCCTCGGCCAGTGGACGGCGGAGATGTTCCTGCTCTTCCACCTCGAACGGCCCGACGTCCTCTCCGGCGGCGATCTGGGAATCCGCAAAGCGATCCAGATCGAGTATCGGCTGGAGGAGATGCCGACCCCGACCCGGGTCCTGGAGATTGGCGAGCCCTGGCGCCCCCATCGCAGCCTCGCTTCGCTCTACCTCTGGGAGTCGCTCGCGGCGGTGCCGGGATGAGGCGGCGCTTCTGGCTCGGAATCGCCGCGGTCACCCTCGTGGCGCTCGGCTCGGTGATCGCCGCCTTCATTGTCTACTCCGACGACCAGGGCGACTTCGACCGCCGCCAGCACGACGAGGCGATGCGCGCCGCCCACCAGATGGAAGCGGTGGCCGCCCTCTCTGTCGACCAGCTGACCAGCGCCGCCGCTTTCTTCCGCGCCGAGGACGACCTCAGCCAGCACGAGTTCGCGGTCTACGGCAACACCCTGCTGCGACAGGGCGCCCTCGCCGCGACCGCCTACATCCCTCTGGTTCCCGACGCCAAGCGGGCGCTCTACGAACGCCGCCACGGGGTCGGTTTGATCGAGCGGGTCGCCCCCGGACGCTTCCGGCCCGCCGACCGGCAGTCGGCCTACTTCCCGATCACCTACGCGGCCTCCGATACCCCCACCGACCAGGCGATCGGCTACGACCTGGGCCAGGATGCCGAACGCGGATCCTTCCTCGACAAGGCAAGGGACAGCGGCGTCGCCACTTCGACTCCGGTCGGGCCGCTGCTGATTGGGGGCACCGGAATCGCTGTCTTCCGTGCCTTCTATAGGGACGGGGCGCCGGTGAAGACGGTCGCCGAGCGCCGCCGCGCCCTCGCCGGTTTCGCCGCCGGCAGCTTTCAGATCGACGACCTGGCGAGGACCGCGAGCGAGGCGGTCTCATCCGACGTGCATCTGCAGTTGAACGCCGACGGCACCACCGTCTTCGGCGAACCGGGCGAGCTCGACGGCGCCTCGGTTCCGCTGAAGATCGCCGACCGAACCTGGATGCTGGCGGTGGAGGACCCGAACGGCCCGGGCCTCAGCCTACCGCTCGCCCTCGCCGTCCTCGGAATCTCGCTGGCGGCGCTGTTGGGGGCGCTGATCGTCACCTGGAACCGGCGCGAACGGATGCGGGAGCTGGAGCGCCAGGCGAGCGAGGACGCCCTGACCGGGCTCGACAACCGGCGCCGCTTCGAGAAGGACCTGGCGACGGCAATGGCCCGCAGCCAGCGCGATCGTTCGACCGGGGCGCTGTTGATCCTCGACATCGACGACTTCAAGCGGGTCAACGACTCACGCGGGCATCCGGCCGGCGATCGGCTGATCCAGGAGGTGGCCGGGGTGCTGCGACAACGGACCCGGCGCAGCGACACGCTGGCCCGCCTCGGCGGCGACGAGTTCGCGGTGATCCTGCCGCGCTGCAGCCGTGAGGAGGCGGAGATCGCCGCCGAAGCGATCGCCGCCGAAATCCGCGAGCACCGCTCCGACGGGGCAACAGAGCCGGTCACCGTCAGCGTCGGAGTGGCGATCTTCGGCGACGACCCGCGGACCAGCGCCGCCACCGTCTTCTCCGAAGCCGACACGGCGATGTACGCGGCCAAGGACGAGGGCCGCGACGGGGTCCGAATCTTCGATCCGGTCGCCGTCCGCGAGGACGTACCCGGGCGCTAACGAGCCATGCCGGCGCGGAGGTCGAGCACCCGCTGGGCGGCCTCCTCGAATTCGGCCCGGTCGAGTTCGCGTGAGCGCAGCTTCGCGACCAGCGCCCCCCAGGCCTGCTCGGCCGGGCCGATGCGGCCGAAGAGCAACAGGTCGACGCCGGCCTGGGCGCCGGCGACAGCCACCTCCGCGGTGCCGCCGAAGTCTTCGACCGCGGGCGTTTCCAGCGCGTCGGTGATTGAGACGCCCTCGAAGCCGAGCCGATTGCGCAGCTCGCCGGTCGCGATCGCGCGGGTAAAGGCGGCGGGGCGGTCGGAGAAGGCCGGGTAGATCGCGGTGCTGAGCATCGTCAGCTTGCCTCCGGCGGCGGCGAAAGCTTCGTAGGGCTTCTCGTCGACCCTCCGCAGCTCGCGCTTGGAGAGGTCGATCCGTTCGGCCGAGAAGTCGGTGTTTTCGGTTGCCGCCCCGAAACCGGGGAAGTGCTTGCCGGTCGCCGCCACGCCGCCGGCTTGCAGAGCTTCGGCGAACGGAATCGCGGATGCTTCCACCTTTGCCGCAGTGACGCCAAAGCTGCGGTCGGTTTCCTCAATCACACCGCCGGGACGACCGACGTCGAGGACCGGGGCGAGGTCGACGTTGATCCCCAGTTCGCGCATGTTGGCGGCGGTGGCGCGTCCCTGGCGTGAGCTGAAGGCAGCACCGCGAGCGCCCATCTCGCGCGCGGAGGCGGTCGGGGCGCCGCCGAAGCGCTTCACCTGGCCCCCCTCCTGGTCGACCATGATCAGCAGCGGGTCACGCAGCTTCGACGGCCGCTGGGTCCGCTGTAGGCGCGCAATCAGGCGTTTGCCGGCGGCGCGGGTGGGCAAGTTTTCTGAGTAGAGCACGATGCCGGCCACCCAGCCCTCGGCGACCGCATCCCACAGCCGGGGCGAGATCGAGGTGCCGTCGACGCCAACGACGATCCGCTCGCCGGCCAGCAGCTTCGCCGGCAGGGTGCTTGCGACGTCGGGCTTAGTTCCCGCCCCGTCACCGAGGCTGGCCCCAAACGTCGCCCCGAAGGCGAACGCCCCCAGAGCCAGGCAGGCGAGCAGGCTCAGGGCCACCCGCCGCCGCCTCTGCACAGCCATTGCCATGCGCTGATGCTAGGCGTCCGGCCCGATTCTTAGATTTGCCGCCGTGCCCCCCTTGATCACCGTCGACGAGGCTCGCGACTACGGCCGCCTCACGGACCACGCCGAGATCGAAGCCCTGGTCGAACGCGCCTGGGAGGTGCGGGTCGAGAACTTCGGCAACTCGACCGACATGTGCTCGCTGGTCAACGCCAAGTCCGGCGGTTGCGCCGAGGACTGCGGCTTCTGCGCCCAGTCCCGCTACGCCGAGGCCGACACGCCGATGCACGCGATGATGGAGCCGGAGCAGATCCTCGAGCACGCGAAAGCCGCCGAGGCCGCCGGGGCACACCGCTTCTGCATGGTCACCCAGGGCCAGGGCCTCTCCAAACGCGACTTCCAGAAGATCCTCGAGGGCACCAGGCTGGTCGCCGAGCAGACCAACCTCAAGCGCTGCGCCTCGATCGGCCACATGTCGGCCGACCGCGCCAAAGCGCTGAAGGAGGCCGGGGTCCAGCGCGTCCACCACAACGTCGAGTCGGCCCGCTCCTACTACCCCGAGGTCTCGACCACGGTCCGCTACGAGGGCCGGCTGCGGACGATCCAGGCGGTCAAGGAGGCCGGGCTGGAGACCTGCGTCGGCGGCATCCTCAACCTCGGCGAGAGCGAGGAGCAGCGGGTCGAGATGGCCTTCGAGCTCTCCGAGATCAACCCGACCTCGGTGCCGATCAACCTCCTGATCCCCAAGGACGGGACCAAATTCGGCTACCGTGAGGTGATGGACCCGTGGGAGGTCGTGAAGTGGATCGCGATCTTCCGCCTGATCATCCCCGGCGCCCTCTTCCGCCTCTGCGGCGGCCGGGTCGAGAACCTCGGCGAGCTGCACGGGCTGGCGGTCAAGGCCGGCCTCAACGGGGTGATGATGGGCAACTTCCTGACCACGCTCGGAGCCGAGCCGGCCGATGACCGGGCGATGTTCGAGGAGCTCGGGCTGAACGTCGCACGTCAGCCCGACAACGGTGCCAACCCACGCCCGGACAACCGCTCCGGCTGGCTCGATGGCGACTCTCCGGAGACGCCGATCGACGAGCTGATCGACAGCCAGGGCGAGGCCAATTTCTGGGATCCCTCGACCCAGCTGCGGGTCGTGAAGAAGGCGAAGAAGCCACCCTCCTACCCGCGGGCGGCGTGAGCGACGTCGCCGAGCGGCTCGCCGAGCTCCGCGACCGGGGGCTCTACCGCAGGCTCCGCCTGATCGAGGGACCGCAGGGCCCGACCGTCACCCTCGACGGCCGCCAGGTCCTCCTCCTCTGCTCGAACAACTACCTCGGCCTCGCCGACCGCGCCGAGGTACGGGAGGCGGCTGCCGAGGCGGCCCTTCAGTGGGGTGCCGGCTCCGGCGCCTCGCGCTTGATCTCCGGAAACATGGAGCCGCACCGCCGGCTGGAGGCTCGGCTCGCCGCCTTCAAGGGCTACGAGGCGGCGCTGCTGTTCGGCTCCGGCTACCTTGCCAACACCGGCGTCATCGCCGCTCTTGCCGGCCGCGGCGAGATCGTCTTCTCTGATGAGCTGAACCACGCCAGCATCGTCGATGGCTGCCGCCTCTCGCGGGCGGAGACCTTCGTCTACCGCCATTGCGACCCCGAGCACCTTGCCTGGGGGCTGGGCCGAGCGGGCGGGCGGGCGGCGCTGATCGTCAGCGACGGCGTCTTCTCGATGGACGGCGACATCGCCCCGCTGCCCGAGCTGCTGGATTTGGCCCGTAGCAACGGGGCGCGGCTGATGGTCGACGAGGCGCACGCGACCGGCGCCGTCGGCCCCGGCGGCCGCGGCTCGGTCTCCGCCGCCGGCCTCAGCGGCGAGGTCGACGTCGTCGTCGGCACCCTCGGCAAGGCCCTCGGTTCCTACGGCGCCTACGCCTGCGCCAGCGCCGAGGTCGTCGACCTGCTGGTCAACACCGCCCGGCCGTTCATCTTCTCGACCGCGCCGCCGCCGCCGGCCCTCGGCGCCACGCTCGCCGCACTGGAGATCCTCGAGAGCGAGCCGCAGCTGGTCGACCGGCTGCAGGAAAACGCCGCCCTGCTGCGCCGGTCGCTGGCCGCCGAGGGGCTCGAGGTCGGTGCCTCGACCACCCAGGTGGTCCCGGTCCGGGTCGGCGAGGCAGAGGCAACGATGGAGCTCTGCGAGATCTCCCTGCAGAAGGGCGTCTTCGCCCAGGGCATCCGGCCGCCGACCGTCCCCGAGGGCTCCTGCCGGCTGCGCCTGACCGCGATGGCGACCCATCGCCCCGAGGACCTGGTCGCCGCCGCCCACATGGTCGGGGTCGCCGCCCGCGAGGCGGGCCTCCTCGCCGGCCAGCCGCTGGCCGCCTGAGGGGCCGATGGCAGAGGGGATCTTCGTCACCGGCACCGGCACCGAGGTCGGCAAGACGGTGGTCGCGGCGACCCTCGCCCGCACCCTCGCCGGGGAAGGCAGGAGGGTGGCGGTCTTCAAGCCGGCGGTCACCGGCCTCGACGAAGGCGTAGAGACCGACCACGCGCTGATCCGCCGGGCGTCGGGGTCCGACCAGAGCGACGAAGAGATCGCCCCTTACCGCTACGGCCCGCCGGCCTCCCCCCATCTGGCGGCGGCGCTGGCCGGCGAGGAGATCGACCCGGCGCGCCTGCGTGAGGCGGCGGCGACTGCCGCCGCAGGCACCGACGCCATCGTCTGCGAGGGAGTCGGGGGGCTGCTCGTCCCGCTTTCCCCCGCCTACCTCGTCCGCGACTTGGCCGTCGACCTCGGGTACCCGCTGATCGTCGTGGCGAGCCCCGGCCTGGGGACTATCAACCACACCATGCTGACGGTCGAGGCGGCCCGGGCCGCCGGGCTGGAGGTGGCCGCCGTGGTCCTCACCCCCTGGCCGGAGGAACCAACCGAGATCGAGCGATCCAATCGCGAGACGATCGCCGACCTCGCCAGCGCTCCTGTCATCACCCTCCCCGAGATCGACCTCGCCGATCTGAGCAGCTGGCCGGCGCTGAAGATCTAAACGATCACGTCGAGGTTGCTGTCGGACAGCTCGATGGTAAAACCGGCCGCCTCGGCGATGGCGGCAGCCGCCTCGGGGTCCCTCGGTGGCTTCTTCGCCTCGAGCAAGGCTCTCGCCACGTCGCCCCGCACCGCCTTGGCCATGTGCGAGACGACCTTGCGTTTCCCGCTCTCCTCGCTGAAGGCACGCACCGCCAGCAGCGTCGCCCGCTTCGGTTTCCAGGCAGCAGCGTAGGCGCCGGAGCGCATGTCGACGACCAGCTGGCCCTCCTCGTCGGGCATAGCAGCCGCGAGCGCCGGGCGCCAGAACGCGTTCGGCGCGCCGATCCCCTTCAGCCGGGTCTTCGGCGGGAACTTGTAATAGGGAATGCGGTCATCCGGCCGCACCACGCCCCAAAGCGCGCTGGCGATCAGCACCCGCTGCCGCGCCGCGGCCGACAGCTCGGATAGCTCCAGCCGTTTGAACAGCACGCCGGTGTAGACCTCGCGCGCGGGCGCCGCCGGCGCCTCGAGCAGGCCCGGGTCGAACGCCGCCAGCAACTCCGCCCGCTTCTTCCCCAGCTCGGCGGCGAAAGCGAGCGCGTCCAGATCGACTGGCGCGCCCGCCTCGGGGCGGGCCTTGCCTTCGGAAGGCGGCAGCAGGATCAGCATCGGGCGGCAGCCTATGCCGCCCGATGCGCCAAAAGCCTCTAGGCGGGCTGCGCCGCCTCCCGGGCCTCCTCGCCGGCGAGGGCCTCGCCGCCGGGGCTGGCCTCGGCAACCGCCGCCTCAGGGCTTACCCCGGTGCCGCGCGCTTTGGACCGCACCGCGGTCGCGCCGATCAGCGCCCCGAGCAGGGCGAAGAAGCCGGAGACGGTCATCGCGTGGCTGACCGCGTAGACGAAGGCTTCGTTGCCGGCCGCGGTTACCTCCTTCACCTGCGCCGCATCGAGCCCCGGGACCTTCGGCACCGTGCCACCGCCGAGCTGGTCGGAGATCGACTGCCGCTGCGCCTCGGTCACGCCCGTCCCGGTCAGAAGCGTGTCCAGACGGGAGCTGACGAGGCCCTGGAAGATCGCACCGGTGACGGCGATGCCGAGGCTGCCGCCGACCATGCGGAACATCGAGAGCACTCCGGAGGCGATCCCGGCTTTCTGCACCGGCACCGCGTTCATCGCGGCGCTGGTCATCGGCGACATCGTCATCGCGACGCCGATGCCCAGCAACATGAATCCGGGCAGCAGGTCGAGGTAGCCGGAGTCGACCTGGATGCGGCTGAAGGTGAACAGCGAAGAGGCGACGATCAGGAGACCTCCGGCGATCAGCCAGCGCGGCCCGAAGCGGTCGGACAGCCGGCCGGCGACCGGGGCCACCCCGACGATCATCAGGGTCGAGGGCAGGAAGCGGATGCCCGCCTCCAGCGGCGAGTAGCCGAGGATGTCCTGCATGTAGAGGGCGAGGAAGAAGAAGACGCCCATCATCGCGAAGGTGAGGATCAGCGCCACGCAGACCGCGGCGAGGAAGTTGCGATCGCTGAGCAGGTCGAACTGCACCATCGGCGCCTTGACCCGGTTCTCGACGAAGACGAAGGCGGGCAGAGCGACCGCGGCGAGTGCGAGGAGGACGATGACTTCGGTCGAGCCCCAGCCCCAGGCGTTGCCCTCTACCAGGGCGAGGACGAGCGCCGTCAGTCCGACGGTCAGCACGGCGACCCCGCCGTAGTCGACGTCGCGGCCGACCGAGGTGTCGCGCGACTCGCGCACCGCGAACAGGGTCGCGATCACGGCCCCGATCGCAACCGGGATGTTGATGTAGAAGATCGCCCGCCAGCTGACATGCTCGGTGAGGAAGCCGCCGAGCACCGGCCCGACAGCCAGCGCAAGGGCCGAAACCCCGGCCCAGGTGCCCATCGCCTTGCCGCGCTCGTGGGCGGGGAAGGCGTCGGTGATGATCGAGAGCGTCCCCGGCATCATCAGCGCTGCGCCGACGCCCTGGACCACGCGGCTGACGACCAGCGCGGTCTCGTTTGGAGCCAGGCCGGCAGTCGCCGAGGAGAGGGCGAAGATGACGACGCCGATCAGGAACATCAGCCGGCGACCGAAGATGTCTCCGAGCCGGCCACCAGTCGCCAGCAGTACCGCGAAGGAGAGCGTGTAGCCGTTGATCGTCCACTCCAGCCCGCTGATCGAGGCCCCCAGGTCCTTCTGGATCGAGGGCAGGGCGACGTTCACGACGGTGTTGTCGAGCATGATCATGAACAGCGCGAAGCACATCGCTCCGAGCGTCCACCACTTGCGGTTGTCGTCGGTTATCAGGTGGCGGTAACGGGTCAAGCGCGCTCACTTCCCTTCAAATGCTGGTAGGTCTGGGCGACGTCGTCGCGATCCAGCAGCGACTCGACGGCGGCGTCGAGCTTGCGGCGCTGGACGGCGCTGAGGGTGCCCACGAAAGATTCGATGCCGCTCATGCGGACGGTGACGATCGTGGCGACGAGGCTCTTCCCCTTGGGGGTGATCTTCACCCGGCGGACGCGGCGGTCGTCCGGGTCCTCGACCCGCGTCGCCAGCTTCGCCTTGACCAGGGCGTCGACCGCCCTGCTCATCGAGGGGACCGAGACGCCGAACAGCTCGGCGAGGTCGGAGACCTGCCAGACCTGTGCATCCTGGCCAAGGCCGCCGAGCTCCAGCAGCACCTTGCACTGCGTTATCGAGAGCCCGGTCTCCTCGATCACCCGCAGCTGATTGCCGCGGTCATAGAGGAAGACGTGGTGCATCAGCGCGGTCAGCCGCGCCGCCGTGTCCTTCTCCGCCGGGCCGATCTCCTTACGAGTCGCCTCTTGGATCGCCTTCAAGTCCGTTGCGTGCATCCGGACAATAGTTGCACAAGCGCAACCTTTTCAAAAGGGCAATAGTTGTTCGTGTGATGCATGTCCACTCGGACTGCCGCCGCCCCCCTGGCTAACGTCCGCCCATGCCGCCGGACTACGCGCAGCTCGATCGCGAACACGTCTGGCACCCCTTCACTCAGCAGCAGGGCTGGAGCGAGGAAGAGCCACTGATGATCGAGCGGGGCGAGGGCTCCTACCTCTACGACGTTGACGGGCGGCGCTACCTGGACGGGACCGCGGCGCTGTGGTGCAACGTCCACGGCCACCGCCACCCGGTGATCGACGCCGCCGTGCGCGAGCAGCTCGACCGGGTCGCCCACACGACGATGCTCGGCCTCTCCCACCCCGGGGCGACCGAGCTGGCCGCCCGCCTGACCGGGATCGCCCCGGCCGGCCTCTCCCGCGTCTTCTACTCCGACTCCGGCTCGACCGCGGCCGAGATCGCCCTGAAGATCGCCTTCCAGTACCAGCAGCAGCGCGGCGGCGAGCATGCCCGCCGGACCACCTTCGTGCGCCTGCGCGAGGCCTACCACGGCGACACGATTGGCTCGGTCTCGATCGGCGGCATCGACCTCTTCCACTCCACCTACCGGCCGCTGCTGTTCGAGACCCACGTCGCCGAGCCGGGGGACGCCGCCGACCTCGAGCGGGTGCTGGAGGCGCACGGTGAAGAGGTGGCGGCGGTGGTCGTCGAGCCGTTGGTCCAGGGCGCGGCCGGGATCCTCGTCCAGCCGCCGGGCTACCTGCGCGCCGCCCGCGAACTCTGCGACCGCAACGGGGCGCTGCTGATCTGCGACGAGGTGGCGACCGGGTTCGGCCGCACCGGGACGATGTTCGCCTCCGAGCAGGAAGGGGTCGCGCCCGACCTGATGTGCCTGGCGAAGGGGATCACCGGCGGCTACCTGCCCCTAGCCGCGACCCTAGCCACCGAGGAGATCTACGAGGGCTTCCTCGGCAGCTACGAGGAGTTCAGGACCTTCTTCCACGGCCACACCTACACTGGCAACCCGCTCGCCTGCGCGGCGGCGCTTGCCAGTCTCGACGTCTTCGAGCAGGAGCGGACGCTGGAACGGCTGCAGCCAAAAATCGCCCTCTTCGCAGAGCTGCTGGCCGGGGTCGCGGCAATGCCCGAGGTGGCGGAGGTGCGCCAGAAGGGCGTGATGGTGGGAATCGACCTCGGCGATCACGACGCGGCGCTGCGGATGGGACACCGGGTGACGATCGAGGCGCGCGAGCGCGGCGCCTTCATCCGCCCGCTCGGCAACACGATCGTGCTGATGCCGCCGCTCTCGATCTCCGCCGAGGAGCTGCGCGAGCTGGTCGCGATCGCAGCAGAATCGATCCGCGCCGCCGTCGCTTCAGCGCCGGTCGATCTCCCCCAGGCCGCCTGAGTCGATACTGCGTCTGTGACGGATGGGGACCTGTCCCGTAGTGAGGGCATGGAGCAGACGCTCGTAGCCGAAGCAGAGGACGCGCCCCGCGCCGGCGACCTCGCCTTCGACCGCCTCTACCGCTCCAGCCGCGACGACGTCTATGCCTACGTCGCCAGCCTCCTGCGCGACGCGCCGGCGGCGGAGGAAGTGACCGCCGCCGCATTCGAGCGCGCCTACCGCAAGCGCCACCGCTTCGACCCCGAGCGGGGCGAGCCCCGCGCCTGGCTGTTCGGGATCGCCCGCAACGCCGCCCTCGACGAGCTGCGCCGCCGGGGCCGCCAGGCGGAGCTGACGGCCGAGCCCGAGGACTTTGAGGCGAGGGCCGAGGAGGGCGCCGAGCACAGCGAGCGCCGACTGGCAGTCTCGGCGGCCCTGGAGCGGCTGGAGGCCGGCGAGCGCGAGCTGATCGCGCTGAAGTTCTTCGCTGGTCTGGAGAACCGCGAGATCGCTCGCGTGCTCGACATCGGCGAGTCGAATGCCGGCACCCGGCTACACCGGGCAATGACCAAGCTGAGGGAGGCCTGCGATGGAAACGCCTAGGGAGAGGGACGACCGGCTGGCCGCCGAGCTGCGAGCGCTGCGGCCGGCGCCGAGCCCGGAGTTCGCCGCCAAGCTCGACGAGCGCGCCGCCGCGTGCTTCCCGCGGCGGACGCGCTGGCCGCGGCTCTCGCTCGGCTCACTGCGCCCGGTCCAGCCCCGCCGCCTCCTGCTGGCCGGAGGGACGATCGCGGTTCTCGTCGTCCTCGCTGCCTCGGCACTGATCGTGGCGAATCGAGGTGGCTTTGGGCCCGACGACAACCTGGCGCTGCTCGAGCCCCGGAAGGAGCAGGCAGCGACGCCGCCGGGGTCCCCCCATAAGGCAGCGGCCGGTGCGGGCCAAAACTCCTCAGAAGAAGCCAGCGGCGTTCAGTACGAATCGGACCTCATTCCGATGGCGGAATCGGAAGCGAGCAGTGGACCCGTCTACGGCGCGGCGTCCGGCGAAGCCGCGAACTCCAGCTTCGACGACAGCGGTCGTTATACGGGCGGCGGCCCTCACCTCGCCCGTCTGCACCACCGAGCGGTCGAGCACTCCGCCGAGATCGTCCTCGGCGCCGCGCCCGATGATGTTGCCGACGACTCGGCAGAGGTCTTCGAAGCCGTCCACGCCCATGATGGAATCGTCATGCGCTCCTCGACCCGAGAGGGTCAGCCCGGCCAGGCGGGAGCAACCTTCGAGCTGCTGATCCCGAGCGCCAAGCTCGGCGACGCGCTCGCCGCCCTCTCGGCGATCGACGAGGTGCGCTCGCGCCATGAGGCGACCGACGACATCACCACCCCGACCGTGGCCACCGGCGAGCTGCTGCAGGACTCCAAGGCGCGGATCGACAGCCTCCTGGCGCAGCTGGAAGCGGCGGAAACCGAATCCGAGCGGGAGGCGGTCGAAGCCGAGCTGGCGCAGGAGCGCCGCCACCGGTCCCGGCTCCGCGGGCAGCTCCAGCATCTCGAGCGCCGCGCCGATTACTCCCGCGTCCTGCTCCGGATCGAGACCGGAGCCGAAGACGAATCCGGTACCGGCGGCGGCACCTGGGGAATCGGCGACGCGCTCGCCGACGCCGGCCAAATCCTCGCCGTCGCCGCCGCGGTCGCCGTCGTCGGCCTCGCGATCCTCGGCCCGATCGCCCTCATTGCGCTGCTCGCCTGGCTCACCCACCGCGCTTGGGTCCGCCGCGAGCGCCGTCGCGTCCTCAGCTGACGGCTACGCTCCGGCGATGGAGGAGCGGCGACGGGGACCGGCTGAGCTGCCGAATTTCGGCCCGCCCTCGACTCCCCGTCCGGCCGCCTCGATCGTCCTTCTGCGGCGCGGTGGCAAGCATGCCCAGCGAGCACTTGAGGTGCTGATGCTGCGGCGCAGCGAGGAGGCGAAGTTCATGCCCGGCGTCTGGGTCTTCCCCGGCGGCTCGGTCGATGCCGCCGACGGCGCCGAGGAAGCCGGCCTGCGCACCTGCGCGGTCCGCGAGCTGGCCGAGGAGGCCGGGATCGAGCTGGCCGCCGAGGAGGAGCTGGTCCCCTTCACCCGCTGGATCACCCCGGAGCTGATCGCAACCCGCTTTGACGCCTGGTTCTTCCTCGCCCTCGCGCCCGCCCACACGCCGCCGAAGCCGGACGGAGTCGAGACCACCGAGGCACGCTGGTTCGAGCCGGCAGCCGCCCTGGAGGCCCACGCCGCGGGCGAGATCGTCCTCTCTTTCCCGACCCAGACCCAGCTCGGCTGGCTGGCCGAGCACGCCACCTCCGACGCAGCGCTGGCGGCCTACCGCACGCGCACGCTGGAGCCGATCCTGCCGGTGGTGGTTGCCGCGGAGGGCGCCGAACCGCGCGTCGTCCTCCCGGGCGACCCCGACTACCCGGACTGAGCGGCCGTTTCGTCGGGGAACCGCTCCAGACCCGCGTGCCAGGGGCCGGGCGGGTAAGTGTGGATGCCGCTCTCGTCCATCTCACCCTGCAGCCGTTTGAACAGCTGGCCGGCGTTCTTCAGCGCCGCCTTCAGCTCCCCGGCGCTGCGCTCGCCCAGCCGCCAGAGAAACCAGAGCTGGCGATCGTTGACGCCGAAGTCGATCTCGCCGCTCATCGTCGTCACCCACGCGAGGAAGCCGGGCCCGAACAGCTCGCGCAGGGCCACCGGGTCGTACTCGCTCGGCACCGTGGTCAGGAAGCGCCGGTTGAAGTCGATCGACTCGAACTCGACCTTGCGCTGGAATCGCTGGGTGACCACCTCGTGGCCCTCGATCGACTCGACGTTGAAGGCCGGCACCACCTGTGCCAGGTCCGGCATGTGGGCCTTGGCGAGCAGCGCCGTCGGCACCACCGCCTTGCTGAAGAAGCCGCCGACCTCCTTTTCGTCGGCGTCGCAGCAGGAGCCCCAGAAGCCCTCGCTCAGCTGCCCCGTCAGCCGGTTGACCCCGCCGACGCAGAGCGCCACCGGCCCGTCTTTGGGATTGATGCCGCCGACCGGCTCATAGGTGAGCCCGTTGCGCTCGCCGTAGCCGCGCACAATCTCGGCCCATTCCTGCGCTTCTGAGTTCGCGGCCATCGACGCGATCCTACGGCGTTAGGATGCTCCTAACCCCGGTCCGACCACAGGAGCCTTCATGACCATCGTCCTCATCGTCATCGTCGCGATCATCGTCCTCGCGGTCTTCTATTACATCGCGAAGCGCAACTCGATCATCGCCTCGCGCAACCGTGTCGACGAGTCCTGGAGCGGGATCGACGTGCAGTTGAAACGGCGCCACGACCTCGTCCCCAACCTGGTCGAAACGGTCAAGGGCTACGCCGAGCACGAGAGCGCGACCTTCGAGAAAACGACCCAGGCGCGGGCCGCGGCAATGCAGGCCCAGGGGGTCGAGGAGACCGCCAAAGCCGAGCAGCAGCTGACCCAGGCGCTGGCCGACGTCAAAGCAGTGGCCGAGAACTACCCGACCCTACGGGCGACCGAGAACTTCCAGCAGCTGAGCCGCAACCTCTCCGAGCTGGAGGACGAAATCCAGGCCTCGCGCCGGATTTACAACTCCAACGTGCAGTCCTACAACACGGACATCCAGCAGTTCCCCGGCTCGATCATCGCCAACCAGGGCGACTTCACCCCCCGCGCGTACTTCGAGATCGAGGACGCCTCCGAGCGCAATGCCCCGCAGGTCAGCTTCGGCAAATAGCGGCGCCGGCGCCTCTCTAACATTTAAAAGGGCATGACCACCGAGACCAAAGACGCGACCCTCTGGATCTGCGACAGCTGCGGCTTCATCTACGACCCGGCGATCGGCGATCCGGACGGCGGCATCCCCCCCGGCACCTCTTTCGAGGACATCCCCAAAGACTGGTTCTGCCCGGTCTGCGGCGCCCGCACGACCGACTTCCGCCCGCTCGAGCCCGGCGAGGCCTGAGCGCTCGGTAGGCTTGACTGGCTGATGAGCCAGTTCGACTACGACTGGGTGGTGGTCGGCTCCGGGTTCGGGGGATCGGTCTCTGCCCTGCGCCTGGCCGAAAAGGGCTACAAGGTCGCCGTGGTCGAGTGCGGCAAGCGCTTCACCGACAAAGACTTCCCGAAGTCCACCTGGGACATCCGCCGCTACTTCTGGGCGCCGCGCCTCGGTCTGCGGGGGATCTTCCGCCTCTCCACCTTCAAGGACGTCTCGGTGGTCAGCGGCAGCGGCGTCGGCGGCGGCAGCCTCGGCTACGCCAACACGCTCTACGTTCCGCCTTCGAAGTTCTTCAAGGACCCGCAGTGGGGCGACCTCGCCGACTGGGAAGGCGAGCTGGCGCCCCACTACGCCGAGGCGCAGCGGATGCTGGGCGTCGTCGACGTCGGGACCGACGACGCGGCCGACGACCTGCTGCGCGAGTACGGCGAGCAGATCGGGGTCGGCGACACCTACCGGAAGACTCCCGTCGGGATTTACTTCGGCGAGCGCGGCAAGACGGTCTCCGACCCGTTCTTCGGCGGCGAGGGCCCGGATCGGACCGGCTGCACCCTCTGCGGCCGCTGCATGGTCGGCTGCCCGGTCGGCGCCAAGAACACCCTGGTCAAGAACTACCTCTACCTGGCCGAACAGCGCGGGGTCGAGGTCATTCCCGACCGCACCGTGACCGAGATCCGCCCGATCGGCGCCGCCGACGGCAGCGAGGGCTACACGATCTCCAGCGAGCGCTCGGGGATGATCCCCGGCCGCGCCAAGAGCACGATCCGCGCCCGCGGCGTGGTCGTCGCCGCTGGCGCCCTCGGCAGCAACAAGCTGCTGCAGCGCTGCCGCCTCGGCGGTGCCCTGCCCCGCATCTCCTCACGTCTCGGCGAGCTGGTGCGGACCAACAGCGAGATGATCCTCGCCGTCACCGTCCCCGAGGACTACCCCGAAGACCTGACCAAGCGGGTCGCGATCAGCGGCAGCATCTACCCGGACGCCGACACCCACATCGAGACCGTCAGCTACGGCAAGGCGGGCGACTCGATGAGCCTCCTCTACACGCTGCTGGTCGGCGACGGGACCCGCGTCACCAGGCCGCTGAAGCTGCTCGGACAGATGCTCCGCCACCCGGTCCGCTTCGCCAAGGTCCTCTACCCGAAGAACTGGTCACGGCGGACGATCATCCTGCTGGTGATGCAAACCCTCGACAACGCGATCGCCCTACGCCCGACGCTGAAACGCTCGGGAAACGTCTGGCTGCAGACCGAGCAGGATCCGGAGAAACCGAACCCGACCTTCATCCCGGTCGCCAACGAGGCGGCGGAATGGCTGGCGAAACGCACCGGCGGCATCGCCCAGAGCTCGATGACCGAGGCGCTGCTGAACGTGCCGACCACCGCCCACATCCTCGGCGGGGCGGTGATCGGGCACGGTCCCGAGGACGGCGTCGTCGACGCCCGCCAGCGGGTCTTCGGCTACGAGAACCTGCTTGTCTGCGACGGCTCGGCGGTGCCGGCGAACGTCGGCGTCAACCCCAGCCTGACGATCACCGCACTCGCCGAGCACGCGATGAGCGAGGTTCCCCCCGCCTCAGCGCAACGGTCCTACGAGGCGAACCTCTTCGCGACGTAGTCCCAGTTGACGACGTTCCAGAAGGCGTCGAGGTATTCCGGGCGCTTGTTCTGGTACTTCAGGTAGTAGGCGTGCTCCCAGACGTCGGCTCCGAGCAACGGCGTCGCGCCGTCGGAGATCGGCGAGTCCTGGTTCGGAGTGGAGACCACGGCGAGGCCGGAAGAGTCCTTGACCAGCCAGGCCCAGCCGGAGCCGAAGCGGGCGATGCCGGCGTTTTTGAACTCCTCCTTGAAGGAGTCGAAGGAGCCGAACTTCTCGGCGATCGCGGCACCGAGGTCGCCACCCGGCTCGCCACCGCCGTCGGGGCCCATCATCTGCCAGAAGAGGCTGTGGTTGTAGTGGCCGCCAGCGTTATTGCGGACCGCGGCCTGCTTGTCGCCGGGAAGGGCGGAGAGGTTGCGGAGGACGTCCTCGACGTCGCGGTCGGCCCACTCGGTTCCCTCGAGGGCGCCGTTGGCTTTGTCGACGTACGCCTGGTGGTGCTTGTCGTGGTGGATGCGCATCGTTTCCTCGTCGATGTGAGGCTCGAGCGCGTCGTATGCGTACGGCAGATCGGGTACGGAGAAAGCCACTGGAATGCTCCTTTTTCGGTTTCGAAGTCCGAGCGGAGCCTAGCTATTCCAGTCCGGCTTCTTCCCCCTGATCGAGCCCGTCGCCGCCGATCTTCGGGACCACGTCCGGGTCGCCGCCGGTCCAGCGGTTGAAGCGGTACCAGGCCGGCTTGGCTTCCCGGTCGGCGTCCAACAGCCCGGCGGAGCCGCAGAACACGCAGCCCCCGCCCTGGTCGGTCCAGGTGAACCACCAGGCACCGCGGATGTTCCAACGCAGGCGGTTGGCGGAGATGATCCCGAGGGCCTTGTCCAGCTCGCGCGCCTGCCCGTAGAAGCCGCGCTGCCAGCGGGTCGGACCGTCGGCCGAGCCCCAGCCCAGCTCGGTCACATAGAGCGGCACGCCGGCGTCGCCGTACTTTCGCGCGATCCGGTGCAGGTTGCGGAGCTGTCCCGTCATCGCCTTCGCGTCGGCGACGTAGGGGTGCAGCCCGATCCCGTCGAAGTACGGCTTCACGTGCCCGGCCCGGTAGAAGCGGGCCAGGTAGTCGCCGGAGGCGACGTTGGGCGGGATCTGCAGCGGGCGGCCGAAGAACCCGCCGAGGATCACCTTGGCGCCGGGCTGCTCGCGATGGATCACCCGGCCGGCGATGCGGACCAGCTCGGCGAAACGGCCCGGTTCGGGGTCGTTGGCGAAGCTGACGATGTTCTCCTCGTTCCAGATCTCGAAGCGCCGCATCGGGATGTATGGGAGGTCGTCTTCTTCACGCCAGAACGTGCCTCCGACTCCGTAGCGGTCGACGACCGCCCGCACGAACGACGCCCAGGCGCGCCGCTGCGAGGCGGTGGCGACGGGAAGGTCGATGTCTTCGGCGGCAACCCATTCGGGCGAGCCGACGAGGAACGGGAAGATCTCCATCTCCGCCTTGGCCGCCAGCCGGACCTCGTGGTCCATGTACCCCCACTGCCGCTCGGAGAAGGCGGGGTTCTGCGGCTCGACCGCCCGCCAGACGAGCGGCTGACGGACGCTCTTGATGCCCGCTTCTCGCATCAGCTCGTAGTCCTCCACCGTGCCCGAGTTCTGCGGCGAGATGCCGACGAAGCCGGGCGGCAGGTAGGCGTGGGCCGCCGCCGGCATCGCCGCCGTCAGCAGAAAAACGAGGATTGGAATCAGCCTACGAACCATGGTCTCGGATAGGAACAGCCTCCCTGCCCAAAGTAGCGCCGCAGCCACCGCCCCGCGCCGCTCCCCCGGCGTCTGGGATAATCGCCTCCTCTCGGGGCGTGGCGCAGCCTGGTAGCGCGCACCGTTCGGGTCGGTGAGGTCCCCGGTTCAAATCCGGGCGCCCCGATGTAGACAATAACTTCCGGCCCATCTGTCATCCTGTGCTTGATGGCAGATTCGAGAGACTCATCTGAGCTGATCGCCGCACCGGCGATCGAGGGGCGGATATTTGTCATCCGCGAACGCCAGGTGATGCTGGACGAAGACCTGGCAGATCTCTACGGCGTCGAGACGAAGAGGCTCGTCCAGCAGGTCAGACGAAACCTGAAGCGCTTCCCCGAAGATTTCATGTTTCAACTGGACAAAGCCGAGGTCGAAGCTTTGAGGTCACAAATTGCAACCTCAAACAATGGTCGTGGCGGCCGCCGTTACGCGCCTTATGTCTTCACCGAGCAAGGAGTCGCCATGCTCTCTGGTGTCCTTCACAGCGACAGAGCCATCGCCGTCAACATTGAGATCATGCGGGCCTTCGTTGAGCTACGTCGCGTCGCCACTTCCTATACGGCGCTCCGGGAACGTCTAGACGAACTCGAGCGGAATATGACCGCGCGACTCAATCAGCACGACGAGCAGATCGAACAGATCTTCGAGGTCCTGCATCAGCTGATCTCTCCGCCTCAGCCGCCGAAGCACCCCGTCGGCTTCAGGCTGCGCGAGTAAGACGGCTTGGAGGCCGGCTGCGGCCGGCGCTAGTGTCTCCGCATGCCACCCGCCGCCTTCGAGGTCCATGAGGCGAACCTGCATGGGCACCGCGCCGTCTACCGGACCATCGGCAGCGGCCCGACCGTCGTCCTGATCCACGGAATGATCAACTCCTCCCGGCACTGGGAGGCGGTGGCGCAGCGGCTGGCCGGCTCCTACACGGTGATCGCGCCGGATCTGATCGGCCATGGCGAAGCGGCGACGCCCCGGGGCGACTACTCGCTGGGGGCCCACGCGGCGGCGATCCGCGACCTACTGACGACGATCGGGATCGAGCGGGCGACGATCGTCGGCCACTCGCTCGGCGGTGGCGTCGCGATGCAGTTCTTCTACCAGTTCCCCCAGCGCACCGAGCGGCTGGCGCTGATCTCCAGCGGTGGCCTCGGGCACGGCGTCAGCCCCCTGCTGCGCGGGGCCGCACTGCCCGGCTCGGCGTCCCTGCTGCGCCTGGCGACCCGGCCGCGGCTGGTCGGCGCAATCGCCGCCGCCGGCGCCAAGCTGCGCGAGCGCGACGTCTCCACCGGGGTCTACCTGCAGGCCGTCGCCCGCGCCCTCGGACCGCTGCAGGACGACGGCTCGCGACGGGCGTTTCTCCAAACCCTGCGTTCGGTGATCGATGTCCACGGTCAGAAGGTCAGCGCCACCGACCGCCTCTATCTGCTGAAGGAGATGCCCACCCTGATCGTCTGGGGAGAGCGCGACCGCACCATCCCCCTCGAGCACGGCCTGGAGGCCGAGCGATCGATCCCCAACTGCCGCTTCGAGACGCTGCCCCGGGCGGCCCACTTCCCCAACCTCGAAGACCCCGAGGGCCTGGCGGGCGTGCTCGGAGACTGGCTCGCCACCACTGCCCCCGCCCACATCGTCGACTCCGAGTGGCGAGAAGTGATCGCCCCGCGGGCGCGCCTCCGCCGCGTCGCCTAACAGCGCGGCGACGCCGCAACGGCGGCTACGCCGCAAGCGCTATTCGACTTCGGCGATCGCGGCTTCGACTTCGCCCAGCGACGGACCTTCCTGCAGGGTCACGGTGCCGTTGGGGCCGTTGACGATCATCCCCTGCCCGGTGCGGATCTTCAGGTCGCGCCCCAGCTTCTCGTAGCCTTCCAGCCGCCGGTCGATGGTGCCGCCGGGGGTGCCGTTGTCTTCCAGGTCCTTTTCCCATTCTTCGATTTCCAGCTCCTCGACGCCGCCGGCGATCGAGGCGAGGAACTCCTGGTCGACGCCGAACCGCTCGCCTTCGTCCTGATTGCGGAAGAAGAGGTAGATGTACTGCCAGCCGTAGCCTTGGTCGGCGGCCGCCTCGGCGCCGTAGAAGCCGAGCTGCTCGGGGTTGATGCTGTTCGAGTAGTGCCGGTAGAGAAGCTTCACGTCGCCCGGCCGCGCGAAGCGTTCCGTCAGCGCCGGGATCGTCGAGAGGAAGTCGTCCCGGCAGTCGGCGCACTGCATGTCGTTGAAGACCTGGATCGACACCGGCGCGTCGTCGGAGCCGAGCCGGTCGCCTTCCTGCGGCACCCCGCCGAACAGCCCCTGCGCATCGGAGATCCCTTCGACGTGGACAACCGGGTCGCCGGGCGGCTGCGTCGATAGCTGGACGATCGTGTAGCCGAGCCCGAACAGGCCGAGCGCCAGGAGCGCGACGACCCAGAGCCTGCCCCGGCGGGGCAGCGGCCTGGAAGCAACTTCGGAGGACATTCGCCGCCCATTATCCCGACCCGGGCCCGCGGGCGATTCCGCAAGCTGCGGATCTTTCCCGTTGACGGCGTCCAGCCTCCGCGGTACACATGGGGATACCGAATTTTCACCGACCCCTGGAGGTCCTAGATGGCTCATCACCTGACGCCCGCCGAGCTCGCCGACCAGCTGCAGATGGAGCGAGGGGAGGTGATCGGCAAGTGCGTCCAGATGGGGGTGCCGATCTACCACGGCCGGATCGACAGGACCCTGTTCGAAACCTCGCTGCGCAACCTCGGATCCTCCGCCGCGCGGTAGGCCGCGCCTCGGATGCAGCACTGAACTAGACTCCCCGGCCAGATGTCGGGGAGAGGTACCAACTCGAAGACGGTCGCCGATCTGCTGCCGAAAGCGGCGGAGATCTACGGTCCCAGCGTCGCCGTCCAGTACAAGGAGGGCGACCGGTGGCTGAGTAAGACCTTCGCCGAGGTGCGGGAGATCGTCATGCCCCTGGCGCTGGGCCTGGTCGAGCTCGGGGTCCAGAAGGGCGACCGGGTCTCGATCCTCGGCAACACCCGCCCCGAGTGGACTTACTTCGACTTCGCGGCGCTCTCGATCGGCGCCACCGTGGTCCCGATCTACCAGACCAACTCGCCCGAGGAGTGCCGCTACGTCCTCGAGAATTCCGACTCCAAGATCGTCGTCGTCGAGGACGCCGAACAGCTGGAGAAGGTGCGCCAGGTGCGCGACCAACTGCCTCAGCTGGAGCAGATCGTGCTGATGACCGGCAGCGCCGAGGACGCCCTCTCGATGGAGGACCTGGCCGCCAAGGGCAGTAGCGACGCCGCCCGCTGGGAGCAGCTCTACGAAGCGGTCACCCCGGAGGACATCTGCACCTTCATCTACACCTCCGGCACCACCGGGCCGCCGAAGGGCTGCATCATCAGCCACGGCAACTACCGGGCGATGCTGGACATGGTCAAGGAGACCAGCGTCATCGAAGAGGGAGACCTCACCTACCTCTACCTCCCACTCGCCCACTCCTTCGCCCTGCTGATCCAGCTCGGCAGCTACGACCTTGGCACGGCGATCGCCTACTGGGAGCGGGACCCGCTGAAGATCCTCCCCAACCTGGCCGAACTGAAGCCGTCCTACTTCCCCTCGGTGCCGCGGATCTTCGAGAAGATCTACACCGCTGCGACCAGCGCGATGGAGAAAGAGGGTGGCCTCAAAAAGGCGATCTTCAACTGGGCGATCAAGGTCGGGGCGAAGATGCGCTCCGCCGAACGCTCGGGTCGCAAGCCCGGCTTCCTGCTGCAGCGCCAGTACGCCTTCGCTGACAAGAAAGTGCTGTCGAAAATCCGCGGCCTGTTCGGCGGCAACATCCGCCTCGCCGTCTCCGGTGCCGCCCCGATCAACCCCGAGATCCTCCGCTTCTTCGACGCCGCCGGCGTCCTCGTGCTCGAGGGCTGGGGGATGACCGAGACCTCGACCGCAGCGACGATCTCCTCGCCCGAGGACTTCAAGGTCGGGACGATCGGCAAACCGTTCCCCGGCTGCGAGGTGAAAATCGCCGACGACGGCGAGATCCTGGTCAAGGGCCCGAACGTCTTCCAGGGGTACCACAAGAACCCGGAGGCGACGGCCGAGACGATCGTCGACGGCTGGCTCCACACCGGCGACATCGGCGAGATCGACTCCGAGGGCTTCATCAAGATCACTGGCCGCAAAAAGGACATCATCATCACCGCGGGTGGCAAGAACATCACCCCTGCCAACCTCGAGGCGGAAATCAAGCAGCACCCGCTCGTCTCGCAATGCGTCGTCGTCGGCGACCGCCGCCCTTACCTGGTGGCGCTGGTCACCCTCGACCCCGAAGAGGCAGTCAAATACGCGCAGGAGAACAACCTGCCCGAGGACCCGGCCGAGCTCGCCACCCACCCTGACGTGAAGGCCGACATCGAAGCCCACGTCGAGAAGATCAACCAGAACTTCGCCCGCGTCGAGCAGGTCAAGAAGATCGCCATCCTCCCGCAGGACCTCTCCCAGGAGAGCGGTGAGCTGACCCCGACGCTGAAGGTCAAGCGCGCCGTCGTCGCCCAGAAGCACGAGGGCGAGATCGAGCAGCTGTACGCCGCCTGACCCCTACGCTTCGGTACTTCAATAAGAGTTTGTTGACTGCATGGCGACGACCTGAAAGGGTCACCGCCGTGAGCGCTCCCTCCCCCGTCGCCGCTGGCTCCCCCCAGCCCGACGCGACGACAGAAGAGCTGCGGCTCGCGATGGCCCTCAACGGCGGCGTCAGCCTCGCCGTCTGGATGGGCGGCTGCGCGGTCGAGCTCGATCGCGTTCGTCGCAGCGGGGAAGCGGCCCCCACCGAGCATCGCGTCTACGACGACCTCTGCAGGTGCCTGGGACGGCGACTGAGGATCGACATCCTCACCGGGACCAGCGCCGGAGGGATCAACGCGGCCCTGCTCGGTGCCGCAACCGCTCACCAGCGCCGGCTCGAACCCGACTTCGTCCGGGAAAAGTGGATCGAGCTCGGCGACCTCACCGCGATGCTTCGCGACCCGGAGGAGGAATCGCCCGCCTCCCTGATGGATGGGGGCGAGTTCTACGAGGGGCTGCTGGCGACCTTTAAGACGCTGCTGGGATCTGACCCCGACGAGACTCGGGACCTGGCCCAGGCGGGTTCCCCAGGGGCGCTGTCGGGGTCGGTCCCCTTGCTGGACGTGACGATGACCGACGTCGTCGGGGTCGAGCGCCGCTTCCGCGATGCCTGGGGCGCCGAGCTGGTCGCGCTCGATCACCGGCCACGATTCCGGTTCCGCAAGCGCGGTCACTTCACTGCCCAGACGCTGGCCGCCGCAGCCCGTACCTCTGCTTCCTTCCCGATCGCCTTCGACCCCTGGCGCGTGGCCGGCGAAGCCAAGGTGCTCGCCGGGCTGCCGAATCCCACCTACGGGATCGACGGCGGCCTACTCGACAACGCGCCGATCCGCGACGCGCTGGATCTGCTTCCGACCCGGCCCGCGAGCTCGATGGTGCGGCGCTACTTCTGTTACGTCAACGGTGACCCGGCGGTCGCCCGCGAAGAGACGATCGGGTCGGCGCCGACGCTGCCGCAGGTCGCTGGCTACACCGTCAACCTGCCCCGGACCGCGCCGCTGGTCGACCACCTCTACGCGATCCGCGACGCGGTCGAACGCCCGGCGCGCGCCGGGCAGGTCCAGGAGCAGCTGCTGGCGATGGACCTGAAACAGCTCGAGGACGTGGCCGCGGTGCTGTTCCCCAGCTACGCCGACCGGCGCACCCTGGAATCTCTGGAAGAGCTACTGCCCGAACCCCGGGACGTGCTGGCGATGCAGGAGCTGCTCGAGGAGACGGGCGGGGAGCTTCCCTGGATCCCAAGCAAATTTGCCCCGGGGGCCGAACCGCGCTGGGAATGGGGGCTCCGCCCAGCCCAGCGGATCCTCCATCTGCTGCTGGATCTGCTGCGGCCGGCGATCCGTACAGCCACAAGCACCGAGACCCGCACCGCGCTGCTCGAAACCCGGATCGCGATCGACAAGCAGCTGGCCACCCTCGAAGGTGCTCGCAACGAAGTGACGCAGCCGGCGGCGGCCACGGATCCTGCTGCCTTCGACCCCGGTTCCCCGGCCGAGCTCGTCAACGAGGCGGCGGCCGAGGCGACAGAGCGGGCGGAGCAGGCCCGCCAGGCGGTCGAGGCGGCGGCGGAGGCCCTGGACGCCTGCCTGAAGAAGCAATCCCAGCTCTTCCCGCCCGGGACCGAGGCGCGGCTGTTCGGCCCGAGCAACCTCATCTGCAGCAAGCAGAAGCGGCTCGACACCTTCCTCCGACGCGTTCTCTCGATCGAGGTGGTTCGGCGCGCCTTCGCAACCGAAGCCGACATCGAAAGCGCGGCCAAGCTCCGCTTCGTCCAGCTGACCCCGGAAGCGCCCTCTCCGATCTTCACTCCCGATCCGCTCAACCAGCGCCGGCCGGAGTCGGCGGCCGAAAAGCTGACCGGAGTCGGCCTCGGCCATTTCGCCGGCTTCTACCGCCGGTCCTGGCGGGCCAACGACTTCATGTGGGGCCGGCTCGACGCGGCGGTGCGGGTAGTCGACCTGCTGCTCGACTCCCCCACCCCGGATGTCGGCGTGGGCGCCAAATCCTCCAGCGTCGAACAGCGGGCGCGGGAAAGGGCGGCAGATCTGGCAGATGCCCTCGTGCTCAGTGCCGGCGACGACGCCGAGTGGCTGCTGGGCGAGGTCCTCGAGGAGGACTCCGGGACGGCCGGGGGCCTCCCCGTCCGCCTGCAGAAGACGATCGCCGACGAGCTGCGAGCGGCCGAGACGGACCCGGCGGCCTCGCTACCGGTGACCCGCGCGCTCTTCCAGCGCGCTGCCCAGCGCGAGATCCTGCTCGAGGAGCTTCCGGTCCTGCTCGAGGAGTCGAGGGAGGACCGACGTCGTGGCAGCGCCGCCATGCCTCTGGAAATCGACGGCACGGCCAGCAAGAAGAAGACGAAGACGCCGGCGAAGAAGATCGAGGCCGAGGTGATGGCGATCCGGAGCATCTACAGGGACGGGGGCTCGCTGCCGCAGAGCCTCTCCGACCCGGGCGAAGCGGTCAGCGACCTCGGCCTGCGGACGATCACGCACGCCGCCTTCGTCGCCCTCGCCGCGTTGCGCACCGCGGGGCTGCCGATGGCCAAGTTCCTCGGCCTGGCGCGGCCGCCGCTGCTGGCGGTCTCCGGCAGCGTGGCCCCGAGCCGCTTCAGCCGCTTCACCGTGGTCCTCGGGTTCTGGGCCGCTTCTATCTACCTCGCCAGCCGGGTGCTCAGCACCGGGCCCGGCGCCGAGCTGGAGTTCAGCTCGATCTGGTCCCTCCCCAGCCTGACCGCCCTGGTCGCCGCGCTGGGCGCGCTCGGAGTGGCCGCGGTGCCAGGCCTGCGGGCCTGGCGGCATGTCCACGTCCTCCGCAACTTCCTCTTCGCCGTGTTCCTGATCCTCGCCGCGGGCGGGCTTGCCGCCGCCCTCGGCATCTGGAAGGGCGATCTCGACGTCGAACGCGTCCTCTTCGCCCCCGGCGCCGAGGCGCCGCCGGAATGGGCGCTGATCGCGGTGCTCGGCACGATCGGGCTCCTCTCTTTGGCTCGCCTGCCCCTACCCGGACCGCTGGAATGGCTTGGAGGTCCGCTGGACAAGTTGCGGCGTGGCAAGCTGATGCGGTTCCTGCTGATCGTCGCCTTCGCGATCCTGGCGGCCTTTGCCGGCCAGACCGTCGTGGGTGCGATCGACGACGGCCTCTGGCAGGGGGTGGTGGCGATCACCGCCCTCGTGGCCGCACCGGTGAGCGCGGCCTGCGCAGTCGTTCTCTGGCGCCGAAGCCCGCCGCCGGAGGGAAAGAAGCGCTGCTAGGAAGCCTCGCCGGACTGCCGCAGCAGGACCGAGGTGGTCTGCTCGAGCACGCGGCGCCAGGCAGAGGTCTGCTCCGGCTCCTCCTCGGAGGCCTTCGCCACCACGTTACGAACGCGGGCCTCGGAGATTTCGAGGCCGTGTTTTTCCGCGAGCTCCTTGTAGCGGCCGTAGTCCTGAGCGAGCGTGGCGGTAACAGATTCGAAGCCGTGGCGGGCGATCTTGAGCCGGCGGGAGTAGTCCATGATCGGCGTCCCGAACATCAGCTCGTCGTTGGGCTGGGGCTCGAGCAGGACGATGTCGACGCCGGGGTATTTCTCTTGCCACATCTCAACCGCCTGGTGTAGGCGCTGGTGGGCGATCAGGCGGAAGGTCTGGTTGGCGATCGCCGGTAGGCCCATGTCGGAGACGCGGCGCACCCGGCGACCGAACACGGTCGGGATCGTCTTCTCGAAGTCGTTGACGTAAGGAACCAGCGGGTTGACCACGACGATGAACTTGGCGCCCTTCTCGACCGCGATGTCGACGTTGGTGGTCGAGCGGATGCCGCCGTCGACGAACTGCCGCCCCTTGAGATCGACCGGTTTGTAGACGATCGGCAGACAGGTGGAGCACTCGACCGCTTTGGAGATCGGCACGTCGGACCAGTCCTCCTCGCCGAAGACGATCCGCTCGCAGGTGTCGAGATCGGTGGCGGTCAGGTAGAGCTCGGAGTCCAGCAGCCGGAAGTCGTTGACCCGGCCGCCGTCGGCGAGGGCCTCTTCCACGTAGTCGGAGAGGCCGGAGCCGGAGTAGAGGCCGGTCGGCAGCGCCTCGGCGAGGCCGACGCCGATGTCGATCGCCGAGAGCTCACCGATCCGCGCCAGCGAGCGCAGCAGCTCGGCGGTGCGCAGCGGCAGCATCGCGGCCTTGCCGAGAAAGCCGAGGTAGTTGGGTTTGAGCGCCTTGCCGAGATCGAGGTCTTCGAGCTCGGAGGGGTCCTTGGAGTTGATCACCTGCATCATCTCGTCGGGGGTGACGCCGTTGGCCAGCATCGAAGCGACGAAGGAGCCGGCGCTGGTGCCGACGTAGACGTCGAAGTTGTTGACCGTGCTGTTGACAGCCAGCAGGTCGAGAGCGCGCAGGGCCCCGATCTCGTAGACGCCGCCGGTGAAGCCGCCGCCACCGAGGACCAGCGCCGTCTTCGAGGGCTTTTTGCGCCGGGTGGGCCGCTTGCGCGGTTTGGACTCGATGTCTACGACTTCACCCATACGTGCAGTATTCCAGGAGGAGAGGTCATCCTTGGCCGCTACCTTCCACATCTCGCGTGTTGCAAAACCCGATGAAACGCATCCTGCTGCCTCTAATGGTCCTCTCAGCAGCCCTTTTCCTGCTCTGGGGCGGCGCTGCTGCGCAGGCAAGCCCTAGCTGCGACCAGATGCGCGCCTGGCTGCACCAGGGCGGCGGCTCGGCCAGCGGGCTGCTCGTCGTCGATGCGGAAACCGGGCAGACCCTCTGCGCCAGCGCGCCCAACAGCTTCCGCCCCCTGGCCTCGAACATGAAGCTGTTCACCACCTCGGCGGCCCTATCCAAGCTCGGCCCCGAATACCGGATCCCAACCAAAGTCTTCCGCGACGGGCCGATCGACGCCAAAGGCGTGCTCCACGGCAGCCTCTACCTGCAGGGGGGCGGCGACCCGGCCCTCGGCACGCCCGCCTTCTATGGCAGCTATCTCGCCGGCCTGGGGACCAACCTCTTCTCCCTCACCCCCCAGATCAAGGCCGCCGGAATCGAATCGGTCACCGGCCGTCTCTACGCCGACGACACCATCTTCGACCGCCGTCGCGGCGTCGCCGACTCCGGCTATGCGACCAGCTCCTACATCGGCCCGCTCTCGGGACTGGCCTTCAACTCCGGCTTCGCCGGCTCGAGCAGCGCCAGCGGCTTCTCCTCCGACCCCGCCAAGCTGGCCGCGAGCAAGCTGGGCGCGTCGCTGCGGGGCGCCGGCGTGCAGATCGCCGCGCAGGTCGCCCTGCGACCGACGCCCCCAAACGCCGAACGGGTCGGCCTGATCCGCTCCCCCAGCCTCGATCGCATCGTCAACACCACCGACGTCTACTCGGACAACTTCTTCGCCGAGACGCTGATCAAGCTGCTCGGTGCCAGGTTTGGCGGCGGCGGAACCACCGCCGCCGGGGCCGGCGTGGTCGAGGCCTTCGCCCGCGCCCACGGCTCTGCCGTCGGAGCCGTCGACGGCTCCGGCCTGACCCGGTCGAACCGCTCCAGCCCGCGTGAGATCGTCGATCTGCTGCTCGCCATGCAGGAGGACCCGGCGGGCGAGGAGTTCATCCAGGACCTGGCCCTCGCCGGGCAGGAGGGCACCGTCGCCAGCCGCATGGAGGGCACCGCCGCCTACGGCCGCTGCCGGACCAAGACGGGGACGATCAGCGGCGTCAGCAACCTCTCCGGCTACTGCTTCAACCGCAGCGGCCGGGTGATGGCCTTCTCGATCCTGATGGCGGGCGTCGGAGACCTCGGCCTCGCCCACCTCGACCAGGACCGGATCGCCGCCGCCGTCGCCGGCTACTGACCGACCAGCTCGCGCAGTCCCGCTTCGTCGAGCACCTCGGTCCCGAATTTCTCGGCTCTGGCGAGCTTGGAGCCGGGGTTGTCGCCGGCGACGACATAGTCGGTTTTCTTCGAGACCGAACTGGTCACCTTGCCGCCGGCTGACTTCACCAGCGCCGCCGCCTCCTCACGGGTCAGCTCCGGCAGGGTTCCGGTGAGGACGACGGTCTTGCCTTTCAGCGGCCCGTCCTCGCGGCGCCGTTCGGACTCGTCGGCTTCGAGGCGCAACCCTTTCGCCTCCAATTTCGCGATCAGTTCCTGCGTCGGCTCGTCGGCGAGCGACTCGGCGATCTGCTCCGCCATGATCGGCCCCACGCCCTCGACCTCCTCGATCTCCTCCGGCTGTGCCGCGATGAGTCGCTCGATCGAGCCGAAGTGGTCCGCCAAAGCCTCCGCGGTAACCGATCCGACCCCGGGCAAGCCGAGGGCGAACATCACCCGTTTGAAGGGCTGGCGCTTGGAGGTCTCGATCGCGTCGAGGAGGCTCCGCGCGGATTTCTCCTTGAAGCTCTTCTTTCCGATTTTGCGGCCAACGAGATCCTCTTCGGTCAAGTCGTAGATGTCGGCGACGTCCACGATCACTCCCTGCGCGAGCATGTTCAGGGCGACCTCTTCCCCCAGCCCCTCGATGTCCATCGCCCCCTTGCTGACGAAGTGTTTGACGTGCTGGGAGGCCTGTCCTGGACAGCCGGAGCGGTTTGGACAGATGGTGAAAACGGAATCCTCGGGCTTGATCGTCGGCGTCTGGCAGGCAGGGCAGCGTTTCGGGGGCTTCTCCCTGCGGGCGGCCTTGTGCTTGCGCGGCAGCTTCGGCGAGACGACCTGGGGGATCACGTCGCCGGCCCGCATCACCACCACCTCATCCCCTTTGCGCACGTCCTTGCGTGCCAAGTCCTCCTCGTTGTGGAGGGTGGCGGTCGTCACCGTGACGCCGCCGACGTGAACCGGCTCCAGCATCGCGAAGGGAACGAGGTGGCCGGTGCGACCGACGTTCCAGACGACCCTGTTCAGTTTCGTCGTCGCGGTGGTCGGGGGGAACTTCCAGGCGATCGCCCAGCGCGGCTCGCGGCCGACCACGCCCAGCTCGCGCCAGAGCGCCTTCTCGTCGACCTTGACGACCACGCCGTCGATCTCGTAGTCGAGCTCCTCGCGCCGCTCCTCCCACCAGTGACAGCGCTTCACGACCCCCTCCGCACCCTCGTGGTGGGCGGTGTCGGGATTGACCTTGAAGCCCCGGTCGCGCAGCCATTCGACCTCGTCCATGTGGGTGGCGAGGTCGATCCCTTTCACGGCCCCGATCCCGTACATCCAGGTCGAGAGCGGCCGTTCGGCGGCGAGGGAGGGGTCGAGCTGGCGGATCGAGCCGGCGGCCGAGTTGCGGGGGTTGGCGAAGGTCGGCTCGCCCGCCTCTGCACGGCGTTCGTTCAAGGCTTTGAAGGCGGCGATCGGCAGGTAGATCTCGCCCCGCACTTCGATCAGCGCCGGCGCCTTCTTGATCCGCAGCGGCACCGAGCCGATCGTGCGCAGGTTCTGGGTCACGTCCTCGCCGACCCGGCCGTCGCCGCGGGTGGCGCCGCGTACCAGCACCCCGTCCTCGTAAGTGAGCGTGACGGCCAGCCCGTCGATCTTCGGCTCGGTCGTGTAGCTGAACTGCGAGGCGGTGATGTCGAGGCGCTTGAGGTAGTTGGCGATCCGGTTCTCCCAGCCGCGCAGCTCCTCCTCGTTGCGGGCATTGCCCAGCGAGAGCATCTGCTCAAGGTGCTCGACCGGATCGAAGCGCTCCAGCGGCGGAGCACCCACCCGCTGGGTCGGCGAGTCGGGGGTGCGCAGCTCCGGATGCCCCTCCTCCAGCCTGCGCAACTCGTTCAGCAGCTCGTCGTAGCGGTCGTCGCCGATCTCGGGGTCGTCGAGGACGTAGTAGAGGTGGTTGTGGCGGGCGAGAACCTCCCGCAGCTCCGCCGCACGCTGCTCGGGCGAAGCGCTCACGCCGTCGTCGCGCTGGCGGCCAGCATCTCCTCGAAGCCCCAGCCGCGCAGCCGCTCGAGGCCCCCGTGGTCGGTGAGGTCGAAGTGGATCGGGGTGACCGAGATCCGCCCTTCCGCCACCGCGTTGAGGTCGGTCCCCTCGATCTCCTCGTACCCCGGCTGCCAGCCGTAGATCTCGTAGTGGCGGCGGCCGTCCTTCTCCTCGACAAGCTTGAGCTCGTCGTTGTAGATCCGTTTGCCCAGCTTCGTCACCTCGATCCCGGCCGGCTCGCGGTTGGGGCAGTTGACGTTGATCAGCGTCGCCTCCGGCATCGACTCCTCGCCCAGGCGGGAGACGAGCTGGGCGGTGAAGGCGGCGGCGACCTTGAAATCGAAGCGGCCGCTGACGTAGCCGAGGCCGCCCGCCGAGGACTGCTGCGAGAGGGCAACCGCCGGGATCCCGAGCACGATCCCCTCCAGCGCCGCGGCGACGGTGCCCGAGTAGGTGATGTCGTCGCCGAGGTTGGCGCCGTGGTTGATCCCGGAGACGATCAGGTCCGGGCGACCGCCGACCAGACCCAGCTCGGCGAAGCGGACGCAGTCGACCGGGGTGCCGTCGGTGGCGTAGCCGACGCGACCGTCTTCGAAGCTGACCTCCTCGACGCTGAGCGGCGAGCGGGTGGTGATGCTGCGCGCCGTAGCGCTGCGGTTGGAGTCGGGGGCGATGACGTCGACCTCGACCCCGTCGAGCTCGACCAGCGCCCGCCGGGCCGCCTGCAGCCCCGGAGCGGAGATGCCGTCGTCGTTGGTGAGAAGGATGCGCACCAACCCAATTCTAGGAGGGCGCCGTGACAACCCGGTCCGCGATGGTCGGAGATACTGCCGCGGTGCCCAGCGTCAGGCTCGATATCGAATACGACGGCTCAGGATTCCGCGGCTGGGCGCGCCAGCCCGGCCTGCGCACGGTCCAAGGCGAGCTGGAGACGGCACTCGCCACCGTTCTGCGCGAGCCGGTTGAGCTAACTGTCGCCGGGCGCACCGACACCGGCGTCCACGCCCTCGGACAGGTGGCGAGCTTCGACCTGGCGGACGAGCCGCCGGCCGACCTCTCGCGGCGCCTCAACGGGCTCGCGCCCGACGACCTCGCCGTCACCGGCGCCACCGCGGTCGCCACGGGCTTCAACGCGCGCCGCGACGCCAAGGCGCGCTGCTACCGCTACCGGTTGCTCGCCCGCTCGGCGCCGAGCCCGTTCGAGCGCGGCCGGGCCCTCTGGTGGCCGCACCGAGTCGATCGCGGGGCGCTCGACGCCTGCGCTGCGGCCCTGCCCGGAACCCATGACTTCACCGCCTTCACCCCGACCCAAACTGACCACGTCCGCTTCGAGCGCGACATTCTGGACGCCTGCTGGGAGCAGGAGGGCGACATCCTCAGCTTCCGCATCACCGCCGACGCCTTCATGCGCAACATGGTCCGCGTCCTGGTCGGAACGCAGCTGGAGGTCGCCTCAGGCCGTCGCAGCATCGAGAGCTTCACCGGGCTGCTCGAGGGCGCCCCCCGCACCGCGGCAGGCGACACCGCCCCACCGCACGGGCTTTACCTCGAGTCGGTCGCCTACTAGACGAGCTCGAGGTAGACCATCTCGGTGGAATCGCTCCGCCGAGGGCCCAGCTTGACGATGCGGGTGTACCCGCCCGGGCGCGTCGCGTAGCGCGGCGCCACCTCGTCGAACAGCTTATGGACGATGAACTTGTCGTTGTGGAGGGTGGCCAGCGCCTGGCGCCGGGCATGCAGGTCGCCCCGTTTGGCGAGGGTGATCAGCTTCTCCACTTCGGGCTTGACCGCCTTGGCCTTGGCCTGGCTGGTCTGGATCCGCTCGTGCTCGATCAGCTGCTTCGAAAGGTTCGAGAGCAGTGACTCGCGGTGGGAGGAGTCGCGGCTGAGCTTGTTCCGCTTCTTTTTGTGCCGCATGCTCCGCCTCGCTCCGGTCAGTCGGCCTGCAGGTCCAGGCCGCGTGAGTGCAGGGTCTCGATTACTTCCTCGATCGACTTCTGACCGAAGTTGGGGATCGCGTTCAGTTCGGCGCGCGACTTGCGCACCAGGTCGCCGACCGTCTGAACCCCGGCCCGCTTCAGGCAGTTGGAGGAGCGGACGCCCAGTTCGAGCTCCTCGATCAGGATCTCGTCGAGGCCGTTCGCCGCTGCCCCGTCGCCACCTGAGGACGAGAACCCGTCGCTGGGGATTGCCGGAGCCGGTTCACGGGCGGTCAGCTCCTCGACCCGGTCGGCGTCGGTGAAGATCGCCAGGCTCTTGATCAGGATCTCGGAGGCCTCGCGCAGAGCCGCTCCGGGCTCGATCGAGCCGTCGGTCTCGAGGTCGAGGGTCAGTTTGTCGAAGTCGGTCCGCTGGCCGACGCGGGCGGCGGCCACCGAGTATGAGGCGCGCCGGATCGGCGAGAAGATCGAGTCGATCGGAATTACGCCGATCGGCTGCTCGTCGGACTTGTTCTCTTCGGCCGGCGAGTAGCCGCGGCCGCGGCCGATCGTCAGGTAGACCTCGAGTTTGGTTTTTTTCTCGAGCGTGGCGATCGGCGCCTCGGGGTTGAGGATCTCGACGCCGGAGGGAAGGTCGATGTCCTTCGCCTTGACCTCGCCGGGGCCGGTGGCGACCAGCGGAGCCTCGACCTCGTCGGCATCGGTGTGCATGCGGACGACGAGGTCCTTGAGGTTGAGGATGATGTCGGTGACGTCCTCTTTGACGCCGGGCACGGTTGAGAACTCGTGCGCGACCCCCTCGATGCGGACGCTGGTGATAGCGGCGCCGCCGAGTGAGGAGAGGAGAACGCGGCGAAGGCTGTTGCCAAAGGTGTAGCCGAAGCCCTTGTCAAGCGGCTCGATCGTGAACGTGCCGCGACGGTCGTCGACTTTCTCGGAGGTGATGCGGGGGACCTGGAAATCGGTGGTCATGAGTTCCTTGCTCTGGGGTGTTTCAGAAGTCGTTTCCGGACTACTTGGAGTACAGCTCGACGATCAGCTGCTCCTGGACCGGCGCCGAGATCTCGGAGCGCTCGGGGTAGCGCAGGACCTTGGCGGTAAGGGCATCGTGATCGGCCTGAAGCCACGCCGGAACGGTTGAGACGAGTTCCGTCGCCCGCTTAATCGTGTCGGTGGCATTCGATCCGGCCTTGATCGAGATGATGTCTTCGGGTCGTACCTGGTACGAGGGGATGTTCACCCGGCGGCCGTTGATCTGCCAGTGGCCGTGGGTGATCAGCTGTCGCGCCTGGCGCCGGGAAGCGGCAAAGCCGAGGCGGACGAGGACGTTGTCGAAGCGGGACTCGAGCAGGCGCAGGAGGTTCTCGCCGGTCACGCCCTCCTGGCGCGAGGCCTTGTCGTAGTAAGCCCGAAACTGTTTCTCCAGCACCTGGTAGTAGCGGCGGGTCTTCTGCTTCTCGCGCAGCTGGACGCGGTACTCGGACTGGCGCATGCGGCCGCGACCGTGATCGCCGGGCGGGTAGGAGCGACGCTCGACGCCGCACTTGTCGGTGAAGCAGCGCTCACCCTTGAGGAAGAGCTTCTGGCCCTCGCGCCGGCACTGCTTGCACTGCGGGGAAGTATCGCGGGCCATTAGACGCGCCTCCGCTTCTTCGGCCGGCAGCCGTTGTGGGCCTGCGGGGAAACGTCCTTGACCGTGGTCACGTCGAGGCCAGCGGCCTGCAACGAGCGAATCGCGGTCTCGCGACCCGACCCGGCGCCCTTGGCGAACACCTCGACTCGCTCCAACCCGTGTTCCATGCCCTTTTTGGCGGCCGCGTCGGCGGTCACCTGAGCGGCGAAGGGGGTCGACTTGCGCGAGCCTTTGAACCCGGCCGAGCCGGCCGACTCCCAGGCGATCACGTTGCCGTCGGTGTCGGTGAGGGTGACGATCGTGTTGTTGAAAGAAGTCTTGATGTGCGCCTGTCCGTAGGTGACGTTCTTTTTCACGCGGCGGCGCGAGCGCCCTTTGGCGGGTTTTTTCTCAGCCATGGTCTTCCTGTCCTAAACCTTGCGCTTACCGGCGACGCTGAGTCGCCGCGGGCCCTTGCGGCCGCGCGCGTTGGTCTTGGTCCTCTGGCCGCGGACCGGCAGGCCGCGCCGGTGGCGAAGCCCCCGGTAGGCGCCAATCTCCATCAGCCGTTTGACGTTCTGCGAGCGCTCGCGGCGAAGGTCGCCCTCGACCTCGCGGTTCTCGACCGCCTCGCGAAGTTTGATCACCTCGTCCTCGGTCAGGTCCTTAACCGGGGTGTTCGGATCGACCTTGGCCTCTTTGAGGATCTGCTGCGCCGTCGAACGGCCGATGCCGAAGATGTAGGTGAGCCCGATTTCGACCCGTTTGTTGACCGGAATATTGATGCCGGCGATACGTGCCATGCGCTAGCCCTGCCTCTGCTTATGGCGCGGGTTTTGGCAGATCACGAGAACCGCCCCATTGCGGCGGATGACCTTGCACTTCTCGCACATCGGCTTGACGGAAGCTCGAACCTTCATTGCTCCGAATTTCGTATCGACAACAGGATTCCCACGCGCCCCATGAATCGGACACAGGGACTGACAACCGGCCCTAAGGCCGACGAGGAAAGATAGCAGGGGCGTCCCATCGGGGACGGCCGGTCAGGCACCCTCGACGAGCGCGATCAGGAACCCGTCGTAGCCCTTGACCCCGACGGTCTGGATCGTGGTCGCGCTGACCCGCCCGTCGCCGCGCAGATCCTCGTGCAGCCGGCGCTGGGCAACGGTCGCCTCGTCGGAGGCGGCGGCGTCCCCCAGCGAGCCGTCGCGGACCACGTTGTCGGCGACGATCAGGCCGCCAGGACGAGTGTGGCCCAGCGCCCAGTCGAAGTAGTTCGGCGTGTTGACCTTGTCGGCGTCGATGAAGACGAGGTCGAACGGCACGGCGTTCTCCTCCTCGAGCGCCGGTAATGCCTCAAGCGCCGGCCCAACCCGGACCTCGACCCGATCCCCCACCCCGGCCCGCTCGATGCTTGCCCGCGCCACCTCGGCGTACTCCGCATTCGCCTCCAGGCTGACCAGCCGTCCGTCAGCGGGCAGCGCCCGTGCCATCAGGATCGCGCTGTAGCCGCCGAGCGTGCCGAACTCGAGGATCCGCTTCGCCCCGACCAGCCGGACCAGCAACTGCAGCAGCTTCCCCTGCGGCGGCGAAACCTGGATCGCGGGCAAGCCCGCCGCCTCGGCGGCCGCGACCGCGCCACGCAGGGTCTCGTCCTCATCGAGCAACGTCGCGCCGACGAACTCGTCGACCGCGGAAAACGTGGCCGCGTCCACGGCTACTCGTCTTCGTGCCAGGGAGTGAGGATCCGGGGGCCGTCGGGGGTGACCGCCACCGTGAACTCGAAGTGGGCGGCGAGGGAGTCGTCATCCGAGTAGACCGCCCAGCCGTCGTCGCCCATCCGCACCAGCGGTCCGCCGGCGTTGACCATCGGCTCGATCGCCAGCACCGTCCCCACCTCCAGCTCGGGACCCTTGCCGGGCTCGCCGAAGTTGGGGACCTGAGGTTCCTCGTGCATCTCGCGGCCGATCCCGTGCCCGACCAGGGTGCGGATGATCGAGAGGCCCTCGGCCTCGACCGAGCGCTGGATCGCGGCCGAGACGTCGCCGAGATGGTTGCCCGGCCGCATCTGCTCGACGCCGGCGAAAAGCGAGGCCTTGGTCACCTCGAGCAGCTTGTCGGCCTCGGGAGTGACCGGCCCGATCGGCAGCGTCATCGCCGCATCGGAGACCCAGCCGTCCTTGACGACGCCGACGTCGATCGAGATCAGGTCGCCGCGCTTCAGCTCGTAGCCATCGGGGATCCCGTGGACGACCATCGAGTTCGGCGAGGCGCAGATCGAGCCGGGGAAGCCGCGGTAGCCCTTGAATGCCGGCTCGGCGCCCTGCGAGCGGATGAACTTCTCCGCTGCCGCGTCGAGTTCAGAGGTGGTGATGCCGGGGCGCGCCTTGGCGGTGAGCATCTTCAGGCAGCGGACGAGGACCTCCCCCGAGGCCGCCATCTGGTCGACTTGCTCCGGGGTCTTCTTGATGATCATTCGATACACGCTAGTGATCGCCGCAAGGGGCGCACGCCGGGACCGTCAGACGGTCTCGTCCTGCTCCATCCGCAGAGTCGCCAGGGTGCGGCGGACCTGCTCGGCGACCTCGTCCGGGGTCGCCTCTCCGGCGATCCGCCGCAGGGCGCCGCGGCTGTCGTAGTAGGAGACCAGCGGCTCGGTCTTCTCGTGGTAGGTCTCAAGGCGCTTGCGGATCACCTCCGGCTTGTCGTCGTCGCGGACGACCAGCGGCGAGCCGTCGATGTCGCAGACGCCCTCCTCCTGCGGCGGTTCGAACTCGACGTGGAAGACGTGGCCGTTGGCCTCGCAGGTGCGGCGGCCGCCGAGGCGGCGCACAACCTCGTCGTCGGAGACGTCGATCAGCACCACCGCGGTGACCCCGCGGCCGAGTTCGCCCAGCTTCGCGTCGAGCGCCTCGGCCTGCGGCGTGGTCCGCGGGAAGCCATCGAGGATGAAGCCGTCGAGCGCCTCGCTGGAGTCGATTCGCTCGGCGATCACGCCGACGATCACCTCGTCGGGGACCAGGTCGCCGCGGTCCATGTACTCCTTCGCGGTGCGACCCAGCTCCGTCTCCTCCCGTACCGCGGCACGGAGGATGTCCCCGGTCGCGTAATAGGGCAGACGCAGGTCTTCGTTCAGGCGCTCCCCCTGGGTGCCCTTACCGGACCCAGGGGGGCCCAGGAGGACGAGATTCAGCTCAGCCATCGAGGCAGACTATTTCAGGAAGCCCTCGTAGTTGCGCATCATCAGCTGTGCCTCCAGCTGCTTGACCGTGTCCAGCGCAACGCCGATCACGATCAGGATCGAGGTGCCGCCGAAGTAGAAGTTGGCGGCGGTCTGGCTGATCAGGATCGTCGGCAGCGCCGCCACCGCGCCGAGGTAGAGGGCGCCGGGGAAGGTCAGCCGGGAGAGGATCCGGTCCAGGTATTCCGCGGTCGGGCGACCGGGGCGCACGCCCGGAATGAAGCCGCCGTATTTCTTCAGGTTGTCGGCCTGGTCGACCGGGTTGAAGGTGACCGCCGTGTAGAAGTAGGTGAACATGATGATGAAGAAGATCTCACCGACCACGTAGGCCCAGGTATTAGGTCCGAAGAAGCTGGCGAAGTCGAGGGCGGTAGGGGTATTGAGCAGCTGCCCGATGGTCGCCGGGAAGGCCATGATCGAGGCGGCGAAGATGACCGGGATGACGCCGGCCATGTTGACCCGCAGCGGCAGGTAGGTGGATCCGCCCGAGGTCATTTTCCGCCCGACGACACGTTTCGCGTACTGAACCGGGATCCGGCGCTGACCCTCCTGGACGAAGACGATCGCGACGATCACCGCCAACGCGATGAACGGCATCATCACGACGAAGACCTGATCGGGGTTGTTCCACCACTTCGTGAGGCCGGGCAGGATCGACGAGGCGATCGAGGCGAAGATCATCAGCGAGATGCCGTTGCCGATCCCGCGCTGGGTGATCAGCTCGCCCAGCCACATCAGCAAGGTGCAGCCGGCGGTGAGGCAGATCACGATCAGCATCAGCTTCGGGAAGGTGAGCTGGCCGACGACGCTGCTCCCGGACTGTTCGCCGAAGGAGCGGAAGAGGAAGACGTAGCCGATCGACTGCCCGAAGGCCAGGCCGACCGTCAGGTAGCGGGTGTACTGGGTGATCTTCTGCTGCCCGACCTCGCCCTCTTTCTGCAGTCGCTCGAGCGAAGGGACGACCACGGTCAGCAGCTGCAGGATGATCGAGGCCGTGATGTAGGGCATGATCCCCAGCGCGAAGAGGCTGAGGCGGGAAAGCCCGCCGCCGGAGAAGAGGTTGAGGAAGCCGAGGACGCCGGAGCCGCCGAAGTTGTCCTGGATTTCCTTGACCGCCTGGGTGTCAACACCGGGCGCCGGGATGTAGGCGCCGAGGCGGTACAGCGCCAGCATCGCTGCCGTGAACGCAATCTTCTTGCGGATGTCGGCAACGCTGAGGGCGTTGAGAATAGTTCTGAGCATTACGGCTCCAGAGTGTGACAGGAACCGCCGGCCGCCTCGATCTTCTCCTTGGCGGTCGCGCTGAAGGCGTGCGCGTGGACCTCGAGCTTCTTCTTGATCTCGCCCCGGGCGAGGATCTTGACGGGGTCCTTCCTGGTCGCCAGGCCTTTCTCCTTGAGGCTCTGCGGCGTCACTTCGGCGCCGCTGTCGAAGCGCTCCTCGAGGTCGGCGAGGTTTACCGGCTGGGTCTTGGTGCGAAAGTTCTCAAACGGCATCGACTGCTTTTTGTGCGGGCCGCGCAGCTTTCGCATCCGCATGTGGATCGGGTTCTGCCCACCCTCGTAGCCAGCCTTGCGCTTGCGTCCCGAGCGCGAGCCGGCGCCCTTGTGGCCGCGCCCAGAGGTCTTGCCCAGGCCGCTGCCCTCGCCGCGCCCGATCCGCTTGCGCGGTCGTTTTGAGCCGGGCTTCGGCTTCAGGTTGTGGAGGCCGATCTCCTCGCTGCGAGAAGTCTCTTTCTCGGCTTTTTTGTCGGCTTTCTCAGCCACCGTCGACCTCGACCAGATGGGAAACGACCCGCAGCTGACCCTGCAGCTGCTCGGAGTCCTTGATCTCCGAAGCCTTGCCGATCCGCCCCAGCTTCAGCGCCTTCAAAGTCGCTTTCTGATTCGGATTGGTCTTAGCCGCCGACCGAGTCTGCCGAACCTTCACCGTGCTCACGAACCCTCACCAGCTTTCTCCTCCACAGCGTCCCCGGCCGGTTTCTCGGCCTCCTCGGACGGCTGCTCAGCGACAGCCTGAGGCGTCTCTGCCGCGGGTGGCGACGATTCCGAGGACTCTCCCGGTAGGGAGAGCCCGGAATCGGAGACAGGACCCGCCGACTGGGGGGCCTCGTCCGAAATAGTGTCCGCAACCCCATTCGACCCATTCCCGCTAAGTCCCAAAACCTCGGTGACGGTCAACCCGCGCAGCTCAGCAACCTCCTCAGGCCGACGAAGCCGGACCAAGCCGTCCATCGTCGCCTTCACCAGGTTGATTGGATTCTGAGTCCCGATGCTCTTGGTCAGCACGTCGCGAACCCCGCCGAGCTCGAGCACGGCGCGAACGCCGCCGCCGGCGATCACCCCGGTACCGGGACTGGCCGGACGGAGGACGACGTGACCGGCGCCGAAGCGGCCGATGATGCGGTGGGTGATGGTGTTCCCGTATTTGGGCACCCGGATCAAGTTCTTGCGGGCGTCCTCGACGCCCTTCTGGATCGCCAGTGGGACCTCGCGCGCCTTGCCATAGCCGATCCCGACGACGCCCTCCTCGTCGCCGACGGCGACCAGCGCGGTGAAGGAGAACCGGCGGCCGCCCTTGACCACCTTGGCGACGCGGTTGATCTCGATCACCCGCTCCTGGAGGTCCAGCCCGCGGGGGCTGACCGTCTCGACGTTCTTGGTATCCATTCCCTTCATGGCAGCGGCCAACCGTAGCGAAACGGCTTAGAAGGCCAACCCTCCCTCGCGTGCGCCCTCGGCCAGCGCCTTGACGCGGCCGTGGTACTGGTAGCCGCCGCGGTCGAAGACGCAGGTCTCGACCCCGGCGCTCTTGCCGCGCTCCGCAAGCAGTTCGCCGGCCTTCTTCGCCTGCTCGGAGGCGGTGAGCTTGCGCAGATCGGGCTCGATCCAGTTGACGGCGGCCACCGTACGTCCCGTGGTGTCGTCGATGAGCTGAGCGAAGACGCCCTTGTTCGAGCGGTAGACCGAGAGCCGCGGCCGCTCGGCCGTGCCTTTGACCCGAGCGCGAACGCGGCGGCGGCGTTTGAGCCGGCGCTGGCGGTTGGTGAGGACGGTCATGCGCGCTTACCCACCTTCCGCAGGACCTGCTCGTCCTTGTAGCGGATGCCCTTGCCCTTGTAGGGCTCCGGCGGGCGACGCTTGCGGATGTCCGCGGCGACCTGGCCGACCAGCTGCTTGTCGATGCCTTTGACGATCACTTCGGTCGGCTGCGGGACTTCGAAGTCGATTCCCTCGGGGGCTTCGATCGCGACCGGGTGGGAGAAGCCGAGCGCCAGCTCGAGGTTCTTGCCTTTCAGGGCGGCGCGGTAGCCGACGCCCTGGATCTCCAGCCGCTTCTCAAAGCCGTCGGTCACACCCTCGACCATGTTCGCGATCAGGCTGCGGGTGAGCCCGTGCAGTGCCCGATGCTCGCCGCGTTCGGTGGGACGGGAGACCGTGACCGCGCCGTCGCTCTGCTCGACGGTCATGTCCGACGAGAAGGTCTGCTGCAGCTCGCCCTTCGGGCCCTTGACGGCAATGTTGCCAGCGGCGATCTCCACCGTGACGGCGTCGGGGACGGGGACGGGCTTTCTTCCGATTCGGCTCATCTCAGCTCTCACTCACCAGACGTAGGCGACGACCTCGCCACCGACGCCCTTCGCGCGTGCTTCGTGGCCGGTCATCACGCCGACCGAGGTGCTGACGATCGCGGTCCCGGTCCCACCGTCGACGCGGGGGACGCTCTTGTGGTCGACGTAGCGGCGCCGGCCGGGGCGCGAGACCCTTTCGATTCCGAGGATCACCGGCTGGCGCTCCTCGGTGTACTTGAGCTCGACGTTGATGTTCTCGCCGACGGCAGCCGGCTTGCGGCTGAAGTCCTTGATGTAGCCCTGCTCCTTGAGGATCCGGGACACCTCCAGCTTGAGGCCGTTGAGAGGGATTTCCACCTCGTCGTGCCCCGCGCGGATTGCGTTGCGGATTCGGGTCAGGTAGTCGGCGATCGGGTCGGTATGCATGGTCGTCCTACCAGCTCGACTTGGTCATTCCGGGGATGTACCCCTCGTGGGCGGCCTCGCGCAAGCAGATCCGACAGAGGCCGAATTTGCGGTAATACGCACGGGGGCGGCCGCAGCGACGGCAGCGGTTGTAGCTGCGCGATTTGAACTTCGGATCGCGCGCCTGCTTCACCTTCATCGAAGTCTTAGCCATTGTCTGAACTCTCCTCAGCCGTCTCGCCGGCCTCGTCGTCGTCTCCGCCCTCAGCGGCGCCCTCGTCCTCGCCCTCGGGCTTGGCGTAGGCCTCGGGGTTCTCCTCTTTCAGCTGCTCGAGGGCCGCCTGCTCCACTTCGGCCTTCTGGCGGGCCTCTTCTTTGAGCTGCTCTTCTTCGGCTTCTTTTTCTTTCGCTTCGCGCTCGGCCTGGCCGGGGCGTCCCTCCTGAGCGAAGGGCATCCCCAGTCCGAGCAGCAACTCGAACGCCTCGAGGTCAGTTTTAGCGGAAGTCGTGATCGTCACGTCAAGACCCCGGACGACGTCGATCGAGTCGTAGTCGATTTCGGGGAAGATCAGCTGCTCTTTGACGCCCATCGAGTAGTTGCCGCGGCCGTCGAAGGAGCGCGGGTTGAGGCCGCGGAAGTCACGGATCCGCGGCACCGCGATCGAGACCAGGCGGTCGAGGAACTCCCACATCCGTGCCCGGCGCAGGGTCACCGAGACGCCGACTGGCATTCCCTCGCGCAGCTTGAAGGAGGCGACCGACTTGCGCGCGCGGCGGACGTTCGGGTGCTGGCCGGCGATGATCGCCAGCTGTCCCTGGGCGGCTTCGAAGGAGCGTTTGTCCTGTTTCTCGGTGCCGAGCCCCATGTTGAGCGTGATCTTCTCCAGGCGCGGCGCCTCCATCGGCGTCGTGTAGCCGAATTTCTGCGTCAGCGCCGGCAGGATCTCCTGCTCGTAGCGCTCGCGCAGGCGCGGCGGCGGGGCAGCCTGCGAGGTCGATGCCACGGTCGCCTCCATCAGCCCAGCTCGCTTCCGGTCCGCTTCGAGTAGCGGACGCGCTTGCCGCCTTTGTCGGCGCGGACGCCGATCCGGGTCGGCTTGTTGTCTTTGGGGTCGAGCAGCATCACGTTGGAGACGTCGATCGGCCCCTCCTTTTCGACGATCCCCCCGGCCTGCGGGTTTTTCAGATCGGTCTGGGAGCGCGGCCGTTCGTGGCGCTTGATCATGTTCAGGCCCTCGACGAAGACGCGACGCTTCTGCGGATCGGTGCGGACGACCCGGCCGTGCTTGCCGGCGTCCTTGCCGCTGATCAGGACGACCTGGTCGTCGGTGCGGATGCGCATCGACTTCGCCATCAGAGGACCTCCGGCGCCAGCGAGATGATTTTCATGAAGTTGCGGTCGCGGAGTTCGCGCGCGACGGGGCCGAAGATGCGGGTCCCGCGCGGGTTGTTGCTGGCCGGGTCGATCAGCACCGCCGCGTTCTCGTCGAAGGAGATGTAGGTCCCGTCAGACCGGCTGAGCGGCTTGCGGGTGCGGACGACGACTGCCTGCACGACCTCGCCCTTGCGGACGCCGCCCTGCGGGCTGGCCGATTTGACGGTCGCGGTGATCACGTCGCCGACGCTGGCGTAGCGACGGTGGGAACCGCCCTTAACGCGAATGCAGAGGATCTCGCGAGCGCCCGAGTTGTCGGCGACCTTCAGCCTGGACTCCTGCTGGATCATCCCGCTACCTCGCCTTCTCCACTACGTCGACCAGGCGCCAGCGCTTGGTCTTGGAGAGCGGCCGGGTCTCGATCACGCGGACCACGTCGCCCTCGCCGGCCTCGTTGCGCTCGTCGTGCGCGTGGAGCTTGGTCGAGCTGCGGACGATCTTCTCGTAAGTGCGGTGACGGCGAGCGATGTCGATGCGGACGGTGATCGATTTGTCGCCCTTGCTGGAGACGACGATCCCCTGGCGCACCTTGGCGGCGTTCGACTCCTTCTCGGCCGGCGGGGTGCCGGTGCCGGGGCTGCGCTCGGCCTTCGTCGCCTCGCGCTGCTTGCGACGCAGATTCGCCCTGACCCGCCGTTCCTCGGCGCGCTTGGCAACCCGGTCCTCGGTGCTGAGCTGAGGCCCAGGCGCACCCGAGCGGCGCGACTTCTGCAACCGCCGCCGCTCCTTCCAGGGAAGGTCGTCCTCAGGATTCGGCTCAGACTCCACTTCCGGGGCAGGAGCAGCCTCAGCTGCCTCCTCGGCCGGAGCCTCGTCAACAGACTCCCCTGACGCGGGTGGCGACGATGCGGGATCCTCGCCGGTAGGCGAGGAGGACGTATCGGAGACAGGACCCGCGTCCTGAGGGCTCTCGTCCTGGGCAGTCTCGTCAGTCGTCTCGTCTTTTTTAGTCTCGTCGTCGCTCATATCTTTCGCGTCTCTTTCTCAACATCGATGCCGCGCTGGCGTGCCACGGTCAGCAGTCGCGCAATGTCCTTCTTCGCCTGGCCGAGGCGCGAGGTGTTCTCGAGCTCACCGGTGGCGTGCCGGAAGCGGAGGTTGAACGCCTCCTGCTTGGCGTCGATCAGTTTCGCAACCAGCTCGTCGTCTTTGAGGTTGTGGACCTCGGCAGCTTTCATCAGTCGCCGGCCCCCTCGCGCATGACGAATTTGGTTTTTACCGGAAGCTTGTGACCGGCGAGGCGCAGCGCTTCGCGCGCCAGCTCCTCAGGCACGCCCGCGAGCTCGAACATCACCTTGCCGGGCTTGACCACGGCGACCCAGCCCTCGGGGTTGCCCTTGCCGGATCCCATCCGGGTCTCGGCCGGCTTTTTGGTGTACGGCTTGTCGGGGAAGACGTTGATCCACACCTTGCCGCCACGTTTGATCTTGCGGGTCATCGCGACGCGGGCGGCCTCGATCTGGCGGTTGGTGATCCAACCGCGCTCGACGGCCTTGAGCCCGTACTCGCCGAAGGCGACAGTGCTGCCGCCCTTGGTGTTGCCGCGCATCCGGCCGCGGAACTGTTTGCGGTGCTTGACCCGTTTCGGCATCAACATCAGCGACCACCTCCACGCTGTCCGCCGCGTCCGCCGCCGCCGGGCCCACGCCCGCCGCCGCCACCACCGCGTCCGCCGCGATCTCCACCGGGACCGCGACCGCCGCGGTCGCCGCCGGGGCCACGCCCGCGTCCACCGCCGCCGCCACGATCGTCACGCCGACCGCCGCCGCGGTTCTGGCTCTGAGCGTCGTCGGCGCCGGAGACGAGGTCGGAGCGGAAACCCTCAGGCATCACTTCGCCCTTGTTGATCCAGCATTTGACGCCGATCCGGCCGGTCGTGGTGCGGGCCTCGAAGAAGCCGTAGTCGATGTCGGCGCGCAGCGTGTGCAGCGGCACGCGACCGTCCGAATACTGTTCGGTCCGCGCCATCTCGGCACCGCCGAGGCGGCCGGAGACCTGGACCTTGACCCCCTTGGCGCCGGAGCGCATCGCCGAAGTGAGGGCGCGTTTCATCGCCCGCCGGAAGGCGACCCGGTTCTGCAGCTGCTCGGCGATCGACTGGGCGACCCGTTTGGCGTCGAGCTCGGGGCGCTTCACCTCGCGGATGTTGACTTTGACCGGGCTGCCGGTGAGCTTATGCAGCTCCTTGCGGAGGGCATCGACTTCGCTGCCGGACTTGCCGATGACGATGCCCGGGCGGGCGGTGTGGATGTCCACCGCGACCTCGCCGCGGCGCTCGATCGTGATGCTCGAGAGGCCCGCGTGGGAAAGCTTGTTTTCGATGTGGTCCCGGATCTGCAGGTCTTCCTGGAGGACGTCGGCGAAGTTTTTGTCCTCGTACCAGTTCGACTTCCAGTCGTGGATGTAGCCGACGCGGAAACCCTCGGGGTGGATCTTCTGTCCCATGCCTAGTCCTCCACCGGGGTCAGGGCCACACGGATGTGGCTGGTTCGCTTGTTGATCGGGGTCGCCCGGCCCATCGCCCGCGGGCGGAAGCGGCGCAGGGTCGGCCCCTCGTCGACGGTGATCGAAGCGACGCGCATCTCGTCGCCGATCAAGTCGTGGTTGTTTTCCGCGTTAGCGGCGGCGGAATCGATCAGCTTGTGGATCGGCAGAGCGGCTCCGCGCGGCGAGAACTGCAGCAGGGCCCTGGCCTTTTCGATGTGCATGCCCCGCACCTGGTCGGCGATCAGCCGCACCTTGCGCGGGGCGATGCGCACGTAGCGGGCGCTGGCCTTGACGACCGGCGGCGCGGCGGGCGCTTTCGGGGCGGCTTTTTTCGCTTTTTTAGCCGTCTCTTTTTTCGGTTTGGAAGCTTTTTTGGCGTCGGCTTTTTTCTCTTTGCCTTTTGCTTTCGAGTCTTTTTTGGCAGCGGGTTTTTTCGCGCCTTTCGACTCTTTTTTCGCAGCTTTTTTAGTCGCTTTTTTTGCCTCGGCTTTTTCGCCCGAGGCTTTTGCCACGTCAGCTTTTTTCGTCGATTTTTTCTGCTCGTCGGCCATCGCTATTCCTTGCCGCCGTGCGAGCGGAAGGTCCGGGTGGGGGCGAACTCGCCCAGCTTGTGCCCGACCATCGACTCGGAGATGAAGACCGGGACGTGCTTTTTGCCGTCGTGGACGGCGATCGTGTGCCCGACCATCTCCGGGAAGACCGTCGAGGTCCGCGACCAGGTTTTCACCATCTGTTTTTTGCCGGCCTCGTTCATGGAGGTGATCCGCCCCATCAGGCGCTCCTCGACCCACGGGCCCTTTTTCGTCGAACGTCCCATCTCTAACGGCCCTTCTTCTTGCCGCGGCGACGGCCGCGGACGATGTAGCGGTCGGACTGCTTGCCCTTCTTACGGGTGCGGTAGCCGAGCGTCGGCTTGCCCCACGGGGTGACCGGGTGACCGCCGGGGGTGTGATGCGCCTCGCCGCCGCCGTGCGGGTGGTCGACGGGGTTCATCGCCACTCCGCGGGTCTGCGGGCGCTTGCCCTTGTGGCGGCTGCGGCCGGCCTTGCCGACCTTGAGGTTCTGGTGCTCGGCGTTGGAGAGGGTGCCGACGGTCGCCCGGCAGTTGGCGCGGACCAGCCGCATCTCCGAGGAGGGCAGGCGCAGGGTGACCATCTCCCCCTCCTTTGCGACCAGCTGGATCGCGGTGCCGGCGGCGCGGCCGAGCTTGCCGCCCTGGCCGGGGATCATCTCGACGTTGTGGACGATGGTGCCGGTCGGCATCTGGCCGAGTTCCATCGCGTGGCCCGGTTTGATGTCGGCCTCGGGACCGGATTTGACGATGTCGCCGACCGCCAGGGCAGACGGGGCGAGGATGTAGTCCTTGTGCCCGTCGGCGTAGTGCAGCAGGGCGATGTAGCAGGTGCGGTTGGGGTCGTACTCGATCGAGGCGACCTTCGCCGGGACCCCGTCCTTTAGCCGCTTGAAGTCGATTTTGCGGTAGCGCCGCTTGGCGCCGCCGCCGCGGTGGCGGGCGGTGACGCGACCGTTGACGTTGCGTCCGCCGGACTTTTTCAGTCCCTCGGTCAGCTTCCGCTCCGGCTCGGAGGCGGTCACCTGCTCGCGCAGCGGATAGGTCGCGAAGCGGCGGCCCGGGCTGGTCGGTTTGGTTTTGCGGTTCGGCATCTCTCAGATCTCCTAGGCGGTCTCGGCGCCCTCGAACAGCTCGATTCGCTCGCCCGGCGCAAGCTGGACGATCGCCTTCTTCCAAGCGCGGGTCTTGCCTTTGGTGAGGCCACGGCGCTTCGGCTTGGAGCGCACCTGCGCGGTCCGTACGGCGGCCACGTTGACCCCGAAGACCTCTTCGACCGCCTGGGCGATCTGGGTCTTGTGGGCGCGGTCGTCGACCCGGAAGGTGTACTTGCCTTCGGCGATCAGAGCGTAGCTCTTCTCGGAGATCACCGGACGGATGAGGATCGTGCGCGCGTCCATCAGCCGAGCCTCTCCTTCAGCGTCTCCAGAGCGGTTTCGGAGATCACCACGGCGGCGGCGCCGATCACGTCGGCGACGCCGGCGGCGCCCACCTCGAGCACCTGGGTGCGAGGCAGGTTGCGGAAGCTCTTCATCGCCCCGATCTCCTCGGCGGTGACCAGCAGCAGGATCGGGTTCTTCGCCCCCCATTTGGCCAGTGCCTGGGCGGCGCTCTTGGTCGACGGGGTCTCAAAGGCGGAAGCGTCGAGGACCGCGACCGAGCCACGCTCGGCGTGGACCGAGAAGGCCGAGCGCATCGCCCGGCGGCGAGCTTTGCGATTGACCTTGACCGTGTACTTGCGCGGCTTCGGGCCGAAGGCGACACCGCCGCCGAAGCGGTTGGGAACGCCGAGCGAGCCGACGCGGGCGCGGCCGGTGCCCTTCTGGCGCCAGGCCTTGGCGGTGGTGAAGGCGACCTCGCCGCGGGTCAGGGTCGAAGCGGTGCCGCGCCGACGCGAGTTGAGGTCGGCGCGAGCGGCCTCGTGCACCAGCGACTGGTGGAAGGGCTCGGCGAAGATCTCTTTCGGCAGGTCGGCTTTGGTGGTCTTGCCGAGGACGGTTGCTTTGGCGCTAGCCATCGGTCCTCACCTCGACGATTCCGTTGCGGGAGCCGGGCACCGAGCCCTTGATCAGGAGCAGGTTGCGCTCGGCGTCGACGTCGGCGATCTCAAGCCCCTTCTGGGTGACGCGCTTGTTGCCCATCTGCCCCGGCATCCGCATCCCTTTGAAGACGCGGGCAGGGAAGGTGCTGGCGCCGATCGAACCGGGGGCGCGAACGTTGTGCGAGCCGTGGCTGACCGGTCCGCGACTGAAGTTGTGGCGCTTGATCCCGCCCTGGAAGCCCTTGCCGATCGAGATCCCGGCGACCTTGACCTTCTGGCCGGCCTCGAAGCCCTCGACGGTGACGTCGTCGCCGACCTTCGGGCCCTCCTCGGCACCGAGATCCTCGTCGCGAAACTCGACCAGGTGTCGCATCGGCGCCGCCGAGGCCTTCTTCAGGTGGCCTTCCTCGGCCTTGCTCAGCTTGCCCTGCTTGACCTCGCCGAAGGCGAGCTGCACGGCCTGGTAGCCGTCGCGGTCGGAGTTGCGGACGGCGGTGACCTTGCAGGGGCCGGCCTCGATCACGGTCACCGGGATAACGCTGCCGTCCTCCCGGAAGACCTGGGTCATGCCGAGCTTCTTGCCGAGGATCGCCGCCATCAGAACCTCTAGAGCTTGATCTCGATGTCGACGCCCGCCGGCAGCGAGTCGAGGCGCTGCAGCGAGTCGACGGTTTTCGGCGAAGGCTGGAGGATGTCGATCAGCCGCTTGTGGGTGCGGATCTCGAAGTGCTCGCGCGAGTCCTTGTCCTTAAACGGGGAGCGGATCACGCAGTAGACGTTTTTCTCGGTCGGCAGCGGCACCGGACCGGAGACGGTGGCCCCGGTGCGCTCGGCGGTCTCGACGATCTCGCGGGCAGCCCGGTCTATGGCGTCGTGGTCGTACGCCTTCAGCCGGATCCGAATTTTCTGTGCCGCGATGGTTGCCACTTCTGTGTCTCTTCTCTTCTCTTGTCGTCTTTACCGCGCAAAGAGGGCGGGGCCCCATTTGCTTGGGGCGCCGCCCCGGTCGTATGTCCTTGCAGTTGTCTCCCGCCCGTGGGCGGGGTTGGGGCGGGTGGAGGCCCGCCCCGGGGGGTGCTACTCGATGATCTCGGAGACAACCCCCGAGCCGACGGTGCGGCCACCCTCGCGGATGGCGAACCGCAGACCCTGATCCATGGCGATCGGCTGGATCAGCTCGATCGTCATCTCGACGTTGTCGCCCGGCATCACCATCTCGGTCCCCTCGGGGAGGTTGGCGATCCCGGTCACGTCGGTGGTCCGGAAGTAGAACTGAGGCCGGTAGCCGGAGAAGAACGGAGTGTGGCGTCCACCCTCCTCCTTCTTCAGGCAGTAGACCTCGGCTTTGAACTTGGTGTGCGGCGTGATCGAGCCGGGCTTGCAGAGAACCTGGCCGCGCTCGATCTCCTCCCGCTTGGTGCCGCGCAGGAGGGCGCCGATGTTGTCGCCCGCCTGACCCTCGTCGAGGATCTTGCGGAACATCTCGACCCCGGTGACCGTGGTTTTGCTGGTCTCGGGGTGGATGCCGACGATTTCCACCTCGTCGCCGGTGTTGACGATGCCCTGCTCGATACGCCCGGTGGCGACGGTGCCGCGGCCGGTGATCGAGAAGATGTCCTCGATCGGCATCAGGAAGGGCTTGTCGAGCTCGCGGACCGGCTCCGGGATGTAGGAGTCGAGGGCCGCGGCTAGCTCGAAGACGGCCTTCTGGGCCTCCTCGTCGCCTTCCAGCGCCTTCAGCGCCGAGCCCTTGATGATCGGGGTCTCTTCGCCTGGGAAGTCGTACTCGTCGAGAAGTTCCTTGACCTCCTCCTCGACCAGCTCGATCAGTTCCTCGTCGTCGACCTGGTCGATCTTGTTGAGGAAGACGACCACGTGCGGGACGTTGACCTGACGGGCGAGCAGGATGTGCTCGCGGGTCTGGGGCATGACGCCGTCGGCAGCGGAGACGACCAGGATCGCGCCGTCCATCTGCGCAGCGCCGGTGATCATGTTCTTCACATAGTCGGCGTGGCCCGGGCAGTCGACGTGGGCGTAGTGCCGGTTCTCCGTCTGGTACTCGACGTGGGAGGTCGCGATCGTGATGCCGCGTTCCTTCTCCTCCGGCGCGTTGTCGATCTCTTCGAAGCTCTGAGCCTCAGCACCGCCCACGGTGGAGAGGGTTTTGGTGATCGCGGCCGTCAGGGTCGTCTTGCCGTGGTCGATGTGACCGATGGTGCCGACGTTCACATGCGGCTTATCGCGCTCGAATTTCTCCTTGGACATCTCTCTCCGTTTCGCCTTTCGAAATCGTGTTCTGTCTGATCTAAGTGCTTGAGTTTGGTGGGCGGAATTTCCGCAGACGGTTCTGCCTGCCTGCGGGCAACCTGGGAAATATAGCCAGGTTCAGCGTCCGCCCGCGGTTGGCCTCATGAGGCTGCACCAACCGGGTCTCCAGAGCGGTGCGCGACGATCTCCTCTGCGATGTTCGAGGGGACCTCCTCGTAGCGCTCGAACTGCATGGTGTAGGTCGCTCGGCCCTGGGTCATCGACCGCAGTTCGGTTGCGTATCCGAACATCTCGCCGAGCGGGACGTAAGCCTGGACTGCAAGGGCGTTGCCGCGCTGGTCCTGTCCCTGGACTTTGCCACGACGCCGGGAGAGGTCGCCGATCACGTCGCCGAGGAAGTCCTCGGGGGTGACCACCTCGACCGCCATCGTCGGCTCGAGCAGGACCGGGCTGGCCTTGCGGGCGCCGTCCTGGATCGCCATCGAACCGGCGATCTTGAAGGCCATCTCCGAGGAGTCGACGTCGTGGTAGGACCCGTCGACGAGTTCGACTTTGACGTCGACCATCGGGTAGCCGGCCTTGACGCCGTTTTCCAGCGCCTCGCGCATCCCCTGCTCGGCCGGGCCGATGAATTCGCCGGGAATGACGCCGCCCTTGATTTTGTTCTCGAACTGGAAGCCCTCGCCGGGAGCAGGCTCGAGGTTGATGACGACGTGACCGAACTGGCCGCGACCGCCGGTCTGGCGGACGAACCGCGCCACGACCTTCTCGACCCGCTTGCGGATCGTCTCGCGGTAGGCGACCTGCGGCTTGCCGACGTTTGCCTCGACTTTGAACTCGCGCAGCATCCGGTCGACGATCACCTCGAGGTGAAGCTCGCCCATCCCGTGGATCAGGGTCTGGCCGGTTTCCTCGTCGGATTCGATCTTGAAGGTCGGGTCCTCCTCGCCGAGCCGGGCCAGGGCGTTGCCCATCTTCTCCTGGTCGGCTTTGGTCTTCGGCTCGATCGCGACCGCGATCACGGTCTCGGGGAATTCGATCGACTCCAGCGCGATCGGCGCGTCGGGAGCGGCGAGCGTGTCGCCGGTCCCGGTTTCCTTCAGGCCGACGCCGGCGCAGATGTCGCCCGCGTAGGTCTCGTCGATCTCCTCGCGGCTGTTGGCGTGCATCATCAACAGCCGGCCAATGCGCTCGGTCTTGCCGGTTTTCACGTTCAGCACCCGGCCGCCTTTCTCGAGCTTGCCCGAGTAAACGCGGAAGTAGGTGAGCTTGCCGACGTAGGGGTCGGACATGACCTTGAAGGCGAGGGCGGAGAAGGGGGCGCTGTCGCTAGCTTCACGCTCGGCCTCGGTGTCCTCGGGCTGGCCCTTGCCGGCAGGGATGACGCCGGTGACCGGCGGAACCTCGAGCGGCGAGGGGAGCAGTTCGACGATCGCGTCGAGCAGCGGCTGCACTCCCTTGTTCTTGAACGAGGTGCCGCAAAGGACCGGAGTCAGTTTGGTCGAGAGGGTCGCCTTGCGCAGCGAGTCGATCAGCTTGGCCTGGGGAATCTCTTCCTCGCCGAGGAACGCTTCCATCAGCTCTTCGTCGTAGTCGGCGCAGGCTTCGATCAGCTGGGTTCGGTATTCCTCGGCCTGGTCGGCGAGATCCTCGGGAATCTCGATTTCCTCGTAGGCGGCACCGAGCTCGTCGGTCCAGACAAGGCCCTTCATCTTGACCAGGTCGACGACGCCCTTGAAGTTCTCCTCGGCGCCGATCGGCAGCTGGATCGGCAGCGGGTTGGCACCGAGCCGGTCGGTCATCGTCTCCACCGAGTTGAAGAAGTCGGCACCGGTGCGATCCATCTTGTTGATGTAGGCGAAGCGCGGGACCCCGTACTTGTCGGCCTGGCGCCAGACGGTCTCCGACTGGGGCTCGACGCCGGCGACGGCGTCGAAGACGGCGATCGCGCCGTCGAGCACGCGCAGGCTGCGCTCGACCTCGACCGTGAAGTCGACGTGGCCGGGGGTGTCGATGATGTTGATCCGGTGGTCCTTCCAGTCACAGGCGGTCGCGGCGGAGGTGATCGTGATGCCGCGCTCCTGCTCCTGTTCCATCCAGTCCATGACCGCTGCACCCTCGTGGACCTCGCCCATTTTGTGGGTGCGGCCGGTGTAGTAGAGGATGCGCTCCGTCGTCGTCGTCTTACCGGCGTCGATGTGCGCCATGATGCCGATGTTCCGGGTTTTCTCGAGTGGAAAGCTGCGTGCCATGGTCTCTGATTCCAGTAGTCGTGATAAGCCGCAAAAAAAGGCCCCCAAGGGCCCGGCCAAGCGTCCTGCGAAGAAACAGCGAAAACTGCCTGAGCGACGGGCGATGATAGCAGCGGCGCGCCGGCGCATCAGCTCCCTGCCGGAGCGGCTCCACAGGCGGTCCCGCCGGCTCGACCGGATCGGCAACCGAGGGCTGGAGCGGGCCTACCCGACGGTCCGGGTGGCGCACCGCCGCACCGCTCAGACCGGTCGCCGGGCCTGGGTTCTGGTCTGGCCGCGACTGCGACCGGTGTTGGGCTTCTTCTTCCGGGCGGTCGCCTTCCTCGAGCGCTCGCTGCGGCGACTCGGCGCGCTGCTGGCACGGGCGGCCACCGCCTCCAGCGCTGTCATCACCCCGAGCCGGGCCGCAGCTGCGGTCGTGATGGCCGCCGGTGCCTGCCTGATCGCCTCCCAGTTCATTGACTACCGCGCCGTGGAGATCGGCCAACCGGGCTATGCCGGCCTGCAGGATCTCTCCGGCGTCGCCGCGGTTCCCACCATCGAAGCGCGGACCGCCGGCGCCGCACACGCCTACCTATTGGTTCCGCTCGGCCTCCTGGCGGTGGCCCTGGGGGCGCTGGCGCTGCGGCGTGAGGCGAAGCGGCTCGGCCTCCTGGTGGTCGTCCTCGGGCTTCTCTCGCTGGCCGTGATCCTCCTCGTCGACCTTCCCCACGGTCTCGACGAGGGGTCCCAGACGTCCCGCTTCGCCGGCGCCTCCGCGGTGCTGGAGGACGGCTTCTACGCCGAGCTCGCCGCGGCCGGAGGGATGGTCTTGGCCGGACTGCTCTACTATGCGCGGCCGTGCCGAATACGAATCAACTTGTCAGGAAGGGCCGCAAGCGCCCGAAGAAGAAGACCGCGACGCCGGGCCTCAAGTCGGGCCAGGGTCGCAAGAAGCGCGTAGCGGCCCCGCAGAAGCGCGGCGTCTGCACCCGCGTCGCCACGGTCACGCCGAAGAAGCCGAACTCGGCTCTGCGGAAGATCGCCCGTGTGCGCCTGACCAACGGCATGGAGGTCACCACCTACATCCCCGGCGAGGGGCATAACCTGCAGGAGCACTCCGTGGTCCTGATCAGGGGTGGTCGCGTCAAGGACCTGCCGGGCGTCCGCTACAAGGTCGTCCGCGGCACGCTCGACGCAGCCGGCGTCTCCGACCGCAAGCAAGCCCGCTCCCGCTACGGCGTCAAAGCTTCGTAATGCCCCGCCGCTCCGCCGCACAGATTCGGCCGATCGAGCCGGACGCACAACACCGGAACCGGCTCGTCCAGCAGCTGATCAACAAGGTGATGTCCGACGGCAAGAAGAGCCTTGCCGAGCGAATCGTCTACGACAGCCTGGCGATCATCGGCGAGCGCAGCGGTGAGGATCCGGTGGAGACGCTGGAGGCGGCGATCAAACAGCTGACTCCGGTGCTCGAGGTTCGCTCCCGCCGGGTCGGCGGCGCCACCTACCAGGTACCGGTCGAGGTTCCCGCCCGCCGCGCCCGCACCCTTGCGGTCCGCTGGCTGGTTCAGTTCGCCCGCGCCCGTCGCGAGTACTCGATGGCCGAGCGCCTCGCGGCCGAGGTCCTCGACGCCAACCAGCAGCAGGGCAGCGCCTGGAAGCGGAAGGACGACATCTACCGCATGGCGCAGGCCAACAAAGCCTTCGCGCATTACCGCTGGTAGCTCCGCCTCCTAAGCCTCTTCTCGCCGTCGACATCGACGGTGTCATCTCCCTCTTCGGGTTCGAGGAGCGGCCGACTCACACCCAGCTGCAGCTGGTTGACGGGGTGCCGCATTGCATCTCCCTGCCGGTCGGCGATCGTCTGCTTCGCCTCAGCGAGCAGTTCGAGCTGGTCTGGGCAAGCGGCTGGGAGGACAAAGCGAACTTCTATCTGCCGCAGATCCTCGGTCTTCCCGAGTTCCCCCATATCTCCTTTGACATCGCCGCCCGCAGCGGCGGGGCGCACTGGAAGCTGACCGGGATGGAGAACTACTGCCAGGGACGGGCGATCGCCTGGATCGACGACAACTTCGACCCCAGCTGCTTCGAGTGGGCCGAACGCCGCCCGGCGCCGACTTTGCTGGTGCCAACTGAGCCTCATCTCGGGCTGGAGGAGGGGCACGTCGAGGCGCTGAGCGCCTGGGCCACCTCTCTACACTGACTGTGATGACGGGGTTCTGGCCGATCTTCTTTCTGCTCGTGGTGCTCAAGATTCCGGTCTTGGCATCGATGTGGCTCGTCTATTGGGCTGCCAAGCAGCACGACGAACCGGAGACGGCGATCGACGAGGACGGCGGCGGTTTCAAGCGGCGGCCGCGGCCGCACCTGCCTCGCGGACCGCGCCGCGGCGGGCCCCATGGCGGGGGTGCCGCGCTGCCCGTACCCGATTGCCCGCCCGGCGGGCGAACCCGGGTCGTCAAGCCGGCTGCGCAGCCCGCTTTCGCTCGCGCCGGATCTCGCGCAGGTAAGGATGGAAATCGACCTCGACGGTATGACGCTTCGAGCTGACGAACCGCTTCGCCTGCTTCCGTTCTTCCTGCGAGATCTCCCGCTTCATCTCCCCTGCCGCCGGTAGCGTCGCCTTGCCGGCGAGCAGGTCGGCGACCCATTCGCACTGTGCCTCGGCCAGCGGCATGATCGGGCCCAGCGGCTGGATGAAGCCGATGAAGTAGAGGCCCGGGCGCTCGACCGAGACCACGCGGCGGTAGAGCGGTAGGCGGTTTTCCGGCGCCGAGAGCACCTTCGGGTCGAAGAACGGGAAGGTCATCTTGTAGCCAGTGCAGTAGACGACGAGGTCGATCTCCTCCTCGCTGCCGTCGACAAAACGGACCGTGCGGCCGCCGGGGTAGCTGCCGATGTTGGGCTTGACCGCGATGTCGCCGTGACCGAGTCGCGGCAGCAGCTCCGAAGAGACGGTCGGATGGGCCTCGAAAAGCTTGTGGTCGGGCTTCGGCAGGCCGTAGGCGCTGGGGTCGGCGGCGGAGGCGACGCCGAGAGCTCGCATCGCGAAGAATCGCTGGACCGCCAGGGGCGTCATCGACACGATCGGGTTCGAGAGCTCGTCGATCGGCTTGCCGTTGACGTACTTGGGGATGACGTAGGCGCCGCGGCGGGTGGAAAGGAGGGTCTTGTCAGCGATTCGCGAGGACTCGACGGCGATGTCAACGGCGGAGTTGCCGAGACCCAGGACCAGGACCCGCTTGCCGCGCAGGACGTCCGGCTCGCGGTAGTGGTGGGCGTGCAGCTGCTCGCCCTCGAACTCATCCGACCCGGGGAAGGCGGGTTCCGGCCAGCGCGGGTCCCAATGGTGGCCGTTGGCGACCAGCACGGCACGGTAGCGGCCGGTTGCCTCCGCCCCGCTTTCCCCGCGCGTGGTCACCGCCCAGGCCCCGTCGACCGGATCCACCTTCACCACCTCGGTGCGAAAGCTGATCTTCTCCCGCAGCCCGAAGTGGTCGGCGAATTCGTCGAAGTATGCCGCCATCTGAAAGTGGTTCGGGTAGTCGGGGAAGTGGTCGGGCATCGGCAGCGCTTTGAAGGCCATCACCCGCCGCGAGGTGTTGATGTGCAGCGAGCGGTAGGCGGACGACATCCCGTTGTCGTTTTCGAAGCACCAGTTGCCACCGATGTAGGAGCCCTTCTCGAAGCAGTCGAAAGGGATCCCCTTCGCGTCCAGCACCTGCGCGGCAACGATCCCCGAGCCGCCGGCGCCGATGATGCAGACCTTCTCCGTGGACTCCATGGGCGAGAAATCTACCGGACTGGCTGAGCGGCCAATCGCCGTGCCCGGCTATAGACACGCCGAAGGCCGGGCGGTGGACCCGGCCTTCGGCGTCAAGGAGAAATGAAGCACCTCAAGATGAAACTCTCGTTTTCTTGGGGTACTGGTGATTTACCCACTTCTACGAGCAGCACACATCCGTACTAACCCACACGAGGCTATTTGGGCTCCTCGGAGGTGGACTCGATCTCCTGGGCGAGCTCCTCGAGCTCCTCGGCGAAGGAGGTGCCGAAGCCCTCGGCCGGAGCCTCGACCCCGTCGACGCCGAGTTCCGCAGCGAGCTCCTCGTCCTCGAGCAGGTCCTCGTCGCCCGGAGCCGCGATCGGTTCGGCGGGCTCAATCGCGACCGTCCGGTAGTGCTTGAGGCCGGTCGCGGCTGGGATCAGCTTGCCGATGATCACGTTCTCCTTCAGGCCCACGAGCCGGTCTCGTTTGCCCTCGAGCGCGGCGTCGGTGAGCACCTTGGTGGTCTCCTGGAACGAAGCCGCCGAGAGGAATGACTCGGTCGCCAGCGAGGCCTTGGTAATCCCGAGGATGACCTCCTCGCCTTTGGCCGGCGAGCCGCCCTCTTCCTTGATCTTCTTGTTGAGCCGTTTGAGGCTGCCGCGATCCTCCAGCTGCCCGGGAAGGAGGCTGGTCGATCCCTTCGAATCGATCCGCACCTTCTTCAGCATCTGGCGGGCGATCAGCTCGATGTGCTTGTCGTTGATGTCGACGCCCTGGGCGCGATAGACCTTCTGCACCTCTTCCACGAGGTAGACCTCAACCGCGGTGCGCCCGCGGATCGCCAGCAGGTCAGCCGGGTAGAGCGAGCCCTCGTTCAGCTGCTGGCCGGCCTCGACCTTGTCGCCGTCGGCGACGTGCAGCCGGGTGCGCAGCGGGAAGCTGTAGCTGTGCTCCTCGCCGCTGGACTCGGTGACGATCACTTTCAGGGCTTTGTCGGTTTCTTCGATCCCGACCTTGCCGGCGGCCTCGGCCATCTGTGCAAGACCCTTCGGTTTACGCGCCTCGAAGAGCTCGACGATGCGCGGCAGACCCTGGGTGATGTCCTGGCCGGCGACACCTCCGGTGTGGAAGGTGCGCATGGTCAGCTGGGTGCCGGGCTCGCCGATCGACTGGGCGGCGATGATGCCCACCGCGTCGCCGATGTTGACGGTGAACCCGGTCGCCGGAGCGATTCCGTAACAGGAGCGGCAGACTCCGGATTCGGCCTCGCACTTGAGCGCGGAGCGGACCGGAATCTTGATCTCCTCGTCGCCGAAGGCCTCGGCGATCGCCTCGACGTCGGTCAGGGTGATTTCCTGGTTGCGCTTGAGCAGCTCGCGACCGCGTTTGGTTTCGAGCTTTTTCGCCGCCAGACGACCGAACAGGTTGTCGTTGAGCGAGCCATCGTCCTTGCGCAGGACCATCTCGATGTGGTCTTTGGTTTTGCAGTCCTCGTCACGCACGATCACGTCCTGGGCGACGTCGACCAGACGACGGGTGAGGTAGCCGGAGTCGGCCGTCCTCAGCGCCGTGTCGGCTAGACCCTTTCGGGCGCCGTGGGTGGAGATGAAGTACTCGAGGACGGAGAGCCCCTCCATGAAGTTGGCCTTAATCGGCCGCTCGATGATTTCCCCTTTCGGGTTGGCCATCAGGCCGCGCATCCCGGCCAGCTGGCGGATCTGTTTGAACGATCCGCGAGCGCCCGAGTTGGCCATCATGAAGATCGGGTTCAGGGTGTCGAGGTTGTCCTCCATCGCCTGGGCGACCTCGTCGGTAGCCCGGTTCCAGTGCGCCGTCACCGCCTCGTGACGCTCCTCGGCGGTGATGTAGCCCTCGTCGTACTGCTGCTGGATCGCAGCCGTCTCTTTCTCGTAGCGATCGAGGATCTCCGCCTTCGCGGGCGGCGAGACTACGTTGTTCTTGGAGACCGTGATCCCGGCTTGGCTGGCGTAGTGGAAGCCGAGGTCCTTGAAGGCATCGAGCACCTGCGAGACCGCCGGCGCACCGTAGGCCTCGACCAGGTCGGAGACCATCTGGTTGATGTCCTTCTTCTTCAGCGAGAAGTTGACGAACTCGAACTTGTCCGGATCGAAGTCCTCTTCGAGAGCGTCGGCAAGGGCGCGCTCGATCTTCTCGTTGAAGATGATCCGCCCGACCGTGGTCAGGAAGTGCCCGCGCCCGGCCCGCCGGTACTCGGCATGGTCATGCAGCTTGCAGCCGCCGTTCTCGTAGACGAGCTCGGCCTCCTGCGAGGACCGGAAGGTCTTCGGCGCGGAGCCGTTCTTCGCCGCGCCCTTGCCGGCCTTCAGCCCCTCGTCGATCTTGGCCAGTTCGGCCTCGTCGGGGCCGTAGGTGAGGTAGTAGATACCGAGCACCATGTCCTGGGTCGGCGTCGCCAGCGGCGCGCCGTGTGCGGGCGAGAGGATGTTGTTCGCCGACAGCATCAGGATCCGCGCCTCGGCCTGGGCCTCGGCGGACAGCGGCACGTGGACCGCCATCTGGTCGCCGTCGAAATCCGCGTTAAAGGCAGTACAAACGAGCGGATGGATTTTGATCGCCTTGCCCTCGACCAGAACGGGCTCGAAGGCCTGGATACCGAGGCGGTGTAGCGTGGGGGCAC
>JBJMKP010000016.1:0-19973 GCA_045805745.1 Solirubrobacterales bacterium
ACATGACATCGGAGAGGTCGAACTCGAGGTCGAGATAGTGGTCGCGGAAGGAGTCGTTCTGCGCCGGGTCGAGGACCTCGAGCATCGCCGAGGAGGGATCGCCGCGGAAGTCGGCGCCCATCTTGTCGATCTCGTCGATCATGAAGACGGGGTTGCGGGAGCCGCTGTCGCGCAGGGCGCGGACGATCGTGCCGGGCATGGCGCCGATGTAGGTGCGGCGGTGGCCCCGGATCTCGGCCTCGTCGCGGACGCCGCCGACGGAGATGCGCTCGAACTCGCGCCCGAGCGCCTTGGCGATCGATTTGCCGAGGCTGGTCTTGCCGACGCCGGGCGGGCCGACGAAGCAGAGGATCGGACCGGGCGAGTCGGGGTTGAGCTTGCGCACCGCCAGGTACTCGAGGATCCGGTCCTTGACCTTCTCCAGGTCGTAGTGGTCTGCGTCGAGCACCTTGCGGGCGTGCTTGATGTCGAGGTTGTCCTCGGTCTCGACCGACCAGGGCAGCTCGACCAGCCACTCCAGGTAGGTGCGGATGACGCCGTGCTCGGCCGCGGCCGGCGGCAGTTTCTCCAGCCGCGAGAGCTCGCGCTCGGCGGCTTTCAGGGCATGTTCGGGCAGGTTCGCCGCCTCGATTTTCTCCCGCAGTTCGTTTGCTTCGGCGAGCTGCTCGTCCTCCTCGCCGAGCTCCTCCTGGATCGCTTTCAGCTGCTGGCGGAGGAAGAACTCGCGCTGGCCCTTGTCGATCTCCGACTGGACCTGGGACTGGATCTGGCTGCCGAGCTGGACCACCTCGAGCTCGCGGGCGAGGATTCGTGAGAGGTGGCGCAGCCGCTTGGCGACGTCGACCTCTTCCAGCAGCTTCTGCTTCTCCTCGGTGCCGATCCGCAGCGCTCCGGCGATCAGGTGGGCAAGGTCGGAGGGGTCCTCGATGTTGGCGACCGCCATCTGCAGCTCCTCCGGCAGGTAGGGAATCTGCTCGACGATCTCCGAGAAGGTGCGCTGGACGTTGCGGCTCAGCGCCTCCAGCTCCTGGCTCGGCTCGATCAGGTCCGGCATCTCGCTGACCCGGGCGACCATGTAGGGCTGCTCGGTGACGAAGTCGCCGAGCTTTACCCGCTGCATCCCCTGGACCAGGATCCGCAGCGTTCCGTCGGGGATTTTCACCATCCGGGCGACGGCGCCGACGACGCCGACGCGGTAGAGGTCGTCCGGGCCCGGGACCTCGTTCTCGGGGTCGCGGGCGGTGACCATCGCCAGCATCCGGTTGGTGCCGAGGACGTCGTCGATCAGCTGGATCGAGCGCTCCTGGCCGACCGCCAGCGGGGCCAGGGTCTCGGGGAAGGCGACCGTGTCGCGCAGCGGCAGGACCGGCAGCGCCTCGGGCAGCGGCTGGCTGGCCAGGAACGCGTCCTCCGCATCGAGCGGTGCGTCGACCACTTCGAGGACCGGTGCGCCCTCCATCACTTACGGCCTATCGGGACCCGGCGGGTGGTCTCGCCGGGGTCGCGCAGCGGCAGCTCGATTCGCAGGATTCCCTCTTCGTAGGTGGCATTGGCCCGCTCGGCGTCGACCTCGACCTGCAGCTCGACGACGCGGCGGAAGGAGCCCGAGGGGATCTCGATCTGCTGGTAGACGCGGCCTTCGGTCTCCTGCAGGTGGCGCTCGCCGACGATCGCCAGGTGCCGGCCGCTGACCTCGATCCCGACCTCGCTCAGCTCGATGCCGGCGAGGTCGACCTTGACGATCGCCCGTTGCGGTTCGCCGCAGTAGTAGACGTCGACGTTGGGAGAGAAGCCAGTCGAGCGACGGGTCACGTACCTGGCCCGGCTCCAGTCGACATATAGATCACGCTGGGGCATGGGCCACAAAATAGCCCGCCGGGAGGAGCTAGGCGGGGCGCGAGGCCCAGCGAGGGGCTCGCATGAGGAGAACTGGCTGGCGAGGGGGTACTAAGCCCTCAGGCCTGTTGGCGCGGAAGGTGGTGCAGGCCTCGTTCAGCTCCAGCGCGCAGAGGCCGTGCTTGCGGAAATAGCAGTCTTCGCAGGTCGGAGGCTTGGGCTTGCGCGGCATCGGCGGCATATTGGCACCCGCCCCGGGTAGCCGCGAGGGTCGTTTCCGCAAATCGCTACCTCTTTGAAACAGCTTCGTCACAGCTTCCCTGCGTCTTGCGGAAACGCGGGTCGCCGGCGCTAAGATCGGGGGCGATGGAGGGTCATTCACGCAGCGAGAAGCTCTCCGCTTCTCCGCCACTTTTCAAAAGCGACTTCCTCAACTTCTTCTCCCGGGTCCACCCCGCGGTGCCGGCGATCATCTTCGTCCCGGTGGTGGCGGCGATGGAGTGGCTGGGAGCCGATCGCGGCTACGCCGTCTGGCAGCTGTTGCTGCTGACCCTGGCCGGCGGCGCCGTCTGGACCCTGACCGAGTACTGGCTGCACCGGCTGGTCTTCCACTGGGAGCCCGACAACGCCTTTGGCCGCCGCATGCACTTCGTCATCCACGGCATCCACCACGACCATCCCAACGACAAGATGCGCCTGGTGATGCCGCCGTCGGTCTCGATCCCGCTCGCGGCACTCTTCTTCTTCGGCTTCTGGGCGCTCCTCGGCGACGCCGCCTTCCCGCTCTTCGGCGGCTTCCTCCTCGGCTACCTCTTCTACGACTACACGCACTACTACGTCCACCACTTCGTCCCCAAGAGCGATTCCGGCAAGCGGCTGCGCGAACACCACATGCGCCACCACTTCCAGGATCACAGTGCCGGCTACGGCGTCTCCTCGCCGCTCTGGGATCACGTCTTCAGGACGTATCCGAAGAAGCGCAGCAAGTACCGCTCCTGACTTTCGGCCCACGGCTGTCACAACGCGACATGCTTCCTCGTCTAGAGGGCATGAATGGAATTGGAAAAGCGGTGGTGATAGGCGGCGGGCCCGCAGGGCTGATCGCGGCGAGCAGGCTGGCGGCCGGCGGGATCGAGACGGTGCTCCTGGAGGCGGGCTCCCATTTCGGCGGGCGGGCCGCTTCGGAGGAGCGCGGCGGGTTCATCCTCAATCAGGGGCCGCACGCCTTCTACGCCGGTGGTCCGGCGATGCGCGAGCTGCGAGCCTCGGGAATCGAGCTGGACTGGTGGAATCCCACCTCCGCCGCCTCGGTCTTCCCGCGCCAGGGAAAGGTGAAGCGGACGCCGGGCGGGTCGGGGCAGCTCGGTCGCTGGTTCCTCGGGATGCGGCGGACCAGGCCCGAGGACCTGGCGGGAATCTCCGCTGGGGAGTGGCTGCGGCAGAGCCTGCCCTCGGAGCGGGGGCGGGCCTCGGCGGCTGCTCTGATCAGGGTCACCACCTTCGTCGCCGACCAGGAGAGCCTCAGCGCCGACGTCGCCGCAATCCAGCTGAAGCTCGGCCTCTTGCCGGGGGTTCGCTACCTGCGCGGCGGCTGGCAGTCGCTGGTCGACGCCCTCGCCGCGAACGCCGACCAGGCCGGCGCAACGCTGCGGACCCGAGCCGCGGTGCGAGGCCTCGAGCGCGATTCGGACGGGTGGCGGGTGGCCCTCGACGGTGAGACCCTGCGGGCAAACGCCGTGGTCGTCGCCGCCGGCGGGCCCGAGGCGGTCGCCCGGCTGCTCGGCAAGCGAGCTCCGGCAGCGCCCGGACCGCCCGCCGAGCTGAGCGTCCTCGACCTCGGCCTGCGCAGTCTGCCGCGCCGCTCGCGGCGCTTCGCCCTCGGCGTCGACAAGCCGACCTACCTCTCGCGCCACTCGCCGCCCGATCACCGCGACGGGGTCCTGCTCACGCTCGCCAGCTACAGCCGCGAACCGCGGGCGGCCCTCGAGGAGATGGCCGATGCGGTGCAGCCTGGATGGCGCCAGCAAGCAACGCTCGAACGCTTCCTGCCGCGCATGGTCGCGGTCTCGGCGACCCCCACCCCGGGCGGCGGAGGTCTCCCGGGCCGGCCGGGGGTCGACCGCGGCGAGGGTCTCTACCTCGCCGGCGACTGGGTCGGCCCCGAGGGCTGGCTAGTCGACGGGGCGCTCGCCAGCGGCGCCGCCGCGGCGGCAACCGTCCTGCGCAGCCGGGTGCCGCTTCCAGCGTGAGAGAGGACGCCTTTATCGCCTGCCGTCCCCGCCTGCTCGGCATCGCCTACGGCCTGCTGGGCGAGCTGACCGAGGCCGAGGACGTCGCCCAGGACGCCTGGCTGCGCTGGGAGCAGGCGGACGCCGAGGCGGTCCGCAACCCTGAAGCCTTCCTCGTCACCGTCACCACCCGGCTCGCGCTCGACCGGCTGCGCTCGGCGCGGGCCCGGCGCGAGGTCTACGTCGGGCCGTGGCTGCCGGAGCCCCTGCTGACCGACCCCGAGACGCCGGAAGCCGTGGCGATCGAGGCGGAGCGCCTTGACCTCGCCCTGCTCGGAGCGCTGGAGCGGCTGAACCCGGTCGAACGCGCGGTGCTGGTTCTCCGCGACGTCTTCGATCTCGAGTATGCGGAAATCGCCGACATCCTCGACCGCACGCCGTCCAACGTGCGGCAGATCGCCAAGCGTGGCCGCGACCATGCCGGCGACACAAGCCGGCGACGGGCGGTGGCAGAGGAGGAGCGCCGGCGCCTCGCCGACGCCTTCCTCCTAGCCGCGGCCTCCGGCGACGTCGACCAGATCCGCGACCTGCTGGCCGCCGACGCAATCATGTACTCCGACGGCGGCGGTGTGGTCACCGCCGCGCGCAAACCGATCTACGGAGCCGACAAGGTCGCCCGCTTCATGGTCGGCGTGCAGCGCAAGGACACCTTCCCTGCCGATCCCGTCTTCACCCCCATGCTCGTCAACGGCGATCCAGGCGTTCGAATGGACAGCGCCGAGCACGGTTTCCTCAGCATCGTCGCGGTCGAGATCGCCGACGGCGCGATCCAGGCGGTTCGTCTCTTTACGAACCCCGAGCGGTTTCCCGCCAGGTTCCCCAGCACCTGACCGAACGGCAACCGTTCGTCCATCTAATTGTTGAATTAGTCCAATCGAGTGTCACAGTGTGGTGTGACTCTGCCAGACTCCCATCAGGTAAGTCTGATTTGGATGGAAAGGAACTAGATGCCCCCCGGTAATCATTTGGACGTGGCTCGCGACGCCCTGGAGAGGACGATTCGCGAGCTGGAGGAGCAGATCAAGCAGGCCGAGCAGGCACTCGCTGCGCTTGGCGGCAAAGCCGTTCGCCGCGGCCCCGGCCGGCCGCGCGGCAGCGCCAAAAAAGCCACTGCCACCTCCTCATCCACCCCCACCGCTCCGCGCCGTCGCCGTAAACGCCGCGGCGGTACCCGTGCCGACCAGGCTGTGAAACTGATTGAAAGTCAGCCTGGAATCAGCGCCTCGGACGTCGCCAAGACGATGAAAATCAAGCCCAACTACCTCTACCGGGTGCTTGGTGACCTTGAGAAAGAGGGTCGGGTGAAGAAGAAAGGCCGGCAGTACTACCCGGCCGGCGGCTGATCGGTACCAACCGTTACCTAATGAAAGAGGCCGGCAATTGCCGGCCTCTTTCATTTAGTCATGTAAGGCGAATGTCAGACCAGGCCGAGCTGACTGACGGCGTCGCGCTCCTCCTGCAGCTCCATCACGCTGCGATCGATCCGCTCGCGTGAGAAGTCGGGCACGTCGAGGCCCTGGACGATGCTCCACTCGCCGCCGCTGCAGCTGCAGGGCATGCCGCAGATGATGCCCTCGCCGATCCCGTAGGAGCCGTCGGCGGGCACCGCCATCGAGACCCAGTCACCGTCCGGAGTGCCCAGCACCCAGTCGTGGACGTGGTCGATCGCGGCGTTGGCGGCCGAGGCGGCACTGGAGGCGCCGCGGGCGTCGATGATCTCCGCCCCGCGTTTGGCCACCCGTGGGATGTACTCATCAGCAATCCAGGACTCGTCGTCGACCGCATCCCAGGCGCTCTGCCCGTCGACCTTGGCGTTGACCAGGTCGGGGTACTGGGTCGGGGAGTGGTTCCCCCAGGCGGTCATGTTGGTGACCGCGGAGACCGGCTTGCCGAGCTTGTTGGCAACCTGCGAGATCGCCCGATTGTGATCGAGCCGCATCATCGCCGTGAACCGCTCGCGCGGCACGTCGGATGCGTTCGACATCGCGATCAGGCAGTTGGTGTTGGCCGGGTTGCCCACCACCAGGACCCTGATGTCGTCGGCGGCGCCGGCGTTGATCGCTTCGCCCTGCGGCTTGAAGATGCCGCCGTTGGCCTCGAGCAGATCGGCACGCTCCATGCCGGGGCCGCGCGGCCGGGCGCCGACCAGGAGGCCGACGTTGCAGCCGTCGAAGGCCTGCTTGGGGTCGTCGCTGATGTCGATCCGGCTCAGCAGGGGAAAGGCGCAGTCGTCGAGCTCCATCGCCGTGCCCTCGGCGGCTTTGACCGCCTGGGGGATCTCCAGCAAGCTCAGCTCGACCGGCTGGTCGGGCCCGAGCATCTGGCCGCTTGCGATGCGGAACAGGAGGGCGTAGCCGATCTGGCCGGCGGCGCCCGTAACGGTGACCTTCACAGGGGTGGTGCTCACTAAATCGTCTCCTCGGATTTCGGGGTTTGGAAGAGCGTCAGGCCATCGCGCGCTGAAGGTTCTCGTCGATCGAGGCGAGGAACTCCTGCGTGGTCTGGAACTCCTGGCCGCCACCCACCAGCAGGGCCAGGTCTTTGGTCATCTTCCCGCTTTCGACGGTCTCGACACAGACGCGCTCAAGCGTCTCCGCGAACTGCGAGACCTCGGGGGTGTCGTCCATGCGTCCGCGGGCGGCGAGCCCGCGGGTCCAGGCGAAGATCGATGCGATCGGGTTGGTGGAAGTGGGATTGCCTTCCTGGTGCTGGCGGTAGTGACGGGTGACGGTGCCGTGGGCCGCCTCGGCCTCGACGGTGCTGCCGTCGGCGCTCATCAGCACGCTGGTCATCAGGCCGAGCGAACCGAACCCCTGGGCAACGGTGTCGGACTGAACGTCGCCGTCGTAGTTTTTGCAAGCCCACACGTAGCCGCCCTCCCACTTCAGGGCGGCGGCGACCATGTCGTCGATCAGACGGTGTTCGTAGGTGAGGCCTGCGGCCTCGAACTCACTCTTGAACTCGGCCTCGTAGACCTCGGCAAAGAGGTCCTTGAAGCGGCCGTCGTAGCGCTTGAGGATCGTGTTCTTGGTCGACATGTAGACCGGGAAGCCGCGGTCGAGGCCGTAGCGCATCGAAGCGCGGGCGAACTCGCGAATCGAGTCGTCGAGGTTGTACATCGCCATCGCGATTCCGCCGCCGGGAAAGTCGTATACGTCCAGCTCGACCGGCTCGGTGCCGTCCTTGGGCGTGTAGGTAAGGGTCAGCGTCCCCTCGCCGGGCACGACCAGGTCGCTCGCTCTGTACTGGTCGCCGAAGGCGTGGCGGCCGATCACTATCGGCTTGGTCCATCCCGGCACCAGCCGCGGCACGTTCGAGATCACGATCGGCTCGCGGAAGATGACCCCGCCGAGGATGTTGCGGATCGTCCCGTTCGGCGAGCGGTACATCTCCTTCAGGCCGAACTCCTCGACCCGCGCCTCGTCCGGGGTGATCGTTGCGCACTTGACCCCGACGCCGTACTCCTTGATCGCTTCCGCGGCTTCGACCGTGATCCGGTCTTCGCTCGCGTCGCGGCTCTCGATCCCGAGGTCGTAGTACTTCAGCTCGAGGTCGAGGTAGGGGAGGATCAGCTGCTCTTTTATGAACGACCAGATGATCCTGGTCATCTCGTCGCCGTCGAGCTCGACGACCGGGTTCTTGACAGAGATCTTCGCCACCGGCGGGCGATGCTATCTACCCGGCGCCCTGGCCGACCGGCCAGGGCATGGCACAATCAGCAGCCGATGGCAACCGTCGAGCGCAAGACCTTCGGCAACCACGAGGTGGTCAACCAGCCCCCGCCGCTGAGCGACTACAACGTCTTCAAGGCCGACACGGTCCTTGGCGAAGCGGTGCGCCGCGAGGGCGCGGAGTGGGACCTGGAGCGGATCGCGGCGGTCGGCGAGTACGCCGGCAGCGAGAAGGCTCAGGAGCTGGGGCGCCTGGCGAACGAGAACGGGCCGAAGCTGAAGACCCACGACCGCTTCGGCAACCGGGTAGACATTCCGGAGTTTCACCCTGCCTGGCACGAGCTGATGACGGCGGGTGTCGGCTTCGAGCTCCACTCTTCCCCCTGGAAGGACCCCCGGCCGGGCGCCCACGTTGCCCGCGGCGCCGCCTTCATGTGCATGTCGCAGGCCGAGGCCGGGATCGGCTGCCCGATCTCGATGACCTACTCGGTGATCCCGGCGCTCCGCACCCAGCCGGAGCTTGCGGCCGAGTGGGAGCCGCGCTTCCTCTCAGCCGTCTACGACCTGGCCAACGCGCCGGCCCCGGAGAAGCTGGGCGCCCTGGCCGGGATGGGGATGACCGAGAAGCAGGGCGGCACCGACGTCCGCGCCAACACCACCGTGGCGCGGCCGGTGAACGGCGGCGGACCCGGCGCCGAGTACGAGCTGAGCGGCCACAAGTGGTTCATGTCCGCGCCCCAGTGCGACGCCTTCCTCGTCCTCGCCCAGGCCGACGGCGGCATCTCCTGCTTCCTCTTTCCGCGCTGGACCCCGGACGGCGCTCGCAATCGCTTCCGCCTGCAGCGCTTCAAGGACAAGCTCGGCAACCGCTCCAACGCCTCCAGCGAGGTCGAGTTCGACTCGGCCTCGGCATGGCTCGTCGGCGAGGAGGGTGCCGGGGTGCGGACGATCATCGAGATGGTCAACCACACCCGCCTCGACTGCGTCATCGGCGGCGCCACCGGGATGCGGGCCGGGGTCGCGCAGGCGATCCATCACGCCGAGCACCGCTCGGTCTTCGGCCGCGAGCTGGTCGAGCAGCCGCTGATGCGGAACGTCCTCGCCGACCTCGCGGTCGAGTCGGAGGCGGCGACGATCGGCGCCATGCGCCTCGCCCGCGCCTACGACGAAGCGATCGCCGGCGATGAGGAGGCTGCGCAGCTGAAGCGCGTCGCCAACGCCGTGCTCAAGTACTGGATCTGCAAGCGGGCCGTGATGCACGCCGGCGAGTCGCTCGAGTGCCTCGGCGGCAACGGCTACGTCGAGGAGTCGGGGTTGCCGCGTCTCTTCCGCGAGAGTCCGCTCAACTCGATCTGGGAGGGGTCCGGCAACGTCCAATGCCTCGACGTGCTGCGGGCGATGGTCAAGAGCCCGGCCTCGCTCGAGGCCTACTTCGCCGAGGTCGGCGAGGGTGCTGCCTCCGAGCCCCGCCTGGCCGCCTTCGCCGATTCCCTGCGCGAGGAGCTGCCCGGCGACCTGGAGACGATCGAGGCCCGCGCCCGCCGCGTGGTCGAGAAGATGGCCCTCGCCCTGCAGGGCTCGCTGCTGATCCGCTACGGCGACGAGGCGGTCGCCGACGCCTTCTGCGCCTCCCGCCTCTCCGGCGACTGGGGCCAGGCCTTCGGCACCCTCCCGGCCGGCACCGACTTCGGCCGCATCATCGAGCGCCACCGCCCGGCGGTCTAGCTCACCAGGTTGTGAGCTGGCTCCGGCGCTGAGTCAGGAGCCGGCGGATGCGATCCATCACCTGGCGCGGTTCCTGCTCAAAGCGATGACCCGTGACGCGGGTCAGCTCGACGCCGGCCAGCTTCAGATCCTCGTCGCGCTGCCGGTCTTCCTCGAAGGGTTCATGCGTCCCGTGAGTCGCGTAGACGTCGAGTTCGACCGCGAACCTCAGCTCCGGCCAGTAGACGTCCAGCTCGTAGCCGGCGACGTTGAAGGCAGTGGCGGGAGATCCCAGCCCATCCTTTTCGACCAGCGCCAGGAATTCGCGCTCGAGCTCCGATCGGGTGAGTCGCGGCGGCTCGTAGATGGCAATGGCGCGCTCGAGCTTGCGACTCCCACGGTGTCCGCGGTTGCGGTCGAGAACCGAAAGGAAGTCTGGGAGGTCGAAAACCTCCAGCTCCTCGGAGCGGCGAAGGAGCTTGCGCAGGCTGCGAAAGCGAAGGACCCCCGCGAGGTCTAGCGCGGTGCGGGCAAAGGAGGTGACCGGGATCCCCTCCTCTAACGCGCGGTCAGCATCGATCAGGGTTCGCGAGGGATGAATCCGAACCCGGTCTCGCTTCCTGCGGGGTAGGGGCGTCGTCACATGAACCGGAACCGGTCGGGTCGAGATCAGTCCCAGAAGCCAACCAGCCGAGTAGTGACTGAGCAGCGAATGCGGACCGGAAGCCAGAACTGCCGCCAGGCACCGTCCCTTCAACGAGAGGTTCGTATGCCCCAACGCGAAGACGCCTTGATGAAGCCGATGAAGCCGCCCGCCACGTACCGCCTTTTCGACGGACGAGTGGGAAATGCCCAACCGCCGCAGCTGCCGAGTCGAGACCACACCATGTTGCCGAGCTGCGAGCGCTGCCAATTGCTGCCCCCGCGGCAGAGGTTTTCCATCCATGAGAGGGAAAAGCTCTGCCGCGCTTGGTTTTCGCCCCCTCGCGATCGGGGTGAAGGCGGACTTTGCGGGTTAGGGCGCGGGGCCGTCCCGGAAGGCTCGACCTACCTGCTCGATCGTGATCACGCCTGAGAGGCGGCCTTCGGCGTCTACCGCCATCAGCGCTCCGAGGCGGCGCAGGTTCTGGTTGGCGAGCAGGGAGTCGAGGGGGGTGTCATCGCGGACAAAGAGGCCAATGTCGTGGTCGACCAGGTCGGAAACGTGGGAGCTGGAGCGCGATATCTCCGGCACCTCGTCGGCGCGGTCGCGCTGGACGAGGCCGAGGAAGCGGTGCGCGGCATCGACGACCGGGAACCAGGGCCAGCGATAGCGGAGGAAGTACTCGTCGAGGGCCTGCTCGACGCTGAGGTCGCCGGGGATCGCCACCGGCTCGCGGTCCATCACGTCGGCGACGCGGACGTCGCCGACCCGGTCGGTCAGCGCGGTCTGCATCGCCGCACCGCGGGCGGAGCCGTTGATCACCATCCCGACCAGCGCCAGCCAGACGCCGGTGAAGATGTAGCCGGCGAAGGCGAGCGCGATGCCGCCGGCGATGAAGAGGTAGGCGAAGACCCGCCCGAGATTGGCGGCGAAGCGGGTCGCCTGGTTGCGGTTGCCCGTGCGCCACCAAGCGATCCCGCGGGCGACCCGCCCCCCGTCCATCGGATAGGCGGGGAGCATGTTGAAGACGAGGATCAGGATGTTGATCGTGACCAGCCAGGCGACCAGGGCCATCGGGCCGGAGACGTCGGAGCGCGTTTCCAGCACCACCGCCTCCCAGAACCCGTTCGGCCCTGCCGCGACGGTCCCCACCGCGGCGAGCACGATCGCGATCGCCGCCGTCACCGCCGGACCGGCCAGGGCAACCTTCAGCTCGGTCGCCGGCGAGTCGGCTTCGCGGTCCATCCGCGCCATCCCGCCGAAGATCCAGAGCTGAATGCTGGAGATGCCGATCCCGTTGCGCATCGCCACCACCGCGTGCCCGAACTCGTGCAGAAGGATCGAGCCGAAGAACCCGGCCGCGGCGAGCACCCCCAGCAGGAACGGCGTCGAGCCTCCCCCTCCGAGCAGCCGTTCGAAGAAGTCGGTCATGTAGAGGATGACCAAGAAGAGGGCGATGAACCAGGACCAGTCGACGGAGACCTTGATCCCGCGGAAGCGGAAGAGCGTGATCGAGCCACCGCCGAGCATCCGCCCATGGTAAGCGGCTAGCTTCCCCAGGCGATGGCCGGCGAAGCTGATTGGCTGCGAGAGCGGCTGGAGGAACTGGAGCGGATCGAGCGCCCCTCGGCCTCCGACGGCGAGCGCCAGGCGGCCGAGTGGCTGGTCGGCCAGCTCAGCGAGCTTGGCGCAGAGGCCCGAATCGAGGCCGAGCCCGCCCACGGCACCTACTGGTGGCCGCTGGGGATCGGTGCGGCGCTCGGTTCCCTCGGCGCGATCGCGGCGCTGCGCGGCCGCCGCGTCCTCGGCACCCTGCTCGGCACGGTCGGGGCGGGCGCGATGGCCGACGACTTCCCGCCTGGCAAGCGCAGGCTGCGCCGGCTCCTGCCCACCCGCACCACGTACAACGTCGTCTGCGAGCTCGGCGACCCGCAGGCGGAGCGGACGATCGTGATCAGCGCCCACCACGACGCGCCCCACTCGGGCCTCGTCTTCCACCCGGCGATTCCCGAGCTGGCCGACCGCCTCGGGATGCTCGAGCGCACCGACACCAGCCCGCCGCTGATGGCGCCGGTGGTCGGCGGCCCGGTGCTGGCCGCCCTCGGCGCCCTCACCGGCCGCCGCCTCCTCGTCAAGCTCGGTCTCGTCCTCGGCCTCGGCAGCATCGCCGCGATGGCCGACATCGGCAGCCGCGATTCGGTCCCCGCCGCCAACGACAACGGCACCGGCGTCGTCGGCCTGCTGGCGCTGGCGCGACGTTTCCTCGCCGACCCGCCCGCGGGGGTCCGGGTGATCCTCCTCTCGGCCGGCTCGGAGGAGAGCTTCAGCGAGGGGATGAAAGCGTTCGGCGAGCGCCACTTCGGCGAGCTGCCGACCGAGAGCACCTTCTTCCTCTGCCTGGAGACGCTCGGCGCCACCCACCTGCTGGCGCTGCAGGGCGAGGGCTTCCTGAAGATGCGCGACTACCCGCCGCGCGCGCTGGCCTTCGTCGCAGGCATCGCCGAGGAGCTAGGCATCTGGCTCTACCCCAACCTGCGCACCTACAACGGAACCGACGCGCTGGAGCCGCGGGTCGCCGGCTACGAGACGGTGGCGCTCTGCAGCTGCACCGACCAGAAGCAGCCGGGCCGCTACCACTGGCCCAACGACGTGGCTGAGCACGTCAACTTCGAGACCCTCGAGCGGGCGGTCGAGATCAGCGATTCGGCCACCAGGCGCCTGGGCAAACGCTGGCTCTGAGTGACGGATTACAAAGTGACGAATCCCGACTACGTGATCGGGTTTCTCCGGTATAGCATCCGCGCCCGTGCCATCCCATGACGTACTCGTAATCGGGGCCGGGCTCGCCGGCCAGCGTGCCGCTCTCGCCGCCGCCGAGGAAGGCGTATCGGTCGGGATCATCAGCAAGGTCCACCCGGTGCGCTCCCATTCCAACGCGGCCCAGGGCGGGATCAATGCCGCCCTGAACCCAGGCGACTCCTGGGAGTCCCACGCCTTCGACACGATCAAGGGCTCCGACTACCTCGGCGACCAGGACGCGGTCGAAATCATGACCCGCGAGGCGCCGGAGGAAATCCTCCACCTCGAGCACCTCGGCGTCACCTTCCACCGTAACGAGGAGGGGAAACTCGGCACCCGGGCCTTCGGCGGCGCCTCCGCCGCCCGCACCTACTACGTCGCCGACATCACCGGCCAGGCGATCATGCACGTGCTCTACGAGCAGTTGATGAAGTACTCCGAGCAGATCGCCCGCTACGAGGAGTGGTTCTGCTCCTCGCTCGCGATGGACGAGAACGGCGAGTGCTGCGGGGTCGTCACCCGCAACGTCGCCGACGGCCGGATGGAGCTGTTCCAGGCCAAGTCGGTGATCCTCTGCTGCGGCGGCAACGGCCAGGTCTGGCAGCCGACCACCAACGCTCTTATCTGCACCGGCGACGGCATCGCGATGGCCTACCGCGCCGGCGCCAAGCTGATGGACATGGAGATGATCCAGTACCACCCGACGACGCTGGCGGGCAAGGGCTTCCTGATCACCGAGGGTGCCCGCGGCGAGGGGGCCCACCTGCTCAACGCCAAGGGCGAACGCTTCATGGAGCGCTACGCGCCGAACAAGATGGAGCTGGCCTCGCGCGACGTCGTCTCCCGCGCCGAGCAGACCGAGATCAACGAGGGGCGCGGCTTCCCCGACGGCACCGTCGCGCTGGACATCACCGTGGTGCCGAAAAAGCGCGTCCACGAGGCGCTGCGCGAGATCGTCCTCGTCGGTCGCGACTTCGCCGGGGTCGACATCACCCGCGAACCGATCCACATCAAGCCGGGCAACCACTACACGATGGGCGGGGTCAAGACCGACGTCGACGGCCGCACCGACATCCCCGGCCTCTACTCGGCCGGCGAGACCGCCTGCGTCTCGGTCCACGGCGGCAACAGGCTCGGCGCCAACTCGCTGCTGGACACCCTGATCTTCGGCAAGCGCAGCGGTCGCGACGCCGCCGCCCGCGCCAAGCGGATCGACTACGCGCGCGCCTCGAAGCAGGTGCTCGAGGAGGAGGAGGCGATGATCGCCGACGTCATCTCCCGCGAGAAAGGCTCCGGCCGCCGCATCTCCGAGATCAAGCGCGAGCTGGGCGCGACGATGGACGGCAAAGTTGCCGTTTTCCGCGACGAGGCCGGGATCACCGAAGCGCTGGAGATCGTCAAGCGCCTCAAGGAGGAGGCCAAGACCGCCTACATCGACGACCACGGCAGCGTCTTCAACCAGGACCTGCTTGGGGCGATCGAGCTCGGGTACATGCTCGACAACGCCGAGTGCACCTGCGTCGCCGCTCTGGAGCGCAAGGAGAGCCGCGGCGCCCAGTACCGCACCGACTTCCCGGAGCGAAATGACGAGGAGTGGCTCAAACACATCGACCTCGAGATGACCGACGACGGTCCTGCGATCTCCTACTCCGAGGTCACCATCACCCAGTGGGAACCGCAAGAGAGGACCTACTAATGGCCGAGTACACGATCAAAGTCCGGCGTTTCCAGCCCGAGAGCGGCGAGGGGCCCTACTGGGAGGAGTTCAACGTCGATCTCGAGCCCTCGCTGGCGGTGCTCGACGGTCTGCTCCAGGCCAAGGACAACGAGGACGGCTCGCTGGCCGTGCGCTGCTCCTGCCGCGCCGCGATCTGCGGCTCCTGCGGGATGAAGATCAACGGCCAGTCCGGGCTCGGCTGCAAGACCCAGATCGGCGAGGCCCAAGAACTCGCCAACAAGAAGGCGAGCGCTTCCGGCGAGAAGGTCGACAACGCCCCGATCGTGATCGAGCCGATGGGCAACATGCCGGTGGTCAAGGACCTTGTCACCGACATGGAGTCGACCCACTGGACCAAGATCCGCCGCGTCACCCCTTGGCTGCTCCCCCACGGCGAGGCGCCCGAGCGCGAGTACATCGTCGAGCCGGAGTCGATGATCGACATCACCCAGTCGATGGCCTGTATCCAGTGCGGCGCCTGCGTCTCCTCCTGCCTCTCGATGGAAGCCGACCCGGACTTCATCGGCCCGGCGGCGCTGGCCAAGGCCTACCGCTTCGTCGGCGACCCGCGCGATGCCGAGACCCACGAGCGCCTGCACGACCTGGCCGACGACCCGCACGGGATCTACGACTGCACCCACTGCTTCAGCTGCATCGACGCCTGTCCGAAGGGCGTGGCGCCGATGGACCAGATCATGCGCCTGCGCCGCAAGGCCGGCGAGGAGGGGATCGAAGACCCCAACGCCGGCCACTCCCACGAGATCGCCTTCGTCAAGGTGATCGAGAAGAAGGGGCTGTTGGACGAGGCGATGCTGGTCCAGGAGTCCTACGCGCCTGGGATCAAAGGCAAGCTGAAACCGAGCAAACGCAGCATCCGGGAAACGATCAAGTCGTTGCCGACGATCCTGCGGCCGCTGCGCAAACGTAAGGTCAAGCTGCGCCAGGCGATCCCCGGCCTGCATCACGGCCTGCCGAAGGACTCGATGAGCGACGTGCGCTCGATCTACGAGCACGCCGAGGAGCACAACGAGGAACTGAACCTGTACATCCAAGGCGAGGAGGGTGAGCTCGCCGAGGACGTCGAGAAGGGCATCGAGCGCTCCACCGATCCGGACGCCCCCCAGGAGGTCAAAAATGGCTGAGAGCATCAAAGTCGCCTACTGGCCGGGCTGCGTCTCGCGCGGCTTCACGCCGGAGCTGCACGGCTCGATGGCGCTGGTCGCCGAGAAACTCGGAATCGAGCTGGTCGAACTCGACCGCGCCAACTGCTGCGGCGCCGGCGTGATCGCCGAGCACAACCAGGAGCTCGCCGACACGCTCAACGCGCGCACCTTCGCGCTGGCCCAGCAGACCGGGCTCTCGATGATGAACATCTGCTCGACTTGTCAGGGCGCGCAGTCAGAGTGTCAACAACGGCTGGACGCGGATTCCGCCTACCGCGCCCACGTCAACGAGGCTCTCTCCGGTCAGGGCCTCTCCTACGAGAAGGACAAGAACGGGTTCACCAACAAGAACTTCCTCTGGCTGCTGGTCGAGGACTACGGCCTCGATCGCCTCAAGGAGCAGGTCGTGCGGCCGCTCAACGGCCTCCGCGTCGGCCCCTTCTACGGCTGCTACATCGTGCGGCCGAAGGAACGGCTTGGCTACGGCGAGCACCCCGACCGCGACATCTACCTGGAGCAGGTGATCGAGACGCTCGGCGGCACGGTCGTCGAGTACGACGGCGCCCGCAAATGCTGCGGCTTCCCGGTGGTGACGATGAACCGCGAGACCTCGCTGCGCCAGGCCGGCACCCACGTCGGCGACGCGATCGACTCCGGCGCCGACTGCCTGGTCACCCCCTGCCCGCTCTGCCATCTCAACCTCGACATGCAGCAGCCGGAAGCGGCGAAGGTCGTCAACCGCGACCTCGGTCTCGCCGTCCTCCACCTGCCGCAGCTGGTCGGCCTCGCCCTCGGCGCCGAGCCGAAGGAGCTGGGGATGAACAAGCACATCGCCTCGACTGGCTGGGTCGAGGAGCGCCTCACCGTCGCGACCGTCTGAAGCCCTGAGGGGCGCCATGGCTGTGTCCTCAGTCGCCCGAATAGCGCTGCTATTCGGGCTCCCTGCGTCCTTGCCCTGACACCCCTCAGGGCTTCAGGCCGACGCGGCGGGCCAGCCATTTGGCGCCGACCGTGTCGGTCAGCCCGTGGGCGACGATCGAGGTGATGATCGCGATCGCGGCGACGTCGAAGATCAGGTCCCGGCCCGGGACCTCCGATTTGAAGACGAAGAGGGCGAAGAGCATCGAAGCGACGCCCTTGGGGCCGAACCAGGCCATGAAGTACTTCTCCGACTTGGGAATGCCGGTGCGCAGGAAAGAGAGCATCACCGCGACCGGCCGGGCGACGAGCAGAGCGAAGACGATGAAGAGGACCAGCGGCGGCACGTCGTGGTGGAAGCCGGTGGCGAAGATCAGGCCGCCGAAGACGAAGAAGGTGAGGACTTGGAGGATCGCGCTGCTGTTCTCGGCGAACTCGACGAAGCCTTCCGGCACTTCGCGCTCGCTCGCCCCCATCGCGATCCCGCAGACGAAGGCGGCGATCAGCCCGTTGCCGATCGTCACTTCGGCCAGCCCGAAGGCGAGCAGGGCAAAGCCGACCGCGTAGATCCCCTCGTAGCGAGGGGTGATGCCACCGCCGGGCAACCGGTGATGGAACCGGCCTGCTGCGATTCCAAGGCCGGCGCCGATCGCGACGCCGACCGCTGCCTCCCCGATCAGCTTCAGCGCTTCGGCACCGGCATCGCCGCCGGGGGAGGCGAGTACCAGGAAGAAGAGGACGAAGGGCAGCGCCAGCCCGTCGTTGAGCCCGGACTCCAGGTTGAGCGTGTGCCGGACCTTGCTCGGCACCAGGCGCGAGGTGACCACCGCTGAGGTGACGACCGGGTCGGTCGGCGAGAGGACCGCCGCCAGGAGGAATGCCTCCGCCCAGCCGAGGGCGGGAAAGAGCCCCTTCGCCGCCAGCGCCAGCAGGCCCATCGTGATCGGCATCGCGATCACCAGCGCCCTGGCGGTCGGCCCCCAGTGGCTGCGCAGTAGCTCGCGCTCGACGAACATCCCGTCGGAGAAGAGGGTGAGGATCAGCGCCAGCTCGACCAGCTCGACCACCGCTTCGTCGGTGGCGTCGACGTCGACCACCCCGGCGGCGGCGAGGCCGAAGCCGAGGACGACCGAGAGCACCGAGGCCGAAAGGACCGTCCCCTTCATCACCCCGGAGAGAGCGGCGACGACGGCCAGCAGGCCCCCGAAGAGCAGCAGGCCTTCGGCGAAGCTGATGCCCACGACTAGGTGCGGCCGAGCAGTCCGCGCTCGATCAGGAGCTCGCCGAGCTGGACGGTGTTGGTGGCGGCGCCCTTGCGGAGGTTGTCGGAGACGACCCAGATGTCGAGGGCCTTCTCGTTGCCGGGGTCACGGCGGATGCGGCCGACGAAGACGTCGTCCTTGCCGGCGGCGTCGATCGCCATCGGGTAGCGGCCGGCGGCCGGGTCGTCGACGACGGTCACTCCCGGCGCCGCGGCGAGCAGCTCGCGCGCACGCTCGGGGTCGAGCGGCTCGCGGGTCTCGACGTTGACCGCCTCGGAGTGGCCGGTCTCGACCGGCACCCGGATACAGGTGGCGCTGACCCGGATCCCGTCGTCGCCGAGGATCTTGCGGGTCTCGTTAATCAGCTTGCGCTCCTCGTCGGTGTGGTCATCTCCCTCGGGGAAGCTGCCGGCCTGGGCGAGGACGTTGAAGGCGATCTGGTGCGGGTAGATCCCCGGCTCGGGCACGTCGTAGCCGCCGACCACGGCGCGTGCCTGGGCGCGGAGCTCGTCGATCGCGCCCTTGCCGGTGCCGGAGACCGCCTGGTAGGTCGAAATCACCAGGCGCTCGATCCCCGCCGCGTCATAGAGCGGTTTCAGGGCGACGACCATCTGCATCGTCGAGCAGTTGGGGTTGGCGATGATCCCCTTGTGGCCCTCGAGGGCGTCCGGGTTGACCTCGGAGACGACCAGCGGCACGTCGTCTTTCATCCGCCAGTAGCTGGTGTTGTCGACCACCGTCGCCCCGGCGGCGACGAGCTTCGGGGTCCACTCGGCGCTGACCGAGCCGCCGGCCGAGGAGAGCACCAGGTCGAGCCCCTCGATCGCCTCGTCGCTGACCGCCTGCACCGTCAGTGTCTGGCCGTTCCACTCGATCGTCTTGCCGGCCGAGCGCTCCGAGGCGAGCAGGCGCAGCTCGGCGACCGGGAAGTCGCGCTTCGCGAGCAGCTCGAGGATGGTCGTCCCGACCAGCCCGGTGGCGCCCAGCACTCCGACTCTGTAGCCGTCGCTCATCCGCTTCCTCCGAACGGGCTAGCCGGCGACCGTCGGCCGGTGGCCGGGGCCGGTCGGGTCCTCGGGCTGGATTGCGTCCTCGCCGAGGTCGAATGCCTTGTGGAGGGCATTGACCGCGTCGGCGACGCGGTCGGCGGAGATGACACACGAGATCTTGATCGGCGAGGTGGAGATCATCTCGATGTTGATCCCTTCCTCGCCGAGGATCTTGAAGACTTTGGCGGCGACGCCCGGATGCGAGCGCATGCCGGCGCCGACGATCGAGACCTTGCCGATCTGCTCGTCGGTCAGCACCTTGAGCGAGACGTCGCCGAGTGCGGCGATCGTGTCCTTGGCGGTGGTCAGGTCGTCGCGGTCGACGGTGAAGGAGAGGTCGGCTAGCTGGTCGCCGCCGACCGGCTCGTTCTGGATGATCACGTCGACGTTGACGTTGGCCTCAGCCAGGGCGCCGAAGACGCGGCCGGCCACGCCGGGCTCGTCGCGCAGCCCGTTCAGGGTTACGCGGGCCTCCTTGTCGGAGTGGGTGACTGCGGTTACGAAGGGGTTCTCCATGGTCTCTTCCTCTGCGACGACGAGGGTACCGAGACCGTCCTCGAAGCTGCTGCGGCAGTGGATGCGGACGCCGTGGTTGCGCGCGTACTCGACCGAGCGCAGCTGCAGCACCCCGGCGCCGGAGGCCGCCATCTCGAGCATCTCCTCGAAGGTGACCACCGGGAGCTTGCGCGCGTTGGGCACGAGGCGCGGGTCGGCGCTGAAGACGCCGGCGACGTCGGTGAAGATCTCGCAGACGTCGGCGCCGAGGGCGGCCGCCAGCGCGACCGCCGTGGTGTCGGAGCCGCCGCGGCCGAGGGTGGTGACGTCGCGGCTGTCGGTCGAGACGCCCTGGAAGCCGGCGACGAGGACGATCCGGTCCTGCTGCAGGGCCTCGGAGATGCGGTCGGCGCGGACGTCGATGATCC
>JBJMKP010000017.1:0-358112 GCA_045805745.1 Solirubrobacterales bacterium
CTACCTGCACGGTTGGCTGGGAAGGGAGGCGGGGGCCGCCGGCGCCGCCCGGGCTGGGGGGCGGCGCCGCGGCCCGACTCAGGGGACTAGGAGGCAGCCGGTGCGTCCTCGGACTCCGAGTCATCAGCGCTTGGTGACTTGAAGTGCATAAGGTTCACCTTGGCGAGGACGCCCTCCTCGCCGCTGCTGGCGAGTCGTTCCGAGGCTTCGGTCTGAATCTCGAGGACGCGCTCGAGGGTGCCCTTGAGAGCGTCGGAGACGTCATCCCATCCCTGGGCGTCGAGGACCATCGGCGTACGGCTGATGTGCATGTCGTCGATCTGGTCCAGGGTTCCGGCCTGCGAAGCCTTGTCGATGTCCTCGAACATGGTCTTGATGACCGCACTGGCCATCCCCGGGCGGAGGTTGGCCGGCATCTGCGACCACTGGTCATCGCTGAGGAACTGCCGGCGGGTGGCTCGGTAGAAGTGCTCGGTGGCTCCGCGTCGCTGCTTCGTATCTACCAGCTCGATGCAGTCGTATTTCTCCAGGACGCGGACGTGGTAAGCGACCAGGTTGAGGCTCTGGTCGAGCTGCTGCGAAAGCATGTTCGGGCTCGCGACCTTCTCATTCAAAATGATCAGGATCTGCACGCGCAGGGGATGGGCGAACGCTTTCGCGACTATCTGTTCGACGCCCTCTTTTTTGTTCTTCGTCTTAGGCAAGGCTCTGTTCCTCGGCTCGTTAGTACGGATATGGCCGATAACAAGACTTTAGCTCTTGTCAATCAGGATTTTCACAACGCTCCCGCGTTTTCCGATTATTGACGAGGTTTGCTGCTACGCCCTTGATTGCTGGAATAAATTCCAGTAATGATTGATCAACCGCTTTAGAGCGGTAGCCGCGATGGGGCGGCGCAGCAATCAAGGGAGAGGGGAGGAGGTGCGATCGTGAAGATCCGGACTACGCAGGGCCACGTCACTTCGATGACGATTCTCAAGGGCAGCTGATCGCTTCGCTGGAGGCGGCGGTCGCGAGCTTGAGAGGCTTTAGGGGATGGCTCCTTGGAAGCTGCCTCTCGTTGTAGCCGCGATCGCCGTCCCGATCATTGCCGCATTCCTGATCGGTGGGCTGGAGTCGGGGCAGCGATCGGTGGGTTGGCAGCGGTCGGGATCGTCTTCTTCGCCGTCAGCCAGAGCCCGCGCGGGGCGATCGGGCAGGCCGCGCGCCGCGGCGCCACGCAGAAGCTGCTGGTCGTCGTCGCCGACCCGCTCGAGGATCCCTCCGCGGTCGAGCAGGTCAGCTATGAGGTCGCCGGCCCGGACTCGCAGGTGATGGTCCTGGCGCCGGCGCGGATCGGCTTCCTCGACCGCTGGGCCTCCGACGTTGAGGCCGCCCGCCGCGACGCCCAGCGCCGGCTGGTGCTCAGCGTCGCCGCCCTGGCGGCCGCCGGTGTCGAGGCCGAGGCCCGGGTCGGGGACGAGGACGTGGTGCAGGCCGTCGAGGATCAGCTCGGCAGGTTTGCCGCCACCGAGGTGATCCTGGTCAGCGCCGACGGCAAAACCGCGAACGCAGCGGCCGAGGAGCTGCGATCGCGGCTGAGGCCCGGTTTCCGCTGGATCGTCACCGGTTCAGCAGATCGCTGAACCGGAGCGCCGCCCGCGTCGGCTCGACGAAGTCCCCGGCCTCGTGCAGCAGGCCGACGGCACTGAGATCGCGGACTGCGCGCTCGACGGCGTCGCGCTCGGCGAAGCCGCCGCGGTTGCCGCCCAGCTCTCGCACCAGCTCGGCCAGCGTCAGGCGGGTCGGGTGCAGCTCGAGCAACTGGCTCAGCACCGCCGACTCCACCGTCTCGTCTTCGGCCAAAGTGGTCCTGCTCACATCGCAAACGTTCATCTTGCTCTCCCCTGGCTAAGCGGAGGCACTCCCGGGCGCCCCCTCGATTCTCATTCCCCCATGGCGAGAACCTCCTGCGCCCACGGTGCCTGCACGTTGCTGCGGTAGAAGTGCTGGATCGAGCCGCGGGCGGGCTTGGTTCCCACAAGCGTTACAGCCTTACTTTGGACCAGGACCCGGACGTGGTAACTGACGTTGCTGAGCGGCTGGGCGAGCGCGTCGGAGAGCTCCCGCGGGCTCACCGGACTGCTGTCGGCCATCGCCCGCAGGATGCGGCGCCGCAGCGGGTGCCCCAGGGCCGCCAGCAGTTGTTCTTTGGTCGGGCGATCGGTTGGTGCCATGGCCGTCGCAACTATAGACAATCGGAAACCTGTTGTCTGTAGGTCTTTTGTCTACGACAGACGGCCGGGGCGAGGCGAGGTCACCCGCCCTCGCGGATGCCGCCCATCTCGGTGAAGACCGCGGTGTAGCCGCCGTCCTCGCGCTGCTCGTCGGCGATCACGTGGGAGACGGCGTTGATCAGGGCGAGGTGGGTGAAGGCCTGGGGAAAGTTGCCGAGGTGCTGGCCCGACTCGGCGTCGAGCTCCTCGGCGAAGAGGTCGAGCCAGCCCGCCGCCTCCAGCAGCCGTTCGCAGAGCTCGCGGGCGCGGCCCTTCTCGCCGATCTCCGAGAGCGCCGAGACGAGCCAGAAGGAGCAGATCAAGAAGGTCCCCTCCTTGCCGTGCAGCCCGTCGTCGGTCTCTTCCACCTTGTAGCGACAGACCAGCCCGTTCTCGCTCAGGTCGGTGGCGATCGCGTTGACGGTGTCGTGGACCCGCGGGTCGTCGGGACGGAGGAAGCGGAAGAGTGGGATCAGCAGCAGCGAGGCGTCCAGCGCATCGGTCTCGTAGTGCTGGCGGAAGATCCCGTCGCGGACGCCCCGCTCGAGGATCTCGGCCTTGAACTCATCGGCTTTCGCCTGCCACTCCTCGGCCAGTGCGTCGATCCCGGCGCCGCGGGCGAGGCGGGCGCCACGGTCGACCGCGACCCAGATCATCAGCTTCGAGGAGACGTAGTGCTGCGGCTCGCCGCGCGACTCCCAGATCCCTTGGTCGGGGTGGGGCCAGGCGTCGATCGCCGCTTCCACCTGGTAGCGGATCAGTTCGCGATCGGTCTGGGTGCCGCGGCCGCGGAGCGCCTTTTCGTGCAGGTAGACCGAGTCCAGCAGGGAGCCCCAGACGTCGTTCTGGCGCTGATCGTAGGCGCCGTTGCCGATCCGCACCGGCTTCGCCCCGCCGTAGCCCTCGAGGTGGTCGAGCGTGCTCTCGGTGAGATCGCGCTCGTGCCCGATCCCGTACATGATCTGCAGATCCGGACGGTCGTGGCAGACGTCGACGATGAAGCGCATGAAGTCGCGCGCCTCCTGGTCGAAGCCGAGCGTGTGCAGGGCCCAGAGGCTGAAGGTCGAGTCGCGGATCCAGCTGAAGCGGTAGTCCCAGTTCCGTTCCCCGCCGGGCGTCTCCGGCAGCGAGGTGGTGGCGGCTGCGAGGATCGCCCCGGTGGGGGTGTAGGTGAGCCCCTTGAGGACCAGCGCCGAGCGCTGCAGGTGGATCCGCCACGGGTGGTCGGGAAATTTGCCGTCGCGCAGCCATTCGCGCCAGAACTCTTCGGTCGAGTCGATCCGCTCCAGCGCCTCGGGGGCGCTGCGCGGGCCGCCGAGGTCGCCGTCGCTCCAGGTCAGGGCGCAGAAGGCGGTCTCGTCTTCGCGCAGGGTGACAGTGCCGTGGGCGACCCCGTCGCCCAGTTGCAGTTCCAGGTCGCTGGTCAGCAGCAGCTCGGTGCCGTCGGCTGCTTTGGCGATCGCTTCGCCGAGCTCGCCGCCGCTCCAGCTCGCCGCCTCAGCGCCGTACTCGAAGCGGGGCTGGCACTCCATCTCCATCTCGACCTCGCCGTCGATGCAGGTGATCGTCCGCAGCAGCGAGCTGTCCGATTCGTGAGCGGTTTCGGGGCGCCCCCTACGGTCGCCGCGATCCTCTCCCGAGGCCGCCCAGTCGGCGATCGTCAGCGCGTCCTTGACCACCACCCAGCCGGTCTCGGTCACCCAGGTCGTCTCGATCACCAGGGTTCCGGGGACGTAGCGGCGGCTGATCGGGACGATCACACCCTTCGGCCGCAGCGACATGTGCCCGGCACCGCGATCGAGCAGCGCCGCGAAGGTGCTGGGCGAGTCGAAGCGCGGGGTGCAAAGCCACTCGACGCTGCCGCCGAAGGAGACCAGCGCGGCGGTGTGGCAGTCGGAGAGGAAGCCGTAGCTCCCGATTGGGGGGAAGCGATGGTTCTTGGAGCTCACGGGCGTTGCCAAGCTAGCAGCGGGCTACGCTGAAACCGATGCATCCGCCGCTGGCCCACGTCGAAGGGGCGTTCGCCCCGCTCGAGCTGCTGCCGCTGCTGCTCGCGGCAGCCCTCTATGCGAGGCGCTCGCTGACTCTGGCCGAGAGAGTGCGGCCGGTGCCGCTCTGGCGGCAGCTCTGCTTCGCCGGCGGGCTGCTGACGATCGCCGTCGCCCTCGTCTCGCCGATCGCCCACATCGGCGAGGAGCTGGTGATCGCCCACATGGTCGAGCACCTGCTCCTGGGCGACGTCGCGACGCTGCTGCTGGTCCTCGGCCTAACCGGTCCGCTGCTGCAGCCGATCCTCGCGATCCCGGTCTTCGACCGGCTGCGGATCCTCGCCCACCCGCTCGTCGCCTTCCCGCTGTGGGCCGCCAACTTCTATTTCTGGCACGTCCCGGCGCTCTATGACGCGGCCTACGGCGGGGCCTTTCTGCACCTGGTCGAGCACGGCAGCTTCATCTTCTTCGGCTGCCTGATGTGGATGCCGATCTTCGGCCCGCTGCCGAAGCCAGGCTGGTTCAACGCCGGCTGGAAGGTCGCCTACGTGATTGCGGTGCGCTTCGCCGGGGCGATCCTCGGCAACGTCCTAATGTGGTCGGGAAGCGTGCTCTACCCCAAGTATGCGGCCGGCGAGGCCTACTGGCACATCTCGCCGCTGGCCGACCAGAGCACCGCCGGGGTGGTGATGATGATCGAGGGCACCTTCCTCGGCCTCGGCCTGCTCGCCTGGGTCTTCTTCGAAGTCTCCCGCGAAGGGATCGAGAAGCAGCGATTGCTCGACCTGGCCCTGGAGCGCGGGGTCGAGCTGGACGAGGCGCGCGCCCAGCGCGCGGTCGCCGCCGGCCAGGCGGAGCGCCTGGAACGGCAGTTGGTCGGCGCCGGGGGCGAGGGCGGGGACGATGGGTGACCCGGGCGAGCGCCTGCGCGCCTGGCTGGTCACCGGCCCGGTCGGGCGCGGGCTCTCCTTCGCGATCGATTTCGCGGTTGCGTTGCGGACGATGCTGGCGCAACGTCGCTAGGGTCAGGCGCCCATGAAGACCACCCTCAAAGAGCTGCCGAATTCCCGTGTCGAGGTCGAGGCGGAGGTTTCCGCCGCCGACGTCGAGAAAGCCACCTCCCGCACCGCCCGTGCGATGGCAAAGGAGATGCGGATGCCGGGCTTCCGCGCCGGCAAGGCGCCGCCCTCGCTGGTGATCCAGCGGCTCGGCTTCGGCCCGGTTCTGCAGGAGGCGATTCGCGACGCGCTGCCCGAGTGGTACGAAGCGGCGCTGTTCGACGCCGGCGTGAGTCCGATCGGCGATCCGAGCATCGAGATGGTCTCGACTCCGGAGGACGAGGGGCAGCCGCTGCACTTCAAGTTCCAGGTGGGAGTGCGGCCGCCGGCCCAGCTCGGCGACTACAAGGGGCTCGAGGTCGGCAAGGCCGAGCAGGAGGTACCGGACGAAATCGTCGACACCGAGGTCGAGCGGGTCCGCGAGGGGTTTGCGCGGCTCGAGCAGGTCGAGCGCGCGGCCGCCGAGGGCGACTCGCTGCTGATCGACTTCGAGGGGTTCGTCGACGGCTCGGCCTTCCAGGGCGGCGCCGCCGAGGACTACCTCCTGGCGCTCGGCTCGAATCAGCTGATCGAGGGCTTCGAGGAGCAGCTGGTCGGCGCTTCAGCCGGCGAGGAGCGCGAGGTCAAAGTCACCTTCCCCGCCGACTACCAGGCCGAGCACTTGGCTGGTGAAGACGCGGTCTTCAAAGTCAAGGTCAAGGAGGTGCGGGAGAAGGTGCTGCCCGAGCTCGACGACGACTTTGCCGCCGACGCGTCTGAGTTCGACACGCTGGAGGAGCTGCGCGACGACATTCGCGAGAAAGTCGGCGCCGCGCTCGGCAGTAGAGCTGAGGAGGACTTCCGGATGGCGGCGATCGACGCCGCCGTCGCCGAGGCGAGCGTCGAGGTGCCCGAGGAGCTGGCCACCGCGCGGGCGACCGAACGCTGGGAGCGGATGGAACGCCAGCTCGCCCAGCGCGGGATGGATCCGAACCAATTTCTGCAGATGCAGGGGAAAACGCGCGATGAGCTGATCGAGGAGACGCGCGAGGACGCCGAAAAAGAGCTGAAGCGGGAGGCCGTGGTGACGGCGATCGCTGAGGCCGAGGCGATCGAGGTCTCCGACGAGGAGATGGTCGAGGCGCTCGAGCACAGCGCCGAACACGAGCGCACCAGCCCCGAGAAGCTGCTCGAGCGGCTGCGCCAGAGCGGCCGCGACGCCCTGATCCGCGAAGACCTGCAGGCCCGCAAGGCGATCGAGCTGGTGGCCGAGGCCGCCAAGCCGATCCCCAAAGAGGAAGCGGACGCGCGGATCGAGAAAGCAGAGGCGCGGGAGAAACTGCTGGCACCCGAGGGTGAGGGCAAAGAGGCCAAAGCCAAAGCCGGCGGCCTCTGGACCCCTGGCGACTAGTAGGACCTGCGCCCTCTATAGAGTCTCGCGCCATGAGTCCTTTGGTTCCGATGGTGGTTGAGCAGACGTCCCGGGGGGAGCGGGCGTTTGACATCTACTCGCGCCTGCTGGGCGAGCGGATCATCTTCCTCGGCACCCCTGTTACCGAGGACATCGCAAACCTGATCGTGGCCCAGCTGCTGCACCTCGAGTCCGAGGATCCGGACAAGGACGTCAGCATCTACGTCAACTCGCCCGGCGGTTCGGTCTATGCGGGCCTGGCGATCTACGACACGATGCAGTTCATCAAGCCCGACGTGCAAACGATTTGCGTCGGCGTAGCGATGAGCATGGGCGCGCTGCTGCTGAGCGGCGGCGCCGCCGGCAAGCGGATGGCGCTGCCGAACTCGAAGATCCTCATCCACCAGGTCTCGGCCGGCTTCCAGGGCCAGGCGACCGACATCGAGATCCACGCCAAAGAGATCATCGAAGTCCGTCGCCGCCTCGACGAGATCATCGCCCACCACACCGGCCAGTCGTTCGAGAAGGTCACTAAAGACACCGAACGCGACTACTTCATGAGCGCGGAGGAGGCGAAGGAGTACAACATCGTCGACCGCGTGATCGAGCACCACTGAGGCGCTCCGCCGCTCTCGTCCTCGTTGCTCTCGCGGCCCTGGCCGCCCCCGCTTCTGCCGCGATCGTCAGCCGCGACGGCGGCACTCCCTATTTCGGCCACGTCTTCCCGGTCCAGGCGGCGCACGGGGTGCGCGGGGCGATCGGGACCTACCGCGCACCGCGCAGCGGCGGCCGCATCCACGAAGGCTTCGACATCACCGCCGCCTGCGGAGCCGAGCTGGTGGCGGTGCGCAACGGGCGGATCCTGCAGCGCGGCTTCGACCCCGTTCTCTACGGCAACTACCTGCTGATCCACGGAGAAGGGGAGAGGCGCAGCTACTTCTATGCCCATCTGGCGCGGCCAGCCTCGGTGCGGCCGGGCGCGCGGGTGATCGAGGGGCAGCAGGTGGGGTCGGTCGGCGAAACCGGCAACGCGGCCGGCACCGGCTGCCACCTTCACTTCGAGATCCACGTGGGCGGCGTCGCGGTCAACCCCGAAGCCGAGCTGCGGCACTGGGATCGCTTCAGCTAGTCCTCGCGCAGCGACCGTTCAAACCAGAGGTCGGCTTTCGGGTTCTGGTTGTAGGCAGGGACTTCGCGGTAGCCGGCGGCCCGGTAGAGCCCGACCGCGGGGGTGAGGTAGTCGGAGGTGTCGAGGCGGACCGCCCGGCAGCCGTGCTCGAGGGCGATCTGGTCGAGCTGGGCGAGGATGCGGCGACCGAGGCCAGTGCCGCGGTAGATGGGCGCCACGTACATGCTCTTCACCTCGGCGACCTCGGTGTCGAGGTGTCGGACGCCGCCGAGCCCGGCCGGCTTGCCATCGGCGAGGGCGAGGAGAAGGACGCCGCCCGGGGGCACCAAATCTGCCGGCGGCCCTTTGGCAATCTCGTCGTCGAGGTCGATCCCCGCTCCGTCGCGGTCGTAGACGAGGGGCCCGTCGGCCTCACGGACGAAGTTGGCATAGAGGTCGAGGACCCGCGGATCGTCGCGCTCGACCGGCTCCAGGGAGAAATTCACGAAAGCGACGCTAACGCGTCGCAGAATTTCTCCAATCTGCGCGCGATGCGTGCGGTCACCCCTGGCAGAATCGCCTTCGTGACCATGAAGGAATTGTCTGCAGTCCTCGCCGAGTGCGCCGCGCGCACCGAAATCGCCCGCGCGGGTGTGGAGGAGGCGCGGAGGGGAATCGAGGTTGCGACCAAGAAGCAGGAGGACCTGACGGCCATGTTGGAGGAGCGATGGGCCCAGGCCGATGCGCGGTGGCAGGAGGAACGCGTGGTGATGCAGGAACGCTCTCTCGAGACCAAAACCATCATTGCCGAGCTGAAGGAACACCGGGATGAGCGGCGAGCCTTGATCGAGGCGATCTTCAAGATGCTCGATGGGCTAAACGGTCAGACCCGCAGTTCGTAGCTGAACCACTCGGTGCGCTCGGCTCCGGTCGAGTCGTAGAGGCGCTGGGCGGTGTGGTTGTCCGGCGCGGTGGACCACTCGACGAAGGGAACGCTGCGTTCGCGGGCGACCTCGGCGCTGGCCTCGATCAGCGCCCGGCCGACCCCCTGTCCGCGGGCCGAATCGTCGACGAAGAGGTCGTTCATTAGCACGCACTCGGTCGCCTCCAGGGAGCTGAAGTGCCAGTAGAGGCAGGCGTAGCCGACCAGGCGTCCCTCGCTGCGGGCTCCAAGCAGCAACCCGTCCTCGCTGGGGGCGAGGAAGCGGCGGAAGAAAGCGCGGTTGCGCTCGTCGTCGATCTCCGCCACCTCGTAGAACCGCTGGTAGGCGGCGATCAGCGGCACCACCTCCTCGAACTCCTCGGAAGCGATCGGGGTGATCTCGATCTCCGCGGGCACATCGACACGGTAGCGCCACGCAAGCCTGCGCTCACGTGAAGGGACAGGCGGGCCGATGCCGTAAACGACCCCACGAACCGGTGCAGGTCCCTGTCTAAGCTTTGGGTCGCCGCCGGAGGCAAGAGATCGTCCCGTTAGGAGGGGATTCCGCTGGCACGTCCTTCAGACTCGAACGAGCAGCTCCTTTGCAGCTTCTGCGGCAAGTCGCAGCGCCAGGTGAAAAAGCTGATCGCCGGCCCCGGCGTCTACATCTGCGACGAGTGCATCGACCTCTGCAACGAGATCATCGACGAGGAGCTGACCGCGCCGCCTGTCTTCGAGCTGGAGAACCTGCCCAAGCCGCAGGAAATCCATGACGTCCTGCAGGAGTACGTGGTCGGCCAGGAGGCCGCCAAGCGCTCGCTCTCCGTCGCGGTCTACAACCATTACAAGCGGGTCCAGATCGCCCAGTCCGACGAGACCGACGTCGAGCTGCAGAAGTCGAACATCATGATGCTGGGTCCGACCGGCTGCGGCAAGACGCTGCTCGCCCAGACCCTGGCGCGGATCCTCAACGTCCCCTTCGCGATCGCCGACGCGACCGCGCTGACCGAGGCCGGCTACGTCGGCGAGGACGTCGAGAACATCCTTCTGAAGCTGATCCAGGCCGCCGACTTTGACGTCAAGAAGGCCGAAACGGGAATCATCTACATCGACGAGATCGACAAGATCGCGCGCAAAGCCGACAACCCGTCGATCACCCGCGACGTCTCCGGCGAAGGCGTCCAGCAGGCGCTGCTGAAGATCCTCGAGGGGACCACCGCCTCGGTGCCGCCGCAGGGCGGGCGTAAGCACCCCCACCAGGAGTTCCTGACGATCGACACCACCAACATCCTCTTCGTCTGCGGCGGTTCCTTCGCCGAGCTAGACAAGGTGATCGAGCGGCGGGTCGGCGACCGCGGGATCGGCTTCGGCGCCGAAATCTCCTCGCGCCAGAAGAAGGACACCGGCGAGTGGTTCGAGCAGGTGCTGCCCGAGGACCTGGTCGAGTACGGGCTGATCCCCGAGTTCATCGGCCGCCTACCGGTGATCACCGCGATCCACCAGCTCAGCCGCGACGACCTCTGCACGATCCTGACTGAGCCGCGCCACGCGCTCACCCGCCAGTTCCAGCGCTTCTTCGAGTTCGACGACATTGAGCTGGTCTTCGCTGACGATTCGCTCGAGGCGATCGCCAACAAGGCCCTGGAGCGCGAGACCGGCGCCCGCGGCCTGCGCTCGATCCTCGAGGAGACGCTGCTCGACGTCCAGTTCGAGCTGCCCTCGCGCCGCGACGTGACCAAGTGCGTGGTCACCAAGGAGACGATCACCGAGGGCAGGCGCCCGACGCTGGTCACCGAGGCGGTCCAGCAGGACATCGGGCCGGCCGACACGGGCCTCTCCGAGGAATCCGCCTAGGCCAAGCCGCTTATCTAGACTCGCCGCCGTGGACGCGGCGAGGCGAAAAAGGCTGGAGGAGACGACTCGGTATGACCCTTCGGAGGTAGAGGGGCGGATCTTCTCGGAGTGGATGGAGGGTGGGTACTTCCATCCCGAGGCGGAGGGGACCGCGGCGGAGAATTTCTCGGTCGCGATCCCGCCGCCGAACGTGACCGGGGCGCTGCACATGGGGCACGCCCTGAACGGCTCGATGCAGGACGCGCTGGTGCGGATGAACCGGATGCGTGGGAAGAACACCCTTTGGATCCTCGGCACCGACCACGCCGGAATCGCCACCCAGGCGGTGGTCGAGAAAGAGCTGAAGAAAGAAGGGAAGAGCCGCCACGACCTCGGTCGCGAGGCTTTCGTCGAGCGGGTCTGGGAGTGGAAAGCCGAGTACGGCTCGCGGATCGTCGAGCAGTACAAGCGGCTCGGCGCCTCCTGCGACTACGAGCGCGAGCGCTTCACCCTCGACGACGGCTACGTCCGCGCCGTCTACCGCGTCTTCAAGCAGCTCTTCGACAAGGGCTACATCTACCGCGACAACTACATGGTCAACTGGGACCCGGGCTCGCGCTCGGCGATCTCCGACCTCGAGGTCGAGAACCGCGAGGTCGAGGACGTCCTCTACTCGATCGACTACCCGGTCGAGGGCTCAGACCGGGTGCTGACCGTCGCCACCGTGCGGCCGGAGACGATGCTGGCCGACACCGCGGTCGCGGTCAATCCCGGCGACGAGCGCTACGCCGACCTGGTCGGCAAGCACGTCGTCCTGCCGCTGGTCGGCCGCCGCATCCCGGTGATCGCCGACGAGCACGTCGACGTCGAGTTCGGCACCGGGGCGCTGAAGATCACCCCCGGCCACGACCCCAACGACTTCGAGATCGGCCGCAAGCACAAGCTCGAGGAGATCGGCGTGATCGGCCCCGACGGCCGGATGACCGAGGAGGCGGGAGAGTTCGCCGGCCTCACTGCCGCCGAGGCGCAGGTCGCCGTGGTCGAGGCCCTGCGCGGCGAGGGTCGGCTCAGCGCCGAGGAGCCGTACGTCCACTCGGTCCCCTTCTCGCACCGCTCCGGCGAGCGGATCGAGCCGCTGATCTCGCTGCAGTGGTTCTGCCGCATGGACGAGCTGGCGCGGCCGGCGATCGAAGTCGTCGAACGCGACGAGGTCAGCATCACGCCGCCGCAATGGAAGCGGGTCTACCTCGACTGGATGCGAGAGATCCGTCCTTGGTGCGTCTCCCGTCAGCTCTGGTGGGGGCACCGGATCCCGGTCTGGTACTGCGACTCCTGCGGCGAGACGATCGTCGCCGAGTCAGAGCCCGAGCGCTGCGGCGCCTGCGGCGGCAAGCTGCGCCAGGAGGAGGACGTGCTCGACACCTGGTTCAGCTCAGCCCTCTGGCCCTTCGCGACCCTCGGCTGGCCCGACGACACCCCCGAGCTGCGCGCCTTCTACCCGACCAGCTTCCTGACCACGGCGCGGGAGATCCTTTTCCTCTGGGTGGCGCGGATGATCATGACCGGGCTCGAGTTCGCCGGCGACGTCCCCTTCCGCGACGTCCACGTCCACTCGGTGATCCAGGCCCGCGACGGGCGGCGGATGTCGAAGAGCCTCGGGACCGGGATCGACCCGCTGGAGGAGATCGACGTCCACGGCGCGGACGCGCTGCGCTTCGGTCTTCTGGCGATGTCCTCGACCCAGGACGTGCGCTTCTCCGATGCAAAGGTGCAGCAGGGACGCGACCTCGCCAACAAGCTCTGGAACGCCAGCCGCTTGATCCTGCTCAACGCGGCCGACGTGTCTCCAGCGCCGCGCCCGACCTGCGTCGAGGACCGCTGGATCCTCTCGCGGTTGGAGACGACGATCGCCTCGGTGATCGAGAAGCTGGAGACCTACGACTTCGCCCACGCCGTTCAGGAGGCCTACTCATTCTTTTGGCGCGACCTCTGCGACTGGTACCTGGAGATCGTCAAGCCCCGCCTCTACGACGGCGAGGCGGAGGTCTCGGCGACCCTGCTGTACGCGCTGGAGCGGGTGTTGGGGCTGCTGCACCCGACGATGCCCTTCGTCAGCGAGGAGATCTGGAGCTACCATCCGGCCCGCCGCGGGCACCTGGCGGTGCACGCGTTTCCGGCGGCCAACGACTCCCTCCGCGACGAGGCCGCCGAGGCCGACGTCGAGGGCGGGATCGGCCTCACCCAGCGGTTGCGTGCCTGGCGCGATCTCGCCGGGGTGCCGGTCGGCGCCACTCTGCCGGCGGTGATCGACGGGGTGGAGCCGCCCGCCTTCGTCTCCCGCCTCTCCCGCTTCGAGTTCGACGGGGTCGGCGCCGAGCCGGTCGCCTCGATCGGCCCGGTGCGGGTCCTCGACTCCGACCAGCTCGACGCCGCGGTGGTCGCCGAGCGGCTCGACAAACGGCGGGCGGAGCTGCGCGCCGAGGTCGAGCGGGGCGAGCGCAAACTCGGCAACGAGGGCTTCGTCGCCAAGGCCCCGGCCGAGGTCGTCGAGGAGGAGCGCGGCAAGCTGGAGCGCTACCGCCTGGAATTGGCTGAGCTGGAATAGACGGCGCGGACGCGAAGCGGAGCACCGTCGACTGATGGAGACCGACGCTTACCTGGATTCGCTGGAGCCGGTCGGCTGGCGGCTGGGGCTCGACCGGATGCGCAAGCTGACGACCGCGCTGGGGCTGCCGCAGCACCGATTCGCCTCGATCCACGTGGTCGGCACCAACGGCAAGTCCTCTGTGACCCGGATGACCGCGGCGGTGCTGCAGGAGCACGGGCTGCGCGCCGGCGCCTGCGTCTCGCCCCACACCGATCGCTGGTCGCAGCGGACCCTGGTGCAGGGGGAGGAGATCGATGCGGTGGCCTGGGAGCAGGCGGTCGGCCAGGTCGCCGCTGCAGCCGAGGCGGTCGACCGCAGCCTTGAGGAGGGCGACGCGGTGACCCAGTTCGAGGCGGCGACCGCCGCTAGCTTCGTCGCCCTGGCCCGGGCGCGAGTCGGGGTTGCGGCGATCGAGGCCGGGCTCGGTGGCCGCCTCGACGCAACCAACACGATTCCCTCGAAGGTCACTGTCCTCACCTCGATCGGCCTCGACCACACCGAGTGGCTGGGTGAGACCGAGACCGAGATCGCGGCCGAGAAGCTGGCTGTCCTGCGCGATCAGACGACCCTCGTCCTCGGCGAGGTCTCGCCGGCGGTGGCAGACCTCGCCGAGCGAACCGCGGCGGAACGGGGCGCGCGACTCCTCCATGCCCCGGCCGACCGTGGCGCGGAGGTGCGCCTACGGGCTCCGGGCGAGTTCCAGCGCCGCAACTTCGCGATCGCCTGCACCGCGGCGGAGGCGTTCCTCGGCCGGCTCGACTCCGAGGCGGTCGCGCGGGCGGCGGCCTCGGTCACGGTGCCGGGGCGCCTGGAGCTGATCGCCGAGCACCCCCCGACCTATGTCGACGCTGCCCACAACCCGGCGGGCGCCGCCGCTCTGGCCCGCTCGCTGCCCGAGCTGGCCGCCGGCCGCCCGGTGGTCGCCTGCCTGGCGGTGCTGGCCGACAAGGACGCGCGGGAGATGGTCGCGGCGCTGGCACCTGTTCTCGATCGAGCCGTCTGCACCGAGCTGCCCGCAGCTGCCCTGGAGGGTCATGGGCGTCCGGGGGCGCGCTCGCGGCCGGCGGCGGAGCTCGCCGCCGCCTGCGCCGAGGCCGGGCTTCCGGCCGAGGCCGAGCTGCGCTTCGAAGCTGCCCTGCGGCGGGCGCGGGAGCTGGCCGCCGGCGATCCCGAGGGCCTGCTTCTCATCACCGGTTCCCACTATGCAATCGGTCCGGCACGGCGCCTGGTCGGCTCCTGACTGTGCGAGGATTCCGGCATGGATCGTCCTCGCAGTGCCGGTACCGAACTGATCTCGATGATGGGCCTGGTCGCCGCCGTCGTCGCGATCGTGATTCTCGTCTTCTTCGGCGTCGGCTACCTGTTCGGAAGGCTCTTCCTCTAGAAACAGGGTTGGCGCCGGCAACGGCGAAGTAGACTGCCGCCCTCGCGCGGACCGCGAATCCCCACCAATCTCCCTTTCTTATGCCCCTAGCGATCTTCGGCATCACCAACGACGGCCTCAACCTCGTCGCCACCCTCTTCCTGCTGATGCTGGTTGTCCTCTGGCTGGCGCTGATCGTCTACACCTACCTCGACGCCCGCCGCCGGATCTCCGACCCCTTCCTGGTCGCCTGCGCCACCGTCGCCTCGTTCTTCCCCTTCATCGGCACCGCGGTCTACGCGATCGTCCGCCCGCCTGAGTTCCTCGAGGACGCCCACGAGCGCGAGCTGGAGATCAAAGCCGCCGAGCTGCGGGTCAAGCAGCTCAGTGAGCAGAGCTGTCCGAAGTGCGAGTACCCGGTCGAGCGCAACTACCTGCGCTGCCCCAACTGCCAGAACCGCCTCAAGGACCCCTGCCCGACCTGCAAGAAGCCGGTCGACCCGCGCTGGGCCCTCTGCCCCTACTGCGAGACGAATCTCGGCGGTGGCGGTGGCGAGCGGCCGCGCCGCAAACAACGTAGAGACCCCGAAGAGCGCCAGCCGCAGCCGCGCACGGCACCGCCGCGCGAGCAGCAGCAGCGCCCGCAGGCCGAGCCGCGGCGCCGCAAAGCGCCGCCCGAGGCGCAGGAGGGGGCACAACCAACCCAAGAGCAAAGGAGCCCCCGCCGTGAGCCGGACCCTGATCCTCGTCAAGCCTGACGCTTTCGAACGCGCCCTCACCGGTGAGGTGATCGCCCGCTTCGAGCGCAAGGGCCTGCGGATCGCCGCGCTGAAGTCGATGCGCGCCGACGAGGCGACCGCCAACGAGCACTACGCCGAGCACACCGACAAGCCCTTCTTCGGCGAGCTGGTCTCGTTCATCACCGGCGGCACCCTGGTGGCGATGGTTCTCGAGGGAGAGGAAGCGGTGAAGGCCGCCCGTCAGCTGATCGGCGCGACCAACCCGGTCGAGGCCGCTCCCGGCTCGATCCGCGGCGACTTCGCCCTCGAGGTGACCTTCAACATGGTCCACGGCTCCGACTCGGACGAGTCGGCCGAGCGCGAGATCGGGATCTGGTTCCCCGAGCTCTCTTAGGGACTCCCTGAAGGTCGTACTCGCATCCGGGTCCCCGCAGCGGCGGGAGATCCTGCAGAAGCTGGGCGTCGAGTTCGAGGTCGTCGTCCCTGGCGTCGAGGAGCTGACGGCTGGGGATCCGGAGCACCTCGTGGTTGAGAACGCCCGTCGCAAGGCGGCGGCGGTCCGGGCAGACGGCTTGGTCGTTGCCTGCGACACCGATGTGGTGCTCGACGGGGAGGTGCTGGGCAAGCCCGCCGACGAGGACGACGCACGCCGGTATCTGGATCGGATGTCAGGACGCGCCCACACCGTGATGAGTGGACTAGTGGTGGTCGAGGATGGCAGCGAACGCAGCGGCTTCGAGCGGACCACTGTCGTCTTCAAGGACCTCTCCGAGGCCGACAAGGAGCGATACGTGCGCTTCGGCGAGTGGGAGGGGCGCTCCGGCGGCTACGCAATCCAGACGCTCGGCTCAAGCCTCGTCGAGCGGCTCGAAGGAAGTGTCTCCAACGTCGTCGGCCTGCCGGTGGGCCTGCTGGCAGAGCTCGCGCCGGCACTTTTCACGCCGACCCGAGCAAGCTCACAGAACGCTTAAACGCATTTGCCATCATCGGCCCTGGAAATGGGCATCTTCGGCAAGATCGGCCTCGGCGGCAGAGATATGGCCGTCGACCTCGGCACCGCCAACACGCTCGTCTACGTCCGCGGTCGCGGCATCGTCCTCTCCGAGCCCTCGGTGGTGGCGATCGATTCCATCACCGGCCGGGTCCATGCCGTCGGGGTGGAGGCGAAGCGGATGCTGGGCCGGACCCCGGGCACGATCACCGCGATCCGGCCGCTGAAGGACGGAGTGATCGCCGATTTCGAGGTCACCGAGCAGATGCTGCGCCACTTCATCGCTTCGGTGCACCGCAGCCGTTTCGCCCATCCCCGGGTAGTCGTCTGCGTCCCTTCCGGCGTCACTGGAGTCGAGAAGCGGGCCGTCGAGGAGGCCTGCCTCTCCGCCGGCGCCCGCCAGGCCTACTTGATCGAGGAGCCGATGGCGGCGGCGATCGGCGCCGGCCTGCCGGTGGCGGAGCCGATCGGCTCGATGATCGTCGACATCGGCGGAGGGACTACTGAGGTGGCGGTGATCAGCCTCGGCGGCATCGTCGTCTCGCAGTCGATCCGAGTCGGTGGCGACGAGCTCGACGAGGCGATCGTCAGGCACTGCAAGAAGCATCACAAACTCGCGATTGGCCACCAGACGGCGGAGGACGTGAAGCTCGTGGCCGGTTCGGCTTCGCCGCTCCCCCAGGTGGTTCGAACCGAGATTCGCGGCCGGGACCTCGTCTCCGGCCTGCCGAAGACGATCGAGCTGACCTCGGAGGAGGTAGGCGAGGCCATCGAGGAGCCGATTGGCCAGATCGTCGCCGCTGTGAAGGAGACCCTCGACCGGACGCCCCCGGAGCTCGCGGGTGACATCATGGATCGAGGCATCACCCTCGCCGGCGGCGGCGCGATGTTGCAAGGACTGGAGCAGCGCCTGCGCGACGAGTGTCAGATGCCCTGTCAACTGGCAGAGTCGCCGTTGACCTGCGTGGCGATCGGCTCGGGCATCTCGCTCGAGGAGGTCGAGACGATCCACCGCAGCGGAAAGAACAACGGAGCGCGCCCCCGGCTCTAGGCGGCGCTCATGCGAATCATCGAACTCTAGGTCTCCAACGTGTATCGAAAGCAAGTACGCCGCCGCAGGGCGGTTCTGGCGCTGCTGATAGTCGGCTCGTTCGTGCTGCTCACCGCCACCTACGGCGAGGGCTCGGACGGGGTGCAGCGGGGTGTCAGCACGATCTTCAGCCCCTTCCAGGACGTCGCCGACCGGGCGCTGAAGCCGGCCCGCGACCTGGTCAACTGGTTCGACGAGACCTTCGACGCCAAGGGCGACAACGCCCAGCTGCACGACGAACTCCAGGTCGCCCGCAAGCAGGCGGTGGGCGCCAAGACGGCGCTGGCCGAAAACGCCCAGCTGCGGAAGATGGTCGGCCTCGACTCAAGTGGCGCCATCCCCTCGGGCTATGAGCCGGTCGCCGGCCAGGTCATCTCCCGCTCGCCGACCGTGTGGTTCGCAGACGTGACGATCGACGTCGGCTCCGGTGACGGGGTCGAGGTCGACGACCCGGTGGTCAACGGCGACGGTCTGGTCGGCAGGGTGGCCGCCGTCACCGGCGGTTCGGCCCGGGTGACGCTGATCGCCGACAGCTCCAGCGCCGTCTCGGCGAAGATCGTCCCGAGCGGGACCCAGGGAGTGATGAAGCCTTCGGTCGGCGACCCGGAAGACCTGATCCTCGATTTCCTTGACAGCGAAAAACGGGTCGGCAAGGGCCAGTCGGTGGTCACCTCCGGCTGGCGGGGAATCGGGATCGAATCCGACTACCCGCCGAACCTGCCGATCGGCGAAGTGGTCGAAGCCTCGCTGAAAGAGCAGGAGGCCCAGAGTCAGGTTCACATCCGCCCCTACGCCGACCTCCGCGACCTCGACCTGGTCCAAGTCCTCACCGGGGGTTCGCGCGGTTGATTCTCACCCCCAACATCGTCGCCCGCCTGGTCGCGATCGTGATTGTCGGCGTGATCCTCCAGCTCTCCTTCTTCTCCCAAGTGGCGCTCTTCCACGTCAGCCCCGACGTGCTGCCGGCGCTGGTCGTCGTCCTCGGCCTGCTGGGCGGCAGCCTGACCGGGGCGGTCTGCGGCTTCTGGGTCGGATTCATGCTCGACTGCCTGCTGATCGCGCCGCTGGGCGGCGCCTCGCTGGTCCTGCTGGCGACCGGTTACCTCGCCGGCCTGTTCCGCGAGCGCTTCGAGATTCACAGCGCCCTGGTGCCGCCGCTGCTCTGCATGGTGCTGACCCTGTTCGCCGAGCTCGGCTTCGGCGCGGTTGAGCTGATGCTGGGGATCGACGCCCCAATCAGCAGCCTGGTGATCCGCGACATGCTGCTGAAGAGCGTCTTCGCCTTCTTCCTCGGCTGGGCGCTATACGCCGGTTTGCGGCGGGCGCTGCGCCCAGCCCTGGTCGAGGATCCGATGGTCCGCCGCGGCAGACGCCCGACCGCCCTGGGAGCCTAGGAGCATGTACCTGCGGAACGAAGATCGTCCCCAGGGGAGCCGCCTCTACCTGCGGGTGGCGGTGGTCGGCGGCGTCGCCGTCGTCCTCTTCGCTGTCCTTTTCTTCCGGCTCTGGAACCTGCAGGTGCTCGACGGCGATAAGTACCTGGCCGAGGCGAAGAACAACCGCACCCGTGAGTTCAAAGTGATCGCCCCCCGCGGCGACATCCTCGACCGCGATGGCAACGTCCTGGTTGACAACCGCACCAGCCTGGCGCTGCAGCTGAACACGACCAAACTGCCCGAAGACCCGGCCGAAGAACAAGCCGAGCTGGGGCGACTGGGACAGCTGTCGCACATGTCGCTACGCAAGGTCAGGCGGACGATCGCCGAAAGCGAAGAAGTCGCCGCCGGGGCGCCGGTGACCCTGCGGCGCGACGTCGGCTACGACCTCGTCGCCTACATCGAAGAGAACCAGGATGAATTCCCCGGGGTCGCGGTGCAGCGGGTCTTCGTTCGCCATTACCCCAAGGGCACCCTCGCCGCCCACGTGCTCGGCAACGTCAGCGAGATCTCCGAAGAAGAGCTGAAGGAAGCCCGCTACAAGCAGCTGGAGCCGGGGGACGAGATCGGTCAGGCCGGGGTGGAGGACACCTACGACCGCTACCTGCGTGGAGACCCCGGCCTGACCCGGATCCAGGTCAACGCGCTCGGGGAGCCGACGCCGGGCGGGCAGCTGGACTCGACGCCTCCCACCCCAGGCGACAGCCTGAAGCTGACGATCGACGAGGAAGTGCAGAGCGCCGGCGAAGCGGCCCTCTCCGCGCGAGGGCTACCGGGGGCGTTCATCTCGATGAACATCGACACCGGCGAGATCATCGCCATGGGCTCGAACCCGACCTACGATCCGAGCGACCTGATCGAACCCTCCCAGGCCCAGGTCAACGCCCTCTACCGCGACCCGGTCCTGGCGCCGCTGGTCAACCGGGCAACCGAAGGCGCCTATCCGACGGGATCGATCTTCAAGATCATCACCGCCCTGGCGGCCCTGGAAAACGGCCAGATCACCCCGGACACGGTTGTTCAGGACAACGGCCAGATCGAAGTCGGCACCGACACCTTCGAAAACGCCGGCGGCGTCGCCCATGGCGCGGTCGAACTGCGGCGGGCGCTGCAGGTCTCCTCCGATGTCTACTTCTACCTGCTGGGCCTCGACATGTGGAAGACCAACGAGCTGCAGGAATGGGCGCACAAACTGGGCATCGGCCGGCCCGCCGGGCTCGACCTGCCGGAGGAAGGCGCGACCCTGCTGCCGAGTAAGCAGTGGCGGAACCAGCTCTTCAAGGAAGAACTGACCGACCGCCCCTGGTCGGCCGGCGACAACATCCAGCTCGCCACCGGCCAGGGCGACCTGCAGACCAATCCGCTGCAGATGGCGATCGCCTACGCCGCCCTCGGCAACGGCGGCAAGATCGTTACCCCGCACGTGGGGCTGGAAGTCGAGGACGCAGCCGGTCGCGCGCTGAAGGAGTTCGAGCCGAAGATCCGCCGCAGGTTCCACATCGACGGCGGCTATCGCGCTGCGATTCTCGAAGGTCTGCATCTCGCCGCACAGGAGGGAGAAGGCACCGCCGCGGGGGTTTTCGGCGGCTTCCCGATCCCGATCGCGGGCAAGACCGGGACGGCAGAACGGCCGGGTCACGGCGACCAATCGTGGTTTGCTGCGCTCTCCCCGTACCCCGACCCGCGTATCGTGACCATTGCCACCGTCGAGGAAGGCGGCTTCGGAGCCGAATCTGCGGCCCCTGCCGTGCTGGACATACTCGAAGCGATCTACAGGAAGCGGGCCGCAGCAGTCTCGAGCGCCGGTGGAGCGGAATGAACACCTACGCCACCCGAACCAGAAACACCCGGCCGGAGCCTTTTGCGGTCCATCTCGGCATCGGCGAGCGCCTCGGCCTCGCCCATATGGACTGGCCGCTGACGATCGCCGCCGTCGGCCTGATCGCCTTCAGCGTCTTCACCCTCGGCCAGGCCACCCAGAACGACATCCCCGGCAACCCCAACTACTACCTCGAGCGACAGGCGGTCTACGGCCTGCTCGGGATCGTCGGGATGCTGGTCCTGACCCGGATCGACTACTCCCGCTTCCGCGAGCTGCGGGTCGGCATCTACACCTTTCTCTGCGCCAGCGTCTCGCTGGTCTTCTTCTTCGGCTTCGCCGCCCGCGGCTCGCGGCGCGCCTTCGAACTTCCCTTTTTCAGTTTCCAGCCATCGGAGCTCGGCAAGCTCTTGTTAGTGCTTGCGCTTGCCGGGTTCGTGATCGATGGCGCCAGACGCGGCTCGCAGGTTCAGCGCACGGTGCGCTACCTCTGTCTCGGCCTGGCACCGGCTGCTCTCGTTTTCCTGCAGCCCGACCTCGGCACCTCGATGGTGTTCGTGGTCGCCACCCTCGCCGTCATGTACTTCGGAGGCGTCCCCTGGACGCACTTCGCGGTCATTGGCGTCGCACTTACCGCGCTCGTCGCGCTGGTCCTCGTTGCCGCTCCGGCGGCCGGGGTCCCGGTGCTGAAGGGGTACCAGGAGGAACGTTTGACGTCCTTCCTCAGCCCCAACGAGCATGCCGACGGCGCGGGGTACCAGCAGAATCAATCGAAAATCGCCACCGGCTCCGGTCAGTTGACCGGCCGCGGCGACAAAGCCACCCAGACGCGGCTCGACTTCGTTCCCGAGCGGCACACCGACTTCATCTTTGCGGTGATCGGTGAGCGCTACGGATTTGCGGGCGCCGCGTTCGTCCTATCCCTTTACGCCCTGCTCTTCTGGCGGGCGCTGCGGATCGTGACGCTTTCGAAGAACTCCTACGGAGCCCTGGTAGCGGGCGGCATCGCCGTCATGCTGCTGTTCCAAACCTTCGTCAACGTGGGGATGAACCTCGGCATCATGCCGATCACGGGCATCCCGCTTCCGTTGATGAGCTACGGAGGGTCCTCCGTCCTCGCTACTTTCCTTGCGGTCGGCGTTCTTCAGAGCATCAACGTCCAAGCGCATCTCAGTCAGAAGGGAAGGTTCGCCTGGTGATGCCTCTTTAGAGGGGTCCGGCGTTGCGTACCTAATCCGAACTGAGCTGAACAACAAATGAAAAAAACGATTTTGGTCTCCGCCGAGCGCGGCGAGACCCGAGTGGCCGTCCTCGAGGCAAAGCAGAAAGGCGGCAAGAGTCACGTCGCCGAGCTCTACATCGAGCGGCGGGGCCGGCGATCGATCGTCGGCAACATCTACAAGGGGAAGGTCGACAACGTCCTTCCCGGCATGGAGGCCGCCTTCGTCGACATCGGCCTGGAGCGCAACGGCTTCCTCCACGTCGACGAGATCCTGATGCCCAACGGCGAACAGGCGCCGAAGCGAGGCCGCGGCCACGGCCGCCGCATCAACGAGCTGATCAAGCCGGGACAGGAGATTCTCGTCCAGGTCGTCAAGGATCCGCTGAAGACCAAGGGCGCGCGGCTCTCGATGAACTGCTCGATCGCCGGTCGCTACCTGGTCTACGCCCCGCACGGGAGCGGCGTCGGGGTCAGCCGCCGGCTGACCGACAAAGAGCGCGACCGGCTGCGGAAGATGGTCGACCGCACCTACAAAGGGCCGGGCGGTCTGATCGTCCGGACCGCCGCCCACGGAGCGAAAAAAGCCGACTTCGTGCGCGAGATCTCCTACCTGCAGAAGCTGAACGAAGTGCTCGAGCGCCGCTCGGAGGGCACCAAGGCCCCGGCCCTGGTCTTCCAGGAGGCCGACCTCTCGATCCGCGTCCTGCGCGACGTCTTCCTCAACGAGTTCGAGAAGGCGGTGATCGACTCGCCGAAGCAGTTCGAGCGGGTGACCAGCTTCTTCCAGCGGACCGCTCCCGAGCTGGTCGGCGGGGTGGAACTTTACGAGGGCGCCAAACCGCTGATGGAGAAATGGAAGGTCAACGAGGCGATCGATTCGACTCTCAACCGCCGGGTCGACCTGCCCTCCGGCGGCTACCTGATCATCGACTACGCCGAGGCGCTGACCGTGATCGACGTCAACAGCGGCTCCTTCACCGGCCGCGGCAAAGGCGGCCTCGAGGAGACGATCACCAAAGTCAACACCGAGGCGGCTGACGAGGCGGTGCGACAGCTGCGGCTGCGCGACATCGGCGGCATCATCGTCGTCGACTTCATCGACATGGCTCGGGCCAGCAACCGCGACAAAGTCCTGAAGACGATGCGCAAAGCGCTCGACGCGGACAAGTCGAAGAGCTACGTGGTCGAGGTCTCGCCGCTGGGGCTGGTCGAGATGACCCGCCAGAACGTCACCGACGGGGTGCGCGAGATCCTCACCGCGCCCTGCCCGACCTGCCACGGCGAGGGGGTCGTCCTCTCGGCCGAGACGGTCGCGCTCGAGGGGCTCGGCAAGCTGCGCGACTTCGCCGCCGAGAAGGGCGACGACGAGGCCTTCCTGGTCCGCGTCAACCCGAAGGTCGCCCACGAGCTGACCGATCCCGACAGCGGCCTGACCGAGCTCGAGGAGGAAACCGGCAAGCGCTTCCACTTCGAGGGCGGCGACGCGCTGGCGATCGACACCTTCCAGCTGGTCGAGTCCGGCAGCCGCAGCGAGATCGAGGAGCGAGCGCTGCCGTTCAAGGTCGGCGAGGAGGTGCTGGTCAAGATCGACGAGCCGCACATGTACAACGCCGACGACGCTGTCGCCCGGATCGACTCCTACATCGTCAGCGTTACCGGCGGCGGCCGATTCGTCGGCGAGCGCAAGCTGGTGCGGATCGACGAGGTCGAGCGCTCGGCGGCGATCGCCTCGCTGCTGGGCGGCGAGTCTGCCAACGGATCCGGAGGAGGCGAGGAGAACGGCTCCCAGCTAGACTCCTCTGCCTCTTCGCGTAAACGTAGAGGCCGCCGTGGCGGCCGCGGACGTTCGCGCGCCGGTCAAGGCAGCAACGAGAGCAAAGACGAATGAGCGATTACGCAGTCATAGAGAGCGGTGGCAAGCAGTACAAAGTCGAGGAGGGCTCGTCCCTGCTCGTCGACCGGCTCGATGCCAAGGAGGGCGACAAAGTCTCCCTCCGCCCGGTCCTCTTCCGCGGCGACGACGTCGTCGCCGGGGCCAAGGACCTGGAGAAAGTCAAAATCGAGGCGAAGGTCACCGAGCACCTGCGCGGGCCGAAGATCAAAGTCTTCAAATACAAGGCCAAGAAGGGCTATCGCCGCCGCGCCGGTCACCGCTCCGAGCTGACCAGGCTCGAGGTGACGACGCTGAAAGGCGCCAAAGCCGGGAAAGCCGCGAAAAAAGCCGAGAAAGAGGAGGCCTAGGCGTGGCGCATAAGAAAGGCCTCGGCTCCAGCCGCAACGGCCGCGAATCGAACCCGAACATGCTCGGGGTCAAGGTCTTTGCCGGCCAGCGGGTCAGCGGCGGCGAGATCATCGTCCGCCAGCGCGGGACCCGCTTCTGGCCCGGAGACGGCGTCGGAATCGGTCGCGACCACACGATCTTCGCCACCCGCGAGGGTGTTGTCGACTTCAAGCAGGCCCGCAAGGGCCGCACCATCTCGGTTCTGCAGGACTAAGAAAGGAACTAATTGCTGCTCGTCCATGAGCGCAGGGGCCACCGGCGCATCGCCGCCGCCTCCGCGTCGATTGCCCTTGCCCTGATCGCGCTGCTGCTGTTCGCCCATCGCGGGCAGGCGGCCGAACTCATCTACTGGGACAACTACGGCGCCACTCCGCAGACGATCAGCGTTGCGAACGGCGACGGGTCCGGGGGCGGGCTGCTCAACCTGACCGGCGTTCAGCTCAGCGATCCCGAAGGCATGGCGATCGACACCGTCACCGGTCGACTGTTCGTCGCGAGCGCCAACGGGGGGCCAGGCAACACCGGCGAGATCCTCGCCGCCAACCTAAACGGCACCGGTGCCTCGGTCTTCTCCGCCCCGGGAGCCCCGGTCGACGAACCTTATGGGGTCGTCCTCGATCCGCTGACCCGGATCATCTATTGGGCCAACGACGGAGCGGGCGACGGGGATAACGGCTCGATCGCCTGGGCAAAGCTTGACGGCAGCGCTGGGGGCCTGCTGAACACGGCGGGGGCGACGGTCGCCAATCCATACAAGCTCGGGCTCGACCCGGTCAACGGTCGTGTGTACTGGGGCAACCACCCCAAATCTGGGCCCGAATCGATCTCCTACGCCAACGTCAACAACACCGGCGGCGCCAACCTGGCCCTCAGCAGGGCTCCGGAAAACAGCTATGCCTTCGCGGTCGACCCTGGTGCCGGGCGCCTCTACTGGTCCGAAGGGAGCCTGGACCGGTTTGCATACACGGGCCTGCTCGGGGGCACCGTCAGCATCCTGGACACTGGCGGCGCGGTCGTCAACACTTCGTATGGCTTCGCCATCGACCCGACGCTGAACAGGATCTCCTGGGTGAACTACCAAAATGACGAGGATCGAGTCAATGGGATCGGCTTCGCCAGCCTGAGCGGTGGGGGCGGCGGCAACCTCACGCCATCGACGGCCCCGTTCAGCGGCCCGCAGGATCTGATCGTGCTCAAATCGCCCACCGCCACGGCAGCTCCGGCGATCGCCCGCAACTCGATGAGTCGCCCGGCCCTGAGCTGCTCGAACGGCACCTGGGCGACTGACTTCGCGGGCTCGTACGTGTACCAGGCTCCGACCACGTTCGCCTATCAGTGGCTGCGTAATGGGGCACCGATCGCAGGGGGGACTGCCGCCGCGCTGACGGCGCAGTCGGCGGGCCAGTACCTCTGTGTCGTCACCGCTGCCAACCAGGCGGGTTCCGCTGCCGTGGCCAGCGCCCCGGTCAAGGTCAAAGCCGCCAAGTTCAAGCTGACCACCAAGAAGAACGCCAAAGCCGAGGCCGGCGATCTCGTCACCTTCAAGGTCAAGGCCGTCAACCAGGGCGACCTGAAGCCCAAGAGCGCCAGGCTCTGCGTCAAGCTGCCCGGTCCGGCCACCGACGACCTGAAAGCGCCGAAGTGCAAGACGCTCGGGCTCAAGGGCCGCGCCAAGAAGACGCTGACCCTGAAGGTCAAGGTCAAGCCCGGTGCCGAGGAAGGCACCGCCAAGCTGAGCTTCTTGGTCAAGGGCGCCGCTGGTAAGACCGCGAAGTCGAAGATCGTCGTCAGGTAGTCAAGGAAAGGTGATTCAGATGGACCTCTCGCTCACCGCTCGTCGCAGCGGCCTCGTTTTCTGCTTTGCCCTCGTCGCACTGCTAGTCGCACTTATGGCGGGTGGCCGCGCGCGGGCTGCAGAAACCCTTTACTGGGACAACTACGGCGATGATCCCGACACGATCGGGTTCGCCAATATCGACGGTAACGGCGGGGGGCAGCTCAACACCGGCAGCGAGGCGGTCGAGTCTCCGGAAGGCATGGCCTACGACACCGTCACCAACCGGTTCTTCGTCACCACCGGGACCGGGGCCGGGCGCCACATCCTCGCCATCAACGCCGACGGCAGTGGCGCCACCACCTTCGCCCCTCCCGGTGCCCCTGTTGCCGAACCGGAAGGTGTCGCGATCAATCCCGCGACGCGGACGATCTACTGGGCGAACACGAAAACCGGGGCGACCTCGATCGCCTGGGCCAATCTCGACGGGAGCGGCGGTGGCACGCTCAACACCTCCGGCGCCAGCGTGGAAAACCCTTGCTGCCGCATCGCGGTGGACCCGGTCGGCGGCCGGGTTTACTGGGTCAACAGCCCCTCGGGGTCCAACACCATCTCCTTTGCGAACTCGAACAACACCGGTGGGGGCGGCCAGCTGAATCTGACCGGATCGACCGTCGAACCCGGTGGCGAAGGGGTCGTCGTCGACTCGGCCGCGGGGCGGGTCTACTTCCTCGGAGCCATCGGAGTCGAAGAAGGCATCGGCTATGCGAGCGTCAACGGCAGCGGCGCAGGCAACGTTGCCCTCGCCGGCGCAACGATGAAAACCGCATGGGGGCTCGCCTTCGACCCGGCCTTCAACCGTCTTTACTGGGGCAACGAAGGCAATGCCGAAGTCCGGACCAACGCCATCGGGTTCGTCAATCTCAGCGGGAGCGGCGGCGGCGTCAGCATCGCCACCGCGCCGGTGGCCAACCCGCAGGACCCGGTGATCCTCAAGAGTCCGCTCGCCGCCGGCGCGCCGGGCGTAACCCGCAATCCCACGCATCCGGCGGAATTGACCTGCTCGACCGGCAGCTGGGGTGCGGACTCACCGGGTGGCTTCGTCTATCAGGCGCCGCGCACCTTTGCCTACCTGTGGACGATCAACGGCACGGTGCTCGGGTCGGGACCCGAAAGGATCACCGCCTCGAAGTCGGGCAGCTACGCCTGCACCGTGACGGCTACCAATCAGATCGGATCTGCCACCCAGACCAGTGCTCCTATCTCTGTCAAGGCGACCAAGGTCAAGCTGAGCACGAAGAAAAAAGGCAGCGGCAAACCTGGCAAGCCGGTTACTTTCCAAGTCAAGGCGGTCAACCAGGGTGACATCGACGCCCGGAGCTCGACCAGGATTTGCGTGAAGTTGCCGAAGGCATCAAAGGCAGATCTGAAGACGCCGAAATGCAAGAAGCTCGGTCCTCTCAACGGCCACGCCAAAAAGACCGTCAAGATCAGGGTCAAGGTCAAGCCCGGTGCCGACGAAGGCACCGCCAAGCTGAGCTTCTTGGTCAAGGGCGCTGCCGGTAAGACCGCGAAGTCGAAGATCGTCGTCAGGTAGCCCGCTGCGTCGGGGGAGGGCACAACGCCTCCCCCGATGGCTGCCACGGATCCGAGTGAGTTTGTGGGAGCAATCTTTACGTTGCGCGCACAAAACGTTGCATCTGATCCGCTAGCCTGGCAACATGGCGGTGATGGCAAGGCATGTTTAGATCTTTGCCGGCGTAATGGTGACCCTGGCTTTGGGTTTCGGCGGAGTGATCGTCGCCTTAATCACCCATCCTGAGGCAGATCTACGGCTCCTATGTACGACAAGGCGAAAATCTGGGTTGAGGGGGGAGGCGGCGGCAACGGGTCGATCTCGTTCCGGCGCGAGGCTCACGTGCCGCATGGCGGTCCCGATGGGGGCGATGGCGGGCATGGTGGCGACGTGGTCCTCGTCTGCGATCCCTCGCGGCGTGACCTGGGCATCCTGAGGGGGAGCAAGCACTTCCGGGCCCAGCGCGGTCGGCACGGAGAAGGATCGAACCGCCACGGGGCACGGGGGGAGGATCTGGAGATCCCGGTCCCGCCCGGGACGCAGGCGAGTGCGGTCGACGGCAGCCAGATCGACCTCCTCACTCCTGGCCAGCGGGCGGTGGTCGCCCGCGGCGGCCGCGGAGGGCACGGCAATCGCCGCTTCACCAACTCGACCCGGCAGGCTCCGCGGTTCGCGGAGAAGGGCAGCTCGGCCGAAGCCGACTGGATCGAGTTGCGGCTGAAGCTGCTGGCCGACGTGGGACTGGTCGGGCTGCCGAACGCGGGCAAGTCTTCGCTGCTGGGACGGCTGACGCGGGCGGCGCCGAAGGTCGCCGACTACCCTTTCACGACCATCTCTCCCGTCCTTGGCACGATCGAGGGGGAGGACCGCCAGGCGGTCGTCGCCGACATTCCCGGCCTGATCGAAGGTGCGGCCGATGGTGCCGGGCTCGGCCACGAGTTTCTCGCCCACGTCGAGCGCTGCGCAATGCTGGTCCACCTCGTCGACCTCGCCCCGATGGAGGGCGACCCGGTCGCCGACTACGAGACCGTACGGGCCGAGCTGGAAGCCCACGGCGCTGGGCTCGAGCGCCTGCCGGAGCTGATCGTGCTCAGCAAGCGTGATCTGTTGCCAGCCGAGGAGGTCGAGGCGGCAGTAGACGAGTGGCGGAGCAGGCTCGGCGACGCCTCCCTCGGTGTCCTCGCGGTCTCGTCGGCGACCGGCGAGGGGCTGGACGAGCTGCGCCGACGGATCCTCTCCGAACTGCCGGCGGCGGTGCCGGCGTCGGCGTCGGCGTCAGTCGAGGCGCCGGAGGGAGAGTTCGAGGCCGAGCACCGCGTCTACCGGCCCGCCGGCGAGGGCGGCTACTGGGTCGAGCGCGAGGACGACGGCGGCTTCCGGGTTCTCGGCCGCGGAGTCGAGGTGCTGTTCGAGCGCCACGACACCAAAAACGAGGAAGCCCTCGGCTACCTCGAGCAGCGGCTGAAGGAGATGGGGGTGATCGCCGCGCTCGACCGCGCCGGCTTCGAATCAGGCGACGACGTTCGCATAGGCGAGATGGAGTTCGAACTCCACATCTGAGCTAGCTGAGGCTGGAGAGGCCGGCGGCGACCGCGAAGCCGAGGACGGTCACCAGGCCGGCGCCGCGGCCGGCGTCCTCGCGGGCGTCGGGAATCATCGAGTCGATCAGCATCACCAGGAGGGCACCCGCGGCGAAGCCGTCGATGACCGCCCTGGTGTCGGCGCTGACGCCATCGGCGGCCAGGTACCCGACCACGGTGGCGACCGCGCAGATCGCTGCCACCAGGGCCCAGAGGCGCATGGTCGCCTCCCGCGATCGGCCGGCGTCGAGCATGTCGGTGGCCGAGCCCAGCGACTCGGGCAGATTGGAGACGAAGATCGCGACCAATAGGGAGATCCCCACGCCCTCGCCCGAGGCGATGCCGATCCCGAGCACCAGCTGCTCGGGGATGCCGTCGAGGAAGGCGCCGAGGGCCAGGGCGGTGCCGCTGCCGCTCCCTTCGGCCCGGCCGCGGCGACCATGGCCGGTCGCCATCCGCCGTGAGATCAGGCCGTCGAGCAGGTAGTAGGTGATGGCGCCGACGGCGAGGCCGATGCCGGTGTAGGCGGCCCCGCTGATCGCCAGCCCCTCGGCGGCGAGCTCGAAGCTGACCGCGCTGATCAGCGCCCCGGCGCCGAAAGAGAGGACGTAGCCGACCTGCCGCTCCGGCCAGCGGCGCGCGAAGCTGAGTGCAGCGCCGATGACGAGGGAGCTTGCGGCAAGCGCGCCCCAACCGAGTGCGGACCCCATCTCGGCTACTTTCCTCGCCATGACCCTGGTCGTCAAGCTCGGTTCCTCGATCGTCGCCGCCGACGACGGTGAGTTGCGCACCGACGTGCTCGATTCGGTCTGCGAGCAGGTGGCGCAGCTGGAGCAGGGCGGCGAGCGGGTGGTGATGGTCACTTCTGGGGCGATCGCCCGCGGGATGCGGCTGATGGAGCTGCCGGCGCGGCCGCGGGCAATGGACGAGTTGCAGGCCGCCTCCGCGGTCGGCCAAGGCGACCTCTTTCGCGCCTACGAGAGCCGCCTCTCCGGGCACGGCACCCGCGCCGGGCAGGTGTTGCTGACGGCGGCTGACATCGCCGCCCGCACCAACTACCTCAACGCCCGCCAGACCCTCAGTCGGCTGCTCGAGTGGGGCGTGGTGCCGGTCGTCAACGAGAACGACACCACTGCCACCGACGAGATCAACTTCGGCGACAACGACTTCCTCGCCGCCCAGGTGGCGCTGCTGCTCGAGGCTCGGCTGCTGGTTCTGCTGACCAACGTCGAGGGGCTGCTCTCCGGCGACCCACGGTCCGCGCCGGAGGCGGAGCTGATCGCCGAGGTCGGCGACTTCTCCCAGCTCGAGGGCCTGGAGATCGGCGACCGCACCTCGGTCTTCGGCTCCGGCGGAATGCGCAGCAAGGTGGCGGCTGCGGAGATGGCAAGCGAGGCCGGGATCCCGGCGGTGATCTGCAATGGGACTAGGGGCGGGACGTTGCTGGCCGCTGCGGCCGGCGAAGCGGGCGGAACCCGTTTCGCCGCAGGGGCGGGCCGGACCTCGAGCTTCAAGCTCTGGCTCAAGTACGCGAAGCCGGCGCGCGGGCGCCTGGTCGTCGACACAGGGGCGGCCCGTGTCCTCCGCGAGAGCGGCTCCAGCCTGCTGCCGGTCGGGATCGCCGCTGTCGAGGGAAGCTTCGAGGCGGGCGACGCGATCGACGTCACCGCCGACGGGGAGACGATCGGCAAAGGAATCAGCGACTACTCTTCGCGCGAGTTGCAGCGGGTAATCGGGATGAAGAGCGCCCAGGTCCGCGAGCTGCTGCCGCACGCGGCCGACGAGGTCATCCACCGCGATCGCTTCGTCCTGCTCTAAGGGCGCTGGGTCGCCCCCAGCTACCCTTTGCCGATGGCCGTGACCGAGACCACCGTTGCCGAGAGCTGCGCCGCCGCCAAGCGTGCCGCGCGCGGCATTGCGACCGCCTCGACCGAAGCGAAGAACGCCGCCCTGGCGGCGACCGCGCGGCTGCTCGAAACCCGTGAGGCGGAGATCCTCGAAGCCAACGCCGGCGACCTCAGCGACGAGCGCGCCGCGGGGTTGAGCGAGGCCCTGCAGGACCGCCTGCGGCTGACTCCCGAGCGGATCGCGGCGATGGCCGATGGGGTCCGGGTGGTCGAAGCGCTCGGCGATCCAGTCGGTGAGGAGCTGGAACGGAAAACTCTCAGCAGCGGCATCGACCTGCGCAAGGTGCGGGTGCCGCTCGGGGTGGTCGCCGTCGTCTACGAGGCGCGCCCCAACGTGACCATCGATTGCGCCGCGCTGACGATCAAGAGCGGCAACGCGATCGTTCTCCGCGGCTCCAGCTACGCCGAGCGCTCCAATGCGGCGTTGGCGGCGATCGTTCGCGAGGCGCTGGCCGAGGCGGGGCTGCCGCAGGACGCGGTGCTCTCGCTCGGCGGCGGCGGCCACGAGGAGCTGGCCGAGCTGGCCACCCAGGAGGGGCTGGTCGACTTGCTGATCCCCCGCGGCGGCGAAGGCTTGAAGGCAGCGATCAAGAAGGTCGCGACGGTGCCGGTGATGTACGCGGCGGCGGGCAACTGCCACGTCTACGTCCACGCCGACGCCGACCCGGAGATGGCCCGCCGGATCGCGGTCAACGCCAAGGTCCAGCGTCCCGGTGTCTGCAACGCGGCGGAGACGCTGCTAATCGACGCCGCGATCGCCGATCGCTTCGCGCCTGCCGTGCTCGGCGACCTCGCTGCAGCCGGGGTCGAGCTGGTCGGCGACGAGCGGGCCCGCGCCGCCGCCGGCGGGGTCGAGGTCGGCGCCGCGACCGAGGAGGACTGGGACAGCGAGTATCTAGAGCTGAAGCTGGCGGTTGCCGTCGTCGATTCGGTCGAGGACGCGATCGACCACGTCAATGCCCACGGCACTGGTCACTCGGAGGCGATCGTCACCTCCTCGGATGAGGCGGCCGAAAACTTCGTCACCGGGGTCGACGCGGCCGCGGTCTACGTCAACGCCTCGACCCGCTTCACCGACGGTTTCGAGTACGGGATGGGGGCAGAGATCGGCAACTCGACCCAGAAGCTGCACGCCCGCGGCCCAATCGGGATGCGCGAGCTGACGACCTTCAAGTACGTGGCGCACGGCGACGGCCAGATTCGTGAGTGAGGCCGATGGCGCGGCGATCGGCGTGCTCGGGTCAGCGTTCAACCCGCCTCACCTTGGTCACCTCGCGCTCGCCCAGGAGGCGCTCTGGCAGCTCGGGCTCGACGAGGTGATCCTCGTCCCGACCGGCGAGGCGCCCCACAAGCGGATCGCCGACGACCCCGGCCGTGAGGTGCGGATGGAGATGACGCGCCTGGCCGCGGCCGAAGACCCGCGCTTCTCGGTCTCCCCGCTGGAGGTCGAGCGCGAGGGACCGTCCTATACGTATGAGACCTTGGAGGCGCTTGCAAAGGACAGGGCCGACACGCAGCTGGTGTTCGTGATGGGGGCGGACGCTGCGGTCGGGCTGGAGAGCTGGCGCAACCCCGAGGGGGTAGTCGAGCTGGCAAGCCTGGCGGTGGCGCGACGGTCCGGGGTCTCCGAGTCCCACGTCGACGCGGTGCTGCGCAGCCTCGGCGCCGATCGGCGGGCGACGATGCTGGAGATGCCCCAGTTCGGGGTCTCCTCCTCGGCGGTGCGGGAGCGGGCCCGACAGGGCCGGCCACTGCGCTTCCTAGTCCCCGACCCTGTCGCTAGTTTCATCGAGGAGAAGGGGATCTACCGATGAACCAAGCCCAGTCAGAGCAGTTGGCGCGCCAATTGGCGATTGTCGCCGACTCGAAAAAAGCTGAGGATGTCGCCGTCCTCGACATGCGCGAGCTGGTCGCCTACACCGACTTCCTCGCAATCTGCACCGCTCGCAGCGAGCGGCAGGCGCGGGCGATCGTCGACGAGGTGCGGGTACGGGTGAAGCGCGAATCCGGGCTGCTGCCGGGCGGGGTCGACGCAGGCGGCGAAGCGGGCTGGACGATCCTCGACTATCTCGACTGCGTCCTCCACGTCTTCACGCCGGAGGCTCGCGAGCGCTACGGGCTGGAGGATCTCTGGCGCGACGCGCCCCGCCTCGAGCTCGATCTCGAGGCTCCGGAGGAGCCCGAGGCCGCCAGCGCCTAGTTGCCGTCCGAGCGGCTCCCTACGGTGCCGCCCATATGAATGGGTTGAGGCGTTCGCTGTTCGGGTACCGGCGCGCGGAGGTGGAGGAGGCGATCTCCTCCCGTGACGCGCAAATCCTCCATTGCGAGCGGCAGGCTGCCGCCCAGGGGGAGGCGATGGCCGAGATGGAAGCGGAGACGACGACTCTCGCCGGCATGGTGCTGGAGCGCGAGCGGGAGATCCGCTCGCTTGACGGGCGCCTGCGGGAGGCGAACGAGTGCCACGACCGCAGCATCGCCGCCCTCGATGCGATCACCGCGCGGCTCGAGGAGCTGGAGGCGCAGGCCCGAGGCCAGGCCACCCGGATCCGGATGAAAGCTCTGCGCGAGGCGGTCGAGGTGAGCAAGAAGGTGAAGGCGCTGACCGAGGTCGATCCCGTCTTCCAATCCGGGGCCCCGTCGCAGGCTGCGGAGCCCGAGTCAGAGTCCCCTCCCGCGGATGACCCGCTCTACGCGGGCCGGGTCAAGCTCGAGATCGGCCCGCTCGGCGACTTCTCCCAGCTGGTTGGCTTCGAGGACGCGATCGGCCAGATCGGGGCCTCGGAGATCTTGGTCGAGCGCTTCTCCGAGGGCCGCGCGACGCTCTCGATGAACCTTGACCAGCCGGTCGACCTGCTGCGGGAACTGGAGGAGCTCTCCAGTCTCGACTTCAAGGTCCGCCACAACACCCCGGACAACCTGATCCTCGACGTCGACGAGGACCAGGGCGAGCAGCGCGCCGCGTAGTTCAGCAGCGAGCGCGGTAAACTTCGGATCGATTCTGGGGCTGTAGCTCAGCTGGAAGAGCGCGTCGCTGGCAGCGACGAGGTCAGGGGTTCGAGCCCCCTCAGCTCCATCGTTCAGGCCCTCCTTTCCTTGGAGGGCCTTTTTTCGTGCGCGCATTCAGACGTACCGAAAGACGCATAGAGCGGAGTCTTCAACGAGGGTTGAGTTCGCCTCTATGGACCCGGGCGGTGGTGGCGAATTGCCTTGCGCTCGATGCCAAGGCGCGACGATCCGCAGGTTGGACTCGGGAAGGCGATTCGGGAGCTCCGCAACGAGGTCGGGCTGAGCCAGGAGGCGCTCGGAGAACGGGCGGAAATTCACTCGACCTGGATCTCCCACATCGAGTCGGGGCGGATCAATCCGACCTGGGGCAACGTGCGGCGGATCGCCAGGGGGATGAAGGTGCCGCTCGCACGGCTTGCGCAGCTGGCCGAGGACCACGAGGAAGCGCTAGCTGGCTGACCCCAGCCTCGTGCGGCACCCCGGCCGCGCCGTTCAAACATCTCGCTCCGATTGCCGATGGCTGTTCCGTGAGCACCGCTAACGAGCACGTGTTCTCGCATGGGATGCGAGACACGCGGGCGACCCTGGGCCTGTGGAGTCAGCATCCCTGGCGGGTGCTGCGCGGCTGGATCGCCCTCAGTCTTACGGTGGCGCTGACTCTGCTGACCGCCACCTGGTTCGTCGCTGGCCTGCTCACTCCCGATCTGACCCCGATTCACCTCGCCGGCCTCACCTATCCCTCGCAGCCGGACGACATGCTGCCGATTCTCTACCGCAACTCCCTCGTCCTCGCCCTGCACGCGACCGCCTGTATTGCCGGCTTTATCGCCGGCGCCTCGATGCCGATCGCCGCCGCCCAGCGGAGCGGGGTCAGCCGCTGGATCCACGTCAAGGCGGGCGAGTTCGCGATCCTCTTCGTCGCCGCTGTCACCCTCTTCTCCCTCTCCACCCAGGCGCTTTACCTGGGCTTCCAGGGCTCGACCCTCGCTTACCAGCTGCAGATCAGCCGCTTCGAGCTGATCCTCAGTGTGCTGCCGCACGCCATACCGGAGCTGACTGCGCTCTTCCTGCCGCTCGCCGCCTGGCTGATCGCCAGCCGTCGCGGCGAGTGGAACCAGCTGCTCGCCGCCACCCTGATCACGGTGATGCTGGCGATCCCCACCCTCGTCCTCGCCGCCGCGATCGAGGTCTACGTCTGGCCCCATATTCTCGAACAGATCTCGCCCGGGCTTCGCACCCTGCCGTTCTTCTAGGGACTCGCGAGCGGACGCCCGACGCGCCGCTGCACGCCTGCCTCGTAAGATCGCGCCCTGATGGCCGGATACGAGCCGAACGAGATCGAGCGCAAGTGGCAGGCGGTCTGGGCTGAGGAGAAGACCTGGGAGGTCGCCAACCCCGGCCAGGCCGGCTTCGACGCGACGAAGCCGAAGGCCTACGTGCTGGAGATGCTGCCCTACCCCTCGGGCGAGCCCCACGTCGGCCACCTCAAGTGCTACGCGGTCGGCGACGCGATCGCCCACTTCCGCCGCCGCCACGGCTTCGAGGTGATCCACCCGATGGGCTACGACTCGTTCGGCCTGCCGGCGGAGAACAACGCGATCAAAACCGGCGAGCCGCCGCGGGTCGCGACCGAGCGCTCGATCGAATCGTTCCGGCGCCAGTTCCGCGAGTGGGGGATCTCGATCGACTGGTCGCGCGAACTGGCGACCCACACGCCCGAGTACTACCGCTGGACCCAATGGATCTTCCTGCAGCTCTTCGATCGCGGCCTCGCCTACCGGACCGAGGCACCGGTCCAGTGGTGCCCCAAAGACGCGACGGTGCTGGCCAACGAGCAGGTCGTTGATGGCCGCTGCGAGCGCTGCGGCACCGAGGTGATCCAGAAAAGCCTCGAGCAGTGGTTCTTCCGCATCACCGAGTACGCCGACCGGCTGCTTGAGGACTTCGAGCTGCTCGAGTCCTGGCCGGAGAACGTGATCACCATGCAGCGCAACTGGATCGGCCGTTCCGAGGGAGCGGAGGTCGTCTTCCGCTGTGAGGAGGTCGACCTCGACTTCCCCGTCTTCACCACCCGCCCCGACACCCTCTTCGGTGCCACCTTCTTCGTCCTCGCGCCCGAGCATCCGGAGCTGATGCGGCTGGTTGCCGGCACGCCGGCCGAGGAGGAGGTGCGCGAGTACGTCAACCGGATCGGCCGCGAGTCCGCCCAGGAGCGCGGGGCCGAGGACCGCGAGAAGACCGGGGTGCCGCTGGGGCGCTCGGTCGTCAACCCGGTCAACGGCGAGGAGATCCCGATGTTCGTCGCCGACTACGTGCTGATGGAGTACGGCACCGGGGCGATCATGGCCGTCCCGGGCCACGACAGCCGCGACTATGAATTCGCCCAAAAGTTCGGCCTGCCGGTGAAGCGGGTGATCGAGGGGAGCGACTCAGAGCAGGCGCGCGATGACGAGGGCCTGCCGTACCCCGGCGACGGGGCGATGGTCGGCTCCGGCCGCTTCGACGGCAAGCACAACCGCGAGGCATACGACGAGATCGTCGCCTGGCTGAACTCGGAGGGGCGGGGCGAATCGGCGGTCAACTACCGCCTGCGCGACTGGCTGGTCAGCCGCCAGCGCTACTGGGGCGCGCCAATCCCTGTCGTCTACTGCGACGAGTGCGGGGTCGTCCCGGTCCCCGCCGAGCAGCTGCCGGTCGAGCTGCCGGAGATCGAGGATTACGCGCCGCAGGGCAAGAGCCCCCTGGCCGCGGCTGAGGACTGGGTCGCGACCGAGTGCCCGCGCTGCGGCGCCGCCGCCCGGCGCGAGACCGACACGATGGACACCTTCGTCGACTCCTCCTGGTACTTCCTCCGTTACCTCGACGCCCAGAACGGCGAGGCACCGTGGGACCGCAAGGCGGCTGACAACTGGATGCCGGTCGACCAGTACATCGGCGGCGTCGAGCACGCGATCCTGCACCTGATGTACGCGCGCTTCTTCACCAAGGCGCTGGCCGACCTCGGCCAGCTCGGTGTCCAGGAGCCGTTCGCCAACCTCTTCACCCAGGGAATGATCACCCGCGACGGGGCGAAGATGTCGAAGTCTAAGGGCAACACCGTCAGCCCCGGCGACTACGTCGAACGCTACGGCGCCGACACCGCCCGCACCTACGTCTGCTTCATGGGCCCGCCGGAGCGCGGCGGGGACTGGACCGACGAGGGGGTCGAGGGGGTCAACCGCTTCCTCTCGCGCCTTTGGCGCCTCTGCGAGGAGGTCGGCGAGCGGACGGCCGCGGGGGAGCCGAGCGGGCTGGACGGCGCGGCGCGCGAGCTGCTCGCCAAGGCGCACTGGGCGATCGACAAGACGACCCGGGACTTCCAGCGCGGCTTCCAGTTCAACACCGTGATCTCGGCGGTGATGGAGCTGGTGAACGACGCCTACCGGCTCAAGGACGGCCTCTACGGGACGCCCGAGGGCGATACCGCTGTGCGCTTCGCGACCGCCACCGCGGGCTCGCTGATCTTCCCCTTCGCTCCGCACCTCGGCGCCGAGGTATATGAGCGGCTGACCGGGGACCGGGTCTGGGAGCAGCCCTGGCCGCAGGCCGACCCCGCAATGCTGGCCAGCGACACGGTTACCCTCGTCGTCCAGGTCAACGGCAAGCTGCGCGACCGGATCGAGGCGCCGGCCGAGGCACCGAAGGAGGAGCTGCTGAAATTGGCGCGCGAAAGCGAGAAGGTCGCCAAGCATCTCGACGGCCAGGAAATAGTCAAGGAAATTGTAGTTCCGGGCAAGCTGGTCAACCTGGTGGTCCGGTAGCGCCCTCCGCGGAGGCTCTCCGTTCTGCTAGAAAGCCGCCGAATGCTGGTCAGGCACCTGCAAGACACCGCGGTGGAGGAGTGGCACCGCATCCGCGCCCACGTCCTGATGGACGCGGGCGAACTCGGCTCGCGCAATCTCTCCGTCTCCTGGGTCTGCGTGCCCGGTGGCGCGGAGCAGACGCTGCACTCCTCCGGCGAGGCCGAGCAGGCCTACGTCGTCGTCCGCGGCAGCGGCACGATGTCGGTCGCCGGCGACACCCAGGAGGTTGCCGAGGGCGACCTGATCCTGGTCCCGCCCGCGACTGAGCATTCGGTCGGCAACGAGGGCGAGGCCGAGCTGGTCTGCGTCTCGATCCAGTCGCCGCCGGTCGCCGCGGCAGAGCTGTACTCGGATCAGCTGGCAGAGGTAGCCGGCTACGACGAAGACGACGAGTTCTGAGGCAGTCGCTCCACACAAGCTTTTGAATTAGCGCGCCACGCGTGCGTTCTTTCCGGACAGGATCGGCTCAATGCCGGAGTTGAGTCGAAGCCAGGTGGTGATCTACGCGGCGGTGGCGATCGCGCTGCTGCTGGTCGGGGCGCGGGCGATCCGCGGCGAGGGCGGCAGCGAAGTCTCGTTCGCCTCGGGCTCCGACGGCTCGTCCGGCGGCGGCTTCTCGATCAGCGGGCAGGCCGGCGACGTGGTGGTCGACGTGACCGGCGCGGTGCGCCGCCCCGGCGTTTACCGGATGCCCGCCGGCAGCCGCGTCGACGACGCGGTGAGGCGGGCGGGAGGGGCCGCACCGGGGGCACAGCTGGAAGCGATCAACTTGGCTGCCCGCATCGCCGACGGTCAGCAGGTGGTTGTTCCCGAGCGCTCGCCGGGTGGCGTTGCCGCTACCGAAGCCGCTACCGGCAAAGGGCCGATCAGCCTCGGCTCCGCCACCGTCGGCCAGCTGGAAGAAATCGAGGGAATCGGGCCGGTGACCGCCGGTGCGATCGTCGAGTTTCGCGACGAACACGGCGGCCTCTCCTCGGTCGAGCAGCTCGACCAGGTTTCGGGGATCGGGCCGGCGACGATGGACGCGCTGCGCGACCGACTGCAGCCGTAGTGCCGGTCGACCGTGGCCGTGCCTCGTCCTTCACTTCCGGTCCTGGTCGGGATCCTCTGCGTTGCCGTGCTCGCCCTCACGAACAGCGGTGAGATCCGCGAACGGGCTTCGGAGGGCCTCGGCCGCGGAGTGCCGGCCCGCGAGGCGGCGCTGGCCCGCGGCTTCGTGCTGGGCGAAGACGAAGAGATCGATGCCAGCACCGCAGAAGATTTCCGCCGGGCCGGGCTGAGTCACCTGCTCGCCGTCTCCGGGCAGAACGTGACCTTGCTGGCCCTGCTGGCGATGCCGCTGCTCGGTGCCTTCGGAATCCCCCTCCGCGAGCGGTTGCTCTGGGTGCTCGCCCTGATTGCCGTCTACGTGCCGGTCGCCGGCGCCGGCGCCTCGATCCAGCGGGCGGCGGTGATGGGGGCGGTCGGCGTCCTGGCGACGCTGGGCGGCCGGCGCTCCTCTCGCCTCTACGCGCTTGCCCTCGCGGCCCTGGTGACCCTGGCAATCGAGCCCCGGATCGCGTCAGACGTGGGCTGGCAGCTGAGCTTCGCGGCGGTGTTCGGCATCCTCCTGCTCGCCAACCCGCTGCGTCGCGCGATCGAAGCGAGGACGGGGAGGGGGCCGTGGCGGCGGGCCCTGTCCGAGGGCGTGGCGGTGACGGTCGCGGCGACCCTGTCCACGGCGCCGCTGATCGCCTTCCACTTCGAAGAACTCTCGACCACGACGCTGCTGGCGAACGTGTTGGCGCTGCCGGCGGTAGCGCCGGCGATGTGGCTGGGCATGTGCGGCGCTGCCCTGGCGCAGCTGCCCGGCGTGCCGCTCGAGCCGTTGAACGGGCTCAACGCTCTCCTGCTTGCCTATATCGCCCAGGTTGCCTCCTGGTGCGCCGCACCGGAATGGGCCGCGCTGAAGGTTCATCTGGGCGGCACCGGGCTGCTCTTGGCCTACCTCGGCCTGGGAGCCGGGCTCCTCTGCTGCTGGCAATGGCCGCGCCAGCTCGCCGCCCTCGGGGCGATCGGTTTGGTTTGCCTGCTGCCGCTGCCGCATTGGGGAGGGAAGGGGAAGACCGGGCCACCTCCGGGCCTCCAGGTGGACGTCCTCGACGTCGGCCAGGGCGACGCGATCCTCCTCCGACCTGCCGGCGCTCCGGCGGTGCTGGTTGACGGTGGCCCGCCGGGGGATGGGCTGACGCGGATGCTCGAGGCCGACGGCGTCGACAGCCTCGGAGCGGCGGTCGCGACGCACGACCAGTCCGATCACGTCGGCGGAATCGAAGAGCTTCTCGGAGAGGTCCCGATCGGGCGGCTGGTGTACGCCCGGCTGGGGAGGGAGCTGCTCGCCCACGCCGCCGCGGCGGGCGCCAGGCCGGAGCGGGTGGCCGCAGGGCGGGAACTGCGCTCGGGACGGCTGCGCTTGCAGATTCTGTGGCCTCCACCGGAGCTGCTCACCGGCGCGGCCCCCGAGGACCCGAACCAGCAGGCGCTGGTGATCGAGGCCCGCTGGCGCGACTTCACGATGCTGCTGACCGCCGACGCGGAGGCGGAATCGGTGCCGATCGAACCGGGTCCGGTGGACGTCCTCAAGGTCGCCCACCACGGCAGCGACGACGCCGGGCTGGGTTCGCTGCTCGACCGCATCCATCCCCAACTGGCGGTGATCTCGGTTGGCGCCGGCAACTCCTACGGGCACCCGGCGCCCCTAACCCTGGCGACCCTGGCCCGGCACCGGATCCCGACCATGCGGACCGACGAGGACGGCACCGTGGAGATCGACGTCGGGCCGCACTGGTTCCGCCTGGACGGTTGATCGAATCGAAAGTAGAGGATCCCGATCCAATCGCTACGGCTGGCCCCCTGGGTGCCGATGCACGAATCAGGTGCAATCCAACTTGAAGAACAAGCTGAGGGGATCGGTTCGGCGGCCGAGCCTGGCCGGTGATGGCCTGCCGGAACGGATGCGAACCACCGCGGTGGCCTTCCTCGGCCTCACCGCGGCGGCGGGGCTCGCCCTGGTGGCGATCTTCGCCCAGCTCGGCTTCCCGCTGCTCTCGCCGACGCCGCTGCCCAGCGCCGCCGCCGGCCAGAGCTCGGTCGGCAAAGCAGTGCCCCTCGCGCACGGCTCCCCGGTTGCGGCGATCGGGCAGGCGCAGAGCGCGCCCGCCGCGCCCGCTGGTGCCTCCAGCGCGAGCCGCTCCAAAGCATCCGCGCATAGAGAGGGGGGCTCGGGTGCCGTCGACGACTCCGCGGTTCCCGTCTCGACCCCGCCGAGCGGCGACGGCCCGGAGGCCACCGAGCCGAATCCGGCTCCGGCGCCCGAAGCGAGCCCGGCGCCGGCGCCCGTCGCGGTGGTCAGCGAACCAGCTCCGACCCCGGTCGAAGTCCCGGCTTCCTCGCCGGCCAGCGGTGAAGGGCCGTCGACTTCCAAGCCCGTCACCTCCAAGCCCAACGCGCCGGAATCCGAGCCTTCGGAACCCAAACCCGAACCGTCGAAGCCGGAAAGGGGTCACCCGAAGCCGGAAACCCCCGCGCCACCGAAGCCGAAGCCCACCAAGCCCAACCGGCCGGAAGCCGCCCCCGCGCCCGAACCCTCCTACGTCCCTGCCCCTGCGGCTGCTCCGAGCGACAAGGGCAAGGAAAAGGGAAAGAACGGCAAGTAGCTCCGGCGGAGCCGGAGGGGGTTCTAGACTCGGCCCGATGGCCGACGAGATGCGAGCGGTGTACCTGATCGCGGGCAGCGATGAGGCGAAGATCGACGCCACCCGCTCGCGACTGCGGGCGCGCGCCGAACGCGAGGGGGGAGCGGCGGCGCTGGAGGTCTTCGAGCCGAGCGAGGGCAAGGGGATGCCCGACCACGAGGCGCTGCTGATGTCGATCCCGGCGATGTCGCTGATGGATTCGCGGCGCTACCTGCTCGCCGATGGGATCGAGCGCTGGCGCGACCGCCAGCTGGGGCCGGTCCTGGAAGCGCTGGGCGACTTGCCGCCGGACCTGACCCTGGTCCTGATCTGCCGCGACAAGCCGGCGGCAAAGCTGGTCAAAGTCGTCAAAGCCGCGAAGGGCGAGGTCCACGAGTTCGAGGCGCCGAAGGCGCGCGACATGCCCCGCGTTCTGGTCGGCGAAGCCCAGCAGCTGCGCTTCCGGCTCGATCCTGCCGCGGCGCGGATGCTGGTCGAGCGGATGGGCGCCAACCCGGTGCGCCTGCGTAACGAGCTGGAGCGCCTGGCGCTGTGGGCAGGAGAGGGCGGCCAGGTCGGCGCCGAGGACCTGGAAGCGATGATTACCGACACCTCCGAAGCCGCGGTCTGGTCGTTGTCTGACGCGCTGATCGAAGGCAACGCCGCGGCGGCGCTGCGGATCGGCGAGCGGCTGATCGGCCAGGGCGAGAATGTCACCGGGCTGATCTACGGCCTCGCCTCGCGCCTGCGCGGCGCTTGCGCCGCCGCCGCGCAGCTGGAGGAGGGGATCCCCCAGCAGCAGGTCGCTTCGTCGCTGAAGATGCACCCCTATGCCGCCAAGCAGCTGGTCAAGCGCCTCGACGCCACCGATCTGGCCAGCCTGCGGCTGGCCACCGAGACCCTCGCCGACCTCGAGCTCTGGTGCCGGGGCGGCGCCGACTACGGCGACGAGCTGGCGCTGACGATCGCGCTGCGAAAAGCCGCTGCGGGAGCAGCCTGACTAGGCGGCGGAGGCGCTGCCGGCGGCGATGCGGGCGGCCTTGGACTTCTTGCGGGCGCCGGTGTTCTTGTGGAGGGCGCCCTTCTGCACGGCCTTGTCGATCTTCGAGACCAGGTCCCGCTGCTCGCTGGCGATCGTCTCGGCGTTGCCGGACTCGACCGCGCTTTCGAGGCGACGGAAGTGCGTCTTCACCGAGCTGGTCAGCAGCCGGTTCTCGGTCCGCTCGCGCTCGGTGCGTAGGATCCGCTTCTTCTGTGAGGCTATGTTGGCCATGTCAAGTACCCGAGCAGGCGCCGTGCCGGCTCCGGGCGGCCGCCGACTATAGCGACTGAGACGAAGCTTGGAGACCCCCAGGGCACCTGACACACCGAATCCCGACGAGCGGCCGATCAACGAGGACGCCGCCGTCTGGGAGGCGGAGGCGTTCGAACCCGGCGAGGAACTGACCCGCGACCCGGCTCCCGGCAGGCAGGCCGGGCGGATCGCCCGCTCGACCGCGTTCTTCTCGATCGCCACCGCGGCCTCGCGCGTGGCCGGGCTGGCCCGCGAAGTGGTCGCCGCCGGCTATTACGGGATCAGCGGGCCGATGTCCGCCTTCACGATCGCCTTCCAGGTCCCCAACCTGATCCGCGCCCTGTTCGCCGACGCGGCCCTGCAGCCGGCCTTCGTCCCGGTCTTCACCGAACTGCTCGGCAAGAAGGCCTACAAAGAGGCCTTCCGCCTGGCCTCGACGATGCTGCTGCTGGTGACGATGGCGCTTGGCGCGGTCACCGCCCTCTTCGTCCTCCTGGCGCCGGTGATCATGCCGATCTTCGCCCCCGGCTTCGAAGGGGAGATCCTCGACCTCACCGTCTCGCTCTCCCAGGTCCTGTTCCCGATCCTGGTCCTGCTCGGGATCAGCGGCATCGTCGTCGGCATCCTCAACAGCTACGACCGCTTTGGCGCCTTCGCAATCTCGCCGCTGTTCTGGAACCTGACGATCATCCTCGTGCTGGTCGTGCTGGAGCCGATGTTCCACGGCCAGAACAAGATCTACGCCTACGCGATCGGGATCCTGGTCGGGACCCTGGTCCAGTTACTGATCCCGGCCTGGGACCTGCGCCACACGCCCTACCGCTTCAGCTTCAGCTTCGACTGGCGCAACCCCAAGGTGCGGCGGGTCCTGGTGCTGATGCTGCCGGTGACGATCAGCCTTGGGCTGATCAACTTCAACCTGCTGATCAACAGCTTCTTCGGCAGCCTCGTCTCCGACCAGGCGCCGGCGGCGATTGACAAAGCCTTCCGCATCTACCAGCTGCCGCAGGGCATCTTCTCGGTCGCGATCGCCACTGTCCTCTTCCCGACCCTGGCCCGCTTCGCCAATGCGGGGGAGATCGACAACCTGCGGGCGACGATGGCCAACGGGATGCGCCAGATCCTCTTCGTGCTGGTGCCGGCCGGGGCGGCGATCCTCGCCCTCTCGGACCCGATGATCCGGCTGATCTATCAGCGCGGCGCCTTCGACGCGCACGAAACGGCGGTCGTCGCTACCGCCCTCTTCTGGTTCGCCTTCTCGCTGCCCACCAACGGCGTCTACCTGCTGCAGACGCGAACCTTCTTCAGCCTGCAGCGGCCCTGGCAGGCGACCACCCTGGCGACGATCGACCTCGTCGTCTCGGGTCTGGCGGCGCTGGCCCTCTATAAGCCCTTCGGGGTGGGTGGCATCGTTGCCGGGACCGGGATCGGGACCACCGTCGCCGTGGTCGCCCAGGCGGTGATCCTGCGTCGGGAGTTCGACGGCCTCGAGCTGCGGCGTCTGTTCTCCACGGCGGTCCGGATCACGATCGCCGCCGCGGCGCTGGCGGGCGTCAGCTGGATGGTCTGGGACGTCCTCGACCAAGCCCTCGGCCGCGGCCTGCTCGGGCAGATCGTCTCCCTGGGCACGGGCCTCGCCGTCGGCGGCATCGTCTACGTCGCGGTCGCCAAGCTGCTCCAGGTGGCCGAGCTCGACCAGATGAGTCGCCTGCTGCTGCGGCGGGGCCGTTAGCCGCCAATGCTCGGACCGGGGCGGTACCTGTTGGGCATCGCCGAGATCCTTTGGCTGGGGGGGTTCGCGTGGCTTGGCGGGGCCGCGTTGCGCCGCTGGTTGCTGCCGCGCTTCGAGGGGGCGCCGGCGCATCTGGCGAGCGCGGTTGTTGCCCTGGTTCTGCTGATCTGGTCGGCGGAGGCCCTCGGCACGTACGGATGGTGGGACCCGGTGGCGTATCTGTTGCTGGTGGCCGCCGTCGGTCTCGGGCTGTGGAAATTCGTGCCCCAGCTCGAGGGGGAGGGGGGTCATCCGCACCCTACTCAGCAGGTAAGGGTGCGGATGACCCCCCTCCCAACGCTTATTGCGCTCCTTATTGCGGCGATTGCGGTGCTCGAGTTCGCTCTGGAGGCGAAGGGAAAGCTCTCGACGGGGATGACCGGGTTCGACAGCACCTGGTACCACGGGCCGTTCGCGACGGGCTTCTTTCAGAGCGGGGATATCTGGCACCTGCACTACATCGCGCCGCAGTTCCTCGCCTGGTTCTACCCCGCGAACGGGGAAATTTTCCATGCCGCCGGGATGTTGGCCTTCGGCCGGGATCTTCTCTCGCCTCTGCTGAACCTCGGCTGGTTCTCCGGGTGCCTGATGGCCTGCTGGTGCATCGGCCGGCCGTACCGCGTGGCGCCTTGGTCGCTGGCGTTGGGCGCGATCGCGCTCAGCGTGCCGGCGCTGGCCGACCAGGCGGGCGAGGCGAGAAACGACATCGTCGGGATCTTCTTTCTGCTGGCCGCTGTGGCGATTGCGCTGAATGTGTGGGGCGGGGACGGCGGGGCGGAAAAGAAGCTGGGTAGGGAAGGGGGGGCTGCGGGCGCCGGTCCCTATCTCGTCGTCGGCCTTGCCGCGGGCCTGGCAGGTGGGACCAAGCTCAACTTCCTGCTACCAGCCGCCGTGCTGGTTCTCGGCATGGCGCTGGTCGCGCCGCGCGGCTTAAAAGGCCGCGCGGTTGGGGTCGCAGCGATCGCAGCCCTTGCCGGAGGCGGCTACTGGTACCTCCGCAACCTCGCTCACAGCGGCAACCCGCTGCCCTGGATCCACCACCTCGGCCCGATCGACCTGCCGGCGCCCGAGCAGGCGCTGGGCGGTCGCAAAGCCCACTCGGTCCTCGGCTACCTCACCGACGGCAAGGTCTGGTCCGATTGGTTCCTGCCAGGCCTCCACGGCGGCCTTTGGCTCATATGGCCCCTGTTGCTCGCGGCCGCACTAGCGGGTCTGACCCTCTCTGCCGCCCCCGCCGTCAGGCGACGGGCCGAAATGGGCAATCCCATCGGCCGACGGGCCTATCTGTCATCAGGGGAGAGACAAATAGGCCCGTCGGCGATCGCCGGGTTCGTCGGCCTGGCGGCGGCGCTGGCGTGGCTGGTCGCCCCAACCTCGGCCTCGGGCCCCGACGGCATGCCGCGCGGGTTCGAATCCGGCCTCCGTTACCTCGCCCCAGCTCTCATCCTCGGCCTCGCGCTGCTGCCGACCGTGGACCCGATCAGAGGTCATATATGGCGGGCGCGGCAGCGCTTTACCCTCTCAAGGATGGAAAAGCTCTGCCGCGGCTTGTGGCGCCACCGCGGTTGGCTCGTCGGGGCCGGTGTCCTGTTCGTGATCGCCGTCGGCTACCCGGTCCAGCGCCACTACCTGGCGTCTCGCTACAAGGACCCGACTTTCACCGCCCCGGGCCTGAACGCCGCCTTCGCTTGGTCTCGCGACCTTTCTGGCGCCCGCATAGCCACCACCAGCACCCGCCAATACCCCCTCTTCGGAACCGACCTCACCAACCAAGTCCAGTACCTGGGCAGCGAACGACCCCACGGAGGCTTCGAAGCCCCAGCCACCTGCAATGAATTCCTCCAACTCCTCGCCGAAGGCAACTACGACTACGTAGTAGCGACTCGCGACCGAATCGAACCCAGCAAGCCCTCATATCCACCCTCGGCTCGTTGGACCGAGAAGGCCGGAGGAAAGCCAATCCTGAAGGAGCCCCCGACGGTCGTGTTCGAGCTGACGAAACCGCTCAATCCATCGGCGTGTAGCTGACCAGGTATCTCCCGCGGGTGGCTCGGGGCGAGGGGGTACCGAGCATCCAGCGCAGGTGCCCCCTCGCCCCGAGGCAGGACCCGCGGGCCGCAAGCCTTAGTCGCCATACTCCTCGTCCCGATGGACCAGATCAGGAACTTTTCAATCATCGCCCACATCGACCACGGAAAGTCGACCCTGGCCGACCGCATCCTCGAGCTGACCGGCGCCGTCGACCCGAAGAAAATGCAGGCCCAGATGCTCGACTCGATGGACCTAGAGCGCGAGCGCGGGATCACGATCAAGGCCCAAGCGGTGCGGGTCGAGTACGAGGCCGCCGACGGCCAGACCTACCACCTGCACCTGATCGACACCCCCGGCCACGTCGACTTCTCCTACGAGGTCTCGCGCAGCCTGGCTGCCTGCGAGGGGGCGCTGCTGGTCGTCGACGCCGCCCAGGGGGTCGAGGCGCAGACCGTCGCCAACACGTACCTGGCGATCGAGGCCGGCCTCGAGCTGATCCCGGTGATCAACAAGGTCGACCTGCCGGGAGCCGAACCGGAGCGGGTCGCCCAGGAAATCGCTGACCTGACCGGTGGCGACCCTGACGAAGCGCTGCAGATCTCGGCCAAGACCGGGATTGGGGTCGCCGAGGTGCTGGAGGCGATCGTCGAGCGGATCCCCGCTCCCAAGGGCGAGCCCGAGGCCCCGCCCAGGGCGCTGATCTTCGACTCTGAGTTCGACCAATACCGGGGCGTGATTGCCTACGTTCGGGTGGTCGACGGGTCCTTCCGCAAGCACGGCTCGATCCTGGCGATGCAGAACGGGACCGAGGCCGAGATCGACGACATCGGCTTCTTCCGTCCGGCGATGACCGCGGTGCACGGGATGGAGGCCGGCGACGTCGGCTACCTGATCACCGGCATCAAGGACGTCGCCAAGCTGCGGGTGGGGGACACGTTGACCGCCAAGGAGAACCCCGCCGCCGAGCCGCTGGAGGGTTACCGCGAGGTCCGGCCGATGGTCTTCTGCGGGCTCTTCCCGATCGACACTGACCGCTACGAAGACCTCCGCGACGCGCTCGAGAAGCTGGCGCTGAACGACGCCGCCCTGTCCTGGGAACCGGAGACCTCCGAGGCGCTCGGGTTCGGCTTTCGCTGCGGCTTCCTCGGCCTGCTTCACATGGAGATCGTGCGCGAGCGGCTGGAGCGCGAGTACGGCCTCGACCTGCTCTCGACGACCCCCAACGTGCGCTACGTGGTGCACAGGACCAATGGCGAGACGGCGGAGGTCCGCAGCCCCACCGACCTGCCCGATCCTGGCTCGATCGAGTCGGTGGAAGAGCCCTACATCCGCGCCACGATCATCTGTCCCTCGGAGCAGGTGGGGGCGGTGATGGAGCTTTGCCAGGGTCGCCGCGGCGCCCACGTCGACATGCACTACCTGAGTCCGGTGCGGGTGCAGATCCGCTACGACATGCCGCTGGCCGAGATCGTCCTCGACTTCTTCGACCTCCTGAAGTCGTCCACCCGCGGTTACGCCTCGCTCGACTACGAGCCGATCGGCAACCGCCCCTCCGACTTGGTCAAAGTCGACATCCTGCTTGCCGGCGACAAGGTCGACGCGCTCTCGATAATCGTTCACCGGGACTTTTCCTACGAGCAGGGCAAGCGGCTGGTCGAGCGGCTGCGGAAGACGATTCCGCGCCAGCAATTCGACGTCCCGGTCCAGGCCGCGATCGGCTCCAACATCCTCGCTCGCGAGACGGTCAAGGCGGTGCGCAAGGACGTCACCGCCAAGCTCTACGGCGGCGACGTCACCCGCAAGCAGAAGCTGCTGAAGAAGCAGAAAGCGGGCAAGAAGCGGATGAAGTCCGTGGGTCGGGTCGAAGTGCCGCAGGAGGCGTTCCTGGCGGTGCTGCAGATCGACGAGTAGCCACGCTTCCTCCCTGGCCAGGCGGCCAGTATTGTCCCCGCCCATGGCACTTAAGACCGATGCGGTAGCCAAGGAATGGCCCGCCACCACCTACCAGGTGGGACGGGAGAAGATCAGGGAGTACGCGAACGCCCTGGGGATCGACAACCCGGTCCACCAGGATGTCGAGGCGGCGCGCGCAGCGGGCTTCCGCGACGTACCGGCGCCGCCGATGTTCGCCGTCGTCTACAGCAGCCCGGCGCTGGCGCCGGCGATCCTCGACCCCGAGGTCGAGATGAACTTCGCGGCGATGGTCCATGGCGGCCAGGAGTTCGTCTGGGACGAGCCGGCCTGTTCCGGCGACGAGATCACGACGAGCACCAAATGCCTCTCGATCGAGGAGCGGGACGGCAAGGGCTTCTACGTCTTCGAGACCAACAGCGTCAACCAAGACGGTGGCCAGGTAGCCCGCGGCACCTGGACGCTGATCGTCAGGGGGGTTTGAGATGGCTTTGAGTGTTGGCGACCAGATCCCGGAGCTGAAGGTCACCCCGGACAAGTACCTGCCGCACCGCTACGCGGGCGCCTCGGGCGACTTCAACCCGATCCACATCGACGACGAGCTGGCCAAAGCCGTCGGCCTGCCGCGCAACATCCTCCACGGCCTCTACTCGATGGGCCTGGTGGCGAAAGCCAACGCGGCCGTCGCCGACGGCGACCCGCGGGCGCTGAAGCGGCTCTCGGTGCAGATGCGCGGCATGGGCGTCCCCGAGCAGGAGATCGTCGTCACCGGCACGGTCAAGTCCGCCGAGGGAGACCGGGTCGTGGTCGACACCGTCGCTCAGCAGGGCGAGACGACGCTGATCAAGAACGCCGAGGCGGAACTTCAGCTCTAGCCGGCAGGCGCCGCAGGGAGGGGACCGTTCAGCTCCCCTCCTAAACTCCTGGCCATGCTGAGTGAGCGCCAGGAGCTGATCCTCCGTCTGGTCGTCGAGGCCCATCAGGGGTCGGGACGGCCGGTGCCCTCGAAGGAGGTCGCCGAGCGGCCCGAGGTCGGCTGGGGCCCTTCGACCGTGCGCGCGGAGCTGGCGGCGCTGGAGGCTGCCGGCTACCTCACCCATCCCCACACCTCCGCCGGCCGGGTCCCGACCGACACCGGCTACCGCCTCTACGTCGACGCGATGGTCTCCTCCGGCCGGGTGCCCGCGACCCCCGGGGTCGAACTCGAGCTCTCACGCCTGCGGCGCGAGGTCGATGCGGCGATGCGGGAGACGACCACCGCTCTGGCCCAGGTCACCGACCTGGTGGCGATGGCGACTGCGCCGCAGTCGAGCCTGGCGGCGACCATCCACCGGGTCGAGGTGCTGCCGCTCCAGCCCGACAAGGTGGTGGTGATCGCGATCGCTTCGACCGGCGACGTCACCCGCCGCGTCTTCGCTTTCGACCACCCGCTGGACCGCGGTCTGATCGAGTGGGCGTCGAGCTACCTCAACGAGTCCCTCTCGGGCCTCGGGGTCGGGGCGAGGATGATCGCCACCCGCCTCGCCGACCCCGGCCTGGGCCGGGTCGAGGCGGAGTTCATCGCCAGGCTCGGCACCACCTTCACCGAGCTCGTCGCCGAGGAAGGAGAGCTCTACATGGAGGGGACCTCTCGTCTGCTCTCCGACGCTCATCGCCCCGACCTGCCCCGTACCGACGAGCTGATGACCGCTCTGGAGCGGCGCGCCGACGTGCTGCGGATGCTGCGCTCCTCGCTCGAGGAGCGCTCGGTCTTCTTCCTGATCGGCGGCGAGAATCCGCAGCCGGAGCTGCGCTCGGTCAGCGTCGTCGGCGCCAACTACGGCCTCGGTCACCGCAACCTCGGCTCGGTCGGGGTGGTGGGGCCGCTGCGGATGGACTACGCGCTGGCGATCGCCGCTGTGCGCCAGGCCGCCCGCGAGCTCTCCCGCTACTTCGAGACCGTCTACGAGCAGTAACCGATGCCGCGCGACTACTACGAGGTCCTCGGGGTCTCCCGCGAGGCGAGTGAGACCGAGATCAAGAAAGCCTTTCGGCGCCTGGCCCGGGAGCTGCACCCCGACGTCAACAACCACGATCCCGAGGCCGAGGAGAAGTTCAAGGAGGCAGCCGCCGCCTACGAGGTCCTCTCCGACGCCGAGCGGCGCCGAACCTACGACGCCTACGGCCACGAGGGGCTGCGCTCCGGCGGTTTCGACCCCGGCGCCGGCTTCGGCTCGATTGATGACATCTTCCAGGCCTTCTTCGGCGGCGGCTTCGGCGGTCGTCAGTCGGCGGCCGGGGGAGACGTCGCGATCGCGGTCGAGGTCGAGCTGGCGGACGTCGCGACCGGCGCCCGGCGCGAGGTCACCTACGACGTGGTCGGAGCCTGCGAGCACTGCCACGGCAACGGCGCCGAGCCGGGGACCCCGATTACCACCTGCGAGCGCTGCGGGGGGGCCGGCGAGTTGCGCCAGGTGACGCGGACCCCGTTTGGGCAAATGGTCCGCGCCGCCCCCTGCGACGCCTGCGGCGGCAGCGGCAAAATCCCCGAGCAACCCTGCGGGGTCTGCGGCGGCAGCGGCCGCACCCGCCAGAGCCGCACCAGCGCGATCGAGGTTCCGGCTGGGATCGAAGACGGGCAGCGGATGCGGATCACCGGCGCCGGCCACGCCGGCGAACCGGGGACGCCGGCGGGCGACCTCTACGTCGAGGTGCGGGTAGCCGAGGACGGGCGCTTCGAGCGGGACGGCAGCGATCTGCTCAGCGTAGTCTCGATCCCCGCCACCCTGGCGATGCTGGGGACGACCGTCACGGTGCCCACCCTCGATGGCGAAGAGGAGATCGAGGTCGAGCCGGGGACTCAGCCAGGGACCGAAAAGGTGCTGCGGGGCGCGGGCCTGCCGCGGCTGAATAGCCGCCGCCGCGGCAACCAGCGGGTGATCCTCGAGGTTTTCGTCCCGACCAATCTCAGCGAGGATCAGCGCGAGATCGCCGAGCGGCTCGACGAGACGCTCGATGACGAGAACCTCTCGCCGCGGCACGGCGAGGGGCTCTTCAGCCGCGTGCGCCGGGCCTTCGGTTGATCCGCCTCGCGGTCCGCTGTGCTCCCGAGCAGGCGGAGCTGGTCCTGGCCGAGCTGACGGTGCTGGCGCCGAACGGCGTCGAGGAGGAGCGCGGGCCCGGTTTCGTCGAGTACGCGATCTACGGCGGAGAGGGGGAGCTGCCCGACCTGGGCGATCTCGACGCCGCGATCGCCAGCGGCCGGGTCGAGGTCAGCGCCACCGAGATCCCCGACGACTGGGCCGACCGCTGGCGCGACTTCCACAAACCGCTGCTGGTCGGCGAGCGGCTCTGGCTGCGCCCGTCTTGGGAGCCGTCGCGGGAGGATGCCCTCGACGTCGTCGTCGATCCCGGCCAGGCATTCGGTACCGGGGCCCATCCGACCACCCGCCTTTGCCTGGAGTTCCTTTGCGAGCTGGAGGCCGCCGGCGAGGCCGGGGGAGAGCTGGTCGACCTCGGCACCGGCTCTGGCGTTCTCCCGATCGCCGCCGCCAAGCTCGGTTGGGGCCCGGTCCGCGGCTACGACCACGAGCCGGCGGCGCTGGAGGCGGCGGCGGCGAACGCCGAGGCCAACCGCGTCGCAATCGCCCTTGAGCGGATAAACCTGCGCGAATCGCTCCCCGCTCTGGCCCCCACGGTCGTAGCCAACATGACCGCCCCGATCCTCAAGGCGGTCGCCGCCCAGCTCGAAGACGCTCCTCAGACGCTCGTCTGCTCCGGCCTGCTCCTGGGAGAGCAGGACGAGGTCGCAGAGGTCTTCGCGCGATGCGGACTCGCTGAGGCCGATCGCCGCCAGGACGGCGACTGGGCCGCCCTCCTGCTCCGTCGTGGTTGAGATATAGGGTTCGGCAATGCCCCTCGCCTCGATCGTCAGCGCCGACTACAAGATCGCGCTGTTCCTGCACATTCTCGCTGTCGTGCTCGCCTTCGGCCCAACCTTCGCCTACGGGATTCTCTTCTCGGTGTTGCCGAATTACCCGCGGTCGACTCCTGCGGTGCTGGCGGGGATTCAGAAGACCGACCGCTATCTGGTCTCGCCGGGTACCGCCGTCGTCCTGCTCGCCGGCATCTACCTGCTGATCGCCAGCGACGACGCTTGGAGCGGCAGCGACGCCTTCGTCACCGTCGGCTTCCTCGCCATCCTCGTTCTCTTCGGGCTCCAGCACGCTTTCTTCCGGCCGCAGACCGCCAGGGCCAAAGAGCTCGCCGAGCGCGACTTGAAAGCCGGCAACACGCTGAGCGATGAGTTCGAAGAAGTCGCGCGGAGGCTGGGCACCGTCGGCCCGATCGCTGGCCTGGTCGTTGTCGTGACGATCTTCTTCATGTCGTACAAGCCGTTCATGTGAGCGACCTCCCGGTCGCGATGTTCGACTCGGGGGTCGGCGGGCTCACCGTTCTCCATGAGTGCCTAGTCTCGCTGCCGCAGGAGGACTTCCTCTATCTGGGAGACACGGCGATGTTCCCCTACGGCGACAAGGACCCGGGGGAGCTGCGCGAGCGGATCCGACGGATCGCCGAGCTGCTGCTCGATCGCGGCGCCAAGCTGCTGGTGATCGCCTGCAACACCGCCACCTCGGTCGGCGAGGAGGTGACGCGCGAAGTGGCCTCTGCGCGCGGGGTGGAGGTGGTGCCGGTGGTCGAGCCGCAGGCCGAGATCGCCTCGGCGATCACCGTCAACGAGCGGGTTGGCGTGCTGGCGACGCCGAACACGGTCGAGAGCGGCGCCTACCGGCGGGCGCTGGAAGCCGAGGGCCGTGGGCTGGACGTGATCGAGGTAGCGGCCCCGGACCTCGCCCCCTTCATCCAGAATGGCTCGCTGTTCGACGAGGACACGATGAAGATGGCCCGCTCCTACTGCCGCCCCTTGATCGAGGCCGACGTCGATACCCTGATTCTCGGCTGCACCCACTACCCGCTGGTGGCGCCGATGCTGCAGCGGATCCTCGGCCGCGACGTGCGGCTGGTGAGCGGTGGCCATGCCGTCGCCGCCGCGGTCCAGCGGACCTTGGAGGGGGCAGGAATCGCCTGCGAGTCGCGCGGCGAGGGCAGCTATGACTTCCTCTGCACGGGCGACTGCGAGAGCTTCCACGCGATCGGCACCCGCTTCCTGCAGATGCCGCTGGGCGAGGTCGAGCAGGTCGAGATCTGAGTTTCGCGCCCGAGTCGACTCAGAATCGGCTCGAACTGCGCACCACACGTGCGCCCCGACCCTCCACGATTCATGCCATGCTCGTTCTTACCGCTGGCAATACCGTATATACTCATCCCGTGGCCAAGGTGATGATCTCCATTCCAGACGCTCTCTTGGAGCGACTCGACGCCCGGGCGAAAGCCGCGGGTGAGAGCCGCAGCGGCCTGCTCCAGCGTCTCGCCGAGCAGGAGGTGCTCGCGGCAGAGGATCGCCGCCGGGAGGAGATCACGCGGCTGCTGGACCAGATTCGCGCTTTGGGCGAGGGTGAGAACACCCACGTCGACGTGGCGCAGATGGTCCGAGAAGACAGGGAATCCCACTAGTGCTGCTGATCGACGCGAGCGTCTGGCTCAGCCTCGAGTGGGACCAGGCCCGCTACCACGCGGCCTCGCGCGCCATCGCTCTGGACCTCGAGCGTCCCGTGGCGGCGCTGGACCTGACCCTTTTCGAGGTCGCCAACGTGGCGGTGCGGCAGATGGGTCAGCCGGAGCGCGGCAAGTACCTGTCGCGGCTCGTCCTGGCGCGCTGCGGGGATCGACTGCTGCGGGTCGACCGCGAGCTGGTGGAGATGGCGATCGATCTTGCCGCCGAGCACGAGCTGAGTGCCTATGACGCCGCCTACGTGGCAGCCGCCCGTCGCTTCGGCTGGACCCTCGTCAGCGCCGATATCCGCGACCTGGTATCGAAGGGCCTTGCCGTCACTCCCGACGACGCCGACTACCCTTAAGGGCATGGCTGTTCTCGAACAGATCCAGGACGACGTCAGGACGGCGATGAAAGCGCGGGATCGCGAGCGCGCCGGCGCCCTGCGGATGATCGTCGACGTACTGCAACAGGACGCCAAGCTGGGCAAAGGCGACGAGGTCGCGGTGCTTCAGCGCGAGCGCAAGAAGCGGGTCGAGGCAGCCGAGGCCTATGAGAACGCGGGCCGTGTCGAGCAGGCGGCCTCCGAGCGTTTCGAGGCCGAGCTGATCGAGGGCTACCTGCCCCAGCAGCTCTCCGACGAGGAGCTGGACGAACTGGTTGCGGCGGCGGTCGCCGAGACCGGAGCTACCGAGCAGAAGCAGATGGGCCAGGTGATGTCGGCTCTAATGCCCAAGCTCGGCGGCAGGGCGGACGGCAAGCGGGTCAGCGCCGCGGTACGGCAGAAGTTGAGTGCCTGAGTTCTGTGGCCCGTAGGCAGCTGACCCTCGACAACTCCGTGGCCGCCGAACTGGCGGGCTCCGAGGACACCGTCCTTCGCGCCCTGCGCGGACGGCTCGATGCCGACCTGCACCTGCGGGGCAACGTGCTGACTCTCGAGGGAGACCCCGACGACGTTGCCGCCGCGGCGACGGTGGTCGACGAGATGGTTGAGCTGATCGAGCAGGGGCACGACGTCGCCCCGGGCACGATCGAAGCTGTGACCGGCGCGCTCGAGGCCGAAGAGAGCCCGGCGGAGATCCTCGACGACGTCGTCTGGCGCCACCGCAACACCAAAGTCGCGCCGAAAACGCTGAACCAGAAACGCTACGTCGACTCGATCCGCCGCCACACGATCACCTTCGGCATCGGCCCCGCCGGCACCGGCAAGACCTTCCTCGCGGTGGCGATGGCCGCCGCGGCGCTGACCGAACGCAAGGTGCAGCGGATCATCCTCACCCGCCCCGCGGTCGAGGCCGGCGAGCGGCTCGGCTTCCTCCCGGGCGACATCCAGGCCAAGGTCGATCCCTACCTGCGGCCGCTGTTCGACGCCCTTTTCGACATGCTCGACCCCGATCGCGTCAACGGCTACTTCGAGCGCAACGTGATCGAGGTGGCGCCGCTGGCTTTCATGCGAGGTCGCACCCTCAACGACTCCTTTGTGATCCTCGACGAGGCGCAGAACACCAGCCCCGAGCAAATGAAGATGTTTCTCACTCGGCTCGGATTCAACTCGCGGATGGTGGTGACCGGCGACGTCACCCAGATCGACCTGCCGACCGACCAGCGCTCCGGGCTGATCGCCGTCAGCGACATCCTCAGCGACGTTCAGGACATCTCCTTCATCCGCTTCGGCGGCGAGGACGTGGTCCGCCACAAGCTGGTGCAGCGGATCGTCGCCGCCTACGACGAGCACGGCGCCCGCGAGAGGGACGCCCGCGCCGAACACGGGCCGACGCCGCGTTCGTGAGCGTCGATCTGGCCGACGTTCCCTCCGACCTGCGCGGACCCGTCGCCGCGGCCCTGGAGGCCGCCGGCGTCAAAGACGGGCACCTTGCGGTCGAGATCGTCGACGCCGCCCGGATCCAGGAGCTGAACCACGAGCACCGCGGCAAGAACGCGCCGACCGACGTCCTCGCCTTCCCGATCGACGAGCTGGGCCCGGTGGCCGGGCCACGTGAGCTCGGCGACGTCGCGATCTGCCCCGAGCATTGCTCCGACGTGACCGAAGCCGCGGTCCACGGCACCCTCCATCTCTGCGGTTACGACCACGAGACCGACCGGGGCGAGATGCTGGCCCTGCAGGGCCGCGTCCTGGCCGGGCTGCGATGACCCGCTCCGGCTTCGTCGGCCTGGCCGGCCGTCCCAACGTCGGTAAGTCGACCCTGGTCAACGCCCTGGTCGGCTCCCACGTCGCGATCGTCTCCAACCGCCCGCAGACGACCCGCCGGGCGATCCGCGGCGTCGCCACCGACCTCGAGGGGGGCCGCCAGCTGATCCTGGTCGACCTGCCGGGCGTGCAGCGTCCGCGCGACGTCCTCACCGAGCGGATGCAGGGCCGGGTCGAGCGCGAGCTGGCCGACTCCGACGTAGTTCTCTTCGTGATCAATGGCGAGGAGGGGGTGGGGCCGGGGGACCGCTTCATCGTCCGGGCACTGCTCGATGCGGGCGCCAAGCTGCGGGTGATCTGCGCCGTCAACAAGGCCGACCGACTCGGTCCCAACGAGCTGGTGCCGGTGCTGGCCGAGGCGGCGGAGCTGCCGGGGGTCGACGAGGTCTTCCCGATCAGCGCCCGCAGCGGCGAGGGGCTGCCGCCGCTCCTCGAGCGCCTCGGCGAGCTGATTCCCGAGGGGCCGTACATGTATCCGCCCGAGGACAGCAGCGATCAGTCGAGCGAGCTGCTGCTGGCCGAGCTGATCCGCGAGCAGGTGCTGAACCGGACGCGCCAGGAGATCCCGCACTCGGTCGAGGTCTCGGTGCTCGAGGCCGAGCCCCGCGAGGACGGGCTGGTCGTGGTGAAGGCCGAGATCTGGGCCGAGACCGAGTCCCAGAAGGGCATCCTGATCGGCAAGGGGGGGACGAAGATCGGGGAGATCGGCGCCGCCGCGCGCCGCTCGCTGGAGCGCGAGCTGGGCGCCCAGATCCACCTCGATCTGACCGTCCGGGTGCGCCGTCACTGGCGGCGCGACGAGGATCTGCTGGACCGGCTCGGCATCGAGTAGCGACGCGGCGTCTACGATTGCTCGGATGTTCGCCGAAATAGAATTCGACCAGCAGGGTCTGGTCCCGTGCGTGGTTCAGGACTTTGCCTCGGGAGAGGTGCTGATGCTCGCCTACATGAGCTCGCAATCCCTGGAAATGACGCTGGAGACGGGCGACCTGCATTTCTACAGCCGCTCCCGCGACGAACTGTGGAAGAAAGGCGAAACCTCGGGCAACATCATGCACCTGCGCCAGTTGCGCTACGACTGCGACGGCGACGCGCTGGTGGCGCTGGTCGATCCCGCCGGACCGGCCTGCCACACCGGCGAGCGCAGCTGCTTCTATCGCGAGGTGCTGGGATCGGCCTCGCCGCGCAAGGACGCGCCGCCGGCTCCCGGCGAGCCCAACCCGGTGACCTACGAAGCGCTTTCGGCGCTGGAGCGGACGATCCGCCACCGAGCCCTGCAGCGACCCGACGGCAGCTACACCGTAAGGCTGCTCGACGACCGTGCCCTGATCGGCGAGAAGGTCGAGGAGGAGGCCGAGGAGGTCGTCCGCGCCGCCCGCGAGGAGACCGACGAGCGGGTCGCCGAAGAGGCGGCCGACATCCTCTACCACCTGAGCGTGCTGCTCGCCTCGCGCGGGGTCTCGCAGGCGAAGGTGATGGAAGTGCTGAATGCACGTAGCGGCTGACTCCGAACTTCGGCTGGAGCCGAGCCTCGAGGAGGCGCGCGAGCTCGCCCGCGAGGGCAACGTGGTGCCGGTGCGGGCGCGCCTGGTCGACGATTGCGAGACGCCGGTCTCGGCCTTTCTGAAGCTGCGCGCGGGCGAGCCCGAGGGGGCGCCGTGCTTCCTGCTGGAGTCGGCCGAGCAGGGGCAGGTCGGCCGCTACTCGTTCGTCGGCCTGCGGCCGCGGGCGCTGCTGCGCTGGGACGACGGCGTGCTTACCGAGTGGGACGGGCGCGAGCCCGCGGGCTCGGAGCCGGTCCGTCGCGGGGAGGCTCCGGACCCCTATGCCGCGGTGGCGGCGCGGCTGGGCGAGTACCGGCCGGCGCCAGTCCCCGGGCTGCCGCCGTTCGCCGGCGGCGGGGTCGGCTACTTCGCCTACGACCTGGTCCGCACCGTCGAGCCGCTCGGCGAGCCGAATCCCGACACGCTTGGCCTGCCCGACCTGGCGCTGATGGTGACCGACGCGATGGTCGTCTTCGACCACCTGCGCCATGAGTTGACGATCCTCGCCTGCGCCTTCGTCGAGGAGGACGGCAGCGTCGATGCCGCCTACGAGAAGGCGGCGACGACGATCGCCGAGATGCGCGAGCGCCTGCGCGGCGCGGTCCCGGTCCCGGCGACCCCTTCGACAACCGAGGCGCCGCAGTTCGAGTCGAACATGAGCCGCGAGGAGTTCGAAGCCGCGGTGGCGCGGATCGTCGAGTACGTCCACGCCGGCGACGCCTTCCAGGTCGTCCCCTCGCAGCGCTTCTCGGCGCCGGCGCCAGTCGAGGCCTTCTCCGTCTATCGCGGCCTGCGGGCGGTCAATCCCTCGCCCTACATGTACTTCCTCGAGTTCGGCGACTTCCAGCTGGCCGGCGCCTCGCCCGAGCCGCTGGTCAAGGTGATCGGCGACCGGGTCGAGACCCGCCCGATCGCCGGCACCTACCCGCGCGGCGAGAGCGAGGACGAGGACCGCCGGCTGGCCGAGCGCCTGGTCAACGACCCCAAGGAGCGGGCCGAGCACGTGATGCTGGTCGACCTCGGCCGCAACGATCTCGGCCGGGTCTGCGAATACGGCAGTGTCGAAGTCGACGAGCTGATGGTGGTCGAGACCTACTCCCACGTCCTCCACATCGTCAGCCAGGTTTCCGGCAAGCTGAAAGAGGGGGTGAGCGCGATGGACGTGCTGCGCTCGGCGCTCCCCGCCGGCACCCTCTCAGGCGCCCCGAAGGTGCGGGCGATGCAGATCATCGACGAGCTGGAGTCGGTCAAGCGCTGCGGCTACGGCGGCGCCGTCGGCTACCTCTCCTGGAACGGCGACCTCGACACCGCGATCCATATCCGCACCGTGGTGATCAAGGACGGGCAGCTACACGTGCAGGCCGGCGGCGGCACCGTCGCCGACGCCAAGCCCGCTTACGAGTGGAACGAGTCGGTGAACAAGGCCCGGGCGGTCTTCCGCGCCGTCGAGGTCGCCTGCGAGCAGCCGGACTGGGCATGAGCATGCGGGTCCTCGTGATCGACAACTACGACTCCTTCACTTACAACCTCGTCCAATACCTGGGTGAGCTGGGATCGGAGGTCGAAGTCGTGCGCAACGACAAGGCGACGGTCGCCGAGCTGCTGCAGCGCAAGCCCGACCGGCTGGTCGTCTCGCCCGGGCCCTGCACTCCCGCCGAGGCGGGGATCTCCGGCGAGGCGATCAAAGTCTTCGGCGAGGCCGGGACGCCGGTGCTCGGCGTTTGCCTTGGGCACCAGGCGATGGTCGAGGCCTTCGGCGGCCGGGTCGTGCAGGGGGAGCCGATCCACGGCAAGGACGCCGAGGTCGAGCACGACGGCAAGGCGATCTACGCCGGCCTACCAAGCCCGATGGTCGCTGGCCGCTACCACTCGCTCGTCGCTGACCCCGACCTGCCCGAGGAGCTGGAGCTGAGCGCCAGCCTCGGCGAGGTGGTGATGGGCGCGAGACACCGGACGCTGCCGGTCGAGGGCGTCCAGTTCCATCCTGAGTCGGTCCTCACCCCGCAGGGCAAACACCTGCTGGCCAACTTCATCGCCGCGGGAGGCGACGGTGCCTAACGACGTCGTCAGCCGCGCGATCGACGCAGTCTGCGCCGGCGACCATCTCACCGCCGACCATGCCTCGGCCGTGCTCAGCGAGATCATGGAGGGACGCGCCGACCCGGTCCAGACCGGCGCCTTTCTGATCGCTCTGCGGGCCAAGGGGGAGACGGTGCCGGAGCTGGTCGGACTGGCGCGGACGATGCGTTCGCTCGCCTCGCCGGTGCCCACCGGGCGCGAGGATCTGGTCGACACCTGCGGCACCGGCGGCGGCCCCTCGACCTTCAACATCTCGACCACGGCGGCGCTGGTCGCGGCCGGGGCAGGCTGCGCGGTCGCCAAGCACGGCAACCGCTCCAATACCAGCAAGAGCGGCTCCGCCGACGTGCTGGAGGCGCTTGGCGTCAACGTCGAGATCGAGCCCGAGCAGGTCGGCCGCTGCATCGACGAGGTCGGCTTCGGTTTCATGTTCGCCCCCAGGCACCACGCGGCGATGAAGCACGTGGTCCCCGCCCGCAAAGCGCTCGGCGTGCGGACGATCTTTAACTTCCTCGGGCCTCTGACCAACCCCGCCGGCGCCAAGCGGCAGCTGCTCGGGGTCGCAGACCGCCACTACCAGGAGACCATGGCCGAGGCGCTGATCGGCCTCGGCAGCGAGCGGGCACTGGTCGTCTCCGCCGAGGACGGCCTCGACGAGCTCTCGCTGTCGGCGCCGACCCGGGTGATCGAGGTCGCCGACGGCCGCACCTCCGAGTGGTTCGTCGAGCCGGGCCAGTTCGGCCTGGCGCCGGTCGAGCTGGAGCGGGTTGCGGGCGGCAGCCCGGAGGAGAACGCCTTGGTCAGCCGCCGCGTGCTGGCCGGCGAGCCCGGGCCGCACCGAGACCTCGTCCTGCTCAACGCCGCCGCCGCGCTCTACGTTGGCGGCCTCGCCGCCGATCTCGAGGCGGGTGTCGCGCGGGCGGCCGAGGCGATCGACACCGGTGCCGCAGCGGATGTGCTGGAGCGCCTAATCGCGGCAACGGCCGCCCCGGCGGCCTGAAAGCCGGCCTGGAACTCGCCGACCATCTAGGCTCTGGTGGCTCAAGTGGGAATGATGGATCAGCTCATCGCAGGGGCCCGGGAAGGGGTCGATGCCCGGCGCCGCGAACTTCCGCAGGCCGATCTCGAGGCGCGCCTCGCGGTTCGCGGGGAGGACCGACCCTTCAACGAGGCCCTGACCCGGCCCGGTCTCTCGCTGATCGCCGAGTTCAAGCGCCGCTCTCCGAGCGCCGGCGCGATCGCCCCCGAGGGGCTCGAGGTCGCCTCGCAGGTGACCGCTTATGAGCGTGGCGGGGCCGCCGCGCTCTCGGTCCTGACCGACGAGCCGCACTTCGGCGGCTCGCTGACCGACCTGCGCGCCGCCCGTGCCGCCTGCGAGCTGCCGATTATCCGCAAGGACTTCGTCGTTGATCCCTACCAGCTCTACGAGGCGGCGGTGAACGGGGCCGACGCGGTGCTACTGATCGTCGCCGCGCTCGGCGCCCGGGACCTGCAGGCCCTGCACCAGGAGGCTCGCGCGATCGACCTCGATTGCCTGGTCGAGGTTCACGACGAGGACGAGCTGAATCGGGCGCTCGACGCCGGCGCCGAGGTGATCGGGATCAACAATCGCAACCTCGACGACATGAGCGTCGACGTCGCCACCACCTACGAACTGATGACCGACGTCCCGGCCGGCAAGACGGTGGTTGCCGAGAGCGGCATCTCCGCCCGCGCGGAGCTCGCCGAGCTGGAGCGGGTCGGAGTCGACGCGGTGCTGATCGGCGGCGCGCTGATGACGGCCCCGGATCCCGAGGCCAAGGTGCGAGAGCTGACCGGGTTCGACGAAGGCACCCGCGAACATCTCGTTTAGCGCCGCTGCCCTTACGAATTTAGAAAGAATTTGAAGAGCGTTTAGGGACCGGTCACAGCTCTACGCCATTGTTGTCGTCATGACCGATCCCAATTCAGCCCAGAACCCGAAACTTCGCAGTCCGTTCTTCTCCGCTCTCCTCGGCGGCGCCGTGGTTGCCGTCCTCGGCCTGATCGCGATTGCCGCGGGGGTCGTCGGTTCCGGCGGGGATACGACCACCACCGTTGCGGCGCCGCTCTCGGCGCCGATCGATACTAAGTCTGAAGACGCTGCCGGCAACGTGGTCAATCAGATTTACAAGCGCGACGGCGACGGCGTGGCCTTCATCGAATCCCAGATCGAACCGCAGGAAACTGAAGCCAGCCCGTTCAATCCCTTCGGCGAACCCGAACAGGAAAGCGGTGGCACCGCCACCGGCTCCGGCTTCGTGATCGACGACGAAGGCCACGTGCTGACCAACAACCACGTGATCGAAGACGCCAGCAAGGTGACTGTCAAACTCGGCGACTCGGAAACCGCCTACAAGGCCGAGGTGGTCGGCACCGACCCCGGCACCGACATTGCCCTGCTCAAGGTCGACGCACCCTCAAAGGAATTCCACCCGTTGAACTTGGGTCACTCCGGCGACCTCGAAGTCGGCGACCCGGTGGTGGCGATCGGCAATCCCTTCGGCCTCGACCGCACCGTCACCAGCGGCATCGTCTCCGCCCTGCAGCGGGACATCCAAGCGCCCAACGGCTTCTCGATCTCGCACGTGATCCAGACCGACGCGGCGATTAACCCCGGCAACTCCGGCGGCCCGCTGATCAACGCCGAAGGCGCGGTGATCGGGATCAACTCACAGATCGCCACCGGCGGCGGGGGCAACGGCAACGTCGGCATCGGCTTTGCGATCCCGATCGACACCGTTCGCGCCAACCTCGAACAGCTGGAGGAGACCGGAGAAGTTGAACACGCCTTCATCGGGATCGCCGGCGGGACGGTGACCCCGGAACTGGCCAAGGCGCTGAACCTGCCGGCCGACGAAGGTGTGATCGTCCAAACCGTAGTTAAGGGCAGTCCGGCTGACAAGGCCGGCCTCGAAGCAGGCAATACCTCCGCGACGATCGACGGCGAAGAAATCAAACTGGGCGGCGACATCATCACCGAAGTAGACGGCAAGCCGCTGAAGAGCATGGAAGAACTGGTCGAAGTGATCCAGGAATCCAAGCCCGGCGATGAGCTGAAGCTGACCATCCTCCGCGGCGACAAGGAAAAGACCGCCGAAGTCACCCTCGGGACCCAGCCGAAGAGTTCCGAATAGCGAAAAGGGGCCGGGCTCTTTCTCCTTGGCCCGGTCCCCTCTTCGCGTACGCTGGCCTTGTGCGAGTCAAGTTCTGCGGAATCACCAATCCCGACGATGCTGCCGAGGCGGTGCGGCTCGGCGCCTGGGCGATCGGGCTGATCCACTTCCACGGCAGCCCGCGCAACGTCGACCCCGCCGTGGCTGGCGAGATCGCAGCCGCGTTCCGGCGCAAGTGCGAGGTCGTCGGCGTCTTCGTCAACCCGACGCTGGAGGAGGTCGCGCGGGCGGTCGAGGACGAGGGGCTGACGATGGTTCAGCTGAACGGCGCCGAGGGCGCCTCGTTCTGCGCCGAGGTGCAGCGCCGCACCGGACTCAAGGTGGCGAAGGCGATCCACGTCGCCAGCGCCGCCGACATCCACGCCGCCGAGGCCTTCCGCACCAACTTCCACCTCTTCGACCGGCGCGGCAAGGGGATGTGGGGCGGGACCGGCGAAAGCTTCGACTGGGAGCTGCTGCGAAACCACCGATCTGAGGTGCCGGCGATCCTGGCCGGCGGCTTGCGCCCCGACAACGTCGCCGAGGCGATCGCGATCGCCCGTCCCTTCGCCGTCGACGTCGCTAGCGGGGTCGAGCTGGAGCCGGGCGTCAAGGACCACGGGGCGATGACGGCGTTCTTCGAGGCCGCCAACTCGGTCGGCGCCCAAGCCGCATGAGCGCGATCGAGGAGAGGTTCGGGCCCTACGGGGGCCGCTACGTGCCGGAGACCCTGATCCCGGCGCTCGACGAGCTCGCCGCCGCCTGGGCCGAGGCGCGCGAGGACGAGGATTTCATGGGCCGCCTGGAGGCGCTGCGGCGCGACTTCATCGGCCGGCCGACGCCGCTGTATGCGGCGGAGCGGCTCTCCGAGCGAGTCGGCTCGCGCGTCTACCTGAAGCGCGAGGACCTCGCCCACACCGGCTCCCACAAGATCAACAACGCGATCGGGCAGTCGCTGCTGGCAGCCCGAATGGGCAAGCCGCGGGTGATCGCCGAGACGGGCGCCGGCCAGCACGGAGTGGCGACCGCGACCGCCTGCGCGCTGCTGGGGCTCGAATGCGTCGTCTACATGGGGACCGAGGACATCCGCCGCCAGGCGCCCAACGTCGAGCGGATGAAGCTGCTCGGGGCCGAGGTGGCGCCGGTCGAGGCGGGGGCGCGGACCCTGAAGGAGGCGGTCAGCGCCGCGATCCGCGACTGGGTCGCCAACGTCGCCACCACCCACTACGTGATCGGCTCGGCGGTCGGACCGGCGCCTTACCCGGCCCTGGTCCGCGACCTGCAGCGGGTGATCGGCGACGAGGCCCGCGAGCAGGCTCTGGCCGCCGAGGGGAGCCTGCCGGCGCGGGTGATCGCCTGCGTTGGCGGCGGCTCCAACGCGATCGGCATCTTCACCCCCTTCGTCGGCGACGCCGAGGTGGTCCTGATCGGGGTCGAGGCGGCGGGGGAGGGACTCGACACTCCGCGCCACGGCGCCTCGCTCCAGGGTGGGGTCAAGGGCGTCCTGCACGGATCGCTCTCCTCGGTGATCGCCGACGAGGAGGGCCAGATCCTCGAGGCGCACTCGATCTCGGCCGGGCTCGACTACCCGGGCGTCGGCCCCGAGCACGCCCAGCTGCGCGACAGCGGCCGGGCGACTTATGAGGCGGTGACCGACGAGCAAGCGCTGGCGGCTTTCTCCGAGCTCTCGCGGCTGGAGGGGATCATCCCGGCGCTGGAGAGCTCGCACGCGATCGCCTGGCTGCTCGAGAACCCGGGCAAGAGCGGCTTTGACGTGCTCTGCCTCTCCGGGCGCGGCGACAAGGACATGGCCGAGGCGACTTCCCGGCTGAAACCGCCTGGCGCGATCCTGCCGTGAACGGCGAGGAGCGGATTTCGGCGGCCTTCAAAGCGGCCGCCGACGAAGGGCGCGCGGCTTTGATGCCGTACATGATGGCCGGCTATCCCGACCGCGAGACCGGGCTGGCCGTGGCCGCCGCCTACGCCGACTCGGGGGCCGACCTGATCGAGCTCGGGGTGCCATTCTCCGACCCGCTCGCCGACGGGCCGACGATCCACGCGGCGGCGACGGCGGCTCTGGAGGCGGGGGCGACCCTGGCCACCGCGCTGGAGGTCTGCCGCTCGGTGGCGGACCGGGTGCCGGTGATCTTCATGGCCTATTCCAACATGGTCCTCGCCCACGGCGGCGCTTCGGAGTTCGCCAAGCTGGTGCGCGCCGCCGGCGCGGCCGGGGCGATCGTCCCCGACCTGCCGCTGGAGGAGGCCGCCGAGGTGCGCGAAGCCTTCGCCGCCGAAGGGCTGGCGCTGGTGCCGCTGCTGGCGCCGACCACTCGGGCCGAGCGCCGCAAGCGGATCTGCGATGCCGCCCACGGCTTCGTCTACATCGTCTCCACCGTCGGCACCACCGGCGAGCGGGCCGAGATTCCGCCGACGGTCGCCGATCTGGTCGCGGCGACCAAGGCTGACGCGGCTACCCCGGTCGCGGTCGGCTTCGGGATCGGCACCCCCGAGCAGGTCGCGCAGGTGGGCGAGATCGCCGACGGGGTGATCGTCGGCAGCCGCCTGGTTCGCGCCGCGGGAGAGGCCGGTTCGGCGCCGGCGGCGGCCGACGCGGTCGGCGCCTTCCTCAGCGAGGCGCGCGTCGCCCTCGCCGGATAGGATTCCGCGCCATATGGGAATGGTCGTAACTCTCTTCCTCGCCATCGCCGCCACGCTGGTCGGCTATGCCGCGTTTGGCCAGGGCGGCGGCGTCGCCGGCATGGTCTTCTTCCTCGTGCTGCTGATCGGCGCCGTGGTGAGGCTCCTGCAGCCGCAGAAGCTTTCCTAGCCCTGAAGGGCTAAGCGCGCGTCGCAAGGACCTGCAGGTACTCGGCCTCCAGCACCATCGCTCGGTCGCCGGCGGTGTTCGCCGCTTCGAGGAAGGAGCGCAGGTCGCTCGTCAACGCCTCCTCGCCCTCCGGGCCTACCCGTTCGTAGGCCATCTGGGTCGGGCCGAAGTACTTGCGGAAGAACTCGATGTAGTGGTCGGCGGAGCGGAACGGCTGACGCGAGATGCGCGGTTCGAAGCGGATATCGCTGACGCCGTGGCCGAACAGCTCGCGAGCGCGGTCCTCGGTGCCCCAGAGCAATGGCGATTCGACGCCGGGTGGCGGCGGGGCGTGCTTGGCGATCGTCTGGAACATTGCCCCGACGGCCCCGTCCGGGGTCCAGTTGGCCATCCCGATCCGGCCTCCCGGTTTCGTCACCCGCAGCAGCTCGTCCGCCGTTTTCGGCTGGTCGGGGGCGAACATCGCGCCGAAGATCGACATCGTTACGTCGAAGCCCGCGTCCTCGAAGGGCAGGTCCTGGGCGTCGGCCTCGACGAACTCGATCTCGAGCCGCTCGGCGGCCGCCCGCTCGCGGCCGCGCTCCAGCAGCGCCGGCACGTAGTCGGCGCCGGTGACGCCGCCCCAGCTTCGCCGCGCCGCCGCGATCGCGCCGTTGCCGCTGCCGCAGGCGACGTCGAGCACTTGCTCGTCGGGGACGATCTCGAGCCCGTCGGCCAGACCCTCTGCGACGGGGTACACGAGGCTCGCGACCATCGCGAAGTCGCCTTTCGACCAGATCCCCTGTTGAATCTGGGTGACTGCTGCAAGATCGGGTGCGTCGTTCATTCTCTCCTCCTGACTCGGTTCCCCCGAACCTATCCGCTGGCGACCGCTCGGGGCGAATCTTCGGGGTGGATCTAAGCTGAGGCCATGCGGATCGGAGTCCTCACCGGCGGCGGCGACTGCCCCGGCCTCAACGCGGTCATCCGCGCCGTCGTCCGCAAGGGCGTCGGTGTCTACGGGCATGAGTTCGTCGGCTACCGCGACGGTTGGCGCGGCCCGCTTGAGAACGACAGCCGCCCGCTCGGGGTGCCGGAGGTGCGGGGGATCCTGCCTCGCGGGGGGACGATCCTCGGCTCATCCCGGACCAATCCCTTCGCCGATGACGACGGCCCGGCGCGGGTGGCAGCGAACCTTCGGTCCGCCGGGGTCGACGGCCTGATCGCGATCGGCGGCGAGGACACCCTGGGGGCGGCCTCGCGGCTGCACTCGGAGGCCGGCATCCCGATCGTCGGCGTGCCGAAGACGATCGACAACGACCTCGGCGCCACCGATTACACCTTCGGCTTCGACACCGCCGTCAACATCGCGATGGAGGCGATCGACCGCCTCCACACCACCGCCGACAGCCACCACCGGGTGCTGATCGTCGAGGTCATGGGGCGCCACGCGGGCTGGATCGCCTTCCACGCCGGGCTCGCCGGTGGAGCCAACGTGATCCTGATCCCCGAGCAGCCCTTCGACGTCGAAAAGGTCTGCGAGCTGGTCGGACGGCGCTTCGAGAGCCACTACGCGCCGATCCTCGTCGTCGCCGAGGGAGCGGAACCGATCGGGGGAATGCCGGAGCGCGACGAGAGCGCCACCGACGCCTTCGGGCATGTGCGGCTTGGGGGAATCGCCCACTGGTTGGAGGGTGAGATCGAGCGCCGGACCGGCAAGGAGACCCGGGCCACCGTGCTCGGCCACGTCCAGCGGGGCGGCACCCCGACGGCCTTCGACCGGGTGCTGGCGACCCGCTTCGGCCTGCACGCGATCGACGCCGCCGATGCCGGACAGTGGGGGACGATGGCGGCGCTGCGGGGAATCGAGATCGAGCTCGTATCGCTGAGCGAGGCGACCGCCGAGCTGAAGACGGTTCCCCGCTCCCTCTATGAGGAGGCAGAGGTCTTCTTTGGCTAGGGGGGGCTGGGCGGCTCTGCTTCTCGCGGTCGCGGTTCTCGCCGGGGGAGCCACTGGCTGTGGCGAAGACGGGGCGGAGGCAGGGGCGACCTTGAGCGTCTACACCAGCGCGCCGCTGCGGGGCAGCGAAGCGGACGCTGGGAAAAAGTTCTGCGCCGAAGCGCGCGAGGCGGCGAAGCAGGCGGGCAACCCCGGCGGTTTCGCGCTGCGGGTCGTCTGCCTTGATGCCAGCGGCCCGGGGGGGCGCTGGACCCTGGCCCAGGTGGGGGCGAACGCGCGGCAGGCAACCGAGGACTCCGCCACGGTCGCCTATCTCGGCGAGCCCGAGCAGGCGGCGCGGCGGCAGTCGCAGCCGATCATCGAAGCGGCGGCGATCGCCGCACTGGGCGGGCTCTCCGGCAGGGCGGCGATCAAAGAGGTCGCAAGGGCGATCGAAGAAGGCGACTCCAGTGATCCTCGGCGGGCGGTCTTCGACGCGGTCGAAGGCTGATGGGGGAGGAGCGCCCCCGGGTCTCGGTTGTGGTCCCCACCCGCGGCCGGCCGCAGCTGTTGCGGCGTTGTCTGGCGGCTTTAGAAGCCCAGACTCTGCCGGTCGAGGTGGTCGTGGTCGAGGACAGCGAGGGCCGGGGACCCGCCTGGGCACGCAACGAGGGCGTGCGGCGAGCGGGCGGGGAGGTGGTCTGCTTCACCGACGACGACTGCGCCCCGGTGCCTGGCTGGGCGGAGGCGCTGGTGACGCCAATCCTCGCCGGAGAAGTCGAGGTGACCAGCGGTCCGGTGTCGATGGGCGAGGGAGCGACCGCGGCGGACAGGGCGTGGGAGGCAATCGTCGCCTACCTGCAGGCGAGGGCGGCGGCGACGGGGACCACTTCGCCGGGGTTTGTCGTCACCGCCAATCTGGCGGTGCAGCGCGCGTGCCTCGAACGGCTTCGTTTCGACGAGTCGTTTCCGGACGCTGCCGGGGAGGACCGCGACTGGGGAGAGCGGGCGGAGCGGGAGGAAGCAGCGCAGCGGCTCGTCCCGGAGGCCCTGGTCATCCACCGGCCGGGGATGACCCTGCGGGCGTTCATGTCGCAGCAGTCCCGCTACGGCCGGGGCGCCGCGCGGTACCGAAGCGCCGGTTCCGGTCGGCGCCATGGCTCGGTCGGGTTTTACCTCGGCCTTCTTCGCGCCGGGTTCGCCGCCGGGCCCGCCCCTGGGCTTCTCGTCTGCGCCGCCCAGCTCGCGACCGTCGCCGGCGTTCTCGCTGCTACCGATCGATCAGCGGCTCGCCGCTGAGACCCGCGAGAGGGATGCCGTTCGAGGCGGCCACGGTTGCCGCGATGTCGGTGACCCTCGCCGGGCGGCCGAGGTCGCGGGTTCGGCCGGCGCGGGGGGCGAGGATCGCCCAGGCGTCGCCGTCGGTGTGGTTGCCGGTGCGGCCGCTGCCGTGGCCCTGGCGCTGAACGCTGCCGAAGGTGGGGGAGTGGACGGCACTGAGCGCGACCGAGGAGGTCGGGCGCCAGCGGACTACGAGGTCCGGGAGGCGGTCCGCCGTCGCACCCTGCCAGCGCTCGGCGACCTCGTCGACCCCGATCACGGTTGGCTCGCCATCGGGGTCGCGGAAGTCGAGAAGACCCTCGCGGATCTGCTCCACCAGCTCCGTTGCCTCGCTCGCGCTGACGATCCCGTCGCGCTCGCGGCCGGCGAGGTTGAGGCGGACGTAGCCCTGGTTGTCCGCGGGGTGGGCGAAGGCGCGCGTGGATGACCAGTCGACGCCGCGTAGCTCGAGCCGCGCGGTCAGCTCCAGCGCCAGTCTGTCCGGCATCGCCGCCGCGACCGACGCGCGCACCCGCCCCGAGAGCAGGCCGCGTAGCCGCCAGATCGCGCCCGAGTCGGAGTCGGCGGACTGGCTCTGGCCCGTCAGGACTGCACTCAGCATGCCCGGCAGCAGGTCGGCGCGGCTGGTGTTCTGGTCCATCCCCAGGACCGAGCAGACGATCGTGTCGCAGTCGTCGGGGAGGGCCTCGAGGACGCGGCCCAGCTGGACATCGACCTCCGTGTAGATCTCATCCAAGGCCGGGTCACCCCAGAGCCGGTGGCCGGCCAGGTGCGGCGCGGCGAAGACGATCCAGGCGAGGTCGAAGCTCCGCCGCCGCAGGCGCTCGATTGCCAGGTCGGCGACCCGAACAGGGGCGGCGAGGAAGCGCTCGCGCAGACGGCGCAGCTCGCGCGGGGGCTGGGCGCCGAAGACCTCGGTCACGTCCGGCGGCCGGCCGTGGCGCCGGCGCGCCTCCCGGTCGCCCCCGTCGGGGACCGACCAGCGCTCGAGCACGACCCGCTCGCGCATCCCCCAGCCGCAGATCAGCTCGCCCTCGGCCCGCTGCGGGCGGTGGCACTCGTAGGGGTCGATCGCCAGGGTGCTGCGGCCGTGCTCGCCGAGCCGGTCCCAGATCGGCGGCGGGGCGTCGAAGGTCCCGGCCAGCCGGATCCGCTGGTCTCCGGCGCCCCACTGAAATGGATAGAAGAGCCCGTGGTCGCCAACCTCGACCCCGCGGTAGAGATCCTGGTAGGCGCTGGCAGGAAAGTGTTCGGCCGACGTCTCCAGCTCCACCCGCCTACCGCGCCGCTGCAGCTCCGCGAGGTTGGGCAACCGCCCTTCGCCTCCCAGTCGCTCCAGAAGACGTGCGCTCGCAGCATCGAACTGAATGACGGCGATCACGCCGACATCTCCGCAGGAGCGACGGTGACCTCGGCTCCTTCTAACTCGGCCGACCTCCGTGCAGCTTCGACGACCGCCATCGCAGTGACGCCGTCCCGAGCTGTGGCCAAGAGGTGGGGGTGTCCCTGATGGAGCCTCCCCATCTGTTGCTCCAGCAGGGACACCCCCACCTCCTCCAACTGCCGCTGCAGAGAGAGAACCAATGGATCGATCCTGCCGGTGAGCCCCGCCAGACGACTGCGGAGACCGCCCCAGCCCCAGCTCGCTAGCTGCCTACCGGAGCGATCGCGGAGGCTGACCGCCTCGCGGTGGCTGCGGTCGGTCGCGCACTCGATCCGGGCTCGGCCGCGGCTCAGCTCCAGCTCGAACGAGGCCCGCTGCTGCTCGACCCGCGCATTCCGCACGGCGATCGGCGCCGCATCGCTGAGGTAGTGGGCGAGGTCGATCATGTGGATGCCGGCGTCGAGCAGCGCTTCGTCGCGGACTTCGTGCGCGCCCCAGGCGCCCTGCTTGAAGCGCAGCTCGAGGTCGAGCTCGATCCAGCCCTCGGCCGGGATCGAGTCGCGCAGCTCCGACCCCTGCAAGAAGCGGCGGTTGAAGCCGAGGATCGGCTCCGGATCTAGGGTGGCCAGTCGCTGGGCTCCGGCCAGGTCTGGGGCCGGCGGCTTCTCGACCAGCGAGCGCACGCCCGCCGCAGCGGCCTCCTCGGCCAGGGTGAGGTGATGATGTAGCGGCGCGGCGACCACCAAGAGGTCGATCGGCTCGGCCGCCAGCAGGCTTGCCAGGTCGGGAAAGCCCTCGGCCTCGCCGCCGTCCTGTCGCCAGAACCGCAGGCATTCGTTGAGCCGGTCCGGGTTCGGGTCGGCGAAGGCGGCAATCGTCACGCCCTCGGCCGCCAGCGCTGCCGGCAGGTAGCCCCGCTCGGCGATCCGGCCACAGCCGGCGATCCCGAGCCGCATCAGCGGCGCCCCTCCGTCGCCTCGAGGACGACTGCCGTCGGGACCGATGCCACCGCCGCCAGCTGGTGAAGCTGATGTAGGCCAACGCCCGCCATCAGCAGCCTGACGCCGCCACGACGGGCGAGGAGCGCGTAGAGGTCGCGGTCGAGGATGAGGTTCCCCGCCAGGGCGGCGAGCGCCAGGCGCGGGCGTCGCGCCAGCAGCGATCCGAGCAGGAGGAGGCTGCTGAAGGCGCTTGCACGTCGCCGCCAGCCGAGGTTGAGCGCCGTGCTGTCGCTTCCCTCGCGCAGCAGCAGTCGGGCCCAGGGGACGCCGCGGCGGCCGAAGTCGGTGCGGACCATGCTCAGCGGGGTCCAGGCCTTGTGGTGACGACCGCGGAGCTCGGGATCGAGGACGATCCGCGCCCCGTCCCGGCGCAGCCTCATCCCCAGCTCGATGTCCTCGACACTGGCGTCCGGGAAGCGGCCGGCGTCGAATCCCCCGATCGCCTCGAACCGCTCGCGGCGCACCGCCCCAAGCCCGGCCCAGAAAGTCTCCGCGTCGCCCGCCGCGACGGAGTGGACGTGGTGGTGGAGGAGGTTGCGGTAGCGGGAGGTCAGCGCCGGGTGCGCGGGATCGTCGTCGTAGGCGCCGAAGACCGCCGCCAGCTCGGGATCGGCGGCGAAGTGCTCCTCGATCCGCGCCAGCGCCTCGGGGTGCACCTCTACGTCGGAGTCGACGAAGACCAGCACCTCGGCCTCGCATCCGGCGGCGCCGAGGTTGCGCGCCGCGGCCGGCCCGGCGCCCTTCGGCTCCTCAGTCACCGTCACCGAATCCGGCCTGCGGGTGCTCGCCTCCAGCGCTGCCAGACAGCGATCTAGGGTACGGGGACGGTCGGTCGCGGGGACCACGACGCCAAGGGTCGGAGCGGACCCGCGGGGGTGGCGCGAGCCCGGGAAGGGAGCTGGCATTAGGGATACCTAATAGCATCTCCGGCTCTGATGTCGGCTGCCTTCCAGAGACCTGAGTCCGCGCCGGTCGCCGTGCTCGGCGCCGGTCCGGCCGGGCTGACCGCGGCCTACCGCCTGGTCCAGCGCGGCGTACCGGTGGTCGTCTTCGAGGCCGGGGAGCAGGTCGGCGGCCTGGCGCGGACCGAGACCCGCGACGGCTACCGCTTTGACCTCGGCGGACATCGCTTCTTCACTAAGAGCCCGGAGGTCGAGGCGCTCTGGGAGGAGCTGCTCGGCGAGGAGCTGCTGACCCGCCCGCGGCTCTCGCGGATCTTCTGGCGCGGCCGCTTCATCGAGTACCCGCTGCGCCCAGGCGACGTCTTCGCCAAGGTCGGACCGCTGGAGCTCGCTCGCAGCCTCGCCTCCTACGCGCGGGCCCGGTTGCGTCGACGGGGCGAGGAGGAGAGCTACGAGGACTGGGTCAGCGCCCGCTTCGGACGCCGCCTCTTCCAGCTCTTCTTCAAGACCTACACGGAAAAGGTCTGGGGCGTGGAGACGGGGGAGCTGCGGGCCGAGTGGGCGGCGCAGCGGATCTCCGACCTCTCGGTCGCATCGGCGCTGCGGGCGGCGCTGCCCGGCGGCGGCGAGCGGCCGAAAAGCCTGATCGAGGAGTTCCGCTACCCGCGGCTCGGCCCAGGTCAGATGTGGGAGGAGATGGCGCGGCGGGTGGAGCGCGGTGGCAGCGAGATTCGCCTCGGCGCGCCGGTCGAAGAGCTCGAACACGAGGACGGCCGGGTGACGGCGGTCCGCGCCGGCGGCGAGCGGGTCGAGGTCGCGGCGGCGATCTCTTCGATCCCCCTGCGGACTACCGCCGGGGTCGCCGAACCGGCGCCGCCGCGTGAGGTGACGGTCGCCGCCGCCGGACTCCGTTACCGCGACTTCCTCACCGTCGCCCTGCGGGTCGACGGTGAGCCGCCCTTCCCGGACAACTGGGTCTACGTTCACGACCCGGCGGTTAGGGTCGGCCGGATCCAGAACTTCCGCGCCTGGAGCCCCTGGATGACCCCGGACCCGCGCCATTCCTGCCTCGGGCTCGAGTACTTCTGCTTCGAAGGGGACGAGCTCTGGTGCGCGAGCGACGAGGAGCTGGTCGAGCTGGGCCGGCGCGAGGTGGCGGCGCTGGGGCTGGTCGATGCCGCCCGAGTCGCCGGCGGCCACGTGATCCGCGTTCCCAGGGCCTACCCGATCTACGACGCCGAGTACGCCGGCCGGGTCGAGCGGCTCCGGGGTTGGCTGGCGGGCTTCTCCAACCTGCAGCAGATCGGCCGCAACGGTCTCCACAGGTACAACAACTCCGATCACTCGATGCTGACCGCGATGCGGGCGGTCGAGAACCTCTGCGACGGCGCCGGCCACGACGTCTGGGCGGTCAACGCGGAAAGCGTCTACCACGAGCGCGAGGAGTCCGAGGAGGTCGAAGAGCAGCCCTACCGGGTGGCGCCGGAGACGCCGGCGATGGCGCGACCGCTGGCCGAGGTCAGCGAGTAGCCCTTCAGGGCTCTCCGGCTGGGCAGGGGAAGCGGGTGGCGCGCCACCCGCCCGCGTGAGCGATCACGTCGCCGCCTGGCAGTCGCTTGTTCGAGAGGGCGACGCCGTAGCGGGGGCGGTGGCGGATCGGCGCCGCGGCGATCGGTTCGTTCAGCTTCCAGGCAAGCGCCGTCTGCTCCCGGACCCGGGTCATGCGGACCCTGCCCTGGCATTCGAGCAGCTCGGCGCTGCTCGTCTTTTCGACGAGGTCGAAGAGATGTTCGATCGAAGCGGCCTGCCGTTCGACCACCTCGAGGTCGCCGGGCAGCTGAGCGACCCGCCAGCCGAAGCCGGCGACGGCAAGTGCCACCGCGAGGCTCACGAGAACTTGCAGCGCCCGATCCGGCAGCGCGGCAGAGTTTTTCCATCTATGAGAGGAAAAAGCTCTGCCGCTCGCGGCCGCGCGGGCGATTCCGACGCCGCCGGCGATCGCGACCACCGCCGTGGCCGGGGCGAGGAAGCGGGGGAGACCGGCGAAGCCGGCGACCGCCATCAGCGCCACAAGGCCGATCCAGGCCGCCGCTCCGGCGAGGAGGATCGACAGCGGCCGGTCAAGCCCGCTGCGTTCGCGCCAGAGCAGGAGGCCGACGCCGATCCAGGCAGCGGCGAGTGGGGCAGCCAGGGCTCGGCCCAGCACCGCCAGCCCGTCGAGGAGCTCGACCCCACCCGCCCGGGCGGTCTCGCCGCCCTCCAGCGGGGTGCCGGCGCCGACGATGTCCGGCACGAACCAGGCCAGCGGGATGAGGATCGCGACGACGACCGTGGCGGCCCGGAGGCGCGGGTGGTGGCCCCGCACGCTGAGCCCGTAAAGCGCCAGGAACGGCCAGACTTCCGGCCGCAGCAGCGCCGCCGCCGTCCCCAGCCCGAGCGCCAGCCCGCGCCGCTCGTCGAGCGCCGCCCAGACCGCGCCCAGGACGAGCGCCACCAGTAGCGGCTCCGAGAGCCCGCCGGTGAACTGGCGCAGCGGCGGCGTGAAGGAGTCCCAGGTCAGCGCCACCGAACCGGCGGCGATCGTCGCCGCCACCCAGCGCCAGCGGCCGGTCTCCGGTCCGCTCAACCGCGCCGCCAGCAGCCCGGCGAGCAGCGGCGCGCAGAGCCAGCCCGCCCGGGCGATCAGCAGCCAAGCCAGCGGCGCCGCGCTGCCGAGCAGCGATAGCGGCGCGTCGACTAGAACGGGCAGCGGCTTCCACGATGCGCCGGAGGCGGTCTCGAAGCCCCCGTGCAGCAGCTCCCGGCCCCAGACCAGCCAGGCCCAAGGGTCGTATACCGGGAAGAAGGGGAGGAGGAGGGAGACGGCCGCCAGCGCCAGCGCCGCCGCCATCCCCAACCAGAGCAACCGGGCCCAGTCGACCCGCTCGGCCCTCACCCGATCACGGCGGCGCCGCGCCCTGCTCGCTCAACAGGTAGACCGGGATCGCGGCCACCGCCAGCAGGACCAGGGCCGGGATCGCGCTTGCCTCGTAGAAGCCGTAGGTGGTCTGGGTCCAGATGTCAGTGGCCAGGGTTTTGAACCCGATCGGCGAGAGGATCAGGGTCACCGTCAGCTCCTTCATCGCGTGCAGGAAGACGAGCGCGGCGCCGGCCATCATCCCGCCGCGGGCCAGCGGGATAGTGATCGTGCGGAAGACCTCGGCCTGGCCGCGCCCCATCCCGCGCGCCGCCTCTTCGATCCGCGGCGAGAGCTGGACCAGGGCGCTGGCGGTCGGCCCGACGGCCAGCGGCAGGTAGTGGATCGTCATCGCGAAGACCAGCAGCGCGATCGTCTGGTAGAGCGCCGGCACCGCCCGGGTGGCGAAGAAGACGAGGCCGAGGGCGACGAGGATCCCCGGCAGCGCGTAACCGGCGTGGGAGAGGCGTTCGATCAGCCGCGCCGCCGGCGAGGGGTAGCGCACCGCCAGCGCCGCCACCGCCAGCGCCGCGACGGCACCGATCGCCGCCGCCCAGGCCGCGATCAGCAGTGAGTTGCCGCCCAGCGCCGCGATCGTGTGCAGGGAGGTGCTGCCGGTGGAGATCCCTTTGCTCGCCCAGTAGACCAGCACCCCGACCGGCAGCGCGAAGGCGACCAGCACCACCAGCGAGCAGAAGGCGAGCGCCGGCCAGCGCCAGCGGCCGAGCCGGTAGGGGGGCGCCGGGCGCAGCGTCCCCGGCCCCAGCCGGTGTACCGCTTTCGCGCCGCGGATCCGCGAGCTGGCGAAGAGCAGGGCCAGCATCGCGACGACGAGCACCGCGCCGAGGGCCGCCGCCGCGACCCGGTCGAAGCTCGACTGGTAGGCGATGTAGATCTCGCTGGTGAAGGAGCGGAAGCGGAGGATCGAGACGGCGCCGAAGTCGCTGATCGTGAACAGGGCGACGAGCAGCGAGCCGGCGGCGATCACCGGCCAAAGCTGCGGCAGGACGACGGTGCGGAAGACCTCCAGCGGGCTGCGCCCCATCGCCCGCGCCGCGTCCTCGAGCTGCGGGTCGATCCGGCGCAGGGCCGCGCGCAGCGGGATTAGGACCAGGGGGTAGGTGAACAGGGTCAGCACCAGCCAGGCGCCGGTGAAGCCGTAGATCGAGGGCAGGCGGTCGACCCCCAGCGCTTCCTGGACCATCCCGTTCGGCCCCAGCGCCGCGACCAGCAGGTAGGCGCCGACGTAGCTGGGGATGACCAGCGGCAGGGTGCAGAGGACGGCCCAGAGGCGGCGGCCGGGGAGGTCGGTCCGGACCGTCAGCCAGCCGATCGGCAGGGCGATGGCGATCGAGGCGAGGACCACCGCCGTGGTCAGCTCCGCGGTCCGCAGCAGGATTAACAGCGTCCGCGAGGAGAACGCCGTTTCCAGCGCCGCTGAGAAGTCACCGAAGACGACGACGGCCAGGTAGGCCGCCGGCAGGACCGCGGCGAGGCCGACGATTGCCCCGGCGCCTAGGAGCCAGACCGGGGCGGGGCGCGCCCCGAGCACTACAGCGCCCCGCTCTCCTGCATCAGTTCGATCGTCCCCTGCAGCTCCTTGAGGTCGACCAGGCTGGAGTCCGAGACGGGGATCTGCCCGATCGGCACGCTCAGCGAGGGGTCCGGCTTGGCGCCCTTGGCTAGCGGGTACTCCTTCGAGCTCGAGGTGAAGAACGCCTGCGAGTCCTTCGAGAGCAGCGAGCGGACGAAGGCGAAGGCTTCCGGCTTGCGGTCGCTCGATTCGAGCACCCCGACGCTGGTCAGCAGCAGCAGCGAGCCGAGGCCGCCGGGCGGGAAGTAGACCGCGACGGGGTAGTCGGGGCCTTCTTCGGAGATCGCCTCGGCAACGTAGTAGTGGTTGATCAGGCCGACGTCGATTTCGCCTTTGGCGATCGCGTCGCGGATCGTCACGTTGTCGGGGAAGGAGACGGCGCCGTTGTCGACCATTTCTTCCAGCCACTGCTTGGTTCGGTCGTCGCCGTACCTCGCCCGCAGCGCGGTGACGTACTCCTGCATCGAGGAGGAGGCGGGGCTCCAGCCGACCCGGTCCTTCCACTTCGGCGCCGTCAGCCCGAACGGCGAGGGCGGCAGTTCGGATTCTTTGATGACGTTTTTGTTGTAGGCGATGACCCGGGCGCGGCCGGTGACTCCCACCCAGCGGCCTTCGGGGTCGCGGTAGCGCGCCGGCACCATGTCGAGGATGTTCTGCGGCAGCTTGGCCAGCAGTCCGGCTTCAGCGACGGCGGCGATCGCGCCGGGCTCCTGGGCGAAGAAGACGTCGGCGGGGGAGGCGTCCCCCTCCTCCACCAGGGTCGCGGCGAGGTCGGCGGTTTCGGCGAAGCGGACCTTGACGTCGCGGTTGGCTTCGGCCTCGTAGCTGTCGATCGCGGGGCCGATCGCGGCCGGGATCCGGCCCGAGTAGAGGGTGATCCCTTCGGTTTCCGGATCGTTGAAGCCACCGCCGCTGCCGCCTTCGGTGCTGAAGCCGCAGCCGGCGAGGACCACGGCGGCGAGAACGAGCAGGGCGGCGAGCAGCCGCTGTGGTTGCGAGAGGGGGCGTTTCATCGGGGAGGGAGCCTAGGGGAAGGAGGTTAGGTTGCCCTAATCTTATGGATTCCCGTTCTCATGGAGTACGAAGACTCCCAACAAGACCTCGGCCTGCGGCTGCGCGGCGTGCACAAGTCCTTCGGCGAGGTGATCGCCGTCGACGGCCTCGACCTCGACGTCCCGGAGGGGTCGATCTGCGCCCTGCTCGGCCCCAGCGGCTGCGGCAAGACGACGACGCTGCGGCTGATCGCCGGCCTCGAGCGGGCTGACGCGGGGACGATCGAGATCGGTGGCAAGGAGGTGACCGGCCCCGGCGGTTCGGTCCCGGTCGAGCGGCGACGGATCGGGATGGTCTTCCAGGACTACGCGCTCTTCCCGCACATGGACGTCGCTGCCAACGTCGGCTACGCGCTCGGCCGGCGGCCGGATCGCGAGCGGGTCGAGGCGGCGCTTGGCACCGTCGGCCTCGGCGGCCTCGGCAAGCGCAACCCGCATCAGCTCTCCGGCGGCCAGCAGCAGCGGGTGGCGCTGGCGCGGGCGCTGGTCGCCCAGCCGCGGGCCCTGCTCCTCGACGAGCCTTTCTCCAACCTCGACGCCGGCCTGCGGGTGCGGGTGCGCGAAGAGGTGCGCGAGATCCTCGCCGAGCAGAAGCTGACCTCGGTCTTCGTCACTCACGACCAGGAGGAGGCGCTGAGCGTCGCCGACGTCGTCGCCGTCGTCAACGAGGGCAAGGTCGAGCAGGTCGGCACCCCCGAGGACGTCTACTCGCGGCCGACCACCCGCTGGGTGGCGGGATTCCTCGGCGAGATCGAGGTGCTGCCGGGGAGGGCGAACAACGGCACGATCGAGTGCGAGCTCGGCAACCTGCCCAACCGCGGCGGCCATGTCGGCGAGGTCGACGTCCTGGTCCGGCCCGAGTCGCTGGCGATCGGCACGATGGAGCCGCCGGACCGGCCCAGCCAGAGGGCCACCGTGCTCGCCCGCAGCTTCTTCGGCCACGACCAGCTGGTCGAGCTGGAACTGCCGTCCGGCAGCGTCGTCAAAGCCCGCCGTCTCGGCTTCCCGGCCTGGCACCCCGGCGACAAGGTGCGGGTCTGGATCGAGGGGCCGGCGGACGTGTTGGCGCGCGAGCCCGAAAAGACCGCGGTCGTCTAGAGCAGGTCGGCCAGGGCCTCGTCGAGGTCCGGGTATTTGAACTGGTAGCCGAGCTCTTCGGTGCGTTTCGGGAGCACGCGTTGGCCGCCTCGCAGGACGTGGCCGAACTCTTTGCCGAATTTGAGGTCGAGGACGAGGCCGGGGACGGGCGCGATCGCCGGCCGGTTGAGGGCACGGCCGAGCGCCTTGGAGAAGTCCTTGTTGGTGGCGGGATGGGGGGAGCTGGCGTTGACGACGCCGCTGACCTGGTCGTTGTCCAGCGCCCAAAGCAGGATCCCGACCTCGTCCTCGATGTGGATCCAGGAGAGGTACTGGGCGCCGCCGGCGAGCGGGCCGCCGACTCCCAGCTTGAAGGGGGGCAGCATCTCCTTCAGCATCCCGCCCTCGGTGCTCAGCACCTGGCCGGTGCGGACGATTGCCAGGCGGGTGCCGCTGCCCTCCAGCTCCCGCGCGGCGGCCTCCCATGCTTTGACCACCTCGGCGTCGAAGCTCGACCCCGGCCCGTCGTCCTCGTCCAGCTCGTCGGCGCCGCGGTCGCCGTAGAAACCGACGGCCGACTGGCTGACCAGCACCTTGGGAGGAGACTCCAGCGACTCCAGCGTCCCGACCAGGTTGTGGGTGCCGGTGCGGCGGCTCTCCATGATCCGCTGCTTGGCCTCGTCGGTCCAGCGCTGGTCGATCCGCTCGCCGAGCAGGTGGACGACCCCTTCGACGCCCTCGAAGGCGGCAGGGTCGGGCCGTTCCAGCGTCGGGTCCCACCTGTGCCAGGTCAGGCGCGGGTTGTCCTGGCGTGCCGCGCCGGGATTGCGGCTCAGCCCGACGACTGTGTCGCCGCGGGCGAACAGCGCGTCACCCAGGGCCCGGCCGATCGTGCCGGAGGCGCCGGTGACGAGGACCTTCACTGCCTAGCTCGCCTCCACGGTGGCGAAGGTGCCGGTCTCTTCGTCGATCCGGGCGATGCCGTCGCGCTTGGCCTCCTCGACCACCGCTTCGGCGACCTTCGGTGCGACGTCGCGGTTGAAGACGCTGGGGATGATGTAGTCCTCGGCCAGGTCCTCCTCGGAGACCGCCATCGCGATCCCCTGGGCGGCGGCGAGCTTCATCTCCTCGGTGATGCTGGGGGCACCGGCGTCGAGGGCGCCGCGGAAGATTCCGGGGAAGGCGAGCACGTTGTTGATCTGGTTCGGGAAGTCGGAGCGCCCGGTGGCCATGATCCGCACGTAGGGAGCCGCCTCCTCGGGCATTACCTCGGGGGTCGGATTGGCCATCGCGAAGACGATCGCATCGTCGTTCATCTTGCCCAGCGACTCGGGCTTGATGATCCCGGGACCGGAGAGGCCGACGAAGATGTCCATGCCCTCGATTACGTCGTCCGGCTCGCCCTGGATCAGCTCCGGGTTGGTGGCCTCCGCGTACCAGCGCTTGGCAGCGTTCATCTCGCCGGACTGGTAGTCCTCGCGGGCGGTGGAGAGCGCGCCCTTGCGGTCGCAACCGACGATCTGGGTGATCCCCGAGGCGAGCATCATCTTCGACACCGCCACCCCGGCGGCGCCGAGCCCGACGACGAGCACCCGCAGCTGCTCGATCGGTTTGCTGGTGATTTTCAGCGCGTTGAAGAGTGCCGCCATCGTCACCACCGCCGTGCCGTGCTGGTCGTCGTGGAAGACGGGGATGTCGATCGACTCCTTGAGCCGGTCCTCGATCTCGAAGCAGCGCGGGGCGGAGATGTCCTCGAGGTTGATGCCGCCGAAGGTCGGGGCCATAAGCTCGACCGCGCGGACGATCTCGTCGGCGTCCTGGGTGTCGAGGCAGATTGGGAAGGCGTCTACCCCGGCGAACTCTTTGAACAGCATGCACTTGCCCTCCATCACCGGCATCGCCGCCTCGGGGCCGATGTTGCCGAGGCCAAGCACGGCGCTGCCGTCGGAGACGACCGCCACGGTGTTCTTCTTGATCGTGTACTCGAAGGCTTTGCTGCGGTCGTCGTGGATGTCCATGCAGACGCGGGCGACGCCCGGCGTATAGGCCATCGAGAGGTCGTCGCGGGTTTTCACCGGATACTTGTTGCGCATGTCGATCTTGCCGCCGCGGTGCATCTGCATCGTGCGGTCGACGTAGTCGAGGACCCGGGCGCCCCGGGTCGACCCGATCGCCCGCAGGATCTTCTCCCAGTGCTCGCGGTCGGTGGCGTCGATCGTGAACTCGCGCACCCGTTTGCCCTCGGGGCCGGCGCCGGGCACCAGGTCGACGCCCTGCAGTTGCCCACCGGCCTCGGCAATCGCTGCGGTAAGCCGCCCGAGCGGCTCCTTGCGCGCATCGAGCTCGACTCGAATCGTGACGCTGTACTGGGCGCTGACGGCCATGACGGCTATCGAATCAGATTCGCCCGCCCGGCCCGGCTGCCGTCCACTTAGTCTCGCGGCATTGCAGCTCCTCCAGCGCAAATAGGGCGAACAGCGGCGGGGTAGGGGGAGAGGGCAAGGGCCTGTCGCCTTTGTATGGCTGTGCCTTACAAAAGCGACACGACAGACTCCCGCCTCGCCGAAATCGCCGCTCGGCAGCATGGGATGGTCACTGCGAGGCAATTGACCGGGGTGGGCTTGGGACGAATGGCGGTTTCCGAACGCGTGTGTAGCGGCCGTCTCCACCGCATCCATCAAGGGGTCTACGCCGTGGGACACCGCGCCCCGTACCTCCACTCTCGCTTCATGGCCGCGGTCCTCGCCTGCGGCGAGGGCGCAGTTCTCAGCCACGCCTCCGCCGCCGTCCTTTGGCAGCTCCTCAAGCCGATCGACGGCCCGGTCCATGTCTCGGTGCCCACCACGTCTGGACGCAGGCGGCGAAGTGGCATCCACCTTCACCGCTGCCCCTCGCTCTCCACTCAAGCCCCCGAGGAGCCGTCTCCCTTGCCCTCCTACCCGCGGCAAGCAGGAGGGCAAGGGAGACGGCTCTTGACCACCCACCGAGACTCCATCCCGGTCACCACCATCCAGCGCACCATCGAAGACCTCGCCGCCACCTCCTTGGCACCGCACCTGATCCGCCGCGCCCAGCGCCAAGCCGAGCTCAAGGGCCACCGCCTCGAAGGCGTCGAGTCCGACCGCACGCGCTCGGATCTGGAGACGCTGTTTCTCGAGATCTGCGCCAATCACGAACTCCCGTCGCCCGAGGTCAACGTCAGGCTGGGGGATTACGAAGTCGACTTCCTCTGGCGTTCGCAGTGCGTCGTCGTCGAAACTGACTTCTGGGCCTTTCACCGCGGCTCTGTTGCCTTCTACGCCGACAGCGAGCGCGACCTGGAGGTGCGTTTGCAGGGCTATGAGGTGCTGCGCTTCACCGATCGGGAGCTGGAGGGGGCGCCGGCTCGGGTGGCGGCGTTGGTGCGGCGGGCCCTCGAGGGCTGAGGAAGAAGTTCAAAAATCCGGTAGGCACTCCTCCCATCGCGGGCATCGGCTCCTCTAGCCTCCGACGCCATGCTCTGGCAGGGCACCAATCGCGCCTCTGCGCGCCGGTTTGCGTTGGCGATCGTCGCCTGCCTTGGCCTGCTCGCGCTCCTGCCGGTCCTTTCCGCCGCCGATGAAGCCGAAGTCGTTTACGACCCGTCCACCGTCTCGGTGATCGAAATCGATTTGCCGCAGACGTCCCAGGAAGCGCTCGAAGCCGACCCGGAGGGCGCATACCAGAAGGCGACGCTGACCTTCAAGCGCACCGACGGGACGCCCGGCGGCGTAGTCGAGATCATCGGGCCGAAGGAAGTGGAAATGCGGCTCAAGGGCAGCGCCTCCTTCCGGGACCTCTCCGAAAAGGCAGCCTTCAAATTCAAATTTCCCAAGGAAGAAGTAGGCACCACCGGCCCCCTTCTCGGCCTGCGCAAGATGACCCTCAACAACATGGTCGAGGACCCCTCGATGGTCCACGAGACCCTCTCCTATGGGCTGCACCGCGCCCTCGGCGTTCCGGCCTCGCGCACCGGCTTCGTCTACCTGAAGATCAACGGCGAAGACTTCGGCGTCTACATGAACGTCGAGAACTACGACAAGGTCGCGATGGCGAAGAAGCTCGGCAGCTTCGACGACAAAGTCCAGCACGTCTACGAGGGCGAAAACGGCGCCGACCTCGAACCGGGATTGCTCGGCAACTTCGAGGTCGACGAGGGGCCGAAAGACAACATCTCTGACCTCGAAGGCCTGGCGGCCGCGGTCACCGACCCCAGCCCCGACCCGTGGTCGACCGCAGTCGGCGCCCACGCCGACCTGGAAGAGATGACGCGGATGTGGGCGGCGGAGAAATACAGCGGCCAGTTCGACGGCTACGCCGGCGGCCCGGCACCCGACCATCCCAACAACTTCTACCTCGCAACCGGCCCCAACGGCCTTTTTCGCATGCTCCCCTGGGGTCAGGACGAAACCTGGAAAGAGGAAAACCTCCTTCTCTTCGACGGCGAAGCGGGCCTGATGTTCGAAGGCTGCCTCGCCGACAGCGGCTGCGATGCCACCTACGAAGGCGCGCTGGAAGCGCTCCAGGACACCGTCCCGGAGCTGAAGCTCGACCAGATGGCCGTCTGCACCGCCGAAATGCTCGCCCCCTGGCAGCAGCTGGAAGAAGACGAAAGCACCCGCTTCGAATACGACGCCGGCGAAATCGCCGACGCGGTCGCCGAAACCCGCGCCTTCATCGCCGAGCGTCCGGACGAACTGGCCGACTTCCTCGGCAATTCCGGCCCGGTGCAGCCCGCTCCGGTGGACTTGTGCCCGGCGGAAGAATCCGAAGCCGAAACCGATCAGCCCCTCGTTACGTACCAAGTGCAGATGCCTCCGCCCACCGAACAGGGTGCCCAGATGAAAGCGGCGATGCTTGTGCACGTCGCTCGCCATGGCAAGCGCCTGCGGGTCGGTGTCTTCTCGCCCGCTGCCGGATCGTTGAAGCTGACCGCGAAAACCATCGGGCGCCGCGGCAATCTCGTCTGCCATAGCCGCAGTACCGTCTCCGCCGGGACGTCGACGCTTTCCTGTCGGCTCTCGAATGTTGCGATCAAGGCGCTGCAAGACGGTCCGCTACGTCTCATTATCAGCGTCCGCGTCCCCACCGATCCCGAACCGCTCACGCGCCAGGCCCGCCTGCCGCGCCTCTAGTCGCCGACGCGAGCCCCCGCTCCGGCCGCGTGCATAAAGTGGGGCGCCGATGGCCGCTGACGCACCGCAGCTCTTCCTGATCGACGGCAACAGCCTCGCCTACCGCGCCTTCTTCGCCCTGCCGGAGTCGATCGGGACCAGCGATGGCCGCCCGACCAACGCGATCTACGGGCTCGCCTCGATGCTGGTGAAAATCATCGACGAACACCACCCGCAGGGCGTGGTCGTCGCCTGGGACGCCGGCTGGAGCGGCCGCGAGAAGACCTACGACCTCTACAAGGCCCAGCGCAAACCGCGCCCCGACCTGCTGCGCGAGCAGTGGCCGCACCTGATGCCCCTGGTCGAGGCCTTCGGCTACACCAACGTCAAGGTCGACGGCTACGAGGCCGACGACGTGATCGCCTCGCTGGTCAGGCAGGCGCGCGAAGAGGGGATCGAGGTGATGGTCGTGACCGGCGACCGCGACGCCTACCAGCTGGTTGACGAGGGGGTGCGGGTGATGAGCACCTCGCGCGGGATCACCGAGACCAAGATCTACGACCGGGCCGCGGTGGAAGAGCGCTACGGGGTGCCGCCGGAGTCGATCACCGACCTGATGGGGCTGCGCGGCGACACCTCCGACAACATCCCCGGCGTCCCCGGGATCGGCGAGAAAACCGCGACCCAGCTGCTGCAGCAGTTCGGTTCGCTGGAGGCGGTGCTGGAAAGCGTCGACCAGATCTCCGGCAAAAAACGCAAGGAAAACCTCACCGAGCACGCCGACGACGCCCGTCTCTCGAAGCAGCTGGCGACGCTGCAGTACGACATCGAGACCGGGGTGGACCTGGAGGCGGCTATGTCGAGCGAGCCCGACCGCGGCGCCCTGCGGGACTTCATGCGCGAGTTCGAGCTGCGGGCGGTGCTGGAGCGGCTGGAAGAAGCGCTGCCCGAGGGCGCCGCGGTCCCCGGCCGCAAGGTCGAGACCGAGCTCGAGGTCACCGCGGAGGAGGGCAAGCCCTCGGACCTCGGCGACGGCCCCCTGGCGCTGGCGATCGACGGCGACCGCTGGGCCGCAGCTGAAGCCGACCGCGTCCTCGCCGGGCACAGCGGCGAGGACGAGCTCGCCGTCGCTCTCGGCTCCAAGCCCTTCGCCGCTCACGACGCGAAGTCGCTTGGCGGCAGCAGGCACGGCCTGCTCGCCGCCGCCGCCCGCGAGGGGGTCGAGCTGAACCTCGACCACGACACGATGGTCGCCGCCTACCTGCTGGAGCCCCAGCGCCGCACCTACGACCTGGTTGAGCTCGCCGCCGACGCCGGCATCGGCTTGGCCGAGGGCGCCGCCGCCGACAAGGCCGAGGAGGACGACGGCCAGCTGGCGCTGGGCGAGGAGCTGGAGGCCGGCCTCGACCCGGCCGAGGAAGCTCGCCTGGTCGCCGCCCTCGCCGCCGTCCAGCGGCCGCGGATCGAGGAGCTGGGGCTGGAGCATCTGCTGCGCGAGGTCGAGCTGCCGCTGGTCGCGGTGCTGGCGGCGATGGAGCGGATCGGGATCAAGCTCGACGCCGAGCGTCTGGCCGAGGTCGGCGCCGGCTTCGGCGAGCGGATCGCGACCCTGGAGAAGGAGATCTTCGAGCTGGCCGAGGAGGAGTTCACGATCGGCTCGCCGCAGCAGGTCGGCCGCGTGCTCTTCGAGAAGCTCGGCCTGACCCGCAAGCGCCGTGGCAAAACCGGCTTCTCGACCGACGCCCGTGTCCTCGCCCAGATCCGCGACGAGCACCCGATCGTCGAGAAGATCGAGTCCTGGCGCGAGCTGACCAAGCTGAAGAACACCTATCTCGACTCGCTGCCGGAGCTGATCGACCCGGAGACCGGCCGCGTCCACACCACCTTTAACCAGGCGTCGACCACCACCGGCCGCCTCTCCAGCACCAATCCCAACCTGCAGAACATCCCGATCCGGACCGAGATCGGCCGCCCGGTCCGCGCCTGCTTCGTCGCCGAGCAGGGCTGGCAGCTGCTCTCCGCCGACTACAGCCAGGTCGAGCTCCGCGTCCTCGCCCACGTCGCCGACGAGGAGGTACTGAAAGAGGTCTTCCGCGAGGGCGAAGACGTCCATGCCGCCACCGCCGCCGAGGTCTTCGAGATCGAGCGCGACGAGGTCGACGTCGGCCAGCGCTCGAAGGCGAAGATGGTCAACTTCGGGATCGTCTACGGGCTAACCGGATACGGCCTCGCCGACCGGCTGAACATCCCCCGCAAGGAGGGGGAGGAATTCGTCTCCCGCTACCTGGAGCGCTTCCCCGCCGTGCGCGCCTTCCGCGAGCAGGTGATCGAGCGGGCCCAGGAGGAGGGCTTCGTCACCACCCTGATGGGCCGCCGCCGGGCGATTCCCGAGCTGCGCTCGGGCAACCCCAACACCCGCCGGCTGGGCGAGCGCCTGGCGGTCAACACGGTGATCCAGGGCACCGCCGCCGACATCATCAAGGTGGCGATGGTCAGCTGCCAGCGGGCGCTGAAGGAGGCCGAGGGGGAGACCCGCCTGGTCCTCCAGATCCACGACGAGCTCCTCTTCGAGGGCCCGCCGGGAGAGATGGAAGCGGCGGCCAAGCTGGTGGGGCGCGAGATGTGCGCCGCCTACCCGCTCGAACCGCCGCTGGAGGTCGACATCGGCGTCGGCCAGGACTGGCTCGACGCCAAGTAGCCCTCCTTTCCCTGGCTAGCTGCTGCTCACTTCTTTGCCGGAGAGCTCGACCTCGTGGAAGACGGCCTGGCCGTTGGTGAGGTTCAGCTCGGCCTCCTCAACGACTGCGCCGGGGACCAGCTCCGCGGTGGTGCAGAGGCGGGCGCCGTGGTCGTCGTCACCGTCGTGACCGGGACCGGAGTTGGCGCTGCCGGGGCCGGAGTTGTCGTCCCCGTGCTCGCCTTCGCCGCCGTTGTCGTCACCGGGCTCTTGGCCCTGGCCACCGTGGTCGTCGCCGGGCTCTTCCTCGCCTTCGCCGCCGTGGTCGTCACCCGACTCTTCCTCGCCGGAGCCTGAGCCTGAGTCGCTGGCCGAGGCGGACGAGCCATTGTCCTCGCACTTGATCTCGGTCGATTCGTCGACCAGGCCGGAGATCGTGTCGCCGCCGAAGAGGTTGATCGTCAGGCGGCCGCTTTCAGTGTCGAAGGAGGCGATCGTGCCGGCCTGCTCGCTGCCGTCCATCACCCCGTCGTCGTCGCTGTCGTGGTCGCGCGGGTCGTCGCCGGCGAGGAACTCGGCCCGGTTGCGCAGGTGGTCGCGGTCCTGGTCGAGACGCGCCTGGTTGGTCTTCAGGGAAAGCTTGTGGCGCTTCTCCCAGCGATCCGGGATGCGGTCGTGGTTACGGTCCTTGGCGGCGGCCAGGCTGGGCAGAGCCAGAAGCGCAAGCGCTCCCAGCGCCAGCGCGAGCCAGACCATGCCGTTTCGTGGGCGCCGTGCTTGCTTCAGGGTCATGCCATTCCTCCTGGTGATCGGGTTGAACTGGTGAAGTTGAAACCCGGGGACGCGACGAAGATCACGCCGATTTGGACATCCGTTCGATTGCGCTAGTCGAGGGCACTGAGGTCGCCGCTGCCCGACCCCGAGCTGTCGCCGCTGGCACCGGACCCGGAGCCCGAGTCGTCGCCGGGCTCGACTTCGACGGCGGGTTCGGCCGGCGTCGGGACGGGCTCGCCGCTGCCCGAGCCGGAGCTGCTGCCGCCATCGTCGCTGCTTCCGCTTCCGCTTCCGCTGTCGCCGCTGCCGCTCGAGCCACTGCCGGACTCGGAGCTGCCGCCGTCGTCACCTGAGGATCCGGATCCACCCGAGGAGCCACTGTGGTCCTCGCCGCCGGAATCGTCCCCCGAGCCGGAGCCGCTGTGGTCATCGCCCCCGTCGTCGCCACCGTGACGACCGCTGGTGGATAGAGATCCCGAGCCGGAGTTCTCGCTGCGTCCGCTGTGGGAGCCCGAGCCGCCGTCGCCAGAGCCACCGTGACCCGATTGGCCGCTGCCCGAGCCGCTGTCCGAGCCACTGCGGCCGCTGCCGGAGAGGCTGCCGCCGCTGTCATCGCCGCCCTTGCCGCTGTGGCTATCGCCGTGACTCCCGCCGCTGCCACGTCCGGAGGAGCTCTCCCCGGATCCGCTCTGGCCTGAGCCGCCCGCCGAGCTCGAAGTCGCGTCCGACGACCGTTTCGCCGGCAACGGTGCCCCCTCGGCCTGCGCCGGTCCCGCCCGCTCGCCGTGACGATGGTCGACCGCGACCCCGGCGCCGACCGCACCGGCCACCAGCAGGGTCGCCATCCCGACCTTGACCGCGCCGCCGCCGAGGCCGCCGAGCGCCGCCCCGCCCGCCGCCGAGGCGCCGCTGCCGGCGGCGATCGCCCCGCCCGCGGTGGCCGCGTCGCTGTGCTCGGCCAGAGCCCGCAGCACTGGCATCGGCACCAGCAGGCCGAGGCCGTCGCGAAGCGCCGCCCGGGCGCGGTAGATCGCCTGGCGCGCGGCGCCACCGCTGACCCCCAGCGCTGCCGCGATCTCCTCGTGGCTCAGCCCTTCCAGCTCGCGCATCACCAACGCCGCCCGCTGCGGCTCGGGCAGTGCCTGCAGGCGGTCCATCAGCTCGCGGATCTCCTCCCGTGCCTCGACCTCGGCGGCGGTGCTGCGTCCCCCAGCGAGCGCCTCGCTCAGCTCCTCGGCGACGGCGCCGCGGTCGCGCAGGTCGTTCAGCGCCGTGTTGCGGACGATCCGGTAGAGCCACGGGCGCAGCTCTATCTCAGCCTCGGTACCTCGCAGCGCCAGCAGCGCCTTGGAGAAGGCATCCTGGGTGACGTCCTCGGAGCGGCCGCCGACGATCGCCGCCGCGAAGCGGTCCAACGGGCGCCGGTAGCGCCGCACGATCTCCTCGAAGGCGCCGTCGTAGCCGTTGCGGACGAGGTCGACGAGGCGGCGGTCGGGCTGGGCCCGAAGCGCCGGCCCGATAAAGATCCGGGCTGCGAACTGCTCTGCTGGCGGTGGTGACATCGATGCCTCTGCTGACTGGATCGACCGGTTGGCTCTTCTGCGTTACCGGTCCGACGGCGAGAAGGTTCAAACTCCTCACTTATCGAGCAACACATGTCCAGGCTGAAGATCACGCGCGACCAGCAGGAAACCGATGGATAGGGGGATGGCGGTCGTCCTCACCGCCCTCGCCGGGGGCCTGATCGCTGCGCAGGCGCCGATCAACGCCGGCCTCGGCAAGAGCACCGGCAGCATGCCCGCGGCGCTGATCTCCTTCTCGGTCGGCACCCTGGCGCTCGCGACCGTGGTCGTGCTCAGCGGCAAGGCCGGTGGCCTCAGCTCGACCTTCGACGTCAGCTGGTACTACCTGCTGGGCGGGTTCCTCGGCGCGCTGTACGTGCTGAACGCGCTGGTCGCGGTGAGTGCGATCGGCGCCGGCGGGGTCGCTGCGGCCACCGTCTTCGGCCAGCTGACCGCCGCGGTGGCGATCGACCGTCTAGGCCTGTTCGGCCTGGACCAGACTCCGCTCTCGGCCGAGCGCCTGGTCGGCGTCGTCCTGCTGCTGGCCGGCACCGTCCTGGTCGTCCGCTGAGCCCGCCCACTTCGAGCCGGCGTACTCCGGCGGCGCGATTCGCAGGTAGTGCTCGAAGGACCAGTCGACGAACCGCTTGCTGCTCATCAGCTTGATCAGCGGCGCCAGAATCCGCGGCGGCACCCGCGGGATCAGCTTCTGCACTCGCAGCATCCACTTGAACTTCCACTCGTGGGTGTCGTGGAAGGAGGCGTAGGTGGCTTCCGCTTCGCTCTTGGCTTGGCGGCCGTCGACCACGCTGCGCAGCTCCTGTCCCAGGGCGATCCCGAAGTAGAGCGCGGTGCGAATGCCCTCGGCGCTGAGCGGCAGGCAGTGGCCGGCCGAGTCGCCGACGAAGAAGACGCCGCCCTCGGTCGCCCGGCGCAGCTTGTGGGGGATCCAGTTCCCTTGGTACTCGTTCGGCTCCTTGCCGAGGTCGCGGGTCAGCTCGACGGTCGTGTCCTTGACGTGGAAGCGGGGGTCGAAGGAGCCGATCCCGATTCGCAGCTCGTCGCGGGCGGGGAACGACCAGCCGTAGCCGGCGGGGACGTACTTGCGGTCGATCCAGATCGCCAGGTCCTCGGAGGTGCCGCCGGGATGGACCTCGAGGCCTCGCGAGAGCGGCGCGTCGGGCGGCTGGTAGCCGTCTCCGCTGGCCAGCATCCGCCGCCAGCCGAGCGCATCGACGACCAGCGGCGCCGAGATCGTGCCGCGGTCGGTATCGATCGCGATTCGCCCGGCGCCATTCGCCGGCGCGGCACGCCCGTTGACCTTGGCAGTCTCGAACTGGGCGTCGCAGTCGCGCCAGAGCAGCTGGCAGAGCTCGCGGTAGTCGAAGGTGGAAAAGGTCCAGGGGAGCTTGTAGCGGCTGGTCCCGTGGGGGGTGTGCATGACCAGCGTGTCGAAGCGCTGGCGCTCGGCCGCCATCAACCCGAGGCGCTCCAGCCACCCGGTCGGAATCCCGCAGGCGGAGGTCTGGCGCTCGCCGATCTCGTAGCGGTCGACGATCAAAACGTCGGCCCCGGAGCCGGCCAGCTCGCGTGCCACCGCGAGCCCGGCGAAGCTGGCGCCGCAGATCAGTACGTCGCGCTCGCCGCCCAGCGGCGTGCGTTCGTCGCCGCGCTTGGTGGCTCGGACCGGCATCGAGGCGGATTCTGCCATCATTCGCCGCCGTGTCCGCGACCGAGACCCTGACGCCTGCGCCGAGTGCCACCCCAGTTGAGGGTTCCGGCGGCCTCCTCCTCAACATCGACGGCAAGATCGTCCCCAATTACGCGGCGACGATGGTCTCCTTCGAGGAGGGCGATGTCGTCAAGGGCAAAGTCGTCCGCATCGACAAAGACGAGGTCCTGGTCGACATCGGCTACAAGGCCGAGGGGGTCATTCCCTCCAACGAGCTTTCGATCCGCAAGTCGGTCGACCCGCACGACGAGGTCGAGCTGCAGGAGGAGGTCGATGCCCTCGTCCTCACCAAGGAGGACGCCGAGGGCCGCCTGATCCTCTCCAAGAAGCGCGCCCGCTTTGAGAAAGCCTGGCGCCGGATCGAGGTTGCAGCCGACTCGGGCGAACCGGTCGAAGGCAGCGTCATCGAGGTGGTCAAGGGCGGTCTCATCCTCGACCTCGGGGTGCGCGGCTTCCTGCCCGCCTCGCTGGTCGACATCCGCCGCGTCCACAACCTCGACGAGTTCATGGGCCAGACGCTCGAGTGCAAAGTCATCGAGCTGAACCGCAGCCGCAACAACGTCGTCCTCTCGCGCCGCGCGGTGCTAGAGGAGGAGCGCAAAGAGGTCCGCGAGCAGATCCTCGGTCGACTCGAGCCAGGCCAGGTGGTCGAGGGCAAGATCTCCAACATCGTCGACTTCGGCGCCTTCGTCGACCTCGAGGGCATCGACGGCCTGATCCACATTTCCGAGCTTTCCTGGAGCCACGTCAACCATCCCTCCGAAGTCGTCTCGATCGGCGACACGGTGCGGATCAAAGTGCTCGACATCGACCGCGACCGCCAGCGCATCTCCCTCGGTCTGAAGCAGACCCAGGAGGACCCCTGGCAGCGGGTGATCAACACCCACCGCGGCGGCGACGTGCTGGAGGGAACTGTGACCAAGGTCGTCGCCTTCGGCGCCTTCGTCGAAATCCTCCCCGGCGTCGAGGGCCTGGTTCACATCTCCGAGCTTGCCGACCACCACGTCGAGAACCCGAGCGAAGTCGTCGAGCCGGGCTCGAAGCTGAACGTCAAGATCCTCGAGATCGACGAAGAGCGCCGCCGTCTCTCCCTAAGCATCAAGCGGGTCGAGGGGCAGAACATGGCGATGGCCGGGCTGGGGGAGCAGATCGCCCAGGCCGAAGGGGCCCAGGTCGAGGAGACCGAGGTTCCGGTGGATCCGCCCTCCGGTGCGATGGCGGACGCGTTCGCCGATGCGACTCAGGTCGCCGAGGCCACTGCCGCGGAGGCTCCCGCCGCCGTAGAGCCCGAGGCGCCGGTCGAGGAGGCCTCCGAGCCTGCCCCGGTTGCCGAGGAGAACGGCACCACCGAGAACGGGGAAGAGGAGCATCAGGAGGGGGAATCGGTGCAGGAGCGGCCGGATTCTCCCGACGACGTCGACGAGGCCTCCGGCGAGGAATCCTCAGGCGACGACGCCGAGACGGGCGAGTCCGAGCAGTCCTGATCGGCGCCTGCGATGGCGCCGCTCAAGATCGGCCTCACCGGCGGTATCGCCGCCGGTAAGTCTGAAGCGCTAAAGGCTTTCAACCGGCTGGGCGCGGCGACGCTGTCCAGCGACGCGGTCGTCCACGAGCTGCTCGAAGGCGAACCGCTGCGCGGCCGCCTGGAGGAGCGCTGGGGCCCTGAGGTGAACCTCCCCGACGGCGGCGTCAACCGGGCGAAGATCGGCGAGGTCGTCTTCGCCGACCCCGAGGAGCTGACCTGGCTGGAGTCGCAGATCCACCCGCTGGTTCGCGAGCGGACCGCGGCCTGGCTGCTGGCGCTGCCCGCTGAGACCGAGTTCGCGGTGGTCGAGGTGCCGCTGATGTTCGAGGTCGGCAGCGACGCGGTCTTCGACACCACGGTCGCCGTCGTCACCGCCGACGAGGTGCGGCGCGAGCGCGCCGCCGCCCGCGGCCACGCCCTGGTCGACGAGCGCGAGGCGCGGCAGCTGACCCAGGACGAAAAGGCGGGCCGCGCCGACCACGTGATCGCGAACGACGGCTCGGTGGAGGACCTGGAGCGGGCTTTGTCCGCCCTGCTCGCGAAGCTGCGGCGATGAAGCGCAAGGTGCGCCGCCGTCGCCTCGTCGCCCTGGGGACCACCGCGGTCCTGCTCGGGGTGTTGGTCGGCGCTCTGATCGCTAGCGGCGCCTTCGACCACGCCCTGAAGGAGCTGACCCTGCCGCTGCGCCACGAGGACGTGATCCGCCAGCAGGCCGATGAAAAGGATGTCGACGCCGCCCTGATCGCCGCCGTGATCTACTCCGAGTCGAAGTTCCAGGACCAGACGTCGAGCGCGGGAGCACGGGGGCTGATGCAGATCACGCCGGAAGCGGCCGAAACGATCGCCAGGAACAGCGAGGCCACGACCTTCGAACTGAGGGATCTCGGCGACCCCGAAATCAACATCCGCTACGGGACCTTCCTGCTTGCCGAACTGCTGGCCCGCTACGACGGCGACGAGGCGGCGGCGCTTGCGGCCTACAACGCTGGGCCGGGCAACGCCGACAAGTGGGGCGGCTCAAGCCTGACGGTGGCGTCGATTCCCTTCCCGGAAACCCGGGCCTACGTTGAAGAGGTGCTGGAGAAGCGCGACGAGTACCGCCAGGAGTACGCCTCGGAGTTGGGCTATGGGAACCTCCGCTAGACCTCGCGTCGCGGCCTTGGCCCTGGCGGTCGGTGTCGTCCTCGCCGACTCCTCGATCGTCGTCCTGGCGCTGCCGGAGATCTACCGGGAACTCGACACCAGCGTTGCCGGCGTCACCTGGGTCCTGATCTCCTTCAACCTGGTGATGGCGCTGGCGGCGGTGCCGGCGGCACTGCTTGCCCGGCGGGTCGGGCCGGGGCGGGCGGCCGCGGTCGGGCTTGCGGTCTTCGCCGGCGCCGGCCTCGCCTGCGGCCTCGCCGACGAGCTCTCGACCCTGATCGCGGCTCGCTGCGTGCAGGCGCTGGGCGGCGCCCTGGCGGTGACCGCGGCGCTGGAGCTGCTGCCGGCCACGGTCGGCTCCGAGCGGCGGGCGGCGACCGTCTGGGCCGCAGCCGGGGCGACCGGCGCCGCGCTCGGCCCGGCGCTCGGCGGCCTGCTCACCGAGCTGGTCTCCTGGCAGTCGATCTTCCTCCTCCAGGTGCCGGTGGCGCTGGTCGCGGCGGTGCCAATCCTCACCGTTGCCAGGGACGAGATGGCGACCGGGATCATCGAACCGGAGCTGCGCGAAACCGGCCGGCCGCACCTCTGGGCCAACCTCGCCCTGGCAATGGTCTCGGCGGCGATCGCGGCGGCGCTCTTCCTGCTCGTCCTGCTGCTGATCGAAGGCTGGCGCCTGAGCCCGATCGAAGCGGCGCTGGTGGTCACGGTCATGCCGCTGGCGGCGATCCTCGGCGGCAAGCTGGCCGACCTGGTCATCGACGCGCGCTCGCGCGCCGCCGCCGGGGCGATCCTCGTCTCCGGCGGTCTGGCCGGGCTCGCATTCCTACCGAAGGCGACGATCGCGCTGACGATCCCGCCTCAGGTCCTGGTCGGCCTCGGCCTGGCGCTGGTGCTCTCGGCCCTGACCGAGACCGCCCTCGGCGGTCGCGCGCCGCAGGCGATCCACGGCGGCTGGACGATCTCCTCCCGCCACGCCGGGGTGGTGATCGGGCTGCTGATCCTGACCCCGATCTTCACCGCTGACATCGACCAGCAGCGCCACGACGCGATCGACGCCGGAACCGCGGTGATTCTCGACTCGCCGATCAACCCGCTGCTGAAGCTCGACCTGGCCGAGAAGGTCGGCCAGCAGCTGGAAACCGAGAAGGGCAAGGTGCCGGTCATCGAACCGGCCTTCGAACCGAAGCCCTCCGACCCGGCGCAGCGAGCCGAAGTCGAACAGCTGCAGGGCGAACTGCAGGACCAGCTCGACCGCGGCGCGACCCACGCCTTCAGCACCTCGTTCCTGCTCGCCGCCCTGCTCGGCCTGATCGCCCTGTTCCCGATCGCGCTCTCGCGGAGGGTCGACCTGTGAACAAGGAGGGGAGGCTGAGTGGGGCGGTCCTGATCGTCGGGGCGGTCCTCGCCTCGCTGGTCCTGGTCGGCGCCTATCTCGCCGCCGGTGGTTCCTCGTATGAGCCGGAGAAGGTCCAGAACCCTTGCCAGCCGCGCCCCTGGTCGAACCCGCAGACCCTCGGCCAGATCGCCAACCAGTTTACGATCTCCGCCCTCGACGGCGCCGCCTGCCAGCTAGGCGTCTCACGCGAGGAACTGGCCCAGGCGCTGGCGACTCCCGAGGCCCGCGAGCGCTTCACCAAGAGCCACGGGATCGATGACGAGAAGCTGGCCAAGGCGATCCGCGCTGGTCTCGTCCGCGCTGTCGACGATGCCGAAGAAGCAGGGGCCCTGAGCCCCATCCTGGCAGGCCCGCTGCGCGAGACCCTGCAGCGGATCCCGCTCGACCAGGCGATCGAAATCATCAACGACGCACAGGGCTTCCTCGGCGACGCCGAAGGCTTCCTCGGTCCGGCCAGCGACCTGCTGGAAGAACTGCTGCCGGGCCCGGGCCTGTTCGGCTAGTCGGTCCGCTCAGTCCGGTTCGGCGATTCGGTACTCGCGCCCTTTCGGGTCCCAGCCGATGCCGGCGCAGAGGGCTTCCGGCGTGGTGCCGAGGGCGGTTGAGAGCTTCACCAGGGTGCCCAGCCGCGGTTCGCGCCCGCCGCGCTCGAGAAGCGAAACCTCGGTGCGGTGGATTTCGCACGCCTCGGCGAGGTCTTCCTGGGAAACGCCGGCCGCTTTGCGGGCGCGGCGGAGGTTGGCGGCAAAGCGGTCGCGTTTGTCCATTGACTGAAGCCTAATCGCAACGGGTCGCGCGCCAGACCCAGACCATCGCCAGCGGTTGCAGGGGGAGGCGGGCCCAGAGCGCCCAGCGGGGCATCTTCCTCAGGTCGAGGCCGCGGATCTGCTCGGGGTTGACCGCCATGTGGATGTTGGCTGGGAAGACGGAGATCAGCAGGCCCAGCAGCCACCAGCGGCCGAGCCGGCGGGTGGCGGGGTGGACGATCAGCGCCGCGCCGGCGATCTCAGCGTAGCCGCTGACCGCCACCGCCTCCTGCTTCCGGGACTCGATCGCCGGCGGCACGATCGCTTCGAAGAAGCGCGGGCGGAGGAAGTGCATGGTCCCGGTGAAGGCGAAGAAGGCCGCAAGGGCGGCGCGCAGAGGCGTCATCGAAAGCGCAGCATATGCGCCAGCTATGTTCTGAACGTGCCCGATTTCAAGCTCAACCCCGCCTACACGCCGACCGCCGACCAGCCGAAAGCGATCGCCGGCCTCGCCGAGGGGCTGCGCGAGGGCGATCGCTTCCAGACCCTGCTCGGCGCCACCGGCACCGGCAAGACCTTCACGATGGCAGCGACGATCGCCGAGGTTCAGCGCCCGAGCCTGGTCATCGCCCACAACAAGACGCTTGCCGCGCAGCTCTGCAACGAGTTCCGCGAGTTCTTCCCCGAGAACCAGGTCGAGTACTTCGTCTCCTACTACGACTACTACCAGCCGGAGGCCTACGTCCCGGCCCAGGACCTCTACATCGAGAAGGACTCCTCGATCAACGACGAGATCGACCGGCTTCGGCACGCAGCAACCGCCGCGCTCTTCGCCCGCCGCGACGTGATCATCGTCGCCTCGGTCTCCTGCATCTACGGGATCGGCTCGCCCCAGGTCTACAACGAAAAAATGCAGCTCTTCAAAGTCGGCGAGTCGATCGACCGCGACGACGTGCTGCGCAAGCTGGTGAAGATGCAGTATCAGCGCAACGACCAGGTGCTCGGCCGCGGCGCCTTCCGGGTCCGCGGCGAGGTGCTGGAGATCATGCCCTCCTACGCCGAGTCGGCCTACCGGATCGCCCTCTTCGGCGACGAGATCGAGGGGATCCAGCACTTCGACCCGCTGACCGGCGAGGTGCTCGACGTGATCGACCATGTCTCGGTCTGGCCGGCCTCCCATTACGTGACCAAAGACGAGACCGTCGACCGCGCCGTCGACGAAATCCGCGCCGAACTGGAAGCGCGGACCGCGGAACTGGAAGCCGAGGGCAAGCAGCTCGAGGCGCACCGGCTGCGGCAGCGGACGATGTACGACCTGGAGATGATCAAGGAGCTCGGGTTCACCTCCGGGATTGAGAACTACTCGCGGATCCTCGACGGCCGCCCCGCCGGCAGCCCGCCGCACACCTTGATCGACTACTTCCCGGACGACTTCGTCGTCTTCGTCGACGAGTCCCACCAGACGATCCCCCAGATCGGCGGCATGTACGAGGGGGACCGCTCGCGCAAGACGACCCTGATCGACTACGGCTTTCGGCTTCCGTCGGCGATCGACAACCGGCCGCTCAAGTTCGACGAGTTCCTCGAAAGGGTCAAGCAACTGGTGATGGTCTCGGCGACTCCGGGGCCGTTCGAGAAAGCCGAAGCGACCCGCACCGTCGAGCAGATCGTCCGCCCGACCGGGATCGTCGACCCCGCGATCGAGCTGCGCGAGACGAGGAACCAGATCGATGACCTGATGAACGAGGTCAAGAAGGTGGCGACGCAGGGCGACCGCACCCTGGTCACGACCCTGACCAAGAAAATGGCCGAGGACCTGACCGCCTATCTGCTCGAGTACGGGGTCAAGGTCCGCTACCTGCACTCCGAGGTCGACACCCTGGAACGGATCCAGATCGTCCGCGAGCTGCGGCTCGGCGAGTACGACGTGTTGGTGGGCGTCAACCTCCTGCGCGAGGGGCTCGATCTGCCCGAGGTCAGCCTGGTGGCGATCCTCGACGCCGACAAGGAGGGCTTCCTGCGCGGCGAGACCAGCCTGGTGCAGACGATCGGCCGGGCGGCGCGGAACGTCAACGGGCGGGTGGTGATGTACGCCGACAAGGAGACCGACGCGATGCGGGCGGCGATGCGCGAGACCGACCGTCGCCGGGCGATCCAGGTGGCTTACAACGAAGAGCACGGGATCACCCCGGAGACGGTGCGCAAAGGGATCTCCGAGATGTCGGACTTCCTGGCGATGGAGGACCGCGCCCCGCGCAAACGACGGCGCCGGCGCGGCGATGACTTCGAGACCCCGGAGGAGCTGGAGAAGACTATCGTCGCCCTCGAGGAGGAGATGCTGGCCGCCGCCGACGACCTCCGCTTCGAGGAGGCCGGCCGGATCCGCGACGAGCTAAAGGAGCTGCGCCGCGACCTGGACGGCATGACCGCGGGCGCCTAGGGCTCCCGCGGCCGGTTCCGGCGCTCAGCTCAGCAGCTTCGCCGCCTTGGCGCTGTCGGTGAAGAATTCACCGCGGACCACCTTGCCGTCGTCGTCGTACTCGAGGACGTGGACGAAACGGGCGTCCATGCTCCCCTTGTCGTTGGCGGCGTGCTGGGTGCCCCGGACGACAACTGCGTTGCCGGCGTCCAGGTAGTCCTCGGCCTTGACGCTGAACTCGTTCCAGTAGTTGGGGATCTGGGCAAAGTTGGCCATGATTTGGTCACGGCCCTCCACGGTTCCCCCCAGCGGCAGCTCGTCCGAAGTGACCCAGACGGCATCCTCGGCAAAGTCCTTCTGCAGGGCGGCGAGATCGCCGCTCCCGAAAGCCTCGTAGGCGGACCGGGCGGTGTCGACGTTGGACATGTCTCCTCCTCTGTTTGGCCCCGCCTTTTAACCAACCTAGTCCCATGTGCAAGTCAGCACAAGGGCCATCTTTTCTAAGCTCGTGTGGTGCCGATCGACGTCACCGAAGCGACCTTCCAGGCGGAGGTGGTCGAGCGCTCCCGCGAGCTGCCGGTGGTGGTCGACTTCTGGGCCGACTGGTGCGGGCCGTGCAAAGCGCTGAGCCCGGCGCTGGAACGGGCCGAGGCAGCGCGCGCCGGCAAGGTGGTGCTGACCAAGGTCGACGTCGACTCCAACCAGGCCCTCTCGGCCCAGTTTCAGGTCCAGGGGATCCCGGCGGTGAAGGCGTTTCGCGACGGGGCCGTTGCCGACGAGTTCGTCGGCGCCCTGCCGCCGGCCAAAGTCGAGGCCTTCTTCGACGGGCTGGCGCCCTCGCGCGCGGACGAGCTGCTCACGGCGGGCGACGAGCTCTCGCTGCGCGAAGCGGCCGAACTGGAGCCGGGGCGCCCCGACATCGCCGTCGCCCTCGCCAAGGCCCGCCTCGAGCGCGGCGCCGAAGCCGAGGCCCTGGAAGCGGTCGAGAGCCACGAGAACGACTTCGCCGCCGCCGGAATCGCCGCCCGCATCGGCCTCGTGAAAGCCGGGATCGGCGCCGAGGCCTTCGGCGCCCTCGACCGCGGCGATCTCGAGGTCGCTCTCGACGCCCTGCTCGGCGAGTTCGCAGGCGCTGATCCTGGCACCCGGGAGAGCCTCCGCCAAGCCATCGTCGGCATCCTCAGCGGAGTTCCGACCTGGCCGCAGGCGAGGGATTACCGCCGCAGACTCTCCGTCGCCCTCGGATGAGACCTGCGGCAGAGCTTTTCCCTCCTATGGATGGAAAAGCTCTGCCGCGCCCGGCTCTGGCCGCTCAGGCCGGCTGATCCAAGAAGCGCAGGACCGCCAGCACCCGGCGGTGGTCCTCGCCGCTGGCCTCGAGCTCGAGCTTGCCGAAGATCCCGGTGACGTGCTTCTCCACCGCCCGTTCGCTGACCACCAGCTCGGCGGCGATCGCCGCGTTGGAGCGGCCCTCCGCCATCAATCCCAGCACCTCGCGCTCACGCGGGGTCAATTCCTCCAGGGGATCGTCGCGACGCTGGCGGCCGAGCATCTGGGAGACGACCTCAGGGTCGAGGGCGGAGCCGCCTTCGCCCACCCGGCGCACTGCCTCGGTCAGGGCCTCGACGTCGGCGACGCGGTCCTTGAGCAGGTAGCCGAGCCCCTCGGCGCTCTCCGCCAGCAGCTCCCGCGCGTAGGCGACTTCGACGTACTGGGAGAGGACGAGGACCGAGACCTCGGGCAGCTCGGCGCGGATCTCCCGCGCCGCCCGCAGCCCCTCGTCGGTGTGGGTCGGCGGCATCCGCACGTCGACCACTGCCACGTCGGGCTTGTGGGCGCGGACCTTGCGCAGCAGCTCCTCGCCGTCGCCGGCCTGACCGACGACCTCCAGGCCCGCCTCCTCGAGCAGCCGCACCACGCCTTCGCGCAGCAGGGTGGAGTCGTCGGCGACGACTACGCGCACGGGATCCGCGCTTCCACGATGGTTCCCTTACCGCCCCTGCTGCGAACCACGAAGCTGCCGTCGAGGGCGGCGACCCGGTCGGCGAGGCCGCGCAGGCCGGTGCCCGAGTCGGGGTCGGCGCCACCCGCACCGTCGTCGCTGACTTCGACCTCGAGGGTACCGTTGCGGCGCTCGACCCGCACCGTCGCCAATCCGGCCTCGGCGTAGCGGGCGACGTTGGTCAGCGACTCGGCGACGACGAAGTAGGCAGCCGACTCGACCGGCGTCGGCAGGCGATCCGCAGGGGCGCCGGCGATCTCGACCGGTACCGGCGAGCGTTCGGCGAGGCCGGTGAGGGCGGCGCCGAGGCCGCGGTCGCTGAGCACCACAGGGTGGATGCCGCGGGCGAATTCGCGCAGCTCAGCGGTCGCCGCCCCCAGCTCCTCCATCGCCTCGTCCAGCAGCTCGGCGCTGGCCGCCGGGTCGGTGTCGCTCTTTTGGCGCGCCAGGCGCAGGGTCATGGTCAGCGCCATCAGTCTCTGCTGGGCGCCGTCGTGGAGGTCGCGCTCGACCCGCCGCCGTTCGGCGTAGCCGGCTTCCACGATCCGGTGCCGCGAAGCGCGCAGCTCCTCGACCTTGGCCTGCAGCTCCGCGGTCAGCTGCTCGTTCTCGACCGTCAGCGCCGAGCTGACTTCCTCGGCACGGCCGATCCGCGAGCGCAGCAGCCCGAGCAGGAAGGCGAAGGGGAGGGAAGCGAAGATCGTCACCGAGGTGACGAAGGTGACGGTCTGGAACGTGTGGGGAGCTCCGAGTTCACTCACGACCAGCTGTACGAGGAGGACCGCGAAGGCGGTGCCACCGGTGGCGAGGACCGGGGTCAGTGCCCGGCGCTCGGTGGCCGAGCTGCGCCTCCAATGGGCAACGACGAGCCCGATCGCGATTGCGATCGAGGCGCTGCCGCCGATCGCCTGGATCGTGTTGATCGCGTTCGCCACCCCTTCGGCGCCGCCGATCAGGACCGGATTTTCGGGGCAGCCTTCGCATCCGCTTTGCGTGCTGGGGTCGACAAACAGCGCCCAGATCAGGTTCAGCGGGCCGGTCACCAGGTAGGCGAGCCCGACGGCGACGATCTGCAGCCGCGTCCGCAGCCGGCCCGAGGGGAAGGTGACGAGCAGGTGGACGAGGATCGCGAAGGAGAGGTTCTGGCCGACGACGCCGATCGCGAAGATCCACTCGTTGTTGGAGGCGGCAAGCGCCTGGAAGAACCAGGCGAATCCGATCGCCGTCATCAACAGGCCGGTGTTGTTCTGCGGCCGCCGGTCCCAGGCGAAGAGTCCGGTGAAGGCAAAGCTCCAGCCGGCGGCGAGGACCAGGGCCAGCAGCAAGCCGCGGGGGCTGGCGTGGTCACTGGTCAGGATCAGCGCGGTGGAGAGGAGACCGAGCAGGAAGGCGAGGAGGCCGAGCGCGACGAGGGCGCGCCGCAGACCGATCATCCGACCAGCTCCGCCAGCGCCTGGCCGCTCAGCTCGGCCTTGGCGATGAAGCCGCGGGCGGGGCTCTCGTCCACCGCGCTGCCGAAGTCGGAGCGGTCGCGGCTCGAGGTCAGGACGATCTCGGTCTGCTTGCCGAGCGCCCGCAGTCGCGCCGCGACCTCGAAGCCGTCGAGGTCGGGCAGCTGCACGTCGAGCAGGACCAGGTCGGGGCCGAGCTCGCCGACGGCGGCGATCGCGGCGACGCCGTCGGCGGCCTCTCCGACCACCGCGTAGCCGCTCGCCTCCAGCATGCGCCGGGCGCTGGCCCGGAAGCCGGGGTGGTCGTCGACGATCAGGACGGAGGTGGGCACGCCGCAGATTGTCCTCGAAATCGGCCCCTCTGACAGTACGGGCAGCCGCACCATCGGCGGTGGAGAGCCGCACCCGCAGACGCCTGCCAGCCGCATCGGAAAGCCGCCCGCTCGCTGGGAATCTGGAGCGGTCTCATCCATTGCGACCGAAAGGAACCAAATGCACGCCAAGAGAAACATCGCCGCACGGGCCGCCCGCTGGAGTGCGGCCCACAGAAAACTCGCGATCTTCGGCTGGATCGCCTTCGTAGTTGCATCAGTTGCGATCGGCGGTGCGGTCGGCACCAAGCAGCTGACCGACGCCGAAGCGGGCGCCGGCGAGTCCGGCCGCGCCGCGGTGGCGCTGGAAAAGGCCAACCTGACCCCTAACGACGAGATGGTGATGGTCCAGGGATACGGGCTGAAGGCCGGCGACCCCGCCTTCGACGAGGCCGTCGACGAAGCAACCCGGAAGCTGGCGGCGCTGCCATCGGTGACCCACCTCAGCTCGCCGGCCGACGTCGGCGGACAGGTCTCCGCCGACGGACGTACCGCCCTGGTCGAATTCCAGATCCCGGGCGACGCGGAACAGGCCGAAGAACGGGTCGACGCCAGCCTCGCCGCGACCGCGGCGGTGCAGGCCGCCAACCCCGACGTGCGGGTCGAGCAGTTCGGCGGCGCCAGCGCCAGCAAGGCGCTGGAAGAGGTGTTCAGCGAAGACCTCTCGAAGGCCGAGACGACTTCGCTGCCGATCACCCTGCTGATTCTGCTGCTCGCCTTCGGCGCCCTGGTGGCGGCGCTGGTGCCGCTGCTGATCGGCTTCTCGGCCGTGGTCGCCACGGTCAGCCTGCTGGCGCTGCCGAGCCAGCTGGTGCCGATGGACGCGAACGTCGCCTCCGTCGTCGTTCTCGTCGGCCTCGCCGTCGGCGTCGACTACTCGCTCTTCTACATGCGCCGCGAGCGCGAGGAGCGCCAGGCCGGCCGTTCGGAGTCGGCGGCGCTGGAGGCAGCGGCGGCGACCTCGGGGCGGGCGGTGCTCGTCTCCGGCCTGACCGTGATCGCGGCGATGAGCGGGATGCTGCTGAGCGGCGACCCGACCTTCACCTCGTTCGCGGTCGGCACGATGACCGTGGTCGCGGTGGCGATGTTCGCCTCGATCTCAGTCCTGCCGGCGGTGCTATCCAAGCTCGGCGACAGGGTCGAGAAGGGCCGCGTCCCGTTCCTCTCCCGCCTGCGCCGCCGCCGCGCCGGGCAATCGGTCTGGGCCTCGGTCATCGAGCGGGTGATGCGCCGTCCGGCGCTCTCGCTGGCTGTCTCCGCCGGCTTCCTGGTCGCCCTCGCGATCCCGGCGCTGTCGATGCAGACCAAGGTCAGTGGCGCCGAGGACCTGCCGCGGGACATCCCCGTCGTGCAGACCTACGACCGCATCACCGCCGCCTTCCCGGGCGAAGCGGCGGGGGCCACGGTCGTGGTCGAGTCCGAAGACGTCACCTCCGGTCCGACCGCCGCGGCGATCGACGACCTCGTCGCGCGGGCCGAATCCGATCCGCAGGTGAGTGGCAGGGTCGATGTTGAAACCAGCCGCGACGGCACCGTTGCCGCGGTCCAGATCCCGACCGTGGGGAGCGGCAGCGACGCGACCGCGACCCGGGCGATGGAAGCTCTACGCAACGAGCTGGTGCCGGCGGCGTTTGCCGGGACCGATGCCGAGGTCAACGTCGCCGGTTCCGCGGCTGAATCGAAGGACTTCGCCGATCTGCTGGCCCAGCGCCTGCCGCTCGTCTTCGCCTTCGTCCTCGGACTGGCGTTCCTGCTGATGCTGGTCACCTTCCGCTCGATCGTCGTCCCGATCAAGGCAATCCTGTTGAACCTGCTCTCGGTGGGGGCGGCCTACGGAGTCCTCGTCCTGGTCTTCCAGAACGGGCTGGGAGAGTCGCTGCTCGGCTTCCACTCCAACGGCGGCGTCAGCTCCTGGCTGCCGATGTTCCTCTTCGTCATCCTCTTCGGCCTCTCGATGGACTACCACGTGCTGATCCTCAGCCGGGTCCGCGAGTACGTCGACCGGGGCATGAAGACGGACGAGGCGGTCCAGCGTGGGATCACGGCTACCGCCGGCACGGTGACCAGCGCCGCGGTGGTGATGGTGGCGGTCTTCTCTGTCTTCGCCACCCTCAGCATCCTCGACATGAAGGAGATGGGCGTCGGCCTCGCGGTTGCGGTCCTGATCGACGCCACGATCGTCCGGGCGATCATGCTGCCGGCGGCGATGAAGCTGCTCGGCGAGCGCAACTGGTATCTGCCGAAGTTCCTCGGCTGGCTGCCGCGTCTGCGGGAGCCGGAGCCCGAGGCGGCGTAGCCGGATCGAAGCTCACAGCGGTGCGCCTTTCCACCCCATTAGCGGGGAAAAGGCGCACCGCTGTCGTTTGTGCCGAAGGGAACATCTGTTCGTCTGTCTAGAATCGACGTGAGTGGCTGCCTCTGAGCGAATCGTCATCTCTGGCGCCCGGGAGCACAACCTCAAGGACGTCGACGTCGAGCTGCCCCGGGACGCGCTGATCGTGATCACTGGCCTCTCCGGGTCCGGCAAGTCGAGCCTTGCCTTCGACACGATCTACGCCGAGGGGCAGCGCCGCTACGTGGAGTCGCTCTCGGCCTACGCGCGGCAGTTCCTCGGGCTGATGGAGAAGCCCGACGTCGACTCGATCGAGGGGCTCTCGCCGGCGATCTCGATCGACCAGAAGACGACCTCGCGCAACCCGCGCTCGACGGTCGGCACGGTGACCGAGATCTACGACTACCTGCGCCTGCTCTGGGCCCGGATCGGGACCCCGCACTGCCCCGAGTGTGGCGAGGAGATCACCGGCCAGACCCAGGAGCAGATCGTCGACCGGCTGATGACTCTCGAGGAGGGGACCAAATTCATGGTCATGGCGCCGGTCGTCCGCGGCCGCAAAGGCGAGTACGGGAAATTGCTTGAGCAGATGCGACTCGAGGGCTACTCGCGGGCCAAGATCAATGGCGAGCTGCGCCGCCTCGACGAAGAGATCGTGCTCGACAAGAAGTACAAACACGACATCTCGATCGTCGTCGACCGGTTGGTGATGAAACCTGACCTGCGGCGCCGCCTCTCGGAGTCGGTCGAAGCGGCAGCCGGCCTCGCCGCCGGGCTGATCGAAGTCGAGATCGTCGAGGGCAAGGGGGCCGCCGGCAGCAAGGACGCCGAGCACCCGGGCGGGACGATGCTCTTCTCCGAGCAGTTCGCCTGCCTCAACTGCGGCACCTCGATCCCCGAGTTGGAGCCGCGGATCTTCTCCTTCAACTCGCCCCACGGCGCCTGCGACCGCTGCCACGGGCTCGGCTTCCAGCGGGTGATCGACCCCGAGCTGGTCGTCCCCGACCCGACCCTCTCGCTGGCCGAGGGGGCACTGCAGCCGTGGAACCGCGGGATCAGCGCGTACTGGAAGCGGCTGATCGCCGCCGTCGCCGGGGAGTACGGCGTCGACGCCGACAAGCCCTGGTCGCAGCTGAAGGCCGACGAGAAAGAGATCTTCCTCTACGGTACCGGCGACGAGCGCCACCACGTCACCTACACCAACCGCTTCGGCCGCCGCCGCTCCTACAAGGTGCGCTTCGAGGGGATCGTCAACAACCTGCAGCGGCGCTACGAGGAGACCGACTCGGAGTCAAACCGCGAGCGGATCGAGGGCTACATGGCCGAGCAGCCCTGCCCCGCCTGCAAGGGGGCGCGCCTGCGCCCGGAGAGCCTCGCGGTCAGGGTCGGCGGGCTCAGCATCTCCGAGTACAGCGACCTTTCCGCCAGCGCCGCCGCCGAGTGGATCCGCGAGCTGGAGATGACCGAGACCGAGCGGGCGATCGCGCGGCTGATCGTGCGCGAGATCACCGAGCGGCTCTCGTTCCTCGAGAACGTCGGCATCGGCTATCTCTCGCTGATGCGTTCGGCCCGCACCCTCTCCGGTGGCGAGGCGCAACGGATCCGGCTCGCTACCCAGATCGGCTCGCACCTGGTCGGGGTCATGTACGTGCTCGACGAGCCCTCGATCGGCCTCCACCAGCGCGACAACGAGAAGCTGATCGCCACCCTCGACCGGCTGCGCGACCTCGGCAACACGGTGATTGTGGTCGAGCACGACGAGGGGACGATGATGGCCGCCGACCACCTCGTCGACCTCGGTCCCGGCGCCGGCGAACACGGCGGCCACGTGATCGCCGCCGGCACCCCGGCCCAGGTGAAGCGGAACCCATCCTCGCTCACCGGCCAGTACCTCTCCGGCAAGAAACGGATCGAGGTCCCGGCGGAGCGGCGCAAGCCGACCGGCTCGCTGACGGTCCGCGGCGCTCGCGAACACAACCTCAAGGATGTCGACGTGGAGATCCCGCTCGGGGTCTTCTGCTGCGTCACCGGCGTCTCCGGCTCCGGCAAGTCGACCCTGGTCAACGAGACCCTGCACCACTCGGTCGCCAACCGCCTGCACCAGGCGAAGCTGCGGCCGGGCGCCCACGACGGCATCGACGGCCTCGACCAGATCGACAAGATCATCAACATCGACCAGTCGCCGATCGGCCGCACGCCGCGGTCCAACCCGGCCACCTACACCGGCCTCTTCGACCACATCCGCCAGATCTTCACCCAGACCCAGGAGTCGCGGGCGCGCGGCTACAAGCCCGGCCGCTTCAGCTTCAACGTCAAGGGCGGCCGCTGCGAGGTCTGCAAGGGCGACGGCCAGATCAAGATCGAGATGCACTTCCTGCCCGACGTCTACGTCCCCTGCGAGCAGTGCCACGGCAAGCGCTACAACCGCGAGACGCTCGAGGTCCGCTTCAAGGGCAAGAACATCGCCGACGTGCTGGAGATGTCGGTCTCCGAGGCGGTCGAGTTCTTCGAGAACGTGCCGAAGATCGCCCGCCGCCTGCGCACCCTGAACGACGTCGGCCTCGGCTACATCCGCCTCGGTCAGCCGGCGACGACGCTCTCCGGCGGCGAGGCGCAGCGGGTCAAGCTGGCGACCGAGCTCTCCAAAGTCGCCACCGGCGACACCCTTTACATCCTCGACGAGCCGACCACGGGCCTCCACTTCGCCGACGTCCAGCGCCTGCTCGACGTTCTCGGTCGCCTCGTCGACGCCGGCAACACCGTGGTCGTGATCGAGCACAACCTCGACGTGATCAAGACCGCCGACCACCTCGTCGACCTCGGCCCCGAGGGCGGCGAAGGCGGCGGCGAGATTGTCGCCACCGGCACCCCCGAGGAGGTCGCCGCCGCGAGCGGTTCCTACACCGGCCGCTTCCTCGCCGGGCTGGTCGAGCCGGCGAAGCCGAAACGGCGCAGCCGCAAGCGCGAGCTGTCCGCGGCGGCCTAGAAGTCACCTGAGACAACCGGTTCCGGGCGCCTCCGCCGCAAATTCCCTGGTTGCGCGCTTAAAACCTTTGTAGGAGGGTAGGACCGTCCCGGGAGCAGGGAACAAAAACAGGAGGAACCGATGTCAGCATTGACTTCGCGGGTCTGGTTCGCAGTAGCAGCCTTGGCCGCAGTTGCCCTCGTTGCCGCCGGCTGCGGCAGCAGCAGCGACACGACCGGTGGTGGCGGTGGGGGAGGCGGCGGTTCGACGATCGCCCTCCTGCTCCCGGAAAACGAAACCCCCCGTTACGAAACCAACGATCGGCCTGACTTCGAAAATTCGGTCAAGGAACAGTGCTCCGGCTGCGAAGTCATCTACTTCAACGCCGGCGGCGACGCTGAAAAGCAGCAGTCCCAGGGCGAAGCGGCGCTGACCAAAGGCGCCGAAGTCCTCGTCCTCGACCCGATGGACTCCAAATCGGCCGCCGCGATCGCCGAACGGGCAAACGCCCAGGGCGTTCCGGTCGTCAGCTACGACCGCCTGATCGAAAACAGCGAAGTCGCCGCTTACGTCTCCTTCGACAACGAACGGGTCGGCGAACTTCAGGCCGAAACGCTGGCGAAAAAACTGAAGGAAGACGGTCACCCGAGCGGCCCGATCATCAAGATCAACGGCGACCCGGCCGACCCGAACGCGGCGCTATTCAAGAAGGGCTCGAGCAAGGGCTTCGAAGAAGCCGGCGTCAAGGTCGCGAAGGAATACGACACCCCCGGCTGGACCGCCGAAAACGCCCAGCGTGAGGCCCAGCAGGCGATCACCGCGCTCGGCAAGGAAGGCTTCTGGGGCATCTACGCCGCCAATGACGACACCGGCGGCGGCGCCATCGCGGCGCTCAAAGGTGCCGGGATCGACCCGGAAGAACGGCCCGTCACCGGTCAGGACTCGACCGTCGCCGGCCTGCAGCGGATCCTCGCCGGCCAGCAGTTCATGACGATCTACAAGGCGATTCCGCCCCAGGCTGAAATCGCCGCCGAATTCGCCATCGCCCTCGGCGCCGGCGAAGAACTGCCGGAAAGCAAAGTCACCGAAGAAGTCAACAACGGCAAGACCGACGTCCCCTCGGCGATCCTCGAACCGGTTGCGGTGGTCAAAGACAACATCAAGGACACCGTGATCAAAGATGGGTTCGTCGAAGCCTCGGAACTCTGCACCGGCCCCTACGCGGCCGACTGCAAAGAAGCAGGAATCTCCGGCTGACATGGCAGCCGACACTCCGCTCCTCGAGCTGGACGGAGTAAGCGTGCGATTCGGCCCGGTCCAGGCTCTGGACCGGGTCGACTTCGCCGTCAGCGCCGGCGAGGTCGTCGGCCTCGTCGGCGACAACGGCGCCGGCAAGTCGACGCTGGTTAAGGCGATCGCCGGGATCCACGCGCCGGACGAGGGGACGATCCGCTTCGAGGGCGAGGAAGTGCGGATCAAAGGGCCGCAGGACGCAACCGAACTGGGGATCGCGACCGTCTACCAGGACCTGGCGCTCTGCGACAACCTCGACGTTGTCTCCAACCTCTTTCTCGGCCGCGAGCAGGTCTCCTCGGGCTCCGGCCGCCTCTCGCGCCAGCTCGACGAGGTGAAGATGGAGCACGAGACCGCCGATCTGCTCTCCAACCTCGCGGTGACGATCCCCAGCCTGCGCAGCGAGGTTGGGACGCTCTCCGGCGGCCAGCGCCAGCAGGTCGCGGTCGCCCGCTCGCTGCTCGGCGAGCCGAAGGTCGTATTGCTCGACGAGCCGACCGCGGCGCTCGGCGTGCCGCAGACCAAACAGGTGCTGGAGCTGATCCGGCGCCTGCGCGAGCGCAACCTCGGCGTCGTCGTCATCAGCCACAACCTGGTCGACGTCTTCGCCGTCGCCGACCGGGTCTTCGTCCTCCGGCTCGGCCGCGCCGCCGGCGAGTTCAAAGCCGAGGAAACCACCGAGGAGCACGTGATCGGCGCGATCACCGGCGTCGGTGAGGGCGGCGACAAGAATCACCAGGCAGGAGAGGCGGAGAAAGCGTGAACGCCGAGGCAGCCACCGCGGACGAGACGGCTGAGAGCCGCCCGACCGCCAAAGAGACCTTCCGCCGCATCGTCCAGGGCGATCTCTCCTCGGTCCGTGTCGTGCTCGGTCTGGTGGTGATCGCGATCATCTTCCAGGTCCAGGAACCGCGCTTCCTCTCGGCGGAGAACCTGACCAACCTGATGCTGCAGATCACCACGATTGGCCTGATCTCGGTCGGCATCGTCTACGTCCTGCTGCTCGGCGAGATCGACCTCTCGGTCGGCGCGGTCAGCGGCCTCTCGGCCGCGGTGATGGCGGTGTTGAGCGTCAACCACGGCTGGAACGCCTACATGGCGATCGCCGCGGGGGTCGCGACCGGGGCTGCGATCGGCTGCCTGCAGGGATCGCTGTTCAGCCGCTTCGTGGTGCCCTCCTTCGTCGTCACCCTGGCGGGCTTATTGGCTTGGGAAGGGGCACTCCTGCAGGTGCTGGGCCAGACGGGCTCGCTCAACATCACCGACCCGAAGATCACCGGCCTCGCCAACATTTTCTATTCGGACACGGTCGGCTGGATCTTCGCGGTGGTGATCGTCGCCGCCTACGGTGCCCTGACCGCGGTCGGCTACCGGCGCCGCGTCGCCGCCGGGCTCGAGGACACCAACGCGCTCAGCCTGATCGTCCGCTTCGTCGTCGTCGCCGCGATCGTGATCGCCGCCGTCGCGATCCTCAACTCCGACCGGGGTGTGCCGCTGGCGGTGATGATTCTGCTCGCCTTCGTGGTCGGCATGGAGTACATCGCCAGGCGCACCACCTTCGGCCGCCACGTCTTCGCGGTCGGCGGCAACGCCGAGGCGGCGCGGCGCGCCGGCATCCACGTCAACCGGGTCCGGGTCGCGGTCTTCACGATCTCAGGCACGATGGCCGCGATCGGCGGCGTGATGGCCGCTTCGCGCCTCTTCGCCGTGAATCAGAACTCGGGCGGCAACGAACTCCTGCTGCTGGCGATCGCCGGGCCGGTCATCGCCGGCACCAGCCTCTTCGGCGGCCGCGGCTCGGTCTGGACCGCCCTGCTCGGCGCCCTGGTGATCGGCTCGATCTCCAACGGCATGGACCTGCTCTCACTCTCCTCGGCGGTGAAACTGATGGTCACCGGCGGCGTCCTGCTGCTGGCGGTCCTGGTCGACGCTGTGGCGCGCAACCAGCGCCAGACCTCGGGACGCGTCTAGCGCGAGACGAGCAGGCTGGCGCCGATCGCGCCGCCGAGGTCGCCCAGTGAGGCGACGCGGACCGCGGGCGGTTTCTCGTCGAGGAAGAGGTGCTTGTCCATCTCTTCCATCAGCGGGTCCATCAGCCGATCGCCGAAGCGGACGCCGAGGCCGCCGCCGATGATCACCGCTTCGGGGTCGATCAGGTTGACGGCTGAGGCGATCCCGGTCCCCAGAGCCTCGATCGCCCGCTCGATCAGCTTCTTGGCCAGCTGGTCGTCGTGGTCGAGGGCGCGCTCCCAGATGCCGCTGGTCAGCCGCGGTTTGCCGTGCTTCTCCATCAGGTGGAAGAGGTCGGTCTTCTGGCCCTCTTCGTGCTGGCGCCGGGCCTCGGCTTCCATCGCCGAGCGACCGGCGTAGGCCTCGAGGCATCCCTTGCGCCCGCAGGGGCACTTGGCGCCGCCGCGCTTGACGACCACGTGGCCGATCTCACCGGCCGCGCCGCGGCCGAGCCAGGGCCGGCCATCGAGGACCAGGCCGCCGCCGACGCCGGTGCCCCAGAAGACCCCGATCAGGCTCTGGAACTGCTGGCCGGCGCCGAGGTGGAACTCGGCTTCGGTCGCGACTTGGACGTCGTTGCCGACTTTCACGCCGGTCCCCAGTTCCTTGCCGAGCACTTCGGCCAGGGGGAAACTGCCCTCCCAGCCGGGAAGGTTCCTGGCGGAGGAGACGACTCCCGTCTTCTCGTTCGCGTCGCCCGGCGAGCCGACACCGACGCCGGCCAGATCGGCCGTCTCGACCTTGGCTTCCTCCGCCGCCTCGCGCAGGGCAGCCGCCATTGCCGCGGCCACGTCCTCCGGGCCGCCACTGGTCGGAGTCGGCCGCCGCGCCTGCCCGGAGACGTCGCCGCGCAAGTCCACGATCGCCGCCTGGATCTTGGTGCCGCCGAGGTCGATGCCGCCACACAGGTCCGTCACGCCTGCGAGTCTACGACTCCATGGGTGGCTGGAAGCTCTGGTGGCAGAAGCGGCGCTGGTACGAGCGCAACCGGAGGTTGTTGCGACGCTGGCGGATCAACCGGCACGCGGCCCGCGGCGGCTTCTTCATCCGCCACCCGGTTGAGGGCGAGGTGCTCGAGGCCCTAGACGAGGGACGGCTGGTGATCGGCGAGGGGACCCTGCTCGAGCCCGGCTGCTGGCTGACGCTGGCGCCCGAGGCCCGGATCGAGATAGGCGCCGGCTGCTTCCTCAACCGCAACGTGATGATTGCCGCCCACGAGAAGGTGACGATCGGCGACCACACGATGTTCGCCAACGGCTGCTTCGTCGGCGACGCTGAGCACCGCTACGACGACCCGAGCAAGCCGATCACCTGGCAGGGCTTCACCTCGAAGGGCCCGGTGGCGATCGGCGGCAACTGCTGGTTCGGGGTCAACTGCGTGGTGACCAGCGGCGTCAGCGTCGGCGACCGCTGCGTGGTCGGCGCCAACTCGGTCGTCAACCGCGACGTCGAGGGCGGGACGATCGCGGCCGGTGCGCCGGCGAAGCCGATCCGGGAAATCGACTTCGCCGCGCAACCGGAGGGGTGACTCCCGGACTACCGGGTTATTGGAGGAAGCCCGTTGCTTCGACGGCCTTGAGGACCTGAGCCGCCGTTTTCGGTTTGTCGAAGGCGCCGTCGGGCGAGAGGTTCTTGGAAACCGGCTTCAGCAGCAGGCCGGCGACCGAGGCATGCCGCGCCTCGACGGTCAGGATCGAAGCCGCCGCCGCCACATAGGCGGGGTTAACGATGTTCAGGACCTGGCCCGAGTAGGCGCCGACGCCGGTGTTCTCCAGCGCCACCGCGGTCTTGATGAAGGCCGCCTCGCTCGAGGTGGTGGCCCCGAAATCGACTTTCGGCGCCTTCACGGCCTGGCTGCCGAGCGCCTTTTTGAGGAAGGCGACGTGGGCGTTCTCGTCGGCGGTGGTCCGCTTGAGGAAGGCCTGCTCCTCGGCGCCCTTGATGAAGGCTTTCTTCTTGTTGTTGGCAGTCACCTCGTTGTAAAAGGCGGCCTCCAGGTACTCGAGGGTGAGGGCGTAGTTGAGGATGCCGATGTCCCCCTTGCCGAATTTCGCCGGGGGGCGTCCCTTGCCCGCCGCCATCGCCGCTGCCGGGGTCAGGGCGCTGAGCAGGGCCCCGCCGCCGACCAGACCGCCGCCGGCCAGGCCGGCCTTCTTGAGGAAGCCGAGGCGGGTGTCGCCCTCGAGTGCCTCGGTCGCCTCGTGCTCCGCCTCGCGCATCACTGCGTCTATCTCTGGGCTCATCGTTTCCTTCCGCCTGTGGGGTGGTCTTTGCGGGTCCTGCGGGGGGAGCGCGCCAGCGGATCACCAAAAAGGGAAATTTTTCGGTTCAGAACTGCAAAGAAACGCACGAAGTGCGCCATACTTTGGGAGTTGGCCGTGACCCGCCCCTGGGCATGGACCTATGAACTCAAAGCTCCTCGTGGATAGCCCTCGCTCCCTGGCGGCCGTGCTGCGCACCAAGGCCGAGCTTCGCGCTGCCGTGACCACGGCGAAGCGGGCGGGGGAGACGGTCGGCCTGGTGCCGACGATGGGCTACCTGCACGAGGGCCATCTCTCGCTGATCCGGGCAGCCCGCGCCGAGTGCGACCTGGTGGTGATGAGCCTCTTCGTCAACCCGACCCAGTTCGGCCCCGGCGAGGACCTCGACCGCTACCCGCGCGACGAGGAGCGAGACCTGCGGCTCGCCGCCGAGGCCGGCGCCGACCTCGTCTTCGCCCCCGGCGCCGGGGAGGTCTACGCCGCCGACGCCTCGACCGCGGTCGAGGTCGGTGGCCCGCTGACCGGCATCCTCGACGGCGACCCCGCCCGCCGCGGTCCCGAGCACTTCCGCGGCGTCACCACCGTCGTCGCCAAGCTCTTTAACCTCGCCGACCCCGACGCTGCCTACTTCGGCCAGAAGGACGCCCAGCAGGCGGTCGTCATCCGCCGCATGGCCCGCGACCTCGACTTCCCGGTGCGGATCGAGGTGCTGCCGACCGTGCGCGAGGACGACGGGCTGGCGATGAGCAGCCGCAACGCCTACTTGGAGCCGGCCGACCGCGAGCGCGCCACCGCCCTCAACCGCGCCCTCGACGCCGCCGAGCGCGGCGCCCTCGCCGGCTCGCTCGCCGCCGGTCTCGACGCCGCCCGGGCCGAGCTGGCCGCCGCCGCGATCGAGCCCGAGTACCTCGAGGCCCGCGACGCGGAGACGCTGGAGCCGGTCGCCGAGCTGGGCTCCCGCCCGGTCCTCGTTGCTGTCGCCGCCCGCGTCGGCGCCGCTCGCCTGATCGACAACGTCCTGATCCAACCCGCAACTTCAAACCAACCGAACACCTAGCCCGAAAGGGGAGGCACGTGCAAAGGCAGATGCTGAAGTCGAAGATCCACCGGGCCACGGTGACCGACTGCGACGTCGACTACATCGGCAGCATCACGATCGACACCGAGCTGATGGCCGGGGCCGACATGATCACCAACGAGCAGGTCCACGTCTGGGACGTCGACAACGGCGCCCGCTTCGTCACCTACGTGATCGACGGCGAGGCCGGCTCGGGGACGATGCAGGTCAACGGCGCCGCCGCCCATCTGGTCGAGCCCGGCCACAAGATCATCGTCGCCACCTTCGGGTCCTACGACGAGGCCGACCTCGAGCGTTACGACCCGGTCGTCGTCCACGTCGACGAGGACAACAAGGCGATCGCGATCGACAGCCATCCCGAGGTGCTGCTCAAATGAGCTCCGGCGGCCGCTCCCACACCGCCCCGACCTCCGACCGCAAACCGGTCAGCCTGCCGCGGCTGGCCGAGATGAAGACCAACGGCGAACCGATCGTCATGGTCACCGCCTACGACTACCCCTCGGCGACCGTGGCCGAGGCGGCCGGCGTCGACGTCGTTCTGGTCGGCGACTCCGCCGCCAACGTCGTCCTCGGCTACTCCGGCACCGAGCTGGTCTCAATGGAGGAGATGGTCGTCCTCGGCAAGGCCGTTCGCCGTGGCCTGAAGACGCCGCTGATGGTCGGCGACATGCCGATGGGCAGCTACGAGGCGTCGAACGAGGAAGCGATCCGCAGCGCCCAGCGGCTGATCAAGGAAACCGGCTGCCAGGCGGTCAAGCTCGAGGCCGGCGGCGTGATCGTCGAGCGCGCCCGGGCGATCGTCCAGTCCGGCATCCCGGTGATGGGGCACATCGGCCTCACTCCGCAGACCGCGACCGCGCTGGGCGGCTACAAGGCCCAGGGCAAGAGCGCCAAGAGCGCGATCAAGCAGCTCGAGGACGCCCTCGCCCTGCAATCGGTCGGCTGCTTCGCGATCGTCATCGAGGCGGTCCCCTCGGCGATCACCGACGAGATCGTCGCGAAGCTCGAGGTGCCGACGATCGGCATCGGCGCCGGCCCCGGCACCAGCGGCCAGGTCCTCGTCTTCCACGATCTGCTGGGGATCACCACCGGCCACATGGCGAAGTTCGTCAAGCGCTACGCCGACGTCCACGACTCGATGGTCGAGGCGGTCACCCGCTACGGCAACGAGGTCCGCCGCCGCCAGTTCCCGGAGCCCGAGCACGTCTACAGCGTCGAACCGGCCGAGCTGGACGAGTTCCGCCGCTACCTCAGCGAGGAAAGCCTGGCCAGCGCCAAGGGCTGGGAGTGGGAGCCGCTGCCGTAGAGGTCCGCCCCTGACTCGAACTACGATGTTCGCGCTTATGCCGATCTACGAGTTTGAGTGCGGGGACTGCGGGGCTCGGTTCGAGGAGCTCACCGCGGCGGATGCGGCGATGGCCTGCCCCGCCTGCGGCTCGGAGCAAACCCGGCGGCTTCTGTCGCCGGTCTCACCGCCAGGCCGTCAGCCGCGCGGCGCCGGGGTGCGCTCGGACGAATCGCGGCGGCGGGAGAAGGAAGCCGGCCACCGGGAGCGCCTCGCCGGCGACCGCAAGCGCCGGGCTGCGGGGGAGAAGCCTTGAGCGCCGCCGCCGAGGAGCGCCGCGAGCAGCTGGTTGCTCTCTATAAGGACGTCCAGGACTGCCAGAAATGCCCTCTGTACGAGACCCGCACCAAGGCGGTGTTCGGGGCCGGCAACGCCGACGCCGACCTGATGTTCATCGGCGAGGCGCCGGGGGCCGAAGAGGACCGGCAGGGGCTGCCCTTCGTCGGCCGCGCCGGCCAGCTGCTGAACCAGATGCTGGATGAGATTGGCCTCGCCCGCGACGACGTCTTCATCGCCAACGTCCTCAAGTCCCGCCCGCCCGGCAACCGCGACCCCCAGCCGGATGAGATCCAGGCCTGCGAGCCCTACCTGTTCGAGCAGGTGCGGCTGATCGAGCCTCGCGTCGTCTGCACCCTCGGCAACTTCGCGACCAAGCTGCTGAGCGGCAGCCCGACCGGGATCACCAAGGTGCGCGGCACCCCGCAGGTGCATCAGCTGGGCTCCCGCACCGTCTTCCTCCTGCCGCTCTTCCACCCGGCGGCGGCGCTGCGCACTCCGGCCGTGAAGGAGCAGCTGCGGGCCGACTTCGCGACGATCCCGGATCTCCTGCAGCGGTCGCTGCCCGGCCCGGTGCCCAGCGCCGAGGACCTCGAGGAGCTGGAGGAGGAGGGCGGCTCGACTCCACCCCCGCCCAGCGACCAGCTCGGCATGTTCGGGCATTAGGGCGCCGGCGAGACGTGGAGATCGTCGAGACCAAGAGCGCCGAGGAGACCGAGGCCCTGGGGGCCCGGATCGCCGAGCGCCTCACCCCGGGCGACGTCGTCGTCCTCTCCGGCGAGCTGGGGACGGGGAAGACGACCCTGGTCCGCGGCGCCTGCCGGGCTCTCGGCGTCACCAGCCCCGTCACCTCGCCCACCTTCACGATCGGCCAGCAGTACGGCGGTGGGCGCCTGCCCGTCTCCCATCTCGACCTCTACCGGCTGCAGAGCCTCGAGGGCGAGGACCCCGCCCTGCTCGAGGATTATCTGCGCCCCGAGGGCGTCGCCTTCGTCGAGTGGCCGGCGGCGGGGGAGGGCCGGATCGGCCGCCCGGCGCTGTCCGTGCGCCTCGCCCATGCCGGCGAGGAGAGCCGCAGGATAGAAGTCGAGTGGTGAGGGTACGCAGGGAAAAGCGCACCGAAGCCGTATCCAGAGTGTTCAGGACCAGGTATGCGCAGCAGGTAGCATCGACGCGAAATTTCGACGAGAAAGGCAAGGACGGGATGAAGGGACTCAAAGCGCTCGCGGCAGTCATGTTGGTGAGCGGATTGCTGGTGGCGGTCGCACCCGCCACGGCCAGCGCAGCGGCCTACAAGCACTACGTCGGCTGCGGGGTGTCCCAGAACGCCAAACCGGCCCACGCCTGCCCGAAGAAATCGAAAAAGGGCGCCTTCTTCAAAAGCCTCAAAGGCGACGTCGTCTACACCGTCTGCGTCAAGTTCCCGAGCGGCAAAAACCTCTGCGCCCAGGCCCAGGAAGCCGAACAGAACACGCTCTACGTGAATAAGATCACCTCGACGATCCCCGGCCGCCACGTCGTCAGCTGGTTCGTCAAGGGCAAAAAGGTCGGCTCCACCGCCTTCCGCGTCACCGGGTAGCGCCGTCCTGAACGTCGTCGGCTTCGACACCGCGACGGTCGACACCGTCGCCTGCGCCTGGCGCGACGGCGAGGTTCTGCACGAGTCGCAGCTGGGGCTCTCCCCGCAGGGGAGGCCCCTGCACGCAACCCGGCTGCTGGAGGAGGTCGAGCGCGCCGCCGCCGCGGCCGGCGGCTGGGAGAAGGTCGACCTGATCGCCGTCGGGCTCGGCCCCGGCACCTTCACCGGTCTGCGGGTCGGGATCTCGACCGCCCGCGGGCTCAGCCTCAGCCTCGGCCTGCCGGCGCGCGGCGTCTGCACCCTCGACGCCCTGGCGGCGGGGATCGATGAGGCCGGGGCAGAGGGTCAGCGACTCGCCGTCCTCGACGGCTGGCGGGGCGAGGTCTTCGCCGCCCTTTACTCGCCCGACGGGGCCCGAGTCTGGGAGCCGGCCGTCTACCGGCCCGAGGAGCTGGCCGAACTGGTCGCGTCGCTGGAGGCACCCCCCTCGGTCGCCGGTTCCGGGGCGGTACGATTTCGTCACGAGCTGGCCCGAGACGGCGTCCGGATAGCGGACGACACCGATCCCGTCCACCGGGTCGCCGCGCGCCACGTCTGCGCGCTGGCGGCCGCGGCGACGGAACCGGAACCGGACGGACTTGCCCCGATCTACCTCAGACCCCCCGACGCGGAGCGCTGGCGTGAACGAGACGCTTCACAAAGAGAAAGGTGACCTGACCCGGGAGGTCAAGGTGCGCCGGCTCGCCTACAGCGATCTGCCGGCGGTGATCTCGATCGAGCGTCGCTCGTTCCCGACCCCCTGGTCGCTGGCGATGTTCGTGCTCGAGCTCTCGAAGCCGTCGGGCATCTGCCTCGCCGCCAGCACCGGCGACGAGCTCGCCGGCTACGTGATCTGCTCCCGCTACGACCAGGTCTGGCACCTGATGAACATCGCCGTCGACCCTGAGCGGCGCGGCAGGGGTATCGCCGGGCAGCTGATGCGGCGGCTGATCGACGAGTCCAGCGGGACCCTGCCCTTTACGCTCGAGGTCCGCGTCTCCAACCACCGGGCGATCGGGATGTACGAACGCTTCGGATTCCGCTCCGCCGGGGTCCGTCCTCGCTACTACCACGACAACGGCGAGGACGCCCTGATCATGTGGCTGGACTAGGCGCCGAATGCTGCTGGCGATAGAGACCTCCTGCGACGACACCTGCGCCGCCGTCCTCGACGGCCCGCGCATCCTCAGCAACGTGATCTCCTCCCAGGCGGCGGCCCACGAGGGCTTCGGCGGCGTCGTGCCGGAGGTGGCGGCGCGACACCACCTGGACCTGGTCGAACCGGTGGTCGAAGCGGCGCTGGGCGAGGCCGCCGTCACCCTCGACGAGATCGAAGCAGTGGCTGTGACCGCCGGCCCCGGCCTGATCGGGGCGCTGCTGGTCGGGGTCAGCGCCGCCAAGGCGATCGCCGCCGCCCGGCGGCTGCCGCTGATCCCGGTCGACCACCTGCAGGGCCACGTCGCCGCCAACTTCCTCGAGCCGGAGCCGCTGGAGCCACCCTTCCTCTGCCTGGTCGCCAGCGGCGGCCACACGATGCTGGCCGGCGTCCGCGACCACCAGGGGTACGAGCTGCTGGGTCAGACCCTCGACGACGCCGCCGGCGAGGCCTTCGACAAGTCGGCGCGGCTGCTGGGCCTCGGCTACCCCGGCGGCCCGGCGGTTCAGCGCGAGGCGGAGGAGGGCGACCCGGGGGCCTTCGAGATGCCGGTGGCGATGTCCCGCAACCCCGGCCTCGACTTCAGCTTCAGCGGTCTGAAGACCGCGGTCCTCTACCGCTGCCGCGATCTGGGGGCGGAGGCGGTGGCCGAGCGCCGCGCCGACCTCGCCGCCTCCTTCCAGGCGGCGGTGGTCGAGCAGCTGACGACGAAGCTGAAGCGGGCATTGAAGAAGGGCGAGTGGGATGCCGTCGCGCTGGGCGGCGGCGTCGCCGCCAACGGCCCGCTGCGCGAAGCGGTCGCCGAGCTCTGCGAGCAGATGGGAGTGCGGCTGAAGCTCGTGCCGATTGCCCTCTGTACCGACAACGCCGCGATGATCGGCGCCGCGGCCCGCTACGCCGAGCCGATTCCCTACCCGGATTATCTCGGCTACGACGCCTTCGCCAGCGGCGAAACCGGCGCCCCCGCGGTCGCCCACTGAGCCCGATGGCCGACGTCGTCGTCTACTCCCGCCCGGGCTGCCATCTCTGCGAGGAAGCGCTGGGGCAGATCGTCGCCCTGCACGGCGAGGGCTACCGCTTCGGGCTGCACGAGGTCGACATCGAGAGCAACGACCTGCTCCTGCGCCGTTACTTGGAGCGGATCCCGGTTGTGGAGGTCGACGGGATCGAGGTCTCGGAGCTGATCCTCGACCGCGCGGCCGTGAAGGCGAGGCTCGATACTGTGGGGGCATGGTCGAGTTGATCGAGGAGTTCGACGCCGCCGGGGCCTTCCCGGTCGAAGGTGAGCGCCTCTCGCTGGGCGTTGCCGCGAGGCTCTCCCGCTACCTGCAGGTGCTGACCCAGGCGCGGAAGATGGGCCGGGAGACGATCTCCTCGCAGGAGCTCTCCGAGTACACCCACATCAATCCGACCCAGATCCGCCGCGACCTCTCCGGCTTCGGCAAGTTCGGCAAGCGCGGCGTCGGCTACAACGTCGACTCACTGGTCTCGGAGATCCGCAAGATCCTCCGCACCTCCGGTCAGCACCACATCGCCCTCTTCGGCGCCGGCAACCTCGGCCAGGCGATCGCCACCTCTTCGATCTTCGCCGACCACGGCTTCCAGGTCGTCGCCGTGTTCGACAGCGACCCGAGCGTTGTAGGCAGCCCGATCGGCGAGCTGACCGTGCGCGACATCGGCGACCTGCCCGCCGCCGTCGCCGAGGAGGAGATCGTGGTCGGGGTCCTCGCTGTACCCGCCGAGGCCGCCCAGGACGTCGCCGACCGCCTGGTCAAAGCCGGGGTGAAGATCATCTTCAACTACTCCGAGCAGCTCCTGCAGGTGCCGCCGGAGGTGACGGTCCATACCTCCAGTCCCGCCGTCGACCTGCTCTACGCGCTCTACTTCTACCTGGCCTAGCGGCCCGTCGACCTTGGCTCTGGATCTCGATCTCGCCCGCGAGAAGTTCGAGTCTTCGCAGGACTTCACGATCGGCCTCGAGGAGGAGTTCGCGATCCTCGAACCGCAGACGCTGGAACTGGCGCACCGCTTCGAGGACGTCTATGCGGCGTGCCAGCAGGACGAGGTACTGGCCGAGTCGGCGGCCGGCGAGCTGATCGCCTCCGAGGTCGAGATCCGCTCCGGGCGGGCCGAGACCTTCGCCGAGGCGGTCGAGCTCCAGCGCGAGCGCCGGGCCCGGCTGTTCGACCTCGTCGGGGGGATGGGACTGGCGCTCGGGGCGATGGGCACCCATCCCTGGGCGAACTACCTGGAGCAGCGGATCATCGACACCCCGCACTACAACCGCCTGCGCGCCGAACTCGGCTACGTCGCCCAGCGCAACAACACCTGGAGCCTCCACCTGCACATGGGCGTGCGCGGGGCCGACCGGGCGATCGCCGTCTGCGACTGGCTGCGCGAGCTGTTGCCCCTGCTGCTGGCGGTGTCCGCTAACTCGCCCTTCCTCGACCGCCGCGACACCGGCCTGCACAGCGTCCGCAGCGAGATCTTCACCCGCACCTTTCCGCGCTGCGGGGTGCCCTCGGCATTCGGTGACTGGGCCACCTACGCCGACTTCATCGCGACTCTGCAGCGGGTCGGCTCGGTGGTCGAGTCGACGCAGCTGTGGTGGAGCGTGCGGCCGCATCACAGCTTCGGCACGGTCGAGGTGCGGATCTGCGACGCCCAGACGCGGGGGGAGGAGTCCTTCCATCTGGCGGGGCTGATCGCCGCCTGTATCGCTCAGACCGCACTCGATTACGACGAGCACGGCTACGAGGGTCGCGGCGGGCCGCTGGCCGACCGCGAGATCGAGGAGAACCTCTGGCGGGCGATCCGCTACGGCGCCGGCGGCCGCATGGTCGACTTCCGGCGCGGGGTGGAGCTGCCGACCCGGGCGGTGCTGGAGGAGATCCTGGTCTGGACCGAGCAGGCGCGCGCGCAGCTGGGTCTGGATCTGGCGCTGCCGGAGCGAAACGGCGCCGAGCGGGCGCGCGAAGCGCTCGATTCGGGGGTCTCGATCGAGGACATCTATCGCGACGCGGTGGCCGAGACTCGCCGCACCTACGCCGGGACGCACGCCTCCGAGCCCGCCTGATTCGCGCCGGGGCTCGGCAAACCACCTTCTAGAGCGGGGTCGAGGCGCGTCGCCGCCGCGTTCGTCTATAGACTCCCGCGCCGCTAAATCCACCGGAGGAATAGGAACTTGACCGACTTTTTGACCGAATACGGAGTGGTTGTCGCGCTGGTATGCGCCGGCGCCGCCGTCGTCTATGGACTTCTAGTTACCCAGCGCCTGCTCGCGAAGCCCGCGGGCAACGACCGCATGCGCGAAATCTCTGGCGCTGTCCAGGAAGGGGCACAGGCCTACCTGAACCGCCAGTACACGATCATCGCCGCCGTCGCGGTGCCGATCGCGATTGTGCTGCTGCTCCTGCAGGACTGGAAGACCGCGCTCGGCTTCGTCATCGGCGCGGTTCTCTCCGGCGCCACCGGCTTCATTGGGATGAACGTCTCGGTGCGGGCCAACAGCCGCGTCGCCGAGGCAGCCCGCGGCGGCGTGCCGCCGGCGCTCGATGTCGCCTTCAAAGGCGGCTCGGTCACCGGCCTGTTGGTCGTCGGCCTGGCCCTGATCGGGGTCGCCGGTTACTTCGGGTTCCTGATCATCACCGGCAGCACCGACAAGGAGGCCGTCGATGCGCTGGTCGGCCTTGGCTTCGGCGGTTCGCTGATCTCGGTCTTCGCCCGACTCGGCGGCGGCATCTTCACCAAGGCCGCCGACGTCGGCGCCGACCTGGTCGGCAAGGTCGAGGCGGGGATCCCCGAGGACGACCCGCGCAACCCGGCCGTGATCGCCGACAACGTCGGCGACAACGTCGGCGACTGCGCCGGCATGGCCGCCGACCTGTTCGAGACCTACGCGGTCACTTCCGTCGCCGTGATGCTGCTCGGCGTCCTCACCTTCAACGGCGACTTCGCCCGCGAGGTCGCGATCTACCCGCTGGTGCTCGGCGGCGTCGCGATCATCGCCTCGATCGTCGGCGCGCTGGTCGTGCGGACCAAATCCGACCGGGTAGAGGGCGCCCTCTACCAGGGCGTGATCCTGGCCGGCGTCATCTCGATCGCGGCCTTCTACCCGATCACCGATTGGATGATGAGCGATCCGCTGCGGGTCGGTGTCCTCGATACGGCTGCCGCGGCCGTCTCCGTCACCGATCTCTGGCTCTGTGCCGTGATCGGCGTCGCGGTGACCGCGCTGCTGTTCGTGATTACCGAATTTTATACGTCGACCCGGTTCCGGCCGGTGAAGTCGATCGCCCAGGCCTCGGAGACGGGCCACGCGACGAACATCATCCAGGGGCTTGCTCAGGGCTACCAGTCGACCGCCGCTCCGGCGCTGGTCATCGCCCTGGCGATCCTCGGTGCCAATGAGCTCGCCGGCATCTATGGCATCGGTATCGCCGTGATGGCTCAGCTCTCGCTCTGCGGTCTGATCGTCGCCCTGGACGCCTTCGGGCCGATCACCGACAACGCCGGCGGTATTGCCGAGATGGCGGAGCTGCCGGAGAGCGTCCGCAACGTGACCGACCCGCTCGACGCGGTCGGCAACACGACCAAGGCCGTGACCAAGGGTTACGCGATCGGCTCCGCCGCGCTCGCCGCGCTGGTGCTGTTCGCCGCCTTCAAGAGCGAGCTCGCCGACGAAGCCCCTGCGGGCTTCGACCTCAACGGGCTCTTCAACCTGACCAGCCCCGACGTGCTGATCGGGCTGATCGTTGGCGGCATGATGGTCTACCTGTTCTCCGCCCTGGCGATCGAGGCCGTCGGCCGCGCCGGCGGTCAGGTGGTCGAGCAGGTCCGCAAACAGTTCAAAGAGCACCCGGGGATCATGGATGGCACCGAAAAACCCGAGTACGGGGAAACGGTCAGCATCGTCACCCTGGCTGCCCAGAAAGAGATGATCGCGCCGGCCCTGATCCCGATCATCGTGCCGGTGATCGTCGGCTTGCTCAGCGTCGACGCGCTCGGCGGGCTGCTGATCGGCGTCATCGTCGTCGGTCTCTTCATGGCGATCTCGATGACCGCCGGCGGCGGCGCCTGGGACAACGCCAAGAAGCTGATCGAGGACGGCGCCCACGGCGGCAAAGGCTCCGAGGCCCACGCGGCCTCGGTGACCGGCGACACCGTCGGCGATCCCTACAAGGACACGGCCGGCCCGGCGATCAACCCGATGATCAAGGTGGCGAACATCGTCGCCATCCTCATCATCCCGATCGTTCATTTCTAGACCGCGTTCGTAGTACAGCCGGGGCCGTATCACCCTCCAATCGGCAGGTAGGAGAGCGATGCGGCCCCGGCTTTTTGTTTCTTGTTCTTTCCTCTTCTCTATCTATCTCTGAGCAGCACGGACCGAAGGTCAGAGGCGATCTCCTCCGCTTCGTCGTCCAGCTGATTCCAGGTGATGTGGGTGACCGAGAAGCCGGCAGCGGCGAGGCGGCGGTCTCTGGCCCGGTCTTCTCGAAAGGCGCTGCGGGAGGAGTGAGCCTCCCAGCCGTCGAGCTCGACGATCTGACGTAGGCCCGGCCAGTGGCAGTCGACTTGGTATCGCTTACCACCTACTTCGAGCCAGTCGTTAAAGCGGGGTAGGGGGAGGCGGTGCTGGCGCAGGAAGGGGGCGAAGCGCTCCTCCAGGCGCGAGCGCCTGCGGCCTTCGGGCGCTTCTCGCAAGCGTTTCAGGGCGAGGTGGACCTTGCGGGTGCCGCGTTTGCCCGGGTAGCGCTCGAGGAGGTCGGGCAGCGAGAGGCGATTGGTGAGCCGGAGGAATTCGGACTCACGCAGGACGTTCTCGATGGTGTCGGCGTCCTCGCTGGCCGCGAGGTCGAGAATCGTGCGCGGCACGGTAGTGACCGGGATTCCGTACTCGACGGTGCGCTCGTCGGATGGAAGGAGCGAGTAGTGGCGGCGGATGTATCGGCAGGAGCGGCTCTTCCTGGGCAGGATCACGTCCACCGCCCCTTCTCTGGGGTTGCGCAGTTCCCACAGCGCCGCTGCCGCGTGGTGGCTGAGTACGGCCTCCACGCCGCAGGCCAGGGTTGCGGCTATCCACCATCCCTTGATCGGCACGACCTGGAGGCCGACCGAGAAGGCACCGGCGTGCAGGCGCTTCAGGCGGCCCAATCGCAGGCGATGGCGGATTGCATCCTCTCCCAGGCCCAGGATCTCCAACTGCCGCCGTCCCACCACGCCGTGCTGGCGCTCCGCAAGCCTTGCCAGCTCCAGCTCCCTCTCGCGAGTCTGCGAAACCCGGTCTATATCGCGGGTTTTCGCAGACTCGGCGGGCACCCGGCCAGGCTGACGGGAAAGAGCGCACGCGTGGCGCGCGAAATGTGCCGGGTTCTTTCTCCCTCTGCAATGGATCTCGGTCTCTCGCTAGCGTTTGGGTTGTGCGGGGGCTCATGCGATTGCTGACGTATCCATTCCGGCGCTGGCCGCGGCTCTCTTTGGCTGTGGTGGGGTCTGGGGTCGCGGTGCTGCTGCTGGTCGCGGGCGCCAACCTCTATGTGCTCTGGAAGGGTGGGGACTCGACTTCTGAGATTTCGGCGGTGCCGCGGACTGAAGTGGCGATCGTGCCGGGGGCTCTGGTCCACCCGAACGGGAAGATGAGCGGGATGCTCAACGACCGGGTCGAGCAGGCGGCGCGGCTCTGGAAGGCGGGCAAGGTGGAGAAGATCCTCGTCTCCGGCGACCACGGGCAATGGGTCTACGACGAGCCCGACACGATGCGCAAGGCGCTGGTCAATCGCGGGGTGACGCCCCGGGACGTCTTCGAGGACCACGCCGGCTTCGACACCTGGGCGACGATGGTGCGCGCCAGGAGCATCTTCGGCGTCCACGACGCGGTGGTCATCACCCAGGGCTTCCACATACCGCGGGCGCTCTACCTGGCCCACGCGGCCGGGATCGACGCCACCGGCCTGACCGCCGATCTGCACCACTGGGGCTACCAGGGGCGGAGGAGCAGCATGCGCGAGGTGCTCTCCCGGGTCAAGGCGGTGGCCGACGTGACCCTGGACACGCCGGCGATGGCGGGCCCGAAGATCCCGATCGCAACCGCCGACGGGCGCGAAAGCTGGGGCCCGGCGCCGCCCGAGGGGACGCCGCCCGCCGGCTCGCCAGACGGCTCGTGTCGCTTTTGTAACCGATGAGGTAACTAAGGCGACAGGAACGTCAGACGCAGCTCGCCAGCGAGTTCGCGTAGAAGCGCAGGTAGGCCGGCCAGTGCCGGGTCCAATAGGCGCCGTCGTGGCCGCCGCTGCCGGTGTGGGCACTGAGGTCGGCGCGGTCGGCTTCGAGGTAGCGGACGAAGCCTTCATCGTAGGCGCGGAAGGGATCCTCGTCGCCGTAGTCGTTCCAGACCCGCATCCCGGCGAAAGCGCCGGGGTTGCCGCGGACCATGCCGACGACGTCGTTGCGCTCGAAGTCGGCGGCGCTATCGAAGGCGCCCGGCGCGGTTTCGCCGCTCTCGAACCAGAGCGCGGGGGAGTGGCCACCGGCGGCGCAGAACCGCCGCGGATGCTTCAGCGCCAGGTCGTAGGCGCCGAAGCCGCCCATCGAGATGCCGCCGATCGCCACCCGGTACGGATCGGTGCCGAACCGCCGCTGCACCTGCGGGATCACCTCCTGCATCACGTAGCGGCCCCAGTCGCCTTCGCGACGGTCGTGCCAGTAGCTGTGGTCGCCGCCGTCGGGAAAGGCGACGACGGGCGCCTTACGCCCCAGCTTCGCCAATCCCTCGTAGACCGACTCGTTGCCGGTGAAGGTCTGCTCGTCCCCGCCGCGCCCGTGCAGGAAGACAAGTAGCGGCCGTCGCCCGCGAGGCCTCGACTTTGCCGGCACGACGACGCTCACCCCGAGCTCCCGGCCGACCGCCTGGCTGTGGACCGTCAGGTGCTCGACCCGGGCACCGTGCTCGTCGACCGGCGCGAAGACGGTGGCGGCGAGGGCGAGGTAGACGGCGGTGGCGGCGAACAAGGCGATCACTATGACGGCAGCCAGCCGGCGCCTGCGGATCTGGGCCGGGGTCGGCCGGCGAGAGCGGTTCATCCGGCGCCAGGTTAGGCGCGCCGGGCGCCCGCCGGTCTCCGTATATTCGGTCTGAGTGTCCGGTCCTCGTACCTCATAAATGGCCCAGCGGATCCCCCGAGACGAATCGCTGAGCCGCGTCCACGGCGTCGGAGCGCTGTTCTCCGCCGCCTACGGCAACGTCGGCTCCTCGATCTATTACGCGCTAGGCGTCACCGCCGCCTTCGCCCTCGGGCTGACCCCAGTCGCCTTCGTCATCTCCGGCCTGATCTTCGCCGCCACCGCCGCCACCTACGCCGAGGCGACGGTCATGTTCCCCGAGGCCGGCGGCTCCTCCAGCTTCGCCCGCCACGCCTTCAACGAGCTGGTCAGCTTCATCGCCGCCTGGGGACAGATGCTCAACTACACGATCACGGTCGCGATCTCGGCCTTCTTCGTGCCCCATTACCTGGCCGTCTTCTGGCCCTGGCTGGGCGATAGCCCGGGCGACATCATCGGTGGCGCGGTGCTGATCGTCGGCCTGGCGCTGATCAACATCCGCGGCACCGAGGAGTCGGCGAAACTCAACCTCGTCCTCGCCGTCGCCGACCTCGCCACCCAGGTGATCCTGGTCGGCATCGGCGTGGTGCTGGTCCTCAGCCCGCAGATCCTGGTCGACAACATCCATCTCGGCGTCGCCCCGACCTGGAGCGACTTCCTGCTCGGGATCGCGGTCGGGATGATCGCCTACACCGGGATCGAGACGATCTCCAACATGGCCGAGGAGGCCAAAGAGGCGGCGAAGACGATCCCCCGCAGCGTCGGCCTCACGGTGGTCGCCGTCCTCGGCCTCTACCTATTGATCCCGATTGTCGCCCTCTCGGCGATGCCGGTCACCCAGGACGCCGCCGGTCACTACACGACCGCGCTCGGCTCGACCTTCGCCGACGACCCGATCCTCGGCATCGTCGAGAACCTCGGCCTCAGCAACATGCCGACCGAAATCCTTCGCTACTACGTCGGCATCCTGGCGGCCGTGATCCTGCTGATCGCCACCAACGCCGGCCTGATCGGGGTCTCCCGCCTCACCTACTCAATGGGCCAGCACCGCCAGCTGCCTGAGGGCTTGCGCCAGGTCCACCCGAAGTACCGCACCCCCTACATCGCGATCCTGATCTTCGCCGCGATTGCGATCGTCACCCTGTTGCCGGGCAAGACCGACTTCCTGGCAACGCTTTATTCGTTCGGGGCGATGCTCTCCTTCACGATTGCCCACGTCGCAGTGATCCAGCTGCGGCGCGTTCAGCCCGACGTCGAACGGACCTGGAAGCCGCCGCTGAACCTGCGTGCCTTCGGTTTCGAGGTGCCGATCAGCGCCGTGCTCGGCGGACTCGGCACCTTCATCGCCTGGGTCGTCGTCATGGCGCTGAACCCGACCACGCTGATCGTCGGGCTCGGCTGGATGGTCCTCGGCATCGCCGTCTACGTCCTCTACCGTCGCAATCAGAAGCTGCCGCTCACCCAGACGGTCAAGGTCGTGTTGCCCGAGCCGCTCGGGGTGGAGGAGGTCGAGTACCGGTCGATCCTCGTCGCCTTCGAGGACGACGAAAGCTTCTCGCCGGAGATGGTTGCGACCGCGGTGCGGCTCGCCTCGAAGCGGCGCCGCGGCATCCACGTCCACTCGATGATGACCGTGCCGACCAACCTGCCCCTGAACGCGGAGATGCCCGACCAGGAAGCCGAGGCGCAGAGCAAGATCGAGGAGGCGAAGCTGATCGGCGGGCAGCGGGTGACCGGTCACGTCGCCCGGGTGCGCCCCGGCCAGGCCGGCTACACGGTCGCCGAGGAGGCGGCGGAGATCAAGGCGGGGGCGATCGTCATCGGCCTCCGCTACCGCAACGGGGTGCCGCTCTACGACAAGACCCTGCAGACGATCCTCGGCGAGCGGCCCTGCCGGGTGATCGTCGTCTCCGACCCGACCGACAAGCCGGCGGCCGTCCCGGGCGCCGCCATCGCCGAGGTGGCGCGGTGAGCAGCGATCGCGTCTACCGCGGCGCGGTTCGCGCCTTCTCGCTGGCCTTCGTCGCCATCGGGCTCTTGGTCCTCGTCCTCACCCTCGCCAACGGCGGCGGGCCGGCCTCGCTCGGGTTCCTGCTCGGGATCGCCTTCCTCGCGGTCGGCATCGGTCGCCTCTGGCTCGCCACGAGGATGGAGCGATGAGCGAGGGCACCCCGGGCCAGGACGGGGGCGGAGCGCCGCAGCCGGCGGAGCCGCGGGGCGAGCGGGCGATGATCCGCGGCCTCGGCGTCCCCTCGCTGTTCGCCGCCGCCTACTCCGCCGTCGGCTTCTCGATCTACTTCTCGCTCGGCGTGGTCGCCGACCGCGGCCTGGGGCTGACGCCGCTGATCTTCCTCGCCGCCGGCCTGCTGTTCGGGCTGACGACCCTGACCTACGTCGAGGGCGGGGCGATGTTCCGCGAGCGGGGAGGCTCCTCGACCTTCGCCCGCCACGCCTTCAACGAGCTGATCGCCTTCATCGCCGGCTGGGCGATCCTGATCGACTACCTGATCGTCATCGCTCTGGCCTCGCTCTCGGTGCCGCACTACCTGGAGCCAGTCAGCGGCAGCTTCGCCGAGCCGGGCTGGGAGATCGGGCTCGGGACCGCGGTGATCGTCCTGATCAGCGTCCTCAACATCCTCAACGTCACCGGCCGCGAGAGGCAGGGCTCGCTGACCCTGCTCGCCCTCGCCGACCTCGGCCTGCAGCTGGCGGTGATCGGCGTCGGTGCCCTAGTCGTCATGCACCCGGACCGGCTGACCGAACAGCTTCACCTCTTCTCCGATCCCAGCTTCCGCGACATCGTCTACGCGGCGGTGGTGGCGATGCTGGCCTATGCCGGGATCGAGGCCGCCTCCGACCTGGCGCCGGAGATCGACGTCAGCCGCAAGGACCTGAAGCGGGTGGCCAGCGTCGGGGCGATCGGCGTGCCGCTGGTCTACGCCGGGATGGCGGCGATCGCACTGATGGCGGTGCCGGTGGTCGGCGGCCCCGACGGCCCGCACACCGCGCTCGGCGGCGAATTCGTCGAGGAGCCGGTGCTGGGCGTCGTCTCCGCCTTCGAACCGGCCTGGGTTGCCGACATCATGCGCTGGATGGTGGCGCTGATCGCCACCCCGGTGCTGATCTGGGCGGCCAGCACCTCGATGCTCGGCGTCTCCCGCCATATCTACACGCTGGCGATCAACCGCCAGATCCCCAGCTGGCTGGGCAAGCTCGACCGCCGCACCGCGACCCCCTACGTGGCGATCGTGCTCAGCGGCCTGATCGCGATCGGGCTGATCGTCCCCACCAACGTCAAGCTGCTGGCGGGGATCTACGCCTTCGGGGCGACCCTGGCGATCACCATCGCCCACCTCTCGATCATCCGCCTGCGGATCACCCAGCCGGACCGGCGGCGCCCGTTCAAGATCCCGATGGGCGTCCCCTGGGGCCACGCCGAACTGCCGCTGCCCTCGATCGTCGCCGCGATCCTCAGCGGGCTCGCCTTCGTCAGCGTCCTCGCCTACCACTCGACCGCCCGCTGGGTCGGGCTCGGCTGGATGGCCTTCGGCCTCACCTTCTACGTCATCTACCGCAAGGTCTTCGAGGGGACGACGCTGACCAGACGCGTCTCGGTCACCGAGCGGGCTCTGACCAAGCAGGTGCCGACGGTCGAATTCAGCAACATCCTGGTGCCGGTCTTCGGAACCAAGCTCGACGACGACATCGTCGCCACCGCCGGCCGCCTCGCCGCCGCCGAGGCCGGCACCCCGAAGGGCGGCCACGACTCGCGGCTCGACGTCGTCTACGTGATCGAGGTGCCGCTGACGCTGCCGCTCGACGCGAAGCTGCCGAAGGAGCGCGAGGAGCAGGCGCGCCGGGCGCTGGCGCGAGCCCGCGAGGTGGGGGAGGAGTACGAGGACGTCGAGGTCGTCACCGACGTGATCCGGGCCCGCAAGGTCGGCGCTGGGATCCTCGAGGCGGCGCGGCGCAGCAACTCCGAAGCGATCGTGATCGGCGGCGAGCCGCCGACCAAGATCCGCGGCGGCGGCGTGTTCGGCGGGATCGGCGCCGCCAAGCCGGAGGAGATCGGGGCAGCGACCGAGTACGTGCTGAAAAAAGCGCCCTGCAAGGTCCTGCTCACGGCCCCGCCGGAACCCGAGTAGGGCTCGTTCGGGCGTCCTTTGGTCGTAGTATCCGGGCCAATGTTCGTTCTGATCGTCGGTTGCGGGCGGGTCGGCTCCTCGGTGGCGCGCGCGATGCTGCGCGAGGGCCACGCCGTCTCCTGCCTCGACGAGGACCCGGAGTCCCACGCCCGGCTCGAGGTCGGCCTGGAGAAGAGCTGGGAGGACCTCGGCGGCCAGTTCACGGTCGGCGCCGGCCTGGAGACCGAGGCCCTGGAGGCCGCCGGGATCGAGAACGCCGACGTCTTCATCGCCTCCACCGACGGCGACAACACCAACATCATCATCGCCCAGATCGCCCAGCGCCGCTACGAGGTGCCGACCGTGATCGCCCGCGTGCTCGACCCGCTGCGGGCCGAGTGGTACCAGCGGCAGGGCCTGAACACGATCTGCCCGACCCGGGTCGCGATCGACCTGCTCGAGGGCGCGGTGCGCGACGCCGCCGGCCGCGGCGGGACCCCCGACGCCACCGCGGCGGCATAGGGAGCGAGCCGGAGCGCATGTACATCATCGTCGTCGGAGCGGGGAAGGTCGGCTGGAACCTGGCGCGCGAGCTGCTCGACAAAGGCCACGAGGTGACCCTGATCGAGAACGACCGCCGCCGCTACCTGACCGTCGAGCAGGAGCTCGAGCACAACGTCTCCTACGGCGACGCCTCCGAGCTCTGGGTGCTGGAGCGGGCCGGGATCCAGCGCGCCGACATGGTGATCGCGGTGACCGGCGACGACGAGGACAACATGCTGATCTGCCAGGTCGCCAAGGAGAAGTACCTGGTCGATCAGATCATCGCCCGGGTCAACAACCCGCGCAACCGCCAGCACTTCGATCTACTGGGGGTCAAGCCCTCGGTCTCCGCCACCGACCTGATCCTGCGCCTGCTCGAGCACGAGGTGCCCGAGTACGGCCTGGTCCACCTGCTCGACCTGCAGGAGGAGCAGCTGGAGATCATCGAGATGCTGCTCGGCAAGGACTCGGGCGTGACCGGCCGCCGGGTCGGCGACCTGCAGATGCCCGAAGGCAGCCTGCTGATCTCCGTCCTGCGCTCGGGCAAGGGGTTCGTCCCCACCGCCGACACCGTGCTGGAGGAAGGCGACGAGATCCTCGCCGTGCTCGACCCGGGCAAGGAGGAGGACCTGAAAGTCCTGTTCGGGCCTGAGGGCAGCGGGTCGAACGGCGCCTGAGCGGGTAAGCGGTACCCATGCCCGACAGAGAGGTCGACTTCCTGCTGATCGGTGGCGGCATGGCCTCCGCCCATTGCGCCTCCGAGCTGCGCCGGCGCGGCGCCGAGGGCTCGATCCTGCTGGTCGGGCGGGAGCCGGAGCCGCCCTACGAACGGCCGCCGATCTCGAAGGAGTACCTGCGCGGCGACGCCAGCCGCGAGGACGCCCACGTCAACGGCGGCCGCTCCTGGTACGAGGAGAACGGCGTCGAGCTGCTGACCGGCAAGAACGTGATGGCGCTCGACCTCGAGTCGCGGACGGCGAAAATCCAGGGCGAGGAGGAGGTCGGCTTCGACAAGGCGCTGATCGGCACCGGGGCGATGGTCAACATCCTCCGCGTCGAGGGCGCCGAGAATGAGGGGATCCACTACCTGCGCGCCTTCGGCAACTCCGACGCGATCCGGGCCGACGCCGAGGCGGCCGAGCACGTCGTCCTCGTCGGCGGCAGCTACATCGGCTGCGAGGTGGCAGCCTCGCTGACCGCGCGTGGGACGAAGTGCACGGTCCTCGCGATGGAGGACGTGGCGCTCTCGCGAACCTTCGGCGAGGACGCCGGCAGCTGGTTCCAGGAGCAGCTCGAATCCCACGGGGTCACCTTCCACGGCGGCGAGACGCTGAGCGCCTTCGAGGGCGACGGCCGGGTCAAGGCGGTCGTCTGCGAGAGCGGCCTCAGCGTCCAGTGCGACACGGTCGTCGTCGGCGCCGGGGTGCGGCCCGACGCGATGCTGGCCCAGCGGACCGGGATCGAGGTCGGCGACGGCGGCATCGTCTGCGACTCGAAGCTTCAGACCTCGGCGCCGGGGATCTACGCCGCGGGGGACTGCGCCTCCTATGACAGCGTCGTCCACGGCCGCCGCATCCACGTCGAGCACTGGGACGTGGCGATGCAGCAGGGCAGCCACGCCGCCGGCAACATGCTCGGCGACGGCGCCGACTACGAGGTCGTGCCCTACTTCTTCAGTGACCTCGCCGACTGGGCGAGCCTCGAGTACGTCGGGCCGGCGGCCGAGTGGGATCGCGAGGTCTGGCGCGGCGACCGCGACGGCGGTGAGTTCGCAGTCTGGTACCTGCAGGGGGATCGCGTCGGCGGCTGCCTCAGCGTCGGCCGCTCGGAGGAACTCGCCGAAGCGCGCCAGATGATCGCCGAGCGCACGCCCTTCACCTGAGTCCCTTATCCTGGGAAGTGCCGTTGCGGCCTGGTGTAATGGCAGCACACCTCTCTCTGGAAGAGGCAGTCGGGGTTCGAGTCCCTGGGCCGCAGTAAACCGCCAACTCCGCCTAACCCTCCTGCAAAGGCGTCTAATCCCTTTGCTAGCTTCGCCCCCGTGAGGATCCCCGGCAACAAGCTCGCCCTGCTCCTGTTCGCAGCCCTGATCGCGCTGTTCGTCGCCGGCTGCGGCGGAGGCAGCGACGAAACCGAAACCAGCACGCCGACCGTGGAAGAAACGATGGCGCTGACCCAGGACGAACTGATCGCCCAGGGGGACGCCATCTGCGCCGAGGTCAACGCGGGCGTCGGCGCCCTCACCGCGTCGGAAACCGAAGAAGCCAGCAGCGCCGGCCAGAGCGAAAAAGTCGCCAACCTCTACCTCGGCATGGTCGAACGCCTGCAGGGCCTGGGCGCACCGGAGGAAAGCGACAGCGCCTACGTGAAATTCTCCGAAGCCTCGGAACAGCTGGCCAAAGTCGAGGGCGAACTTAAACTGGCGGCCGAACGCGAAGACGTCCTGGCGATGGAAGAAGCCGGCCAGGAAGCCAGCGCCGCGCTGGAAGAATTCCAGTCGCAGGCGGCGATCTACGGCTTCGAAGACTGCAGCGAAGAACCGGGGGTCGTGACCCCGGCCGGCAGCAGCGAAACCGCGCCCGGAGGCGAAGAACTCGAAGGCGGCGAAGAAGGCGGGGTCGAACCCGAATACGTCGAACCGGCGCCGGAAGAAGAAATCGTGCCCGAAGAAGAAGTGGCACCGGAAACCGGCGGCGCCGGCGGCGGGTTCGAAGAAGCACCCGCTCCCGAACCGAGCGGCGAATCCGGCGGCGTCGGGCCCGGTTGATCTAGCGCTTACCTGTAGGGAGGGACGGGTGTCCCCTTCCCTTCCTGGGATTTTCGCCTTTAAGCGTCTATCTCTCGCCGACTCAGGGAGCACGAAAATCAGGGACGCCGGTCGGGAAGGGGACACCCGTCCCTCCTCGCGACAGCGGCTGGAACTACGGCCGTCTAACGCAAGCTGTCGTTAGAGGGTCCGGTCGCCCTCCGCGGGAATGTGTACGAAGCACGCGATATGCAATCTAATTCCTGCCCGCCATAGGCGGGCAGCGTCATCGGGAGCAAGCCCCGATAGGGGCGCGACAAATTCACGCGGAGGGTGACCGGACCCTCTTACCGGCAAGCCTTCTTCTACGCGGCGGTTTCCGACCAGGCTCCGTAGAGCTTTGAGTAGGGCCCTCCGGACGCGATCAGTTCGTCGTGGGTTCCCTGCTCAGCGATCTGGCCGTTTTCTAGGACGACGATCTTGCCTGCTCGGCGGATGGTGGAGAGGCGGTGGGCGATGACTATCGCGGTGCGGCCGTGGAGGAGGCGCTCGAGGCCACGCTCGATCGTTTTCTCGGTCCGCACGTCGACGTTGGAGGTTGCCTCGTCGAGGATCAGGATCCGCGGCTCGGCTAGCAGGGCGCGGGCGAAGGCGACCAGCTGGCGCTGGCCGGCCGAGAGCTGGATGCCGCGCTCACCGACCTGGGTGTCGAGGCCGTCGGGGAGGGCGGCGACGAACTCGGTCGCGCCCACCGCGGCGATCGCCGCCTCGATCTCCTCGGTGCTCGCCTCCGGCCGCCCGAAGGCGACGTTTTCGCGCACGCTGCCGGAGAAGAGGAAGCCCTCCTGCGGCACGATTCCCAGCTGGCGCCGCAGCGCCCGCTGCTGGACGCCCCGCAGGTCGTGGCCGTCGACCCGGACAATCCCTTTCTGCGGGTCGTAGAAACGCGCCACCAGCTTCGCGAAGGTCGACTTGCCGGCGCCGGTCGAGCCGACCAGAGCCAGGGTCTGTCCCGGCGGTACGTGCAGGTCGACCTCGCGCAGCGCCCAGGCGCTCTCGGCCGGCTCGTCGCCTTCGGCGTAGGAGAACCAGACGCCGTCGAGCTCGATCTCGCCGCGCAGCGTCCCCGGGTCGATCGCGCCGGGCGCGTCGATCATGTCCGGCTTCGTGTCGAGCAGGTCGAAGATCTTGTCCAGCGCTGCCATCCCCTGCTGGTAGGTCGTGTACAGCTGGGAGAGTTCCTGGATCGGTTCGAAGAAGCGGGTCAGGTAGCCGACGAAGGCGACGACGACGCCGACTTCGAGCGCCCCGCTGATCGCCTGGCTGCCGCCGTAGAGCAGGATCACTGCCGTCCCCACCGCCGCCAGCAGTTCGACCGCGGGGAAATAGGAGGCGTTGAGGTAGACGGTCTTCATGTTGACGTCGCGGTTCTGTTCGTTCAGGTCGGTCATCGTCGCCACGTGGCGCGGCTCCTGGCCGAAGCTGCGCACCACCCGCACGCCGCTGAGCGTCTCCTGCAGGTAGGCGGTGACCGCGGCGATGCGCTCGCGGGTGGCGCGGTAGGTGCCGGCGGAGACGATTCGGAAGACGACGCTTGCCACCGCCAGCAGCGGGAAGGTGACGAAGGTGATCAGCGCCAGCTTGACGTCGAGGAAGAGCATGATCACGACGATCCCGACCAGGGTCAGGGTGCTGGAGAAGATCGTCACCAGGCCGTTGGTGACCAGCTGGTTCAGAGCTTCGACGTCGTTGGTCATCCGTGAGATCAGGACGCCGGGGCTGCGGCGGGTGAAGAAGCCGATCGACATCGACTGCAGGTGGGTGAAAATCCGCTCGCGCAGATCCTGCAGCGCCCGGGTCCCGATCCAGCCGACGAGGTAGGTCTCCCAGTAGGTGGCGACGGCGTAGAGGACGGTGGCGAAGACGAAGGCGGCGACGATCCAGTCGAGCGTGGAAACGTCGCCGGCGCTGATGCCGCTGTCGATCGCCTTGCCGAGGAGATAGGGAGGGGCGAGGGCGGCGGCGGTCTCCAGCACCAGGGCGATGAACATCAGAATCACCCGGCGCCGGTAGGGCCCCAGCAGGCCGATCATCCAGCGCACCTTGCGCGCCCGCTGGTCCTCGCCGCGAACCAGGCGCCAGAGGTCGGCGAAGAGCCGGCCGATGTTGCCGATCCTGCCACCGCCGTCGTTCACAGGCGTGCCACCTCCTCGCGCTCCTCGAGGTCGCGCTGGAGGAAGACCGAGTCGGCGAGGCCATGCTCGGCGATCTCGCGGTAGAAGCCGCAGCCCGCCAGCAGCTCCTCGTGGGTGCCGCGGTCGACGATCGTGCCGCCGTCGAGGACGACGATCTCGTCGGCCAGGGAAATGGTCGAGAGGCGGTGGGCGATGATGAACGTCGTCCGCCCCGCCATCGCCTCCTGCAGGCCCTTTTTGATCTCGGCCTCGGTCGTCGCGTCGACCGAGGAGGTTGCGTCGTCGAGGATCAGGATCCGGGGGTCGGCGAGCAGGGCGCGGGCGATCGCGACCCGCTGGCGCTGGCCGCCAGTGAGGGTGAGGCCGCGCTCGCCGACCCGGGTCTCATAGCCCTCGGGCAGCGCGCGGATGAAGGCGTCGGCCTGGGCGCGGCCGGCAGCGGCTTCGATCTGCTCGAGCGAGGAATCCTGGTGGGCGTAGGCGATGTTCTCGGCGACCGAGGCGGTGAAGAGGAAGCTGTCGTCGGCGACAAAGGCGATCTGCGAACGCAGCGACTCGATGTCGACGTCGCGCACGTCGGCGCCGTCGACCAGCACCGTCCCCTGCACGGGGTCGTAGAGCCGGGCGACGAGGCCGACCAGGCTGGTCTTGCCGGCGCCGGAGGGGCCGACCAGCGCGATCGTCTTGCCCGCCTCGACGTCGAGGTCGAGTGCGCTCAGCGCCGGCGCGGCGTCGCCGTAGCGGAGGGTCACGCCCCGCAGCTCAACCGAGCCGTCGCCGGGCGGCAGGGCGGGGGCGCCGGGCGGGCTTTGGATCGCCGGTTCGCGGTCGAGGATTTCGAACATGCGATTGCCGGAAGCGACGGCCCGCTGGGCCATCCCCAGGGCCATGCCGAGAGAGCGCATCGGCCCGGCAAGCATCGCCACGTACGTGTAGAAGGCGACGAAGGCGCCGAGGCTGAGGCTGCCGTTGATCACCTCGCGGCCGCCGACCAGCAGCACCAGCGCGATCCCGATCTGCGGCAGCAGTCCAATCAAGGGTGAGAAGAAGGCCTGGACGCGGGTCGTGTAGATGCTCTGGTCGAAGACGCGGGCGACGACGCGCTGGAAGCGGTGGAGCTGGTGTTCCTCGCGGGCGAAGGCCTTGACGATGCGGATTCCGGAGACGTTCTCCTCCGCCTCGGCGGTCAGTTCGGCGATCCGCTGCTGCACCTCCTGCTGGGCCGGGCGGGAGATCTGGCTGTATTTCGTCGCGGCGAGGATCACGAACGGGGCCGGAATCAGCGCCACGAGCGCCAGCAGCGGGTTGATCGCGATCATCACCACCGCCGCCAGGGTGATCGTCAGCAGGTTCTGGGTGATGAAGATCAGCCCGTAGCCGAGGAAGAAGCGGATCGACTGCAGATCGACGGTCGCCCGCGACATCAGCTGCCCCGTCTGCTGCGAATCGAAGAAGCCGAGGTCGAGCCGCTGCAGGTGGGCGTAGAACTGCTGGCGGAGGTCGAATTCGACCGCCAGCGAGACCTTGCCGGCTACCACCCGCCGCACCACCGTCAGCCCCAGCCGCAGGATCCCGGCGCCGACGATTGCCAGCGCCAGCGGCAGCAGGTCCGGCTTGTTCCCGTCCTCGACCGCGTTGACCGCTTCGCCGATCAGCCACGGGATCAGGACCGTCATCCCCATCGCCGCCCAGGCGAAGGCCAGCGAACCCCAGAGCTGCGCCCGGTAGGGACGCAGGAAACCCATCAAGCGGCGATAAGTACGCACCTAGCCACTATACAAAGTGAAGTATTGACTTCTATTCGAGGCGGGCGGCGGCCTTGGCGCTGGGGACCTTGCCCGGACCGCAGGGTTTCGGTCCCTTGTTGTGGCGGGGGAGGATCTGGAAGTTGGTCACGTCGTGGAACTGGGTCGGCATGCCGCTGTTCTGGGCGAGGTTGACGATCAGGCGGTAGAAGCCGGGGGGGAGGCCGTGGTAGTAGATCTCCGGCCTGGTCGCGGGGGAGTAGCTGCCGGCGGTGCCGAGCTGCTCGGCCAGGGTGCCGTTCGCCCCCGCGTAGGCGGGGTAGTCGAAGGACCTGCCGACCAGCCGGCCCTTGCCGACCGGGCTGTTGATCGCGTCCAGCAGCTTCTTCGGGTCGACGCAGTCCGGCACCCGCTTGAGGCTGAAGCGCAGGTGGCCCTCGCCGAGCTGCGGTTCGCCGCCTAGCTGGCGTGGCGCAAGCTGGAAGTTCCCGACCGCGACCTTGACCACGGCGGCGTGGCTGGTCTGGCGGGCGCCGTTGCGGGGAGAGATGATTTCCACCGCCGGCGCGCCCGGGGCCGCTTCGTTGGCCTTGGCGCTCTCCGGCGTCTTCTTGCCGCCGAAGACGAGCGCCAGCGCCACCGCCGCGGCTGCCAGCGCCACGGCCGTCACAGTTGCCTTTCTCGTGCCCATCGGAGCGGGAAGACTACGCGGATCGGGGTGGCAGCCACGACTCTCGTTAACCTGCCGGGTTCGCGATGACCCCTGCCACCGAAGTCGCCTCCAGGATCAGCGCTGCCGCCCGGCAGCCGGCGAAATGGATCCAGCTGGCCAAATTCTGTCTCGTCGGTGGCTCCGGCTACCTGATCAACCTCGCCGCTTTCGCCCTGCTGACGGGCGTCTTCGACGTTCATCACGTGATCGCTGCGATCGGCGCCTTCATCGTCGCCGTGACCAACAACTTCTTCTGGAACCGGCACTGGACCTTCGAGCCGGGCGAGCGGCCGGCGCACTTCCAGGCTGCCCGCTTCTTCGCCGTCAGCATCGCCTCGCTGATCATCAACCTGGTCGTGCTCGAAGCGCTGGTCTCCGGCGACGTGGTCGGCGAGCTCACCGCGCAGGCGATCGCTGTTGCCGTCGCGATGCCCTTCAACTTCGTCGGCAACAAGCTCTGGACCTTCGACGAATAGAAGCGCGTAGGACGGGGCGCCTTTACGCCTCAGGCATGATTGGTCTGAGATGAGCAACGGCAAACCGAATTACGACCCGCAGGCGATCGAGGCTGCGCGGCAGGAGGCCTGGGAGGGGCGCGGCGACTACGCCGCCCCGCAGCTGCGCGACGGCCGCGAGCGCGTCTACGTCAAGCCCTCGAGCCCGTTCACCTCGGGCAACCTGCACATGGGACACGTCCGGGACTACTCGATCGGCGACTCCTACGCCCGCTTCCGCCGCGGCCGCGGCGACTCGGTCCTCTTCGGCTTCGGCTTCGACGCCTTCGGGCTGCCGGCCGAGCTGGCGGCGATCGAGCGCCAGGTGCCGCCCGCCGAGTGGGTCGAGGAGTGCGGCGAGCGGATGCTCGGCCAAATGAAGCGCCTCGGCTTCTCCTTCGACTACGACCGCGTCTTCTACAGCTCCGACGAGCGCCAGTACCGCTGGTCCCAGTGGCTCTTCCTCACCCTGCTCGAGCGCGACCTGATCTACCGCGCCGACACCACCGTCGACTGGTGCGACACCTGCCAGACCACCCTGGCCTCGATCCAGGTCGAGGACGGCCGCTGCTGGCGCTGCCACAACGAGGTGCGGTTGATCCGGCGGCCGACCTGGTTCCTGCGCATCACCCCTTACCTGGAGGAGAACGACCGCAACACCGAGCTGCTGGCCGAGAGCGGCAAGTGGGACGACCTCTCGCTGGCGACCCAGCGCTACATCCTCGGCCGCTCCGACGGGGTCGAGCTGGAGCTCGAGGGCGAGGGCCGCTCGCTGACCGTCTTCACCCCGCATCGCAAGTTCGCCGGTCGCGCCAGCTTCGTCCTGCTCTCACCGCGCCATCCCGAGGTCGACGCCTGGCTCGGCGACCCGGCGGCCCGCGAGGAGCTGGAGCAGATGCGCTCGGGCGGCTGGGAGCGGAGCGCCCGCGACGCCCGCTCGGTGCCGCTGGTCGACACCGGCAACACCGTCTCCGGCCCCGGCGGCGAGCCGCTGCCGGTGGTCGTCTCGCCGCTGGTCGACGCCCGCTTCGGGCCGACGGCGGCGCTCGGCATCCCGGCGATCGACGAGGCCGACCGCGACCTCGCCGAGCGCCTGCAGCGGGTTGAGGTCCCGGCCGCGCCGGAAGGCGAGGACGAGGGACCGGCGCCGGCGCCGGTCGGCGCCGCCCGCGAGGCGATCCGCTACCGCGCCAACGACTTCTCGATCTCCCGCCAGCGCGCCTGGGGGTGCCCGATCCCGATCGTGCTCTGCGAGGAGTGCGGACCGGTGCCGGTGCCCGAGGCCGACCTGCCGGTGGTTCTGCCCCGCGACCTGCAGCCGACCGGCGAAGGGAATCCGCTGGCTGAGCGGCCGGACTTCGCCGAGGTCGAGTGCCCCAAGTGCGGTGGCGCCGCCCGGCGCGAGACCGACACCCTGGACTGCCACTTCGACGCGCTCTGGCTCTGGGTCCCGGCCGCGGTCCCGCCCGAGGACCGCGACGAGCAGATGTTCACCCACCCCGAGCTGCGCGAGTGGCTGCCCTCCGAGCGGCTCGTCGCCGGCAACGACAGCGGCGGCTTCGTCTTCGACCAGCGCGTCGTCACCAAGGCGCTGCGCGACATCGGGCCCTTCGAGTTCATGGGGGAGGGGGAGCCGTTCGCCGGCTGCCTCTTCCACGAGATGGTGATCGCCGACGGCCGCAAGATGAGCAAGCATCTCGGCAACGTCGTCAACCCCGACGAGCTGGTCGCCCAGCACGGCGCCGACACCGTTCGGCTGGCGGTGCTCTACGCCGCGGGGCCGGCGAAGACGCTGAACTGGAGCGACGGCGCGGTTCGCTTCGCCTCGCGCTTCCTGCGCGGCCTTTGGAACCAGACCCACGAGCGGCTCGCCTCGCTGGAGGGGCTCGAGCACGATCCCGAGGCCGCGGCCGACACCGAGCACATGCGCGACCGCCTGCGCAAATGGTGCGAGGCCGGCCTCGAGAAGATCACCGAGGACGTCGAGCAGCTGCAGATGCACAAGGCGATCCGCAACATCACCCGCCTCTTCGAGCGGATTCAGGATTTCGAGAAGCGGGTGGTCAAACGGCGCGGTCAGCTCGACCGCGCCGACGCCGAGGCGCAGCTCGCCGCCCTGGTGCTGCTGGCGCGGACGCTGGTGCCCTTCGCCCCGCACATCGCCGAGGAGCTGCTGCTGGCGACCGGAGTTGAGGCCAACTCTGAGACCCTCCAAAGCTGGCCGGAGACGGCCGAGATACCGGTCTCGCCCTCCGCCTCGCCGGCCCCTTGAGGCGAATACGCAGTAATGAACAAATAGCCTTGATTGATAGATTCGATTCTGTTATGAATGGTTCTGCCGGGCGATCAACCGGTGAAGGAGGCGGGGCTTCTCGGATATGGGAAACCGCCTTGGGGTGGCAAAGGAGGACCAATCCTGAGCCAGGACCTACATCGTCATGACGGCTCCTGGTCACGCCGGCTCGGCCGGCGTCGCCCCGCCTCCCTTCATCGTTCGCTCCTAAACGCCGCGCGCCACGACCGCGCGGCGTTTTCTTTGCGGCTACGCCTTGGGCGGGCGCTTGACGTCGAAGCGCTTGGCTTTCGGCAGCCAGGAGACGCCGTCGCAGAGGATGGCCACCGAGGTGTTCAGCGCGCCTGAGAGCTTGACGATCGTCGCCATCCGCGGCTCGCGACCGGCGCGCTCCAGCAGCGAGACCTCGGTGCGGTGCAGATCGCACAAATAGCCCAGCTCTTCCTGGGAGATGCCGGCCTCGACTCGGGCCTTGCGTAGATTGACGGCGAAGCGCTCCTGGGGGGTCATCGAGGCGATCCTCCTAATCTGCGGACAGAACCTCTACAGACAAGAGACTACAGCAGGGTTGCGCCCGCCCCTGCTTTCGCTACCTTCCTGGAAGGGATCGGCGGTCTCGCCTCCCTGACTGTTGCGCAGAAAGCATTGAGCAGTGTCCAGCCATGTGTTATACCCGTGCGATTAACCGGATCGACGTCGACAATTCGGCGGCAAAGGAGGAGTCATGAGTGACGCGGTGGATCCGCATCTCACTGAGCCCTACGGGCTCCGGACCAGCTCCTGTGCCACCGAACTCGTCTGCCGCGAGTGCAGCTATCGCACGCCCCTGCTCGACCGCGCCTTCAAGTGCCCGGCCTGCGGCGAAGGGCTCGACGTCGACTACGACTATGAGCTGGCGAAGGAGCGGATCTCCGCCCGCCCGCTCGAGGAGCGCCCCTGGAACGTCTGGCGCTTCGAGGAGCTGCTGCCGATCCTCAACCGCCGCGCCCAGCAGCGCGTCGCCCAGTTCGCCGGCAAAACGCCGCTGATCCATGCCGAGCGGCTCGGCGCCGAGCTCGGCCTCAGCAATCTCTACCTGAAGGACGACTCGACCAACCGTCCCTCGCTCTCCTACAAGGACCGGGTGGTGGGGATGGCGATCGCCCGCCTGCTGGAGCTGGGCAAGGACGAGGTCGGCTGCGTCTCGACCGGCAACGTCGGCACCGCGGTCGCCTCGCTGGCGGCCCAGGCCGGCGCCCGTCCCTACATCTTCTATCCGGGCAACATGGAGAAGGGCAAGGCCAAGGCCTGCCGGGCGATGGGCGCCCAGGTGATCCAGCTCGACGCCAACTACGACCAGGCCAACCGGGCCTGCCGCGAGCTGGCCCTGACCAACGGGATGGAGTTCGCCAACATCACCCTGCGCCCGTTCTACGCCGAGGGGGCGAAGACGATGGCCTTCGAGGTGGTCGAGGAGCTGGACTGGCAGGCGCCGGACCACTTCGTCATCCCGGCCGCCGGCGGCACTCTCTCCTCGCGGGTCCACAAGGGCCTGGTCGAGCTGGAGACGGTCGGTCTGGCCGAGACCGCGAGCTCGAAGATCAACATCGCCCAGGCCAGCGGCTGCTCGCCGATCGCCACCGCGATCGTCGGCGGCGGCGAGATTGAGCCGCAGATGCCGGAGACGGCCGCTCACTCGCTGGCGATCGGCGCCCCGGGCGACGGAACTCTGGTGGTCGACGCGGTCCGCTCGCGCGGCGGCTCGGCGGCTACCGCCTCCGACGACGAGATCTGGAGCGCGATCGACCTGCTCGGCGCGACCGAGGGAATCCTCACCGAGCCGGCGGGCGGCACCACGATCGCCTCGACGGCGCGGCTGGCCCAGGAAGGGAAGATCGGGCCGGACGAGACCGTCGTCGCGGTGATCAGCGGCAACGGGCTGAAGACGCTGCACGAGCACCCTGAGAAGGACTGGCCCGAAGGGGTTCCCTGCGAGGTCGGGGCGATGGAGCAGATCCTCAACGATTTCCGCCAGGCCGCGGCGACCACGCTGCACTGAACGAATAGCCTGTCTGGCTGGTGAGCCAGCCACCCGAGATAGACGGCGTCAGCCATCACTGGATCGACGCCCGCGGCATCCGGTTCCATTACGCCGAAGCCGGGTCCGGCGACGAGGTCGTCCTCTGCCTGCACGGCTGGCCGCAGCACTGGTACGAGTGGCGCCACCTGATGCCGGCCCTTGCGGACCGCTACCGGGTGATCGCTCTCGACCTGCGCGGCTACGGCTGGTCCGACGCGCCGCCGAGCGGCTACGCGAAGGAGGACATGGCCGACGACGTGCTCGCCGTCCTCGACGCGCTGGGGATCGAGCGGGTGAAGCTGGTCGGCCACGACTGGGGCGCCTGGATCGGCTTTCTTCTGGCGCTGAAGGCGCCGCAGCGGTTCGAGCGCTACCTGGCGCTCAACATCCTGCCGCCGTGGACGACGATGCGCCAGATGGCGCCCCACCTCTGGCGCTTCTGGTACCAGTGGCTGATCCTCAGCCCGGGCATCGGTCTCCGCCTGCACACCAGCGGCAAGTTCGTGCCGAAAGTCCTGGCCGGCGCCTCGGTCCGCCGCGAGGTCTGGGACGACGCGACCCTGCACACCTTCAGCGACCAGTTCACCGAGCCGGCCAGGGCCAACGCCGCGGTCCAGACCTACCGCGTCTTCAACCTCCACGAGGTGCCCGAGATCGCCAAAGGCCGCTACGCCAAGGCCCGCCTCGAGGTTCCGACCAAGCTCCTGTTCGGCAAAGGCGACCAGGCCCTGAAGTACACGCTCCTCGACGGCTACGAGAAGCATGCCGACCAGATGCAGCTGGAGCTGGTCGACGGCTGCGGCCACTTCATCGCCGACGAGAAACCAGACCTCGTCGCCGAGAAGGCCCGCGAGTTCTTCGCCTGAGCGCTCACCCGTAGGGAGAGACGGGTGTCCCTCTCCCTTCCTGGGATTTTTGCCTTTAAGCGTTCATCTCTCGCCGACCCAGCGAGCACAAAAATCAGGGACGCCGGTCGGGAGAGGGACACCCGTCCCTCCTCGCGACAGCGATTGGATCTATGGGCCGTCAGACGAATGCTGTCGTTAGAGGGTCCGGTCACCCTCTGCGGGAATGTGTGCGAAGCACGCGATATGCAATCTGATTTTTGCCCGCCATAGGCGGGCAGCATCATCGGGAGCCAGCCCCGACATAGGGGCGCGATAAATTCACGCGGAGGGTGACCGGACCCTCCTACCGGCAAGCTAGGTTCGAATCCGGGCCTCTTCGAGGTCTAGATCACGCTCGATCTGGCGCATGGTCTGGTCGCGCAACCGCCCGTTCCCCTGCAGCTCGAGCAACTCGTCGCGCTCGATTCCGATCAGCTCGCGCCGCAGCTCGCCGTAGTCGGCGATCCGCTGCTCGCGGGCCGCGGCCTCGGGGTCCTCGCCGCCGAGCACCGCCTGGCACATCCGGAAGCGGGCGCGGTAGAGGTCGCGCAGGCGTCCCAGCTGAGCCTCGCTGGCCCGCTTCTCCTCCTCCATCTCGTCGATCCGGTCGAGCGCCGACTGGGCCGCCTCCATCCGCGCCACCGCCTCTTCGTTGGACCAGCGGCGTGGCTGCTCGAGGCGCAGGGCGCGGACGACGTAGGGGAGTGAGAGGCCCTGGCCGACGAGGGTGATGAGGATCAGGGCGAAGGTGAGGAAGATGATCTGCGGCCGCGCCTCGGCGCTGAGCGGCACCGCCAGGGCGGCGGCCAGGGAGACGGCGCCGCGCATCCCGCTCCAGCCGACGGCGAAGCGTTCGCCCGGCGTTTCGCCGGCGTCGCCGCGCATCGCGAAGACGAAGGCGAGGCGGGTGGCGATCGAGGCGACGGCGATCGCCGCCACCGGCAGCAGCAGCTCGGCCACTCCGTCGGGGCTCTGTTCGAGGGTGTCGACGATCTCCGGCAGCTGCAGGCCGAGGAGGACGAAGAGGGTGACCTCGAGCCCGAAGACGAGGACGCTCCAGAAGGCGATCGCGTTGAGCCGGATGTCGGCGTCGAGCGAGCGCGGCGAGCGGTAGCCGGCGTAGAGGCCGGCGACGACGGCGGCGAGGATGCCGGAGACGTGCAGCTCCTCGGCGCCGATGTAGGCGCCGTAGGCGGTCAGCACCGAGAGCATGATCGAGAGGTCGGATTCGTGCTGGCGGCGGAGGACGAGGTCGGAGACGTAGGCGATCGCCAGGCCGACGACGATGCCACCGGCGGCGACGCCGACGAATTCCAGCACCGCGCCGCCGAAGCTGAAGGCGCCGCCGAGGGCGACCCCGACGGCGATCCGGTAAAGGACCAGCGCGGTGCCGTCGTTGATCATCGACTCCCCTTCGACCAGCAGCCGCACCCGCTCCGGGGCGCTGAGGCGGCGGAAGATCGAGATCGGCGCCACCGCGTCGGTGGGGGCGAGGATCGCCCCGAGCAGCGCCGCCTCGGCCCAGCTCAGCTCGGACACCATGGCGTGGGCGACGAGGGCGATGACCGCGGCGGTGAGGAAGACGAGGAGGATCGAGAGCAGGGCGAGCGGTCGCACCACCGCCCGCAGCTCCAGCGGCGAAGAGCGCCAGGCGGCGGCGTAAACCAGCGGCGGCAGGAAGAGGAGGAAGATCGTGTCCGGGTCGAGTTCGACGTCCGGCAGGCCGGGGACGAAGGCGATCGCGAGGCCGCCGAGGACGAGGACAATCGGCGCCGGAATCCGGCCGTACTCGGCCACGCGGACCAGCAGGGCCGCGGCGAGGAGGAGAACGAGGATCGACTCGATGTCCTGCATCGGCACATAACATCGTGTCTCGTGGACGACCTGCTCTCACCCCCGCTGGAGGACCTCGATCACATCCGCGGCGAGCGCGGTGCGCCGCTGGAGCTGGTGATGTTCGGCGACTTCCAGTGTCCCTACTGCCTGGGGGCGCAATCGGTCCTGCGGCGGGTGCGCGAGCGCCTGGGGGACCGGCTCGTCTTCGGCTTCCGCCACCTGCCGATCCCTGAGCGCCACCCGCTGGCGCCGCTGGCGGCCGAGGCGAGCGAGGCAGCGGCGGCTCAGGGCCGCTTCTGGGAGTACCACGACGCCCTCTACGCCAACCAGCCGCGGCTCTCCCGGGAGACGATGCTGGAGCTGGCGCATGAGCTCGACCTCGATGCCGGGCGGCTGGAGGCGGAGATCGACGCCGACGCCCACCGCGACCGCATTGCCCGCGACGTCGCCTCGGCCGAGGCCAGCGGCGCCACCGGCACCCCGACTTTCTTCGTCAACGGCAAGCGATTCTTCGGCGCCTACGACGCTGGCTCCCTAGTCGAAGCGCTGGAAGCCCCCGGCGCGGACTGAGGCCGAGCGCGTGAAGGCCTTGGTCCAGCGCGTCAGCCAGGCGGCGGTCGACGTCGAGGGCGACAGGGTGGCGCAGATCGGGCCGGGGATGCTGATCCTGCTTGGGGTCGGAGTCGGCGACGGGGAGGAGGAGGCCGACCGCCTCGCCGAGAAGGTTCGCAAGCTGAGGATCTTCGACGATGCCGAGGGACGGATGAACGAGCCGCTCGGCGACCGCGAGGTCCTCTGCGTCAGCCAGTTCACCCTCTACGGCGACGCCCGCAAGGGCAATCGACCCAGCTACGTCGCCGCAGCGCGCCCGGAGGCGGCCGAGCCGCTCTACGACCGCTTCTGCGAGCTCCTCGGCGCAAAGAAAGGCGTCTTCGGCGCCTGTATGGGCGTGGCCCTGATCAACGACGGCCCCGTCACCCTGATGCTCGAGGTGCCGCCGGGCGGCAAGTCGGATTGACCCAGAAGGGTTTTGTCTGCTGAAACCTTTAAGCTGAGTATGTGTGGGCTCTACTTCTTGCTGGTGTCTTTACCGGGAGACTGCCGGACGCGATCACTTCGCTTCTCGCCTTCACCGGGCTTTTCGGCGGGTCGGCTCGCTATGCGGCCGTGCTCGCTCGCTGGGACAAGGAGAGGGTGGAACGAGCTACTGCCACTGGCTTCTTCTTGGGGTTTGTCTTCTGTTGGCTTGGGATCCTGATCGACTACGCAACGTGACCTACACTGGCGACATGGCATCTCGAATCGCTCTGCTGGTATCTCCGGCTCTTGCTGTGGTGGGGATGGTGCTGCTTCTGAATTGGGTCGATGCCGCCCCGGGCTTGGCGGCCTTGGGCCTGATGAGTGTTGCCGTAGTCGGCGGCGCCCTGTTTGGCGTCTTCGCCGATCGCCTCCCGACCTTGACGTTTGTGCGACGCGGGAACCGATTTGTTCCACGCCACGTCGATCGCCCTTCGAGCTAGCTCAGCAGCCCCAGCTCGCCGGCTCGGTGGCTGGCCTCGACCCGTGAGCGGCAGTCGAGCTTGCCGAGCAGGTTGCGGACGTGCATGTCGACGGTGCGCTGGCTGATGAAGAGTTCCTGGGCGATCTCGCGGTTGGTGCGGCCGACGGCCACGTGGCGCAGGACCTCGAGCTCGCGGCGGGTGAGGGCGACCCCGTCCTCGGAGGCCGCCGCGGCACGGTTACCGAGCCGCTGCGCGACCGACTCGCCAAGTGCCGCGACCTCCTTTGCAGCCTCGGCAGCCAGCGGCCGTGCTCCCAGCTTGGTCGCGCAGCGGTAGGCGTCGCAGAGCCGCTCCAGCCCCTCCTCGCGCTGGCCGGCGGCGGCGAGGGCGACCCCGGCCCGCAGTTCGACCTGCGCCCGCTCGTGCGGGATCGCCAGGTTGCGGTGCAGCTCGACCGCGCGCGAGAAGCTGTCGGCGGCCCCGGCCGCGTCGCCTTCGAGTAGCGCCAGCTCGCCGACCGCCTGGGCGAGGGCGGCGACCGCGTCCTCATGCCCGCCCTCGGCCGCCATCTGGCCCAGCGCCGCGGCGCAGAGCTGGGCGTCCTTGCGGCGACCGCGGCGGGCGAAGAAGCTGACCGCCCAGCGCACGCCCCAGACCGCGTAGTGGTGGTCCTCGCTTTCCTTCCAGCGGGCGAGCAGCTCGTGACAGCGGCTGGCCGCTTCGTCGTCGAGTCCTTCCGCGGCGGCGACGATGGCCAGGCTGGTGGTCGAGTCGACGTACATGTTGAAGTGGCGGACCGAGGAGGAGACCTCGCGCGAGGCGGTCAGCAGCCGCCGGGCGGAGCTGAGCTTGCCCTCGAAGGCGTGCATCGCGCCGATCAGCCCCTCCGCCACCCAGACCGCCGTGTCCGTCTCGATCAGCTCGCGGCCGAGCTCCTCGGCCCGGCCCCATTCGCCGCGCTCGCGGAGGACGTAGACGAGGCAGGTGACGCAGGCGACCTCGGTGTCGCCGCCGCCGTCGGTGCGGCATAGGTCAAGGGCGGTGTCGAGCGCCTCCTCGGCCTGGCGATAGTCGGCGCCGTCGTAGAGGACGAGGCTGAGGCGCTGGTAGAGCTCGGCGGCGATCGGGGTGAGGTCGTGCTCGAGTGCCAGGGCAAGGCCGCCGCGCACCGACTCCAGGCCGCGCTCGTAGTCGCCGCCCTTGGCCTCGACCACGCCGCGCAGGCCGGCGACCCGGGCGACGATGTCGGCCCGCCCGGCTCGATCGGCGTCCTCGGTTGCCGCCTGCGAGAAGGCGATCGCCTCCACGTACTCCGCCCGGCGCCGGTGGTGGTCGGCGAGCGCCAAGCGCTCCAGCGCCGCCTCCGCCGGCTGGTCGGCCGCGGCGAAGCCCTCCGCCGCGAGGCGCCGGGCCGCCTGCGCCTGTTCCCACTCCCCGTTCAAGCCGAGGACCGCAGCCAGTCGTCGCTGCGCCTCGGCGGCGCCGAGGTCGTCGCCCCGGCCGCTGTGGACCGCTGCCAGCTCGCGCCACGCTTTCGCCGCTTCGCTGAGATCCCCGGTCAGCTCGGCGCAGCGACCGCAGCGGGCGAGGGTTTCGGCCCGCAGCTCCTCGGCCTCATCCTCGGGCCAGAGGTCAAGCGCCTGCCGCGCCGCCCGCCCCGCGTCGCGGTGGGCGTGGAGCGCCTCCGACTCGCGGCCGGCCTCGACCAGGGCCTCGCGGGCGCGGGTCTCCTCGCCCGCCCCCAGCCAGTGGGTCGCGATCTCCAGGCTGGAGCCGCCCCGCTCCTCCAGCCCGACGGCGAGGCGGCTGTGAAGGTCGCGGCGCCGCATCCACGGCACCTCGGCATAAAGCGACTCCTGGGCGAGTGCGTGGCGGAAGAACGCCTGGCCGTGGTCGCCCTCCGCGAGCAATCCCGCCTCCAGCAGCTCGGTCAGGCCCTCGGCCGGGGCGAGCCCGGTGGCCAGCTCGAGATCGACCTGGCGGCCGATCGTCGCCGCCACCTCGGCCGCTTCGCGGGCGGCGGGGGAGAGGTCGGAGGCGGCGACCAGAACAGCCTCGCGGATCGAGTCGGGGACCGGGACTTCGTCGCGCTCGTCGAGCTCCAGGCCCTGCGGGCCGGGGCGCAGCGAATCGCGGACCTCAAGCGCCGCAACCAGCTCGCAGACGAAAAAGGGCGAGCCGAGGGTGCGGTCGTGGACGGTGCGCACCAGCGAGGGGGAGAGGTTCTCCGGCAGCAGCTCGCCGAGGAGCTGGGCGACCCCATCGCAGTCGAGCGGCTCCAGCGCCAGCTCCTGCAGGTTGTCGCCGCGCCGCAGCTCGTTGCGCAGCCAGCGCAGCTGGTGCTCGCGCGGCAGCCCGTCGGTGCGGTAGGCGGCGAGGATCAGGACCGGCATCTGCCGCAGCGGCTCGGCCAGGGCGGCGAGCAGCTCGAGCGTGGTGTCGTCGGACCACTGCAGGTCGTCGAGGACGACGATCGCCGGCGCCTCGTTCGCGAGGTGGGCAATGCCGCAGCGGATGGCCTCGAAGATCGTCGCCCGGTCGCTCTCCGCGGCGGGCTCTCCCAGCTCGGGCAGGAGCAGGGCGAGGTGGGGAAGCAGCGGCCCGCACCCGGCGAGGGCGTCGGGCTCGGCACGCAGTCGCGAGCGCAGCGCGTCGACGATCGGTCCGTAGGCGGCGGTGGCACCCTCCGACGCGGCTCCCCAGAGGGGCGCATCGACAGCGGAGGCGGACTCGCGAGCGAGGCTGGTCTTGCCGATCCCCGCCTCGCCGGCGAGGAGGACCAGCGACCCGGAGCCCTCGCGCGCGCTCTCCACGGCAGCGGACAGCCGGGCGATCTCGCTCGCCCGGCCGACCAGGGGAGTCGACGCAGTCATCGTCATTTCAGTCTAGGCCCGACTCGGCCGGCGCCCCGCATTTCGGGGGCGCCGGCTGAGCCCTAATTGGTGGCCGGGGTGGGGTCGGGACGGATCACGATCGTGTCGAGGATCGGGATGATCTCGTCGCACGGCAGTTCCGCCTTCTCGGCGTGGGCCCGGATCGCCTCGGGGCTGTCGGCCTCGTACACGCAGAACGTGCCGACCTCGCCACTCTCCTCGGAGAGCGCGTAGCTGCGGATCCAGCGAACCCCCGAATCCGGTTCGTCGCCGACCTCAGCCGATCGCGCCCCACCGACCTGCAAATCCGCCGGGGTCTTCCAACCGTTGCGGCGAAGAATTCCGTAAAGCTCCATCTTTGACTCCTTATTCGTGTGCTTGACGTTGCACAACGAACCTAGGCCCGAAAAAGCGCCACCGCATCAGCAGGATTGCCGTATTTTTGGAGGCGGTATGCCGTACCTGTTCTAGGCCAGGCGAATTTGCTCCAGTGGATCGAGCCAGGTTTCCACCTCTCCGGCGATGGAGCCGGCGAGGTCGTCGAGTGAGGTCACCTCCGTGGAGCTCCAGCTGCGCCGGATGTGCAGGGACGGCTTCTCGCGCCCCGGTTCGAGCTGGGGTCGCAGCCCGATCAGCTGCGTGGAGATGGTCGCCGCTCCCGCCTCGTCGACGGGAATCCGCTCGCGCTCGTAGCCCGGCGCCCCCTGGAAGTTGGGTTTGCCGTTTCGATCGATGTGGGCGCGGCGTACGAACACCACCACGCACCATCCCTCGAGGGTCCGCATGAATCTCCACGCCGCGGGCTTGCGGAGCCACCGCTCGATCTTCGCGAGCTGCGGGTCAAACCAACCGACCACATTCAGGGAGAGCTCATTCGGGTGAACCTCCAAGGTTAAGTTCACGTAGTCGCCTTCCGCATGATCGCCATTCGTCTGAACCCAGACCCCGCCATCTTGGCGAGCAAACCGTCCGGCTCGGACCTCGCCCAGCGAGGGGTCGAACCCTCCGCGCCGATCCGCCCCCGAACCATGCCCCACAACTCGCACAACTGCTCCTTGGTCGGGGCCGCCTCGCTCGGCTGGCGTTCCTCGGGAGGCCGGGCGATCCACTCGAATGCATCATCGAAATTCATATGGTGAAGCTTATGAAGTTATTCTCTCCGGATGGCCGGGCTCGACCGCAAGCGCAGGGGCGAACTGCTGCGGAGTGTGTTCGACGTGCTCGCAGACAACCCCGAAGGGATGAAGGCCCGCGACGTGTTGGCGGAGGTGGAGTCGCGGCTCGGAATGACCGATTTCGAGGCCGAAAACTACCCCGGCTCGGATGTGCGTCGATTCGAGAAGTCGATTCGTTTCGTCACCATCAACGCCGTTAAGGCCGGATGGATGGTGAAGGAAGCCGGGGTGTGGAATCCGACGGAAGAAGGCCTCGACGCCCATCAGAAGTACACCGATCCAGAGCAATTTCTGCGCGAGGCTCAGAAGCTCTACCAAAAATGGGCGGAGGCCCAGCCGGCGAAGGAGGAGCACGGAGACGGTGAGGATCCGGAACAAGATGACGCGACCACGTCGGTGACCTTAGAGAGGGCGGAAGAGTCCTCCTGGGAAGAGGTCCGCGGAGTCCTGCATCAGATGGACCCGTACGAGTTTCAGCATCTGGTCGCCGGGTTGCTGCGCGGCATGGGGTATTACGTCGACTGGGTTGCGCCGCGAGGCAAAGATCGCGGCGTCGACATCCTCGCCTTAAGTGATCCACTCGGGACCAAAGGCCCGCGGGTAAAGGTTCAGGTGAAGCGGGAGGAGGGAAAGACCAGCGCAATGACGTTGCGCGCTTTCGTTTCGACCCTTCACGGCGATGACATCGGTCTCTTCGTCACCCTGGGCGGATTTACGCGGGACGCGGAAGTGGAGGCCCGAAACGAGATTCGCCGAGTCCGCCTGATTGACGCCACCGACTTCTTCCGCCTCTGGGCGCAGCACTACGACGACATCCCCGAGGCTGACAGAAGGCGACTGCCGATTAGCTTCGTCCCTTTTCTAGTGCCGGGCCGGAGGGACTAGGCGAGCCGCGAGGACTTGGCCTCGGATGCCGGAGGAGGGACTCGAACCCCCGACACGCGGATTATGATTCCGCTGCTCTAACCAGCTGAGCTACTCCGGCGGGGAGGGGGATCGTAGCGATGGGGCAGGGAGGCGGTGGCTCTCCTCGGGACGGTTGGGCGGCGCTGCGGCCGGTGCTTGTGGGGTTCCTTCTGGCTGCTGATGTCTTTGCTGTGGCCTCGCTGGCAATCGTCCATCCGAGTGGCTGGTTTCCGCCGTTTCTCGCCTTCGGCGCGCTGCTGATCGGGCTGATTTGGTTCCAGAGCTGGGCGATTGGACATCCCCGCGACGACGGTTGAGTTCGCCTCTGTCGTTTTGGTGGAGGAAATTCCAGTAATGTCCCTTCAAGTTCGGAGGGAGCAGGGGAAAACGACTGCATCGGGGGCGCAACATGGCTAGGGTTGGCCAGTGACCGCGGAGCTGGACAGGGCAGTGAAGACGGTCGTTCGTCAGTGCATGGGGATCTCGCCGGGCGAGGACGTGCTCGTCGTCTGCAATCCCGTCACCGAAGAGATCGGCGCGCTGATGCGGATCGAGGCGCAGGGCGACGGCGCCGATGCGACTTTGGCCGTGATCTCCGAGCGCGACTCCGCCGCCGCCGAGCCGCCGCGCGCGGTCGCCGCCGCGATGGCCGCGGCCGACGTGGTCCTGGCGCCGACGATCCAGTCGCTCTCCCACACCGATGCGCGCAAAGTCGCCAGCGACGCCGGGGTCCGGGTCGGCTCGCTCCCCGGGGTGACCGAGGAAATGCTGACCCGGCTGATGGCGGCCGACCTGAAGGAGATCCGCCGCCGCGGCTGGGCGATCGTCACCGGCCTCAACCGCAGCTCCGAGGCGCGGATCACCTGCCCAAACGGCAGCGACCTGCGGATCGGCCTGGAGGGGCGGATGGGGATCGTCGACGCGGGCGAACTCGGCAGCCGCGGCGCCTTCGGCAACCTGCCCTGCGGCGAGGGCTTCATCGCCCCGGTCGAGGGGACGACCAACGGCACCCTGGTCGTCGACGGCTCGATCGCCGACGTCGGCCTGCTGGAGACGCCGGTCGAGCTGACCGTCAGCGAGGGCCACCTGGTCGGGGCCACCGGCGAGGATGGCGCCAGGCTGATGGAGCTGCTGACCGCCCATGGCGAGGACGGGACCAACGTCGCCGAGCTGGGGATCGGCACCAACGAGGAGGCGAACCTCACCGGAAACATCCTCGAGGACGAGAAGATCCTCGGCACCTGCCACGTCGCCTTTGGCGCCTCGCGGGCGATCGGCGGGACCGTCCAGGTCCCGGTCCACCTCGACTGCGTGGTGCTGGAACCGACCATCGAGCTCGACGGCGAGACGATCGTGGCCGGCGGCGACCTGCTCGTCTGAGGAGTCGCCCGGATGCCGCCCCTGCTCGCGGTACCGAACCTCTCGGAGGGGAGCGATCCCGAGCGCCTGGCCCGGCTGGAGGAGGCCTTCGGCCACGGCGTCTCCCTGCTCGACCGCCACTCCGACGCCGACCACGCCCGCACCGTCTTCACCCTGGCCGGCGCGCCCGGGACGCTGAGCGAGGCGCTTGCCGCCGGCGCCGAGGAGGCGCTGGAGACGATCGAGATGGACACCTACCGCGGCGCCCACCCGGCGATCGGCGCGCTCGATGTCTGCCCGGTCGTCTGGTTCGACCCGGCCGACCGCGAGGCCGCCCGCACCGAGGCGGTCGCGGTGGCGACGCAGATCGGCGGCCTCGGGGTGCCGGTCTTCCTCTATGGCGAGCTGGCGCGCGACCCTGGCCGGGCCGAGCGCTCCTACTTCCGCAACGGCGGCCTGCCGGAGCTGTGGCTGCGGATGGAGTCGGGCGAGCTGCACCCCGACTTCGGCCCCGGTCTGCCGCACCGCACCGGCGGCGCCACCCTGGTGACGGCCCGCCCGCCGCTCGCCGCTTTCAACGTCGAGCTCGACAGCGGCGACGTCGAGGTCGCTCGCGCCGTCGCCGCCGGGCTGCGCGAAGCCGGCGGCGGCCTGGCCGGGGTGCGGGCGATCGGCCTATTGCTCTCCAGCGGCCGGGCTCAGGTCTCGACCAACGTCCACGACCCGCTGGCGGTGCCGCTGGGCGAGGTCGTCGCCCGGGTACGGGACCTGGCCGCACCGCTCGGCGCCCGGCCGCTCGAAGCCGAGCTGGTTGGCCTGATCCCGCAGGCAGCGCTCGCCGGCTATCCAGAAGAGGTGCCGATCCGCGGCTTCGACCCCGCCCGGCACGTGATCGAGCGCCGGCTCGAAGCGCTGACCGATTAGCGATCGACTAGATCAATCATCTAAATTCCCAAAATGGCCCAGACGAAGAAAAAGCGCCGCCGCAAGCAGCGCGGGACGCAAGGCGGACGGATCGACAACAAACCGCGCAGCGGCCGTCCGCGCAGCCGCGAGGAAGCCAAAGCCCGCGCCCGCTCGAAACGCAAACCGGCCGCCAAACAGGATCTGCCGCCGACCTGGCGCGGCTCCTTCGGCCGCGGCGGCGTCGCCGCGGTGATCTTCGCCGCCGTGCTCGTGCTCGTGCTCGGCAAACCGCTCGGTGCGGCGCTCCTCTTTGGCGCTTTCATGATGGTCATCTACGTTCCGGCCGCCTACTTCATCGACACGGCGATGTGGCGGCGGCGGGAGCGAGCCCGGATCCGCGCCCGGAACGAATGAGAGCGGTCTGAGGCGATGGCGCTCGACGTGGAGATGCTCACCGTCGGCCCGATCGCCGAGAACTGCTTCCTGCTGCGGCGGGCGGGCTCCAACCGGCTCCTCGTAGTCGATCCCGGCGAAGAAGCCGAGCGGATCCTCCAGGCGGTCGAGGCGACCGGGGCGGAGGTGGAGGCGATCCTCGTCACCCACTGCCACTTCGACCACATCGGTGCCGTCGCGCCGCTGGCCGCGGCGACCGGGGCGCCGGTCTACTGCCCGGAGATCGAGGTGCCGATCCTCGCCGACATCATGTCCTTCGTCCCCTGGGCCGAGTTCGGCCCGTTCGAGAGCTACGAGGCCGACGAGACCGTCAAGGGCGGCGAGACGCTGGAGCTGGCCGGGCTGGAGCTGGACGTCATCTTCACCCCCGGCCACAGCCCAGGCCACGTCACCTACTCGGTGCGGGGAGAGCCGGCGATCTTCTCCGGCGACGTGCTCTTCCAGGGCTCGGTCGGGCGGGTCGACCTGCCGGGCGGCGACGGGCCGACCCTGCTGGCCTCGATCGCCGGCCTGCTCGACGCGCTTCCGGACGAGACCGTCGTCCATCCCGGCCACATGGGGCTGACCACCCTCGGCGCCGAGCGCGCGACCAATCCCTTCCTCGGCTCGCTGGCGTAAGGTCGCCGCATCATGGCGAAGAGATTCAAGGCACCGCGTGGAACGTCTGATGTTCTTCCTGAACAGGCTGAGGCGAGAGATTGGGTACAGAGCCGCGCGGCTCGTGTCCTGACACGGGCTGGATACCAGCCAATCTCGACGCCGATACTCGAGGAAACCGATCTCTTCATCCGAGGAGTTGGACGCTCCACTGACATCGTGACCAAGGAGATGTTCACGTTTGAAGATAAGGGCCAGCGGAGCCTAACTTTGCGTCCCGAGGGCACCGCGCCCATTTGTCGCGCCTATGTAGAGCACGGGATGCATAAATGGGCACAGCCGGTGAAGCTCAGCTATTCAGGGCCCTTCTTTCGGCACGAGCGTCCACAGGCGGGCCGCTATCGCCAGTTTCATCAGATCGGCATCGAGGCCATAGGTACGGCGTCCCCTCTCGCGGACGCAGAGGCCATCATCGTCCTCTCCGAATTGCTGAACGAAATCGGTGTTCCGGATCTGCGGCTCCGATTAGGGAGCCTTGGTTCCTTTGGTCTGCGGGTTACTTACCTAGATGAACTGACTGACTACCTCAGGGAAAACGAACACGATTTGAGCGAAGCGGTGAGGGAAAGATTTCGGCTCAATCCTCTTCGAGCTTTCGATGCAAAGGACCCGGAAACTCGGGAAGTGATGCGTGGCGCTCCAACCCTCGTTGGGAAACTGGCCGGGGAGGATGCGCAGCACTTCGAAGAAGTGCGTGATCTATTGGATTCGGCGGGGGTCGAATACACGATCGACCCCACCTTGGTCCGCGGCTTGGACTATTACACCCGTACGATTTTTTCCTTCGACTGCGCCAAATTAGGATCGCAATCGGAGATTGGCGGCGGCGGCCGTTACGACGGCTTAGTCGAGCAACTGGGAGGGCCCGCAACGCCTGCTGTGGGATGGGCGGTTGGTCTCGAGCGAATTCTCCTGGCGCTGGGAGAGGAACTCGGGAGGCCCGATGAGGAACGTCGGGTCTTTATTGCTCATGAAGAAGAATTTAGTCCTCGACTCAATCGTCAGGTCATTGAGCTCCTACGCGTGCTCCGAAACGCAGATGTTCATGCCGAAGTCGACCTCATCGGACGCAGTATCAAGACGCAGATGAAACAGGCCGACCGGCTCGGGGCAACTCATGTTCTATTGCTTGCCCTCCACGGATGGATTCTGCGAGACATGAAAACCGGACACCAAACGCCGGTGGAACTCGCTGACTTGGTGGAAAGGGTCGTCGATGCCCCAGGCGAATGACGACACGCCGGCGCTGCGCGCCAACGCCTACCGCAACGCCTGGTGCGGCGCGGTGCTGCCCGAGCGGGTCGACACCGAGGTGCGGGTCGCCGGCTGGGTCAACCGGCGCCGCGACCACGGCGGGCTGATCTTCATCGACCTGCGCGACCGCACCGGCATCGTCCAGCTGGTCTTCAACCCGGACAGCTCCGGCGAGTCCTTCGAGCTGGCCCACAAGCTGCGGGCCGAGGACGTGCTCAGCGCCAGCGGCAAGGTGGTGCGGCGCTCCGAGGACACCATCAACGCCGACCTGGCGACCGGCGAGGTCGAGCTGCTGGTGACCGGGGCCGAGCTGCTGGCCGGCTCGGAGACGCCCCCCTTCCAGGTCGAGGGCTTCAGCGGCGAGGTCGGCGAGGACGCCCGCCTCCGCTACCGCTACATCGACCTGCGGCGGGGGGCGATGCAGGAGGCGCTCGCACTGCGCCACCGGGTTGTCCACGCGATGCGCGAGTTCCTCGACGGCGAGGGATTTCTCGACATCGAGACCCCCGTCCTGACCCGCTCGACCCCCGAGGGCGCCCGCGACTTCCTCGTCCCCAGCCGCCAGCAGGCCGGCTCCTTCTACGCGCTGCCGCAGTCGCCGCAGCTGTTCAAGCAGCTGCTGATGGTCTCCGGCTTCGAGCGCTACTACCAGGTGGCGCGCTGCTTCCGCGACGAGGCGACCCGCGCCGACCGCCAGGCCGAGTTCACCCAGCTCGACGTCGAGATGTCCTTCGTCGGCGTCGAGGACGTGATCGAGGCCAACGAGCGGCTGCTGGCCCACGTCTTCGCGGCCGTCGGCGGGCCCAAGATCGAGTCGCCGATGCAGCGGATGTGCTTCGACGAGGCAATGGGCCGGTTCGGCACCGACCGGCCGGACCTCCGCTTCGGCCTCGAGCTGGTCGACCTCGGCGACGCCCTGCGGCAGACCGAGTTCAAGGTCTTCCGCTCGGTGCTGGAGGGAGGCGGCTCTATCCGCGGCCTCAACGCCGGCCGCCGCGAGATGCCGCGCTCCGAGCTCGACGGCCTCATTTCCCGCGCGCAGGAGCTGGGGGCGAAGGGCCTGGTCTGGGCCTTCCGCGAGGGCGACGGCTGGCGCTCGCCGACGGCGAAGTTCCTCAGCGAGGATGAGCTGGCCGACCTCAACCAGCGCCTCGGCGCCGAGGAGGGCGACCTGCTGCTGCTGGTCGCCGACGAGCGGTCTGTGACCGACGCGGTGCTCGGCCAGCTGCGCCTCGACCTCGGCGAGCGCTTCGGTCTGATCGACGAGAACGAGAACCGGCTGGTCTGGATCGTCGACTGGCCGCTGATGGAGTGGAACGCGGGGGAGAAGCGATGGGACGCACTGCATCACCCGTTCACCGCCCCCGCCGGCGAGTTCGACCCCGACGATCCGGGCTCCGCCCGCGCCCAGGCCTACGACGTGGTCTGGAATGGCCAGGAGCTGGGCGGTGGCTCGGTCCGTATCCACGACGCCACGACCCAGGAGCAGGTCTTCGCCGCGCTGGGGATAGACAAGGAGACGGCGGAAGCGCGCTTCGGCTTCCTGCTCGAGGCGCTGCGCTTCGGGGCGCCGCCGCACGCCGGCATCGCTTACGGCGTCGACCGCATCGTTCAGCGCCTCTCCGGCGCGGAGACGATCCGCGACGTGATCGCCTTCCCGAAGACCGCCTCCGGCTTCGACCTGCTGACCGGCGCCCCGGCCCCGGTCGACGACCTGCAGCTGCGCGAGCTCAACATCGGCATCCACAAACCCAAACTTCCGGGGCATTGAGATGGGCCTGCGGGACTGGATCCCCCGCAGGTGGCGCCCGGCCCCCGGGCCTGGAAAGACGCCGGTCCATGTCGGCGACCCGGCCTTCGACAGCTGGGAGGTTGTGCGCGATTTCGCCGACCTGCGCACCGCTCGCGCCTGGCACCAGGCCCTGGTCGAGGCGGACATCGAGGCCGTCCTCACCTCCGACTGGCCGATCGACCGCTTCGGTCGCGGCGATATCTCTCTGCGGGTCCCGGCCGACCGCTGGAGCGAAGCCGAGTGGCATCTCTCCAACCTCGACGATTAATCCGTTTGCCGGCCGGCCCGCGGTGGTAAGTTGAGCCCAGGCTCGAACCCGTTCGACAGCCGTCTCACCGTTTGACCCAACACAAACGGCGCGGGAGCTGACAAGTCTCCGGGTCCCCTGGGATCAGGAGCAGGCACCCACCTTCACTTGAAGGGATCAAAGCTAGAGGCGGCAACGGCGGGTTGGAGCCTTTTTCGGGAGTCTGGTGAGGCGGTCGGGGCGGGCGTCTGGCGGCGGCGGACACTGCGCGATGCTGCGTCCTCAGTCGCCTGAATAGCGCTGCTATTCAGGCTCCCTGCGTCCTTGCCTCGCTTGGTCCGGCGCTCGCCAGCCACCTCGCCGCGACCGCCTCACCAGACTCCTTTGAGGGAGTGACGAGGAGGTGCCAAGAAACGGACGAGAAGGCTCCGCAGGGACTCCGGATTCAAGGTTCAGTGGGACGTGAGCTGCTATGGAGACATCGATCTTGTGCGCCTTCTGGGGGCCTCATAGCCCTGGCGCTGGAGAAGTTGACCGCATCCATCTACGGGGACAGCGGTACGACGATGCGGGATGGGGCTCGGGAAGCGTCGGTCCGAGAGGACGAGTGGCTTGTCGAGGAAGGGGCCGCGGTCACTTCGCCGTTCCGGACGATCTTCGATCTGGCGGCTGTGGCGGAGAAGCGGGAGGTGGAGAGGGCTTGGCATGAGGCAGAAGTGCAGGGGCAGACCGATTGGGTGTCGCTGCCGCTGCTGCTGGAGCGGTATTCGGGACAGCGGGGGACGCGGGTGCTGCGAGAGATGTTGGGCTCCGACGAGCCGGTTGGGATCACGCGGAACGAGTTTGAGGAGCGATTTCTGGCCTTCATCGACATCCATGGCCTGCCGCGGCCGCGTATGAATGCCGACCTTGCGCTGCGTGGTCGCTTCTTCGAGGCTGATGCTCTCTCGGAGGCTCAGCGGGTCATCGCTGAGCTCGACAGTCGGAGTGTCCACGGGACCAAGAAGCGGTTCGAGAGCGACAGGCTGCGCGACCGCATACTTGTAGCCGAGGAATATCGGACGGTCCATGTCACCTGGCTCCAGCTGCGGGACGAACCGGAGGCGATTGCGGCGGACTTGAGATTGGCGCTGGGATAGCCGGGCCATTTCCCACACCCACTCGGCAGGTAGGTGTGGGAATGGCCCGGCGGACGAGGCGCTTTACCCTGGTTGCGTGGAGAGAGAGCTTTTCGAGGCCTACCTACGAGACGAGAGCCGGTTCGGTCCGGCGCCCGAGGGTGCCTTCACGGGTGCTGCGGGTGGAGCTGTCTGCGGGGATCTGTCGCGGATCTCTCTCACCGTCGCCGAGGGGCGGATCGATTCGGTCTCGGTCGACACGGAGGGTTGCGGAGCCACCAAGGCGGCCACCGCCGCTGTCGCCGAGATGGTCGACGGCGCCCCCGTCCTCGACGCTGCCCTGATCGACATCGACACGGTCGACGCCGCCATCGGCGGTCTCACCCCTGCCAAGCGCCACGCTGCCCAACTCGCCACGGACGCCCTTCACCGAGCCCTCCAGGGCGTCGCCTCCTCGTCCCTAAATCTGAACGCGGACTCAGGACGATTGGCCACCACACCCGGAACGGGTGGCCAATCGTCCCAACCCCAGCGCCGCATCGCCGTCGCCATGTCCGGCGGCGTCGACAGCGCCGTCGCTGCCCTGCTCGCCCGCGAGGAAGGCGCCGAGGTGATTGGGATCACGGTCAAGCTCTGGGCCGACCCCGAGACCGACGGGACCAAGGCCTGCTGCTCGCCCGAGGCGGTGCTCGGCGCCCGTGCGCTCGCCCACCAGCTCGGGATGCCGCACTTCACCCTCGACCTCGAGGCGGACTTCCGCCGCCGCGTCGTCGACCGCTTCGTCGGCGGCTACGCCGAGGGCCGCACGCCGAACCCATGCATCCTCTGCAACGGCGAAGTCCGGCTGGCGGCGATGGTCGACCTCGCCGAGCGGGTTGGGGCCGAGCGCCTGCTGACCGGCCACTACGCGCGAATCGTCGAAGACGGCGAGGGACCGCTGCTGGCTGGCGCCGCCGACCAGGCCAAGGACCAGAGCTACATGCTCGCCGCGCTGCCTCCGGAGCTGCTTGGCCGCCTCGGCTTCCCCCTAACCGAGCTGACGAAGCCCGAGGTGCGGGAGATCGCCGCCCGTCACGATCTCGCGGTCGCCCGCAAGGCGGAGAGCCAGGACCTCTGCTTTCTCGCCGGCCAGGGCAAGCGCGGCTTCCTGCGTCGCCACGGCGGACTGCGCGAGCGCGACGGGGCGATCGTCGACTCGGCCGGGCGCACCCTCGGCCGCCACCGCGGCCACCACGACTTCACCGTCGGCCAGCGGCGCGGGATCGGCGTCTCGGCCCCCGAGGCGCTCTACGTGCTCGCCACCGACGCGGCGACCAACACGGTGACCGTCGGCACGCGGCAGGAGCTGGAGCAGCGCAGCGTCCGCGTCAGCGACGCGGTCCTGCACCGCGACGGCGCCACCGTCGACGCGGTCAAGCTGCGCTACCGCTCCCGCGCCCTCCCCGCCACTGTCTCGGCGGCGGGGAGGGGCCATCACTCCTCCCTGGCTGTGGAGTTGGGCGAGGGGTTTGCGGGAGTTGCCCCGGGTCAGACGGCGGTCCTGCTAGCCGGCGATCGGATCGTCGGCCACGGCACCATCGCCGCCTAGCTTCCGGTCAGGACTCCGATTCTTCGTCGGCTTTGTCTTTGCGCATCTGGGCGACGCCCTTGACGCAGGTGCTGAATGGGGTCCCCTTCTCGCCTTTGACGTGCTTCCTGCTCAAGGCCTGGCACGCCTTGCGGCCGGTCAGTTCGTCGTTCTTTGCCGCCTGGGCCACCGCTTTGACGCAGGCGCTGAACGCGGTCCCCTTGACGCCGTCGACGTGCTCCTTGCTCTCGCCTTTGCAGTATTTGCCGTAGGCGTGGCCTTTCGGCGTCGTCGGGTGGGTCGGATGTGCGGGGTGTTCCGGCGTGTATTCCGGGCCGGCGGCGATGCCCGTCGCGGGCACCAGCCCCAGCGCAAGCACCGCAAGGGTCGATGCGACCTTCATGCTCAGCTTCATGGTTGCCTCCTTCGACAGATGGATCCGTTTGCTCCCCCCTGAACGGGGCGATCCCGCCTTCGTAAGGCCCCACCTGGCCCTCGCCGCCTCAGAACGGACAAATATTTAGGCTTCCTAACATGAGGGCGAAGGAGATCCGGGAGACGTACCTGTCGTTTTTCGCTAAGCGGGGGCACAAGATCGTCCCTTCGGCCTCGCTTGTGCCCTCGGCCCACGACCCCTCGGTTCTCCTCACCACGGCTGGGATGCAGCCGTTCAAGCCCTACTTCCTGGGCCGCGAACAGCCCCCGGCACCGCGCCTCGCCGACGTGCAGAAATGCTTCCGCACCACCGACATCGAGGAGGTCGGCAACACCGCCCGGCACATGACCTTCTTCGAGATGCTCGGCAACTGGAGCTTCGGCGACTACTTCAAGGCCGAGTCGATCCCCTGGGGCTGGGAGCTGGCCACCGAGGGGTTCGGGATGGACCCGGAGCGGATCTGGGTCACCGTCTTCGGCGGCGACGAGGAGCTCGGCCTCGGCCCGGACGAGGAGGCGATCGAGATCTGGCGTGCGACCGGCGTGTCGGAGGAGCGGATCGTCCGCCTCGGCCGCGAGGACAACTTCTGGCAGGCCGGCCCGACCGGCCCCTGCGGCCCCTGCTCGGAGCTCTACCTGGACCGCGGCCCGGCGTTCGGCGCCGACGGCGAGCGTCCCGGCGACGACACCGACCGCTTCCTCGAGTTCTGGAACCACGTCTTCATGAGCTACGACCTGGCCGAGGACGGCTCGCTGACCGAGCTGCCGATGAAGAACATCGACACCGGGATGGGGCTCGACCGGATGGCGGCGGTCCTCCAGGACGTCCCCTCGGTCTTCGAGACCGATCACGTGCGGCCGCTGGTCGACCTCGCCGAGGAGCTCTCCGGCCGCCGCTACGACGAGGGCGGCGCGGTCACCCGGGCGATGCGGATCGTCGCCGACCACAGTCGCGGCGCCGCCTTCCTGATCGCTGACGGAGTCGTCCCCTCCAACGAGGACCGCGGCTACATCCTGCGCCGGATCATGCGCCGGGCGATCCAGCAGGGCCAGACGCTCGGCCTCGAGGCGCCCTGGCTGGGCCGCTTCGCCGAGCGGACGATCGAGCTGATGGGAGACGCCTATCCAGAACTGGTCGCCGAGCGGGAGACGATCGCGCGCTGGGTCGGCGACGAGGAGGAGAGCTTCGGCCGCACTCTGCAGCGCGGCAGCGAGCTGCTCGACCGGCTCGTCGTCGAGGCGAAGGAGTCGGAGACCTCGTGGATCGACGCCGCCGCGGCGTTCAAATTGCACGACACCTACGGCTTTCCCTACGACCTGACCAAGGAGCTGCTGGCCGAAGCCGGCCTCTCGGTCGACGACCAGGGCTTCCAGGAGCTGATGGAGGAGCAGCGGCAGCGGGCGCGGACGGCTAGCGCAACCGCGCACGGCTCTGAGAACACCCACGAGCGCGTTCTCGCTTTCGCCGAGCAGGCCCCGCCGACCCGCTTCGTCGGCTACGAGACGCTGCGCGCCAGCACCGGCCTCGCCGCGGTCGAGGCCGCCGACGGCAAAGCGCTGGTCAAGCTCGAGGAAAGCCCGTTCTACGCCGAGGGCGGGGGACAGGTGGCCGACTCCGGCGTCCTGCGCTGGGGCGGGGAGGAGGCCCGGGTCCTCGACGTCTACCGGCTGGGCGAAGACCAGGCGCTGGAGGTCGAATCTGGCAACGCCGCGATCGAGCTCGGGGTCCCGGTCGAGGCCGAGGTCGACGCCGAGGCGCGCCACGCGACGATGCGCAACCACACCGCCACCCACCTCCTGCACGCCGCCCTGCGCGAGCGGCTCGGCACCCACGTGCGCCAGGCCGGCTCCGCGGTCCGTCCAGACAAGCTGCGCTTCGACTTCACCCACGGCCAGGCGCTCAGCCCCGAGGACCTGCGAGAGGTCGAGGAGCGGATCAACCAGTGGGTCAAGGCCAGCCGCCCGGTGCGCTGGATAAACATGAACCGGGCAGAGGCCGAGAAGCTCGGGGCGATGGCCCTGTTCGGCGAGAAATACGGCGAGTGGGTCCGGGTGGTCGAGGTCGACGGCGTCTCGCGCGAGCTCTGCGGCGGCACCCACGTCGCCAACACCGCCGAGGTCGGGATCTTCAAGATCGTCTCCGAGGGCTCCAGCGCCGCCAACGTGCGCCGGGTCGAGGCGATCACCGGCCCCGCCGCGATCGACTGGTACCGCGAGCGCGAGGCGCAGCTGCAGGAGGCGGGCCAGCTGCTCGGCAACCCGCAGGACCCCGTCGCCGCCGCCCGCCGCGCTGCCGAGCAGCTGAAGCAGGCGAGCGCCGGCGCCGAGCAGGCCCAGCGCGAGCAGCTCGGCGGAGCCGCCGAGAAGCTGGCGGCCCAGGCCGAGGACATGCCCGGCGGCGGCCGGCTCCTTGCCGCCGCCGTCGACGCCGAAATGCAGGCGAACCCGAAGCAGCTGCTCGACCTTGCCAACCGCATCCAGTCGAAGCTGGGACAGCCCTCGGCCGTCGTCCTCGGCGGCGAGTTCGGCGGCAAGGCGGGCCTCGTCGCCCTGGTCTCCAAGGAGGCGGTCGAGCGCGGCCTCTCGGCCGGCTCGATCATCCGCGAGATCGCCCCGATCGTAGGTGGGGGAGGTGGCGGTCGCGACGACATGGCGCAGGCCGGGGGCAAGGACCCCGCGAAGCTCGACGACGCAATCGCCGCTGCCCGCGCGGCGGTCGAGCGGGATCTCGCCTGAGGCCATGCGGGTGCTCGCGCTCGACCACGGGACGGTCCGGATCGGCTGCGCGCTCTCGGACCCCAGCGGCACTCTGGCCACGCCGCTGCCGACGATCGAGCCGCCCGAGGCGCGCGCCGTCGCCGAGCTGGTCGACGAGCATGGGGTGGAGCGGGTCATCGTCGGGCTGCCGCTGCACCTCAGCGGCGAGGAGGGCAGCCAGGCCGGCCTCGCCCGCAGCTTCTGCCGCGAACTGGAAGCGATGCTCGCGGTCCCGGTCGAGACCTACGACGAGCGGCTGACCACTCGGATGGCGGACGCCAGTCGGCGGGGCGGCGCCAGCGCCGAGCGCGACTCGCTCGCCGCCGCCCACCTGCTCGAGTCCTACCTGGCAAGTGTCAATCCGCCGCCGGTCGGGGATGACGACCTGGACGAGCAATGAGCGACGACTGGCTCAAAGAGGACCCCTTCGCCGATCCAGAGGATCCGGCGGCCCGCGAGCGCGAGCAGCGCCGGCTGGAGCGCGAACAGAAGCGCGCCAAGAAGGCAGGCAAGAAGGCCGAGGCCAAGCAGCAGGCGCCGCCTCCGCCGCCGCCGGAAGAACCGCCGCTGTCGCCACGCACGCCCGAGCAGGAGTTCTGGGACGAGGAGCCTGAGGTGCCAGAGGAGCCCGACGCGCCCGAACAGCCTGACGCACCCAAACAGCCCAGCCCACCCGAGCCGACCCCGCAACCCGAGGAGCCGAATCTGACGGTTCCGCCTCCTCCGCACCCGACCGTCGCCGCGGGCAACGGCAGCGGACGGAAACCGCGGCGGCGACCGCCGGTGCTCGCCTCGATCGGGCGCCACCCGTTCCTGATCTTCGCCGTGATCGCGGCGCTCTTCGTCCTCTGGTTCCTCGCTTCGCTCTTCCAGCCGTTCCACGGTGACGGCTCCGGCCAGGTGCAGGTGACGGTGCCGAAGGGGTCGAGCGTCAGCGAAGTCGGCGACCTGCTGGCCGACAAAGACGTGATCTCCAACTCGACCCTGTTCCAGGTCCGGGTCACGCTCGCCGGCAAGCGCTCGGAAATCTATTCCGGCCACTTCTCCCTCGCCCACGACATGAGCTACGGATCGGCGATCGACGCGCTCTCCCAGCCGCCGGTCAAGCGCACGCTCTCGGTCACCATCCCTGAGGGCTACACCCGCTCGCAGGCCGCGCAGGTGGCCGAAGAAGCCGGCATCCCCGGCGACTACACCAAGGCGTCGATCAAATCCAAGTACCTCGATCCGGCCGAATACGGCGGCAAGAACGCCAAGGACCTCGAAGGCTTTCTCTTCCCCGACACCTTCGAACTGAAGCCGAGTGCCCCGGTCGCGGACCTGGTCCAGCTGCAGTTGCAGGACTTCAAGCGGCGGATCAAGGGCGTCAACATGAAGTACGCGAAGTCGAAGAACCTGACCGTGTACGACGTGGTGACGATCGCCTCGATGGTCCAGGCCGAGGCCGGGGTCGACAACCAGCGCGGGCTGGTCGCCTCGGTGATCTACAACCGCCTGCACGAAGGGATGCCGCTGGGGATCGACGCGACCATCCGCTTCGCCACCGGCAACTACACCAAGCCGCTGACCGAATCCGAACTGGCGGTCGACTCCCCCTACAACAGCCGCACCAACGCCGGCCTGCCGCCGGGGCCGATCAGCAATCCCGGCCTGGCCTCGATCGACGCCGCCGCCCACCCGCCGAAGACCGACTACCTGTTCTACGTGACCACGCCCGGCGCCTGCGGCAAGCTGACCTTCGCCAAGACCGAAGCCGAATTCGAAGCCGCGGTCGCCAAGTACAACTCCGCCCGCGAAGCGGCGGGCGGCAACTCGCCGGACAGCTGCGGGGAATAGACATGCGGAAGCTCGCGGTGCTCGGCCATCCCGTCTCGCATTCGCGATCGCCGGCGATGCAGAACGCGGCGCTGGCGCAGCTGGGGCTGTCGGACTGGAGCTACCAGGCGATCGACGCCGCCCCCGACGCCTTCGAGATGACGGTCCGCGAGCTGGCCGCGGTCGGCTACGCCGGGATCAACGTCACCGTCCCCCACAAGGAGGCGGCCCTGGCCCTGGCCGACGAGGCGAGCGAAGCCTCGCAGCAGATCGGCGCCGCCAACACGCTGGTCTTCGCCGGCAAGCGGATCGAGGCCCACAACACCGACGCCGACGGGCTGCTCGCCTCGCTGCCGGACTCCCCGCGCGGGCGCCGGGCGCTGGTCCTCGGTGCCGGCGGCGCGGCGCGGGCGGTGCTCTGGGCGCTGCTCTGGGAAGGGGCGCGGGTGGAGGTCTGGAACCGCACTCCCGAGCGGGCGGAGGAGATCTGCGCCGAGATCGGCGGCACGGCGGTGCTGGCGCCGCGGCAGGAGGACTACGCCCTGATCGCCAACACCAGCAGGGCGGGGCTCGGTGGCGACAACCCCTTCGACCACCTGCCGCTGGATCGCGGTGGGTTCACCGACTCGCAGACGGTCGTCGACATGGTCTACGGCGAGCACCGCAGCCGGCTGCTGAAAGCCGCGGAAGGGGCGGGGGCGGACGTGGTCGACGGCCTGGAGATCCTCGTCCAGCAGGGCGCCCGCTCGGTGGAAATCTGGACCGGCCGCGAACCCGACCTCGACGTCATGCGCGAGGCGGCGGCGCGCCGATAGTCTTGCCTCGATGACGACGTTCCGTTTCACCACCGCGGGGGAGTCGCACGGGCCCGGGCTCGTGACGATCGTCGAGGGCATGCCGGCGGGCCTGGAGCTCGATCGCGAGGCGCTCGACCGCGACATGGCGCGGCGCCAGCTCGGCCACGGGCGCGGCGGCCGGATGAAGATCGAGACCGACACGGTCGAGGTCCGCTCCGGGGTCCGCCACGGCCGCACCCTCGGCAGCCCGATCGCGCTGCTGGTCGCCAACCGCGATTACGCCAACTGGGAGGAGCGGATGAACCCGTGGCCGGTCGAGGGCTTCAGCCCCGACGAGGTCCACCTGCCGCGACCGGGTCACGCCGACCTGGTCGGCGCCCAGAAATACGGCCACTCGGACATCCGCAACGTGCTGGAGCGGGCCAGCGCCCGGGAGACCGCCGCGCGGGTCGCCGCCGGCACGATCGCCCGCGGCTTCCTCTCCGCTCTCGGGGTGGAGGTCCGCAGCCACGTCCTGCAGATCGCCTCGGTCCGCGCCGCCGAGCGCGCCGACCTGAAGCCGGCCGATTTCGCCGGAGTCGACGAGGACCCGGTCCGCTGCCTCGACCCCGACGCCAGCAAGGCGATGGTCGAGGAGATCAACCGCCTGCGCAAGGCCAACGAGAGCCTCGGCGGCACCTTCGAGGTGCTGGTCTTCGGCCTCGTCCCTGGCCTCGGCTCCCACATCTCCTGGGAAGACAGGCTCGACGGCCGCCTGGCCGGCGCCGTCGCCTCGATCCAGTCGATCAAGGGAGTAGCGATCGGAGAAGCCTGGGACGTCGCCGGGCGGCCCGGCTCCGAGGCCCACGACGAGATCTTCTGGTCCGAGAAGGACGGCTACTTTCGCGAAACCAACCACGCCGGCGGCCTCGAGGGCGGGATGACCAACGGCCAGCCGCTCTCGGTGCGGGCGGCGATCAAGCCGATCTCGACCCTGACCAAGCCGCTGCGCTCGGTCGACACCGAGACCAAGCAGCCGGCGCAGGCCCTGCGCGAGCGGACCGACTCGACCGTCGTCCCCGCCGCCGCGGTGGTTGGCGAGGCGATGGTGGCGCTGACCCTGGCCCGTTGCTACCGCGAGAAGTTCGGCGGGGACCACATCGACGACGTGCTCGCGGCGCTGGACGCCTACAAGCAGCGGATCGACTTCCGGGGCTGAGGCCGGTGGCGAGGCCGGCGATCGTCTTCATCGGCTTCATGGGGGCCGGCAAGAGCACGGCGCTCGCCGCCGCGCGCCGGGCCGGGCTGGAGACGACCGAGATCGACGAGCTGATGGAAACGGCCTTGGGCAAGCCGATCCAGCAGGCGTTCGAGGAGGACGGCGAGGAGGCTTTCCGGGCGCGCGAGGCCGAGGTGGTCGGCAGGCTGCTGACCCAGGCGGACGGCGGCGCCATCGCCCTCGGGGGCGGCAGCGTCCTGCTGCCGAGAGTGCGCGAGGCGCTCGGCCGCCACATCGTCGTCCTGCTGGAGATCGATGCGAAGGAGGCTTGGCGGCGGATCGAGGGCACGCCGCGACCGCTGGCGACCAGTGAGGTAGACGTCGCGGCGCTGCTGGCCGAGCGCCTGCCCCTTTACGAGGAGCTGGCCGACGCGGTGGTGCCGATGGCCGACCCCCGCGTGGTCGCCCGGGCGCTGCCGGCGATTCAGGGGCTGGGCGAGATGCCGGAGGGGACGCGTTTGCTGTGGGCGCCGAGCGCTTCGGGGGACTACCCGGTCTTCGTTGGCCGCGGTGTTCTGCGATCTGATTGGTGGCCTCTGGAGAGTCGGCGCTTTTGCATCAGCGACGAGAACTGCGCTCCCTATGCCGAAGCGATCGGCGCCTTCGCCGGCCACGCCAAAATTGCACCGGGAGAGGCCTCCAAGACCCTGGAGCAGGTCAACGCGGTGATCCGGCAGATGGCCGACGAAGGCATGACCCGCGAAGACCACGTGGTCGCAGTGGGTGGCGGGGTGGTGGGGGACCTCGCCGGCTTCTGCGCCCACATCTACCAGCGCGGGGTGCCCGTGGTGCAGGTGCCGACCACCGTCGTCGCTCAGGTCGACTCCGCCTACGGTGGCAAGACCGGAGTCGACGTCGGTGAGCTGAAGAACTACGCCGGCGCCTATCACCAGCCGGCGATGGTGCTGACCGACGTCTCGACGCTCGAGTCGCTGCCGCAGCGAGACCTGGCAGCCGGGTTCGTCGAGGTGATCAAGACCGCTCTGCTGGCCGGAGGATCGCTATGGGAGCGGGTCAGGGACATGGAGACGATCGATCCTGCTGGACTCGACGACCTCGTCTTTGCCTGCGCCCGCTACAAGTGCGGAGTCGTTGCCGCCGACGAGCGCGACGGGGGATTGCGCCACGTCCTCAACCTCGGCCACACGGTGGGACACGCGATCGAGGGGGCTTCCGGCTACCTCTACCTGCACGGCGAGGCGATCGGGCTCGGCCTGCTGGCCGCACTTCGGCTTTCGGATGCCCCTGAGCTTCGCGACGAAGTTGAGACGATTCTCGCCCGGCACGACCTCCCGATCCGCAACGAGCGCGGCGGCCCACTCGACCCGATCCTCGACATCCTCCAGCACGACAAGAAGCGCACCGCGGCCGGCGTCGGCTTCGTCCTGCTCTCCGAGCCAGGTCAACCCCGGACCGGTCAGCTGGTCGAGGAAGCTAGGGTCAGGGAAGCCGTGCAGGAGCTCTATCCATGACCACCGTCAGCAACCGCGTCGCCGTCCTGCACGGGGTCAACTTCGACGTGCTCGAGCGGCGGGACGCGGAGATCTATGGCGGCCTCTCGCTGTCGCAGCTGGAGGCGAAGATCTCCGATTGGGCGCATGAGCTGGGTCTGGAACCGATCTACTTCCAGACCAACTCCGAGGGCGAGTTCTGCGAATACCTGCACCGCTCCGAAGACCTCGCCGACGCGGCGATCGTCAACGCCGGAGCCTGGACCCACTACAGCCGGGCGATCGCCGATGCGCTGCAGCTGACCGGCCTGCCGGCGGTCGAGGTCCACCTCTCCGCGGTCGAGGAGCGCGACGACTGGCGCAAGCTCTCGGTCTTCGACGGCCTGGTGCTCGAGAAGATCTCGGGCAAGGGGCCGGACGGCTACCGGGAGGCGCTGGAGCTGCTGGCCCGCGAGCTGGGCGCCGGCTCCTGATGCAGGGCCGCGGCGACCGCCTGGAGGCGCTCCTGGCGGAGAAGGAGCTGGACCGGATGCTGGTCACCGACCTGACCAACGTGCGCTACCTGACCGGCTTCACCGGCACCAACGGCGCCTGCGTCTGCGGCCCCGGGGTGCGCCTCTTCCTCACCGACTTCCGCTACACCGAGCGTGCCGCCGAGGAAGTCGAGGGCTGGGAGACGGTGACGATCGCGGCCGACTGGCTGAAGGGGATCGCCGAGCTGCTCGAGGGCCGGGTCGGGTTCGAGGACGACCACATGTCGGTCCGGCTGCTGGGGAAACTGAAAGAGAAACTCGCCGACGGGACCGAGATGGTCGCCGCCGGCGGCACGGTCGAGCAGCTGCGGCGGGTCAAGGACGCCGAGGAGCTGGCGAAGATCGCCGAGGCCTCGAAGCTGGCCGACGAGGTCTGGCACTGGTCGCTGCAGCGCGGCCTCGCCGGGCGCCGCGAGCGCGAGGTGGCCCGCGCCGCCGAGGCCCGGATTCGCGAGCTCGGGGGCGATCCCTCATTCCCGGCGATCGTCGCCGCCGGCCCGAACGGCGCCCTGCCGCACGCCGAGCCCGGTGAGCGCGAGATCGGCCGCAGCGACCTGGTCGTTTTCGACATGGGCGCCCAGCTCGACGGCTACTGCTCCGACGGCACCCGCACCTTCGCCACCGGCGATCCCGGCGAGGCCGCGATCGAGGTCTACGAGGTCGTCCGGGCCGCGCAGGCCGCATCGCTGGAGGCGATCAGGGCGGGGGTCAAGGGCGAAGACGTCGACAAGGTCGCCCGCGAGGTGATCGAGGCCGCCGGTCACGGAGAGCGCTTCGGCCACGGCCTCGGCCACGGGGTGGGCCTGGAGGTGCACGAGGGGCCGCGGCTGTCGCTGCGCTCCGACGACGTGCTCGCCGCCGGCGAAGTGGTCACGGTCGAGCCTGGCGTCTACCTGCCGGGCACGCTCGGGGTGCGGATCGAGGATCTGGTCGTCGTCACCGAGGATGGCCTGCGCAATCTCAGCACCCTGCCCAAAGAGCTGCAGCTCGTCGACTGACCCCGCGGTGCCGGCGATTGCCGGAGCAAGACCCACCATTCAAATTCAAGCCGGGGATGCCGCAGGCCGATGCCCAGCCCAGTGGCCAAGCCCGGAGACACCCTTGTCTCGATCCATGAGGAAGCACGGCGCGAGCGCCTGCTCGACATGGAGGAGCGTCTGCGCCGCTACCGGTTCGCGACCTTCGCGATCCTCGCCGTGGCCCTCGCGCTCGGCGGCGGTGCCTCGCTCGGCTACGGCTACTGGTGGATCGCTCCGCTGATTGCCGGCCTCGCCGGCTTCGCCGTGGCCGACCGTTATATGCGCAACAGCTCCAGGCCCGCGCTCTGGGTGGCCGGCGCCTGGGCCGCCCTGCCGGTGATCCTCGCCGTCTCGGTTCTGCTCACCGGCGGCGCCACCAGCCCGGTCCTGGTCTGGTTCGGCCTCCCCGCAGTCACCCTCGGCTTCCGCTTCGAGGTACGGGGGATGGTGGTGGGGACGGTCTTCCTGATCTCGATGTTCCTCGCCGCCGCTGTGATCCCAGATCCCAGCGCGGCCTGGGAGCAGCACCAGCAACTGGTCGCGATCGCCGCGATGATCGTCAGCGCCGTGATCCTCTCCGGCGCCCTGGTCGAGTCCGACCGCGCCCACCGCCGCCGCTCGACCCTCGATCCGCTCACCGGCCTCTTCAACCGCAACGCCCTGGAGCAGCGGCTCTCCGAGCTCGACGGCCAGCCCTGCGATCCCCGCGAGGGCCTCTCTCACGCCTTGCTCCTCTGCGACCTCGACCACTTCAAGCGGGTCAACGACCAGTTCGGCCACGCCGCCGGAGACGCCGTCCTCCAGGACGTCGCCTACACGATGCGAGCCGCCCTGCGGGCCGGCGATTCGATCTACCGGGTGGGCGGCGAGGAGATCCTGGTGATGCTGCCCGGCGCCGGCCACGCCGACGCGCTGGAAATCGCCGAGCGCCTGCGGGAGGAAGTCCGTGACCGCCGACCGGTCGGCGTCCCCGTCTCGCTCAGCATCGGCGTCGCCGTCGCCGAACCAGGCTCGGTCGACTGCGACGACATGCTCTCCCGCGCCGACGCGGCTCTGTACGCAGCAAAGGCCGAGGGACGAGACCGGGTCTACTCCGACAGCGATGGAGAAATCGCTTTTCCGGTAGAGGGTGCCGGTATCCCTCTCCGGAATTGAACTCCCCTCCGCTGCGCTGCGGGGAGAACCTGCTGCGGCTTCGCCGCGCAATAGCCAGATTGCATATCGCCGCACATTCCTCCGAGGGATACCGGCACCCTCGCAACAGCTTCCGTAGTTCGGCGTATCTCGACCGCTGTAGCTAGGAGGGACGGGTGTCCCCTTCCCGACCGGCGTCCCTGATTTTCGTGCTCGCTGGCTCGGCGAGAGACGGCTACTTAAAGACGAAAATCCCAGGGAGGGAAGGGGATACCCGTCCCTCCCTACAGGCAGGCGTTAGAGCCTCAGCGAGTCAGATCGACGTCGGCACTGAGCCGCGCAGCGAAAGCAGCAAGTAGCTCGACCGTCGCCTCGACGTCGCGCAGGTCGACCATCTCGACCGGCGAGTGCATGTAGCGGAGGGGGATCGAGACGAGGCCGGTGGGTATCCCGGCGCGGGAGATCTGGATGACGTCGGCGTCGGTCGAGGTGCCGCGACCGCTGGCGCTGATCGTGTAGTCGATCCCCTCCGCCTCGGCGGTCTCGACCAGCAGCTCGAAGACCTTGGGGGAGAGGGTGGAGCCGCGGCCGATCGTGGGGCCGGAGCCGAAGGGGTGGCTGCCCTCCTCCTTCTCGTCGACGCCGGGGGCGTCGGTGGCGTGGGTGACGTCGACCGCGATCGCGATGTCGGGGCGGACCTGGAAGGCGGCGGTGCGGGCGCCGAAGAGCCCGATCTCCTCCTGCACCGCGGCAACCGCGGCGAAGGAGCCGCCGGGGCCGCCCTTGTCCTCGACGCAGCGGCGCAGGCTCTCCAGCGCGGCGTAGGCGCCGAGGCGGTTGTCCATCGCCCGGGAGACGAGGCGATCGCCGGCCACCGGCATCGGCTCGGCCGCGATCACCACCGGGTCGCCGACCCGGACCAGGGCCTCGGCCTCCTCGCGGTCGGCGGCGCCGATGTCGATGTGCATGCCCTTCAGCTCGACCACCTTCTTGCGCTGGTCGGCCTCGAGCAGATGGATCGGCTTGCGCCCGGCGACCCCAGGCACGAGCCCCTCGCGGCCGCGGACCTCGACCCGCTGGCCGACGAGGATCTGCGGGTCCCAGCCGCCGACCGGGGCGAACCAGAGGAAGCCTTTCTCGTCGACGTGGGTGATGATCAACCCGATCTCGTCGATGTGGCCGACGACGGCGAGCAGGGGGGAGGCCTCACCGACGCGGGCGATCGTCGAGCCGATCCCGTCGACGCTGACCTCGGCGAAGGAGGCGGCCTCGCGCCAGACCTCGGCCGCCGGTCCCTCGTATCCGGAAGGGGCGCCGGCGCGGAGCAGCTTGTCGAGAAGGTCTGGAGTGCTCAAAAGGTCCGGGGAGTATGCCTAAATGTGGGCGGCGCTTGCTTCGCGGCGGAACTGCTCCCGGTTCGGCCCATACCCACGGTGCTCGTAGCCAATCAGCACCCAGATCAGGACCACGGCGACCGCCAGGGTGACGAGCGCGGGCATCGCCGTCGCGACCGGGACTAGGAACAGCAGGACGATCGCCAGGCCGAGGCGGCGGCGGTTGAGCGTCTGCACATGGCGGTAACGGAAGGCAACCAGGCCGAGCAGGTAGATGGCGAGGCCGCCGAGCAGGGCGAAGGCCGGAACGTCGTGCAGGTCTTCGTCGTAGTGGGCGATCGTCGCCTTGAGGCCGAAGGCGACGAGGACGATGCCGGCGCCCATCAGCAGGTGGATGTAGGAGTAGGAGTCGCGGGCGAGCTCGTTCTGCACCCGCCCGACTTCGGCTTCGCCGAGCCGCCGAGCCGAGATCAGGGCGACGACGTCGAAGTAGGTCCACCAGAGGGCGGCGGCGAGGAAGATGCCGAGCACGGCGGTGGTCCCGATCCCCAGGTCGAGCGCCCCGGAGGCGCCGACCCCGATCGCGACGATCGACTCGCCGAGGGCGATGATCACGATCAGGCCATGGCGCTCGGCGAAGTGGCCGGGGACCAGCTTCCAGCCGTCGGAGCCGAAGAAGTAAGGGCCGGCCATGTCGAGGAAGATCGCCAGGGCCCAGAGCGCCCCCTGGGCGAAGCCGTCGAAGAGCGAGGCGAGGATCAGCAGCCCGACCGCGATCGCGGTGCTGACGGCCAGGCCGAGCACCGAGCGGCGCAGATCCTGGTCGTCGGCGCCGGCGAGCCAGAAGAGGGCGATGTGGGCGGTGCGGTAGAAGCCGATCGCGAGGGCGAAGGTGAGGGCGAGGTTGCCGAACGCCTCCTGTACGCAGAGCGAAACGATCAGCATCGCCGCCATCGCCGCGAAGATGACCAGGCGCACCACTCCTGCCTCGGGGTCGATGACGCTGGTCAGCCAGGCGTAGCCGACCCAGGCCCACCAGAGCACGCCGAGGATAAGCAGTCCCTGGGCGAGGCCCGACCAAGTCTGGTCGTGGGACATCAAAGCCGTGCACTGGGTGATCGCGAGTACGAAGACGAGGTCGAAGAACAGCTCCAGCGGCGTCACTCGCTCGCCCTCGCGGCGGGTCGCGCTCAAGCGATGGTGAGTTTCGGACGAGCCCTCCACTGTCTGCATCCTCGCAATACAGTTCTCTCGATGGGAGTCGCATTGGTCACGGGAGCATCGACGGGGATCGGCAAGGCGACGGCGATCCGGCTGGCGCGCGAGCCGGGGACCGAGCTGGTCCTCGTCGCCCGCCGCGAGGAGTTGCTGCGCGAGCTGGCCAAGTCGCTGCCCTGCCGGGCGACCCACCTCGCCCTCGACCTGACCGAGGCCGAGACGCCACAGCGCGTCCGCGCCCACGTAGAGGCCGAGCACGGCGGCCACCTGGACCTGCTCGTCAACAACGCCGGCGCCGCCTGGCGCGGCAGCTTCGCCGAGGGCGGCTACGCCAACGTCCAGCGCCACATGGAGCTCAACTTCGACGCCGTCGTCCGCCTCACCGAGGCACTGCTGCCGCTGCTGCGGGCCTCGGCTCCGAGCGCGATCGTCAACGTCGCGAGCACCGCCGGAAGGGTCTCCCGCGCCCGGACTGGCGCCTACAGCGCCAGCAAGTTCGCCCTGATCGGCTGGAACGACTCGCTTTATGCCGAGGAGAAGGCGGAGGGCGTGCACGTCGGCATGGTGCTGCCGGGCTTCGTCCGCACCGAGGGCTTCCCGGCCACCGAGCTGCGCGAGAAAGCGCTGACCCGCTGGATCGTCTCCGAGCCCGAGAAGGTGGCCGAGGCGATCTACGAGTGCGGGCCGGGAGGCAGGGCCGAGCGCTACGTCCCGCGCCCCTACGCGCTCGCCGCGGTGGCCCGCATCCTGATGCCGCGACTGACTCGCCGGGTCCTCACCGGCGGGCCCGCCTCCAGCCTCACGACCAGCACTGCGGGCGACGACAGCGGTCCCGCCTCTGGCTGATGCCGCTCTACGGCGACATCGTCATCGCGCTGGCGCTGGTGGTGGTCGCCGTCGTCGCCACGGTCTCGACCAGGAGGGTGCGGCTGGTCAACCGACGCTTCCGCATGCTGGACGAGATCTCCCGGGTCGCCGACGAAGGCATGAGCCTGGACGAGACGCTCGACGCTATTGCCGAGATCGTCGTCCCCGAGATGGGCGACATCTGCGCGATCGACGTGATCGAGGACGACCGGATCCGCCGCGCGACGCTGAGGGTGGACGGGCCCGACGCCGCCGCCATCGCCGAGCGACTGATGGCGCGGGGACCACGGTTGCAGGCGCAGATCGCCAGCGACGCCTCCCGCGAGCGTCAGGGACCGCGCCGCTTCGAACTGCGCAGCGACGAAGACCTGCTCGAGTTTGCCGCCGACGAGGAGGACCTCGAGTTCCTCCGCAGCCTCGGGGTCAGCTCGGGAGTCACGGTCGAGCTGCGCGCCCGCGGGCGGCCCACCGGGATGCTGACGATCAGCGTCGGCTCCTCCGGGCGCCACTTCGATGACTCCGACGTCCACTTCGTGACGATCCTCGCCGGCCGGGTCGCCCTCGCTCTCGACAATGCCGGCCTCTTCTCCGACCTCGAGCGCGCCGAGCGCGAACGGGCCGAGATCGCGGAGACGCTGCAGCGTGGCCTGCTGCCGCCGCCACTGCCGCACATCCCCGGCTGGTCGGTGGCTGCGACCTACCGCCCGGCGGGTGCGGAGAACGAGGTCGGGGGTGACTTCTACGACGCCTTCCGCATCGCCGGGGGCTGGATGGTGGTGATCGGCGACGTCACCGGCCGGGGCGCCAAGGCCGCCGCCGTGACCGCCCACGCCCGCTACACGCTGCGGACCGCCGCCGCCCTGACCGGCGACCCGGTGGTCGCCCTGCGGACGCTGAACCGGGAGCTGCTGGCCCGCAGCGGTACCGCCCTGTGCAGCGTCGCCGCCATGGCGGTATCGGAAGACCCTTCCGAGCCGGTGCAGCTGGCCGTGGCAGGTCACCCGCCGCCGCTGCTGGTCGATGCCGATTCGGTGGTCGAGGCAACCACGCCGGCCCCGGTCCTCGGCGCCTTCCCCAACGAGACCTGGGTTCTGGAGGCAACCGCGGTGCGGCCAGACCAGCAACTGGTCGTGATCACCGACGGCGTGACCGAGGCGCAGGGACCGGAGGGGCGCTTCGGCGAAGATCGTCTGCGCGCCCAGCTAGCCGGAGTGACCAGCCCGGCCCTCGCCACCCAGCTGATCGAGATGGCGCTGAACGAGTTCGCCGGCGGCAAGCTCGAGGACGACGCCGCGATCATCGCCATCGCTCCCGCCAGCGCCGACGTCGAGCCGGCGCCCGAGCGCGAGCGGGAGCTGGTCGAGCGCCTCTACGACGCTTTCAATCACCGCGATACGGCGGAGATCGTCGCCCTCTGCGATCCGCGGATGGGTTTCTTCCCGATCGGCACCGCAGAGCAGGTGGGGCGAGAAGCTCCCTACGTCGGGCCGGAGGGCCTCAGCGAGTACATGCGCGACGTCGAACGCGCCTGGGACGAGCTGCAGATCGTCCCCAAGGTGGTCGAGGCCCACGGCCGCTCGCTACTCGTGCGGGGCAGGGTCTACGCGCGCAGCCGCCCGCTCGGGATCCGCGACATGCCGGTCGCCTGGATCTGGGACCTGGCCGACAGCCGGTTCACCCGCGGCGAGGTTTTTCGCGACCCCGAGGAAGCCGTTCGCCGCCTCTCCGCCGCGACCTGAGGCCACCATCTAGGATCTGCCGCCGATGACGATCAGCACCAACCAGTTCAAGAACGGCACCCATATCGAGATCGACGGCAAGATCTGGAAGATCATCGAGTTCCAGCACGTCAAGCCGGGCAAGGGCGGCGCCTTCGTGCGGACCAAGCTGCGGCGGATCGAGGACGGCTCGGTGATCGACAAAACCTTCAGGGCGGGGGAGAAGTTCCGCCCGGTGCGGACCGAATCGAAAAAGATGCAGTACCTCTACGACTCGGGCGACGCGGCGGTCTTCATGGACTCGACCGACTACGACCAGATCGAAATCGCCCGCGAGTCGCTCGGCGACTCGATGAAATGGGTCCTCGCCAACGACGAGATCGACGTGCTGTTCGTCGACGAAAAGCCCTCGGACGTGCAGGTGCCGAGCGCGATCGAGCTGAAAGTCATCCAGACCGATCCGGGCCTCAAGGGCGACACCGCCTCCGGCGGCGGCAACAAGCCGGCGACGCTGGAGCCAGGGGTCGTCGTCCAGGTGCCGCTCTTCATCGAAGAGGGCGACAGCGTCCGGGTCGACACCCGCAGCGGCGAGTACATCTCCCGCGCCTGAGTGCTCGGCGCTCTCGCGCTGACAGAATGGCCACATGCGCAGATCCGACCAGCGGCGGGACGCCGTCTTCGCCAACTACCAGCGCGACGTGACCGGGCGCCCGCTGGAGGAGCTCCTGGGCGAGGCGCGGCCGCTGACCCGCGAGTTGGCCGAGGGGGTCGACGTCCACCGCGAAGAGCTCGACGAGACGGTCGCCGCCCACGTCAAAGGCTGGACGGTGGACCGGATCGCGCCGCTGGACATGAACGTGATGCGGACCGCGCTTTACGAGATGGAGTTCATGGACACGCCGGCCGAGGTGGCGATCAACGAGGCGGTCGAGATCGCCAAGGAGTACTGCGGGGCCGACGCGCCGAAGTTCGTCAACGGCATCCTCGGCGCTGTCGTGCGCGAGCGGGAGCCAGCTAAGTGAGCGCCCGCTTGCGTGAGATCAGCGCCCGCTTGCGTGAGATCACCTCACAGCTGGAGAGCGGCGAGGTCGCCGCCGACGTCGCCGCCGGGCTGGCGGCGGAGGCCGCCGACCTTGCCGCCGAGGCGGTCGAGGAGGCCAACCGCGAGGCGCGGCAGCAGGCGAGCGCCGAGTAGGCCTTGAGCTATCCCGACGATCTGCGCGGGCTCGTCGACGACGCCCTCGCCGAGCTGAGCTTTTCCGCCACCGCCTCCACCGCCGGCCTCGAGGAGGCGATGCGCTACTCGCTGCTGGCCGGCGGCAAGCGGGTGCGGCCGGTCCTCGCCCTCGCCACCGCGCGCGCCCTCGGCTCCCAGCCTGCGGGCTTCCTGCCGGTCGCCTGCGCGATCGAGCTGATCCACACCTACTCGCTGATCCACGACGACCTGCCGGCGATGGACGACGACGAGCTGCGCCGCGGCCAGCCGACCTCGCACGTCAAGTTCGGCGAGGACGTGGCGATCCTCGCCGGCGACGGCCTCTTCGCCGAGGCGGTGCGCCTCTTCTGCGAGCAGCCCGGCGACCCGACGCGGGTGCTGGCGGCGCTGCGCGGGCTGGCCGGCGCCACCGGCGTCGATGGCATGGTCGGGGGCCAGTACGTGGACGTGATCGGGGCCGAGTCCGACGCCGAGGGCCTTCGCGCCCTGCACGAGCTGAAGACCGGCCGCCTGATCGCCGCCAGCGTCAACGTGATCCTTTTGCTCGAGGGGCTGGCGGAACCTGAGACAATGCCGTATCGCCGTTTCGCCGAGGAGCTGGGCGTGTTGTTCCAGATCGTCGACGACATCCTCGACGTGACCGAGTCAGACGAGCAGCTCGGCAAGCCACATGGAAGCGACGAGAGACATGGCAAACTCACCTACGTCAGCCTTTTCGGGCTCGACAAGGCCCGCGAGCTGGCGGCCGAGTCGCATGCCAAGGCGACCGCGGCGCTGGCGCAGGCGAGCGGCGAGACCGAGGACCTGAGGCGCGTGGCCGACTACATCTTCACGAGGAACGAATGAGCGAGAAGCCCCCCACCCAGGGCGACGCAGACGACAAAGTTCAGCTGGAGCCGCTGCTATCGGGAATCGACGGCCCCGGGGATCTGCACGCCCTCGACGACGAGCAGCTGCAGCTGCTCGCGCAGGAGATGCGCACCTACGTGATCGACACGATCGGTGAGATCGGCGGCCACTTCGGCGCCAACCTCGGCACCTGCGAGCTGGCCGTCGCCCTCCACAGCCTGCTCGACTCGCCCCGCGACAAGGTTCTCTGGGATGTTGGCCATCAGGCCTACCCCCACAAGATCCTCACCGGCCGCCGCGACCGGCTGCCGACCATTCGCCAGTACGACGGCCTGGCCCCGTTCTGCTCGATCCCAGAGTCCGAGCACGACATCATGGGCGCCGGTCACGCCTCGACCTCGATCGGCTACGCGGTCGGGCTGAAGGAGGCGATGCGGCACGGGATCGGGGAGGACGGCAAGGTCGCCGCGGTGATCGGCGACGGCGCCCTAACCGGCGGCGTCGCTTACGAGGCAATGCTCGCCGCCGGCGGCCTGCAGACGCCGATGGTGATCGTCCTCAACGACAACGGCATGTCGATTTCTCCCAACGTCGGCGCCCTCTCGCGCTACTTCAACCGGATTCGCCTCAACCCGCGGCTCTGGCACGCCCGCGAGGGGGTCGAGGACCGGCTCACCAAGCTGCCGCTGGGCCTCGGCAAACGGATCGAGCGGCTGGGGCCGGAGATCAAGTCGGCGATCAAGGCCTACTGGGCTCCCGGCCTCTTCTTCGAGGAGCTCGACCTCGCCTACATGGGCGTGATCGACGGCCACGACGTCCACGCCCTCCGCGAGGCGCTGAAAGAGGCCTTCGAAGCCGACCGGCCGGTTGTCGTCCACATCCACACCGTCAAGGGCAAGGGCTTCGCCCCGGCCGAAGAAGGCGGTCTGGAGTCGATGGAGGAGTGGCACGCGGCGAAGCCGAAGTCGATCGTCAACGGCGAACCGGCGAGCCCGAAGCCGGTGCCGGTGACCGAAACCGATTCCCCCGAGGGGATCGAGGTGCTGGAGAAGCCTCCCGCCGCCGGCTCACCGCCCCAGTACACCAAGGTTTTTGCCGGGGCGATGGTCGCCGAGGCGGAAGCCGACGAGCGGGTGATCGGGATCACCGCGGCGATGGCGGGGGGGACCGGCCTGCAGCAGCTCGCCGACGAGGTCCCCGGGCAGTATTTCGACGTCGGCATCGCCGAGCAGAACGCCGTCCTGCTGGCCTCGGGCATGGCCCTGCAGGGAGCAAAGCCGGTCTGTGCGATCTACTCGACCTTCCTCCAGCGCGCCTTCGACCAGATCGTCCATGACGTCTGCCTGCAGGACCTCGACGTCACCTTCGCGATGGACCGAGCCGGCCTGGTCGGTGACGACGGCCCGACCCACCACGGCGCCTTCGACGTCTCCTACTTCCGCCCGATCCCGAACGTGGTCCTGATGGCCCCGCGCGACGAGGCGATGCTGGTCCACATGCTGCACACGGCGATTGCCCACGAGGGTCCGGCGGCGCTGCGCTACCCGCGCGGCGCGGCCGAGGGGGTCGAGCTGCCGGACAAGCCGAAAAGCATTCCGATCGGGGTGGGCGAGGTGCTGGAAGACGGCGAGCGGGTGGCCCTATTGGGCTACGGCTTTGGCGTCACCGTTGCCCGCGAAGCCGCGGAGATCCTCGCCAAGCACGGGCTGAAGGCCACCGTCGCCGACGCCCGCTTCGCCAAGCCGATCGACAGCGAGCTCGCCGAGCGGCTGGCCCGCGATCACGAGCTGGTCGTGACGATCGAGGAGAACGTGCTGCCCGGTGGCTTCGGCTCGGCGGTACTGGAGCACCTCGAGGATGCCTTTGCCGAAGCCTCAGGAGAACGGGCGCGGGTGCTGCGGATCGGCCTGCCGGACTCCTACGTCACCCACGGCAAGCCGGATCTCCTGCGGGCCGAGGTCGGCCTCACCGGGCAGTCGGTCGCGGATCGCGTCCTCAGTTCGCTGCCCAGCCCCCAGCCTGCACTGACCTAATTGACCTAATCAATTTTGACGATTGATTCAATTGGCGCAATCGATTAGCCTGCGCCAGTCTCTCCGGTTCAAGGAGAAGCCAAGCGCTTCTGGGGGAAGCACCATTGGGGAGGAGAGACGCGCTCTATATATGTGTGGATCCGCTTGGGGAATCGGATCTCTCGCGCCCGCCTCTCGAGGTCGGGGCGCGAGGCGCGTCTGCAGGCCGTTGCCTCCGGCGGGGCCCTTGTCCTGACAATAAAAAAGGGCGCCCGCCATTCGGCGGGCGCCCTCCAGGTGCCTCTGACTTAGAGGCGTTGCTGCTTATTCGCTGGCTTTGACCGCTGCTGGGTCTCCCAGTTCGATGTTGTTGTTGAGGATCGTGGAGTTGTTCCCGGCCGCAGACGGGACCCCGATGGTTGAGTTGACGAGCGGATCGACCAAGAAGGAGAAGATCCCTCCGCAGCCGCTGGCGCCCGGAACAGCGAACGCGTTGTCAACCAGTTTCGACCCGGTGACACGTGCGATCGTGCCGCTTTCGTTAGTGCTGAATTCCCCTGCAGCGCCGACGATCGACGTGTTCGGGGGCGGCGGCGAAGTCGCACCGGTCGTGAGTTTCCAGACGATCGGGCTCGAGTTCGAGCCGATGTAGCAGTTGCTGCCGAGGATGGCGTTGCCCAGCTTGATCTTCACGGGCATTTCAAGGGCGATGCCATTCTGGATCAGCGAGTTCAAAACGTTGAGCTTGATCGCGCTCACCGGACCGGCAAGTTCAACCGTTGCGGTCACACCGGTGAAGCCTTCGTTGATCAGGCCGTTGAACCAATCCTGAATGAATTTCGGCCACCAGGTCGGAGCCACGATTCCAGTCAGTCCGCCCGGCACCGGCTGGGGGGTCGGGACGAGGGTCTGGCCGTTTGCGGCAGGGAGGAAGTTGAGTTTCCCCAGAATGTCGCCTTCTAGGTACTGAAGGCCACCCTGCAGCACCTGCGGGTTGACCACGGGTACCGTTTTTGCGCCGGTCTTGACGGACCCACCGGTCGATTTCGAGTAGATGCAGGCGTTCAACGACGGGTTGCTCAAGGGGCACTGTGCAAAGTTGACGAATTCCCCTTTAGGCGCCGCGCTGGCCGCGGAGGCCGGAATCAGCAATGCGCAAAGCAATGCTCCGGCCAGAAAAAACCTCTTCATGGACTGGTCCTTTCGGATTGAATTTACCCCTGCCTTTTCCCGGAGACAGGCGGGCTTGGAACAGACTGATTCCAAGTAGAAGGCAAGTTCGTACCAGATGAAAGCCATTTGCGCATCCCGAAAATTGATTAGACAAGGTGACAATCAGTAAAAAAACATGGTCGTCTGCCTCCTACTTGGGAGTACCCAAACCGCAAAGGTGATTTTGTTGCTTTCCGGGCCCGCGGCCGAGAGACTCCGCGCGTGCCGATTTCAAGCTTCGATGAACGAGCAGAGCAACTGGAGACAGGTAGGGCTGGGCGCGCAACCGTGCCGCGCTCTCACCATCGAGACTGGAGCCCTGCTTCGCGCGACCCGCTCTCGATCCTGGGGAGCCAGGACGAGTCCCGGGTTCCGGACCTGGTGCCGATCCGTTACGGCCGCATGCTGGCCTCACCATTTACGTTTTTCCGCGGCGGGGCGGCGGTGATGGCCGCCGACCTGGCGACGACGCCGACCACGGGTTTCGAAGTGCAGCTCTGCGGCGACGCGCATCTCTCCAACTTCGGGGTATACGCCGCCCCCGACCGCCGCCTAGTATTCGACTGCAACGATTTCGACGAGACCTGTCGCGGGCCGTTCGAGTGGGACGTGAAGCGGCTCGCGGCTAGCCTCGCAATCGCCGGTCGCTCGCGCGGGTTCAGCAAGCGGGATCGGCGCGAAGCGGTTATCAGCGGCGCGGCCGCATATCGCGGCGCGATGCGGACCTTTGCTGCGATGCGCAACATCGATGTTTGGTATGCCCGGATCGACGTCGAGTCGCGACTCGATGAGCTGCGGCATGAGGTCGAGCCGGGCCACCTGGAAAAGGTAGAGCGCAATCTCGCCAAGGCTCGCTCGAAGGACAGTCTGCGGGCGCTGCGCAAGCTGACCGAGGAAGCCGACGGGCAATTGCGGATCGTCAGCCAGCCTCCGCTGGTCATGCCCCTGCGGGAGCTGAGCGACGCTCCCGGCGCCGAAGCGCTGCTGCAGTCGGTGCTCGGCGCCTACCGCGAGTCGCTTGGCGACCATCTCCAGCAACTCATCACCTCCTACACCTACCTGGACGCAGCCCACAAGGTCGTCGGCGTCGGCAGCGTCGGCACCCGCGCCTGGATCGTGTTGCTGCTTGGACACGATTCCTCGGACCCTTTGTTTCTGCAGGCGAAGGAAGCTCAGGCTTCGGTTCTCGAGCCTCATGCGGGTGCCAGCCCCTACGAGCACCCAGGCCGGCGGGTCGTCGAGGGCCAGCGCCTCATGCAGGCGGCGAGCGACGTCTTCCTTGGCTGGGTCACGGCCCAGGGACTGGACGGGCAGGAGCGGCATTACTACGTCCGCCAGCTCTGGGACGGCAAGGGTTCGGCCGACGTCGACCGGATGTCAGAGCGGGAGCTCTCGATCTATGCCTCGCTCTGCGGCGAGGCGCTGGCGCGCGCCCACGCCCGATCCGGCGATCGCTTGGCAATCGCCTCTTATCTGGGCAAGGGCGACGCCTTCGACGAGGCGATGGCCCGCTTCGCCGAGAGCTACGCCGACCAGAACGAACGTGACTACGAGCGGGTATCGGCCGCCGCCGCGAGCGGCGAGATCGAGGTCCGCAGCGATGCCTGAGCTGAGCGCGGTCCGCCGGGCCGTCTTCGTCCTCCTGCTCGACGCGGTGATCCTGCTGCTGCTCTCGGAGGCGATGAACGGCTTCGTCCTCGACGGTCCGGGGGCGGCGCTCGGGGCGGCCGCGCTGATCGGCCTGCTCAACTCGCTGGTCTGGCCGGTGCTAGCTCGCTTTGCGCTGCCGCTCACCGTGCTCACCCTGGGGCTCGGGGCGCTGCTGCTCAACGGCCTGCTGGTGACGATCGCGGTCGACGCCCTGCCGGGGGCGGAAATCGGCGGCGTGCTCGAGGGCACCGTGGTGACGATCGTGATCGCCGCCGTTACCACCGCCCTCTATGCCCTCTTCGCGATTGACGAAGACGAATCCTGGCACCGCAACGTCGTCCGCCGCCAGGCTCGCCGGCGCAAGCAGATGGTCGAGAGCGACGTCCCCGGGATCCTCTTCCTCGAGATCGACGGTCTCGCCCACGATGTCCTCTGGCGGGCGATCGCCGATGGCAACGCGCCGACCCTTGCCGGATGGCTGCGCTCCGGCTCCCATCGCCTCAACCGCTGGGAAACGGACTGGTCTTCGCAGACGGGGGCCTGCCAGGCGGGGTTGCTGCACGGCTCCAACGAGGACATGCCGGCCTTCCGTTGGTGGGAGAAGGACCGCGGCGCGGCGATCGTCACCAACCACCCGCGCGACGCAGAAGAGATCGAGCGCCGCCACTCCGACGGCAGGGGTTTGCTGCACGCCGACGGTGCCAGCCGCGCCAATATCCTCTCCGGCGACGCACCGCACTCGATGCTGACGATGAGCACCGCGCTGCGTCGCCGGCGGCCGATCGGCAGGGACTACGCCGCCTACTTCGCCCGTCCCTATGCCGCGGCGCGGACGCTGGTCCTGGCTCTCGCCGACATCGGCCGCGAGCGGCGAGCCGCCCGAACCCAGGTCCGTGACGACGTGCGGCCGCGCATGGCCCGCAGCCGTTCCTACGCACTGGTCCGCGCCTGGGGGACGGTGGTGCAGCGCGACCTGCAGGTGGCGACCGTGGTCGGCGATCTGCTCGCCGGTCGCCCCACCGTCTACACGACCTTCCTCGCCTATGACGAGGTCGCCCATCACTCCGGGATCGAGCGGGCCGACGCGCTTGCCGTGCTCCACGACCTCGACCGCCAGATCGCCCGCATTGCCGCCGCCTGCGCCGACGCGCCGCGTCCCTACCGGCTGGTCGTCCTCTCCGATCACGGGCAGTCGCAGGGCGAAACCTTCCTCGACCGCTATGGGCTGACGCTTGAGGACCTTGTCCGCTCCGCCTGCGACCCCGACAGCGTCGTCGCCTCCGAAGCGGGCGACGACGACGCGCTCTCCTATCTCAGCGTCGGTCTGACCGAGGTCGCCCGCGACGACACCGTTGCCGCGCGCACGGTGCGCGCCGCCACCCGCGACCGGCTGGCCGACGGGGCCGTCGCGCTCGATGCGGACTCGCGGCGCGAGGTGGCCGAAACGCACGACGGCGACGGGGAGCTGCCCGAGCTCTCGGTGATGGCCTCCGGCTGCCTCGGCCTGGTCACCTTCCCGCGCGAGCCGGGCAGGGTCAGCCTCGAGCGGCTGGAAACGCTCTACCCGCGGCTCGTCCCGGCCCTGCGCGATCACCCCGGGGTCGGTTTCATCCTCGTCCGCTCCGAGCGCGACGGAGCGCTGGCGATCGGGGCGCGGGGGACGCGCTTCCTCGACGACGACCGGGTCGAAGGCGAGGACCCGCTGGCGCCCTTCGGCCCCAACGCCGCCGACCACCTGCGCCGCACCGACGGCTTCCCCCACTGCGCCGACCTGATGCTCAACAGCACCTACTGGACTGAGTTCGGCGAGGTCGCCGCCTTCGAGGAGCTGGTGGGTTCGCACGGTGGCATGGGCGGGACCCAGAGCTTCCCCTTCGTTCTCCATCCCAGCGAGCTGAGCTGGCCCGCGGACGAGGTCGTAGGGGCAGAGCGGGTGCACCGCATCTTCCGCGACTGGCTCGCCGAGCTGGGTCAGGACGCCTATGAGGAGGGCTACGCCAGTGGGGTCGACTCGCCAGGCGAGAGCAGCCGCGCCTCGACCTGAGGCGCAAGCCGGCGCAGGCTCTCGGCGAAATCCCCGGCCGGTTCGCGCAGCGGCCCACCGTGCAGGCGCCTGAGGCCGAACGGATACAGCGTGCCCCAGTGGATCGGCACGGCCAGGCGCGGCGACAGCGCCGCCGCCGCCCGGGCCGCGCCCTCGGGGTCGAGGTGTCCCTCGCCGATGCTCGGCCCCCAGCCCCAGATCGGCAGCAGGGCGAGGTCGAGACTGGGGGAGAGATCCTCCATCCCCGGGAACCAGTCGGTGTCGCCGGCGAAGTAGACCTTGCGCCGGCCACTGACGAGGAACCCGATCGCATGCACGTCGGGGGCGAAGCGGCGCCTGCCGCCGTCGTGGTGGGCGTCGACCGCGGTCACGGTGACGGCGCCGACCGTGGCCGAATCGCCCGGCGACAGCTCGGTCACGGCCCGGAAGCCGCGGCGCTCGAAGAAGCGACGCGAACCCGGCGGGACCAGCAGCCGCAGGTCGCGATCGAGCCGGCGCAGCGAACCGAGGTCGGCGTGGTCGCGATGCAGGTGGGAGACGAGGAGTGCGTCAAGGCGCTCGGTCGTGTCCGGGGCCGGCCGGGCCCCGTGCCGCACCAGCGGACCCACCCGTTTGCCCAGGACCGGATCGGTCAGCAGCCGCGTCCCCTCGAGCTCGAGGAGGACGGTGGCGTGTCCGACGTAGGTGGCACTGTCCGCGCACATGGCCCGTCGAGTATGGCTCCGTCGAGAAAAGGGCACGGCCGAAGACGAAGTCATCGATCTCGAGCCCGGCGCCCTGACCGGCATCTTCGCCGCCCCTCAGTGGCTGCGTGACCTCGGCATCTCCTCCTGGCTGCTGTTCGGCGTCGCCGCGGCCCTGGTCGGCGCGATCTGGCTGCTGTCGCTGACCGAGACGATCGTCCTGCCGCTAATTACCGCCGGGATCATCGCCTCGGTGGCCACGCCCGCCGTCGCTTGGCTGCACCGCCGCAGGGTCCCGCGCGGAATCGGTGCGGCGCTGGTCCTGCTGGCGATCGTCCTGATCGCGCTCGGCGTCGGTCTGCTGGTCCTCGTCGGGATCGCGAGCGAGGCCGGCAGCCTCTCCGCCAGGCTCGAGGAAGGAGCTAGCCAGCTGCAATCATGGGCTCAGGACCTGGGGGTCGGCTCGTCGACCGCCGCCCATGCCCACGCGGACGCCAGCGCCAGCTTGAGCGAAGCCTTCACGGCGCTGACCCATGGGCTCCTCGGCGGGATCGACCGGCTTGCCGGACTGGCGGTCTTCCTCTCCTTCACCGCCCTCAGCCTCTTCTTCCTGCTCAAGGACGCGCCCACGATCGGCGGATTCGTCGAGCGACACCTCGGCGTCCCGGTCCCCGTCGCCCACTCGGTCCTCGGCCGGGTCGCCGGCAGCATGCGCGGCTACTTCCTTGGCGTCACCATCGTCTCGGTCTGGAGCTCGCTGATCGTCAGCGCCGGCGCCCTCGTCCTCGGGGTGCCCCTGCTCGGGACGATCGCCGTCGTCACCTTTCTTGGCGGCTACGTCCCCTACATCGGCGCCTGGACGGCTGGGGCCTTCGCGGTCCTGATCGCGCTCGGCGGATCCGGCACGGAGGCGGCGGTCGCGATGGCCATCGTCGTCCTGCTCGCCAACGGGGTGCTGCAGCAGCTGGTCCAGCCGATCGCCTACGGGGCGGCGCTGGGCCTCCATCCGCTGGCCGTGCTGATCGCGACGATCGCCGGCGGCTGCCTGTTCGGGACCGTCGGCCTGGTCCTCGCCGCACCGCTCCTCTCGGCAGCGGTGAGGATCGTCGCCGACCTCACGGCTGCCGAGGAGGAAGCTGAGGCCGAAGCCGCGGCTACGGGAACCACTTAGTTAGGGCTTATTCCTCCCAGCGGGCGGTCAGCTGGTAGATGATCGTCACGTCGAGGACGATCATCAGGAAAGCCCAGAGCGGGGCGGCGGGGAACCAGACGATCTGCGCCACGGCGTTGATCGAGACGAAGAAGATCGCCGCGAAACGTGCCGTGTTGGCTGCGGCGAACAGACCGAGGCCGGTGATGGCGACGGCCGAGCCGAGGATCAGGTGGATCCAGCCCCAGGTCGAGACGTCGGCGATGATCACTCCCTGGCCGCCGACGAAGACGATTTCGTCGTTGAGAATTCCCGCCAGGCCCCAAAGGGCGTCGAGCGAGCCGACGATCAGCATCAGGGCTCCGGCGAACACGGTCCATCCGGTCGGCTGCCTTTCCGCAACCCTCCGTCTCTCGGCGCTGCTCTCCATCTTGTCTCCTCTTTCTCGTGGGTGGCTACCGATGCAACGGTCCGACCCTAGAACCCGCCGGTTCCCAAAGCAACAGGGCATGCCGATGGGGGCGATGCGGATATCTACGGAGGTGCCCGGGGCTGACCGCTAGGCCAGCTGGCCGATCAACGGCCGGCCTGGAGCGCCGGACCGCGAGGGCGGAAGCAGCAGGGCCGAGATGCAGACGAGGACGAAGGCGGTTCCTTGAAGTGAGAGGCCCACAGCGCCCGAGGCCATCGGGTCGCCGAAGACGATCACCCCGCTGAGGATCTGGGCGGCGCTCGCGACGAGGCCCATCAGGCCGATGGTCTCGACCGCACCGCCGCGCTGCAGGGCAGCCACGGCCGCGTACTGAGCCAGGGCGCCGCAGATGACGATCGCGGCGATCCAGGGGGCCAGGGTGAGGGGAGTGATGCCACCGTCGCCGGTCAGCGCCTTGATCGCCACGCCGGCGAAGGCAAAGAGGGTGCCGGCGATGACCGCCAGCAGGGCGCCCTGACCGGCGGCGAGCCGCCGACGCCGGTAGCCCAGCGCGAGGCCGAGGGCCAGGAGCGCCAGTCCTCCCTCGAAGGCGACCATTGCGACCGGGGCGAATTCGGAATGGCTGCCGTGGATGCTCGGCAGGGTCAGGGCGAGCAGCGCCAGCCCCGAGCCTCCGAGGAGCAGGGCCAGCCACTGACGTGGCTCGACCTCTCCGCCGAAGAGCCGCTGGGAGAGAACGGCGAGGCTGACGGCGCCGGCGGCGAGTGCCGCCTGTACCAGTGAGATCGGCGCCATCGAGAGGGCGGCGACATGGATCAGCCAGGCGACGGCGGCAAGCCCCCAGCCCGCCGCGAACCAGGGGGAGCGGGCGAGGCGGCGGGCGCTCTGCAGGGGCGCCTGGAGCCGCACGTGCGGCACTTGCTGGCAGCCGTGGTGCTTCAGCAGCGCGGCCAGGTTCGCCACCACGGCGCCGACCAGGGCGAGCCCGATGCCGATTTCGACCGATCCCAGCGCCGGGATCACGAGCGGGCAGGCCTCCTGCCGCCGCGGCGGCGGCCCCGCGGCGCGGGGCGCGTGTTGGCCTGCTTCGGCCGGCCGGGGTGGGTGACCTCGAACTCGCGCACGAGGCCGAGGGTCCCGGCCATGCGACGGACGTCGTCGGCCTGATCGGCGAGGACGAAGCTGACCCCGGTGCCGCTGCGGCCCGCCCGCCCGGTGCGGCCGATGCGGTGGGTGTAGGAGTCGGAGTCCTCGGGGGTGTCGTAGTTGATGACGTGGGTGATGCCCTCGACGTCGATGCCGCGAGCGGCGACGTCGGTGGCGACCAGGGCCGCTACCTCGCCGTCCTCGAAGCGGGCGAGGGCGCGTTCGCGCTGCCGCTGGCTCTTGTCGCCGTGCATCGCCACCGCCTCGACCTTGCGGCCGCGGAGGCGCTTAACCAGTCGGTCGGCGCCGCGCTTGGTGCGGACGAAGACGATCGTCGGGCCGCACTCGCCGTCCTCCAGCTGGGCGACCAGGTGGTCGAGCTTCTCGCCCTGGCTCTCGACCGGCAGGAAGCGGTGCTCGATGTCGGCCTTGGCCTGCTTGGGGGCATGGGTGTGGGTGCGGGCGTCCTGGGTGTAGGCGGCGGCGAGCTTGCCGGTGGCGCCCTCCAGGGTGGCGGAGAAGAAGAGCGTCTGGCGGCTGCCGGGCGTGCGCGAGACGATCCGGTCGACCGCGGGCTTGAAGCCCATGTCGAGCATCCGGTCGGCCTCGTCGAGGACGAGGATCCGGACCTGCTCGAGGTCGACGACGCCGCGGGCGATCAGGTCCTCGAGGCGACCGGGGGTGGCGACGAGGATGTCGGCCTGGCGGGCCGCCTTGATCTGGGGCCCGAAGCCGACGCCGCCGTAGACGGCGGCGATCTTCAGGTTGCGGGTCGAGGCGATCGGGCGCAGGTCTTCGACGATCTGGCCGGCCAGCTCGCGGGTTGGCGCCAGCACCAGCGCGCCGGTGGCGGTCGCCGGTTCGAGGCGCTCGACCAGCGGAATGCCGAAGGCGAGCGTCTTGCCCGAGCCGGTGGGGGACTGGACGAGCAGATCGTGGCCGGCGAGTGAATCCCGCACCACGAGCTGCTGAACGGGGAAAGGCTGAGTGATGTCGCGGCGCGCAAGCGCGCGGATCACAGGCTGAGAGATGCCGAGATCGGCAAACGAAACAGTTATGGAAGTGCTCCTTATTTGAACGTCTAGGGAGATCCTGCGGCCCCTAGGCGCCAAGCGGCACGCGGAGGAAACGGAACCTCTCGGGTGGCGTTGGGCCAAACCCGACTCCGCCACGGTAGCAGCAGATCACCAGGCGCAGATAAAGACAGCCTTGGTGTGACGCGTTTCGTCCAGGCCTGAATCGAGGTTGCCGTCCCGCTCCCCGAGCACCGCCAGTGGTTGCAGACCGGCCCCTGCTATCGCCGCTAGGACCTGGGCTTCCGGAAAGTGGCGTTGGCGGTGCACGTGATCGACCGCCTCGCCCTCCGCTTCGAAGGATGCTTCGTGTATCTCCCCGGGTGCTATCGGGGCAGAGGTCGGTTCTCCTCGCCAGGTGAACCTGCGGCCGTCGAACTCGCGGCGGTGGGTACCTCGAAAGAAGGTTTGAAAGGCGAGTTCGGTGTTGAGATCGAAGAGCAGCCGTCCCCTCCGGTCGAGGTTGGTCGCCATGGAACGCAGCGCCTGCTCCAACTCGTCCTCGCCGAGGAGGTAATTCGCGGCGTCGTTGACCGCCCACACCAGATCGAATCTGCCCAGAGCTGGCAGGGATCGCATATCGGCGACCAGGAGCTCGGCGCGGTCGCCGGTCTTCTTCCTCGCGACGTCCAGCATGCCGGGCGAGATGTCGCAGGCGGTGACGGACCAGCCGCGCTCCAGCATCGGCAGGAAGCTGAGGCCGGTGCCGCAGCCGACGTCCAGCAGCCGGTCGCCCTCCAGACCCGTGGCGCGCGCAGCGGCGAGCAGGGCGGCGGTCCAGGACTCGTACTCGTAGAGATGGTTGAAGGCGTCGTAGGCGGGGGCGAACGCGTCGTAGGTCTCGGCCGCGGCGCAATCCCTGTCGATGCCGGTGCTCATGCCGGCGGTTTCGGTTGCAGATGGGCGCATATAGGGCAGCTGGGCTCGGCAACGATCGGCTCCCGCTCCATCTTCATCGTGCGCAGATCGATGCTGTAGCCGACCCCCAGGGTGGCGGGTTCAACCAGGCCGGTGAGGAAGTGGATTACGTCCATCGCCACCAGGCCGCCGATCGCTCCGCAGGGCGGACCGAGGCTCGGGGCGGGAGATTCTCTGCCTCGCCGCTGCTCGGTCGCCAGGTCGTACAGCGGGTATTCGCGTCGGTAGCGAATGTCTTGACAGGCGTAGCAGCCGGTCTTTCCCGGCACGTAAAGCGGGCCCACCCTGATGAACGGGGGAAGCTGGCTCATCGCGACGTAGGGAATGCCGGTCACGAAGCAGGCGGCGTTGCACCAGAACTCGATTTCGTGGGCCGGCCAGTCGGCGGCGTCGACGACGAGATCGGCCCCCTCTATGTAGGCGGTCAGCTCAGCCTCGCTTTCGATCCGCCCGAAGGTCGGCTCGATCCGAATCTCGGAATTGAAGGCGCGGAGTCGCGCCGCCATGGCGTCGACCTTGCGCCGGCCGATGTCGGCCTCGGCGTACTGGATCTGGCGATCCAGATTGCTCGTCTCGACCAAGTCGCCATCGATGAGGCGGAGTTCGCCCACTCCGCAGCAGGCGAGCTCCAGCGCAACCCGTCCTCCAAGCCCTCCCACGCCGAGGACGGCGACCCGTGCCTCACGCAGTCGCGCCTGCGCCTCGGAGGGTCTCGGCCTTCCTACGCTGAGGTCGCTGAAATAGCGCAGCTGCCGGTCGAACCGATCTCGCTCGCCGGCCGGCACAGCTTCGTCATCGACTGCGTCCTCGAGCAGGTTCAGCGCCTGCATCTGAGCGATCACATCGGCGACGGCCCGATGCCCGAATCGATCGGTGAGATCGTCGAAGGTGGCGCTGCCGTCAAGTGCGCGAATCAACTCGCCTTCCTGCGGCGTAGGAGCCACGACCCGCACGTCGTCGGCGATCGCGCGCATCAGGATCAGATCGCCATCGGCCTCCAAGAGCTCGATCGACTGCTTGAGGCGCGGGCGCTCAGGGAGATGGAGACCGCGTCCTAGCGTGACTTGGTGGTCGCGACCATCGGCAGAGTCGGAGATTCGGCTCTCAGTTCCACTGGCTTCTTCACCTTCTTCCGAGACCATCTCGACGGCCGCAGCGGTCAGCGCACCTTCGTGATCGCGAGATGAGGCGCGGTATCGGGCACCGGCTCGATCTTCATGACTTACCTCCCCTTGATGGTGGCCAGCAATGGCTGAACCGGAAGAACCGCTTGGAGCTTCATCGGGTCTTGAACGTCGACAACAGCGGGATCGTGGGAGAAATCTGCTTGATCACCATTGGTTCGTCTCCGTTATCGAAGTGGGCTGAATGACTGCGATCCGCCTATCGGGCCTTCGACGTCGCGAGCAGCGGAACGCTGGCGGGGGCGACCTTGATCGTCACCGCGATCACCGCGTCTTGTTGGTCGAAAGCAGCGGCAGGTTTGGCTCGGTGGTTACGAGGCGCATGAGCAGCCTTTCTTGTGCGATTTGCGACATACGACCATTGAACAGACCTCCTCGACCGATGTCAATCCCCGAAGCGAGGGTGCCTCAACAGAAAACGCCCCGCCGGGGGAGGCGGGGCGCTTCTGGGGTTACTACAGGGAGGAGAGATATGTATCTCTATATATGTGTGGATCCGTGGGAGGTAGGTGAGCCCGGTTGATGTCGAGTGCGTCGCTGTGGGAAGCAGCGAGGCGTATGTCGACGCGGGGTTCAGCCTTTGAAGTCTTGTCTGATCTCCTGATCGGTTTCCTCTAGCGAATCCTTGAACAGCGTACGAACGTATGTGCGACTTGTGTGTGAGTGGGGTCACAGAGATCCTGCAATTCACGGTCTCAGCGGGATCTCTACCCGATTTGATGCAGCCGTTTGGATCAAATTCGGTAACCAAACTGGCGCCCTCGTCCTGAGCAATGTCGCATTTCGTTCTGAAGCCCGAATAAAAGGCCGGCTAGGGGACCTGGCTGTAGCTTTCGACGGGTGAAGAAGTCCCGGATAGACGCGGTATTGGCCGACCGCGGCCTCTTTCCATCGCGCTCCGCCGCAGCCGGCGCCGTGCGGGCGGGGGAAGTCCGCGTCGGCCAGGACGGGCCGGTGGCTCTGCGGCCCAGCCAACTGGTCGAGCCTGACGCCAGCCTGATCGTCGACGAGGGCCCGCGCTACGTCTCGCGCGGCGGCACCAAGCTGGAGAACGCGCTCGAGGCCCTCGGCATCGACGTCTCCGGATGGGACTGCCTCGACGTCGGCGCTTCCACCGGCGGCTTTACCGACTGCCTCCTGCAGCGCGGCGCGAACCGCGTCGCCGCGGTCGACGTCGCCTACGGCCAGCTCGACGTGCGGATGCGACAGGACCCGCGTGTCCACACGATCGAGCGTCTGAACGCACGTGAGCTGGCGCGGGTCGACCTGCCCTTTGTGCCCGCGCTCGCGACCATCGACGTCTCCTTCATTTCTCTGACCAAGGTGCTGCCGACGGTGGCCCGCTGCCTCGAGCCCGGGGGCGAGGTTTTGGCGATGGTCAAGCCCCAGTTCGAGCTCGGCCGCGAGCGGGTCGGGCGCGGCGTCGTCCGCGCCGCCGCCGACCGTCGCGAGGCGATCGTCAAGGTCGCCCAGGCAGCCCAGGAGCTGGGCCTGCCGGTGCGCGGCTTCGCCTCCTCGGGCCTTCCGGGTCCGAAGGGCAACCGCGAGACCTTCGTCTGGTGCGGGGGCAGCGGCGCCGCGATCGAGGACCTGGATGCGGCGGTCGCTGCCGTCGAGGGGGACGAATGAAGACCGCCGCCCTGATCACCCACTCGCATCCGCCGAGCGCCACCGAAGCGGTCGCGGTCGCGGCCGAGGTCGCGCACGAGCTGGGCTGGCGGCTGGCGGCTACCGAGCAGGAGCTGGCGAAGCACGGCGCCGCTGGCGAGGGCGTCGACGTCACCGCCGAACACACGCTGCCGGAGATCTGCCTCGTGCTCGGCGGCGACGGCTCGATCCTGCACGCCCTTCGCCGCTATGCCCACACCGAGGTGCCCGTCTTCGGAGTCAACTTCGGCACCGTCGGCTTCCTCGCCGCGGTCGAGCGCGATCAGGCGGCGGAGGGGATTCGCCGCGCCCTGCGGGGGGAGATCGAGACGGTGGCGCTGCCGGGCTTGGAGGTGAAGGTCGACGGCAAGCAGCGGGTGGGGATGAACGACATCACCCTGACCCGTCGTCCGCACGACCGGGTCGCCGAGCTGAGCTACCGGATCGCCGGCGAGGAGGTCGGCCACGTCCGCTGCGACGGCCTAGTCGCGGCCACGCCGGTCGGCTCGACCGGCTACAACCTCGCCAACCAGGGGCCGATCCTCGCCTGGGGGGTGAAGGGCTATGTCGTCTCCTACATCTCGCCGCACTCGCTGACCGCGCGGGCGCTGGTGGTCGCCCCCGGCGACGTCCTCCATGTCGGCAACGCGCCCGAGCGCGAGCCGGTCGAAGTTGCCGTCGACGGGGTCAAGGTCGCCGACCTCGCCGCAGGCGCCTCGCTCGAGGTCCGCTTTCTCGAGTCGGTCGGCCACCTGGCGCAGCTGCCGGGCACGAGCTTCTACCAGAGGATCCGCGAGAAGTTCGGGCATTTGGCGGTCTAGAGCGGGCTGAAAAGGCGGCGAATCCGTTTCTTTAGGGTGCCCGCCATGGAACGCAAGTGGTGGACCCTCGTCCTGGTCTCGATTGCGACGTTCATGCTGCTGCTGGACGTCACCGTCGTCAACGTCGCCCTGCCGGACATCCAGCGGGAACTGAACGCCAGCCTCTCCAGCCTGCAATGGGTGGTCGACGCCTACTCGCTGATGCTGGCCGCCTTCCTGCTGACCGCCGGCTCGCTCGGCGACCGGCTCGGGCGGCGCCGGGTGTTCACGATCGGGTTCGGCGTCTTCACCTTCGCCTCGTTCCTCTGCGGGATCGCCGAGAACCCGACCCTGCTCAACCTGGCGCGGGGCCTGCAAGGCATCGGCGGCGCCGGCATGTTCGCCACCTCGCTCGCCTTGATCGGCCAGGAGTTCCACGGCAAAGACCGAGCAACGGCCTTTGGGGTCTGGGGGGCGACGGTCGGCGGCGCGGTCGCCGTCGGGCCGTTGGTCGGCGGTGTGATCACCGAGAACCTCGGCTGGGAGTGGATCTTTTTCGTCAACGTCCCGATCGGGATCGCGGCGATGGTCCTCACCGAGCGCAAGATCGTCAACGTCGCGGCTCAGGACCCCGCGCCGATCGACGTGCCCGGCCTGGTCACCTTCTCCTCGGGTCTCTTCCTGCTGATCTTTGGGCTGATCCGCGGCAACCCCGAGGGATGGGGGAGCCCGCTGATCCTCGCCTGCCTGATCGGCGCCGCGGCGCTGTTGGCTCTCTTCCTCGCGATCGAGCGCCGCACCGATCACCCGATGCTGGACCTGACCCTGTTCCGCAAACCGGCCTTCAACGGGGTCTCGGCGGTCGCTTTCTTCCTCTCCGCCGGGATGTTCGCGCTCTTCCTCTACCTGACGATCTACATGCAGGGAGTGCTCGACTACTCGCCGCTGGAGGCGGGCCTGCGCTTCCTGCCCCTCACCGTCCTCGGCTTCGTCGTCGCCCCGATCTCCGGAGCCCTGTCCCACCGGGTCCCGATCCGGATCCTGCTCGGCGTCGGGCTGGGCACCGTCGGCGTCGGGCTGCTGCTGATGCACGGGGTGTCGGTCGATTCGGGCTGGACCACTCTCCTGGCCGGGTTTCTCCTCGCCGGGATCGGAATCGGAACCACCAATCCGGGGATCGGGCAGGCCGCGATCGCCGTCGTCCCGGTCGAGAAATCGGGGATGGGCTCAGGCATCAACACGACCTTCCGGCAGGTCGGCATCGCCACCGGCGTGGCCGGGCTCGGCGCCGTCTTCCAAGGCCGGGTCGATTCGAAGCTGGGAGCCCTGCTTCCGCACGCGCCCGACGGACTCGGCGAAGCGGTTGCGTCGGGCGGTTCGCGGGCGGTTGCCGAACTGCCGCTGCCGCCTGCGGTGCACGCCAAAGCCGTCCACGCCGCCGACGTGGCCTTCGTCAGCGCCTTCAACGAGATCATCCTGATCGCCGCGATCGGCTCCTTCGTCGGCGCCGCCCTCGGGCTCTGGTTGGTCCGCTCCGAGGACTTCGTCCAGCCGACGGCCGGCCCGAGCGAGCCCGCCGGCTGACGCTGTCTCGCGCGAGAGATTTCGCGAAGATTTTTCTTTCTGCGCGCCACACGAGACAGGACGCTTCGTACGCTTGAATCGTGGCCGTGATGGCGAGAGAAGCGTGGACCGACGAGCGGCTCGACGACCTGACGAAGCGGGTGGACACTGGCTTCAAGGAAGTCAAAGGCGAAATCAAAGAAGTCAGAGGCGAGATCAAAGAAGTCAAGGGCGAGATTCGCGATCTCAGGATTGAGATCAGCGGGATGCAGCGGACGCTGATCGTCGGCTTCGCCACCATCACCGGAAGCACCGTGGGAAGCGTGATCGCCGCCGCGCTGCTCTGATGCCTGGGCGGAAATGGCGCGGATTCGCAACCAGTCGGTCCGTGCGCGTTGCTAGACAGATTCCATGCTGCGCGAGCTGCGGATCGAGAATCTTCTCCTCATTGAGCGGGCCGAACTGCGGCTGGGAGAGGGGCTGAACGCGATCACCGGCGAGACCGGGGCCGGCAAGACGGTTCTCGCCCACTCGCTCGACCTGCTGATGGGGGGCAAGGCCAAAGCCCAGATCGTCCGTCCCGGCGCCCCGGAGGCCTGGGTCGAGGGAGTCTTCGACTTGCCGGAAGGACTGCTCGAGGAGCCGGAGATGGCGGAGCTGACCGAACGGTTGCCCGAGGGTGCCGAGGAGGTCGTCCTCGGCCGCCGGGTTTCGGCCGGGGGTCGGACCAGCGCCTTCGTCGCCGGCCGGGCCGCCACGGCCGCCGACCTGAAGCTGCTCGGTGAGCGACTCGTCGCTTTCTTCGGCCAGCACGAGCACCGCCGCCTGACGATCGCCTCGGCCCAGCTGGAGATCCTCGACGGGTTCGCCGGCGAGAAGCACCTGAAGCTGCGAGGGGAATATCGCGACGCCCATCGCGAGTGCGGTCGCCTGGCCGCGGAGCTGGCCGAGCTGCGCGAGCGCGAAGGGTCCCGCGAGCGCGATCTCGACCTCTACCGATACGAGCTCTCCGAGATCGAGGCGGTGGCGCCGGTCCCCGAGGAGCGGGCACAGATCGCCGCCGAGCGCGAGCGGCTGCGCCACGCGGAGGGCCTGCGGGAAGCCGCATCCAGCGCTCATGCCGGACTAGCCGGAGCTGATGCCGACGGTGGTGGCGCTGCTGCGGCGCTTGCACAGGCCGAAGCCGCGCTGCGGGGTGCCACCGGACTTGACCCGGCGCTCGACTTGCTTGCCGAGCGGGTCGCGGCCCTGGTGGTCGAGGCTGGCGACGTCGCCTCCGAGCTGCGCGACTACGCCGAGGGAGTCGCCGCCGACCCTGCCTCCCTGCAGGTGGTGGAGGAGCGACTGGAGGCGATCGACCGCCTCGAGCGCAAGCACGGCGGCAGCGTCGAGGCGGTCTTGGCTCATGCCGAGCACTGCCGCGAGGAGATCGCCAGGTTGGAGGGGGCCGGCGAGCGCAGCGCCGAGGCCGAGGCGGCGCTGGTCGTGGCCGAAGCGCGGCGAGAGGAGCTGGGCAGGGCGCTGAGCGAGGGCCGCGAGGCGGCGGCCGAGCCGCTGCAGGAGCGGGTCGCGGCCGAGCTGGAGCGGCTCTCGATGGCCGGCGCCTCGCTCGACGTGGTTCTGGAGCCGCACCCGGACGGCTACGGCGCCTCCGGGCGCGAGACCGTCGAGCTGCGGGTCGCTCCCAACCCGGGGATCGAGCCGGCGCCCCTGCGCGACGCGGCATCCGGCGGCGAGCTCTCGCGGGTGATGCTGGCGCTGAGCGGGCTCGGCCGGGCGGCGAGCGCTGGGACCATGGTCTTCGACGAGATCGACGCCGGGATCGGTGGCAAGACGGCGCGGGTGGTGGGCGAGCGGCTGCAGGCGCTGGGTCGCGACCGCCAGGTGCTCTGCATAACCCACCTGCCGCAGGTCGCTTCCCTCGCCGATGTCCACTTCCGGCTCGAAAAGGACGTCGCCGGCGAGCAGGCGCTGGCCAGCGTCGAGCGACTGGAGGGCGAGGACGTGGTCGCCGAGATCCGGCGCATGCTTGGGGCCGAGAGCTCGGACGAGGCGGCAACCCAACACGCGCGGGAGTTGCTCGCGGCCTGAGGCTTGGCCTAATCTGAGCGGGTGGCCACCGCTAGTCGTCGTCGCCTTCCCGCCCTGCTCGGGCGCAGGAACGGCGCGCGGCCCGATGCTCCGCTGGAAGGAACCGCGCGGCTGGGAGAGCGGACCAAGCACCTGGTCAAGCGGCTGCATTCCGGCGACGTCGCGGTCATCGACCACGTCGACATCGACCGGATCGCCGCCGAGGAGCTGATCGAAGCGGGAGTGGTGGCGGTCCTCAACGCCTCGCCGTCCTCGCAGGGCCGCTACCCCAACGCCGGGCCGCTGATGCTCGCCGGGGCGGGGATCCGCCTCATCGACGCCCCCGGGGCCGGCCTGTTCGATCGCCTCAAAGACGGCGACAGGGTGCGAATCGAGGGCGGGACGATCCTCGTCGGCAGCGAGGAGGTGGTGCAGGGCCGGGTGCTGGGAGTCGCCGAGCTGGAGCGGGAAATGCAGGAGCACCGGGCGCGGATCGACGAGGCGCTGGCCGAATTCGCCGAGAACACCGTCGCCCATGTACGCGAAGAGACCGACCTGCTGACCGGCGCCATCGACTTCCCGCCGACCCGCGCCTCGTTCCGCGACCGCCACGTCCTGATCGTCGTACGTGGAGACCGCCATCGCCGCGACCTGAAAGCCCTGCGCGCCTACATCCGCGACGTCCGGCCGCTGATCGTCGCCGTCGACGGCGGCGCCGACGGGGTCCTGGAGGCGGGCCTCCACCCAGACGTGATCCTCGGCGACATGGACTCGGCCGGCGACGAGGCGCTGCGCTGCGGCGCCGAGCTGATCGTCCACGCCTACCCCGACGGGCGGGCGCCGGGCCGCCAGCGGCTGCTCGACGCAGGCCTCGACCACCAGATCGTCCCCTCCGCCGGGACCAGCGAGGACGTGGCGATGCTGATGGCGCACGAGAAGGGCGCGGCCCTGATCGTCAGCGTCGGCGCCCACTTCAACCTGGTTGAGTTCCTTGACCGCAAGCGCGGCGGGATGTCCTCGACCTTCCTCACCCGGCTGAAGATCGGCGAGCGCCTGGTCGACGCCAAGGGGGTGAGCCGGCTCTACAACCCGAGCTCGACCCTGGCGCCGCTGCTCTTCTTCGTCATCGCCTTCCTCGTCCTGCTGACGATCCTGGTCATCACCTCACCCGCCCTCAACGACGTCTTCGAACTCGTCTGGCTGAAGATCCGCATCTGGCTCGGCATCGAATAGCCAGCGGCTAGCCTTCGGCCTTCATGGGGTACTCCGCCCGCTACCACGCCGCCTCTCTGATCGCGGTCTTCATCGCCCTCGCCGTGGGGATCCTCGTCGGCGCCGAGTTCGGCGGCGACGCGCTCAACAACACCCGCCGCGACCTCGAGCACAGCCTGGTCGGCAACCTGCAGGACGCGCGCTCGCAGGTCGACGACCTGAACGCCGACCTCAACCGCTCCGACGAGTTCGCCGAACGGGTCTACCCGGCCCTGACGCGAGAACGGCTGGAGGGCAAACGGATCGCGATCCTCGCCCTCGGCGGCCTCCCCAGCCCCGTCACCGAAGAAGTCCAGGAGACGCTGGCGCCGACCGGGGGCCGGCTGGTCGGGGTGGGCGTAGTGCGCGAGGCGGTGGACGTCAACGGCCTCGCCGAAGACCTGGCCAAAACCAGATTCGCCGGCCTGCAAACCGATTCCGACGCTCTGACCGAACTGGGCACGGGGCTGGGGCGGCAGCTGGTCATCGGCGGCGATCTGCCCGGTGTCGTTCGCGGGCACCTCTTCAGCCGCGCCAGTGGCAACTTCGGCGGTCTCGACGGGGTGATCGTCGTCCGCGACCAGCCCGAAGAGATGGGCACCGTCCAGCGCGAAAAGACCAACCAGCTGGAGACGGGCCTGATGAGCGGGATCACGGGCACCCACCGGCCGGCGGTCGGGGTCGAGACCTCGAGCGACGACTCCTCCTCGATCTCGTTCTTCCAGTCGAACGGCCTCGCCAGCGTCGACGACGTCGACCTGCCCGCCGGGAAGCTGGCGACGGTCTTCGCCCTGCTCGGCGCGGATGGCAGCTTCGGGGTCAAGGGATCCGCCGACCAGCTGCTGCCGGATCTGCTGACCGAGGGCGAGTAGATGTACTGGGTCGGCCCGCCGCTGGCGCTGGCGATCTCATTGTTCGTCGTCCCGGCCGGAGCGCGAGGGCTGCGCGACGCGGGCCTGGTGCGGGAGAACTACCGCGGCGCGCTGCTGGCCTTCCCGCTGGGGGCGGTGCTGGCGACCGCGGCGCTGGTCGCGCTGGCGCCCCTCGCCTTCTTCGACGACCGCGGCGACCTCGACCTGCTGGTGCCCGAACTGCGGCGCTGGCTGCCCTACCTGCTGGGCATTGCCTTCCTCGGCTTTCTCGACGACTCGCTCGGGCGCGGGGAGCAGGCGGCCGCCCCGCGCGGCTGGCGCGGACACTGGGGGGCGCTGCGGGAGGGATCGCTTTCGACCGGGGCGATCAAGGCGGTTGGCGCCCTGGCACTCGCTGCCTACGTCGTCTCCGGCCGCGGGCTCGAAGACTGGCGCTACCTCGCTGACGTTGCGCTGCTGATCCTGGCCACCAACCTCGGCAACCTGCTCGACCTCCGGCCGGGCCGGGCGGAGAAGGGGCTGGTGCTGCTGGGGGCGGGCCTCTGCCTCGGCGCCTGGACCCTGGCACCGCTGGAACTGCTGGGGATCTTCGTCGGCCCGGTCCTGGTCGGCGCCTGGCTGACGCTGGGGGAGAGGGCGATGCTGGGGGACACCGGCTCCAACCTGATCGGGGCGATCGCCGGGGTCTGGCTGCTGACCTCGCTGGGTGCCGACGCCCGACTTGTGGCCCTGGCCGCGGTCGCGGCACTGACGATTTACGGCGAGTTGCGGTCTATTTCTCAGACGATCGACTCGGTTCCGCCTTTGCGCTGGCTAGACTCGCTCGGCAGAGCATGAGTCCAGGGAACAAAGGCGACACGAGGTTCATCTTCGTTACCGGAGGTGTCGTCTCGGCCCTCGGAAAGGGGATCACCGCCGCGTCGGTCGGGCGCCTACTGGTCTCTCGCGGCTACCGGGTCCAGCTGCAGAAGTTCGACCCCTACATCAACGTCGATCCGGGGACGATGAGCCCGTTCCAGCACGGCGAGGTGTTCGTCACCGAGGACGGGGCGGAGACCGATCTCGACCTTGGCCACTACGAGCGCTTCACCGACGAGAACACCTCGCGGGCGTCGAACGTCACCGCCGGGGCTGTCTACAACTCGGTGATCAAGCGCGAGCGCCGCGGCGACTACCTCGGCGCCACCGTGCAGGTGATCCCGCACATCACCAACGAGATCAAGCAGAAAATCCTCATCGTCGCCGAGTCGCAGTCGGTCGACTTCGTGATCACCGAGATCGGCGGCACCGTCGGCGACATCGAGTCCCTGCCCTTCCTCGAGTCGATTCGCCAGCTCTACACCGACATCGGCCCGAAGCGGGCGATGTTCATCCACCTGACGCTGGTCCCGTACGTCGGCCACGCGGGCGAACTGAAGACCAAGCCGACCCAGCACTCGGTCAACGAGCTGCGCCGGATCGGGATCCAGCCGCACGCCCTGGTCTGTCGCTCCGAAGGACGGCTCGACCGCGAGATCCGCAGCAAGATCGCCCTCTTCGCCAGCCTTCCCGTCGACGCGGTGATCTCCGCCCACGACGTCGACAACATCTACAAGGTGCCGCTCGTCTTCCGCGCCGAGGGCGTCGACGACCTCGTCCTCGATCACTTCGGGATGGAGGCCCCCTCGCCGGACATGGGCGAGTGGGAGGCGATGGTGCGTCGCGCCGACAACGCCACCGCCAAGGTGCGGATCGCGGTCGTCGGCAAGTACGTGCAGCTCGCCGACGCCTACAAGTCGGTGATCGAGGCGCTCGAGCACGGAGGCTTCCACCACGGCGTCGACGTCGAGGTCGAGCTGGTCGACTCCGAGAACTTCGACCCCGAGCGGCTCGAGGGCTGCGACGGGATCCTGATCCCCGGTGGCTTTGGCGAGCGCGGGATCGAGGGCAAGGTCGAGGCGGCGCGGATCGCCCGCGAGAAATCGATTCCCTACCTGGGGATCTGCCTCGGGATGCAGATCGCGGTCGTCGAGTTCGCCCGCCACGTCGCCGGCATGGACGGCGCCAACTCAGCCGAGTTCGACCCCGAGACGCCGTTCCCGGTCGTCGACCTGCTGCCCGAGCAGAAGGAGGTCTCCGACATGGGCGGCACGATGCGGCTCGGCGCTGATCCGGTGAAACTCCACGAGGGCACCAAAGCCCGCGAGATCTTCGGCGAGGCCGTCATCTACAAGCGCCACCGCCACCGTTACGAGGTCAACAACCAGCTGCGGCGCCGGCTCGAAGACGAGGGCCTGGTCTGCGGCGGCACCTCGCCGGACGAGCGCCTGGTCGAGATGGTCGAGCTGCCGGACCACCCCTTCTTCGTCGCCTCGCAGTACCACCCGGAGTTCAACTCGCGCCCGAACCGGCCCGAGCCGCTGTTTCGCGAGTTCGTCGGCGCCGCCGTCCAGCAGGCCGGCGAGGGTGCCGCTGACGGGGACGAGCTGGAACCGGCCGAGGAGCCCGTCGAGGGCGACGTCGGCGTCCGCCGCACTGCCTGAGCGCGACCTAGTCGTTCCCGGTTAGCCTTCGTCCCGTGGGTTCACGGCTGCACGAGCGCTTCGTCCGCTACTGCGAGGTTCGCAGCCCGACCGGGGAGGAGCGGGAGATCGCCGACACCCTCGCCGCCGAGCTGCGGGCGATGGGGCTGGAGGTGAGCGAGGACGGCGGCGCCGAGGCGGCTGAAGCCGGCGCCGGCAACCTGCTCGCCCGCTCGGCCGGCACGGGGGAGGGTTGGCTGATGTTCTGCGCCCACATCGATACCGTCCCGCACCGGGGCCAGGTCGAGGTGGTCGAGGAGGAAGGCGTCTTCCGCAGCCGAGGCGAGACGATTCTCGGCGCCGACAACAAGGCCGCGGTCGCGGTCTTCATGGAGCTGATCTCCCGTCATCTCGAACGGCCCGGCCCGGTGGGGATCGAGCTGGTGCTCACCGTCGCCGAGGAGCAGGGGTTGCGCGGGGCGAAGGCTTTCGACTCCTCGCAGCTGCGCTCGCAAGCGGGCTTCGTGCTCGACCACGCCGGGCCCGTGGGCGAGGTGATTGTCTCCACTCCGACCCAGCAGAAGATCCTCGCCGACTTCATCGGCGTGGAGGCGCACGCCGGGATCAAGCCGGAGGAGGGCAGCAGCGCAATCGCAGCGGCGGCGGCGGCGATCTCCCGCATGGAGCTGGGAAGACTGGACGAGGACACGACCGCGAACGTGGGGTTGATCGGCGGCGGCACCTCGGGCAACGTCGTCCCCGGTCACTGCGCGATCCACGCCGAGGCGCGCAGCCTCGACATGGAGCGGGCAGCCGAGGTGGCGGGCAAGATCGCCGACGCCTGCGCCTGGGGGGCGAGCGAGCACGGCTGCGACGTCGACGTGCGGATCGAAGAGCTGTTCCGCGGCTACCAGGTGCACGCGGACTCCGCGTCGCTCGGCCTGGCGGAGGAGGGCCTGCGTGCTGCCGGCCTCGAGCCGCAGCGGGTGGCGATCGGCGGCGGCAGCGACGCCAACGTCTTCCGCCGTGACGGATTCGACAGCGTGCTCCTCTCCAACGGGACCGATGCGGTTCATACCGCCGACGAGATGGTCCCGGCTCAGAGCCTCGACAAGATGCTCGAGGTCTGCGAGGGCATCCTGAAGGCGGCCGTACCGACCGCCTCCGAGTAGTGGCCGGACGGCTGAAGCTGCGGCGCGGCACCGTCGTCTCCGGCGACCCGCTGCTGATCGAGGTCGCCGGTGAGCGGCGCCCCGCCTGGGCCGACGAATCGCTACTAGGTGAGTTTCGGGAGGGCGACGAGGTGGTGGTCAACGTGGCCGCACTCGACCTCGACCTCGGCTCGGGCGGCTTTGACGTCGTCCACGCAAACCTGACCCGCGGACTCGACGGCGGTGCGACGGAGGGCGACGCCCACGTGATGAAGCTCAACTACACCTCGCTCCAACACCCGGTCGAACCGGTGGAGGAACGATCGGGGCGAGTTTTCGCTGACACTCAGCCCAAAGTCGCCGCGCTGGCGGTCGCGGTCCTGCCGCTGCACGGGCACCTGGCGCCCGCGGCCTGGGCGGCGGCCCAGACCTCGCCCGGACTCCGGGTCGGCTACGTGCAGGCCGGCGGAGGCGCGCTTCCAGGATCGCTCTCGCGAGACGTGGGCTCGTTGCGAGAGCGCGATCTGCTCGCCGGACACGTCACCGCTTCTCCCGCCTACGGCGGCCAGCACGAGGCACTGAGTGTCGTCGGCGCCCTCGCCGCCGCCGGCGAGCTTGGCTGGGACGCTGCCCTCGTCGGACCCGGGCCGGGGATCATCGGCTCCGACACGGCTTACGGGCACGGCGGCATGGCAGCCCTCGACAGCGCCCACGCCGCGCTCAGCCTGACTCTCCCGACCGTCCTCTCGCCACGTCTGTCCTCGTCCGACCCCCGCGACCGCCATCGGGGCCTCAGCCACCACACCAAAACGGTCCTCGACCTCCTTTTGGCTCCGGTCGACGTCGCCCTGCCAGAGGGAGCAAATGAGATCGTCTCTTCCCTCGGCAATTCGAAGCACCGCCTCCACCGCCTTCCTGTCGACCTCGGTGGCTACGCGGCCTCCGGCCTGCCGACGAAGACCATGGGCCGGTCTCTCGAAGATGACCCTCTGTTCTTCTCCGCTCCGCTCGCAGCGGGAACCTTTCTTGCGAAGAGAGGTTTGTAAATAGGCGGGGAGAAACCCGCGCCATGGCCATCGCGATCAAGCCGCAGGCGACGAGCCCCGCTGCCAAGCCCGGCGCCGACGCCCGCTTCGAGAGTCTCGTCCTCGACTTCCTCTCCTATCTGGAGCTAGAGCGCGGCCTCTCGCGCAACACGCTCAACGCCTACCGGACCGATCTGCTCCAGTACGGCGAATACCTCAGCGCTCATCACCGTGACGCGCTGGAGGCGAGCGGCGCCGACGTCGCCGACTTCCTCGCCGAGCTGGCGACCGGGGAGGGGCGGCCGGCCTGCTCGGCTGCGACGATCCACCGCAAGGCCGCCTGCCTGCGCTCTTTCTACAAGCACCTGCGCCGCGACGAGCTGATCGCCGACGACCCCACCGCTCACCTCAGTGCCCCGCGCCGGGCGAAGAAGCTGCCACACGTGCTCAATTACGCCGAGGTGCAGAACCTGCTCGCCTCCCCGAAGGGGAGCGAGCCGACCGCGCTGCGCGACCGCGCTTTGCTCGAGGTGATGTACGCCTGCGGGCTGCGCGCCTCGGAGACGATCGGGCTCGAGCTGGGCGACGTCGACCTGCGCGAGGGCTTCCTGCGGGCGCGCGGCAAGGGATCGAAGGAACGGCTGGTGCCGCTCGGCAGGCAGGCGATCGCGGCGATCAACGGCTACCTGCGCGGCGGCCGGGCGAAGCTGGTCGGAGACCGCCACGAGCCGAAGCTGTTCGTCAACTTCCGCGGCGGTCCGCTGACCCGCCAGGGCCTCTACAAGATCGTCCAGCGCCACGCTCGCGACGCCGGCCTGGCGGGCAAGATGAGCCCGCACACCCTGCGCCACAGCTTCGCCACCCACCTGCTTGCGGGCGGTTGCGACCTCCGCGCCGTGCAGGAGATGCTCGGCCACGCCGACATCGCCACCACCCAGATGTACACGCACCTCTCGGGCGACCGCCTGAAGGAGGTCTACTTCCAGGCGCACCCCCGCGCCAGCGAGTAGATAGAACTCGGGCATGCCCGAGCTGCCCGAGGTCGAGACCGTCGTCAGACAGCTGGAGCCGGAGGTCGAGGGCCACCGGATCGAGGAGCTGGAGGTGCTGGACGCGCGCTGGTCGCGGCCGGTGCTGCCCGCGAAGCTCGGGAAGTTGGTCGACGGGGCGACGATCGAGCGCCTCGGTCGGCGCGGCAAGTACATCCTCATGGGGCTGGACGGGGCGCGGACGCTGGTCATGCACCTGCGGATGACCGGCAACCTGGTCCTGCGCGAGGGTGACGAGGTGCTCGATCCCTCCGAGGGCCGCCGCCTCTACGAGAGCGAGCGCTCGACCGAGGAACGGCACCTGCGCGCCCGCTTCGTCCTCGACGACGGCCGCGAGCTCTGGTTCACGGATCCGCGCCGCTTCGGTGAGGCGTTCCTGCTCGCCGACGACAAGCTCGACGAGCGTTTCGCCAAGCTCGGGGTAGAGCCCTTTGCGCCGGAGTTCACCGCCGCGGCGTTGGGGGAAATGGCGGCAGGGCGGACGGCGCCGCTGAAGTCCTTCCTGCTCGATCAGTCGAAGGTCGCGGGGGTCGGCAACATCTACGCCGACGAGGCCCTTTTCCGGGCCGAGCTGCACCCGCTCTCTCCCGCCGGCTCGATGAAGCCCGAGCACCTGGAGGCGCTGCGGGACGCGATCGTCGCCGCGCTCGAAGCTGGGATCGAGGCCGGCGGCTCCTCGATCGACGACTACCGCGACGGGCGCGGAGAGAAGGGCTCGATGCAGGACGAGTTCCTCGTCCACACCCGCGAGGGCGAGGACTGCCCGCGCTGCGGCGGGACGATCGTCCGCATCGTCGTCGGCGGCCGCTCGACCTATTTCTGCCCGAGCTGCCAGGTGCGGCTGCGCAAAAGACCGAAACGGCGACGGCCGCGCAAATAGACGTCCGCTCTGTCGGTCATCTTTGCTTTCGTGGCCGGGAGCACGGTCAAGACCGAGGCAATCGTCCTGCGCAGCATTCGCTACGGGGAGGCCGACCGCATCCTGCACCTCTACTCAAAGACGCAGGGGAGGATCGGGGCGATCGCCAAGGGCGCCCGCAAGCCGAAATCCCGCTTCGGCGGTCGCCTGGAGCCGTTCTTCCGCCTCGACCTCGTCATGCACGAAGGCCGCGGCGACCTGATGACGGTGACCGGTGCCACCACCCTCGACGGATACCCGCGGCTGCGGTCGTCCGGGGCGGCCCTCACCGCCGGTGCCCGCGGCTGCGACGCGGTCCTGCGGCTGCTCGCCGACGGCGGTCCGAACCCCCACGGCTACAACCTGCTCTGCCGCTACCTGGAACTCCTCGACGACCCCGGACAGCCGCGTGCGGCGGAGCTGGAGACGGCGCTCGCCTTCCGGCTCAAGCTGGCGCTGGCCGCGGGCTTTGCCCCCGAGCTCGCTTCCTGCACGCGCTGCGGCGAGGCCGAGCAGCTGATGGGATTTTCGGGTGCCGCCGGCGGGGTCGTCTGTGGCGGCTGCGAAGCGGGCTCTTTCCCGCTCGGCTCCGACGCGCACCGGTTCATGGTCGAGGCGCTGACGAAGCCGCTGAGCGAGGCCCCGGAGGCCGAATTACGGGCGTTGCGGCAGGTCGAACGGGCCGTGGGCGAAACGCTCGAGCATCACGCTCATGTGCAGCTGCGCGCCGCCGCTTAGACTCGGGCTGTGCCCGCCACCGCCACGTTCGAGGACCGCGTCTGCGCCTGGGAGGACGAGTTTCTCGCCCCGCAGGCAACCCGGTCCTATCCGGCGCAGCGTCAGCAGGACGAGCCGGATAGTCCATTGCGGACGCCGTTTCAGCGGGACCGTGACCGGATCGTTCACTCGAAGTCGTTCCGGCGGCTGAAGCACAAGACGCAGGTCTTCGTCGCTCCCGAGGGGGACCATTACCGGACCCGCCTGACCCACACCCTGGAGGCCTGCGGGATCGCCCGCACCGTCGCCCGGGCGCTTGGCCTCAACGAGGACCTGACCGAGGCGATCGGGTTGGGCCACGACCTCGGGCACCCGCCCTTCGGCCACGCTGGCGAGGAGGCGCTCGACGCGGCGCTGCGCGAAAACGGCGGCCCCGGCTTTCGCCACAACGAGCACTCCCTGCGGGTGGTGGAAGTGCTGGAGCGCGAGGGCCATGGCCTCAACCTCACTGAGCAGGTCCGCGACGGCATCCTCAGCCACACCGGCTCGCGCAAGCCGGCGACACTCGAGGGGCAGATCGTCCGTCTGGTCGACCGGGTCGCTTACATCAACCACGACATCGACGACGCGCTGCGGGCGGGGATCCTCCGGTCAGAGGATCTGCCGGCGGAGGAGATCGAGCTGCTCGGCCCGACCGGGTCGCAGCGGATCGACACCCTGGTCCGCGACATTGTCGACAACTCGACGGGGGCCGATGAGATCCGCCAAGGAAGCGAGGTCGGCGGGGCGATGCTGCGGCTGCGCAAGTTCATGTTCGACCGCGTCTACCTGGGGCCGGAGGCCCGCCGCGAGCACGCTCGCGTCGAGCGCACCATGCATGGCCTCTTCGAGCACTACGTCGCCAACCCCGCTGAGGTTCCGGGGCGCGATCCCGAGGCCGGCGACCTGCAGCGGATCACCGATTACATCGCCGGGATGACCGACCGCTATTGCATCGCCAAGTTCACCGAGCTGACGATTCCGGAAGAGTCGCGGTTCTGATGGCGCTGATCTCTCCCGAGAGCGTCGACCGGGTCAAGCAAGCCGCCGACATCGTCGAGGTCGTCTCCGCCCACACCGACCTGCGCCGCCAGGGCGCCCGCTACGTCGGCCTCTGCCCCTTCCACGACGAGCGCACGCCGTCGTTTTCGGTCGAGCCCCAGGAAAAGCTCTATCACTGCTTCGGGTGTGGGGTTGGGGGAGACGTGATCAAGTTCGTCGAGGAGAAGGATGGGCTCAACTTCGCCGAGGCGGTGGAGCTGCTGGCCGATCGCTACGGGGTCGAGTTGGAGCGCGAGCAGGAGGACCCGCGGGCTGAGGCCAAGCGCCAGCAGCGGCGCCGACTGGAGGCTTTACTCGACCGTGCCGCCACCTTCTACGGCAACGTCCTTTGGGAGTCGAAAGAGGCCGGTAAGGCCCGCGACTACCTCGCCGGCCGCGGTCTGGGCGAGGAGGTGCTGCGCGCCTTCGGCGTCGGCTACGCCCCCAGCGCCTGGGACAAGCTGCTGGTCGCCGGCCAGCGGGCTGGGTTCAGCGTCGAGGAGTTGCGGGGGGTGGGCCTCGTCCAGCGCGGCCGCCAGGGCGGCGAGTACGACCGCTTCCGCGAGAGGATCATGTTCCCGATCCGCGATCGGCGCGGACGCGTGCTCGGCTTCGGCGGCCGGGCGATGCGCTCCGACCAGGGGGCGAAGTACGTCAACACCGCCGAGACCGACTTCTTCCACAAGAGCCAGATCCTCTACGGCGTCGACCGGGCCAAAGCGGCGATCGCCAAAGCCGGACGGGCGGTCGTGGTCGAGGGGTACACCGACGTGCTCGCGCTGCACCAGGCCGGGGTCGAGGAGGCCGTTGCGGTGATGGGGACGGCGATCACCGACGAGCAGGTGGCGGCGCTTTCGGGGATGGTCGACGAGGTGGTGCTGGCACTCGATGCCGACTCCGCCGGCCAGGAGGCGATGCTCCGCGCCCAGCGGGTGGCCGCCGGCCGGCGGATGCGCCTGCGGGTGGCGGCGATGCCCGCCGGCGAGGACCCGGCGGAGATGATGGCCGCCGCCGAGGGGGTGGAGCGCTTCCGCGGTCTCCTGGACGGGGCGGCGGAGCTGACCGCCTTCCAGGTCGGCCTCGTCCTCGACCGCACCGACGTCGGCTCGCCGGTCGCTCGCGACCAGGCTCTTGCCGAGGTTGCTCCGGTCCTGGCGGGGATGGGGGAGACGGCCGGCCGCGAAGACCTCGTCCGCCGCGTCGCCGAGCGGCTCGACCTCGACCCGGCGATGGTGATGGGTAGGGTCGTCGCCTCGACGCCTGCGAGCGGCGGTCCGCAGCAGGCGCCACCGCAGCGGGGACGCGAATCCCAGCCCCAAGCGCAGCGCCGTCCGGCCGAGCTGACCTCCCGCGAGCGTCGCGAGCGGGCGCTGCTGGCAATGTGCATCGCGCTGCCGAGCGAGGGCAAGGAGTACCTCGCCCGCCTTACCGACGCCCACCTCTCGACGACCGGGATGCGCGCCGCCACCTGGCTCCGCGACAACCCCGAGGACCCTGCGTCCAACCTCCCGCACGACGACGGCGAGCTCGCCGGCCTGATCGCCGAACTGGTGATCATGTCGCGCGAGGAGCCCTCCTCCCACGAAGCGATGGAGCTCAATTTCCTTCTTCTCGACCAACGCCGCCTGGAGGCGGAGATCGCCGCCGCCGGCGAGCGGGGCGACTACGAGCGCCGCGCCGCCCTCAGCCGCGAACGCGCAGCGCTGGTCGAGCGGATCGCCCACTCGGAGCGACCCGCGGGCAGCGTTTGAGACAACTCCATCCGCAGTTTTCTGTCTGCATCACCTGTCATGCTTCAACCATGCAGAAGGAGCTGCTCGAAGAGTGCCTGGGGGAGGGACTGTCGCTCGAAGCGATCGGCAAGCGGGTCGGCAAACACGAATCGACGGTCGCCTACTGGCTGAAGAAGCACGGCCTGGGGGCGGTGCGGGCGGAGAAGCACGCGGCCAAAGGGGCGCCTTCGAAAGACGAGCTCGAAAGGCTCCTGCAACTTGGAATGTCCCTGCGCGAAATCGCGAAAGAAATGGATCGAAGCCTGGCCACTATCCGGCACTGGATGAAGCGCTATGAGCTCAAGGCCGGAGCTCACCGGCATGACGCTCCCGACGATGGAACGCGAGTGGCCACCCTCCATTGCCGTAAGCATGGGATGACGTCTTTCGTGCTTGAGGGTCGGGGCTACTACAGATGCAAACGCTGTCGACTCGAGAGGGTGGGCCGCCGTCGGCGAACCATCAAGAGCAAGCTTGTTGCAGAGGCTGGCGGCAAGTGCGTCATCTGCGGGTACTGTCGATGTCAGCGCGCTCTCGAGTTCCATCATCTTGATCCCCGTACGAAGGAGTTCCAGTTAGGCCACAGCGGGGCCACGCGTTCACTAGCCAGGTCCCGAGCCGAGGCGCGAAAGTGCATTTTGCTGTGCGCCAATTGCCACGCAGAGGTAGAGGCAGGAATTACGGCAGTGCCGCTAAATTCTGTTCCGGACGCTATTCCGGGGTAGCTCATCTGGCATAGCACGATCCGGGGTAGCTCAATCAGGCAGAGCGAACGACTGTTAATCGTTAGGTTGTGGGTTCGAGTCCCACCCCCGGAGCTTCTAGGCGGTGGTGAGGCGCTTCAGCGCGAGCTGCTCGACGAGTTCAGCGCCTCTCGCTGCACCGTCATTCGCCCGCCCCCAGGCGGCGATCTGCTCGGCCCCCGCGGTGAACCTCGGCTCGTGCAGCAGTCGCCGCGCCGCCCAGCGCAGCGGCGCCGGCCGGCACAGCCGCCACGGCAGGGAAAGCCCGGCGCCGGCCCGGTCGACCCGCATCGCCGTCTCGCTCATGTCGCCAATGATCGGGCAGACGAGGACAGGGGTGCCGGCGCCGAGGGCGCGGGCGACGGTCCCGTGGCCGCCGTGGGAGACGACCAGCGAGGCGGCGGGCATCAGCTGGCTGTAGCTGAGCCATTCGACCAGGACCGCGTTGCCGGGGACTTCGATCGGAGTCTGCGGTGCCACGCGGTTGGTCGTCGCCACCACCCGCACCGGCTCCTTGGCCAATGCCGCGAGCGCCGTCCGCACCAGGTGGTTGTCGGAGTCGTGGGCGGTGCTGGGGGCGACGAGGACCAGGGGCTCGTCCCCCGGCGGCAGCTCGATCTCCGGGTGCGGCATCTCGAAGGTCATCGGGCCGGTGACCTCGACCCCGGCGGGCCAACTGCGCGGGTACTCCAGCTGCGGGTAGGTCGCGACCAGCGCCAGGTCGGGGCTGATTCCGCCGTGGAAGCGGTCGATTGGCGACAGGCCCAGACGCGCCCGCTGGACGTTGAGGTCGCGGCGGCCCTGGTCCAACCCGATACGCAGCGCGCGGTCGTGGCCCGCACGCCACAGCTTCCGCCCGAGACCGGTCCGCGGCGACCGCAGGCCGATTGCGAAGAACGGAAGCCCCGGCTCGACCACGGGGTAGATGTGGGGGATCAGCGTCGCCAGTGGTACTCCCGCGCGCTCGGCGGCCAGGGTGGGGGCGAGGGTGAGGATGTCGCTGACCACCGCGTGCGGCCGGAAGCCATCCAGCAGCGGCTCCAGCGCCCGCGCCGCCTCGGCCGCGTGCAGACCTTCCGGGGAGTCGGGGTCCGGTGGCGGGAACATCCGGTATTCCTCCGCCGCGGCGAAGCCCAGCGCCTCGCCCTCGACCGCTGCCCGCCGCTCCTCCCAGGTCTCGATCGTGACCTCGTGACCGCGCGCCGCGATCGCCTTGCCCAGCGCGATCGCCGGGAAGACGTGCCCTGCGTCGCCGAAGGCGCCGATCAGTATCCGCCGGCGCTCACTCACGCCCAAATCCGTCAGGGGGTATCGAGTCCCTCGCCCGGACGCGTGAAGACAACCTCCGGAACGTGGCAGTTGCGCGAGGTGCGCAGCAGGAAGCGAACGGCCTCGCCGAGGTCCTGGGGGCGGATCATCTCCTCCGGCGGGATCTGGCCCTGGACGAACTCGGTCATCGGCGTCTCGACGAAGCCCGGCGCCAGCGCCGTGCACTGGATGCCGGCGCCGCCCGCCTCGCGGTGGGTCGACTGGGTGAAGTTGATCACCGCCGCCTTGGTCGCGGCATAGATCGAGAGCCAGGCCTGACCGCCCTTGCCGGCGATCGAGGCGGTGTTGACGATCAGCGCCTTGCCGTGCTCGGCGCCTGCGGCCCGGAGCATCGGCAGGCCCTCGCGGGTCCCCAGGATCAGTGCCCGCAGGTTGACCGCCAGCTGCATGTCGAGGTGCTTGGTCTGGATCTCCTCCATCGGCGCCCCGATCCCGACCCCGGCATTGTTGACCAGCGCGTCGAGCCGGCCATACTTCTGACGGTGGGCGGCGAAGATCGCGACGACGTGGTCCTCCTCGGCCATGTTGGCGGGAATCGGCTCGACCTCGAAACCTTCGCCACGTAGCCCTTCGGCGGCCTGCTCGAGCTTCTCCGGGCGGCGGGCGGAGACGGTCAGGGAGTAGCCCTCTTCGCCGAGCGTTCGCGCGATCGCGAGCCCGATCCCACTCGAAGCCCCGGTTACCAATGCAGCTCGCTCAGCCATCCCCATCTCCTCTCGTCGAGAACCCCGGGCACCCTATCTCTCCATAACATGCCGCCGATGCGCGCCCCCCGCCTCGCCCCAGCGCTGCTTGCCCTGCTCGCTGTGGCACTGCTCGCCGGCTGCGGCGGGGACTCCGAAACCGGCGAATCGGACGCAATGGCACCCGTGAGCGCTCCGAGTCGACCGGCGCCACCGGCGACCGACTTCCCCAGCGCGAAGAAGAGGACCCTCCGCCAGGTCCTCAAGGCGGCCGACGGCCCCGCCGAAGTGGTCATCGAACCGGCCGCCGAAGTCTTCTACCCCGGCCCGAACCGCTACCCCTTCGGAGTAACCGACCGCGACAGCGGTCCGATTGACGACGCGCAGGTTGCCATCTACTTCTCCAAGGTGCCTGAACCAAGGCCCGGTGCGAAATCGAAGTCCGGCAATCGCGGCCCGGCCGCCAAAGCCCAGGAACAGGCGCTCGACCGTCCGGCCTTCGGCCCGTTCCCGGCGTCGATCGAAAGCCTTGCCACCGACCCGCAGTTCGAAAGCAGCACGACCGCCGAAGATGCCGAAAGCGCCCGGGTCGTCTACTCCACCCAGATCGACCTGCCGCGCGAGGGAGAGTGGAAGATGGCGGCGATCCTGAAGGAAGACGGCGAACTGAAGGGATCGCCGCTGCCGGGCGTCGTGGTCGGGGAATTCCATCGGATTCCGCGGCCCGGCGAGCGGGCACCGACGATTCGCACTCCGACCGCGCAGGACGTTGGCGGTGACCTGTCGAAGATCACCACGCGCGTGCCTCCGGACACCCAGAACGAAGCGAATTACGCGGAAGCGCTGGGAAAAGAACCGATCGTCCTCTTGTTTGCGACCCCGCAGTTCTGCCAGAGTCGGGTCTGCGGCCCCGTCGTAGACGTGGCGGAGCAGGCAAAGCACGAATACGGAGACAAGGCGGCCTTCATCCACATGGAGATCTACAACGACAACGATCCGGGCAAAGGCGTGCGCCCTCAGGTGCGGGCCTTCCACCTGCCCAGCGAGCCGTATCTGTTCACGATCGATCGCCGGGGAGTCGTCCAGGACGCGATTGAGGGAGCATTCGGGCTCGAACTGATGCACGAGGCAATCGACAAGGCGATCGCGAGATGAGCGACAAAGCCGCCACCGAGGAGGAGCTGCTGCAGTCCTTCGCCGAGGAGGCAAAGCGCCGCTGCGACGTGATCGCCGCCGGCCTCGCCACCGCCACCACCGACTTCGAGACGATGCGGGCCGAAGCCCACGCCCTGAAGGGGACCGCGAGCGTCGTTGGCCTTCGCCGCCTCGCCGAGCTGGCCGGGCTGATGGAGTCCGACCTCGCCGAAGCGAAAAAGACGGGCACTATCCGCGGTGGCCGCGACCATCAGATCGCCGACGCCGCCAAGGCACTCGCCGAGGGTGCCGCCGCCGCCGCAAAGGGCGAAGAAGAGCCCCCTGACGTCGGTCGCTCCCTGGCCCAGCTATTCAGCGCCTGAGCCTTCCTCCGCGGTACGCTCGCCCCGCGGGGCGGTAGCTCAGTTGGTTAGAGCACGGGACTCATAATCCCTTGGTCGCTGGTTCGAGTCCAGCCCGCCCCATCGAGGGGCACGGGTCGAGCTCTCCGCTGACTAGCGCAAAAGCGTTTCACTCGTCAGACTCTTGGCGTACCGATGTCGTCCCGGACCGAGATAGACGTTGACCTGGGCGCCCTGCTCCCCTCCAACCTGCCCGATGGCCGGGATCTGGTCGAGGAAGGCAAGGCGATGGCCCAGGGCATCGAGCGCGCCCGTTCGGCCTACTGCGAGGACAAGGGGGTCGGCTCCGAGCGCGAGTGGCGGGAACGGGCGCGGACGGAGGGCATCTCCTGCACCTGCATGAACATCGGCCTCCCCACCTGGGCGGAAACCCGCGAGGCCCTGGGGTCGATTTACGAAGACGCGCTCTCGCGCGGGGTGCGCCCGCCGGACCGCTTCAACCTGATCGCCGAGCGGCGCATGGGTCTGCCGAAAGACAAACGGGCCGAGGCACCGCAGGAGACCGGTCCGGTGATGATGACCGAGCAGGACTGGTGGGAGATGGCGCACACGGTCCCGATCGAGCCGGAGGCGGCTGACAACACGATCGGCGGACCGGGCTCGGTCGAAAACGCCCGCGACGCGCTGCAGGCGGGGATCACCTCGATCGGCGTTCTCTCCCAGTACTCCTGGCGCTGGCCGTACTACGACGACGACGTCAACCAGACGGCCCAGGTGCTGCAGGCGGCTGGGATGCTGGCGGCCTTCAAAGACGAGGGCGTGGTCTTCGACTCCTACCTAGAGGACGGCTACCCCGGGGTCTTCCACGACTACGCCAACTACATCGGCTGGGCGATGGTCGAGCGCTACATCAGCGAAGAGCTGATCGGCGCGGCCTACTCGCCGTCCTGGGGCGGCCTGACCCAGAACCCGGTGATCAAGTCCGCGGTGACGCTCGCCCTCGACGCCGTCAACCCCGACCGGGTCCCGTTCCTCTACACCCAAGGAGACACGATCGGCAACAGCCCGGACTTCGATGCCAACATGGCGGTGCTGAACACCGACCTGCTCTTCAACAAGATGGTCGACATGCGCTACCGGCTCGGCTCGGCGGCGATCGCCGTCCCGGTCACCGAGACCGAGCGGATTCCCACCTGGCAGGAGGTGGCGACGGTGCAGACGATCAACCGCCGGCTCGAGGACTATCTGCCGATGGTCGAGCCGGTCGTCGACTGGGGAAAGATCGAGGCAATGCGCGACGAGCTCGTGCGCGGCGGCAAAGCGTTCTTCGAGGCGGTCATCGCCGGTCTCGGCGGCGCCGGGATCGATACCCGGGACCCGGCGCAGCTGCTGCTGGTCCTGAAGCGCCTGGGGTCCGACCGCTGCGAGGAGTTGTTCGGGGCCGGCGAGTCCGACCCCGAGTTCCCGCGGGGGCGCCGCCCGGTGCTGGAAACGGACCTGGTGAGGAAGACGATGGAAGAGCGGGAGCGGCTCCTGGGCGAGCTGTCGGGCCGGCACGAGGAGGAGGCGATCCGGGGGATGAAGGTCCTCGTCACCTCGACCGACGTGCATGAGTTCGCCGAGTTCCTGCTCGCCTCGACGCTGACCGCGGTGGGGACCGAGGTGATCGACTTCGGCGTCAACCGGGATCCCGAGGACATCGTCAAGGCAGTGATCGAGACCGACGCTGATGCGGTGGCAATCACCACCCACAATGGCGTCGCCCGGTCCTTCGGGAAGCTGCTGATGGAGGAACTGCGACGTGCTGGGGTAGGGGAGGTGCCGGTCTTCATGGGCGGGGTACTGAACGAGGACGTCTCCGGCTCCGACATCCCAATCGACGTTCGCGGCGACCTCAACTCGAGCGGGATCGAGACGCCGGGGACGATCGACCGCCTCGTCGACGCGCTGATCGAGCGGCGCGCCGGCGGCGTGCCCGCCTGAGGCGCTGGTGGGCGTAGTCGCGCTCGCCGACTTCGGCAGCACCTACACCAAGGTTCGTCTCGTTGATCCGGTGGAGGGTCGACTCCTGGCCCGAGCCGAGCACCCGACGACGATCGGCAGCGACCTGATGGAGGGCTACGCGTCTGCTTTGAAGGAAGCCAGGCGCTCGATTGGCGCAGCCGTCGAGATTGACGAGCAGCTTGCGGTCTCGAGCGCCGGAGGCGGCCTCAAGGTGGCGGCGGTTGGGCTGGTCGAGGACCTGACCGCGGCGGCCGCCCACCAGGCAGCGCTCAACTCGGGCGCCAGGGTCGAGGTGGTACTCGCCGGGACGCTCGCAGACCAGCAGTTAAGGCAGCTGGAAACGGCCCAGCCGGAGATCGTGCTCTTCGCCGGCGGGACCGACGGTGGTCAGGCGGATCTGGTCCTGGAGAACGCCCGGCGCCTCGGCGCCCGCAAGCTGGGCGGGAACGCGGTCGTCGCCTGCAACGTCGCCGTTGCTGAGGAGGCCGCCGAGCTGCTGCGAGCGGGAGGGAGTCGCGTGGAGGTTGCTGCCAACGTGATGCCCGCTTTGGGGAGGTTGTCGATCGAGCCGGTCCGGGAGGCGATCCTGCGCGTCTTCCTCGAGCACGTAATCGGCGGCAAGGGCCTCAGCGCGAGCCCGGAATTCCAGCAGATGGTGAAGCTGCCGACCCCGGAGGCGGTGCTGGAGGCGACGCGCCTGCTGGGCAACGTGGTCGTGGTCGACATCGGCGGCGCGACCACCGATGTCCACTCGAACCGCACTCACGAGGTGGAGATGCCCGGGATCGAGGACCCCCTGCTGCCGACGCCGCTGACCCTGAGAACCGTCGAGGGCGATCTCGGGATGCGCTTCGGCGCAACGGGGGTGCTGGCCGCCGACGGGCGTTGGATCGAGGCCGAGGCGGCCGTGGAGGCGGAGGCGATTCGACAAGGTGTCTCGTTGCGGGGGCGGGAGACCGAGTGGCTTCCAGAAGGCGAGGCCGATCTTCGTCTCGACGGGCTGCTGGCTGCCGGTTGCGCGACGCACGCCCTCGCCCGGCACTGCGGGACGATGCTCCTGACTCCCGGCCGAAACGGGCCTCCGTCCCTGGTTCGAAATGGCCCTGACTTGCGCGAGGCTGAGCTGGTTTTGGGTACTGGAGGTGTCTTTGCTCACCGTGGCGATGGCGAGGAGATCCTGCGGCGGGCGCTGGCGCGACGGGGTCCCCGCTCATTGACCCCGCACGACCCGGCGCTTGGGATCGACGCCAACTACGTGCTTGCCGCCGCCGGACTGCTAGCCACCACAGATCGGGGGGCGGCAATCCGCCTGCTCCGGTCCGAGCTCGATCTTGCCCCTAGGTAGACAAGGTGACCAGCGCAAGCCGATTTCCCGCACCGCGACCGTCGTCCCGATGCCGCATCATTCCGGGAAAGGGGGAACGGGGAGAGAATGTTCAAGCGTCGTCAACAGGGTGAGATCACGCGGGTCTTCTACGCGGGCGACGTGCATGGGTCGCGGCTCTGCTGGAAGAAGTTCGTCAATGCCGCGGGGCACTATCCGGCCGACGCGCTGGTGATGGGGGGCGACCTGACCGGGAAGGCGCTGGTCCCGATCGTGCGTGAAGGCGACGGCTCCTATCGCGCGAGGGTGATCGGCGAGCAGCGGACGGCTCGGACCGCGGAGGATCTGGACGAGATGCAGCGGGCGATCTCAACCAACGGGATGTATCCGCTGATCGTCGATCCCGAGGAGGCCGCCGCCTTGGCGGAGGATTCAGCGCGGTTGGATGCAGTCTTCGAGCTTGCCCTGGTCGAGGAGCTGAAGCTCTGGGTCGAGCTCGCGGACGAGCGCCTGGCCGGCGGCGAGGTCCGCGCCTACGTGATCCCCGGCAACGACGACCCCTGGGAGATCGACCCCGTGCTGGCCGCCGGCAGCAGCGTGGTGGCCTGCGACGAGAGCCTGGAGGAGGTCGGGCCCCACGAGATGGTCTCTCTTGGTTACTCCAACCGCACTCCCTGGCGGACCCCGCGCGAGCTCGACGAGGAGGAGATCTACGCCCGGTTGAGACGGCTGGTCGACCAATTGGAGAAGCCAGAGCGGGCGATCCTCAATGTTCACGTCCCGCCGTACGAGAGCAGCCTGGACACCGCATACGAGGTTGACGAGAACCTCAGCTATGTGTTGAAGGGCGGCCGGCCCCATGAGATTCCGACCGGCAGCACGGCTGTGCGTCAGATCATTGAAGAGACCCAGCCGCTGCTCAGCCTGCACGGCCATATCCATGAGGGCAAGGGGGTTACGACCATCGGACGGACGGTGGCGATCAACCCCGGATCCGACTACGGCAGCGGTCACCTGGACGGCTGCCTGGTTCACCTGGGGCCGGAGCGTGTGATCAACCAGTACCTGGTGTCGGGTTGAGATGACGCAGCAGACCTACGCGCGCAAAGCCACCGGGCTGGTGCGGGAAGTCTCCCCGTTCTCGACCTTTGTCTTCAACATGGCGGGGCAGCCAACGGCCGTGTTTCTGGCGATCTCGGTCTTCTTCCTGCTCGGAACTTTTCCGGGAGGATCGATCTGGCTTGGCCTGGCGATGGCCCTCGTGGTCGCAATCGTGATCTGCGTCTGTTACGGACTCTTCACCTCTGCGATCCCGCGCAGTGGCGGCGACTACGTTCTGGTCGGCCGGGTCACCCACCCGGTGGTCGGCCTGGTTTCTTCCTTCTTCTGGATGTCGGGGGTAATCCTCTCGATCGCCTTCATCGCCTTGGCGTTCGTCACCGTGGGCCTCGGGCCGTCACTTACCGCGGTCGGGCTGGTCAGCGGTCACAACTCGCTCGTTACCGCCGGCAACGATCTTGCGACGAGCGAAGGCTGGCAGTTCGGGGTGGGGACCCTGTTGATCCTCGTCTCAGCAGGCTTCCTCGCCGGGGGATGGCGCTGGACGACGCGAATCATGAACGGCTTCTGGGTGCTGATGATGCTCGGCCTCGCCACTGTGTTTCTCGTGCTCCTCTTCAAGTCCCAGAGCGGCTTCATCCACAGCTTCAACCAGTTCGCCGGTCCGATCACCGGCGAATCCGACACCTACCACTCGATCGTCAACAGCGCTCACAAAGAAGGGATCGACACCAGCCCCGCCTTCAGCATGAACAACACCTGGCCGACCTGGGCAGCCATCTGCAGCCTTTCGATCTTCAGCTGGCTCTCGATCTACATCTCGGGGGAGGTGCGCCGAGCCAAAGACACGACCCAGATGAAAGTAATGAGCCTGGCGACCGTGGTCCACATCGCTCTCGCCGCCGTTCTCGCTGCTCTCTTCTTCAGCCGATTCGGCCACGACTTCTTCTATGCGATCAACGCGCTCGGCGAAGAAAGCTATCCGTTCGAAGTGGGGCCGTTCTACACCTTCCTGACCTCGATCGCGGGTGACAGCCCGCTGCTCGCCTGGTGGCTCCTGGTCACCTTCGCGGCCTCTTTTCCGCTGCTGATGATCCCCAACCTGGCGATTCCGGTTCGCACTCTCTTCGCCTGGGCCCTGGACGGAATCCTGCCCGCGCGTTTCGCCCGGGTCTCGACCCGCACCCATGCGCCCAACTACGCGATCGGCCTCACCGTCGCCCTCAGCATCGTCGTCCTCGGCTGGGCGGTCACCAACGGCGAAGACTTCTTCAGTGTGCTGGTCGAGGCCTTCGCGCTGCAGCTGGTGACGATGATCCTGCTCGGCATCGCCGGAGTCCTGCTGCCCTATCGCCGCCCCGAGGCCTGGCGCGCCTCGGCTACCACCCAGCGTTTCTTGGGGGTCCCGATCATCGCCATCGCCGGCGCTCTAACGGCGGTCCTACTGGCCGGGATCTTCTATGTCTACCTTCACTATCCCGAGCTTGGAATCGAACACGGCAAGTTCTTCCGCCACTGCGGCTACATCCTGGGCGCAGCGCTGCTGACCTTCTTCATTGCCCGCGCCGTCCGCCTCCGCCAAGGTGTGGACGTCGACAAGCTGGCGGCGGAGATCCCGCCGGAGTAGTGAAGGAGGGCGAGCTGGAACCGCTGTCGGATCCCGTCGCCGAGGGAAGGCGCATAGCAGGGAAAGCGGCCGAGAAAGGCGTGCCTCTGCGAGTCGTCGGTGGCGTCGCGGTCGCGATGATCTGCCCGAGCAGTCAGGGGCCGCCGCTGGAGCGGGAGTACGGCGACATAGATCTCGCCACTATCCGCGCCGCCAAGAACGGCGTGGTCGAATTGCTGGGTGGGCTCGGCTATACAGAGGACCGAGAATTCAACATGCTGCACGGCCATCGCCGGCTCTACTTCTGGGACGACGCCAACCAGCGCCAGGTGGACGTGTTCGTCGACGAGGCGAACCTCTGCCACCGGATCGACCTGAGGCGGCGATTAGGGGTGGTGCCGCTGACGGCCTCGCTTGCCGACCTGACGGTGTTGAAGCTCCAGGTTGTCGAGACGAATGAAAAGGATTACCTCGACATCTGTGCGATTTTCGCCGACCATGACCTGAGCACCGACGACCATGGGGTGAATGCCCCTTACATCGCCGGTTTGACCGCATCGGACTGGGGGCTCTGGCGGACGCTGGGCATCGTTGCCGAGCGCAGCGAACAGTTCGCACTGGAGATGCCCGGGTTTCCACTGGGAGAGATCGTGGCCGACCGTCTGCGGGGACTGCGCAGTGCACTGGACACCGTCCCCAAGACCCGTGGCTGGAAACTGCGCGCCCGCGTAGGGGACAGGAAGCGTTGGTATGAGCTTCCCGAGGAGGTGCACTGAGGATGTGTGTGTCACACGCTTTGGATAGTCTCAATTGTGTGAAGGGGCTGACCATTCGCCTCGAGAGAGGCCAAAGTTGACTCGACCACGGCGTGGAGAGACTCGGGCGAGGACGAAGATCCTCGAGGCGAGTCGAAAACTGTTCTCGCGCCGAGGCTTTTCCGAGACCTCAATGGGGGACATCGCCCGCAGCGCGGGGGTCGCCCGGGCGACCGTCTACAACAATTTCGATGACAAGCGCGACATCCTCGCGGCGATCATCAAGGACTACATGACCGGCTACGCGACGATCGCGCAGCGGTTGCGGGAAAACGCCCGCTCTGGAGAAACGTCGTTCGACCTAATTCAGGAGATGGTTCGCGAAGCGCTGAGCTGGCGGGTCAAGAACGCGGATCTCAGGCCGATCGTCGCCGTCGCCAAGAATCTGCGCGGCAGCGGTTGGGAGGAGGCGGACAAGGCAGCTGACGATGCGCTGCTGGGCTGGATCGTTGACGTCCACACCGCGGATGCGGACGCCGGCCTGATCCGCAAGGACATCGACATCGAGTTCGCGGTCCGAGCGGCCTTCGCGATGATTGAGTCGGTGCTGTCGACCTTCGATGTCTCCTCCAGCGAGGAGGAAATCAACAAGGCCGCCAACCAACTTGCCCTGATGCACTGGTACTCGATCTGCTCGGTGCCACCCGACGAGGCTCCGCGTAGCCCCTTGGGCCGCAACCCACCCGCTCCAGTCTCATAGACAGCCTGTCCAAGTTGGCCTAAGCTGCCGGGCCGGCCCATGATGAGTGCGGATTATTCAGCCGGGGACCTGGCATTCCTGATCCACCCGCTCACCGATCACTCCCGCCTCGCCGAGACGGGCCCTCTGGTGATCGTCGAAGGAGAGGGATGCGAGCTGGTCAGCGATGCAGGCCAGCGGCTGATCGATGGCATGTCGGGCCTGTGGACGGTGAACCTCGGCCACAGCCGCGAGGATCTCGTCGAAGCGGCGCAGCGGCAGCTTCGCGCACTTCCCTATGCGGCGACCTTCGGCGGCGTGTCCTCGCCGCCGGCGATCGAGCTCTCGGAGCGGATCGTGGACCTGGCACCGCCCGGCCTCGGAGGAGTCTTTTTCGTCAGCAGCGGCAGCGAGGCCAACGAGACCGCGATCAAGCTTGCTCGCCGGCATTGGATCCGGCGCGGCGAGCCGACCAAGTCGATGATCCTTGCCCACGACCGCAGCTATCACGGCTTGTCCGGGGTGACGACGACGGCGACCCGGCTGCGTCCCTACCACGCAGATTTCGGCAGCGACGCCCCGGGAATAGTCGAGATCCCCGCCCCGTACACCTACCGTTGCGCCGCCGGTGTGCCGTGCGAACCCGACGTCTGCCCGGTCTGCGATGGCGAGGTTCTAGAGGAAACGATTGCCCGCCTCGGCGCCGAGCATGTGGCGGCAGTAATCGTCGAGCCGGTCTTCGGCTCCGGGGGTGTGATCGTGCCTCCGCCCGGCTACCTGCGGCGCCTGCGGGAGATCTGCGACCGCAACCGGGTGCTGCTGATCGCCGACGAGGTGATCACCGGCTTCGGCCGCACCGGCGCCTGGTTCGGCTGCAACCACGAAGAGGTCTCACCCGACTTGATCGCCTTCGCCAAGGGCGTGACCAGCGGTTACATCCCGCTCGGTGGGGTGATCGCTAGCAATGAGATCTGGGACGACCTGCGCGATCCCGCACAGCATCCCGGCGTCTTAATGCATGGCTTCACCAACTCCGGCCACCCGGTCGCCTGCGCTGTAGCGCTGGCAACCATCGAAGCCATCGACGGGGAAGGGTTGGTGACCCGGGTCAAGGAAAAGGGCGAGACGCTCGCCGAGCTGATCGCACCGCTCCGCGACCACCCGGAAGTTGGCGAGATCAGGCAGGCCGGCCTGATGCTCGGCGTCGAGCTGGTTGCCGACCGGGAGACGCGCCAGCGCTGGCCCACCGAGGCTGAACGTGGCCGCCGCGCGGCGATGCAGGCTCGCAGTCGAGGTCTGCTCACCCGCTCCCTGCTCGACGACACCCTCTGCCTGGCGCCACCGTTCACGATCTCTGACGAGATGCTGGCGCGGGCGGTCGAGATCCTGGCCGAGGGAATCGAAGCGACCCGCAGCGCCTGACCGGCATCTGCGGGAGGTTCCCCGCAGATGCCGTGGCGTCAGATCAGGGCAGGTACTTTTCCGCCTGTTCCTTGGCTTCTTCGATGCCCTTTTCGGCCTTGGCCGTGCCTTCGTCCAGCCGGTCTTCGGCTTCCTTCTGGATTTCGTCGAGCTTCTTGGACTTCTTGCCGTTGAGGCCCTTTTCGATTTCTTTCTTTGCTTCTTCGAAACCCTTCTGGGTCTTATCGGCGCCTTCTTCGACCGCTTCTTCGGCCTTCTGAGTGCCTTCTTCGATCTGCGTTTCGGCCTTGTCCTGGGCGGTGCTGCTTTCGCTGTCGCTACCGCAACCGGACCAGACGACGCCGGCGGCGGCGATCGCGAACACAGCGAACAGGGAATAGATGGTGCGCAGCTTCTTGCTCATTGCATGCTCCCGATCCGTTGCGAGTTAACTTGGGCGGGAGTGAATCAGACGGAGCCGGACAAGTTCGAATCCCTGGTCGCAGACGCGATCGATGCCCTGCCCGCGGAGTTTCAGAGTTTGCTCGAGCGGGTCCCCGTGGTCATCTCCGACCTCGGCGCTGAACGTCATGCCTACGGTGAGTATTTCGGCGACGGCGTGGCGGCCGAACGCTACGAGGACCGGATCGTGATCTACCGGGACACGCTCGAACGGGACTTCGGCCACGACCCCGACCTGCTGGCCCGCCAGGTGGAGCGGACTCTGCGGCACGAGCTCGCCCACCACCTCGGCTGGGACGAGGGCGGAGTCGGCGGCCTCGGCCTCTAGTCAGCGGACGGCGCAGTCCTTGGTCACGTTCATCGCTACAGAGCGGTGACCTTCGAAGCGGAACCTGCCCCTGACGAAGTTGAAGGACGCGCCCGAGAAACCGCGCGGCGCGCCGCAGGCGGCCGAGACATAACTGCGGCGCTTCCCTTCGAAGCTGTAGCGGCGGCCGAGCTGCAGGCCGATCCGGGTTACGGAGACAATTCCGGCGATGCGGGGAATCTTCGCGCTCATGATCGTTCCGAATTGGCCCTTGTCGAGCTTCTTGACCTCTAGCGGCACCACCAGCGTGAAGCGGACCGGGACGCCGGCGAAGAGGTGGAGCAGGAGTGCGGGGCGACCGTCGTGACGACTGTTGAAAGCGAGAATCTTGCCGGTCGATATGACCTCGCGCCCGAGCGCGACCTGGGCTTTGAAGCTCCCCTGGCCGACCTTTGCCGAGCCGCACCTTTCCAGCGCGGTCTGGGTGCTGGTCGACTGCAGGGCAGAGGCCCTGCACACCGGCAGTCCCTGGCCGTCCAGGATGCCGTTGCGGTTGATTTCCAGTTCGAGCTGGCGCAGTGGCGGCGGGTGGCTGCCGTCGAGGGTCGAGATCTGGCCCTGGACCTGGACCTTGACCGGCGCCGGTTCGCTGCGGGGCAGCGCTTGGGGCGCGAAGCCAGCGTCGAACCGGATTTCGATCCCGTCGTCGCGGATCCGTTCGGCGCCGGCGACCGCGGTCCAGCCGACCGCCAGCAGGGCGATCAGGATCGGTATGGATATTCGGCGGCGCATCCTTCCCTGGGCGAGTCTAGGCGCTCGATCCCGGCGCCGAGATTGGGAAACGGTTGAGAAGCTCAGCCGTCTTTGCCGTCGCCCGGATGGGTTATGCGTTCGGCCCGTTCGCGCACTTCTTCGCTTGCCTCGCGGGTCGCCGCGAAGGCCTCCTCTTTCGCCGCCGCCAGGCCCTCGCTCGGCTTGCCGCCGACCATGTCGCGGAAGGCGTTCTTAAAGCGCTCGGTGCGGCGATCGGGCGGGAAGCGCTCCTCGGCCTGCGTCTGCTTCTTCGGGCGCCGCGCACCGTAGCGCCGCCGCGCCCAGGCCGAGTGAGGCTTGCCGAGGCGGCAGGCACCGTAGAGGGCGATCGGGAAGACGAAGAAACCGATCGTCCCGTGCAGGATCCGGCCCTTGAGAAAGCAGATCGCGACCAGGAGGAAGACGAGCAGAGCGCTGAGCGCGGTCCCGAGGATCGACTCGATCGAACCGTCTTCGATCGTGAAGGGGGTGAAGCCGAGCAGCGCCAGCATCATCGCCGCGGCGGCGATCACCGTCGCGTCGATCGAGCTGCGCCCCTGCTCGGCCCAGTAGACGTCGTCGAGGTAGACCCAGAGGGCAAACTCGTCGATCGTCAGCCCGGCGCCGATCCCGAAGGCGAAGGCGCAGATCTCGGTCCAGGGGCTGTTGCCGAAGGCGGCGAAACCGCCGGCGCCGGCGATCATCATCGTCACGATCCCGAAGACCAGGTGGTGGAGGTGTACGCCGCTGTCGCTGACGATGCTGCCCGGCCACCAGGGGACCTTCGGGCTGCGCATCAGCCGCGTGCTCATCCGGATGAAGGCGAAGGAGAGGATGAAACCGATCAGGACCAGGTAGAGCCCCTGCAGCTCGTGCTCCGCGATTCGGTTGTAGAAGTCGGTGACGATCGAGGCGAGGGTCATGCGGGCACCGGGCTCGCGTGCAGGGGCGGAGCCGTGCCTTCCTTAGTGGTCATCCGGTCAACCGTGAGGAGGACGGCGGCGACGGCGAAGACGGGGGAGAGGGTGGCGTCGGCCAGCGACTCAGCCAGCCAGGTGGCGAGGAAGGTGTGGCCGAGGAGATCGTGGACGAGGGCGGCGAGACCGCTGCCGATCGCGTCGCCGACGATCTCGATCGGCACCAGCACCCAGAAGACGAGCCAGAACCCACCGCGGACAAGTTGCATGCTGCGGCGCAGGGCGCCGCCCGGGCCGCAGCCCTCGAGCTCCACCAGGGGGCCGGCGAGCCCGAGCCAGACGTAGGCGAGGACGCCGGGAACCACTCCCAGAATCAGCCCGACCGCGACGATCGCGACGAAGGCGAGGTCGACGACGATCAGCCGGCCGTAGGCGAGACGCCTGGCGATCTCCCGCAGCGGCGGCGGATCCTCGCCGTGGGGGTGGGTGAGGGAGACCGCAATCGCGCCGCTGAAGAAGACCTCGCCCAGCAGCCCGGTGACGGTGACCGCGCCGACCGCGAGCGCGAAGGCGGCGAGTTTGATCCCGTTGGTGACGTCCAGGGAGTCGAGCTCGACGTTCAACGTCAGCGCGTTCAGCAGTCCGAGTGGGACGAAGACGACGACCGCGAGCAGCCAGATCGAGGCTGCCCACCCCCAATAGGTCTGCCAGATCTGCCGGTAGGTAGCCGCCAGTCTGCGGGGAAAGCTCACGGCCGTCGGCGGCGACCCGAGGGCCGCCGCCCGCGAGCCTCCAGTCGCGACTGACTTGACTCACCTGCCGGGACCCGCTTCAGGTTGCCGAGCTCGGGGACAAGAAGCTCTTCGGCGCAGCGCCGGTGCCAGTGGTGGTGGTCTGTGCCGCCCAACCGGCGGACGAACTGGACCACGGTGTGTTCCTCGCCGACGGGAATGTCGCCGTGGCAGCCGGGGCAGTGGTAGAGCTTGCGGGCGATGCCGCGGATCAGCCAGGTCTCGTCGCCCTCTTCGTTCAGACCGAAGAGGCTCCAGCGTTTGCTTGGCTGACCCTCGAACTCGCTCACTTCGACCGCCGCGAGAGCCAGGCGAAGCCGGCGGCCATCGCCACGTTGGCAACCCCAGCGAGCTGAAGGCCGAGCTTGGCCCCGGGCCGACTGACCGCGGGCGAGGCGGACCAGAGGGCGTCGGTGGCGATCTCGGTCCCGCGCAGCCAGGCCAGCGACTGCCAGTCGGCGGCGGAGCCGCGGCGCTCGGCGACCAGGTGGGCGGCGGCGAAGGTGAGCCAGATCGGGCCGCAGCGACGGAAGAGGTGCTTGGCGTCGGGCGAGGGCTCGTCGTGGCCGAGCACCTTGAGGGTCTGGGCGGGGGCGGCGATCGCGGCGCTGCCGAGCAGCAGATCGAAGACGATCATGTTGCGGTTGGTGAGGCGCAGGGCCTGCTCGAGGGTCATCGCGCCACAAATCCAACCAGACTCCGGAAGGGAAAGGGTCAGGTTCGGCGAAATGGACCGCCGTGACCAAGACCGCAACGAAGTCCCCACAGCTCAAAAGCCTTTCCGACTACATCCAGGAGCGCTTCGACGAGTTCTCGCGCTCCCAGAAGGACGTCGCCCGCTACATCGTCGACCACCTCGACGAGGCAGCCTTCCTCACCGCCGAGGAGTTGGCCCGGAGAGCGAGCACCTCGTCTTCGACGGTGGTGCGCTTCTCCCAGGCCCTCGGCTTCGAGGGCTACCCGGAGCTTCAGCAGGCCGCGATCGAGGAGTATCGGACGACCATCGCCGCCAGCAGCAGCGCCGGCGGTGCCCTCTTCTCCTTCGATCACTCCGAGCTCGAGGGATCGCTGAGCGCCGACTACGCCAACCTCGAGGAAACCGCGCGCAAGCTCAGCACCGAGCAGGTCAAGTCCGCGGTCGCTGCGCTGGCCGAGTCGCAGCGAATCGTGATCGTCGGCGTCGACCAGATGGCTTTCTTCGCCAGCTACCTTCGCCATACCCTCAGTCTTCTGGACATCCGCGCCGAGATCGTCGCCAGCACCGGCGGCGAGTCGCTCCAGCGCCTGGGGCGGATCGACGAGAGCACGCTGGTCATCACCCTTTCCGCTGGCCGCGCCCACCCGCTGCTACTGCGGGCGATGAAGCTGGCGCACCATCGCGGCGCCCGCACCCTGGCAATCTCCGACGCGACGATGTCGGAGGTGGGGGAGCACGCCGAGATGACGCTTTACTTCTCCTCCAACAGCCCCAGCTTCACCCGCTCCCACACGGCGCTGATGGCCCTCGTCCAAGGTTTGGCACACGGTTTGTACGCGCGGGATGAAGCCGCGCACAAAGATCGCATCCGTGCCTACAAACTGAAGTAGCGCGAGCGACAGTCGGGCATCCTCGCCACGTAAGATGGCCGGAATGACCGAGCGCGCGACGTTTCGACTGAAAACGGGCCTTGCCGAGATGTTGAAAGGCGGGGTGATCATGGATGTGGTTACTCCCGAGGAGGCGAAGATCGCCGAGGAGGCCGGCGCCTGCGCGGTGATGGCTCTGGAGCGGGTCCCATCTGACATCCGCCGTGACGGCGGCGTCGCCCGGATGTCCGACCCGGCGATGATCAAAGGGATCCAGGAGGCGGTCTCGATCCCGGTCATGGCCAAGGCCCGGATCGGCCACTTCGCCGAGGCTCAGGTCCTGCAGGCGCTCGAAGTTGACTACATCGACGAGTCCGAGGTGCTGACCCCGGCCGACGAGCGCAACCACATCGAGAAGCTGGCTTTTGAGGTGCCGTTCGTCTGTGGTGCCACCAACCTCGGAGAGGCCCTGCGCCGGCTTGGCGAGGGAGCAGCGATGATCCGCTCTAAGGGCGAGGCGGGCACCGGTAACGTCGTCGAGGCGGTGCGGCACATGCGTGAGATCACCTCCGGCATCAAGCGCTTGGCCCAGTTGCGACCAGAGGAGCTCTCGGCGGAAGCAAAAGAACATCAGGCGCCGCTGGAAGTAGTTCAAGAGGTGGCCGCCGCCGGTCGCCTGCCGGTGCCGCTGTTCTGCGCCGGGGGGATCGCCACGCCGGCCGATGCGGCGCTGATGATGCAGCTCGGTGCCGAGGGCAACTTCGTTGGTTCGGGAATCTTCAAGAGCGCCGACCCGGCGCGGCGGGCACGGGCGATCGTCGAGGCGACCACCCACTTCAACGACCCTGAGCGCGTTGCCGCCGCCTCGATCGGGCTGGGTGAGGCAATGCCGGGCCTGGAGATTGCCGGCCTCGCGGCTGAAGACGCCCTGCTGCAGAACCGCGGAGCGTAGGTGGCCGATCTGAAGGTCGGCGTCCTAGCTCTCCAGGGCGACTTCGAGGCCCACGCCAAGACCCTGCGCCAGCTCGGTGCCGAGCCGCGCGAGGTTCGCACTCCGGAGGACATGGAAGAGCTCGATGCGCTGGTGATCCCCGGCGGCGAGAGCACCACGATCGGCAAGTTGATCGACTGGGCCGGGCTGGAGCCGGCGCTGCGTGCCCATCACGCGGCCCAACGGCCGATCCTCGGCACCTGCGCCGGCCTGATCGTCTGCGACGCCGAACACCTCGGCTTCATCGACGCCGAGGCAAGGCGGAACGCCTTCGGCCGCCAGCTGCAGAGCTTCGAGGCCGACCTCGAGGTGACGGGGATCGGCGACGAGCCGCTGCGGGCGGTCTTCATCCGCGCTCCCTGGGTCGAGCGCTGCGGCCCCGAGGTCGAGGTGCTGGCCGAATGTGACGGTCACCCGGTTGCGATCCGGGAAGGAAGCGTTCTGGCCTGCGCCTTCCACCCGGAGCTGACCGACGACCCTCGGTTCCATGCGATCTTCATGGCGATGACTACTGCTGCCCGCGAGCGGGCGGGGGAGGAGGCGGCGAGATGAGCGGTGGCGATCCCCGGGTCCAGAACCTGGCGAAGATCCTGGTTGGTTACTCGACCAAGGTGAAGGAGGGCGACGTGGTCGCGATCGACGGCGAGAGCGCGGCGGCGCCGCTGCTGCTGGCTGTCTACGAGGAGGTCCTGCAGGCCGGCGGCAACCCGATGCTCAACGTTGCCCTCGAGGGCCAGATCGCGGCCTACTTCAAGCACGCTTCGGACAGTCAGCTGAAATGGATCTCTCCCTTCGCCGAGTGGATGGTCGACAACGCCGACGTGCGGATCGCGATCGGCGCTAGCACCAATACCCGGGAGCTCTCCGGGGTGGCGCCCGAGCGCCAGACGCTGCGCCAGTCGGCGACCGGAGATCTGATGACGCGGGCGATGAAGCGCGCGGCCGAGGGGTCGTTCCGCTGGTGCTACACGCTTTTCCCGACCAGCGCCTACGCCTCCGAGGCGGAGATGAGTCTGGCCGACTACGAAGACTTCTACTACGGCGCTTGCCTGGCCGACGACCCCGAGCCGCTGACCGCCTGGAAGCGAGCCTCCGAGGAGACGACGCGGCTGGCGGACTGGATCGAGGGCCACGAGGAGGTGCGGGTGACCGCCCCGGGCACCGACATCAAGCTGGGGATTGCGGGCCGCAAATTCATCCCCTGCGTCGGCGACAACAACATGCCCGACGGCGAGTTCTTCACCGGTCCGGTTGAGGATTCCGTCGAGGGCGAAGTCAGCTTCCACCTGCCGGCGGTGATTGGCGGCCGCGAGGTGTCCGGCGTCCGCCTCCGTTTCGAGGCCGGCAGGGTCGTCGACGCCTCGGCCGAGCGCGGCGAGGAGTACCTGCTGAAGCTGCTCGACACCGACGAGGGCGCGCGCACCCTCGGCGAGCTCGGGATCGGCACCAATTACGGAATCGCCAAAGGCACCCGCGAGGTTCTGCTCGACGAGAAGCTCGGCGGCACCGTCCACATGGCGGTCGGGGCCAGTTATCCCGAGTCCGGCGGCGAGAACGAGTCCGCCGTCCACACCGACCTCGTCTGCGACCTCCGCCTCGGCGGCAAGCTCGAAGTCGACGGTGTCGTGATGCAGGAAGACGGCAGGTTCGTCGTCTGACCCGAGTGATTACTGATCGGGCAAGGGCGAGCCGGCGAGGAGGAAAAACCAGAGGGTTAGGGCCACCGCGGCGAGCATGACCGAGGCCATCAGCACCGCCTCGACCACCGTCACCGAGTTCGTCAGCGGTGCCGTGTCGCGCATGCTTTTCAGCCAAGTGGGGCGCATCGGCGCGAGCCGATTGGTCCCGGTGATGCGGATGTAGAGGTCGTTGAGGCGCCCGATGATCCAGGCGACCACGAGGATCGAGACGACGATGCCGACGGCGACGACCGCGTAGGGGCCGCCGCTGGGGAACTGGGTCTCGGAGACCTTCGAACCGATGTAGACCCAGCTCAGCGGGATCGCGGTCCAGAGCGAGAAGGCCGCCAGCAGCATCGCCAGGAAGACCAAGCTTGCCGCCACGGCGCGCCCAGCTCGGTGGCTTTTCTCCTGCGTTCCCATCTGCCGACTCCATAGAATGGCAGGCCATGTCCGGGCACTCAAAGTGGCACTCGATCAAACACAAGAAGGGCGCCGCCGATGCCAAACGCGGCAAGCTCTTCAGCAAGCTGGCGCGGGCGATCACGGTTGCCGCCCGCGACGGCGGCGGCGACGTGACCGGCAACCCGACGCTGGCAACGGCGGTCCAGAAGGCCAAAGACGCCTCGATGCCCAAGGACAAGATCCAGAAAGCGATCGACGTCGGCACCGGGGCGGGCTCTGACGGCGCCGCGATCGAACGGATCGTCTATGAGGGCTACGGGCCCGCCGGGGTCGCTGTCCTGGTCGAGGCGCTGACCGATAATCGCAACCGCGCCAGCGCCGAGATCCGCCACGCCTTCTCCAGTCATGGCGGCAGCCTCGGCGAGCCGGGCTCAGTCGCCTGGATCTTCGAGAAAAAGGGCGCGATCGTTCTGGACGGCTCGAGCTACGGGGAGGACGATCTGATCGGGGCGATCGACGCTGGTGCCGAGGACGTCCGCGAGGATGAAGGCAAGCTGCGGGTGATCACCGACCTCCACGATCTGACCTCGGTGCGGGAAGCCCTGGAGGGCGAAGGGATCGAGTTCGAGTCCGCCGGGCTCGTCACCGAGCCGAAAAGCACCGTCGAGCTCAAGGGTCATGACGCCGAACGGCTCCTCAAGCTGCTCGAGGCGCTCGATGAGCAGGACGACGTCGACGAGGTCTATGCCAACTTTGACATCCCAGCCGAGGTGCTCGAGCAGCTAGCTGCCTGAGGCAGGGAGGCATCCGACCGGATGCCGAGAATCACTCCGTATGCAGGTTGTGATCGGCATCGATCCCGGTGCGGCGAATTTAGGCTTCGGAGTTGTCAGGGTCGAGGGCAACCACATGGTCGCCCTCGACGGTGGCGTGGTCGAAACCACGCCCGACCAGCCGATGGCGCTGAGGCTGGAGCGAATCCACCGCTCGCTGCGCGAGCTGATCTCCTGGCATGAGCCGAAGGCGATGGCGATCGAGGAGGTCTTCTTCGGCAAGAACGTGCGCTCGGCGATGGCCGTGGGCCAGGCCAGCGGGGTGGCGATGCTGGCCGCCGCCGAGCACGACGTCGACTGCTTCGCCTACACCCCGCAGGCGATCAAGATGGCCGTCTGCGGCTCCGGCGGCGCCGGCAAGCGCCAGGTACAGAGGATGGTCGGCACCCTGCTCGGGCTGCCCGAGCCGCCCTCGCCCGACCATGCCGCCGACGCTCTCGCGGTTGCTATCTGCCACGGGGGCGGCACCGGCCACCGCCAGGCGGTCAGCGTCGCCCGTGAGGCGGTCGGCCCCGCCGATCGGGAACAGGTGGCCGGATGATCGCCGCCGTGCGGGGCGAGGTGATGGTGCGGCGAGCCGACCACGTCGTGATCGATGCCGGCGGCGTCGGCTACCGGCTGACGGTTTCCTCCGAGACCCTGAAGGGGGTGCCCGCGACCGGGCGCGACGCCTTCCTCCATGCGGAGCTGATCGCCCGCGAGGACTCGTTGGCTCTCTACGGATTCAGCTCCGAGGAGGAGCGTGACCTCTTCCGCCTCTTGATCACGGTTAGCGGCGTCGGCCCCAAGGTGGCGATCGCCACCCTCTCGGGCGGCACCGCCCGCGATCTCCTTCGGGCGATCGCTGCCGGCGACGCAAAACGCTTCCAGGCGGTGCCGGGAATCGGCAAACGGACGGCTGAGCGGATCATCGTCGAGCTTCGGGAGAAAGTCGCCGGCGCCCTCGAGGAAGAGGTCGCGATGGCCGCCGCCGAGCAGGGCGATGCCCGCTCGCTCGCCCGCGACGGCCTGGTCAACCTCGGCTACGCGCCCCTAGAAGCCGAGCAGTTGCTCGACGGGGTCGAGGGCTCCGAGCCGCAGGATCTGGTCGCCGCCGCGTTGCGCAAGGCCGGCGCCTCCAGGAACGCCGCATGAGCGGACCTCCGGACATCGGCGGCGGCAGGATCCGGACTCCCGGGATCGACGGCGAGCCGGTGCCGGTCGATGCCGAGGTGAAGGTCCACGACGCCCGCGCCGAGGCGCCCGACGAGGACCTCGACCGCTCTCTCCGGCCGCCGACCCTGGAGGACTTCGTCAACCAGACCCAGGTGACCGACCAGCTGGCGATCTTCATCGAGGCGGCCAAGCGCCGCGGCGAGCCGCTCGACCACGTTCTCCTCGCCGGCCCGCCCGGGCTCGGCAAGACCTCGCTGGCCCACATCGTCGCCGCCGAGCTGGAAGTCCCGATGGTCCAGACCGCAGGACCGGCGCTGGAGCGCAAGGCCGACGTCGCCTCCTTCCTCACTGCGCTGGAGCCTGGCAGCGTCTTCTTCATCGACGAGATCCACCGTCTCGGCCGCGCGGTCGAGGAGACGCTCTACCCGGCGATGGAGGACGGGGAGCTGCCGGTCGTTCTCGGTCAGGGGGCGGGGGCGCGAACCGTGACCCTGCCGCTGCCGCCCTTCACGCTGGTCGGCGCCACTACCCGATCCGGCCTGCTGACCACGCCGCTGCGGGACCGCTTCGGCGTCTCCCACAGGCTCGAGTACTACGCGCCCGAGCACCTGGCCCTGATCGTCGAGCGCTCGGCGGGCATCCTCGGGGTCGAGATCGACTCCGAGGGCGCGGAGACGATCGCGCTGCGCTCGCGCGGGACCCCGCGGGTCGCGAACCGGCTGCTGAAGCGGGTGCGGGACTTCGCCCAGGTCAAGGGCAGCGGCACGATCGGCGCCGCAGTCGCTGCCGATGCTCTGGAGATGTTGGAGGTCGACGCCGGCGGCCTCGACCGCAGCGACCGCGCTCTGCTGGAGACCATCGCGGTCAAGTTCGGCGGCGGCCCCGTCGGCCTCTCGACGATGGCGGTCGCGATCGGTGAGGAGCAGGACACGATCGAGGACGTGCTCGAGCCGTATCTCCTGCAACAAGGCCTGCTGAAGCGGACCCCACGGGGGAGGGTTCTGACCCAGCGCGCCTTCGACCATCTCGGCCTGCAAGCACCGGAAGGTGCGGCGAGCCTCTTCTGAGCCGCGCAAGCTAGCCTGTCGAACATGCCGTTTTTCATCTGTCCGAATTGCGGACACCGGGAGGTGAGCGGGGAGAGGACCGCCGGGTTCAGCACCCGCCCCAAGGGCTGCTCGAAATGTGGCTTCGGCTTTGTCTTCGAATTACTCGACGATTATTATCCGGCTCCCAATGCTGCCTTCTTCGTTTGTGACAAGCAGGAACGCGTGATCGACGCCGGCAAAGGCAGCTTTGAGCTGACCGGGCTCACCGACGAGGACGTGATCGGCCGCCCGGTGCGCGAGGTCCTCGGGCTCGACTGGGTCGACGGGGGAGACGGCGGCAAGGAGGCTGACACCGACGGCGACGGCTTCACCGACCCGATCGAGACTTCGCTGGAGTGGGGCGTGCGCTCGCTCGGCAAGCGGGTCTCGGTCAACGCCGAAGGCGACCTGCCGGCGCGGGCGGTTGCCGACGTCTTTCCCGCCTACGACGACGACGGCGGCCTGCTCCTGATCCTCACCCCTGAGAGCTAATCGAGATGGGAACCCGCCGCGGCCACATCCTCGTCCTGCTCCTGGTCCTCGGGCTGGTCGCGATCTCGGGGGTCGTGATCGCCAAGAAGGAGACGAAGCTCGGCCTCGACCTGCAGGGCGGGCTCGAGCTCGTCTACCAGGGGCAGCCGACCGGGACCAGCAACGAAGTCAGCGGCGAAGACATCGAAGACTCGATCTCGATCATCGAACAGCGGATCAACAAGCTCGGCGTCTCCGAGCCCGAGGTCGCGCGGCTCGGCAACGAAAACATCACGGTCAGCCTGCCGGGCGTCACCGATTCCAACCGCGCCGCCGAACAGGTGGGAACCACGGCCCAGCTCTACTACTACGACTGGGAGCCCAACCTGCTCGGCCCGGAGAAAGCGATCGGCGGCAAACCGGGGCTGCAGCCGCCGGCGGGGGCACTCAAAGAATCGGAAAAGCGCTGGGAAGAAGCCGGCCGCAACGTCGCCAAAGAAGAGACCAAACAGCTGATCTTTTCCGGTGCCTACCCGACCGCCTACGAAGCGGCCCAGCTCGCCGCCGAACAAAAACCGGTTGAGAACTGCCAGGACTGCTCGGTCGCCAAGCCGCGCTACTACCTCTTCGAGAAGGACGAGCCGCATGAACTGATCGCCGGCCCGGAGCTGGCGAAAAAGGACCTTTACATCAGCCCGACCGGGAAGAAACGGCCGAAGGACGGGATCGTGGTCGAAGTTCCGGCCGGCACGGTCATCGTCTCCGAATATCCGATTGACCCCGAAACGGAAGAACTCGACGAAACCACCGATCCGGGCTGGTTCGCGCTGAAGGACAAACCGGCGCTCAGCGGCAGCGACATCACCAACCCCGAACAGACTTATGAACAAACGACCAATGCCCCGGTCGTCAGCTTCAAATTCACCGACTCCGGGCGAGAGGCCTTCCAGGAAGTAACGCGGGAAATCGCCCAGCGCGGCCAGGCGCAGGCGATCGGGCCTGTCAGTCCCGAAGAAGCAGCGGCGCTCTCCGGTCACTTCGCGGTCATTCTCGACAACGAAGTCAAGACGCGCCCGATCATTAACTTCGCCGAAAACCCGGATGGGATCGACGGACGCGAAGGCGCTCAGATCTCCGGCAGCTTCAGCCTGCAGGAGGCCCAGGACCTGGCGACGACCCTGCAGATCGGCGCCCTGCCGATCAGCCTCAAGCTGATCAGCCAGACCCAGGTCTCGGCGACCCTCGGCAGCGAAGCGCTGGATGAGGGCATCAAGGCCGGCATCATCGGCCTCGCCCTGGTGGTCCTCTTCCTGCTCCTCTACTACCGCTTCCTCGGTCTGATCGCCTCGATCGCTCTCGGTGCCTACGCGGTGATCTTCTTCGCCCTGATCGACTTGATCCCGATCACCCTGACCCTGCCGGGGATCGCGGGCCTGGTGCTGACGATCGGGGTCGCCGCCGACTCGAACATCGTCATCTTCGAGCGAATAAAGGAGGAGGTGCGGGCGGGACGCTCGATGTCGAGCGCGATCGCCGCCGGCTACAAACGCGGGATCAGCACGATCATCGACGCCAACGTCGTCACCCTGCTGACCGCCTTCATCCTCTTCGTCCTCGCCACCGCCGGGGTCAAGGGCTTCGCCTTCACCCTCGGCGTCGGCACGATCGTCTCGCTGTTGACCGCCGTGGTCTTCACCCAAGCGCTGCTCGGCAGCATGAGCCGCTCGCGCCTGCTGCGCTCGCCGAGCGTGCTGGGGGCTGCCGGCGAGGGCAGGCGCTGGAGCTTCGACTTCATGGGCGCGAGTCGCTGGTTCTTCTCGATCTCGGGAGTGATCCTGATCGTCGGCGGACTGGCTCTGGCGACCAAGCAGCTGAATTTCGGCATCGACTTCGAGTCGGGCACCCGGATCACCGCGGCGCTGACCGAGCCGACCGACGAGGAAGGCGTGCGCGACGCGCTCGACGAAGCCGGGATCAAGGGTGAGGAGATCCAGCAGGCCTCAGACCCCAACTTCGGCGACAACGTCTTCCAGATCCAGTCCCACGAACTGGAGCCGGGGGAAGTCCGCGGGGCCGAGGCGGCCCTGGTCTCCAGCTTCGGGGTCGAGGAAAACGGCTTCGACAGCACCAGTGTCGGGCCGACCTTCGGTCAGCAGATCGCCGACAGCGCGCTGAAGGCCCTGATCTTCTCCCTGCTGGTGATCTGTGGCTACGTGGCGCTGCGCTTCGACCCGAAGTTCGCGGTGCCGGTCCTGATCGCGATCTTCCACGACATCCTGATCACGGCGGGCGTTTACTCGCTGACCGGAAAAGAGGTGAGCAGCGGGACGGTCGCCGCCTTCCTCACCATCTTGGGTTACTCGATCTACGACACGATTATCGTCTTCGACCGGATCCGCGAGAACGTGCCGCGGATGCCGCGAGCTGCCTTCTCGCAGATCGTCAACCGCTCGATGAGCGAGGTCCTGAACCGCTCGCTGGCGACCAGCTTCTCGACCTTGCTCGGAGTGGCGTCGCTGATGGTCTTCGGCGGCGCGGTTCTGCAGGACTTCGCCTTTGCGATGCTGGTCGGGATCGCCTCGGGTACCTATTCTTCGATCTTCATCGCCTCGCCGGTGCTGACCGCATGGAAGGAACGCGAGCCGGGCTTTGTTCGCCGCCGGTTGCGGATCGCCGAAGTCGAGGGCGGCCGCGTGCCCGCCTACGCCAGCGAGATCGAGGCCGCCAAGCTCGGTCGCGACGACGAGGCCGAAGCCGAGGCGCCGTCACCCGCTGAGGAGTCGGCCGCCGAGTCTTCGCTCGGGGCGGTGGCCACGGCTGAGCGGACCGACGGGTCGGGCAATGGCCGCGGGAACGGTGCTTCCGGCAATGGCGACGAAGAGGGTGCGGCTTCGGCCTCCGCCGAGCGCCGCCAACGAAACGCAGAGCGACGCGCGCGCCGTCAGGCCCGCCGCAAGCACGGGAGGGGCCGCTGATGGCGCTGGTCGTCTTTTTCATGATGGGCATCGCGATCTGGCACTTCACGGTCTTCCTGCCGGACCGCTTCTGGCAGGGCATCGTCGGCGCCTTCATCGGCGCGGTGATCGGCTCGATCGTCTTCGGCCTGATCGTGCAGGAGATCAGCGGCAAAAGCCTCGGCGACACCGACCTCTCGACCGCTCTGATCGCGATCCCGGGCACCGCCATCGGTCTTGCGGTGGTCTACGCGGTCGGCGTCCGCTCCGAACGGCCCGCAGCCTGATTCGCCCTAATTCCGGGCTCTGGGGCCGCTCTTTCTGTCTGGGGCGGCCGGCAATCTCATGGGATGCCCGCCTCTGCCCCCGCATTCGTCGCCGAGCCCTACGACTACGCGGAGGCACGCGCTCTGGCGGGGCAGTTGGGCATCAGTGAGACGCTCGCGGTCACCCTGGTCAGGCGTGGGTATCGGACGCCAGCGGAGGCCCGCGCCTTCCTCGCGGCGGACGAGTCGCACCCGCCGTCGGCGTTCAAGGGGATGGACGCCGTCGTCGAGCGTGTGCGAGGGGCGATCGATGCCGGTGATCGGATCACCGTCCACGGCGACTTCGACGTCGACGGTGTCTGCGCCACGGCGCTGACGATCGCCATCCTGCGCCAGCTGGGCGCCGAGTGCGACTGGTTCATCCCGAACCGGATCGAGGACGGGTACGGCCTCTCCAAGGAGAACGTCGCCCGGCTCGCAGAGCGCGGGACCCGTTTGCTGCTGACTGTCGACTGCGGCATCACCTCGGTCGCGGAGGTGGCGCTGGCGGGCGAGCTCGGCATGGAGGTGGTGGTCACCGACCATCACCAATTCTCCGACCGGCTGCCGGACTGTCCGATCCTTCATCCGGAAGTCAGCGGGTATCCCTTCAAAGCGCTCTGCGGGACGGCGGTGGCATGGAAGCTGGTCTCGGCGCTGCGCGAAGAGGATGCGGTCGAGCACCTGGACCTCGTCGCCCTGGCGACGGTTGCCGACGTGGTGCCGCTGATCGGCGAGAACCGCTCGCTCGTGCGCAGGGGCCTGGCGGAGATCCGCCGCGCCAAGCGGCCCGGAATGCGCGCCCTGCTGGCCGCCGCCAAATGCGAGCCTGAGCGGCTGGACGAGACCGACCTCTCATTCCGCCTGGCGCCGCGGATCAACGCCGCCGGGCGGCTGTATCGGGCCGACGCGGGCGTTGAGCTGTTCCTGACCGAAGACGAAGAGCGGGCGGGGGCTATCGCCGAGGAGCTGAGCCGGGCGAACTCCGAGCGCCGGGCGACCGAGCGCGAGGTCGATGCCGCCGCCGAGGCGGCGCTGCGGGAGCTGCCGGATGACCTGCGTGAGGCCAACGGGCTGGTCGTCGCCGGCGAGGACTGGCATCCCGGCGTGGTCGGGATCGTCGCCTCGCGCATGGTTGAGAGGCACAACCGGCCGACCGTCGTGATCTCGCTCGACCCGGACGGCTCCGGCCGCGGCTCGGGCAGGAGCATCCCCGGCTTCGACCTGCTCGGAGCCTTTGAGGCCTGTAAGGACCACCTCGAGGGCTTCGGCGGGCACCGCGCCGCGGCTGGACTGCAGATTCGAGCGGAGAACATCGCCGCATTCCGCGAGGCGTTTGCCGTGCATGCCAACGGAGCGCTGAGCGAGGACGACCTGCGGCGAACCGAAAGGGTCGACGCGATCGTCGGCGGGGTCGGGTTGGGGCTCGACCTGGCGGAGGAGCTGCGCCAGCTGGCCCCGTTCGGGATGGGCAATCCAGGCGTCCGGCTGCTGGTCCCCTCCGCGCGGGTCAGCGACGTGCGGACGATGGGAGAGGGCAAGCACGCGCGTTTCAGCCTCCACAGCGGTTCGCACCGGGCTCTGGGCGTCGCCTTCGGCCGCTCCTCGCTCGGGGTCGAGGACGAGGACGTGATCGACGCCAGCATTCGCCTCGAGGTGAATCACTGGAACGGCTCGGTCGAGCCGCGGGTGGTGCTGCGCGAGCTCTATCCGCTGGAGGAGTCGGAGGCCGAGCAGCCCGCACCGGCGCACACCTGCTCCTGCGAGGAACCGGAGTGGTGGCAGCGCTTCGAAGCCGAGCTGGCGACCGAGCCCGGCGCGGAGCGGGCGGAAAGGGGCGGCCGGGGCGAGACCGCGCAGATTCGCGAGGGCGCGGACCGGCATCTGGTCCAGGAGGAGGTCTCGGCGACCGTTGCGATCGCCGAGCTGGTCTCGAGCGGTGCCGGGGTGCTCGCGGTCTGCGCCGATGCCTCGCGCAGAGCGGCACTGGCCAACGGCGCCACCGGTCTCGCTCGCTTCAACGGCGGGGCGGCGCTGATCGCCTGTCATCGCTGCGGCGAAGAGGATCTCGGTCGCCTGCGCGGGCGCTCGACCTCGGGATTGGCGCTGATCGACTATGGGGCCCTGGAGAGGGAGCCGGGGCTGGCTGCCGAGTTCGAGCACGTCGTCCTCGTCGACCCGCCGCGCGGGGAGGGGGACGTCGATCGCGTCGGTCAGGCTTGGTCGCAAGCCGCTCCCGGGTTCCTCCACGCGCTCTGGACGGAGGCCGAGCGGGAGTTTGCCGGCCAGGCCCTCGCCGAGCAGTGGGCCACGCGCGAGGGCGTCGCCGCCACCTACCGGGCACTGCGCCAGACCGGCGACGCCCGCGGCTGCCGGCTGCGCCGGGCACTCACTGGGGCCGGCCCTCACCCGCTCGTTCCCGAGGCCGCCGCCCGCCGCTTCCGCGTCCTGCGCGACCTCGGGCTGCTGCAGGGGGCGCCTGAGAGGGGCGGCGGGGTCGTCCGGGTCGTATCCTCAGTTAGGACGGATCTGCAGCGCTCAGCCGCGTTCCGCGCTTACGGCGAAAGACTTTCGGAGGACCAGCAATTCCTGACAAGGCCCAAACTGCGGTAGAGCACAAGGAGCTCCTCGCCGACCTCTTCGCCGTGGTCGAGGAGTTCGACTCCGTTGCGGGCGATACGGGCAACGGCAACGGCGCGACCGCGGTGGTGGTGGCGACGATCGACCGCGTCCAGGTCGAGCGGGCTTTCGACTTTGCCTGCGACCGCCACGCCGACCAGCGCCGCTACTCGGGCGATGAGTTCATCACCCATCCGGTCGGCGTCGCCCAGATCTGCGCCGGAATGCGGCTCGACACCGAGACGCTGTGCGCGGCCCTGCTCCACGACACGGTCGAGGACACCACCGCCAGCCTGGAGGAGATCCGCAGCGAGTTCGGCGACGAGATCGCCCAGCTGGTCGACGGCGTCACCAAGCTGACCGGGATCACCTTCGAGAGTCGCGACGAGCGCCAGGCCGAGAACTACCGGAAGATGATGGTGGCGATGGCCACCGACGTCAGGGTGATCCTGATTAAGCTGGCCGACCGTCTCCACAACATGCGCACGCTCGGCGCCCTGCCGAAGCAGAAACAGACGCTGAAGTCGCACGAGACGCTGGAGATCTACGCGCCGCTGGCCCACCGGCTGGGTATCCACGCGATCAAATGGGAGCTGGAGGATCTCGCCTTCGCGACCCTGCACCCGCGCAAGTACGCGGAAATCAAACAGCTGGTCGCCCAGCAGCGCGACGAGCGGGAGACCTACGTCGCCGAGGCGGGCGATTTCCTCGCCGAAGAGCTGGAGCAGGTCGGCATCGAGGCCGAGATCTCCGGCCGCGCCAAGCACTTCTACTCGATCTACACGAAGATGGCGAAGAAGGGTCGCGAGTTCAACGAGATCTTCGACCTAACCGCGATGCGGGTGATCGTCGGCTCGGTCAAAGACTGCTACGGCGCGATCGGCGTCATCCACTCGCTCTGGAAGCCGCTGCCCGGGCGCTTCAAGGACTGGGTCGCGATGCCCAAAGCCAACATGTACCAGGCGCTGCACACGACGGTGATCGGGCCGGAGGGCAAACCGTTGGAGATTCAGATCCGGACCGAGGAGATGCACAAGCTCGCCGAGTACGGGATCGCGGCCCACGTCGCCTACAAAGAGGGAACCCACGGCGACCCGAAGCGGGAGAAGATGACCTGGCTGCGCCAGCTGGTCGAGGCCGAGGGGGAACAGGACCCGGCCGAGTTCCTCGAATCGCTCAAGGTCGACCTCTTCGAGGATGAGGTCTTCGTCTTCACCCCGAAGGGGGAAGTGAAGAACCTCTCGGCGGGCTCGACCCCGCTGGACTTCGCCTACGCCGTCCACACCGACGTCGGCCACAGCTGCGTCGGCGCCAAGGTCAACGGCTCGATCGTGCCGCTGCACTACCAGCTGCGCTCGGGCGACATCGTTGAGGTGCTGACCGCGAAGCAGAAGCGGGGACCCTCGCTCGACTGGCTGAAACTGGTCCGCACCAGTCGCGCCCGCAACAAGATCCGGGCCTGGTTCAAAGAGGAGCGCCGCGAGGACGCCGAGCGCGACGGCCGCGAGAAGCTAGACGAAGCGCTGCGCACGCGCGGGATCCCGATGCAGAAGGTCTCCGGCTCCGCGCTGCTCGCAGACGTGATCCGCGAGATGGGGTTCCGCAAAGGGACCGACTTCTACATCGCCCTCGGCCAGGGGAAAATCTCCGCCAAGACCGCCGCCAACAAGCTGATGCAGCGGCTCAAAGCTGGCGAGGGGGTCGAGGAGGACGAGGCCGGGCCGCCGCTCGGACGCGAGGACCGCGCCAGGCGGACCAAGGACGCCTCCAACTACGGGATCATCGTCAAGGGCGCCGACAACGTCGCTGTGCGGTTAGCGAAGTGCTGCCGGCCGGTGCCCGGGGACGAGATCGCCGGCTACGTGTCGCTCGGTCGCGGGATCACTATCCATCGCACCGACTGCAAGAACGTGAAGGCGCTGAAACGGGCGCCCGAGCGGTTCGTCGAGGTCCGCTGGGAGGGCGAAAACAAAGCCTCCTACCGGGTCGAACTACAGATCGACGCCTACGACCGGACCCGCCTGCTCGAGGATCTCTCACGGACCTTCTCGGAGGCGGGGATCAACATCATCGGCGCCGCCTGCACCACCAACCACCCGATGGTGAAAAACAAATTCGTGGTCGAGGTTGGCGACACGGAGCAGCTGAAGCAGTGCATCAGCCGACTTCGCAACGTGGACAGCGTCTTCGACGCATATCGCGTAACCCCGGCCGCCTGATGACGGCCAGCCGGGCGGGGTAGATGTCACTAGCCGTCGCTGTAACTGGACCCACCGGCGAGATCGGCAAGCCGCTGATGGCGGAGCTGGAGCGGCGGGCCGAGGTTGGGAGCGTCGCCGGCATGGCCCGGCGCCCCTTTGATCCCGCCGGGGAGGGGTGGGCCAAGGTCTCCTACCGCCGTGGGGACATCCTCGACCGCGGCTCGCTGGCGGCGCTCTTCGACGGCGCCGACGTCGCCGTCCACCTCGCCTTCGCGATCTTCGGCAGCCGCGAGGAGACTCGCAAGGTCAACCTGGAGGGAACCCGGAACGTCTTCGAGGTGGCGATCAAGTCCGGCATCAAGCGCCTCGTCTACGCCTCCTCCGTAGCCGCCTACGGATTCCACGTCGACAACCCGCAGCCGCTGACCGAGGACGTGCCCCCGCGCGGCTCCGAGGGCTTCTACTACTCGGCCCAGAAGGCCGAGCTGGAGGGCCTGCTCGACGAGCTGCTGCTGGGGAGCGGGGTGGATGCCTACGTCTTTAGGCCCTGCGTCGTCGCCGGGCCGCGCGCGACGATGCTCGTCGAGCAGACCGTCGATGCGGTACGGACCGTGGACCCGATTCCCCTCCTGCGCAGGGGGGTCGAAAAGCTGCCGCTGGTGGCACCGGTCCTGCCCGACCCGGGGATGCCGCTCCAGCTCGTCCACCACGACGATGTCGCCCGGGCGATGGCCGCGGCGATCTGCGGCGACGGCCCGCCCGGCGTCTACAACCTCGCCGGCGAGGGGGAGGTGGGCATCGCCGACATCGCCCGCGAGCTCGGCTGGCACTCGGTCGCCGTCCCCGGCCCCGCGGTGACCGCCGCCGGCGCCGCAGCCCGCCGGCTCACCTTCGCCTCCTCCAAGCTCGAGTGGGCCACCGCCCTCGACACCCCGGTCCTGATGGACACCGCCAAGGCAAGACGCGAGCTCAACTGGCAGCCCCAACACAGCGCTGACGAGACCTTGCGAGAAACGGTCGAAGGAGCGCGTGAAAAGGGAATGCTCAACTAGGCGATGACGGTCAGCGCTCCAGGCACCGAGCGCAGCTCGACCCGCTCGCGCTCGCCGATGTAGTCGCCGTCGACCTGGAGAGGGAAGGGGCGGATCGAGCCGTCCTTGGCGCGGGAGACGGTCTCGACCACAGCGTGAGTCACATCGTCGAAATGGACGACCTGCCTGTGGCGGGCCGCCGGCTTGTCCTCGCTGAAGAGGCGGCTGATCAGGGTCGGCATGTCGCGCTGGTTGGCACGTTTCAACACCGCCATCGAAAGGGTGCCGTCATCGAAGGCGATTCCCTCGCAGACGCGGATCGGGCGGCTGGCAAAATAAGTGAACGGGTCGCTGTTCTGGACGATCGTGGTGACTCCCTCGACCGGATCGTGGCCGTCGACGGTGGTGCGAACCTTGATCGGGTTGACTCGGTACTTGCGGTAGAAGGCGGAGATCCCGGCCCAGCTGTAGTAGTAGGGGCCGGCGCGTCCCTTCAGCTTCGGGTGGGCGTCGACCCGCTCGACCACCGTGGCGTCGATCCCGACCCCGCAGGCGAAGACGAAGTAGCGGTCGTCGACCATCCCCAGGTCGATTGTGCGCGGCTGCCATTCGTCGGCGAGCGAGAGCAGGTGCTCGGTCGCGTCGACGACGTCGTTGGGGATTCCCAGGGTCCGGCAGACCACGTTGGTCGAGCCGCCGGGGAGGACCGCCACCGGCAGGTCGGTCCCGGCCAGCCCGTTGGCGACCTCGTTCAGCGTCCCGTCGCCGCCGACGGCGACGACCACGTCGTAACCGCCGTCCTGGGCCTCGCGCCCGATCTCGGTCGCGTGGTTCTGCGCCTGGGTCGAGACCGCTTCGACGTCGAAGCGCCCCTGCAGCGCGTAGATCACCAAGTTCTTCAGCCGGTCCGAGACGGTCGTTGCGTAAGGGTTGACGATCAGCAGCATCCGCTTCTTGGCGGACTTGCGGCGTCGGCGGTGGCGCAGCTGCGCGGTCACGGAGGCTGCACCCTAATGCCGCCCGGCCTGCGACTACTCTGCCGCGGGTGGTCGACCGACGCGAGCTGGGCGCGATCTTCCTCGGCGGAGCGCTGGGGGCGCTGCTGCGGGCGGGCCTCGCAGAAGCGCTGCCGGCGCCGGGGTCGGGCTGGCCCTGGGCGACCTTTGCGGTCAATATCGCCGGCGCGGTCCTGCTCGGTTACTGGTTCACGACCGTGCCGCACAGCAGCTATCGCCGGCCGCTGCTGACCACCGGGTTCTGCGGAGGGTTGACCACCTTCTCGACCGTCCAGGTGGAGCTGCTGGGAATGCTCGATGCCGGCCGGACCGGTCTCGCAGTGGTCTACGTGGCGATCAGCGTTGCCGCGGGCCTGGCGGGCGCCCATGCGGCAACCGCAGTCGGGCGCAGGGTAGAGGCCGCATGAGCATTGTCGTCTGGATCGGCGTCGGGATTCTCGGCGGCTGCGCCGCGCTGGCGCGTTTCGGACTGACCCTGCTCGTCGCCGACCGCCTCCACCCGCACCTGCCGCTCGGCACCATGGCGGTCAACGTCAGCGGCGCCTTCCTGCTGGGTCTGCTGGTGGGCCTTTCGCCCAGCGGCGACGCGCGCCTACTGCTTGGCGCCGGCGCGATCGGCTCCTACACCACCTTCTCCACCTGGATGCTGGAGACGCAGCGGATCGAGGAGGCGCACAAACGCCGGATCGCGATCGTCAACGTCGGTCTCAGCATCGCCCTGGGCCTCGGCGCCGCCGCGCTGGGCCGAGTCATCGGCCAGCACTTCTAGCTAGGTCGATTCGTAGCGGATCACGCCGCCCTCGTCGGCTTCGCGCACCCGTCCTTCGTTGACCAACAGGTCGGCGTGGCCGATCACCTCGGAGAGGGTGAGGAAGGCTTGGGTGACGGCGACGTTGCCCCACAGCGCCTGCGCCAGCTCGTAGCCGCTGCGCGGCCGCTCGGCGACCAGGCGGTAGATCTTCTCCTTGCGGCGGTCGTGGCCGGCGAAGCGGGAGTCGATCAGCTCGGCGTGGTCGGTGATCGGCTCGCCGTGACCGGGAAGGACGATCTCGGCCGGCATCTCCCGGGTCTTCTTCAGCGACTCGATGTAGGTGGCAAGTGCCTGGGTCCGCTGCGAGGAGCCGTCGAGCGGTCGGGTAATCAGCGGGTTGGAGGAGATCTTCGGCAGCAGGTGGTCGGCGGCGATCAGGATCTGGCGCTCGGCGTCCCAGAAGACCGTGTCGGAGGGGCTGTGGCCCGGGCGGTGGAGGACTTCCAGGGTCCGCTCGCCCAGCTCCAGCGCGCCACCGTCCTCCAGCGGCTGGGTCACGGTCACGTGCGAGCCCCAGCCGCGGAAGCTGCGGGAGACGCTGCGCAGGGCCACGGTCACGTCCTCGGGGATGCCGTTGCGCAGCATCACCTCGACGGCGAAGGCGTCGTCGCGCTCGGCGTCCTCGTCGAAGGAGGCGAGCCGCTCGGCTGCCGCGCCCAGCGCCGCCACCTCAGCGCCGGAGTGCTCGACCAGGATCTCGACCAGGCCGAGGTGGTCGATGTGCTGGTGGGTGACGACGATCAACTCCAGGTCGGCGAGCGCGTGTCCCCGCTCGGCAAGCCGCGCGGTCAGCTCGTCGAGCGCTTTGCCGGAGTTCGGCCCGGTGTCGACCAGGGTCAGAGGCTGGTCCTCGATCAGGTAGCAGTTGACCCGCCCGACCGCGAACGGGGTCGGAATCGCGAAGCGGTGGATGCCGGCCAGCGCCGCCTGCTCGAGCGCTTGCTCCGGCGTCGCGGTCACGCCCGGATCAGGTCGAGGATCTCGTCGCGGCGACGCTCCATGTCCTCTTGGGAGACAAGCGACTCGAGGTTCAGGCGCAGCAGCGGCTCCGTGTTGGAGGGGCGGACGTTGAAGTGCCAATCGTCGTAGTCGACGGAGATCCCATCGAGATGGGTCTGCGCGCCGTCGGAGTAGCGCGCTTCGATCTCCGCGATCTTCGCCGCTGCGTCGTCGACGGTGGAATTGATCTCGCCGGAGATGAAATAGCGGGATCGGAACTCCTCCATCAGCTCGGCCAGGGTGCGGCCGTCGAGCGAGAGCAGCTCCAGCACCAGCAGGGCGGGGATCGTCCCCGAGTCGGCGTTCCAGAAGTCGCGGAAGTAGTAGTGGCCGGAGACCTCGCCGCCGAAGGCCGCTTCCTCCTCGCGCATCCGCGCCTTGAAGAAGGCGTGGCCGACGCGGGAGAGGTCCGAGCGGCCGCCCTCGGCCGCGACCAGGTCCGGCACTGCCCGGCTCGAGCGCGGGTCGTAGAGGATCGTCGCGCCGGGGTTCTTCTGCAGGACGGAGCGGGCAAGCAGGGCACAGATGAAGTCGCCGTCGCAGAAGCTGCCGTTGCCGTCGATGAAGAAGCAGCGGTCAGCGTCGCCGTCCCAGGCGATCCCGAGGTCGGCGCCGGACTCTTGGACACGCGCGATGATCATCCGCCGGTTCTCCTTCAGCAGCGGGTTCGGCTCGTGGTCGGGGAACTCGCCGTCGGGGACGAAGTACATCTTCTCCAGCTTCAGCGGCAGCTGCTCGAGGATCGGGCCGGCCATCGGCCCGCCCATCCCGTTGCCGCCGTCGACCACGACGGTCATCGGTTTCACGTTGGTGGGGTCGATGAAGGAGAGCGCGTGGGCGTGGTACTCGTCCCAGATGTCGACTGCCTCGACCAAACCGCCGCCCGGCGCCTCGTCGAGCCCGGCTTCGATCTCAGCCTTGACGTCGCCGATCCCGGCGTCGCCCGAGAGCGGCAGCGCCCCCTCGCGGACCAGCTTGACCCCGGTGTAGGCCTTGGGGTTGTGCGAGGCGGTGACCATCGCGCCGCCGTCGAGCTGGCGGGAGCCGACCAGGTGGTAGAGCATCTCGGTTGCGACCTGACCGGCGTCGAGGACCGTCGCCCCCTCGGCGAGAAGCCCGTCGCGGACCGCGCCCGCCATCGCCGGTGCGGTCAGCCGCATGTCGCGCCCGAGCCCGACCCGCAGCTCGCTCGGCTCCTTGCCTCGCAGCCGTCCCAGCACGCGGGCGAAGGCGCGGCCGATCGCCAGCGCCGTCGTCTCGTCCATCTCGTCGCCATACAGGCCGCGGATGTCATAAGCCTTGAAGATTCCCGAATCAAGATTCACGTCCTCCGCTTCGCGTCCGGGCGTAAATCCCGTCATCAAAACGCTCCTTTCAGCGCCTCGTAGCTCTGCTCGATCGACTGCGGCATCACTTTGGTGTCGGCGATAACCGGCATGAAGTTGTTGTCGCCGGCCCAGCGCGGGACGACGTGCATGTGGATGTGGTGCTCGACCCCGGCGCCCGCAACGCGGCCCTGGTTGAAGCCGACGTTGTAGCCGTGGGGCTGGTAGACCGACTCGAGCCGGTCCATGGCCCGCTGCGCCAGGGCCATCATCTCCGCCAGCGTCTCGGCCGGCATCTCCTGCAGGCGGCCGACGTGCTCGTAGGGGGCCACCATCAGGTGACCGTTGGTGTACGGGAAGAGGTTGAGGATCACGAAGCTGCGCTCGCCGCGGTGGACGATTAGGTTCGCCTCGTCATCGTCCGCCGCCGGCTTGGCGCAGAAGATGCACTCCTCCTCGATGTCCTTGGACGCGTCCTTCACGTAAGCGAGGCGCCATGGCGCCCAGATGCGGAAATTTGCCACGGGCCGGTCATCCTAGAGTCCGGGCGGGCGCTCAGAGCCAGCGGCGCTTGCGGAAGTAGGCGACGAGGCCGACCAGGACCAGCGCCATGATCCCGAGGACGACGAAGAACCCGGCCGCGTCGCCCTGGTCGGGGACCCACGTGTTCATCCCCATCACGCTGGCGATCAGGGTCAGCGGCAGGATCACGACGCTGATCGAGGTCAGCACCCGGAGGATGTCATTGAGGCGGTGGGAGATCACCGACTCGTTGGTCTCCTCCAGCGCCTCGGCGACCTCCTTGTAGTTCTCGAGCATGTCCCAGATCCGCTCGTGGGCGTCGACGATGTCGTCGAAGTAGATCTCCAGATCGAAGTCCGAGGCCAGGTAGCGCTGCTTGACTTTCTCCAGTTCGCGCAGGACCGGCCGCTGCGGGCGGATCACTTTGCGGAAGTTGATGATCTCCTGCTTGACGTTGGAGATGTCGCGGACGACCTCCTCGGCCCGCTCTTCGAAGATCTGGTCCTCCAGCGCGTCGAGCTTGTTGCCGATCTTGCGCAGCATCGGGAAGCAGTAGTCGAAGCTGTCGTCGACCAGCCGGTAGAGCAGATAGCCGGAGCCGCGCGAGAAGAGCTGCTCTCGCAGCTCCTCTTTGGCCCGGCAGCGCTCGAACAGGTACTCGACCGGCTGCAGTGGCAGGTTGGGGATCGTGACCACGTAGTCGGGGCCGACGAAAAGGTCGAGCTCGCCGGCGCCGAGGCGACCGACCGCGGGGTCAAAGATCGGCAGATGAAGAACGATGAAGAGGTAGTCGTCGTAGACGTCGATCTTCGGCCGCTGGTTGCGGGAGAGGACGTCCTCGAGGTCGAGGGCGTGAAAGTCGAAGTGCTCCTCCAGCCAGGTGCGCTCCAGCGACCCGGGCCACTCGATGTTGACCCAGCGCAGGCCGTTCGACTCGATCTGCTCGACGTTGGGCTGTTGGCGCTCAGGCGCCGCAGGCTGAGAGACGAGCTCGCCACGCCGGCCGCGCCGCCGCAGCCGTGGTTTCGGAAGGTTCGGCATCGCTCAGTCCGATCGTCTCTTGCTGCAGCGGGCTCATCGTCGGGCGAAGGTTAGCCGCCCGGCATGGGTTGGAAGGGATCGGGGGTGCCTGGTAAGGTTCCACCCACATAAGCGCCACATCTAGAGGGGTGGAGGGACTGGCCCATTGAAGCCCCGGCAACCATCTCGAACCGCAAGGTCGAGACAGGTGCCAAATCCAGCAGGTCTGTTGATCAGAGGCCTGGAAGATGTGGGGGACGTCCGATCGGACCTCGCCCCACAAATGGCGAGGTTTTTGCGTAAGAAGCGAAAAGAGGATCGGAATGTCAGTAGAGAGCCTGAAGTGCAAGGAGTGCGGAACGGCGTACGAGCTGGACGCCAGCTACGTCTGCGAAAACTGCTTCGGACCGCTGGAGGTCGCCTACGACCACAGCGATCTCGACGCCGCCGAGGTGAAGAGACGGATCCAGGCCGGTTCCCAGGGGATCTGGCGCTACAGCGACTTCCTCCCCTTTAAGGGGCGGGCCAGCGACCCGTTGGAGCCAGGGCTTACGCCGCTGCTGAAGGCCGACCGCCTGGCCGAGCGGCTCGGGGTCGACGCCGAGATCTGGATCAAGAACGACGCCGCCAACCCGACCCACTCGTTCAAGGACCGGGTCGTCGCGGTGGCGGTCGCCAAAGCGCAGGAGCTCGGCTTCACGACCGTCGCCTGCGCTTCGACCGGCAACCTCGCCAACGCTGTCGCCGCCCACGCCGCGGCGGCCGGGCTCGACTCCTACGTCTTCGTCCCGGCCAACCTGGAGGAGCAGAAGCTGCTCGCGACCGGCGTCTACGGGACCAACCTGGTCGGCGTCAATGGCAACTACGACGACGTCAACCGGCTCTGCACGCAGCTGGCCGAGACCCACCCCTGGGCCTTCGTCAACGTCAACCTGCGGCCCTATTACGCCGAGGGCTCGAAGACGCTCGCCTACGAGACCGTCGAGCAGCTCGGCTGGGAGCTGCCGGACCGGGTGGTCAGCCCGATCGCCTCCGGCTCGCTCTTCACCAAGCTGGGACGCGGCTTCCAGGAGTGGCTGGATCTCGGTTTGGTCGAGGGCGAGCAGCCGACTTTCAACGGCGCCCAGGCCGAGGGCTGCAGCCCGGTCGCAACCGCCTTCGCCGAAGGCTGGGAAGTTTGCAAGCCGCAGCGACCCGAGACGATCGCGAAAAGCCTGGCAATCGGCGACCCCGCCGACGGGCCCTACGCGGTCGAGCACGCGCGTCGCACCGGCGGCGGCGTCGACTCGGTCACCGACCAGGAGATCCGCGAGGGGATCAAGCTGCTGGCCGAGACCACCGGGATCTTCACCGAGACCGCGGGAGGCGTCACCGTCGGCGTCCTGCGCAAGCTGGCCGAACGCGGTGAGATCGCCGACGGCGAGCGGGTCGTCGTCTACATCACCGGCGAGGGCCTGAAGACGCTGGACGCGACCCGCGATACGTTCCAGATGCACGAGATCGACCCTGACCTCGACAGCTTTGAGGCCGAGTTCCCGCAGGAGGTAGCCGTCTAGATGTCAGTCACCGTGAAGATTCCGACCCAGCTGCGCGCCGCCACCGGCGGTCAGGCGGAGCTGGAGGTCGAGGGCGGTACTGTCGGCGAGGTGCTCGACGCCGTCTTCGACTCGCACGAAGGCCTGAAGGACCGGATCACCCAGGACGGCGACCTGCGTCGCTTCGTCAACGTCTACGTCTCCGGCGAGGACATCCGCTTCCAGCAGGGCCTCGAGACGTCGATCAAGGACGGCGACGAAGTGACGATCCTGCCGGCGGTCGCAGGCGGTTGCTGAAACCCCCGGTCGTCATCCTCTGCGGCGGTCGCGGCACGCGGCTGCGCGAGCGGACCGAGTCGGTGCCGAAGGCGCTGGTCGAGATCGGCGGCCGGCCGATTCTCTGGCACGTGATCCAGATCTACGCCGCGCAGGGTTTCGAGCGGTTCCTGCTCGCCACCGGCTACATGGGCGAGGCCGTGGAGGAGTTCGTTACCGGCGAGCGCTGGCCCGACGGAGTGGGGGTCGAGTGCGTCGACACCGGCCTCGACACGCCGACGGGCGGCCGGGTCGCTGCGCTTGCCGATCGGCTTGGCGGCGAGCGGTTCTGCCTCACCTACGCGGACGGAGTCGCCGACGTCGACCTCGATGCGCTGCTCGACTTCCACGAGGAAGGCGGGTCGCTCGCCACGGTCACCGTCGTCCGTCCCGACCTGCAGTGGGGCGTCGCCGAGCTCTCCGGCGACGCGGTGACCGGCTTCGTCGAGAAGCCGCGCAGCGAACACTGGATCAACGGCGGCTTCCTCTGCTGCGAGCCGGACGTCTTCGACTACCTGGGTGCCGACAGCGTGCTCGAGCGCGAGCCGCTCTCCCGGCTGGCCGGCGACGGGCAGCTGCGCGCCTACCGCCACGAGGGTTTCTGGGACTGCATGGACACCTACAAGGACGCGGTCGTGCTCAACGACCTCTGGGCCGCGGGCCGCGCGCCCTGGCGGATCTGGGACGCGGCGCAGGTGGAGACCTCGTGAAGCGCGCCCTGGTCACCGGCGGCCATGGCTTCGTCGCCTCAAACCTGGCGCGGGCACTGCTGGAACGCGGCGACGCGGTCAGCGTCCTCGACCTGGCGCCGCCGCCGCGCTCGGGGCTGGCCCTGCAGGGGATCGACGCCGAGGTGGAGCTGCTGCAGATCGATCTGCGGGACGCGGAGGCGGTCGGGGCGGCGATCTCGGCCGGCGAGTTCGACGTCGTCCTCCACCTCGCCGCCCAGACGCTGGTCGGGCCGGCGATGGCGGACCCGACCCAGACCTTCGAAGTAAACGTGCGCGGTACCTGGTCGCTGCTCGAGGCATGCCGCCGAGCCGACGTCCCGGCGGTGGTCGTCGCCTCCTCCGACAAGGCCTACGGTCCCAGCGACGAGCTGCCCTACCGGGAGGACATGCGCCTGCAGCCGGCCTCGCCTTATGAGGCGAGCAAGGCCGCGGCCGACGCCATCGCCCTCAGCTACCGGCCGGCCTACGGCCTGCCCGTGGCCGTCACCCGCTTCGCCAACATCTACGGCGGCGGCGACCCCAACTTCTCGCGGCTGATCCCCGAGGCGATCGCCGCCGTCCTCGACGGCCGCCGTCCCCAGATCCGCTCCGACGGCAGTCCCGAACGCGACTTCCTCTACGTCGCCGACGCGGTCTCCGCCTACCTCGCGGTCGAGTCTGCGGTAGGTGCCGGCGGTCCGGGCGCGGGGGAGGCCTTCAACGCCGGCGGCGAGGCGCCGCACTCGGTGCGCGAGGTGCTGGAGACGATCGTCGCCGTCTCTGGCACCGACCTCGAGCCCGAATACCTCGGCACAGGCAACCCGGAGGGCGAGATCGACCGCCAGTACGTCGACTCGACCAAGCTGAGGGAGATGACCGGCTGGCGCCCCGAGGTGGCGCTCCGCGACGGCTTGATCCGCACCCTCGACTGGTATCGCGACCACACCGAGCTGCGTCCCGAAGCAGCGGGCGCGCCCAGCTAGTCTGCTGCCCATGTGCGGGCGCTTCACGGTCACTACCAAGGACACGAAAAAGGTCGCCGACCGCTTCGAGGTCGAGCTGGAAAAAGCGCTGGAGCGGAAAGCCGGCGCGGCGAAGGAGAGCGCCAAGGACGGGGGAGAGGCGAAGGGCGGCGGCGAGAAATCCCCACCCGGCTTCGGTCGCTTCAACGTCGCGCCCACCCAGGAGGTGCTGGTCGTGCGTGCGTCGCCGGATCCCGAGGAGGCCAAGCAGGGCGAGCGTGAGGCCCGGCTGATGCGCTGGGGCCTGGTGCCGGTCTGGTCCAAGGACCTCAAGGTCGGCTACCGGATGATCAACGCGAAAAAAGAGAACCTGATGAAGAGCCGCGCCTACGGGCCGCTGGTCGGCAAGTTCCGCCACCGCTGCCTGATCGTCGCCGATGGCTTCTACGAGTGGATGAAGGCCGAGGACCCGAAGCAGCCGCGCCAGCCCTGGCACTTCCAGGTCGACGGCGGCGAGCCGTTCGCCTTCGCTGGGCTGTGCACCCGCAAGGAGTGGTCGGACCCCGAAGACCGCGGCTACGACGATGGCTACCTCTACACCTGCACGCTGGTGACGACGACGCCGAACAAGGTCGTCGCCCCGGTCCACGACCGGATGCCGGCGATCCTGCCCAGTCCCGAGGCCGAGACCGCCTGGCTCAATCCCGAGCTGAGCGCCGAGGACGCGGTAGCGATGTGCGGGCCGCTGGAGGCGAGCCGGATGTCGAGTGCCCCGGCGAACCCGAAGCTGAACAAAGTCGGCAAAGGGATGGCGGAAGGGCCGGAGCTGCTGGTCGCGCCGCAGACCACGCTCGACGCCTAACTCAGCCTTCGTCCTTTTCTTCGCCGTCTTCTTCGGCTTCTTCGCGTTCTTCTTCCTTCAGTTCTTCGGCTTCTTCGTCGATCGGCGGAGTGCGGTCGGACAGCGCGGCTGCGGTCTGGACCGTCGCCTCGCCGGCAGCCGTCCGCAGCTGGCAGCTGAACTTGGCCGCCGGCACGTCGGTCGAGCGCCAGATCGTGAAGAACGGCAGTTCCAGGTTCTGCTTCGGCTTGCCGGCGATCGAGTATTCGATCCGCTCCTTGCCGACTTCGTAGGTGGGCCATTCGACCTTGACGCCCTTTTCGCTGGTGAAGCGTGGCGGCCGGTCGGGGAATTCCAGCACCGCCAGTTCGCTGCTCTTGGAGCTGAAGTCCATCAGCACCGTTTCCGGCACTTCCTGGTTGTAGATCCCGGCTTCCGAGGAGCGGGGATAGGTGCCGCGCAATCCGCCGCTGCTCTGGGCAACTTCGGTTCCTTTCGGGGCTTTCACCGCGCAGAGGACGGTGCCGCCGCCGATCGGCGAGCCGGCGGAGATGTCGAGCTTGGCGCTGGCGACGAAGAGGGCGTAGCCGCTGACGTTGGTGCCGGTGGCGCGAATGCGGGCGTCGGTGAGCTGCATCTGCCCGTTGCCGCCGGGGACTGGAGAGGGTTTGGATTCCGCGCTGGAGCTGGCCTTCACCCATTCCAGGTTGGCCGCTTCGCCATCGCCCTTGCCGGTGCTGGCCAGGGCGGCGACGACACAGGCGACGAGGCCGACCGCGATCACGATCAGGGCTCCGCGGGGGGGACGGCGGTCCGGCGAGGCGCTGCCTTGGGGGGCGTCGGTCACAGCGCCACGGTATTGGAATTCGTCACAGATTCGCGGCGCTGCGATACCTCGACCGCCAGTCTGGGTACCTTGCCCCCGTGGCAGGCAAAGTGACTCGTCTCAACATGGCCGAGGCGCGACCCCGGACCGTCGATGTCCACGGCCACCCGGTCAACTTCATCGAAGCCGGGTCGGGGCCCGTGCTGATGCTGATCCACGGGATGGCGGGCACCTGCGCCAACTGGGAGGCGGTGATCGAGCCGCTGGCGATCAACCACACCGTGATCGCGCCGGACTTCCCCGGTCACGGCGCCTCGGCTCCGGGTGGGGGCGACTACTCGCTGGGCAGCCTCGCCAGCGGGCTGCGCGACCTGATGCTGGCGCTGGGCCACGAGCGGGCGACCCTTGTCGGGCACTCGCTCGGCGGTGGTGTCGCGCTGCAGTTCACCTACCAGTTCCCGGAGATGGTCGAGCGCCTGGTGCTGGTCTCCAGCGGCGGCCTCGGGCCCGATGTCAGTCCGGTCCTGCGGGCGGCGGCGCTGCCGGGCGCGGAGCTCTTCATCTCGGCGACGGCGGGGGTGGGGAGCCGGGTCGGCTCGGTGGTCGGGCGCGGCCTCGGCCTCGTCGGACTGCGGCCGAACACGGACCTGGCCGAAGTCACCCGCGGCTACGCGACCCTCACCGATCCCGACCGCCGTAAGGCCTTCGTCGCCACCCTGCGCTCGGTCGTCGGCATGGAGGGCCAGCGCGTCGCCGCCCTCGACAAGCTCTACCTCGCCGAGACGCTGCCGCTGCTGATCGTTTGGGGCGAGAAGGACCCGATCATCCCGGTCGCGCACGGCCGCGAGGCCCACGCCCAGCTCCCGAGCAGCCGCCTCGAGGTCTTCGAGGACACCGGCCACGTCCCCCAGCTCGAGCGCCCCGGACACTTCATCGCCGTCCTCGAACGCTTCCTCGCCGAAACCGAGCCGGCCGAGTTCGACCCCGACGAGTGGCGAGCCCGCTTCAAGGCCGCCGACGGCTGAGCGGCAAGAGACGCGCCCGACAGGATTCGAACCTGTGGCCTCTAGCTCCGGAGGCTAGCGCTCTATCCAGCTGAGCTACGGGCGCTCAACCGAGAGCTTAGCCGTCGCGCATCGCGACAAGTCGTTCCGTCCGGTTGTAGACATAAAGTTGCTGTGATGAAGACGGCCACCAAAGGCAATGAGGGTGAGGCGATGATTCTTGCCGCGCTGGTCGGTAGGGGCTATGACGTCTCGGTCCCCTTCGGGAGCGGCCAGCCATATGACCTCGTAATCGATCTCGGTGGGTTCGATCTACTGAAGGTTCAATGCAAGACCGGCTGGCGGGACAAGAACTGCGTTTCCTTCAACACGCGGTCGACAGATCACGGACAAGGACGACGGTCGTATGTCGGACTGGCGCACATTTTCGCCGTCTACTTTCCGCCCAAGAAGTCTGTCTATCTAGTGCCCTTGGACGCCGTCGGCGGCTTTCGGGCCTACCTGCGACTTGAGCCCGCCCGCAACAACCAGCAGCGCAAGGTCAGATTCGCCGCGGATTTTGAGATCGATCGGTGGTCCGTGGAGCAACTGCGCAACCTCAAGAGGAGCGCTGAGGCCCTGGCGGAACCCGAGCTGAACATCGCGTAGGCTCGCCGCCGATGGATCTGGCGGTGACTTTCCTTGGAACCGGGGGCTCGGTGCCCTCGGCGCGGCGCTCTACGGCGAGCGTGCTGGCGACGCGCGGGGGAGAGCGGTTGCTGTTCGACTGCGGCGAAGGGACGCAGCGGCAGATGCAGCGCTCCCTAGGCCTGGTGCAGGCGGATGAGATCTACCTGACCCACTTCCACGCCGACCACGTGCTGGGGCTGCCGGGGCTGCTGAAGACCTACGACCTCACCGACCGGCAGGTGCCGCTGAAGATCTACGGGCCGCCGGGCTTGACCGAGCTCTTTCAGGTCTTCTCGCCGCTGGTCGGCCGGTTGGGGTTCGCCCTGGATCTCGTGCAACTGGGACCGGGGGACGCGGTTGAGCACGAGGGCTACGAGGTGCGGCCGTTCGAAGCCTCGCATCGCAATGCGCGCGCGAATGGCTACGCGCTGGTCGAGGCCGAGCGGCCCGGCCGCTTCGACCCCGAGGCGGCGGCAGCCGCGGGGGTGCCGGAAGGCCCCGCCTTCGCCGCGCTGCAGCGCGGAGAGACCGTCGAAGGGGACTCAGGGCCGGTGGCTCCCGACCAGGTGATGGGCTCGAGCCGCGTCGGCCGCACTGTCGTAATCACGGGCGATACTGCGCCCAGTCCGGCCACCGTCTCTGCCGCAGCCGACGCCGACCTGCTGATCCATGACGCCTCCTTCGCTGAGGAGGAGACCGCGCGGGCGGCCGAAACCGGCCACTCGACCCTCGCTCAGGCCGCCGCCGTCGCCGCCGAGGCGCACGTGAAGATGCTGGCGCTGGTTCACATCTCCTCCCGCTACCACGTAGGCAAGGCGATCGAGGAGGCCCGCGAGGTATTCGAACCAACCGTCGCGCCCAGGGATTTCGACATCGTCGAGCTGCCATTTCCTGAGCGAGGCGACCCCCAGCTCATCCCGAACGGAGCCCGCGAAACGCGGGAAGCTCCTCCCGCCAACGACTGACGGCGTCAACCGTCGCTGCTACATTGGCGGCGTCCTTTAACCCGGTCCTGCGAGGCCAGGAAGGAAGCAACCGAAGTGAACGAGAAGGTCGTGCTGGAGCACGACGATTTGAGGCGAACGCTACGGCGGATCGCCCACGAGATCGCCGAGAAGAACCCCGATTCGGGCCACCTCGCGGTCGTCGGCATCCACACCCGCGGCGCCATCCTGGCTCGCCGCCTCCACGTCTTCCTCGGCGAGCTGACCGGCGCAGAGCTGCCGATCGGCGACCTCGACATCTCCTTCTATCGCGACGACGTCGGCGCCAAGGCACCCGCCTCGCAGCCGGTCGTCCACGCCTCCCACATCGACTTCGACCTCGCCGGCCGCACCGTCGTCCTCGTCGACGACGTCCTCTACACCGGCCGCACCGTCCGCGCCGCGATCGAGGCGCTCTTCGACTACGGCCGGCCCCAGCGGGTGCAGCTGGCGGTGCTCTGCGACCGCGGCCACCGCGAGCTGCCGATCCGCCCCGACTACGTCGGCAAAAACCTGCCGACGGCGCGCGAGGAGCGGGTCAACGTCCGCCTCGAGGAGGTCGACGGCAGCGACGAAGTGACGATCTCCGAGCCCAACCCGGTGGAGGTGAGCCGATGAAGCACCTGCTCTCGATCGAGCAGCTCTCCCGCGAGGAGATCGAGGCGATACTCGACCGCGCCGAGAGCTTCGCCGAGGTCGGCCGTCGCGACATCAAGAAGGTCCCGACCCTGCGCGGCCGCACCGTCGTCTCGCTGTTCTACGAGTCGAGCACCCGCACCTCCAGCTCCTTCGACCTCGCCGCCAAGCGCCTCTCGGCCGACCTCGTCTCGGTCAAGGCCGCCGGCTCCTCGGTCGAGAAGGGGGAGTCGCTGAAGGACACGGTCGCCACCCTCTCCGCCTACGACCCGGCGGCGATCGTGATCCGCCACCCCTACGCAGGGGCCGCCCAGATGGTGGCCGGCTGGACCCCGGCGGCGGTCGTCAACGCGGGCGACGGCAAGCACGAGCACCCCAGCCAGGCGCTCCTCGACGTCTACACCCTGCGCCGCCGCCTCGGCTCGCTGGAGGGAACGAAGATCTGGATCGTCGGCGACGTCCTCCACAGCCGCGTCGCCCGCTCCAACCTGATCGCCTTCGAGCGGATGGGAGCCGAGGTCACCGTCTGCGGCCCGCCGACCCTGATCCCGCGCGGGATCGAGGCGCTCGGCTGCGAGGTCTCCTACAGTCTCGACGAGGTCGGGGAGGCCGACGTCGTCTACGCGCTGCGGATGCAGAAGGAGCGGATGAGCGAGAGCTTCGTCCCCTCGCTGCGCGAGTACGCGGCCAGCTTCCAGATCGACACCCGCCGGCTCAACCCGCGCCAGCTGCTGATGCATCCCGGCCCGGTCAACCGCGGCGTCGAGCTCTCCGGCGAGGCGATCGACTCGCCGCAGTCGCTGATCGCCGAGCAGGTCGCCGCCGGCCTGGTGGTGCGGATGGCGATTCTCTACGAGCTGCTCGCCGGCGGCGAGGGCGGCAACGCTGCCGCCGAGAGCGAGGGCAGCCGCCCAACCCCGATCGGAACCTCAGCATGAGCCTCACCGACGTACTCGACGTACGCTCCGGCGAGGACGCGCACCTGATCCTCAGGCGGGCAACCGTGCTCGACCCGGCTGCCGGCATCGATGCCGTCCACGACGTCCTCATTAAGGGCGGCGAGATCGCCGCGCTCGCCGCTCCAGGCGAGGCCGACGTCGAGGGTGCCGAGGTGGTCGAGGCCGAGGGCCTGCACGTCTTCCCCGCCTTCTTTGACCCCCACGTCCACCTCCGCACCCCCGGGCACGAGCACAAGGAGGACGTCGAGACGGGAACCCGCGCCGCCGCTGCCGGTGGCTACTGCGGGATCCTGGCGATGGCCAACACCCAGCCGCCGGTCTCGACCGCCGCCGACATCTCCGCCCTGCGCGAGCAGGCCCGGGCCGGCGCCTCGGTCCTGGTGGGCTTCCTCGCCACCGTCACCAAAGCGATGGCGGGGGAGGAGCTGACCGAGATGGTCGAACTGCGCGAGGCCGGTGCGATCGGTTTCTCCGACGACGGCCTGCCGATCACGGATGCCGGGGTGATGCGGCGGGCGCTGCAGTACCAGCGCCTCTGCGGCGGCAACATCGCCCTGCACGAGGAGGACCCGCGGCTCTCGCGCGACGGCGCAATGCACGAGGGGCCGGTCTCCGCTGCGCTCGGCGTCGCCGGCATCCCCTCGGTCTCGGAGGCGACGATGGTCGCCCGCGACGCCGCCCTGGCCGGCTACGAGAGCGCCCGGATCCACGTCCAGCATCTCTCCGCCGCCGAGTCGGTCGAAGCGGTCCGCGTCGCCAAGGCGGCTGGGGTGAAGATCAGCGCCGAGGCCAGCCCGCACCACCTCTGCCTCACCGACGAGGCCGTCCGCAGCCTCGACCCGCACCGTTTCAAGATGAACCCGCCGCTGCGCGAAGAGCGCGACCGCCAGGCCCTGATCGAGGGCCTGCGCGACGGCACCGTCGAGTGCATCGCCACCGACCACGCTCCGCACCAGCCGGAGGAAAAGGACGTCCCCTTCGAGCAGGCGGCGATGGGGGTCACCGGCCTGGAGACCGCCTTCGCCGCCCTGCACACCGAGCTGGTTCTGCCGGGGACGATCGACCTCGGCCTGCTGGTCAAGCGGATGGGCGGCGGCGCCGAGCCCTTCGATCTCGAGCGGCCGAGCTTGGCGCCGGGCTCGGAGGCAAACGTCGTCCTCTGCGACCTTGGCGCCGAGTGGACCGTCGGCGAGGACGGCTACGAGAGCCGCTCGGCCAACTCCTGGTGCGCCGGTCAGACCCTCACCGGCCGGGTGCTGATGACCGTTGCCGCCGGCCAGGTCGCCTTCCGCCTTCGTTCCTTCTCGCTAGGAGTGGCGGCATGAGGGGCGTTTTTGTCAACCCACAGGATGGAAAGGCGCCCCGATGAGCGCATACCTGCTGCTCGAGGACGGGATCCGACTCGACGGGCTCGCCTGCGGGCACGACGGCGCCGTCACCGGCGAGGTCGTCTTCAACACCGCGATGACCGGCTACCAGGAGTCGGTCACCGACCCCTCTTACGCCGGCCAGATCATCGTCTTCACCTATCCGCTGATCGGCAACTACGGCGTCTCGGCCGCGGCGATGGAGTCCGAAGCGGTCCACGCCCGGGGTGTCGTCATGCGCGACGCCAAGAACGGCGAGGACGTCTCGACCGCCGAGGGCGGCTGGCTCGACTGGCTGCGCGACTGCGGCGTGCCTGGCGTCTCCGGCGTCGACACCCGGGCCCTGGTCCGCCACTTGCGCGACAAGGGCTCGATGCGCGGCGGCATCTTCCCGACCTCCACGCCCGAAGCCGAGGCGCGCGAACGGATCGCCGCCGAGCCCGCGATGGACGGCGCCGACTTCGCCCGCACCGTCACCCCACCCGAACCGATCCGCTTCGAGGGCGAGGGCCCGCACGTGGTCGGGATCGACACCGGGGTCAAGCTCAGCATCGTCCGCCAGCTGCGCGAGCACGGCTGCCAGCTGACCCTGCTGCCCTGCACCAGCAGCTCCGAGGAGGTTCTCGCCGAGGACCCCGACGTCGTCTTCCTCGCCAACGGCCCCGGCGACCCCGCCGCACTCGACTACGTCGTCGATACCGTTCGCGGCGTGATCGGGCAGAAGCCGGTCTTCGGCATCTGCCTCGGCCACCAGCTGCTCTGCCGCGCGGTTGGCCTCGAGACCTACAAGCTGCCCTTCGGCCATCGCGGCGCCAATCATCCGGTCAAAGACCTGGAGACGGGCCGGATCGACATCACCTCCCAGAACCACGGCTTCGCGGTCGTCGGGCCAGGGGGGGAGCCGAAGATCGAGGGCGACGAGCCGGTCCGCTGGGACACCGACTTCGGCGTCGCCGAGCTCTCTCAGCTGAACCTCTACGACCGCACGGTCGAGGGCCTGGTCCTGCGCGACGTCGCCGGCGCCACCGTCCAGTACCACCCGGAGGCCGGCCCGGGCCCGCACGACGCCCGCCACCTTTTCGATCGCTTCCTTGCCCTCGCCGTCTAACGGAGCCCGATGCCCAAACGAACCGACATCCAGAAGATCCTCCTGATCGGGTCCGGCCCGATCGTGATCGGCCAGGCGGCCGAGTTCGACTACTCCGGCGTGCAGGCCTGCAAGGTGCTGCTCGAGGAGGGCTACGAAGTCGTCCTGGTCAACTCGAACCCGGCGACGATCATGACCGACCCCGAGTTCGCCACCGCCACCTACATCGAGCCGCTGCTGCCCGGACCGGTGACCAAGATCATCGAAAAGGAGCGCCCCGACGCGCTGCTGCCGACCCTCGGCGGCCAGACGGCGCTCAACATCGCGATGGCGCTGGACGCGGACGGCACCTTGGAGCGCTTCGGGGTCGAGCTGATCGGCGCCAACGCCGAGTCGATCAGCCGCGCAGAGGACCGCGAGAAGTTCCGCACGACGATGCAGGACGCCGGCATCCGGGTTCCATGGTCGGTCATCGTCGAGAGCGTGGCGGAGATGGAGACGAAGCTGGCTGCCGGCGAAATCACCCTGCCGGCGATCGTCCGGCCCGCCTTCACGATGGGCGGCCAGGGGGGAGGGATCGGCAACACCGAGACCGAGCTGCGCCAGGTCGTCAGCGAGGGCCTCGCCGCCAGCCCGATCAACCAGGTCCTGGTCGAGGAGTCGGTGATCGGCTGGGGCGAGTTCGAGCTCGAGGTGATGCGCGACCGCAACGACAACGTGGTGATCATCTGTTCGATCGAGAACGTCGACCCGATGGGCGTCCACACCGGCGACTCGGTCACCGTCGCCCCTGCCCAGACCCTCACCGATCCGCTCTACCAGGACCTCCGCGACCAGGCGATCAAGGTGATCCGGGCGATCGGGGTCGAGACCGGCGGCTCCAACGTTCAGTTCGCGGTCAATCCTGCCGACGGCGAGATCGCGGTGATCGAGATGAACCCGCGGGTCTCGCGCTCCTCGGCGCTGGCCTCCAAGGCGACCGGCTTCCCGATCGCGAAGATGGCGGCGAAACTGGCCGTCGGCTACGCGCTGGAGGAGATCCCTAACGACATCACCCGCGCCACGCCTGCCTCGTTCGAGCCGACGATCGACTACGTCGTCACCAAGATCCCGCGCTTCGCCTTCGAGAAGTTTCCCGGTTCCGAGGGCCGGCTCTCGACCTACATGCAGAGCGTCGGCGAGGCGATGGCGATCGGCCGTACCTTCCGCGAGTCCTTCGCCAAGGCGATGCGCTCGCGCGAGCTCGACAGCGCCGCCGAGATCCCTGAGTCCGACGAGGATTTGCTGGCGGCGATCGCGATCCCCTGTGCCGAGCGCTTCGATCTGATTCACGCCGCCTTCGAGCGCGACCTCGCGGTCGAGGCGGTCCACGAGGCCTGCAAGGTGGACCCTTGGTTCCTGCGCGAGCTGCAGGCGCTCGCCAGAGAGGGCGACGGGACCGACGGCCTCGCCCGCACCTACAAGGCAGTCGACACCTGCGCCGCCGAGTTCGAGGCGGCGACGCCCTACTACTACTCCGGTCACGAGCGTCCCCGCCACGACGGCTCGCCCCCGGCCAACGAGATCCGCCGCGGCGAGAACAACTCGGTGGTGATCCTCGGTGCCGGCCCGAACCGGATCGGGCAGGGGATCGAGTTCGACTACTGCTGCGTCCACGCAGCGATGACCGCTCGCGAGCTGGGCCGCGACGCGGTGATGGTCAACTGCAACCCGGAGACGGTCTCGACCGACTACGACACCTCCGATCGCCTCTACTTCGAGCCGCTGACCGCGGAGGACGTGCTTGCCGTCTGCGCGCAGGAGCGGCCGGAGGGAGTGATCGTCCAGTTCGGCGGCCAGACGCCGCTGAAGCTGGCCCGGACCCTGGAAGAAGCCGGGGTGCGGCTGCTCGGCACGCCGGTCGACGCGATCGACCTGGCCGAGGACCGCGGCCGCTTCGGCGAGCTGCTCGAGCGCCTCGGGGTCGAGGCGCCGCCCTACGGCACCGCCTTCTCGGCCGAGGAAGCGATCAAGGTCGCGGAACGGGTCGGCTTTCCGCTGCTGGTCCGGCCCTCCTACGTGCTCGGCGGCCGGGCGATGGAGATCTGTTATTCCACCGAGGATCTGACGGCCTACCTGAGCAAGCACGTCAAGGCCGACCAGGAGCATCCGCTGCTGCTCGACCGCTTCCTCGAGAACGCGATCGAGGTCGACGTCGACGCGCTCGGCGACGGCGAGGAGGTCTACGTCGCCGGGATCATGCAGCACGTCGAGGAGGCGGGGGTCCACTCCGGCGACTCGGCCTGCGTGATCCCGCCGCTCAGCCTCGGCGAGGAGATGCTGGAGCAGATCCGCGCCACCAGTGAGCGGATCGCGCTGGAGCTCGGGGTGATCGGGCTGATCAACATCCAGTACGGGGTCGCCGGTGGCAGGCTCTACGTGATCGAGGCCAACCCGCGCGCCTCGCGCACCGTCCCCTTCGTCTCCAAGGCGATCGGGGTGCCGCTGGCGAAGCTCGCCTGCAAGCTGATGCTGGGGGAGAAGCTCGCCGACCAGGACCTGCCCCAGGGAATGCCCGAGCACGTCAGCGTCAAGGAGGCGGTCCTGCCCTTCGCTCGCTTCGCCGGCGCCGACTCGGTTCTCGGCCCGGAGATGAAGAGCACCGGCGAGGTAATGGGGGTCGCCGCGGACTTCCCGACCGCGTTCGGCAAGGCCCAGGCGGCGGCCGGGGTGCGGCTGCCGGAGTCAGGCTCGGTCTTCATCACCGTCACCGACACCGACAAGGCTGCCGCGACTCAGCTGGCGACCCGCTTCCACGACCTCGGCTTCGAGGTGATTGCCACCCACGGCACCGCCCAGGCGATCGAGCGGATGGGGGTGCCGGTGACCCCGATCAACAAGCTGCAGGAAGGCTCGCCGCACGTCCTCGACCTGATCCGCAAGCGCGAATGCGACCTGGTGATCAACACGCCGACCGGCTCGGGCGCTCGCACCGACGGTTACGAGATCCGCTCCGCCGCGGTCCGCCAGGGGATCCCCTGCGTGACGACGATGACCGGCGCCACCGCCGCGGCCCGCGCGATCGCCGCGGGCAAGCAGGGCGACGCTGAGGTTCTCTCCCTGCAGGAGATCCACGCCGGTCAGGTCAGGACCGCGGAGGCGCGATGAGCGCGCCCTTCGGCCGCCGCCTCTGCGAGGTCGCGGGGAACGCGGCCACCGGCGGCTACCGGATCTTCTCCCTGCTCGACCACGAGGGCCCCGAGCCGGAGCCGGGCCAGTTCTACATGCTCGCCAGCGAGAAGAGCTGGGGAGAGGGGGGAGGCCGGCCATATCTGCCGCGGGCGATCTCCTTCGCCGCGACGGCACCGGCCAAGGACGGCGTGCGTCTCGACTTCCTGGTCGAGGGCGTCGGCCCCGGTACCGACCGGCTCTGCGAGCTGGAGCAGGGCGAGCGGGTCTGGGTGACGGGACCGCTCGGCAATTCCTTCTCGACCCCCAAGCAGGTCAACCCCGAGGCAGCCGGAGCGATCCTTGTCGGCGGCGGCATTGGCATCGCCCCGATGGCGATCTGGCGCCGCCACCTGGTCGAAAGAGGAATCCCCCTCAGGGTGCTGCTGGGCTTCCGCAACGAAGCCCACTCGGGAGGACTGAACGAGCTCTTCTGTTCGGGCGACTCTCTCTGCCCCGACGTCCGCCTCGCCAGCGAGGACGGCCACGCCGGCCATCAGGGCTACGTCACTGACCTACTCGCAGCGATGCTGGCCGGCGACGACGCGCATTCAGCAGTCGTCTACTCCTGCGGGCCCCCGGCAATGCTGGAGGCGGTCGCCTCCCTCTGCGACGCCCATGGAGTCAGCTACCAACTCGCGGAGGAGTCTCCGATGGCCTGCGGCTACGGGGCCTGCTTCGGCTGCGCCGTCCCCAATCCCCACGGCGACGGCTACATCCGCCTCTGCGTCGACGGGCCGGTCACCGGCGCCACTCCGGTGGGTGGCGACGATCGGGAGGACTCTCCCGGTAGGGAGAGCCCCCGATCGGAGACAGGACCCGCCGGCCACGAGCCCTCGTCCCAACCCGTCGACTTCTGCGGCATCGAGCTAACCCACCCCGTAATCAACGCTTCCGGGACTTACGACGCGATCGCTGCTCGAAAAGTCTTCGGCGACCAATTGCTGGAGGAATTCCCGTTTTCGGCTTTTGTCTCCAAGACGATCACGCCAGAGCCACGCGCCGGCAACGAACCGCAGCGGATCTGGGAGACGCCGGCCGGGATGATCAATTCGATCGGGCTGCCGAACAAGGGGTTGGAAGGATTCCTGACGCACGATCTTCCCCAGCTTGCAGAGTTGCCGGTGCCGCTGATCGTGTCAGTCATGGCGACGAATCGCGAGGAGTTTTCGCGCCTGGTCCAGGTGGTGGGGGAGCGTGACGAGGTGGCGGCGATCGAGCTCAACGTCTCCTGCCCCAACGTCCACTCCGGCCTGATCGTCGGCGAGAATCCGGATGAGACCGAGGGGCTGCTGGAAGCATTGCGGCCCCTGACGGAGAAGCCGCTGATCGTCAAGCTGACGCCCAACGTCGCCAATCCGGAGGCGGTCGCAGTCGCCGCCGAGGAGGGCGGCGCCGACGCCGTCTCCCTGATCAACACGATGAAGGCGAGTGCGATCGATCCGGCGACCGACGAACCTTCCCTGGCTGCCGGCCACGGCGGTCTCTCAGGCCCGGCGGTGAAGCCGATCGCGCTGCAGCAGGTGCGGGCGGTCAGGGCCGCGGTGGAGCTGCCGATCGTCGGCATGGGGGGTATCTCCAGCGGCGCCGACGCGGCCGAGTTCATCGTCGCCGGGGCGACTCTGGTGGCGGTCGGCACCGAGAGCTTCCGCGATCCACGGGCCGGCTCGCGCATAGCAAATCAGCTGGAAACTGGGGTGTCGGAAACGCCCCCACGCCTAGCGGCCGTAGACCTCGAGTAGAGGTTGAGACGAATTTTGGGGCAATTGGGCCTCGTCGCCTTGCACGCCCCCTAACCGCGGCTATACTCGCCGCCTCGCATGACGGCTTCCTCAGTCAAATCTTCGCTCGCGGCCCCCGAACGGTCCCTCGACCAGCGGATGGAGGCCCTCAAACGGGCGAATGACATTCGCACCGCGCGGGCAAAATTGAAGAAGGATCTGAAGGCCGGACGCGCCAGCATTCAGACGATCCTGCTCGACCCGCCCGAGTATCTGCTGACCGCCAAGGTCTTCGACATGCTCCTCGCCGTACCGAAGTACGGACGGGTCAAGACCAACAGGATCCTCAACCAGTGCAGGATCTCTCCGTCGAAGACGATCGGCGGCCTATCCGAGCGTCAGCGCGCGGAGCTCATCGGCCAGCTCCGCCGCTAGTTAGCCGACCGCACCGCCGGTCATCATCTCCGGCCGCATGGCCAGCAAAGTCTTCGTCATCACCGGGCCCTCGGGGGTCGGCAAGGGCACTTTGATCAAGGAGCTGCTGCGGGCCGTTCCCGATCTCGAGCTGTCGGTCTCGGCCACGACGCGCTCGCCGCGGGAGGGGGAGGTCGACGGCCGCGACTACCACTTCCTCACCCCGGAGGAGTTCGAGCGGCGGATCGAGGAAAAGGACTTCCTCGAGTTCGCCACCTACAGCGGCAACCGCTATGGCACGCTGCGCAGCGAGGTCGAGCGGCGGCTCGAGGCGGGGCACTCCGTGGTCCTGGAGATCGAGGTGCAGGGCGCCCAGCAGGTCCGCGCCGCGAAACCCGACTCGGTCCAGATCTTCATCGCTCCGCCGGACCCCGCGGTCCTGCGGCAGCGACTTGCCCGTCGTGGCACCGATTCGCCGGAGGCAATCGACGAGCGGCTCAAGGTGGCCGAGCAGGAGCTGGCCGCGCAGGGGGACTTCGATCACTGCGTCGTCAACGACGAGATCGGCAGGGCCGCCGCCGAGCTGGTGGCGATCGTCGGCGCCGAGGCCGGCTGAGCCCCGCCGGGCTGATCATCTAGACTGCCCGACTCGATGATCAAACCACGCGTAGACAAGCTTCTCGACCACGCTGATTCCCATTACGCCGCTGTCGTCGTATCGGCCAAGCGCGCTCGCCAGATCAACAGCTACTTCCACAATCTCGGCGAGGGCGGCTTCGGCGAGTACCCGCCGCCGATGGTCGACACCCCGGGCGAGCGGAACTACCTCTCGATGTCGCTCGAAGAGCTTGCCCAGGGCAAGCTGAAATACGAGTACCGCTCCTAGCTTCCGGTTGCCCGCGCAGCGGGCGTCGACTAAAACCGAGGCATGGCCCGACTCCTTCTAGGTGTCAGCGGCGGCATCGCCGCCTATAAGTCGCTCGAGCTGGCGCGCCTTGCGACGCTGGCCGGGCACGGCGTGCGGGTGGTGATGACCGAGACCGCGACCCGGTTCGTCGGCCCCGCCTCCTTCGAGGGGATCGTCGGGGCCCCGGTCCTCGTCTCCGAGTTCGAGCGCGACCCGATGCGCGGCGCCTTCCCCGGCGAGGAGCAGTCCTCCCACGACCCGATCGGCCACCTCGAGTTGGCCGGGCGCTGCGACGCCTACCTCGTCGCTCCGGCATCGGCCAACACGATCTCGAAGCTGGCGGCCGGCGCCGCCGACTCGATGCTGACCACCTCCTTCCTCGCCTGCACTGCGCCGCGCCTGGTGGCGCCGGCGATGAACGACCGCATGTACGCCGACGCTGCCACCCAGGCCAACCTGGAGGTACTTCGCAGTCGCGGCGTCGAGGTGATCGATCCCGAGGAGGGCAAGCTCGCCTCGCGCGGCGAGTTCGGCCGCGGCCGTCTGCCCGACCCCGAGCAGCTGCTGGCCCGGATCGAAGCCTCGCTCCCGGCCGGCGACCGTCCCTGGGACGGCCTGCGGGTCCTGGTCACCGCGGGGGGGACCCGCGAGCCGATCGATCCCGTCCGCTTCATCGGCAACCGCTCCAGCGGCCGGATGGGGATCGCGCTTGCCGCTGCGGCGGCAGCGCGCGGGGCGGAGGTGACGCTGATCGCCGCCAACGTCGGGCTGCCCTCACCGCCGGGCGTCCGCCGCCTCGACGTTGAGACCGCTGCCCAGCTCGCCGACGCCGCCGCCGAGGAGTTCCCGAAGGCCCACGTCCTCCTGATGGCCGCCGCCCCGGCGGACTTTCGCGCCGCCGCCGCGGCCGAGGGCAAGCTGCAGCGCAGCGGCGCGCTCGAGCTCTCGCTGGAGCCGACCGAGGACATCCTCGCGGCGCTGGCTGCCCGCCGGGTCGAGGGGCAGACGGTCGTCGGCTTCGCCGCCGAGCACGGGGGGGAGGCCGTCGAGCGGGCCCGGGGCAAGCTGCGGCGCAAGGGCGCCGACCTGATCGTCCTCAACGACGTCTCCGATCCGGAGATCGGCTTCGAGAGCGAGCTCAACGCCGTCACCCTGATCAGCGCCGAGGCCGAGAACGAGGTGCCGATCGCCCCCAAGGACGAGGTCGCCGAGACGATCCTGGGCGAAGTAGACCGCTTGCGGGAAAAAGCAAGCCGGTCGCCAGCCTGAGCGGGCTATACTGATTTCAAGCTTTTCTGTCCCTGATGCGTGTTGAGAAGTGGGCCTGGCCCACTTTTTTTACGCCTCCACCCCCGAACTTCAGGCATGAACGACCCCACCCAGCAAGATCTTCAGCAGGAGCTGTCCGGCCTCGATCCGGATATCGACGTCGTCGCCCTCGAGAAACCGAGGACCGATGCGCTGCGGATATTCATCGACCACCCCGACGGCGTCGACCTCGCGCTTTGCGAGAGGGTCACCCAGCACTTGAACGACCTGCGCGCCGACTATGCGCTGGAGGTCTCTTCGCCTGGCCCCAAGTACCGCCGCAACGCCACCGCTTCCGAGAGCAAGGAGTCCGCGCAGTGACCAAAGAGATCGTCGACGCAGTCAAAGCGCTCGAGCAGGAGAAGGGAATCTCGGCCGACAAGCTGATGGACGCCCTCGAGGACGCCCTCCTCTCGGCGTACAAGAAGACGCCCGGCGCGGCGAAATACGCGCGCGTCGACCTCGATCACGAGACCGGCGACTTCCGCGTCTTCGAACTGATCCTGCCCCCCGAGCTGGAGGAGAAGCTGCTGGCCGAGGCGGCCGAGCAGCAGGAGGAGCCGGAAGTCGATCCCGAGACCGGGGAACTGAAAGAGCCGGAGGATCCCGAGCTCGACCCGGAGATGATCGCGCCCTACGAGGACCAGATCGAGACCAGCGACGTCACCCCCGACGACTTCGGCCGGATCGCCGCCCAGACCGCCAAGCAGGTGATCCTGCAGCGGATCCGCGAGGCCGAGCGGCAGATGATGTACGACGAGTACCAGGATCGCGTCGGCGAGCTGATCACCGGGATCATCCAGCAGTCCGACAAGCGCTACACGCTGGTCCAGCTGCGCGAGCGGGTCGAGGCGCTGCTGCCCAAGTCCGAGCAGGTCTACAACGAGCGCTACGACCACGGGATGCGGGTCAAGGCCGTGATCACCGACGTCTCCGACTCGACCAAAGGGCCGGCGATCGTCGTCTCCCGCCGCAGCCCGGAGCTGATCAAAAGCCTGTTCGAGCTCGAGGTGCCGGAGATCGCCGACAAGCTGGTCGAAATCGTCGGCGTCGCCCGCGAGCCCGGCTACCGCTCGAAGATCGCCGTCGTCTCCCATGCCGACGGGGTCGACCCGGTCGGCGCCTGCGTCGGTCCCCGCGGCTCGCGGGTGCGGATGGTCGTCTCCGAGTTGCGCGGCGAGAAGATCGACATCATCCCCCACAACGACGAGCCCGCCCGCTTCGTCGCCAAAGCACTCTCGCCGGCCCGCGTGCGAGAGGTGATCGTCGACGACGAGGAGCGCCAGGCGACGGTGATCGTCCCCGACGACCAGCTCTCGCTGGCGATCGGCCGCGACGGCCAGAACGCCCGCCTCGCCGCCCGCCTGACCGGCTGGCGGGTCGACATCAAGTCCGAGACCGAGTTCGCCTCCGAAGAACACGAGGTGGAGGTTGAGGGCGAGGAACAGTTCGACGGTCGCTGCATGGCGGTGCTCTCGAACGGCCGTCGCTGCCCGAACGCGGCGCTGCCCGGCTCGACCTATTGCGGGCTGGAGCCCCACCAGGCGCTCTCGCGCTTCGAGACCAGTCAGACGTCGATCCTTGCCGGTCTCTCCGAGACTGACGTGGCGATCCTCGCCGACCCCGACGCCGACGAAGGCCAGGTCGAGGAGATCGTCAGCCGGGCCGAGGCCAACTTCGTCGAGCCTGAGGAGGGGGTCGAGGAGACCGCCGACGAGGTCGCGACCGAGGAGGCCATCGAAGAGGACATCCAGCAGGAGGCGACCGAAGCCGAGGAAGTCGACGGCGAGACGCTGGGCGAGGACGACGAAGCCGCGGAGCCGGTCGAGGAGGCGGAGCAGGCTTAGTGGCAAAGAAACGGGTTCATGAGATCGCGAAAGCGCAGGGCGTCAGCTCGAAGGAGCTGCTCGCCGCGCTGAAGGCCGCCGGTGTGGAGGCGAAAGCCGCCGCCTCGAGCGTCGAGGAGGCCGACGCGCTGAAGGCGATCTCGGCCGCCAAAGGCAACGGCGGTGCCGGGGCAGCGCCGAAAGCGGCGCCCAAACCGGCTGCGAAAGCCGAGCAGGCGCCCGCTGCGGCGGCACCGAAAGCTGCGGACGCGCCCAAACCAGCCGCCGGCAAACCCGCTGCCGCGAAAGGGCGCAACACCTCGACGAAACCGGTCCGCGCCGGCGGCGCCCAGCAGGGCGGCGGCGGTGGCGGCGGTGCTTCGTCGAAAAAACGCCGCGTAGTGATCGATTCGCAGGCCTCGCGCCGCGAGCAGGGCGGCGGCCCACCGCCGCAGCGCCCGCCCCGCCGTCGCGGCGGCCGCCGCCGGCGCCCGCTGCTCGAGGAGCCGCCGGCGCAATCGGATACCCCGGTCGAGGCCGCGGCGAGCAAAGTCAACTCCGGCGCCACCGTGCGCGAGGTCGCCGAATCGCTGGGCCTCGCCCCGGCTGAGGTGATCAAAAAACTGATGATGATGGGTGAGATGGCGACGCTCACCCAGACCCTCACCGACGACTCGGTGAAGGCGATCGCCGACGAGTACGACCGCAAGGTCGAGATCGTCCACGCGGCCGACGAAGAGCCCGAGGAACCGCAGTTCGCCGACGCCGACGAGGACCTCGTCGACCGGCCGCCGGTGGTGACGATCATGGGTCACGTCGACCACGGCAAGACCTCGCTACTGGACGCGATCCGCGAGACCGAGGTCGCCGCGGGCGAGGCCGGTGGCATCACCCAGCACATCGGCGCCTACCAGGTCCACCACGACGAGAAGACGATCACCTTCCTCGACACCCCGGGCCACGCCGCCTTCACGGCGATGCGCGCCCGCGGCGCCAAGGTCACCGACGTGGTCGTCGTGGTCGTCGCAGCCGACGACGGCGTCATGCCCCAGACCAAGGAGGCGATCGACCACGCCCGCGCCGCCGACGTGCCGATGCTGATCGCCGTCAACAAGATCGACAAAGAGGGCGCCAATCCCGAAAAGGTCCGCGGCGAGCTCGCCCAGATGGACATCTCCCCCGAGGAGTGGGGTGGCGACACCGTCTTCTGCGAGGTCTCGGCGAAGACCAAGGAGGGCCTCGACAACCTGCTCGACATGATCCTGCTCGTCACCGAGCTGGAGGAGCTCGTCGCGAACCCGAACGCGGATGCGTCCGGCAACGTGATCGAGTCCCAGCTCGACCCCGGCCGCGGTCCGGTCGTCACGGTGCTTGTCCAGCGCGGCACCCTGCGTGTTGGCGACTCGCTGGTCGCCGGCCCCCAGTGGGGCCGGGTGCGGGCGATGCACGACTTCACCGGCAAGGAGGTCGCCGAGGCGGAGCCCGGGATGCCGGTCGAGGTGCTCGGCTTCGACGGCGTCGCCGACGCCGGCGAGTTCGTGCAGACGGTCGAGGGCGACCGCCAGGCCCGCCAGATGGCGGGGGAGCGCGCCCACCGGCTGAAAACCGAGGCGCTGGCCCGCCGCCAGGGCCGCAAGGTCAGCCTCGATGAGGTCTTTGCCCGCGCTCAGGAGGGCGAAATCAAGGAGCTCAACATCGTCCTCAAGGCGGACGTTGCCGGCTCCCTGGAGGCGCTCCAGGACGAGCTCGCCAAAGTGCCGCAGGAACGGGTGGCGATGAACATCATCCACTCGCAGACCGGCGGCATCAACGAGTCCGACGTGATGCTGGCCTCGGCCTCCGACGCGATCATCATCGGCTTCAACGTGCGGCCTCTGCTCGACGCCAAACGAGCCGCCGCGCACGAGGGCGTCGACGTCCGCACCTACTCGGTCATCTACAAAATCACCGAAGACCTGCGCAACGCGATGGAGGGGCTGCTCGATGCGCTTGAGGTCGAGGAGACGATCGGCGAGGCGCTGGTCAAACAGACCTTCAAAGCCTCGAAGGTCGGCCACATCGCCGGTTGCATCGTCGCCGAGGGCAAGGCCGTGCGCACCGCCAGCGTCCGTCTGATCCGCGAGGGAACGGTGATCTGGACCGGCAAACTCGGATCCCTGCGCCGCTTCAAAGACAACGTCCAGGAAGTCGAGGAGGGCCAGGAGTGCGGCATCGTCCTCGAGGGGTACGCCGACGTCAAGGACGACGACGTGCTCGAGTTCTTCCAGACGAAACAGGTCGAGCAGACCCTGGAGTAGCATGGCCGGCTCCCGCATGCGGCGCATCAACGAGGTGCTCCGCGAGGTCGTGGGGGCTGCAATCGCAGGCGAATTGAGTGATCCTCGTATCGGCTTCGTGACCGTCACCTCCGTTGAGACCAGCCCCGACCTGCGCACCGCCAAGGTGTTCGTCAGCGTGCTCGGTTCCGAGGAGGAGCGGGAGGCGACGCTGGAGGGGCTGCGCTCCTCCCATGGTGTGATCCAGTCGCGGATCGCAGCGGAGACGCGGATGAAGCGGACCCCGACCCTGACCTTCCGCTACGACGACACGATCGAGCAGGGAGTCCGGATTTCCGAACTGCTGGAGGAGGGGGAGGAGAAGTGAGCTCGGCCCCCGACGTCACCACCTCCAACCTGGAGCGGGTCAGCGAGGAGCTGAAAACACGCGATCGCTTCCTGCTCACCGCCCACGAGGGCCCCGACGGCGACGCCCTCGGCTCGCTGCTGGGGCTGCACAAAGTCCTCACCCAGCTCGGCAAGGACTCGGTGATGTTCATGGCGGCGAAGGAGTTCCCGCTGCCGATCGAGTACCGCTTCCTCCCCCTCGAGGAGGTCTTCCACGAGGCGCCTGCCGACATGGCCGACCGCACGGTCGTGTTCCTCGACTGCGGAAACATCGACCGGGTCCCGGTCGACTGGCTGACCGAGGGCGACAACGAGGTGATCAATATCGATCACCACCACGACTACACCTGCTTCGGCGACATCAACCTGGTCGAGGTCGGCGCCTCCTGCACGGCCGAGATCGTCTACGACCTGGCATTGCTGCTGGGGGCGAAGATCACGCCCGAGATCGCCGCGGCGCTCTACGTCGGGCTGATCACCGACACCGGCAAGTTCATGTACGAGAACACCAAGGCCCACACCCACCGCGTCGCCGCCGACCTGATCGACGCCGGGGTGGATGTCGACGACACCTACCGCCGCCTCTACGAGCACGTGCCGCTGGAGAAGCTGCGGCTGGTCTCCCGCGCGCTCGACAACATCTCCAGCTTCTGCGACGGGCGCCTGGCGGTCAGCTACATCACCACCGCCGACTACGCGGCGACCGGGGCGGGGGAGGAGATGACCGAGGGCCTGATCGACAACCTGCGCTCGATCGACGGGGTCAAGGTCGCGGCCGTGATCCGCGATCTCGGCGATCGCGGCCGCGCCGCCCGCAAGGTCAGCCTCCGCTCCAGCGCCGGCGAGGTCGACGTCTCTGCGATCGCCCGGCTGCACGGGGGCGGCGGACACAAACGCGCCGCCGGCTTCTCCACCGACCTGGGGTTCGAGCAGCTGGCCGACTTCCTCGGCCAAGAGGTCTCCCGGCAACTCGGAGAGTGAGGATGGCGGCCGAGACCGGCACCGTGTTGCTCTACGACAAGCCGGCGGGGGTGACTTCCCACGACGTCGTCGCCGAGGTGAGGCGCGAGCGCGGCGCTAAAGCCGGCCACGCCGGAACCCTCGACCCCTTCGCCACTGGCCTCCTGCTGATCCTGCTCGGCCGCGCCACCCGGCTGCAGCGCTTCCTCGTCGGCCTGCCGAAGACCTACCTCGCTACCGCCCGCCTCGGCTGGCGCTCGAGCACCGGCGACTCCGACGGCGAGCTGACCGAAACCGGACGGCTGCCCGATTCGCTGCAGCTGCCGACCGGGACCGTGCGCCAGCAGGTGCCGATGACCTCGGCGGTCAGGGTCGGCGGCGAGCGCCTCTACAAGAAGGCCCACCGCGGTGAGGTGGTGGAGACCCCGGTCCGCGACGTCGAGGTGCACCGCGCCGAGCTGCTCTCCAGCGACGGCGAGTACGCCCACCACGAGATCGAGTGCTCGGCCGGGACCTACGTGCGGACCCTGATCGAGACCCTCGGCGATGCCTACTGCTCGGACCTGCGCCGGACCGCCGTCGGCCCCTTCCGGGTCGAGGACGCCGGCGAGGAGCTGGCGGCCGAGCGGGTTGCCGAGCTGGTTCCCGCGGTGGCGGAGGGGATGCGGTGAGCATCCAGGTCACCTCCCTGCCCGACGCCCAGCCGCGCCCACGCAATGTCGCGATCGGCACTTTCGACGGCGTCCACCTCGGCCACCGGGCGGTGATCGAGGGGGCGGACACCGTGCTCAGCTTCGATCCGCATCCGCTCGAAGTCCTGCACCCGGCGGCGATGCCGAAGCTGATCATGCCCGCCGGGGTCAAGCGCGACGTGATCGAGGGCCTCGGAGTTGAGGAGCTGGTGGTGATCCCCTTCGACAAAGGCTTCTCCACCCAGACCGCCGAGGAGTTCATCGAGCACGTCCTGGTCGAGAAGCTGAACGCGAAGCAGGTCTCGGTCGGCGAGAACTTCCGCTTCGGGGCCAAAGCCAAAGGCGACCCGGCGATGCTCGAAGCCCACCCCGAGTTCGAGACCCGGGTGGTGCCGCTGGTCGAGGTCGACGGCGAGACCGTCTCCTCGACCCGGATCCGGGCCCTGGTCGCCGCCGGCGACATGGTCGCCGCCAGGCGCTGCCTCGGCGCACCGTTCATGGTCGAGGGGACGGTCGTCAAGGGTGACCAGCGCGGTCGCGAGCTCGGCTTCCCGACGGCGAACCTGGTTCCCGACGACCGCCTCGCGATCCCCGGCCACGGGGTCTACGCCGCCTTCGCCAACGGCGTCCCGGCCGCGGTCAACGTCGGCGTCCGGCCGACCTTCGAGAGCGGCCGCGGCGTCCTGATCGAGACCTACCTGATCGACCACGAGGAGGACCTCTACGGCAAGACGCTGCGGGTCGCCTTCGCCGAGCGCTTGCGCGGCGAGCGCGCCTATAACGAGGTCGACGAGCTGATCGCTCAGATGCACCGCGACGTCGAGGATGCCAGGGGCGTCTGTGCTAGCTTGCAGCGGCCGTCGCACCCGTGAGTGCGGCGTTTTCTTCGAGATGAGCCTGACCAAAGACAAGAAGAGCGAGCTGATCGGCAAATACGGCCGCGGCGACAAGGACACCGGCTCGGCCGAGGTCCAGGTGGCGCTGGCGACCGAGCGGATCAATGAGCTGACCGAGCACCTGCGCACGCACACGAAGGACCATCACTCGCGCCGCGGCCTGCTGATGCTGGTCGGCAAGCGCCGGCGCATGCTGCGCTACCTCGAAGCCTCCGACCTGGAGCGCTACCGCGCCCTGGTCAAAGATCTCGGCCTGCGTCGATGATCGCGGTCGGGGAGAAGGCCCCCGACTTCGCCCTCCGCAACCAGGACGGGGAGAAGGTCTCGCTTGCCGACTTCAGCGGTCGCAAGGTGATGCTGGTCTTCTATCCGGGGGACTTCAGCCCGGTCTGCGGCGACCAGCTCTCGATCTACCAGGAGGTCAAGCCGGAGATCGCCGAGAAAGGCGTCGAGCTGGTCGGGATCAGCGTCGACAGCTTCTTCGCTCACAAGGCCTTCCAGGAGAAGCTGGGGATCGACACGACCCTGCTTTCCGACTTCGAGCCGAAGGGCGAGGTCGCTCGTGCCTACGGCTCCTACGTCGAGGGAATGGGCTTTGCCAACCGCACCCTCGTCCTGCTCGACGAGGAGGGCACCGTGGCCTGGACCTACGAATCGCCCACCCCGGGCGAGTTCCCCGGCGCCAACGTCATCTTCGACGCGCTCTCCTAGCGCGATGACGGACCTCGGCTCGGCCCCGATCCCGGCGGTCGGACCGGACGACCACGTCGCCGGCGCGGGCGATGACCTGCTCGTCGTCTACGCCGACCTTGGTTGCCCGCGCTGCGCCGGCGCCTGGCAGCGGCTGCGCGAGCACCCCGGCCAACTCGTCTTCCGCCACTTCCCGCTGGCCAGCAAGCACCCGCGCTCCCCGGCGCTGCATGCCGCTGCCGAGGCCGCGGGCCGCCAGGGGCGCTTCTTCGAGCTGGTCGACTCGCTCTACGCCGACCGCGGCCGGGTCGACGACCCGCACCTCTGGGAGCGGGCGGAGCGCTTCGGCCTCGGCCTCGATCGCTTCGAGGCGGACCGGCGCTCGGAGGCGGTCGAGGCGAGGGTGAGGCGGGACTTTCAATCGGGCATTCGGGCCGGGGTCGGCAGCACCCCGGCGCTTTTCGGCCCGGCGGGAGAGCGGTTCCCTAGCGCTTCTGCCTGATCGAGGCGACCGTGGCGCCGCTTTCGTTGCTGGCCCGGTCGGTCGCCGAGACGGTCACCTTGGCGATCACCTTGCGGCCCTTGGTGAAGGCTTCGGCGGCGGCCCGGCGGGCCTTCGGCGGTATCCGCAGCCGCAGCGCCACCTTCTGGCCCTTGGACCCGTGGGCCCGCTTCGAGTAGATGCCCCAGATGGAATTCGGCAGCTCCAGCTGTCCGCTGGCGAAGATCGAGACCGGCTCGTTGGCGCGGACCCTGACCAGGACCTGCTTGGCGGCGAGGAAGTCCTGTGGGTTGGGGAAGGTGAGTTTGGTCCGCGGCGGCCTGGTGTCGCCGATCACGTCAGCGTTGAGGAGCAGCTCCCGATTCGGGTCGAGGAAGTCCGGAGTCCGCGAGGCGCCGGGCGCCAGCGGGGGATCCCATTCGGCGGTCACCCCGACTTCGGGGCTGGCATCGACGAGCGGCGCCGAGGCCTCGGCGAGGCCGTTTCCGCTCACCCGCACGTCGAGCCCGACCTGCTGTTCGGGTTCGATCGGGAGGTTGGCCGGGAAGGAATAGACCCCCGGCTCACCGAGCGGCAGCTCGACGAACGGCGTGCGAGGGCCGCCCTGGGAGCCGTCGAGGGTCCGCAGCCGCAGGGCCACGGCCGTGGTCCCCAGGGTGCCTCCGTCGGTCCGGACCCGCCACCTGGTCACCGTGCCCGCCGTCCGGCTCACCAGGCCTCCGCTCGCCATCACCCTCGGCGCCAGGGTGCTCTGGGCGACGGTGCAGGTGCGCTCGCCGGCCGTCGCCAGCGGGCAAACGCCGGTGTCGGCGGTCCCGAAAAGGTCGCTGCCGATCGTCGCCGCGGCGGCGGGAGAGGCGCTGAGCAGGGAGATCGCGGCGACCGCGAGGGGTCCGAGATGACGCAGTCGGATTCTTCTCATCGGGACGACGATAACTGCGCCCGCGGCCGCTCCGTTACTCTTACCGCGACAGAGAACGAGAGTTCTGAATGCAAATGGTCGCCAACCGGGCGGCCGGAGGTAACAACTAAATGAGCATGTTTGACGTTACCCGCGTCTCGGCGGATATCGGCGATAGCCAGATTTCCTTCGAGACCGGCAAACTCGCGAAGCAGGCGGGTGGCGCGGTAGTAGTCCAGGCCGGCGACACCATGGTCCTCTGCACCGCCACCGTCGGCAACCTGCGCGACGTGGACTTCCTTCCCCTCACCGTCGACATCGAGGAGCGGATGTACGCCGCGGGCAAAATCCCCGGCTCGTTCTTCCGTCGCGAGGGCAAATCGAGCGAGAAGGCGACGCTTACCGCGCGGATGATCGATCGCCCGATCCGCCCGCTCTTCCCCAAGGGCTGGCACTACGAGACCCAGCTGGTCGCGATTCCGATGTCGGTTGACCAGGTCAACCCCTACGACATCCTCGCGATGAACGGCGCCTCCGCGGCGCTGGCGATCTCGCCGGTCCCGGTCGCCGCCCACGTCGGCGCCGTCCGCATCGGCAAGCACGAGGGTGACTTCGTCGTCAACCCGCCCGAGGAGACGCACGAAGAGCTCGAACTCGACCTGATCGTCGCCGGCACCGACGAGGCGATCCTGATGGTCGAGGCCGGCGCCACCGGCGTCACCGAGGCCGAGATCCTCGACGCCCTCGACATCGCCCACGCCGAGATCAAGAAGCTCTGCGCGGCGATGGAGGACCTGCAGCAGAAGGTCGGCAAGGAGAAGATGGTCGTCGAGGCTCCGAGCATCGACGAGGGCCTGCTCTCCGAGATCCGCTCCTCGCACGGCCAGGCACTGGTCGACGCGATCGCCACCGAGGGCAAGCTCGAGCGCTACGAGGCGATCGACAAGGTCAAGGACGAGGTCGTCGGTCACTACGCCGCCGCCCACGAGGCGGGCGAGGTCGACGAGGACCGCGTCAGCGAGGTCAAGGCTGCGATTAACTCCATAGAGAAGGACACGATCCGCAAGGCGATCGCCGTCGAAAAGAAGCGCCCCGACGGCCGCGCCCAGGATGAGATCCGGCCGATCGAGTGCGAGGTCGACATCTCCCCGCGCGTCCACGGCTCTGCCCTGTTCACCCGCGGCGAGACCCAGATCCTCTCCAACGTCGCCCTCGGGACGACGCGGATGGACATGCGGATCGACACCCTCGGCCTGCAGACCACGAAACGGTTCTGGCACCACTACAACTTCCCGCCCTTCTCGGTGGGAGAGGCGGGCTTCATGCGCGGCCCGAAGCGGCGTGACATCGGTCACGGCGCGCTCGCCGAGCGGGCGCTGCTGGCTACGGTTCCTGACGAAGAGTCGTTCCCGTACGTGATCCGGGCGGTCTCCGAGACCCTCGAGTCCAATGGCTCCTCCTCGATGGGCTCGGTCTGCGCCTCCTCTATGGCCCTGCAGGCCGCGGGCGTGCCGGTCAGCGCACCGGTCGCCGGCGTGGCGATGGGGCTGATCAAGGAGGGCGACGACTACATCGTCCTCACCGACATCGCCGGCGTCGAGGACCACCTCGGCGACATGGACTTCAAGGTCGCCGGCACCGCGGAGGGCATCACCGCCCTGCAGATGGACATCAAGATCACCGGCGTCACCTTCGAGATCCTCGAGGACGCGCTGGAGCAGGCCCTGAAGGGCCGCCAGTTCATCCTCGGCAAGATGGCCGAGGCGATCGACGGGCCGCGGGAGAAGCTCTCCCAGCACGCGCCGGCGATCGAGTCGATCAAGATCGACCCGGAGAAGATCGGGGCGGTCATCGGCAAAGGCGGCGAAACGATCCGCGCCCTCTGCGAGGAGTTCGAAGCCGAGATCGACGTCGAGGACGACGGCACGGTGCGGATCTACGCGCCGACCGGCGATCTGGTCGAGGGCTGTGTCGCCCGGATCAACTCGATGACCAAGGAGGCCGAGATCGGCGATCGCTACAACTCCGCCAAAGTCGTCAAGACGACGACCTTCGGCGCCTTCGTCGAGCTGGTCAAGGGCACCGACGGACTGCTTCACATCTCCAACGTGAAGCCGGGCGAGCGGGTCGACTCGGTCGACGACGTCCTCAAAGCGGGCGAAGAGATCGACGTCACCGTGGTCGAGGTCGACAAGGAGCGCGGCCGGATCGGACTGCGCCTCACCGAGGATCCCTCGGTCGCCGGCAAATCGCCGGAGGAACTGGCTGCGGTCGGTTCCGGCGGCGAAAGCGGCGGTGGACGGCGCAACGGCGGCGACCGCGGTCGCGACCGTGGACGCGGCGGCGAGCGCGGCGGCCGGCGCCGTGAACGCGAGTCGCGCGACTAGTTGAGCGCCAAGCTCACCACCCTGGACTCGGGCGTACGGGTCGTAACCGAGGAGGTTCCCTCGGTTCGATCCGTGGCGCTCGGGCTCTGGGTCCGGACCGGATCCAGGAACGAGACCCCGGCGCAGGCCGGGGTCTCGCATTTCCTCGAGCACCTGCTCTTCAAGGGAACGGCGCGCTACTCGGCGATCGAGATCTCCGAGCGCTTCGACGGGCTCGGTGCCTCGGTCAACGCGGCCACCGGCAAGGAGACGACGCACCTGCACGCCCGCTTCCTCGACGAGCACACCGAGGAGGTCTTCGACCTGCTGGCGGAGATGATGCTGGCACCGACCTACCCGGACATCGACTCCGAGCGCCAGGTGGTGCTGGAGGAGATCGCGATGTACGACGACGAGCCCCAGGACCGCGTCCACGACGTGCTCGCCGAGGCCGTCTTCGGCACCCATCCGCTGGGCCGCCGCGTGCTGGGCGAACCCGAGGTGATCGCCTCGGTTCCCGTGCCGGACATCGAGGACTACCGCAGCTCCCGCTATACCGCGCCGCAGATCGTCGTCGGCGCCGCCGGGCACCTCGACCACGAGCGGATCGTCGAGATGGCGAAGCGCCTGGTCAACCCGCCTGAAGGCGGGGGAGGGGCGGACGAAGCCGACCTCGAGAGCGAGTCGCGGCTCTGCTTCCTCAGCAAGGACACCGAGCAGTACCACATCTGCTTCGGAGCGCCGGGCCTGCGGCGCGACGACGAGCGCCGCTATCCGCTGGCCGTGCTCGACGCGATCTTCGGCGGTTCGACCTCCTCGCGCCTCTTTCGCGAGGTGCGCGAGAAGCGCGGGCTGGCCTACTCGGTCGGCTCCTACAACGAGCAGTTCACCGACCAGGGGCTGGTCGCCACCTACGTCGGCACCCGCGAGGACAACGTCGAGGAGGCCTGCTCGATCATCGGCGCCGAGCTCGCCCGCCTGCGGACCGAGCCGGTCTCCGAGGAGGAGCTGGTGCGGGCCAAGGAGAGCGTCAAGGGACGACTGGTCCTCAGCTCCGAGTCGACCGCGGCGCGGATGACCCGGATCTCCCGCGCGACCCTGTTCGGCCTGCCGATCGAAAGCCTGGACGAGATGCTGGCCAAGGTCGACGCGATCGCCGTCGACGACCTGACCGAGCTGGCACAGGAGCTCTACGGAGCGGACCGTCTTTCGGCCGCCTGTGTCGGGGCGGACGAGGATCGCTTCCGCAAGGCGCTGGCGCCGGTCAGCGAGGCGCTGGTCGCGGCATGACCAGGGTCGCGGTCGCCGGCGCCGCCGGCAAAATGGGCCAGGCCGTCTGCGAGGCGGTCGAAGCTGCCGACGGGCTGGAGTTGAGCGGCCGCGCCGACCCGGCTCTCGACACCGAGCTGAGCGAGGTGCTGGACGACGCGGAGGTCGTCGTCGACTTCACCGTGCCGGACACGGCGCTGGCCAACGTCAGGGCCTGCCTGGAGGCGGGTGTACACGCCGTCGTCGGCACCACCGGCTTCGACCTCGAGGCGGCGCGCCAGGCAGCCGAGGCTTCGCAGGCCAACTGCTTCGTCGCCCCCAACTTCGCGATCGGGGCGGTGTTGCTGATGGAGGTCTCGCAGACGATCGCCAGGCACATGCCCGAGTGTGAGATCGTTGAGCTGCACCACGACAAGAAGCTCGACGCCCCCTCGGGGACCGCGAAGCGCACCCAGGAGCTGATCGACGCGGCCGGCGGCAACGTCCACCAGCCGATCCACTCGGTCCGCCTGCCCGGCCTCGTCGCCCACCAGGAAGTGATCTTCGGCGGCGTCGGCCAGACCCTCTCGATCCGCCACGACTCGATCGATCGCCATTCCTTCATGCCCGGCGTCGTCCTCGCCTGCCGCAAGGTCGCCGATCTGCCCGACCGCTTCACGGTCGGGCTCGAGAAGTTGCTTTAGGCTGAGAGCGATGAAGGAGATCAAGGGACTGCTGACCGCGATGGCGACGCCGTTCGCCGATGACGGCAGCGTCGACCTCGACGGGGTCCGCCGCCTGGCGGCCCATCTGCTCGAGCACGGCTCGCACGGGCTGGTGATCGCCGGCTCGACCGGCGAGTGCCCGACGCTGACTGACGGCGAGGAGATCGAGATCATGAAGGCGGTGCGGGCCGAGGTGGGGGACGAGGTGCTGCTGATCTGCGGCACCGGCACCAACGACACCCGCCACTCCTCGGAACTGACGAAGATGGCCGCCGATGCCGGCGCCGACGCTTCGCTCGTCGTCGTCCCCTACTACAACAAGCCCAACGAAGCCGGCATCCGAGCCCACTTCGAGACGGTCGCCGCCGCCGTGCCCGAGCTGCCGATGGTGATGTACAACATCCCCTCGCGGGTGATCGTCAACGCCGATCCGCAGTTGCTGGGCGAGCTCGGCCGGATCGACAACATCGTCGCCGTCAAGCAGGCCAACGACGACGAGCTCGGTCCGATCGAGGGCCTGACGGTCCTCGCCGGCAACGACAACACCTTCCTGCGCGTGCTCGAATTCGGCGGTGGGGGCGGAATCACCGTCGCCTCCCATCTCGTCGGCGAGCGCATGCGCGAGATGTGGGACGCCGCCCAGAGCGGCGACCTCGACCGAGCCCGGCAGATAGATGCCGAGATCACGCCTGTCTACGAGGCCACCTCGGTCACCACCAACCCGATTCCGCTCAAGGCGGCCCTGGAGATGCTGGGGCTGTGCGCGGATCGACTTCGACTTCCCCTGGTATCCGCCGACGCCGAGCAGCGGGCCGCCATCAAGGCAGGCCTCGACGCAGCCGGTGTCCCGGTCGCCAGTTAGAAACCCAACTTGAAGAGAGTGAGCAACTAGTGCCAAGCAAAATGCGAGTGCTGCCCCTGGGCGGTCTCGGTGAGATCGGCAAGAACATGACCGTGATCGAGTACGACGGCCGAATCGTCGTCGTCGACACCGGCCTGATGTTCCCGACCGCGGAGATGCACGGGATCGACCTGGTCCTGCCCGATTTTTCCTACCTGCGCGACCGCGCCGACGACATCGAGGCGATCATCCTCACCCACGGCCACGAGGACCACGTCGGGGCGCTGCCCTACGTGCTGCGGGAGATCGGCATCCCGCCGGTCATCTACGGCGGCATGCTGACGATCGGGATGGTCCGCTCGAAGCTCGACGAGCACAAGCTCGGCGACAAAGCGCCCCTGCAGGAGCTGCCACCCGGCGAGAAGGTCAAGCGCGGGCCGTTCGAGATCGAGCTGATCCACCTGGCCCACTCGATCCCCGACATGCGGGGAGTGCTGCTGAAGACCGACGCCGCCTTGGTCCTGATGACCGGCGACTACAAGTTCGACCAGACCCCGGTCGACGGCCGCCCGGCGGACGTCTCCCGGCTCGCCGAGCTCGGCAAGGAAGGGCTGACGCTGCTCTGCGGCGACTCGACCAACGCCGACCGGCCGGGGATCGCCCCGTCGGAGTCGTCGGTCGGCCCGGCGCTGCTCGAGCAGTTCTCGCGCTGCAAGGGGCGGATCATCGTCACCTCGTTCGCCTCCAACATCCACCGGGTCCAGCAGGTGATCGACGCCGCCGAGCGGCTCGACCGCAAGGTCGCCCTGGTCGGTCGCTCGATGCGTAAGAACTACAACATCGCCTCCAACCTGGGGATCGCCAAGGCGCCGCAGGGGATCTTCATCCAGCCGCGCGAGATCGGCGACTTCCCCGACGAGAAGGTCGTCGTGATCTCGACCGGCAGCCAGGGCGAGCCGCTCTCGGCGCTGCGGCGGATGGCCAACAACGACCACCGCGACGTGCAGCTGCACTCCGGCGACACCGTCGTCTTCTCGGCGACCCCGGTGCCGGGCAACGAGCGCGCGGTGAACGAGACGATCGACCGCATCTACGAGATCGGCGCCACCGTGATCACCGCCAAAGACGCGCCGATCCACGCCTCCGGCCACGGCTGGCAGGAGGAGCTGAAGCTGATGCTCAACCTGACCAAGCCGAAATACGTGTTGCCGGTCCACGGCGACTACAAGCGGCTGCGCTTGCACAGCGAGCTGGCCGAAGCGGTGGGGATCGAGAGCGATCGGATCTTCCAGGGTCGCAACGGGGTGCCGCTGGAGGTCGACAAGAACGGAGCCGGCTTCGGCGAGGACATCCACGCCGGGGTGATCTACGTCGACGGCGTCAACATCGGCGAGCCCGACGACGCCGCCCTGCGCGACCGCCGCGAGATCTCCGCCGACGGGATCTTCATCGTCGTCACCACCATCTCCAGCGACGACGGCACCGTCGTCGCCGACCCCGAAGTGATCTTCCGCGGCGTCGCCTTCCTTGAGGAGGCCGACGGCCTGGTGGACGATCTCAAGGACCTGGTCGAAGACCAGCTCGAAGACTCAGCCGGGAACGGGAACCGCGAGCCACAGCTGATTGAGGAAGACCTGCACGATGCGGTGGGCAAGTTCGTCTGGCAGCGCCTGCGCCGCCGGCCGATGGTCCTGCCGGTGGTCATCGAGGTCTGAGAACGAAAAAGCCCGCCGGAGCAAAATCTGGGGAGAAAGCTCCGACGGGCAATGTGTCTCGTCCGCGACAGAATCTAGGTCCGACCTCTAAAGGGCCTTTAAAGGTTTGGTAACAGTCTCCGAAGTCTTGTCGGCGAGGGGGATGCGGGCGACGAAGAGGGCTCCTCCGGTCTTCGATTCGGCCGCCTCGACGCTGCCGCCGTGGGACTCGGCGACGGCGCTGACGATCGCCAGGCCGAGGCCGGTGCCGGTGCCGCGAGCGGTGTCGGAGGGGCCGTTGCCACGGACGAAGCGGTCGAAGACGTGCCTTCGCTCCTCAGCGGGGATACCGGGCCCGTCGTCGCCGACTTCGACCACTCCCACGGCATCGTCTTCTTCGCACAGCGTCAGTTCAACGCAGGACCCGGGTGGGGTGTGGCGGATCGCGTTGTCGAGCAAATTGAGGACCATCCTGTGCAGCTCGTCGCGGCTGCCTTCGACCTGCAGCGGCCGGTTGTTCTCGACTACCAGGCGGCGATCGCCCATCAGCGGCGTAGCCTCGGCAGCGGCGTCGCCGGCGACTTCGGCCAGGTCGACGCGGCGGTGGGCGTCCAGACGGCCGGCGTCGGCGCGGGCGAGCAGCAGCAGGTCGCCGACCAGCCGACCCATCCGCTTCGAGGAGCGCAGCGCCGAGTCGACGATCTCGCGGTCTTCCACCTGGTCGGCCCCGCCGAGCGAGGCCTGCAGCAGTTCGAGGTTGGCCAGCACGCTGGTCAGCGGCGTGCGCAGCTCGTGCGAGGCGTCGGCGACGAATTCCCGCTGCTTCTGCATCGCGCCCTCGCGTTCGGCCCGAGCCGCGTCCAGCGCCCGCAGCATCTGCTCCAGAGTGCGGGCCAGCTTGCCGACCTCGTCGTCGACCCGCGGGTCCGGCATCCGCTTGGAGGGGTCGCGGGTGGTGGCGATCTCCTGGGCGGTCGCCGTCAGCGAGGCGATCGGTCGCATCGCCCGCCGGGCAATCGCCACCCCGGCGAAAACGGCCAGCAGGGTGCCGCCGAAGATCCCCGCGGCGATCAGCAGCCAGACCCGATTGGTGGTCGCCTCAACGTGGGCGAGGCTGCGCCCGTACTGCACGTATCCCGTAACCGCCCCATTGTCGTTGACGATCACTTCGGTGGCTACCCGCTTACCGCGGTAGTCGGTCAAGCCGCGCTTGACGGGCCCGAGGGGCGCCGCTTTGGAGTTGGCGATGATCAGGTTGCCTTCGAGGTCGTAGATCCGCGCGGTGGCGTCGTCGGGGAGGACGAAGGCGTTCAGCTGTGGCACTTCCCTTGCTTCCGGTTCGCCGAAGGCGGGGTAGACGACCTGGGTCTGGCCGGCGAGGATCTTCACCGCGCTGGAGACCTCGTCATTGAAGTCGTTGCGGATCCGTTCGGTCGCGATCTTGCCGATCAAGCCGCCGAACAGCAGCAGGATCGCCAGGGTCAGCCCGGAGGAGACCAGCGCCAGGCGCCAGCGGACCGGCCAGGACCTGGGGCGGACCAGCCGCCGCGGAAGGCCCACGTCAGGTCTTGAGGACGTAGCCGGCCCCACGTTTGGTGTGCAGCAGCCGGCTCTCGCCACCTTCCTCGAGCTTCCGCCGCAGGTTAGAGATGAAGACGTCGATCGTGTTCGTTGCCGCCATCGGGTCGTAGCCCCACACCTCGTCGAGCAGGCGCTCCCGGGAGACGACCAGCCGCTCGTTCCGCATCAGGAACTCGAGCAGCTCGAACTCTCGGTTGGTCAGCTCGATCTCCCGCTCGCCGCGGCGCACCTCGCGCGTATCCGGGTTGAGGGTGAGGTCGCCGACCTCCAGCGAGGCCGATCCGCGCGGCGGACGGCGCCGCAGCAGCGCCCGGATCCGCGCCAGTAGCTCCTTGCGCTCGAAGGGCTTGACCAGGTAGTCATCGGCGCCGCTGTCAAGTCCGGTGACGCGATCCTCGGTCTCGGCTCGCGCCGTCAGCATCAGGATCGGCACGTCGCCGTCGCTGCGCAGGCGGCGGCAGACCTCGACTCCGTCCATGCCCGGCAGGCCGAGATCGAGCACGACCAGGTCGGGGATGAAGCCGGCGGCGACGTCGAGCGCCTCAGCGCCATCAGCCGAAGTTTTGACTTCGTAGCCCTCGTTGCGCAGCGAGCGCCGCAGCACGTCGGCGATGTCGACGTCGTCCTCGACGACGAGGACGCGGCCGCCCGCTTGGTCGATTTCGGAGAGCACGAAGACGATGGTAGCCGGGCAAATCGCCGCTCCGCGCGACTTTTAGTGCGAATTTAGCCGCAGGGGACGGGCTTCCCGTGTCGAACGGAGGGGCAATGTTCGTGCGTAAGAAGCGCGCTGGAGCGGCGCGGCGGGGCAAAGCTGCCGCGAAACGCAAGCCAAAGGCCAAAGCCGGCCTGCGGATGCCCGCCGCTCTCGAGCAGCGCCACATCGACCTGATCGCCCTCTTCCTCGTCGCCTTCGGGGTCTACCTGGTCTTCGTCCTCTTCTTTGGATGGGAAGGGGGTAAGGTCGGCTACGGGGTGGAAACCGGCCTCACCTATCTCTTCGGCACGGTCGGGGCGCGGATCTTCACCGTGCTGCTGCTGATCGTCGGCGGCATGCTGCTGACCGGAACCTCGGTCTCGGCCCTGGCGCGCGGCATCGGCCGTGGCCTGCGCTCGATCTTCCGCAGCATCTTCGCCGGCGGCGACGCGGCTGCCCGCACGGTCGCCAAGACCCACGCCGACTGGCGCGAGCACCGCGAGGCCCGCGCCGAGGCAGCCACCTTGGCCGGCGCGACCGACGTGATGAGCAGCTACCCGGAGGAGGACGACGACTTCGAACCGACGGTGGCGCTGGCCGAGGAGGACGATTTCGACGCCCAGCTCTTCGACGCCGACGCCAAGACCGAGACCCATGTGATCCCGGCCGAGGACGGGGAGGAGGAGACCGAGGCTGGAGTTGAGGTGCAGAACTACGAATCTGAGGACGCCGTCGCGGTGGTCGACGAGGGCGACCGCGCGCACGCCGGGCTGACCCCGATGGGCAGCAAGCGTGGGGTGACGATGTCCGAGGAGATCAACTACAAGCCGCCGCCCGGAAAGCTGCTGGAGCGCGGCAAAGGCGACAAAGGACCCGATCCGCGCGACCAGGAAGCCATCGGCCGCAAGCTGGTCGAGACCCTGGGGCATTTCGGGGTCGAGGCGAAGATCGTCGGCGTCGTCAGTGGCCCGCACGTGTCCCGCTTCGAGCTGCGCCTCGCGCCAGGTACCAAAGTTAAGAAAGTCACCGAGCTGGCCAACGACATCGCCTACGCGCTGGCCTCGACCGATATCCGCATCCTCGCCCCGATTCCCGGGAAGCAGGCCGTGGGAGTCGAGGTGCCCAATCGGACCCGCAAGATGGTCCGCCTGGGCGATATCTACGCCGGCCGGCCGGAGAAGACCTCGCCGCTGGTCGCCTGGCTGGGCAAGGGCATCGACGGCAACCCAGTCTGGACCGACATCGCGAAGATGCCGCACGTGCTCGTCGCCGGCACCACCGGCTCGGGCAAGAGCGGTTGCGTCAACGCGATCCTCTCCTCGATTCTGATGCAGGCCTCGCCCAACGAAGTTCGTCTGGTGCTGGTCGACCCCAAGCAGGTCGAGCTCAACCACTACGAGAACGTTCCGCACCTGCTGACCCCGGTGGTCACCTCGCCGCGCCTCGCCGCCAACGTCCTCTCCAACCTGATCGGCGAGATGGAGAGCCGCTACGGGATCATGAGCGAGGCCCGGGCCCGCAACCTCGAGGAACTCAACCGCAGCCGCCGCAAGAAGGGGATCGCGCCGCTGCCGCACATCCTCTGCGTGATCGACGAGCTCGCGGACCTGATGATGGTCGCCCCGGCCGAAGTCGAGGACTCGATCATCCGCCTGGCCCAGAAGTCTCGCGCCACCGGCATCCACCTGGTGCTGGCGACCCAGCGCCCTTCGACCGACATCATCACCGGCACGATCAAGGTCAACATCCCCTCGCGGATCGCCTTCGCCGTCTCCTCGCAGACCGACTCGCGGGTAATCCTCGATCAGGGTGGGGCGGAGGCGCTGCTCGGCCAGGGCGACATGCTCTTTCGGGGCGCCGGCACCTCAAAGCTGGCCCGTGTCCAGGGCGCCTTCATCACCGAGGACGAGATCGCCCGCATCACCGGCCACTGGGCCAGGCAAGGCGAACCGGAATTCGAGGAGGAGCTGCTGGAGACGCCGCAGGAGGCCGAGAGCGAGGGCCGCGACGACGACTTCGACCCCGACAGCGATGACCTGCTCGACGAGGCGATTCGTCTCGTCGTCCAGACCGAGACCGCCTCGGTCTCGATGATCCAGCGCCGCCTGCGGGTTGGCTACACCCGGGCCGGTCGCCTTATCGACATGCTCGAGCGGCGCGGGGTGATCTCCGGCTACGAGGGTTCGAAACCGCGCCAGGTGCTGATCACGCAGGGCGAACTTTCCCGCGTTCTGAGCAGTGGCGACAGTGCGCCCGAGCCGGTCGCGGTCGACTCGGACCCGGACGCCTAGCTCCGGTAGCTTCACGCTCGTGATTCGAGCGGGAATAGTCGTAACCGGGACCGAGGTGATCACCGGCCGGATTTCGGACAGCAATGGGCCCTGGATCTCCGAGCGGCTCGCCGAGCGCGGGGTGGAGGTCGCCCACATCCACGTCGTCGCCGACCGCCCCGGCGACCTCGAGGCGACCCTGCGGTTCATGGCCGCGGAGGGGATGGACCTGATCGTCACCACCGGCGGCCTCGGCCCGACCGCCGACGACCTGACCGCCGAGGTGGTCGGCCGCTTCGCCGGGCGAGAGATGGTTCTCGACGAGGCGATGGAGGCGAAGATCGCCGAGATCCTCAGCGGCTTCGCCCAGCGCTTTAGGCTCGATACCGAGGCGCTGATGGACGCGAACCGCAAGCAGGCGATGGTTCCCGAGGGGGCGCTGGCGCTCGATCCGGTGGGAACGGCCCCGGGGCTGGTGGTTCCGGCCGGCGAGCAGCTCGTTGTCGTCCTGCCCGGCCCGCCGCGAGAGCTGCAGCCGATGTGGGAGGCGGCGGCGGAGACCGGACCGGTGCGCGAACTGCTCGAGCGCGCAACCCCGCTGCGGGCGTACACGATGCGGATGTTCGGGGTCCCCGAGTCCGAGATCGCCAAGAGCCTGCGCGAGATGGAGGGCGACGGGGTGGAGCTGGAGGCGGTCGAGGTCACCACCTGCCTGCGGCGGGGCGAGATCGAGATCGACGTTCGCTACCGCGACGAGGCGCTGAGCGTTGCCGAGGCGGTGCGCGAGGGGCTGCTCCGCCGGCATCCGGGCGAGACCTTCAGCCTCGACGGCGAGACGATTGACGCGCAGGTGGCGACCCTGCTCCTCGGCCACCGGCTGGCGCTGGCCGAGTCCTGCAGCGGCGGCCTGATGGCGGCGCGGGTGACCGATCTGGCCGGTGCCTCGGAGTACTTCGCCGGCGGCGTCGTCGCCTATTCGAACGAGGCCAAGTCGGAGATGCTGGGGGTCGATTCGAAGCTGATCGAGCAGCGCGGGGCGGTCTCGCCCGAGGTGGCCGAGGCGATGGCGGTCGGGGCGCTGGAGCGCTTCGACGCCGACGTGGCCGTCTCGATCACCGGGATTGCCGGGCCGGGCGGGGGCAGCGAGGAGAAACCGGTCGGCTACGTCTGCTTCAACGCCCGGCTGGCCGACGGGACGAGCATCGCCCGAGACCCTGTGATCCCCGGCGGGCGGCTGGACATCCGCGAACGCTCGGCCCTGGTCGGGATGCATCTGCTGCGAATGCTGATCGGCGAGGAAGAAGGCACGAAGGATTAGCTGAGATTTGGCTTTGAGGTGTTGTTCCGCGCATCTCGACTCCATAGCGTGGCGGGCGTGGCAAAGGAGCGTTTGAAGAGCCCGCGCGTGCGCCTGTTCGTCGCACTCGACCTTCCCGAGGAGCTGCGGGAAGGGATCGTGGCGTGGGGCGGGGAGGCGCTCGTGGATCCGGCCCTAAGGCCGGTAGCGCCCGAGTCCCTCCACATCACCCTCGCCTTCCTCGGTCATCGGCCGGAGCAGGAAATTGAGCGCGTCGCCGCGGTCGTAGCAGACAATGCCGGCCCGGCGCCTTGGGTCGAGTTGCTCGATCCGGTTGCGCGACCGCTGCGCGGGAGGGCTCGGCTGTTTGCATTGCCGGTCCTCTCACCCGGTACGGAGGCGCTGCAGGCCGGCGTTTCGCATGGGCTCGGGGAAGCGGGCCTCTACCAGCCCGAGAAGCGGCCGTTCTGGCCGCACGTCACCGTGGCTCGGGTCCGTCCCGAGGCGCGGGGATCGCGCCGCCCGGCGGCGGTCGTAGAGATCCCGGAAGAATTTCCGGCGGGGCTTTGCGAGGCACGAATTTGCCGCCGGATGACGCTTTACCGTTCTGAACTCAAGCCGACCGGTGCGCGCTACGTGCCGTTGGCACAAGTCCAGCTGCCCGGATGAGGCAGCAGTGAGGTGATCGAGATGGCAGACAGGAAAACGAGCTTGAACGACGTCTCCGCCAAGGAGGCGAAAGCGAAGGACGCGGCGCTGGAAAGCGCGGTGAGCGGGATCAGGAAAGAGTTCGGCGAGGGCTCCCTGATGCGGCTGGGCGATAAGGGCACGGTCAAGGTCGAGGCGATCCCGACGGGGTCTCTGGCGCTCGATCTGGCCCTCGGCATCGGCGGCGTTCCGCGCGGTCGGATCGTCGAGATCTTCGGCCCGGAGTCCTCCGGTAAGACGACCCTGGTCAACCACATCATCGCCCAAGCTCAGGCGCTGGGGGGCGTCTGCGCTTTCATCGACACCGAGCACGCGATCGACCCGGTCTACTCGCGGGCGATCGGCGTCGACACCGACGAGCTGCTGGTTTCCCAGCCGGACTACGGCGAGCAGGCACTGCAGATTGCCGACCGCTTGATCGCCTCCGGCGCGGTCGACGTGGTCGCGATCGACTCGGTCGCGGCGCTGACGCCGAAAGCCGAGCTCGACGGCCAGATCGGCGACACCACGGTCGGCCTGCAGGCTCGCCTGATGTCGCAGGCGATGCGCAAACTCGCCGGCAACCTCAACCGGACCAAAACCGTCTGCCTCTTCACCAACCAGATCCGCGAAAAGATCGGCGTCCAGTTCGGTTCGCCGGAGACCCAGCCGGGTGGCCGGGCCCTGAAGTTCTATTCCTCGCAGCGACTCGACATCCGCCGCATCGAGACCCTGAAGGAAGGGACCGAGGCGGTCGGCAACCGGGTCCGGGTCAAAGTCGTGAAGAACAAGGTTGCCTCTCCCTTCCGTCAGGCCGAGTTCGACATCGAGTACGGGGTCGGGATCTCGCGCGAGGGTGGCCTGCTCGACTTCGGCATGGAGCAGGACCTGGTGCAGAAATCCGGCTCCTTCTTCTCCTACGGCGAGACCCGGCTGGGGCAGGGCCGCAACAACGCCAAACAGTTCCTGGTCGACAATCCGGAGCTGGCCCTGGAGATCGAAACCAAGGTCCGCACCGCCCTCGGGATCGACGGCGAGCCGGCGCAGCCGAGCGAGCCCGAGCCCGACCTGATGCCGGCCGAGGCGAAAGCGGCGTAACGCTGCTTTCGCCTCACGGCGAGCTGGGCACGTACCTCTATAGGATGGCCGCCGCCTGATGAGCACTAACGAGAAGATCTTTTACGCCTGCGGCATCGTCCTTGCCCTCTCGGCGGTGCTGGTCACCGCGATCGGCCTCAAATCGGAGAAATTCCCCGGCAAAGCGCTGCCGGTGGTGATTCTCTGGTTCGCGGTCTTCGTCCTCGCCACCACCACCTTCGCGGTCCGCTACTCGACCGAAGAGAAGGAAGCCAGGGATGCAGAGCTGTCGCTGGCCAACCAGGAGATCGAAAAGGCCGAGGGAGACAGCGGCGACGCCGTCGATACTGGGACCGGCGCCGAAGAAGGCCCGAAGGAAGAAGAACCCGTCGGCGAAGTCGAAGGGTCCAAGGGCGGAGAAACCGCAGGCTCGAACGGCGGCGGCGCCGAAACGACGCTGAAGCTCAGCGCCGATCCGGCAGCACTCGCCTACGACAAAACCGAACTGAGCGCCAAGCCCGGCAAGGTGACGATCGACTTCGAAAACCCGGCGCCGCTCGAACACAATGTCGTGATCGAACAGGACGGCAAGGAACTGGCCGGCTTCGAACCGATCACGGAAGGCGAAGAAGAGCTCACCGCCGAACTGGAACCCGGCACCTACACCTTCTTCTGCTCCGTCCCCGGTCATCGGGAAGCCGGCATGGAAGGCACGCTGACGGTCAAGTAGCACCCCGCCTGACCCGGTCTACTCGCCGCTAAGCTGATCGCGATGGCGCAGAAGTTCCACGTCACCACCTTCGGGTGCCAGATGAACGTCCACGACTCCGAGCGGATGCGGGGGATGCTGGCATCGCTCGGTTACGAGGAGGCGGCCGAGCGGGAGGATGCGGACCTGATCCTCTTCAACACCTGCTCGATCCGCGAGTCGGCCGACAGTCGCTTCATCGCCCACCTCGGCCAGGCCAAGCGGCTTAAGTCCGAAGACCCCGGGCGGGTGGTCGGGGTCGGCGGCTGCTGGGCGCAGTCGGTCAAGGAGGAGGTCTTCGAGCGCTTCCCCTTCGTCGACGTCGCCTTCGGGCCCGGCCAGATCCACAAGCTGGCCGAGTTCCTCAACAGCGACTCGATCACCGCCCAGGGCTACTTCGAGTTCGAGGACTTCAGCGGTCACCTGCCGACCCGTCGCGAGCGGGAGTTCCAGGGCTGGCTGCAGATCTCCCAGGGCTGCAACTGCGTCTGCTCTTACTGCATCGTCCCTTCGACCAGAGGCCGCGAGGTCAGCCGCGACCCCGGCGAGCTGATCGCCGAGGCAGAGCGGCTCGCAGCGGACGGGGTGCGCGAGGTGACCCTGCTGGGGCAGAACGTCAACAGCTACGGCCGCGACCTGCCGGTCGAGACCCGGATCGGCTTCTCCGATCTCCTGCGCCGGGTCGACGCGGTCGAGGGAATCGACCGGATCCGCTACACCAGCCCGCACCCGAAGGACATGAAGGAGGACGTGATCCGCGCCCACGCCGAGCTGCCGGCGCTCTGCGAGCAGATTCACCTGCCGCTGCAGTCGGGCTCCAGCGCGGTCCTGAAGCGGATGCGGCGCACCTACGACCGCGGCCGCTACATGGACCGGGTGGCGCTGATCCGCGAGCACGTCCCCGACTGCGCGATCACCACCGACGTGATCGTCGGCTTCCCGGGCGAGACCGAGGCAGACTTCGAGGAGACGCTGGAAGTGGCGGAGGAGGTCGGCTACGACGGGGCCTTCACCTTCATCTTCTCGCCGCGCCGCGAAACCGAGGCGGCGACGATGGACGACCAGCTGCCGCACCCAGTCAAGGTCGAGCGCCTTCAACGCCTGCTCGAGGTGGTTCAACGCCGCGCCGCCGAGCGCGCCCAGCGCTTCGTCGGCCGCACCATGGAGGTTCTGGTCGAGGGCACCAGCCGCACCGACGAGACCAGGCTCCGCGGCCGCACCCGCCACGGCAAGGCGGTCAACTTCGAGGGGATCGCAGCGGCGGGGGAGATGGTCGAGGTCGAGATCGAAGCGGCGACCTCGCAGACGCTGAGCGGCGTCCTGGCGCGCCCCCTGACGCCCCTGCTTTGAACGTCGTCGGCATCTTCGGTCCCACCGGAGTGGGGAAGACCGGAGTCGCGATCGCCCTCGCCGAGCTGCTGCGCGAGCGGGGCGAGGATCCGGTGGCGATCAACTGCGACGCCCTCCAGGTCTACGAGGGGCTCGAGGTGCTGACCGGGACCGCGACGGCCGCAGAGCAGGCTCGGCTCGAGCACCGCTTGCTCGGCTTCGTCCCAGTGATCGAGGACTTCTCGATCGGCGACTACATGCCGCTGGCCCACCGGGAGATCGATGCTGCGCTGGCTGCGGGGCGGCGGCCGATCGTCGTGGGAGGGACCGGCCTCTACCTGCGTGCCGCCCTGGCCGAGCTCTCGCTGCAAAAGGTCCCTGCCGAGTCGGAGGCCTCCGAGCTGTGGTCGCCCGAGACCCGCCACCCGACGACGATCTTCGGCCTCGACATGGACCGGGCTCAGTTATACGAGCGGATCGACGCCCGGGTCGAGGCGATCGCCGCCGCCGGTGCCGCCGAGGAGGCCAGGCGCGCGGACGCGCTGGGCCCTGGCCGCACGGCGCGGAAAGCCCTCGGCTTCGACGAGGTCCTCGCCGGCGACCTGGAAACAATGAAGAGGCGCTCCCGCAACTACGCCCGGCGCCAGCTGACCTGGATGCGGAAAATTCCCAACCTCATCTGGATCGACCGCACCGGGCTCGGTGACGAGGAGGTCGCACAGCAAATAGGGTCCGCCGCGTGAGGTTCGAGAAGTGGCAGGCGCTGGGCAACGACTACCTGATCTTCGAGCAGGAGCGGCTGCCGTGGGAGCTGACCGCGACTCGGATCGAGTGGCTTTGCGACCAGCACTTCGGGGTCGGCGCCGACGGGATCCTGCTGCTCTCCAAGAGCCAGGACCCTGAGTTCGTCGCGATGCTGCGGATCTTCAATCCAGACGGCTCCGAAGCCGAGCTCTCCGGCAACGGGGCCCGCGAGGCGATTCTCTACCTGCGCCGCAACGACTGGACCGATGCTGATGAGTTTGCGATCAGCACCGTAGCCGGGCCGATCCGGCCGACGATCACCGGTGAGCTGACCTGCTCGGTCGACATGGGCCGCGCCTCGACCAGCTCGAAGGACTTTCCCAGCGGTCCCGAGGACGGTCGCGGCACCTTGGAAAGCGGCGGCCGCAGCTGGGAGTTTCAGCACGTCTCGATCGGCAACCCGCAGTGCGCGATCGTCGTCGCCGAGGCGGAGCTCGACGGCCTCGACCTCGGCGCGATCGGGCCTGGGATCGAAGGCCACGAGCTGTTTCCCAACCGCACCAACGTCTCCTTCCTTGCCGTTGACGGCGATCGGGTGCGGGCGCGGATCTTCGAGCGCGGGGTGGGGGAGACGCTCTCCTCCGGCACCGGTGCCAGCGGCGCCGCGGTGACCGCATTCCTGCGCGGCGCCCCAGGCCAGCTGGTGGTCGAGCTGGAAGGCGGCGAGCTGCAGGTGGCGATCTCCGAGGACCTAAACGTCCAGCTCGATGGCTGGGCCGAGCCGGTCTTCGCCGGCGAGCTCTCGCCGGAGCTGATCCAGGCGCTGGGCGAGCTGGACGACTCCTAGCCGCCCAGATCGCATAAATTCCCGCGCCCATGTCGATCGCACGCCCCTCCAAGCGCCTCGAGGCGATCCCGCCGTACAAGTTCCAGGAACTCGAGCAGCAGATCGCCGACAAGCGGGCTGCCGGCATCGACGTGATCAGCCTCGGGATCGGCGACCCCGACCAGCCGACCTACCCGCACGTGGTCGAGGCGATGCGGGAGGCGGTGGCGAACCCCGCCTACCACCAGTACCCGAGCAACCGCGGCCGGGACGAGTTCCGCCAGGCTTTCGCCGACTTCTACGACCGCCGCTTCGGGGTGGAGATTGACGCCAAGACCGAGGTGATCCCGGCGATCGGTGCCAAGGAGTGCATCTACAACCTCTGCTTCGCCTTCCTCGACCCGGGCGACGTCGCCCTGGCATCGGACCCCGGCTACCCGGTCTACACCGGCGGCCCGATCCTCGCCGGCGCCAAGGCCGAGCTGCTGCCGCTGGTGCCGGAGCTGGGCTTCGCGCCGGACCTCACTGCGGTTCCGGCCGAGGTCGCCGCCAAGGCCCGGCTGATGTTCGTCAACTATCCGAACAATCCGACCGGGGCGATCGTCCCCGACAGTTTCTTCGAGCAGGTCGTCGAGTTCGCCCGCGAGCACGAAATCCTCGTCGTCCACGACAACGCCTACTCGGAGACGACCTACGACGGCTACGTCGCCCCGAGCTTCCTCGCCACCCCCGGCGCCAAGGAGGTCGGGGTCGAGGTCTTCTCGCTCTCCAAGGGCTACAACATGACCGGCTGGCGCTGCGCCGCGATCCTCGGCAACGCCGAAGCGATCCAGACCTACTGGCGGCTGAAGACCAACGTCGACTCCGGCCTCTTCGAGGCGATCCAGATGGCCGGCGTCGCCGCCCTCGAGGGACCCGGCGAGCCGCTGGCGCAGATGAACGAGACCTACCGGCGTCGCCGCGACCTGGTCGTCTCCGCCCTCGGCGCAATCGGGGTCGAGGTCGCCTCGCCACAGGGGACGATCTACGTTTGGGCTCCCGTCCCCGAGGGCCACAGCTCAACCTCATTCTGCGAGCTGGTGCTGGAGGAGGCGGCCGTCGTCATCTCACCCGGCTCGATGTACGGGCCGAGCGGCGAGGGCTTCTTCCGCATCGCGCTGACCGCGCCCGACGACCGCATCGGAGAGGCCGTCGAGCGCATGCGCGAGCACCTGAGCTAGACCAGCAAGTGGGCCATTAGACTGAGGTCATGGGTTTGGCGTGGAAGAGCTCGCTGCCTGCGGTGGGAGCGTTGTTGCTGCTGCTCCACGTTGCTTCTCCGGCTTGGGCGGATTCCTCGCCGGAGGGGATTTCATGTGCGGTCGCGGTTGCTTCGCAACGTCCGGTGGCCCGTGCCTCCACGTCTACCGCGATCAACTGTGCTCCGCCGGCCGCCACTCCTGCCACCACGTCGCATGAGGGATATCGACGAATCGAATGGACTCTCGATCCGAACCAGCCACCGCCTAGCTCCAGCTCCAACGCCGTTTTCGTGGCGGTGCACGAGACGGCGTGTACCGGTGGTCGGGACCCGATTCCACACCTTCAGATTCCCGAACTCAGCTATTCGAAGGGGGCTGTAGTCGTGACCCTCTGGATCGAAGAACTACACGGTCCCCATACCTGCCCTGGTAATCCGGTTGGCCATCTGCGGGTAAAGCTGCGAGTGGCGCTTGGGAATCGACAGCTTTACGACGGCTCGACCGATCCCCCGCATCGGCCCAAGACGGGTGAATATCCCTACTTGCCTCCTGGGGGTTGATCACCGGCCGTTTCTAGCTCGGCCCGCTTGCGCCAGTAGCGGTCGAGGCCGGCCCACTGGTAGGCGATGGGGACGGCCTGGAGAAGCTCGTCGATGGTGTCGCCTTCGATCCCTTCGGCGGCCAGCTCGGCGCGGATGCGGCGCTCGAGGCCGGCGTTGTAGTCGTCCTGCTCCATCTGGCGGGCCAGGTCGGCCTCTTCGCGCAGTTTCGCCTTGACGCTTTCGACGTAGGCGGGGACGTCGTCCTCGATCGCGCCGAAGTGGGTCAGCGCCAGGCGCTGGGGCGACCAGGCGGCGACCGTGTCCAGGGACTCTTCCCAGGTCTCGACGTCGATGTCCGGCGGCGGGGTGGGAGGGACGACGAGGTTCGAGGGCGGGATCCGGCAGGCGGCGACGTCGCCGACGAATGCGGTGCCGCTCTCCTCGTGGAAGTAACAGACGTGGTGGGATGCGTGTCCGGGGGTGTAGGCGACCCGCATGCCGAGCACGGTCTCGCCGCCGCGCAGGGCCCTGACGTTCTCCTCCGGGACGGGCAGGATCTCGCCCCAGAGGTAGTTCAGCTTGTCGCCGTAGAGCCGCTCGGCGCTGGCCAGCAGCTTCGAGGGGTCGACCAGGTGAGGGGCGCCGCGCTCGTGGACGTAGACCTCGAGGTCGGGCCAGCGGCGCACCAGCGCCCCGGTCGCTGCTGCGTGGTCGAGGTGGATGTGGGTCAGCAGCAGCGCCCGCGGCTGCTCATCCCCGACCGCCTCCAGCACGGTGCCGATCGAGGACTCCGGCCCTGGGTCGACCAGCGCCCCCTCGACCTCCCAGCAACCGATGACGTTGGGCCGTCCGAGGTGTTTGACGTCGATGACCCGCACTACGCGACTGGAGCGGGGAAGCGGTCGTCCGCTTCGAGCGTCTGCTTCAAGCCCTCTTCCATCCCCCGGGGCGAGTAGCCGAGCTCGCGCTGGGCCTTGTCGTAGCCGGCCCAAAAGGTGACGTTGTCGGCGGAGGAGATCAGCTCGCGCAGGTTAGGCGGCTGTCCCATTAGCTTGCCGACCAGAGGGCCGATCGGGATCATCGCCTTCATCAGCCCGGTGGGCAGATCGCGCTTCGGCGCCTTGCGGCCGCTGATCCGGGCGACGGTCTCGACCGCCTCCCGCATCGTCGTCACCGGGCCGCTGATCACGTAGGTCTCGCCGAGCTTGCCCTTGTCGAGGCCGAGGAGGATGCCGCCGGCGATGTCGGCGACGTGGGTGAGGCAGATCCCCAACTCCGGGAACGGCATCAGCGGCAGCTTGCCGGCGAAGAATTCCTCCAGCAGATCGGCGACCTGCGAGGTGTCGCCGGGGCCGTAGACGCCGCCGGGCTGGACGATGACGGCCGGCAGGCTCTGTTCGTCGATCATCCGCTGGACGATCTTGTGGGCCTCGAGCTTGGTCTCCTCGTAGTAGGAGGTGAAGTCGGTCTCGGGGTTCTTGTAGCTCTCGTCGACGACCTGTTTGTGGGTGTTGCCGAAGATCCCGACGGTGGAGACGTAGACGATGCGAGGCACTTTCTCCTCGAGGGCGACGCGCATCACCCGCTCGGTGCCGGCCACGTTGGCCTCCCACATCGCCGGGCGCTGCTTGACCGGGATCCCGACCTCGTACATCGCCGCCGCGTGGATCGCCGCGTCGCAGCCGCTCATCCCCTGGCGCAGCGCCGCCTCGTCGCCGAGGTCGCCACTGACCAGCTCGCAGCCGAGGGCGGTCAGCTCGGTGGCCTTGCCGGGGCTGCGGACCAGGCAGACGACGTCGTCGCCGCGGTCGCGCAGCTGGCGTACGACCTCGCCGCCGATGAACCCCGTTCCGCCCGTGATGAAGACCTTCACGGCGAGGCAGCCTATATGCCTGGGGCGACGCCTACAATCACTTTGAGTGGAGGCTTCGCAAAACGGCAGCAGTCGCAGGGCGCGTCAGCGCGCCCTGGCGATCGGCATCGTCGACGGGCGCGGCGAGGGCGAGCCCCTGGCCGAGCTGAAGGAGCTGCTGCTGACCGCGGGCGTCGCCACCGTCGGCAGCGCCACCCAGCAGCGCCCGAAACCCGACCCCGACCGCTACTTCGGCCGCGGCCGGCTGACCGAGTTGAAAGCGGAGATCGCCGCTGCCGACGCCAACCTGGTCGCCTGCGACGACGAGCTGGCTCCGCGCCAGGAGCGCAACCTGGAGGCGGCCCTCGGGGTGCCGGTGATCGACCGCACCGCGGTGATCCTCGACATCTTCGCCGACCACGCCCACTCGGCCGAGGGCAAGCTGCAGGTCGAGCTGGCGCAGCTCGAATACAACATGGCCCGCATGCGGGGACTCTGGACCCACCTCGAGCGCCTCGGTGCCGGCCGCATGGACGGCGGCATCGGCACCAGGGGGCCGGGCGAGAGCCAGATCGAGACCGACCGCCGGCTGGCGCGCGACCGGATTGCCGCCCTGCGGCGGCGGCTGAAGCAGACCGAACGCAACCGCGGCGTGATGCGGGCGCGGCGCGACAGCTCCTCGCTGCCGCGGATCGCCCTCGCCGGCTACACCAACGCCGGCAAGTCGACCCTGCTTAACGCGCTGACCGGGGCCGAGGTCGATGTCCGCGACCGGCTCTTCCACACTCTCGACCCGACCACCCGCAACTTCGAGCTCTCCGGCCGCGACTACCTGCTGACCGACACCGTCGGCTTCATCGAAAAGCTCCCCCACCAGTTGGTCGAGGCGTTCAAGGCGACCCTCGAGGAGACCGTGCTGGCCGACCTGATTCTCCATGTGGTCGACGCCTCGGCCTCGGAGGAGCGGCGGCTGGTGGACATGCAGGCGGTCGACGAGGTGCTGGAGGAGATCGGCGCCGGCGAGAAGCCGCGGCTGCTGGTCTTCAACAAGGCCGATCTGCTGAGCGAGGACGAGCGGGCCGAGGCCGGGCTCGACCATCCCGAGGCGGTGCTGATCTCGGCCCGCGAGGGGGAGGGGCTCGAGGCGCTGCGCGAGGCTATCGAGGCGGCCTTCGAGGAGACCCTGACCGAGGTCGACCTGCTGATCCCCTACTCCGAGGGCGGCCGGCTGCACGAGCTGCACGAGGTCGCCGGAGACCTGGAGCGGGAGGACCGCGAGGACGGGGTGCTGGTCCACGCCAAGGTGCCCTCGGCGGAGATGCACCGGTTTAGCGATCTGGCTGTTGCCTGAGCGCTTGGGGGTTCGGGAGAGGGGCTCGGCGGACAACAGCGGGGAGGGTCCGGCGAGCCCCTCTCCCGAACCCCGGTAGGCTCCCGCCCGCGATGGAGCTGCCGATTCTCAGATTGAAAGAGGGAGCGAGCCTCCCGACCCGGGCGCATGAAGGTGATGCTGGGTTGGATCTCTACGCCTGCGAGGTGGCGCATATCGGTCCTGGTGAGCGGTGGAGCGTGGGGACCGGGGTGGGAGTTGAGATCTCCGAGGGGCACGCGGGGCTGGTACTGCCGCGGTCCGGCTTGGCGCGGGACCACGGGATCGCCCTCGTCAACGCTCCCGGCCTGATCGACTCCGGGTACCGCGGCGAACTGCGGGTCCTGCTGCTCAACACCGACCCGGCCGAGACCTTTCGGGTCGAGCCCGGCGACCGCATCGCGCAGCTGCTGATCACGCCGATCGCGACGCCGGAGCCGGTCGAGGCCGCCGAGCTGACCGAGAGCGTTCGCGGCCGCGGCGGCTTCGGCAGCTCGGGTCGCTAGCCCTGGGCGGCGCGGCGCGCCGACTCGTGGGCGGCGGCCTCCAGCTCGTCGGGCAGCGGCTCCAGCTCCGGGCGGGTGCCGTAGCGGCGCTCCAGGGCCAGGGCGATCAGGTGGTCGGCCAGCCAGGCGTTCTTCGGCAGCAGCGGCCCGTGCAGGTAGGTGCCGATCACGTTGTCGCGCCTGACTCCCTCGAAGCCGTCGCGGTCGTTGTTGCCGTGGCCGGAGACGACCTTGCCGAGCGGTTGCACATCCGCTCCCAGATAGGTGCGGCCGCCGTGGTTCTCGAAGCCGGCGATCAGGTGCGGGCCGGCGCCGAGATCGGCCTCGATCGCGACGTTGCCGATCAGCCGCGGCCCCGGCTCGCGAACCGTCTCCAGGTCGGCGATCCCCAGCCCGGGCAGCTTCTCCTCGCCCAGCTGGTAGCTATGGCCGAGCAGTTGGTAGCCGCCGCAGACCGCGAGCAGGACGGCACCGTCGCCAGCGGCTGCGGCGATTGCCTCGCGCTTGGTGGCGACCATGTCGGCTGCGACAGCGCGCTGGTCGCGGTCCTGGCCGCCGCCGACGTAGAAGAGGTCGTGGGCGGCGGGGTCGACCGCCTCGCCCGGTCCGGCCCCGTCGTGGACGAAGCCGATCCCGCGCCACTCGCAGCGGCGCTGGAGGAAGATGATGTTGCCCCGGTCCGCGTAGATGTTCATCTGCTCGGGATAGAGGCTGAGGACGCGGAGCTCCATCAGGCGGCCCTCTCCAGGAGGACGACGAGTGAGCCCTCGTGCATCGTCGTCGGCGGGATCTCGCGGCGCCCGGCCGCGACCAGGCCGCAGGAAGCCGCCTCGGCTTCGAACGCCTCGGCGCTGAAGGTCGCGATCCGCACCTCGTTTGGTTCCTCGCTGAGGGTGCCGTCCGGGGCGACCCGCTGGCGCAGGCGGCGGACGACGATCTCGCCGGGGGCGACCGCAGCCTCGATCGCCAAGCTCGAGTAGACCCAGCCGTCGACCTCGCGCACGTCCGGAAGGGGGGGAGGGGCGCCGTCGGGCTCGGGCATCGACTCGATGATCGCGGCGGCCAGGAGGCCGCCGGGCTCCAGCGCGGCAGCCACGCTGCGCAGGCACTCACGCCGCTGGGCCGGCTCGGGAAGCAGTTGCAGCAGGTGCGTGGGGGCGAGGACGAGCGAGACCGGCTCGTCGAGCCCGAAGGCGCGGGCGTCGGCCTCGACGGTGCCGAGCGGCAGGTCGGCGCCTCGCTCTGCGAGTGCCGCCAGCAGCTCGGGGTCGCGATCCAGCCCGACCACCCGGTGCCCGCGCCGGGCGAGATGGAGAGCCACACGACCGGTACCGCAGCCGAGCTCCAGCACCGGGCCGCCGCATTCCTCCGCCAGCTCCTCCCAGAGAGGCAGGTCGGCGGCGTAGGCGCCGCACTCGACGTCGTGCCAGATCGTCGCCGCGCCCGCGCTCATCGCCAGAACTCCTCGGCCAGGCCGCGGTCGGCGAGCAGCTTGCGCAGCTCCAGCAGCGCGGTGTAGGTGGGGAGGGCGAAGAGCCGGCTCTCGGCCCCGCGCACAGCGGCGTCGAGCGAGGCGCCGATCTCCGGCACCACGTCGATCCACTCCTCGTCCCAGCCCGCGTACTTCAGCCGCAGCGCCATCTCCGGCGCCCGCGTGCCGGCGCAGACGACCCGGCGCACGGACCCCGACAGCAGCTCGAAGTCGGCGTCCCAGATCCAGGAGACGTCGCGGCCGTCGGCGATCCGGTCGTTGAGGGCGATCCATAGATCGACCTTCCCACCCTCCTGGCTCTCCAGCCGCAGGGTCCGAAGCACCTCGTTGGCGCCGGCGGGGTTCTTGATCAGCAGGATCGAGACCGGGGTCCCGTCGACCGGGATCGTCTCGACCCGGCCGAAGGCGGCGCGCGTCTCGCTCAGCGCGCTTGCGATCCGCTCCGGCGCGACACCGAGCCGCAGGCCGGCTGCCATGGCGGCGAGGGCGTTGTAGACGTTGTAGAGGCCGGGGAGGGGCAGCTCCAGCTCGATTTCCCCCTCGGGGGTGCGGACCCGCGAGCGCGAGCCGTCCATCCCCCGCAGCTCGATCTCGGTCGCCGCCACCTCGGGCGCCGGGCGCTCCGCGCCGCAGTGGGGGCAGGAGTAGTGGCCGAGATGGCCGACGAAGGCCCGCTCGTAGGCGGATGGCTGACCGCAGCGGCGGCAGTGCTTGGCGTCGAAGGCGTGCTGCAGCTCGGGCAGCGCCTGCGAGGCGTCCTCGATCCCGAAGTAGAGGACGCCCTCGCGGCGGGCGCCCTCCAGGTCGCGGCCGAGATCGGCGATCAGCGGGTCGTCGGCGTTGAGGACGAACCGGGTGAGACCGGTCCGTGCCGCCACCGTCTTCGCCCACTCGTCGGCCAGCATCTCCATCTCGCCGTAGCGGTCGAGCTGGTCGCGGAAGAGGTTGCCGAGGACGATCAGGGAGGGATCGAGCTGCTCGCTGACCCGCGGCAGCCAGGCCTCGTCGACCTCGAACAGGCCCTCCTCGCCGCGCTGCTCCAGCAGCGCCGTCGCCACCCCCCAGGTCATGTTTGACCCGGCCCGGTTGTGGACCGGGTGGCGGCCGTCGGCGGCGAGGATCCCGGCGATCATCCCCGCCGTCGTCGTCTTGCCGTTCGTGGCGCTGACGATCGTCGTCCCGCGCTCGAGGCCAGTGCCGAGACGGGCGATCGCCTCCGGCTCCAGCCGCAGCAGCACGCGCCCCGGCAGCGTGGTGCCGCCGCCGCGACCGCTGCGCCGGCTGGCGGCGCCGATCGCCCGCGAGAGCGCCAGCTTGGCGCCGAAGACGGGTCTGGGACGCTGGTTCGACACCGGCCGGCTCAGCCGGTCTCGCCGGCCGGGACGAGGATCGAGAGGCAGTTGGGCAGCACTTTCAGCGAGACCGGCAGGTCGGTCAGGTGGTCGCCGTCGGCATAGACCGGGAAGGGTCGGCTGGCGTCGAGCTCCAGGCGTGAAGTGCGAAAGGTCGTCACCTCGTCCTTGTCGATGTGGGCGCCCTTGAGGACGTCGCGCAGGCCGCTGAGGAAGCGCAGCTTGCCGACCTCGGTGATCGCCACCACGTCGAACTGGCCGTCGTCGATCTCGGCATCGGGCGCGATGTACATGCCGCCCCCGTAGACGCAGTTGTTGGCGACGTCGACCTGGTAGCCCTCGAGGCGTTTGCGCTCGCCGCCGGCGACGACGGTGAAGCGGGCCGAGCGCCAGCCAACCAGGGTGCGGACCATCGAGTAGGCGTAGACGAGGTTGCCGCGGATGAAGTGGGTTTCGTTGGCGAGGCGATTGCATTCGGAGTCGAAGCCGACGCTGACGATGCCGAGGAAGCGCTTGCCGTTGGCCTCGCCGACGTCGATCCGGCGGCTGTGGCCGCCGAGGACGACCTCGACCGCCGCCTCGGGATCGTCGGGGACGCCGAGCGCGCGCGCCAGGTCGTTGCCGCGGCCGCTGGGGATCAGTCCCAGCGGGGTGTCGGCGCCGGCCATCGCCCCGCCGACGGCGCCGATCAGGCCGTCGCCACTGACTACCACCGGAATCTCTCCCAGTTCGACCGCCCGCAGCGCCAGGTCGACCCCGTGCTCGAGGCTGCGGGTGCGCTCGACCCGGAAGACGGCGCGGCGGGCGTCCAGCGCGGCCTCCACCCGCGGCAGCAGCTTCAGGCTCTTCCCCCCGGCCGAGGAGGGGTTGACGAGCAGGGTCAGCGGCATCCCGGCGATCTCCATTCGGCGCCCAGCCTAGAGGGAGCCGCGAATGGGGCTGCCGCCGCCGAGCCTGACGACAGAGAAGCTGCCGTCGCCGGCGGCTTCCTCCCAGATCCGCTCGAACCCCGCCCGCCCGAGCCGCCATCGCAGCAGCCGGCCTCCGAGTCCGGCCGGGACCCCGCGCTGCCGGGCCGCGGCGAGGACCAGGAATCCACCCGGACGCAGGACACGAGCCACCTCCCCGACGGCGGGCCGAGCATCGAGCGTGGCAAGCAGGTCGAAGTGATCGTCGGGAAAGGGGAGCGAGCCGGGACTGCCCTGCTTGAAGGCGATCCGGCCCTCGGGATCGAGGCCGACGCGGGCGCCCGCCTCGCGGATCGCCTCCGCCGAGCGATCGACGCCGCGCACACGGGCGCTGGGAACTCCCGCGCGAGGAACAAAGCCCCCGCGCCGTCCCCGCATTCGAGCTGGAGGATCCGCTCGGGATCGCCGACGTGGAGGACTGCCGCGGCGAGCGGGGTGAGCGGGGGAATCGAGGCCACCTGTAGATCGTAGGTCGCCCGCTTTTCCTCCGCCGCCATCATTAGGGTTCGCGCCGTGGAGGAGCAGAAACCGGATCGCCGCTGGATCGTCCTGGTCGTCTTCGCCGTCGTCGCGGTCGCCGTTGTGGCGGCGGTTCTGATCGGCCAGGGCGGCGGCTCGAGCGACGAATCCTCGTCCACCTCGAGCGACGAAGCGAGCGCCGGCGGCTGCAAGAAGGTCGAAGCGCCGGCCCCGAAGAGCGTCAGCTTCAAGGCGCCGAAGGAGGTGCTGAAGAAGGGCGAAACGGCGACGGCAGTCGTGAAGACCAGCTGCGGCAGCTTCGAGATCGCGCTCGACACCGACCGCGCCCCGGAAACCGCCAACTCCTTTGCCTTCCTCGCCGAGGAAGGCTTCTACGACGACCTCACCTTCCACCGCATCGCCCCGGGCTTCGTGATCCAGGGCGGCGACCCCGAAGGAACCGGGACCGGCGGGGCGGGCTACAACATGGACGAGAAGCCGCCGCCCAACCTCTCCTACACCAAGGGCGTGGTTGCGATGGCGAAGAGCTCGGCCGACCCGCCCGGGCGCTCCAGCAGTCAGTTCTTCGTCGTCACCGCCCCCGACGCCGGCCTGCCGCCCGAATACGCCCTGGTCGGCAAGGTCACCAAGGGCTACGACACGGTGGAAAAGATCGAAGCCCTCGGTACGCCGGAAGAAAAACCGAAACAGACCGTCCTGATGGAAGAAGTCACGGTCGAGCAGGGCTAGGTCGCCCTCGCCGAAGCGCCCGGGTAAGCTCGTTCTGTGGCCAAGGTCGACGTCGGCGATGCAGCACCGGATTTCGCTCTCCCCGGCACGGGGGAGAAGACCTACCGTCTCTCCGACTATCGCGGCCGCAACCTGATCCTCGCCTTCTATCCCGGCGACGCGACCACCGTCTGCACCAAGCAGTTCTGCAACTACCGCGACGAAAGCGACCGGCTGGACGAGCTCGACGCCGAGGTGCTTGGGGTCTCGCCCCAGTCGGTCCACTCGCACGAGCACTGGGTCAAGGAGCAGGAACTGAATGTGCCGCTGCTCGCCGACGAGGACTTGGCGGTCGCCAAGAGCTACGGCGTCACCGGCTGGATCGGGCCGCTCGCGAAGGTTGCCGGGCTGCCCGACGCCCCCGGCGGCCGCTACGTGCATAGGGCGATCTTCGTCATCGACGGCGAGGGGATCGTCCGCCACCGCAGCGTCTCGCGGACCGGCGCGCAGTACGAGTCCGTCGAGGATCTCGAGCGCGCGGTCGCCTCGCTGGCCTGATGCCGCTCGAGGCGCGGCCCTTCGTCGTCGGGGCGGAGCCGAGCCTGCGGGGGGAAGCGACGGGGGAGGGGCCGCCGGTTGTCCTCTGCCACGGAATCACCGCGACCAGGCGCCAGGTCCTGCACGGCTCCAAGGCGCTGCCGCGAGCCGGCTACGAGGTGATCGTCTACGACGCGCGCGGCCACGGCGAGTCCGACCCCGCCCCAGTGGGGGAGGGTTATGGATACCCGGAGCTGGTCACCGACCTGGAGCGAATCGTCGCCGAGCGGGCCGGCGAAGGGCGGTTCCTGCTCGGCGGGCACTCGATGGGCGCGCACACTGCAGTCAGCTACGCGCTGCGCCACCCGGAGCGCCTGGCGGGCCTGGTCGTGATCGGCCCGGTCTACGCGGGCACGATCGAGCCGGAGTCGCTGGAGTATTGGGACGGGTTGGCGACGGCGCTGGAAACCGGCGGCATCGACGGATTCCTCGCTTATCTGGGCGAAACACAGGGCTTCGACCCCCGCTGGCGCGACTCGATCCTGCGCTTCACCCGTGAGCGCCTCGAGGCGCAGTCCCATCCAGGGGCACTCGTGCAGGCGCTCCGCGAGGTGCCGCGCTCACGACCGTTTGGATCGCTGGAGGAGCTGCGCGGCCTCGACGTTCCCGCGCTGGTCGTCGCCAGCAACGACGACGCCGATCCCGGCCATCCATATGAAACCGCGGCCGCCTACGCCGAGATGCTGCCGCAGGCGCAGCTCGTCAGCGAGGAGCCGGGCGAGTCGCCGCTGGCATGGCAGGGCGGCAGGCTCTCGCGTGTCTTAGCGCCCTTTTACGCCGAGGCCTTATCTTCCGCGCGGTGAGCTACCCGAGCGAGGACAACCTGCGGCGGGCGATCGCCTTCGTCGCCGCCCTCGGTCTCGGCGTCGCCACCTACATCGCGATTGCCGATTCGGGCGGTGGCTCGCCGGTCTGCCTCGCAGGCGGCCATGGCTGTGCGACGGTCGCCAAGAGCTCCTACTCGCACGTCGCCGGCGTCAACATCGCGATCTTCGGCATCTTCGGCTACGTCCTGCTCCTGGCGAGCGCCTTTTTCCTCAACGACCTGGCGCGGTTCGGCGGCTTCGCGGTTGCTCTGGGCGGGTTCGGCTACAGCGTCTTCCTCACCTACCTGGAGATTTTCAAGATCGAAGCGATCTGCCAGTGGTGCGTGGTCAGCGCGGTTCTGATGACGATTCTCTTCCTGCTGAATGCGACTCGCCTCATCGCCTACGGGGGAGCCGAACTTCAGGAGGCCAGATGAGCGGCAAGAGCGAGCGCGAGAAACGCCGGCAGGGGCGCGAGCAGTCGGAAACTGCGGCGCAGGGCGAGGAGCGCCGGAAAAAGCTGATGCAGCTGGCGGCGGGCGGTGTCTTCCTCGCGATCGTCGTGGTCGTCGCTCTGATCGTGATCAACGGCACGGGCAGCGACAGCGCCGGAGAACCCGACGCCGAAGATGCGGGTGAAGTGGCGCAAGAGCTGCAGGGGATCCCGCAAAACGGCATGGTGTTGGGCGACCCGGGGGCGCCGATGGAACTGGTCGAGTTCGGCGATCTCCAATGCCCGGTCTGCAAGGGATATGCCGAAGAAGTCCTGCCTTCGATTATCGAAAACCAGGTCAAGAATGGCGAGGCGACGCTCGAGTTCCGCAACTACACGATCATCGGGCCGCAATCCCAGCCCGCCGGCGCCGCGGCCTTGGCGGCGGGCGAACAGGGGCGCGGCTGGAACTACGTCGAGCTCTTCTACAAGAACCAGGGTGCCGAGAACTCCGGCTACGCCGACGACGCCTTTCTGAAGTCGATCGCCAAAGCGGCCGGGGTGAAGAACCTGGCCCACTGGAATAAGGAACGCGCCAAGCTCGAATCCAAGGTCGAAGCAACGACCGCCGAAGCGCAGCAGCTCGGCTTCAGCGGCACGCCGTCATTCGCCGTCAAAGGACCGGGAACCAAGGGACTGGAACCGATAGGGACCCCGGAATCAGTGGAGGCCCTGGAAGAAGCCCTGGAAGCGGCGTTTTAGCCGCTCACCCCGCCTCTCCTGAGTCAAGTTGACATAACCACCATTATCGTGCGTTGGTCCAGCAAGGGTCGCCGAAGCAATGAGAGGAGGTGCAAGCGATGCGTCTTCACCACACTGTCGCGGTTATTCCGGCCGTATCTATTCAGAAGATCGGATGACCTCATCGGATGCCTGGTCGTCTAAGGGCGACCGGGCGTATTTGCTAGGTGATGAGTCGGGCGCTGCCCGTCGCCATCGGCTGGACGATCGGCGGGGCCTTGGGGAGTTTGGGGTGTTCGAGGTCGCTCAGCTCGAAGCCGGCGGCCTGGAGGTTCGCCTCGGTGTCACGGTTGCAGTGGCAGCCGTCGCCGAGGAAGCGCCAGGGCTTCTCGAGGCGGTCCTGCCACTTGGCGAGGTCATGGTGCGGTGAGCGGACGTGCTCGAGGAAGAGCAGCTGGCCGTCTGGCTTGAGGACGCGGGAGATCTCCCGCAGCGCCGCCTGCTGGTCCGGGACCGTGCAGAGGACCAGCGTCACCACGGCGGTATCGAAGCTGTCGTCGTCGAACGGGAGGTCTTCGGCGCCGACCTGGAGCAGCTCCGCGCCGGCGCAGTCCTTCGCCGCCCGCTGGCGCAGCTGCTTGAACATGTGCGGGTCGGGCTCGGTCAGGACCAGGCTGTCGAGACCCTCGCGGGGATACAGCTCCAGATTCAGGCCGGTTCCCGCGCCCAACTCCAGCACCCTCCCCCTCGCTCCGCTCAGGAGATGGGCGCGCATCTCGCGCAGGCCGGCCTCTTCGCTTGCCTCGAAGGCCCGGTCGTAGAGGGCCGAGAAGCCTCGGCCCCAGGTGTTGTTGTAGATCCGTCCCATCAGCTCGTTAGGTGAATTTACGGCGCTGGGGCGCCCGAAGTTCACCGAACGCGTTTTAGGCCGCGTCGCGCTGCGGCGCCGGCGCCTCGGCGTCCTCGTCCTGGCCGGGCTCGCTCTTCGCCGCCCGGTTCTCGTAGGCCTGGCGGGCGCCGTGGTCGACTTCGATCATCAGCTTGTCGACCTTCATCGCCCGTCCCAGCGCCTCGCGCCAGCTGCGCGGCAGCGGCGCCAGAACCTTGTAGAGGGCGCCGTTGGCGCGCGGGACGAAGACGTCGAAGCGCGGTACTTCCATCGCATCGACGATCTCGTTGGCGACGTCCTCGGCCTCGACTGGTTTCACCCATTTCTGGCCGACGCCGCTGGTCAGCTCAGTGTTGACCACGGTCGGCATTACGCAAAGGACCTCGACGCCGCTGCCGCGCAGCTCCGCCCGTACCGCCTCGCTGATGCCGACGACGGCGTGCTTGGTCCCCGAGTAGGTGGCGATCCCCGGCAGCCCGGATTTGCCCGCCTGCGAGGCGATGTTGACGATGTAGCCGCTACCCCGTGGCCGCATCCGCTTCATCGCCAGTTGGGTGCCGGTGATGACGCCGCCGATGTTGATGTCGATCTGGCGCTGCACCGACTCGGCGCTCTCCTCGTCGAACGGGGTCACCGGCATGATCCCAGCGTTGTTGATCACCGCATCGACCGGGCCGAGCTGGCGTTCGGCCTCCTCGAGGAAGTGCGCGAAGGAGGAGCGGTCGGTGACGTCGAGCTGCAGGGCGACGGTGCCGCCTCCCAGCTCGCCGGCGGTCTTCTCCGCCAGGGAGAGGTCGAGGTCGCCGATCGCGACGCGGCACCCCTTGCGCACCAGGGCCGTCGCCGTCGCCTTGCCGATCCCGCGCGCCCCGCCGGTGATCGCCACGACCTTGCCGCTGAGTGAACGCCGCTCCTTCGCCATCGTCTGCTCCTCCTCCGTTGCGGCGGCCGTTCCCTAGGCCGCCGGTTTGTAGACCGTGACCACGGCGGCTCCGCCGAGGCCGATGTTGTGTTGCAGGGCGACCTTCGCCCCGTCCACCTGGCGCTTGTCGGCTTCGCCGCGCAGCTGCCAGGTCAGTTCCGAGCACTGGGCCAGGCCGGTCGCGCCCAGCGGGTGCCCCTTGGAGATCAGCCCGCCCGAGGGGTTGACGACCGGGCCGTCGCCGCCGTAAGTGGTGGCTTCGGCCTCGACCAGTTTGTGCGCCTCGCCCTCGGCGGCGAACCCGAGCGCTTCGTAGGTGATGAGCTCGTTGGCGCTGAAGCAGTCGTGCAGCTCGCAGACGTCGATTTCCGCCGCCGCCACGCTCGCCTCGGCGTAGGCCGCGTCGGCCGCCGTCTTCGACATGTCGGAGCCGACGATCGTCATGCAGTCGGCGTTCTCGTCGAAGGTGCTGCTGAGGTCGGTGACCATCGACTGTCCGGCGATCTCGATCGCCTGGTCCCAGAGCCCGTGCTTGTCGACGTAGGCCTCGGAGGCGACGATCGCGCAGGCCGAGCCGTCGGAGGTCGGCGAGCACTGCAGCTTGGTCAGCGGGTCGTGGATCATCTTCGCCGCCTTGATGTCCTCCAGCGAGTACTCGTCCTGGAACTGGGCGTAGGGGTTGTTGACCGAGTGCTTGTGGTTCTTCCAGCCGATCCAAGCGAAGTGGTCGGGATTCGAGCCGAACTTCTGCATGTGGTCGCGGCCTGCGTTGCCGAACATCTGCGGCGCCGGCGGCGAGGCCTCCGGGTCGCGGATCTCGAACATCCGCATCGCGTGCTTGTCGAGCGCGTTGGTTCGATCGGTGTACTTGACCCCGAGGCTGCCCGGCTCCATCTTCTCGAAGCCCAGCGCCAGGGCGCAGTCGGCGACCCCGCCCTTGACCGCCTGGCGCGCCAGAAACAGCGCCGAGGACCCGGTCGAGCAGTTGTTGTTGACGTTGACAACGGGAATCCCGGTCAGCCCAAGCTGGTAGAGCGCCCGCTGGCCGTAGGTCGAGTCGCCGTAGCAGTAGCCGGCGTAGGCCTGCTCGACGTCCTCGTACGGGATGCCCGCGTCGGCGAGCGCCTTCTCCCCCGCCTCCTTGGCCCAGTCGGGGTAGTCGCCCTCCTTGGTGCCGGGCTTCTCGAACTTGGTCATCCCGACCCCGATGACGTAAGTCTTGTTGCTCAACTGCTCGCTCCTCCCATGTTTGGCTGACTGGCCAAATCTACCGTGCCGGTGGGATTGGACCAAAGCCGCCAGGCCAGGAAGGCGATCAGGATGCCGAGCACGGTGCCGGTTGCGCGCTGGCCGGCAGCGCGGAAGGCGCCCTCCCCCAGGGTGGCGCTCATCAGCACCACGTAGGTGGTGATCGACGCCGTGAACAGCGCGTACTGGACCGTCAGCAGGCCGAAGCTGAGCGCGGCGGCGACGGTGAGGAAGGCGCCGAGGACGAGGTCGGAGCCGCCGAAGGCCTCGGCCACCGAGGTCGCAACCACCAGGCCGATGACGGTGCCGATGGCGCGGAGGACCAGGCGGTGGTCGGTCTCGTCGCGTTCGGGCCGCATCACGAAGAGGATCGTCAGCGGGATCCAGAACCCGTGCTGGTGGAGATCGAGCAGCCGGTAGGTGGCGACGCCGGCGGCCAGGGCGGCGCCGAAGCGGAGCGCGTGGCGGGCGCTCTGGGAGGAGAGCGTCAGGTTGGCGCGCCAGGCCGCGACCGCCTCCCTCCCGCTCCAGGCCTTTTCCGGCTCGTCCCCGGCCCGGTCGCGGGCGAGCCAGACGATCAGCGACCAGGCGACCTGGGTGAGGCCGCCGAGCGTTCCGTAGAGGAGGGCCGGCAGCGCGTCCCCGCTCGTCAGGAAGAGCCCCTGGGCAATCAGCATCGCCAGGGTCACCGAGAGGCCGACGATCGCCAGCCGCAGCGAGACCGCGAAGCAGTAGCCGGCGACCAGCCCCATCAGGCCGAGGGCAATCACCGCGGTCGGGCCGGTCTGGCTGCTGAGGATGCCGATCGCCGCGGCGATGCCAATCATCGGTGCCGTGGCGGCCTGCCAGCCCGCCCGCGGCCGGGCGGGCGCGTCCATCCCCGGGAAGCCGTTGACCAGCGCGCCGACCGCGATTGCCCCCTGGGTCGGCGCGTTTAAGCCGAGCTCGACGAAGAGCGCCAGGCCGATTGGCACCGACAGCAGGAACCCGCGCCGGATCGCCGGGCCCGGTTCGGATGGGCCGATCGCGAAGAGCGGCGAGGCGCGCAGGCGGCGCGCCGTTCCGGCGGCGTTGAAGAGCGGCTGCGAGGGACGGGACGACACGGGCGTGAGGGTAACCTGAGCCCCCGTGGTAATCGCGATCGCAACCACCGATCCCGCCGCGGGGGTGGGGATCCTCGCCGCCCTGGCGGCCGGCGTCGTCTCCTTCCTTTCCCCCTGCGTGCTGCCGCTCGTTCCCGGCTACCTCTCGGCCGTGACCGGCGTCTCGCCGAACGAGCTGGAGAAGGTCGGCTGGCGCCGGGTGCTGGGCCCGAGCCTGCTCTTCGTCGCCAGCTTCTCGGCGATCTTCATCCTCCTCGGGCTGACCGCAACCGGTGTCGGCTCGGTCCTGCAGGACCACAAGGAGCTGCTGACCAAGATCTCGGGCGGCCTGATCATCCTCATGGGAGTGCTCTTCGTCAGCTCCCTCTTCGTCACCCGGCTGAACCGCGAGTGGCACGTCGACGCCCTGCTGGAGCGGGCGGGCAAGGGCGGGCCGATCGTCGCCGGGGCGGCCTTCGCGATCGCCTGGACCCCCTGCATCGGCCCGACCCTGGGCGCGATCCTCGGCGCCGCGTCGCTGTCCGGCTCGGCCGCCCACGGCGCCTTCCTGCTCGCCGTCTACTCGGCCGGGCTGGCGATCCCCTTCCTGCTGACCGCGGTGGCCTTCTCGCAGATGACCACTGCCTTCAGCGTGATCAAGCGCCATTACGAGGCGATCGTCGTCACCGGCGGCCTGATCCTGATCGCGATGGGGGTGCTGATCTGGACCGGCGAGCTCTCCCAGCTCAACATCCAGGTGATCAACTGGATGGAAGAATCCGGCCTGGACTTCTACAACAACGTCTAGTCAACGACTCCGAACTTGTGGCCCCCATAGGGCACCAAAGTTCGGAGAGGCGATCAGTTGGGGCTCGGAGCAACGGTCTCCAGCTCTTTGCCGACCGCCTCGACGACCTCGAGCCCGTCGTCCTCCATGTCGCGGGAGCAGACGATGCGGAACCGGCCGGTGCCGATCTCACCGTCCGGGACCACCGGCAGACCCCTGATCGTGTCCCACCCCAGCCGCTCGACCTCGAAAGGGTTCATCCGCACCTCCGCCGCCGGGAAGGGGCAGTTGGAGTTGTGCTGGTCGATCGCCTGCGAGATCGCCTCCAGGTTCTTCGCCTCGGGGGAAGCCACAGCTTGAGTTTAGGATCCCGCTCATGATTCTGGCGGCCTGCGGGGAGGGAGGCAGCGGCGCAGTCGGCTTGCTGCTCACCCTTGGCGTCTTTGCGATCTGTATCGCCGTGGCCGTCCTGATCGTGCGGGGGCTGGGACGCGACAGGAGGGAGCGGCGGTTTCTGGCAGGTCTCCTTGTTGCCACGTTCGTGCTCGGCTCGTTCATCGTCGCCGCCTTCTATGCCGGCGCCTTCGGAGACGACAGCGAAGGCGGCAAGCTCGCGGCGCTGCTGCTCGTACCCGGTGTCCTCGGGGCGGCGATCGCCCACCGGACCAAGGCGGCGAACAGCGTCAAGGCTTTTTTGATCTCGACCTTGGCGCCCGTATCTCTAGTCGCCCTCTGGGGCGGCCTCTTCCTCGTTGCCTTCCTGATCGGCGGCGGAGGTGACATCTGCCTGGAGTAGCTAACCGAGACCGTCCCTCGACATTCCTAACATCGAGGGGTGAGCTTTGAGCGGACCATTGCCCATCTCGACATGGACGCGTTCTATGCGTCTGTGGAGCTGCGGCGGCGGCCGGAGCTGCGCGGGAAACCGGTGGTGGTCTGCGGATCGGGGCCTCGGGCGGTGGTCACTACCGCTAGCTATGAGGCGCGGAAGCTGGCTGGGATCCATTCGGCGATGCCGGCGGCTGTGGCGCGGCGGCGACTGCCGGATGCGGTCTATCTGACCCCTGACTTCCCGGCCTACCGGGAGGCCTCGGGGCAGGTGATGGACGTGCTGCGGCGGAACGTTGAGGTGGTCGAGGTGGTGGGTCTGGACGAGGCTTACCTCGACCTGACTGGGCTCTTCTCCCCGAAGGCGACGATGCGGCGGGTGATGGCGGAGATCAACGCTGATAACGGCCTGACCTGTTCGGTCGGGATCTCCGAGAGCAGGATGCTGGCCAAGATCACCAGCGAGCTAGGCAAGCCGGCCGGGATGGTCGTCCTCTCGCGCGAGCAGGCGCTGGAGCGGTTCGCCGACCACTCCCCCGGTCTCGTCCCCGGGATCGGGCCGAAAACGGTTGCGCGTCTGGAAGCGATGGGGATCCGCACCTTCTCGGACCTGCGGCAGTGGGAGCGGCCGGCGCTGGAAGAGCGCTTCGGACCCCGCTCGGGCGCCTGGCTGCACGCCCGCGGCAACCTCCTCGACGAGACGCCGGTCGTCTCCGAACACGAGACCAAGTCGCAGTCGACCGAGATCACCTTTGACCAGGACGTCAACCAGCGCCATGAGCTGGAGCGCCACATCGGCGAGCTCTCCGAGGAGCTCTGCCGGCGACTGCGCAAGCGGGAGCTGCGGGGCCGCACGGTCGGGATCAAGATCCGTCTCGACGACTGGACCAACGTCACCCGCTCCCACACCCTGGACGCGCCGACCGACGACCCCACGGTGGTCACCCCGATCGCCCTCGAGCTGCTGCGCGCCTACGACCCGCAGCGGCCGGTGCGCCTGCTCGGCGTCCGCCTCGCCTCCTTCGAGAGCGACAAGGCAGAGGCCAAGCCGGAGCCGACACCAGGTCAGCTCCAGCTCGGCCTCGCCTCCTGAACGGCGGCGGACACTTCGCGGGGCGGTGTCCTCAGTCGGCCGAATAGCGCTGGTATCTCGGCCTCCCTGCGTCCTAGCCCCGCTCGGTCCGGCGCCGTTCAGCGACTCGCTAGAACCGTCCCGACGCCGGGGAAGCCCAGCTTCAGCTTCACCGCCCAGGTCAGGTCGTAGTCGCGCCCGGCGACGTAGGGGCCGCGGTCGATCACCGGCACGGTCACGCTGCGGCCGTGGTAGCGCAGCTTCACCTTCGTCCCGCAGGGGAGGGTCTTGTTCGCTACGCCCATCGTCCCCGGCAGCAGGGTGCCGCCGCAGGCGACGCCGTTGCCGAAGATGCCCGGCCCGTAATAGGAGGCGCCGGCTAGGCGGTAGCTCGTCAGCTTGCGTGCGGAGCTGTGCGAAGCGGCGACCTGCCGGTCGTGGACGCCGTAGGCGCGAACCGCGTAGCTGCCGATCCGCTCCGGCGTCCATCGCAGGGTGAAGGTCCCGTCGGCCCGCGTGGTCACCCCACGCACGCCCCCGTCGGGACCGCGGAAGACCACCTTGACCCGGTGGCGGCCGCTCGGCCGCACCTTGCCGCGCACGGCAACACCGTTCCCCGCCAGCACCGTGTGGGTCGAGAGGTGCAGGGCGACGTGGGAGCGGGACCGCTCGTGATGGGCGTGGCGCGGGCTCTGCGCTGCAGCCGGGGCCAGGCCGACGGTGAGCGCGACGGCAGCCGCCATCGCGGGCAGGAGTTTTCGCATCTGTGTGTGCTCTCTTTCTGCTGCCTAGCGGGATCGCTGACCCTGCGCCCGGAGGCGAGGGGACTCGGCAGGTCGTTTCGAAGGGAACACGCTAGGGACGTATCCGCCGCGCAATTGTGAGCAGACGCACACATTCGCAGGACTGCAAGATTCCGTGAAAACTTGGCTTTCCAGCGGGGCCAGGGCGTTCACATCGCACCTGGACATGTGTGCGAACATGGGACAGGTGAGCCAGCAAGACCGCCTGACCGGCCTCGACACCTCCTTTCTCCATCTGGAGCGCTCCGGCGCCCACATGCATGTGGCCTCGGTCAGCATCTTCGAAGGCGAAGCCCCGACCCACGCCGAATTCCGCGACCACATCGGCTCGCGCCTGCACCTGGTGCCGCGCTTCCGCCAAAAGCTGCGCTTCGTCCCCTTCGACCAGGGCCGGCCGGTCTGGGTCGACGACCCGCACCTCAACCTCGACTACCACGTGCGCCAGACCGCGCTGCCGGCGCCGGGATCCGACGAGCAACTGCGCAACCTCGCGGCGCGGATCTTCTCCCAGCAGCTCGACCGCTCCAAGCCTCTCTGGGAGCTGTGGCTGGTCGAGGGCCTGACGGGGGACCGTTTCGCGATCGTCGGCAAGAGCCACCACGCCCTGGTCGACGGGGTCTCCGGCGTCGACATTACCACCGTCCTCTTCGACCTTGACGCCGAGCCCGCGGGCACGCCTGACAAAGCCCCACCCTGGCTAGCCCGGCCCGAGCCGACCAACGTCCAACTGCTGAGCCAGGCCTGGCGCGAGCGACTTACCAGCCCGCCGGAGATCTATCGCGGCATCCGCCATGCGCTGCGCGGCCCGCGCCAGGTATTGAAGGGCCTCGGCGCGACCTCGAAGATGGTCAGCGCCGGGATGGCCGCTCCCAGCACCGTCTTTAACGTCGAGATCGGCCCACACCGCCGCTTCCAGATGGTCCAGACCGACCTCGGCGACCTGAAGCGGGTCAAGGACGCCCACGGAGGCACCGTCAACGACGTGATCCTCTCGATCGTCGCCGGCGGCATTGGCAAATACCTGCGCGCCCGCGGCCACGACACCGCCGGCCTCGAGCTGCGGGCGATGGTCCCGGTCAGCGTCCGCGCCGACGAGGAGCACGGCGCCCTCGGCAACCGCATCTCGGCGATGATGGCGCCGCTGCCGGTCTGGTGCGAGGACCCGGTCGAGCGGCTGCAGCTGATGACCGGCGAGATGGGCGACCTGAAGTCCTCCGGCCAGGCGGTCGGGGCCGAGATCCTGACCAAACTGACCGACTTCGCGCCTTCGACGATCGCCTCCCAGGCGGCCCGACTGCAGCCCGCCCAGCGCTTCTTCAACCTCGTCGTCACCAACGTGCCGGGGCCGCAGTTTCCCCTCTACGTGCTGGGACGCAAGATGGAGTCGATTTTCCCGATGGTGCCGCTGGCCCGGCGCCAGGCGCTCTGCGTCGGGATCATGTCCTACAACGGGCAGGTCAACTTCGGCCTAGTCGGCGACTACGACGCGATGGCCGACCTGGACAGCTTCTCCCTCGACCTCGAAGCGGCGACCAAAGAGGTCATCGGCACCGCCCCCGCCAAGAAGAAGCCGAAGAGCAAGAAGAGCAAGGCCGCTGCGGCGTCGACCAACGGCTCCAGCCCGGTTGCCGCTGAGTCACGCGGGTGAGTTCGGGCGTCTGCCTGTAGGGAGGGACGGGTGTCCCCTTCCCTCCCTGGGATTTTCGCCTTTCGCCGGTCGGGAAGGGGACACCCGTCCCTCCTAGCGACAGCGGTTGGAGGAACAGCTGGTTTCAGCGAGTCCGCGAAAATACGTACACAGCACGTATTTCTGCGGACTCGCTGATTGACGTACCTCCGAAAGCTGTCGTTAGAGGGTGCCGGTGTCCCTCGGAGGAATGTTCGGCGATATGCAATCTGGTCTTCGCGCGCGGAGCCGCGCAGCAGGTTCTCCCCGGAGCGAAGCGGAGGGGAGGTCAATTCCGGAGAGGGACACCGGCACCCTCTACCGCGGCTACTTCAGTAGTCGCCCGCTGACTTCGAACGGCAGGCCGTCGGTTAGGTAGTTCCAGTCGAGGAGGCCTACGTCGAAGCCTCTGGCGCGAGCGTCTGCGTTGACCAAAACGGCGGTGATGCGGCGGAAGCGGCCTGGGTTCGGTAGGCGGACTTGCAACTGGCCTCCCCCGCGCTGGTAATCGAGCCTGATCACCGGGCGCCCGTGGCGCTCGCTGCCGAGCCGGCCGACGAGGGCCAGGCCCGCCGCGGTGCCGCGCGGGGCCGTCATCCGCAGGGTTATCGCGCGGCCCTTCTGGGGGCGCACTCGGAGGAACTGGAAGGAGGTGTGGTTGAGCAGCCGCGTCAGATGGCGGCCGTCGAGTGGCAGGTGGCCCTGGCGGGGCGCGTCTGGGTAGAGGCTGCTCTCGCGGAAGCCCTTGCCGGTGCGCCACTCCGCCACGGCGGCGGCGAAGCGGGCGAAGTCGTGGCTGAAGTCCGAGGGGCCGGTCGAGCGCAGCGCCCGCTCGTAGCTGGAGACCGAGAAGCCGCCCGGCTTGGCGTCGATCGCCCCGGCCCAGGCCTTGCGGACGATCGCCGGGCCGTAGCGGCGCGTCAGCCACTGGTTCCAGACGGCGCTGCCGTACTCCTTGATCGAGTTGGCGGTCAGCGGCGTTTCGTAGAGCTTCACCCAGCGGCCGACGTAGCGCATGTAGTCGTTGATCCCGTTGTAGACCTGGTCCTCCATCCAAGTCGCGGTCGCCTCCGCGAACCAGGGGTCCTGGTAGGCGTCATAGCCGAACTGGAGGATGTGGTTGTACTCGTGGGCGAAGGTCACCTGCAGGTCGGCCAGGGGCTTGGTGCCGGGAAACTCGAAGGCGCTGTAGTCGTTGTCGAGGACCAGATAGCCGTGCAGGCGGCGTGGGATCCGGTGCTGCTTGGTCGCCTGACCGCGGTCCGGCGCCGCGTAGCCGAACAGTTCGCCGCCGATCTGGGAGAGGTAGACGTCGGTCTTGCCGCGCCCCCCTCCCTGGCGGCCGTCGCTGCGCGGCTCGCGCCAGCCGAGCTTGCCGTTCTCGACCCGGTGGACGCGTTCGGCGACCCGCAGGACGGTTTCGACGAAGTCGGGCACGCCGTCGCCGTTGCGATCGCTGAGGTCGGGGGCGCTGAGGCCCTCCGCGACCCAGTGGACACAGAAGTGCCGCGAGCAGGCCGGCGAGGTGGGCGCCTCCGGCACCGAGTAGGCGTTGCGGTTGGGGTCCTTGGCGTCGGTAGGCCGCCAGCGCGGCTCCATGAACGGCTTCTGGGCGTCGGAGGCGAGGCCGGCAGGGCCGAGATCCTCGGCGGCCCGGGCAGGGCCGGCTGCGACGATCGCCAGGAGCAGCGCCGCCGAGATGCCCACCAGATGCCGTCGGCGGTTCCGCATGCCCAGGAAACCCTAACGGGGGCCGAAAGTACCTCCACGCAGAACGATGGAGATACTTCCCCGATGCGCCTGGCCCTCGCCCAGATCAACCCCACCGTTGGCGACGTCGCCGGCAACACCGCCAAGGCGGCCGAGTGGATCGGCCGCGCCCGCGAGGCGGGCGCCGAGCTGGTGGTCTTCCCCGAGCTCTGCATCCCCGGCTACCCGGCCGAGGACCTGTACCTGAAGCGCCACTTCCTGCGGGCCAACCAGCAGGCGGTCGAGGAGCTGGCCGCCGAGGCGCAGGGGATCACGGTCCTGGTCGGCTTCGCCGAGCCGGTGGCCGACCGGGTCGACCCCCGCCACGCCTTCAACTCGACCGCCGTCCTGGCCGAGGGCCGCGTCCAGGCCGTCTACCGCAAGAACCGGCTGCCCAACTACGGCGTCTTCGACGAGCAGCGCTACTTCGTCCCCGGCACCGAGCCGATGACGATCGAAGCCGGCGGCCTGACCGTCGGGCTGACGATCTGCGAGGACGTCTGGGTGCCGGGGCCGCCGGCACAGGCCGAGTCCGAGGCGGGCGCCCGGCTGATCGCCAACCCCTCCGGCTCCCCCTACCACCGCGGCAAGGGCAAGGAGCGCGAAGCGATGTTCGCCGAGCGCTCGCGCGCCTACGGCACCTACTTCGCCTTCTGCAACCTGGTCGGCGGCCAGGACGAGCTGGTCTTCGACGGCCAGAGCATGGTCACCGCTCCCGACGGCAGCGTCATCGCCCGTGCCGCCCAGTTCGAGGAGCAGCTGCTGGTCTGCGAGGTCCCGGACGGGGCGCCCGGACCGCTGGTCGACCCCCTCCCCGACCTCGACGAGGTCTACGGGGCGCTGACCCTCGGGCTGCGCGACTACGTGCGGAAGAACGGCTTCAAGCACGTCGGACTGGCGCTTTCGGGCGGGATCGACTCGGCGCTGGTGGCGATGGTCGCCGCCGACGCCCTCGGCCCCGAGCGGCTCACCTGCGTGGTCATGCCCTCCCCCCACTCCAGCTCCGAGACCCAGCAGGACGCCCGCGACATCGCCGCCAATCTCGGCTGCGAGCTGTTCGAGATCGAGATCGAGCCGGTGATGGAGAGCTACGAGCGCTCGCTGAGCGGCTACCTGGCCGAGCCCGAGCGGGCGGTGCCGCGCGATCCGACCAAACCCTCCGAGCCCGACCTGACCGCCGAGAACGTGCAGGCGCGGATCCGCGGCAACCTGATGATGGCCCTCTCAAATCGCCACGGCTGGCTGGTCCTGACGACCGGCAACAAGAGCGAGATGTCGGTTGGCTACGCGACCCTCTATGGCGACATGGCCGGCGGCTTCGCGGTGATTAAGGACGTGCCGAAGCAGCTCGTCTACGACCTGGTGCGGCGGCGGAACGAGCGCGCCGGCCGCGAGCTGGTCCCGGCCAGCGTGATCGACCGCGCCCCCTCGGCCGAGCTGCGACCCGATCAGCGCGACGAGGACTCGCTGCCGCCCTACGAGGTGCTCGACCGGATCCTCGAGGCTTACGTCGAGCGCGACGAAGGGCGCGAGGAAATCATCGCGACGGGAGTGCCGGCCGAGACCGTCGACGAGGTCATCCGCCTGGTCGACCGTTCCGAGTACAAGCGCCGGCAGGCGGCGCCGGGGATCCGGATCACGCCGCGGGCTTTTGGCAAGGACAGGCGCTTGCCGATTACCAACAGATTCGGCGGCTAAGGCCTAGCTCGGCCGCGGCCGGACGGCGATGGTCATCTGGGCCAGCGCGCAGGTCCTGCCCTCGTCGTCGAGGACTTCGGCCTGCCAGAGCCAGGTGGTGCGGCCGCGGTGGCGGGCCTTGGCCCGGACTTCGGCCGCCCCCTGGGTGATCGGGCGCATGAAGCTGACGTTGATCGACTGCCCCATTGCCGCCATCCCGTCGTCGTAGACGGCACCGAAGGTCGCCCGCGAGCAAATGCTCTCGATCAGCGAGGACATCACCCCGCCGTGCATCAGCCCGAACGGCTGCCGCAGGTCGTCGCGAATCTCGACCCTGACGCGGGCGTCGTCGGGGTCGTCGCTGACCCACTCGGTGCCGATCAGCTCGTCGAAGTGGGCAGGCTTAACCGAAGCGTCGTCGTTCACGGTCCCGCACCCTAATAGGCTTCCCAGCCGGTGGCGCTGTCCGACGACCAGAAGGCGATCCTGCGGCTGCTCTCCCAGCGGGGGGCGCAGGGCTATGAGGATCTCTCGGCTCTGCTCGGTGTGAGTCCGGATGAGATCCACTCGCGGGCCAAGGCCGCTGCGGCGGAGCTCGAAGCGGAAGGGATTCCGGCGCCAGTGGTTCCTGAGCCTGGTGGTGGGGGCGGAAGTGACTCCCCCTCCGTCGCAAAAGATGGGGAGGCTCCTCCGGGGGAGTCACTTCCGCCTACGCCGGCCCCTCCGGTTGCGCCGAAAGTCGAGGCACCGCGGCCCGCTACGCCTGAGACGAAACCGATTCCGAAGCATGAGCACCACACGGTGAAAGAGGATGCGCATCGTTTGAAGCTGCTGGAGGGACGGGGGCTTTGGGCGCTGCTTGCGGGGGCGGCGATCGTGGTGATCTTTGTGGTGCTTGTGCTCACCGGTGGTGGGGACGATGGCGGGGACACGACCACGACCTCCTCCTCCAACGCGCCCAGCGGGGAAACCGTCGCGGCGCTGGAAAAATCGGCCGAAGGCGGCAGTAAAGAGGTGACCAAGGCCTCGCTGAAAGCGGTCGACGGCAGGGACGCGGTCGGGGTGGCCGTCTTCGGACGAGTGAAGAAGACCCTGGCGCTGCAGGTTGCGGCCGAAGGGCTGGAACCGGCCGAAGGCGAAGACGGTTACACGATCTGGCTCGCCGCCTCGCCGCAGAAAATGCTGCCGCTGGCCTCGACCGAAGTCGGCGAGGACGGCCGGATCGGCGCCCAGGTGACGGTCCCGGTCGAAGTCCTCGCCTACCTCGCCAACGAAACCTTCGGCCAGATCGTCGTCACCCGCACCGACGAAACGCAGCTGAAAGCCTCACTGGCCAAGGCGACGAAGGAAAAGAACGCCCCCGCCTACACCGGCGACGAAGTCCTCAACGGCGAAGTCACCGGCCCGATCGTCGGCGCGGCAAACCGCGAAAAAGCCGAATAGCTACGCCTCGGGGATCAGCTTCCCCGGGTTCATGATGTCTTCCGGATCCAGCTCTTCCTTGACCGCCTGCAGGGCGTTCAGTCCCGTCGATCCCACCTCGGCCTCCATGTAGGGGGCGTGATCGCGGCCGACCGCGTGGTGATGGGTGATCGTGCCGCCGTGGGCGACGATCGTCTCGCAGGCGGCGCGCTTGACCTCCGCCCACTGCTCGATCTCGGCCCCGCGGCGGGCGCGGGAGATGAAGGTGAAGTAGAGCGAGGCGCCGTCGGCATAGGCGTGCGAGAGGTGGCAGAAGACCAGCCCGGGCGTGCCCTGGGCGGCAAGCGAGTTGCGAATCGCCGTGCCGACCGCCTCGTGTAGCTCGCCGAAGCGGCTCCAGGTGTGCGAGGTCTCCAGCGTCTCGACCATCGCCCCCATCTCCATCAGCTTGTCCCGCAGGTAGGGGCCCTGGTAGCGGCCGTGCTCCCAGGCCTTGCCGGCGGCCTGGCCGAGATAGGCGGCCCCGCCCTGGCGCAGGGCGCGCACGGTCAGCGCCCGGCGCCGCGCGGTCGACTCCTCGTCGCCCTCGAAGCCGATGATCATCAGGGCGCCACCGCGGCGTCTACGCAGGCCGAGGTAGCCGTCGAAGAGACGCCCGCTGGTCCCGCGCGGGCCGTTCAGAGCCAGCGTCCCCTCGGTCTCCTGCTCGTCGGAGACGCGGACGATCTCCGGCAGGCCGGGGCCCTGCGCCAGGGAGCGGACGATCTCCGCCCCGGCATCGAAGCTCTCGGCTATCCAAGCCTCGTAGCGGCGCACCGACGGCGCCTTGCGCACCCGCACCGTGACGTCGGGGATCACGCCGAGGACGCCCTCGGATCCGATCACCAGCTCACGCAGGGCCGGGCCGGCGGCCGTATGCGGGGTCGCCAGGGTCGAGATCTCGCCCGCCGGCGCCAGCAGCCGCACCGAGCTGACCAGGCCGTCGAAGCGTCCGTAGCCGCTCGAGGCCTGGCCGGCAGAGCGGGTCGCGGCGAAGCCGCCGACCGTCGCGTACTCGAAGGACTGCGGGAAGTGTCCGAGGGTCACTCCCTGCGCGCCCAGTGCCGCCTCAGCCTCCGGCCCGCGCAGGCCGGCACCGAGGGTGGCGGTCAGCGAGCGGCGGTCTACGGAGACCTCGCGCAGGGCGCCAAGGTCGAGGCTGACGAGGCGACCGTGCGATCCGCGCAGCGGCTCGACCCCGCCGACGACGCTGGTGCCCCCGCCGAAGGGGACGATCGCGACGCCCTCGGCAGCGCAGGCGGCGATGACCTGCTTCAGAGCCTCCGTGTCGGCGGGGACCAGAACCGCGTCGGGAGCGCCCTCAAGCGCCCCGTTGCGCAGTCGCGTGAGGTCGGCGTAGCCGCAGCCGGTCGCGTGTCGCAGCCGGTCCTCGTCGCCGCCGAAGACGTTCGCCTCGCCTGCGGCGTCGATCACCGCTTGCGGCAAAGCCACCGCCGGCGGCAGCTGGAAGTCCTCGAGAGCCCGTGCCAGCGGCCAGGGCTCGAGCTCGCCGATCCGCTCGCGCAGGACGGCCAGCGCCTCGGAGTCCAGCGTAGGCTCCACCGCGGGATCCCCCCACCCCCACCACTTCGCATCGCGCCGCGGTGTCATGCCTGTCGCCTTTTGGGTCCATATGGGCGCATAAAGCGACACGGCATCACGTCAGCGCCGCCTCGATCCCGTCCAGCGCTTCGTCGAGGATCTCCTTGCGCGCCCGCCGCATCAGCGGGGAGCCCAGCCTCGACATCCCCTTCAGGGTCTGCTCCTCGGTCAGGCTGACCTCGGTCCCCCCGTTCCGCTCGCGCATCCCGATCTCGACCCGCAGGGCGCTCAGGTGCCTCTCGAACGGCGTCCCGGCCAGCTCCTGCTCCCAGACGTAGCGCTCGCCCTCGGCGGCGCTGACGCAGCGGAAGTCGGCCCGCACCCCCCGTCCCTCGCCGGTCTGTAGGACCTTGGTCCACTGCGTCCGCTTGCCGCCCGGCTTGGCGTCGACGTTCTCCACCCGCGCGGTCCGCGGCCACCAGCGCGGCAGGCTGTAGGGGTCGGAGACGAGCTTCCAGACGGCGCCCAGGGGCGCCTCCACGGTGCGCGTGCGGGTGACGCGGGCCACCGGCTATTCGCCGGTGAGGCGGCGCAGGTCGCGGACCAGCAGCAGGTGCTTCAGGTGGCTGACCGTCGCCGCCAGGCTTTCGAGGCTGTCGAGCGCCTCCTTGCGGCGCTCGGGGTTGCGGGAGCGCAGCGAGGGCCCTAGCAGCGCTTCCAGCAGGTTCGCCTCGCGGTCCGCCGAGGAGCGGAAGACGCGCAGGTTCCGGGCCCCGACCCCGACCCGAGAGAGTTCGTTGGCGGCGCGAACGATCTCGCGGTCGGTCTCGTCGTAGACGGTCTTGCCCTCGCGTTTCTCCGGCTGCACGATCCCGAAGTTCTCCAGCTCGCCGATCAGCTCCTCGCGGGCGCCGGTCTCCTCGACGATCTCCTCGAGGGTGAGGTAGGCGCGGGAGGTGTCGACGAGGATCGCCCGCCGCACCGCCCCTCCGCCGGATGCCGGCTTGCGATCGCCGTCGCCAAGCACCAGGTCGCCACCGGAGGCGAGCTCCTGGCGGATCACCCGCAGCGGCAGGAACTCGTCGCGCTGTAGGCGCAGGATCGTCCGCAGCCGTTCGACGTCGGACTGGCTGTAGAGCCGGTAGCCTCCCGAGGTCCGCCGCGGGTTGAGCAGCTTCTGGTCCTCGAGGTAGCGGATCTTCGAGATCGAGACGTCGTCGAATTCGCTCTGCAGGATTTTGCAGACGGCGCCGATCGTCAGCGCCTTGCGCGGCCGGCTCGGCGCTTCGACGGTGCGGTTCGACTGTCCGGAAGAGATCGCCATCAGCGCTCCAGATAGCTCAGCTTGTACTTGCCGACCTGGATCTCGTCGCCGTCGGCGAGGCGGTGGGACTCGATCCGGCGGCGGTTGACGTAGGTGCCGTTGAGCGAGCCGAGGTCGTCGATGTAGAGGCCGTCGCGCCGCCGCACCAGCAGGGCGTGGTTGCGGGAGACGGTGACGTCGTCGAGGAAGACGCCGGCGTCGGGGCTGCGGCCGATGCTGACCCGGTCCTCGGCGACGCTGAAGCTCTCGCCGGCGCGGCCGCCGCCGGCCCGGATCACCAGCGCGGCACCGCTCTCCTCGACCACCTCGTCGATGTCGACTGGCGTCATCTCGCCGGTCTCCTCGACCCGGTAGGTCATCGTCGTCGGATCCTCGCCGGCCTCTTTCGGGCCGCCCAGGTAGGCACCGCACTTCTGGCAGTAGTTCGCCCCCTCGGGGTTCGCGAACCCGCACTCGGGACAGTGGACGGCCATGACTGGTTCCCCCGCGCGGCCGCTCAGGCGGCGGGCTCGTCCTCCGCCGGCGACTGGGCCTCGCCCGAGAGGATCTTGGTCAGCTGCTCGACGTCGGCGCCGGAGATCATCGACTCGCCGGCCTCGCGTTTCTGGCGCAGGCGGTTGACCAGCTCCGCGCGCAGGATGTCGATCTTCCCGTGCAGGACGCGGCGCTTGTAGGAGATCTCGTTCTCCTCTGCGGTCAGGTTGTCGATCATGTCCTTCAGCTCCTTGTCGCTGAGAGACCCGAGATCGGGAAAGGTGTCCTCCATCGATGCTCCTAACTCGAGGAGGCGTCGCCTCCGTTTGCGCGGCTGCCGATCATAGCTGCCCCATGCCGAAGGCTCAACCCTAGGTTGAAGGTTCGCCTAGGCTGGGCGTCAGCTTGCGTGGCGGGCGGCTCGCGTGGCCCTGATACCGGTGCGCGCATAGAGCACGGTGGCGAGGATCGCCATCGCCAATCCCCAGATCAGCAGCGCGCTGGCCACCCAGCCCGGTGCCAGCAGGGCGAGGAAGATTCCACCCATGATCGGGAAGACCGAGATCCGCCCTGGCCAGTTGACCTCGATGTCGACCCCGTGCCGCAGCCCGTACTGGGCGAGGAAGAGCATCGCCAGCTCGCGCAGCGCCAGCAGCGCCAGCGCCCAGTGCGGCAGCAGGTCGAAGCTCCAGCAGACGACGGCGCCGGCGAGGATCGTGAGCCGGTCGACCAGCGGGTCGAGCAGCGCGCCCATGCGGCTGTACTGACCGGTGATCCGGGCCAGGATCCCGTCGAGGTAGTCGCCGGCGGCGATCGCCCAGAAGACCATCGCCGAGGCGGCGGAGGTCCCGTCCTCGGTGTTGTAGGCGAGGACCAGGAAGACCGGCAGCGCCGCCAGGCGCAGGTAGCCGACCGCGTTGGGGATCGTCCAGGGGTGCAGCGGCTCGCCCCGGCGGGTCGAGGCAGGCGGCGGAGCGGAGCGGTCGAGTCCGAAGAGGCGGCGCACGCGGCCGCGGCCGAAGGGGTCGCGATCAGTCATCGAGGAGCGCCAGCGCCTGGGCGGCGGCCTCCTGGAGCGGCGGCTTGCTCTCCACGCCGGTAGCGCGGACCGTGGCCTCGACCACTCCTTCGGCGAGGCCGCGGCGCCCGGCGACGATCCGCACCGGGCAGCCGAGCAGCTCGGCGTCGGTCAGCTTCTCCCCCGGCCCCGCGTCGCGGTCGTCGTAGAGGACCTCGGCGCCGGCGGCCAGCAGCTCCTCGTAGAGCTTGTCGGCGGCTTCGCGCTCGGGCTCGCCGGCCTTCGCCAGCGAGACGAGATGGACTGCCCAGGGGGCGATCGCCGCCGGCCAGACGATCCCCCGCTCGTCGGCGCCCTGCTCGATCGCGGCGGCGAGGATCCGTGCCGGCCCGATCCCGTAACAGCCCATCGCGATCGTCTGCTCGACCCCGTTCTCGTCGAGATAGGTGGCGCCGAGCGGCTCCGAGTAGCGGGTGCCGAGCTTGAAGATGTTGCCGACCTCGATCGCCGCCTCGATCTCGATCTTGCCGCCGCCGGGGGCGGTGTCGCCGGCCTCGACCATGCGCACGTCCATCTCGTAGGACTCGAAGTCGCGGGCCGGATCGACCCCGCGCAGGTGGGTGTCCGCCTTGTTGGCGCCGGTGACGTAGGAGCTGCCGGTCAGCGCCGCGTCCCTGATGATTGGCAGGCCGCTGCCGACCGGGCCGAGATAGCCGACCGGGCCGAGCTGCTGCTCGATCTCCTCGGCGCTCGCCTGGCGGAAGTCGGTCCCCATCCCGTTGCGCAGCTTGATCTCGTTCAGCCGGTGGTCGCCGCGCAGCAGAACGAGGACCATCCCCCGGCCCTCGACGACGATCGGCAGGGTCTTGATGAAGGCGCCGTGCGGCAGCAGGAGGTGGTCGGCGACCGCCTCGACCTTGGCCAGGCCCGGGGTCGCGATCTTCTCGGGGGCGTCCAAGGGCGCCGGCAGCTCGACCGGCTGCGGCTCGGCGGATGCGACCTCGACGTTGGCTGCGTAGCCCGGGGCCAGGGCGACCTCGTTCTCGCCGGCCGGGCAAGGCGCCATGTACTCGTCGGCGCCGGAGCCGCCCATCATCCCGACGTCGGACTCGACCCGGTACCAGCGCAGCCCGCAGCGGTCGAGGATCCGCGCGTAGGCATCGGCCTGCAGCTCGTAGGAGCGCGCCAGTCCCTCCTCGTCGCGGTCGAAGGAGTAGGCGTCCTTCATCGTGAACTCGCGCGTGCGCAGCACCCCGGCCCGCGGCCGCGGCTCGTCGCGCTCCTTGGTCTGGATGTGGAAGAGCATCAGCGGCAGGTCGCGGTAGGAGCGCACCTCGCGCGCCACGTGCGTCGTCACCGCCTCCTCGTGGGTCATCGCCAGGACCAGCGGCGAGCCCTTGCGGTCCTCGAGCTTGAACAGCTCGTCGATCGCATAGCGGCCCGTCTTTTCCCAAGGCTCGGCCGGCATCAGCACCGGCATCAGCATCTCCTGGCAGCCGATCGCCTCCATCTCCTCGCGGATGATCTGCTCGACCTTGCGCTGCGCCCGCCAGCCGGCGGGCAGATAGGACCATAGCCCGGCCCCCAGCTGCCGGATCAACCCCGCCCGCACCATCAGCTTGTGCGAGATCGCCTCCGCATCCGCGGGCGCGTCCTTGAGGGTCGGGAGGAAGGTTTGGGAGAGCCGACTCACGCCGGGAAACCTACTCGCTAGGCCCGGGTGAAACGTCGGCCTGCGGTCGGCGAGGCCTCCTCGTCGAGCAGGACCTTGTCCGACTCGCCGCGCTCGACCGCTTCCTTCTCCATCTGGGCGATCTTCTCGGGGGTCAGGTCGCCGGCGTTTTCGCGCTCGATGTTGGCGACCCACTCGGCCCCCTCCTGCGACTCGGCCTCGTCGAACTCGACTTGGCCGCCGCGGTCGAGGGATTTGTCGATCTCCTCGAAGAGGGTGTCGACCAGCTTCTCCTGCGGGACCTTTCGCAACGGTTTGCCGCCGGCGAAAATCAGGCCCTCGTTCTTGGCGCCGGCGATGCCGAAGTCGGCGTGGCTGGCCTCGCCGATGCCGTTGACCGCGCAGCCGAGCACGGCGACCTCGACCGGCTCCTCGTAGCCTTCGAGCCGCTGCTCGATTTCGGCCACCACCGAGTCCATGTCGAACTGCAGGCGGCCACAGGTCGGGCAGGCGATCAGCACCGGGCCGCGCTCGCGCAGCTGCAGCGCCTTGAGGATCTCCCAGGCGACCTTGACCTCCTCCTCGGCGTGGAAGGTCGAGAGGCTGATCCGGATCGTGTCGCCAATCCCATCGGCCAGCAGCGTCCCCAGGCCGACCGCGCTTTTCAGCGAGCCGCCCCATTTCGTCCCCGCCTCGGTCACCCCGAGGTGCAGCGGGTAGGGGATCTTTTCCGAGAGCAGCCGGTTGGCGGCGATCGTGTAGGGGACGTTGGTCGACTTGATCGAGACCTTGAAGTTCTCGAAGTCGAGGCCCTCCATCAATTCGACGAACTCGATCGCCGCGGCGACCAGCGCCTCGACCGGCGCCTCGCGCTCGAGCTCGTGCAGGTGCTTGGGCAGCGAGCCCGAGTTGACCCCGATCCGCATCGGCACGCCCTTGGCGTTCGCCTTCTCGGCGACCTCGGCGACTTTGTCGCGACCGCCGATGTTGCCGGGGTTGAGGCGGATGCAGTGGGCACCGGCGTCGATCGCTTTCAGCGCCAGGGTGTGGTTGAAGTGGATGTCGGCGATCACCGGGATCGGCGATTCCTTGACGATCGTCTTCAGCGCCTCGGCGTCCTGCTCACGCGGAACCGCGCAGCGCACCAGGTCCGCCCCCGCGTCGGCGACCTTGCGGATCTGCTCCATCGTCGCCTCGAGGTTGGCGGTCTCGGTCTTGGTCATCGTCTGCACCGCGACCGGCGCACCGCCGCCGATCGGCACGCTGCCGACGAAGATTTGCCGCTCGGAAGCCATATTCGAAGCCTACTGAGAGTGGATTGCCAGCCGGCTGAACCCCGCCGTCCCGGGAGCCGTATGCCGAACGATGGGAGGGCGGATTGCCGCATTCGGGCTCGTCGCAGCCGTCTGGCTGGCTCTGCTGTGCGCTCCCGCGGCCGCCACCTTCCACCTGATCAAGGTCCGCGAAGTCCATCCCAGCAGTGCCGAGGACAGCTACGTCGAGCTGCAGATGTACGCGGCTGGCCAGAATTTCCTCACCGGCCACGCGCTGAGGCTCTACGACTCCGCCGGCGCCCTGATCCACAGCTCCACCTTCTCGGCCGGGGTCTCCGGTGCCGCCAACCAGAGCACGGTGCTCGTCGGCGACAGCGGCGTGCAGGCCAGCTTCGGCGTCGCGCCCGATCTCCTCGACTCCTCTCTCTCGATTCCCGCCGCGGGCGGAGCCGCTTGCTGGAACGCCGGCGGCCTGCCGGCCGACTGCGTCGCCTGGGGGAACTTCAGCGGCGGCGCGGCACTGCAGACGGCGGCTGGGACGACGGTCGGCTCCCCCGCCGCGCCAGGAGGGATTGCCGCCGGCAAAGCGATCCGACGGACGATCGAACCCGGCTGCCCGACGCTGCTCGAGGAAAGCGACGACAGCAACGACAGCGCCACTGACTTCGCCGAAGGGACGCCGGCGCCGCGCAAGAACGCCTCGGCGATCAGCGAGAAAACCTGCGCGGGCGCTCCGAACACGGCAATCGACGACCGCCCGCCGGCAGTGACCAGCTCGACCAGCGCCGCTTTCACCTACGAAGCTCCGACCGCCACCAGCTACCAGTGCAAGCTCGACGCCGCCGCCTTCTCCGCCTGCGAATCGACCGGCATCGAATACACCAGCCTCGCCGACGGCACCCACAGCTTTCAGGTGCGGGGCGTCAACTCCTCCGCTCCCGATCCGACTCCGGCGAGCTACAGCTGGCGGGTCGACACCGATCCACCCACCGCGACGATCGACCAGCACCCAGCGGACCCGAGTCCGGGCAGTAGCGTTTCCTTCGCCTTCCACTCCGACGAGACGGGGTCGAAATTCGAATGCAGCCTGGTCATCGAAGGGCAGCCGGACTCGTTCGCTGCCTGCACCTCGCCGAAGGGCTACACCGGTCTCGCCGACGGCGACTACTCGTTTGCGGTGCGGGCGACCGACCAGGCCGCCAACCAGCAGGCGATACCCACCGGGTTCAGCTGGAGCGTTGACAACTCCCTGGCCGACACGACTGCGCCCGAGACCTCGATTCTCAGCCATCCCCCGGATCCCAGCTCCAGCCCCGACGCCTCCTTCACCTACTCCTCCAGCGAGCCCGGTTCCAGCTTCGAATGCTCGCTCGACGGAGCGCCCTTTGCCGCGTGTGCAGCGTCGGGCAACTCGTACTCCGGCCTCGCCGCAGGGCTTCACTCCTTCCAGGTGCGAGCGATCGACCCCAGCTCCAATGCCGACCCCACCCCCGCCGGCTACAGCTTCACGGTCGCGCTGCCAGCCGCGTCGCCCCCAGCCTCGCTGACGCCGCCCGCACCCGCGCCCCTGAGCCTCGGGCCCACTCCGCAGACCTCGATCTCACTCAAGCCGGGACCTAAGGGGGCCGACCGCACCCCCACCTTCCGCTTCCGGTCCGACCTGCCTGGCGCGCGGTTCGAATGCGCCGTCGACCGGGTGCCGTTCCAATCATGCCGCTCGCCCTTCACCACCAAGAGACTCAGCTACGGCCCTCACACCTTTTCGGTCCGAGCCATCGTGGGAAGCGAGACCGACCCCAGTCCGGCCAAGTTCCGGTTCAAGATCCAGAGGAGGAAGCGATGAGTACTCGCAGGCTGACGGCAGTGCTGGGGCTCGCGCTGGCGGTTCTCGCCATCGCGGCGTCCTCCGCCTCGGCGACGTTCCACGAGGTCCAGGTGCGAGAGGTCTATCCCGGCTCGGCTGCCGCGCCGGCTGCCGAGTACGTCGAGCTGCAGGCCTGGGCAAATGGCCAGAACCACGTCGGTGGTCACTTCGTCCGCACCTACGACGCGGCCGGCAACATCGTCGCCACCTCCGCCTTCCCCGCCGACGTCTCCCAGGGAGCCAACCAGATGACGATGGTCCTGGCGACCCCGGAGGCCGAGTCGGCCTTCGGGGTCGTCGCCGACGCTCCGCTCTCCCCCTCGGGGCAGCTCTCGCCGGCCGGCGGTGCGGTCTGCTGGGAGACGATCGACTGCGTCGCCTGGGGAGCATTCAGCGGCAGCCTGCCGAGCCCGGCTGGGAGTCCGGCGGCGCCCGGTGGCATCCCCGATGGGATGGCCCTGAGGCGATCGATCGGCGCCAACTGCGCCACCGCCCTCGACCCGACCGACGACCACGACAACAGCCTCGTCGACTTCGCCGCCGTCTTCCCCGCCCCACGACCGAACTCGATCGCCCCGAGCGAGGTCAGCTGCACCAGCGCGGGCGGCGGCGGTCCGACCGGCAGCCCTTACGGCCCTCCGGCCGAAACCCCGCAGACGACCCTCAGGCGCAAGCCGCCGAAGCGGACCAGCGACCGCACCCCGACCTTCCGCTTCGCCACCGACGCGACCAAGGCGCAGTTCCAGTGCAAGGTCGACAAGACCGCTTACAGGACCTGCCGCTCGCCCTTCACGACCAAGCGGCTCGGCCTTGGCGCCCACACCTTCAAGGTGCAAGCGATCGACTCCAGTGGCCGCATCGACCCCTCCCCCGCCTCCTATCGCTTCCGGGTGGTTCCGAAGAGCGGCTAGCGGACCTGGAAGCCTTCGCCGGTAATCCGGCCGATGTCGTTCGACAGTCCGATGAACATCAGCATCAGGACCAGAGCGAAGCCGACCATCGTCGCCCGCTCCATCACCCGCAGCGAGACCGGCCGGCCGCGCACCTTCTCGACCAGCGCCCAGAAGATGTGGCCGCCGTCGAGGGGCAGGATCGGCAGCAGGTTGATCAGCCCCAGCGAGAGGCTGACCAGGGCCAGCAGCAGCAGCGACTCCTCGAGGCCTTTTTCGACGACCTGGTGGCCGACGTCGCTGATTCCGACCACGCTGGAGACTTCCTTTCGCTGTTCGGATTCGAACAGGTGGGTGAAGACGTGGGCGGTGCCGCTGGCGACTTCCCAGATCGCATCGCCGGCTTCCCTCGCGGCGCCGCCGGGGCCGACCCCGAGGTCACGGGTGTCGTAGGAGAAGCCGACCAGGGCCCGCTTCTGTTCCGCGTCGTAGTGCGGCCGGACCAGGAAGGTCTGCAGCTCGCCATCCCTCCGCACCTGAAGCTCGACCGCGGTCGCGGCGGCACAGCCGTCGGTCTGCTTTCCCTGGCATTTGTGGGAGGCGATGTCTTCGGCGAACCGGGTCAGCCGCTCTTCCTCGCCCAGACGGCCATAGCGATTGCCGTCGACCGCGACGATCGTGTCGCCGGGCTGCAGCACCTTGGCGGCGGGGGTTCCCTGCCGGATCTCGGCGACGCGCGGCACCACCTCTTCCCGGCCGTAGGCCAGTTTGACGCCGAAGAGGATCAGGAAGGCGAGCAGGATGTTCACCGCCGGCCCGGCGGCGACCACGACGATCCGCTTCCAAACCTTCTGCCGGTGGTAGGAGCGGGCGGCGGCCTCCGGAGGCACCTCCTCCTCCGGGTTCATGCCGGTGATTTTCACGTAGCCGCCGAGCGGGATCGCTTTCACCCCGTACTCGGTCTCGCCGCGCTTGACCGACCAGATCGTCGGCCCGAAGAAGAGGAAGAAGCGCTCGACCCGCATCCCCGTCGCCTTGGCGGCGAAGAAGTGGCCAGCCTCGTGGAGGATGACCAGCAGGCAGAACCCGACGAAAACCCAGAGCCAGCTCATGCAGGCATCAACCCCCGAACCTGCTCCTCGCTGCGCTCCCGCGCTTCGGCATCGGCGGCGAAGAGGTCGTCGAAGTGGGTCAGCGGTCGCGGCGGCATCTCCTCCAACACCCGCTCGATCACCGCGGCGATCCCGGTGAACGGGATTCGCTCGTCGAGGAAGGCGGCGACGGCGACCTCGTCGGCCGCGTTCAGCACGCAGGGAGCCGTGCCCCCCGCGGCACCGGCCTCCAGGGCCAGCCGCAGGCAGGCGAAGGTCTCCAGGTCAGGCGGCTCGAAGGTCAGCGACCCGATCGTGGCGAGGTCGAGCTGCGGCACGTCGACGTCGGCGCGTTCGGGATAGTGCAGCGCGTAGGAGATGGGCACCCGCATGTCGGGATAGCCGAGGTGGGCGAGCGAGGCGCCGTCGTTCAAGTGAATCAGCGAGTGAATCAGCGACTGCGGGTGGATGACGACGTCGATCCGCTCATACGGGAGGCCGAAGAGGTGGTGGGCCTCAATCGCCTCAAAGCCCTTGTTCATCAAAGTCGCCGAGTCGATCGTGATCCGCCCCCCCATCTGCCAGGTCGGGTGGGCGAGGGCGTCGGCGACGCTGACCCCGGAGAGGTCCTCGCGGCCGCGGAATGGCCCGCCCGAGGCGGTCAGCTCCAGCTTGGTCACGGTTCCCGGCGGCTCGGAGTTGACGAGCTGGAACAGGGCCGAGTGCTCGGAGTCGACCGGCAGGAGCCGCGCCCCGGTCGCCTCGGCCAGGGCCATCACCAGCTCGCCGCCGAGGACCAGGCTCTCCTTGTTGGCGAGGGCGACGTCGATCCCCTCACCAAGGGCGACGATCGTCGAGCCGAGCCCAGCGGCGCCGACGATCGCGTTGAGGACCAGGTCGGGCTCGGTCGAGGCGATCAGCTGGCGCACCCCCTCGGCGCCGGCAAGAACGCGACCGCTCCAGGCCCCGCGAGCGCTCTCCGCCGCCGCCTCGTCGGCGAGGGCAATAACCGGCACGCCATGCTCACGAGCCTGCTCGACGGTCGCCTCCCAGCCCGAGCCGGCTGCCAGGCCGACGGCCTGCAGCTCCTGCGAGGCGCCGATCACCTCCAGCGCCTGCGTTCCGATGGACCCGGTCGAGCCGAGTACGAGGACCCTCTTCATGCTCAGCAGAGGATACGGAGCCGGACCGCTGGGATCAGTAGACGACCGCGACCGAGAGGTAGTAGCCGACCACCACGGTGAAGAAGACGGCGTCGAGGCGGTCGAGGAGGCCGCCGTGGGGGCCGAAGAGGGTGCCGGTGTCCTTGGTCCCGAGGTCGCGCTTTAGCAACGACTCGAAGAGGTCGCCGACCGGGGCGATCGCGGCGACGGCGGCGCCGATGATCAAAGCGTCTACTCCGGAGAGCCAGTCCTGGTAGAGACCGGCGAACCAGAAGCCCATAGTGCCGATCACGAAGCCTCCGATCAGTCCCTCGATCGTCTTGTTCGGCGAGAGATTGGGGGCGATTTTGTGGCTGCCGAACATCCGCCCGGTCGCATAGGCAGCGGTGTCGGTGACGAAGGTCCCGACCAGGACGTCGATCAGCAGCGCCGCTCCGTGGTGGGGCAGTTCGCGCAGGAATACGGCATGGGCCAGCGGCACCCCGATCCAGACCACGCCAAGCAGCGTCACTCCGAGCGAGGCGGTGGCCCCCTCGCGGAAGCCCGCCCTGGCGGCGAAGGCGAAGAGCAGCGGCACCGAGGCGGCGAGGACCATCAGCACGCTGTAGGAGGTGCCCAGGTAGGCCGCGACGATCAACCCGGCAACGGCGATGTAGGCGGGGACGATCAGCGGTCGAAGGCGGGCGGCCATGGCGGCGAACTCGCGCAAGGCGACGATCCCGATCCCGACCATCGCCGCGGCGAAGACGTAGTCGCCGGCGACCGTGATCGCGATCGCGAAGGCGATCCAGGGGAGCGCCACCAGCACCCGCTTCGCGGTCTCGCCGCTGCCACGGCGCTTGCGTGGCTGGCGCGGCGGCCGCTCGGGCTGCGGCGGCTCCTCCTCGAACATCTCGTCGTCGAAGAGGTCCATGTTCACGCCCGGCTCCCAAAGCGGCGCTGGCGTGTCTCGTACTCGCGCAGGCAGGCTTCCAGGTCATCGCGGCCGAAGTCGGGCCAGAGGGCATCGGAAAAGACGAGCTCGGAGTAGGCGCACTGCCAGAGCAGGTAGTTGGAGAGCCGCTGCTCGCCGCTGGTCCGGATCAGCAGGTCGGGGTCGTTCATCTCCGGCGCGTAGAGGCGGGCGCGGAACTCCTCCTCGCTGTCCCCCTCGAAGCCGCGGGCGGCGTCGAGGATCTCCGCCCGACCGCCGTAGTTGAAGGCGACGTAGAGGACGATGCGGTCGTTGCCGGCGGTCTGCTCTTCCGACCAGCGCATCCGCTCGGTCAGCGCCGGATCGAGGCCCTCGCGGCGGCCGATGTACCGCATCCGCACGCCTTCGTCCTTCAGCTCCGGCGTTTCCGAGCCGATCCGCTCGCCCATCATCTCGATCAGACCGCGGACCTCCTCCTCGGGCCGGCTCCAGTTCTCGGTCGAGAACGAGTAGACGGTCAGCTCCTCGATCCCCAGCTCTGCCGCGTCCCGCAGCCGCGCCTTCAGGGTGTCGGCGCCGGCCCGGTGCCCCTCGACGGTCGGCAGCCCTCGCTGGCTCGCCCAGCGGCCGTTGCCGTCGGTGATGATTGCTACGTACTTGGCTGCGGTCACGCTGCGGTGGCCCGCCTCAAACTTCGAGGATCTCTTCTTCCTTGCCCTTCAGCAGGGAATCGATCTCGGCGATCGCCTCGTCGGTCTGTTTCTGTAAGGAGGTCTCGGCCCGGCGCTCGTCGTCCTCGCCGGCTTCGCCCTCTTTCTTCAGCTCCCGCAGGTCGCTCATGATGTCGCGGCGGACGTTGCGGATCGCGACCCGGCCCTCCTCGGCGACGCCGTGGACGACCTTGACCATCTCCCGCCGGCGCTCCTCGGTCATCTCCGGGATCTGCAGGCGAATCAGGTTGCCGTCGTTGGACGGGGTGAGGCCGACGTCGGACTCCTGGATCGACTTCTCGATCGCCCCCAGGGCGCTCTTGTCGAACGGGGTGACGGTCAGCAGACGGGCGTCCGAGGCGCTGACGTTGGCCAGCTGCTTCAGCGGGGTCGGGTTGCCGTAGTAGTCGACCACGATCCGGTCGAGCAGATGCGGCGAGGCGCGGCCGGTCCGCACGGTGGCAAGCTCGCCACGGCTGGACTCCACCGATTTGGCCATCCGCTCCTTGGCGTCTGCGAGCAGTTCGTCGATCAGCTCCACTGGGGTCCCGTCCTCGTCAGTTCGCGGGGGAGCTGGAGACCAGCGTCCCCACCTTCTCGCCGGAGACGATCCTATCTATGTTGCGCTCGTCGCCCATGTTGAAGACGTAGATCGGCAGGTCGTTGTCCATGCAGAGCGAGAGCGCGGTCGAGTCCATCACCCGCAGGCCCTTCTCGATCGCCTCCTTGTGGGAGATCGCCGGGATGAACCGGGCGTCCGGGTTGGTCGCCGGGTCGGAGTCGAAGACCCCCTCCACCCCGTTCTTCGCCATCAGGATCGCCTCGGCGTGGATCTCCAGCGCCCGCAGCGCGGCGGCGGTGTCGGTGGTGAAGAACGGGTTGCCGGTGCCGGCAGCGAAGATCACGATCCGGTCCTTCTCGAGGTGGCGCATGGCGCGACGGCGGATGTAGGGCTCGGCGACCTCCTGAACTTCGATCGCCGACATCACCCGGGTCTGCTGCTCCTCGCGCTCGAGCGCGTCCTGCAGGGTCAGCGCGTTCAACACGGTCGCCAGCATCCCCATGTAGTCGCCGGTGGCGCGGTCCATGCCGCTGGCGGCGCCGTCGAGGCCGCGGTAGATGTTGCCGGCGCCGACCACGATCGCGACTTCGACGCCGCGGTCACGGACCGCCGCCACCTGCTTGGCGATCCGCTCGACCTCAGCCCCGTCGGTGCCGAACTCCTGGCTGCCCATTAGGGCCTCGCCGGAGAGCTTCAGCAGTATGCGCCGGAAGCGCGGCTCGCCAGAGTCGTTCACCGCGAGCAGCTTATTCGCCGACGCGGAAGTAGGAGAAGCGGCCGATCTGGATGTTCTCGCCGGTTTTCGCCGCCATCTCCTGGCGCAGCTCCTCGATCGTCTTGCCCTCGTGCTTCTCGGCGTTAACGTGAGTTTGATCCAGCAGCGCCACTTCGCTCGCCCACTTGTTGAGCTGGCCCTGGACGATTTTCTCGACCACGTTGTCGGGCTTGCCTTCTTCGCGGGCCTTCTCTTCGAAGACCTTTTTTTCCGCTTCGCGCTCGTCGGCGGGGATCTCCTCGGTCGAGACGTACTGCGGGGCGGTCGCCGCCGCGTGCAAGGCGACCTGGTAGGCGAAGACCTTGAACTCCTCGTTGCGGGCGACGAAATCGGTCTCGCACTGGACTTCGACCATCGCCCCAACCTTGTCGTTGGCGTGGATGTAGGAGGCGATGACGCCCTCGCTGGTGCCGCGCCCTTCGCGCTTCGCGGCCGAGGCCTGCCCCTTCACCCGCAAAAGCTCAACGGCACGCTCCACATCGCCATCGGCCTCGACCAGCGCCGATTTCGCATCCATCATCGCCGCCCCGGTCCGATCCCGAAGCGCCTTCACGTCAGCAGCAGTAACGCTCATTTCGACTCCTCGCTCTCAGCTTTGTCACCCTCGGCGGACTCGGCCGCCTCAGCACTCTCAGCGGGCGCCGGCGGAGGCTGCCCCTCAGAAGGCTGTGCGACCTCCTCGCTCTTGGCCTGCTCTCCAGCAACGGTCGGCGCCGTCTCCTCAGGGGTTGGAGCCTCGGGCTGTTTAGACGCCTGTGCCGCGGGTGGCGACGATGCGGGATCCTCGCCTTTTGGCGAGGAGGTCGTATCGGAGACAGGACCCGCGGCTGGCGAGGCCTGAGCCCCACCTTTCCCGGCAGCCTGAGGCGCCTGAGCCTGCGGCTGTTGTTTCGGAGCCTGAGCCTGTTTCTCCGCGGCGGCTTTTTTCTCCGCCACTTTCCGAGCAGTCTCTTCTTCGTGCTGTTTGGCCTCCTCAGCTTCCTTGCGCTCTTTCTCTTCCTCCTCGCGCTTCTTCCGCTCTTCTTCCTCGCGTTTGCGCCGCTCCATCTCTTCGGCGATCCGCTTTTCCTCCTGCACCCGCCAGGAGGAGGAGCCGTCCTCGACGGCTTTGCCGATCGTGCCGATCACCAGCTGGCAGGAGCGAATCGCGTCGTCGTTGCCGGGGATCACGTAGTCGACCGGGGTTGGGTCGCAATTGGTGTCCACCAGGCCGATGATCGGGATCCGCAGGCGGGCCGCCTCGTTGACCGCGATCTCCTCGGTTTTCAGGTCGGCGACGAAGACCGCGTCGGGCAGCCGGTCCATGTCACGGACGCCGCCGAGGTTGAACTCGAGCTTGGCGAGTTCGGCCTCCATCCCCATCCGCTCCTTGGTCGGCAGGAGGTCGAGTTTGCCCTCCTCTTTCCAGCCGTTGAGCTCGTGGAGTCGGGCGATCCGGCCCGACATCGTGTTGAAGTTGGTCAGCAGCCCGCCCAGCCAGCGCTTGTTGACGTAAGGCATCTGGCATTTGTCGGCCCATTCCTGGATCGTGTCGCGGGCCTGCTTCTTGGTGCCGACGAAGAGGACGGTGCCGCCACCGGTGGCAAGCTCGCCGACGAATTTGCGGGCGTTCTCCAGCAGCGCCTCGGTCTGCAGCAGGTCGATGATGTGGATCCCGTCCATCTCGCCGAAGATGAAGCGGCGCATATTCGGGTTCCAGCGGCGCGTCTGGTGGCCGAAGTGGACTCCGGCCTCGAGCAGCTCTTTGAGTTCTGCCTCTGGCATTGAATTTCTCCTTGGGTTTTGGCGAAGCTCCCGCTCCGCTCCCCGGGACCTGGCCGTGGCCAGGCAGGACCGGTTCGCAGGCGAACGGGGTTGGATTGAACGCACGATTGTAGAGCGGCGCGCTAGGCCGCGTGGGCCGCCTCCAGCGCTGCCGTCAGATCGGGGGGCAGAGGCGAGGTGATGCTCAGCTGCTCGCCGCTGCGCGGATGCCGGAAGGCGAGGCGGTGGGCGTGGAGGAACTGGCGGTTGAGGCCGTAGCGTTCGGCTCCGCCATAGGTGACGTCGCCGGTCAGCGGATGGCCGATGGCGGCGAAATGGGCGCGGATCTGGTGCGTGCGCCCGGTCTCCAGCCGCGCCTCCAGGTAGGTCTCGCGCGGCAGCAGCTCCAGCACCTCGAAGTGGGTCCGCGCCTGGCGCGAGGCGGCGCCGGAGACTGCCATCCGGTGCCGCTGGCGGGCCGCCCGTCCGATCGGCGCGTCGATCGTCCCGGTCCGCGAGGCGAGCCGGCCGCCGGCGAGCCCCAGGTAGACGCGTTCGACCTCGCGCTCGCGCACCATCTGCTGCAGGGCGGCGTGGGTCTCGTCGTCGCGGGCGACGACCAGCAGGCCGCTGGTTCCTTTGTCGAGGCGGTGGACTATCCCCGGGCGCTCCGGGTCCCCCCCGCCCCCGAGGATCTCCGCCAGCTCGTCGACCAGGGTCGGCCCCCGGTGCGATGGCGCCGGGTGGACGACGAGCCCCGCCGGCTTGTCGACCACGGCCAGCCACTCGTCGAGGTGGGCGATCCGCAGCTCGGGCTCAGTCACCGTCGGCCTCGGCGTCGCGCACGTAGATCCAGGCCAGCAGCACGACCCCGCAGGTGATCGCCACGTCGGCGAGGTTGAACGGCGGCCAGGACCCGACCGCGATGAAATCGGTCACCTCACCGGCGAAGGCGCGGTCGGCGAGGTTGCCGAGGGCGCCGCCGGCGACCAGGCCGCTCGCCACCCACATGCCGGATCGGCCGGGGTCGCGGGCGAAGAGGTAGACGACCAGGCCCAGCGCGGCGACGGTGACCAGCACCAGCCCGATCCCGGCGCCCCCGGCGAGCCCGAAGGCGACGCCGCGGTTGTGTGACAGGGTCAGTTCCAGGGGGCCGAGGACCCCGATGTATTCGCCCGGCACGAGCCTGTCCTCGATCACCGCCTTGGCAACCTGGTCGGCAGCGAGGACCAGGACGCAGAGGACCCCGGCGAGGATCCAGGGTCGGGCTTTGGCGCTCACCCGCGGATCAGGCCGACGACGATCGCCTCGCCGATGATCAGCACGAAGACCCCGACCATCGGGCTCAGGTCGAGGGCGAAGCCACCGCCCCCGATCCTTGGCAGGAAGCGGCGGAAGAAGTTGAGATAGGGATCGGTCACCTCGTGGACGAAGTCGAGCGTCGCCTTCAGCCAGGGCCGATAAGGCATTCGCGGGATGAACGAGACGACGATGCGGATGAAGATCAGGATCACGTAGACGAGGAAGAGGGCACTGACGTAGTCAGCGACGTCGCCGCGGCTGAGGGCGAGCGGAATCACCCACGCATCCTCTCCAGCGAGGCCTCGACTGCGGCCTCGAAGGCGCGCCGGGCGCCCTCGCGATCCAACGCTTCTAGACCGGCTTCGGTGCTGCCGCCGGGCGAGGCGACCGCCTTGCGGACGTCGGCCGGATGCCGCTGGCGCAACAGCTCGGCGGTGCCGGCCGTGGTCTCGACCACCAGCTCGCGGGCCAGATCGGCGTCGAGCCCGTCAGCCGCTCCCGCCTCGGCGATCGCCTCGACGGCCAGCGCCAGGTAGGCAGGGGCACAGCCCATCACGGCCGTTGCCGCATTGAAATCCTCCTCGGCGACCTCGACCACGTGGCCGAGCAGGTCGAGCTTCGCGCGGACCTCTCCACTGGCAGTGCCGGCGACGCAGAGGACGCCTGCGCGCACTTCGACGCCGACGTTCGGCATCACCCGCAGCAGGTGCTCAGCGCCCGGCAGCGCAGCCCTCAGCTGCTCCACGGTGGTAACCGCGAGAACGGAGACGACCCCCCGTGCCTCAGCCAGCTCCGGCGCCACCTCGGCGAGCTTGTTCGGCTTCACGGCCAGCACCACGAGGTCGGCCCGCTTGGCCACCTCCACACTCGACACGGCCTCGCCGCCAAGCTCCTCGGCCAAGGCCTGCGCCCGTCCCGATCCACTATCGGAGAACAGCATCCCCTCGAACTCCCCAGCCCAACCACGAGCAATAGCGGCAGCCATGCTGCCCGAACCAACAAACCCGACGATCATCACCCGAACCCTATCCAGCGCTGGTTGGGGGCAGATCTATATGCCGAGCATGCAGCGCAGGCATATAGATCTGCCCCGGCGCCAGCAACTAAGACTGGTTAAAGAAGCCCTTGTCGATCAGCCTCGCCTTTTCCTCGGCGGAGACGTCGACGTTGCGCGGCGTCAGCAGGAACATCTTCTCGGCGATCCGCTGCATGCCGCCGTCGAGCGCGTAGGTGAGGCCGGAGCAGAAGTCGATCATCCGCTTCGAGAGCTCGTGGTCGGCGGTCTGCAGGTTGAGGATCACCGGCACCGAGCGTTTGAACTGATCGGCGACCTGCTGGGCGTCGTTGAAGTTGCGCGGGATGACGAGGTGGACCTGGAGGTCGCCACCGTCGCCGCCGTTGTCGACCGGGCGCAGGGTGCGGGTCCGGCTGGCGGCGATCGGCTCGTCGTCGGCGAAGATGTCGTCGATCTCGTCGCGGCGGGGACGGCGGCTGGTCGGCAGGCGCCGCACCGAGTTGCCTTCGCCGCGCTCGCGGCGACCCTCGAAGACTTCCTCGGTCCCGGTCTCGGGCTCGAAGTCTTCCTCGTATTCGGGACCGTAGTCGTGATCCTCGGCCAGTCCGAAGTAGACCAGCGCTCTATGCCAAGTGTCTTTGAGAGCCATATGTCCCGCGTCTTTCGGTCTCTGAGGACCGACTCCTTTACGAATTATTCCCAGATTTCGAGCTGAATCACACGAAAAGGGCGTGTCCTAGCCGAACTATCGTCGCACCCTCCTCGATCGCGACCCGCCAATCCTGCGAGGTTCCCATCGAGAGGCGCTGCAACCCGTTGGCCGCCGCAAGCTCTGCCAGGCGGGCGAAATAGGGGCGCGAGTGCTCCGGATCGGGGCTGAACGGCGGCATCGTCATCAGGCCGCCGACCCGGACCGGGCAGCGCTCGACGAAGCCGGACAGCTCGGCCGGCTCGACCCCTCCCTTGCCCTCCTCGCCGGAGACGTTGACCTCGATCAGGATCTCGGTGTCCGGGGTGCCGTGCTTCTCCAACTGAGCCAAGACCGAGTCGGTGGCGACCGAGTGGACCAGCCGGCAGAGGGGCAGGATCAGCTTCAACTTGCGGCTCTGCAGGTTGCCGATGAAGTCCCACTCGAAGACATCATCCCAGCGCTCGTGCTTGGCGGCGAGGTCCTGCTGGCGGTTCTCGCCGACCAGGCGCACGCCGGCCTCGGCCAGCTTGCCCATCTCCTCCAGCGGCACGTACTTGGTCGCGACGAGGATCTCGGCTCGGTCGCCGGCGAGCTCCCGCGCCTCCTCGAGGTTGGCCGCCAGCTTCGACGCGTCGATGTCGTGAATCAGCTCGGCCACGCCTCAACCCTCCTCGATCCAGGCGACGCCCGCCTGCCGCCCGGTGCGACCGGCATCGCGGCGATGGGAGAAGAAGAGCCCCGGCTCGCAGCTGGTGCAGAGGCCGGCCGACTCGACCCGCTCGACCCCGGCCCGGGCAAGCAGCCTTCGCGCGACCTCTGAGAGATCGAGCATGCGGCCCTGGGCGACGTCGCCGAGGTCGGCAAAGGCCGAGAGCACCTCCTCCCCCACCTCGTAGCAGCAGGGCCCGATCCCGGGCCCGATCGCCGCCCGGGTCGCCCCCACCGTCTCGGCCGCCGCGGCGACGATCCCGCCGGCGAGACCGCGCCATCCCGCGTGCACCATCGCCAGCCCGTCGGGACCATAGAGCGCCATCGGCAGGCAGTCGGCGACGAAGACCAGCGGCGCGACGCCCGGTTCGGCCACCACGTGCCCATCGGCCTCGACGACGCCCTCCTCCCGCGGGTGTCGCAGCAACCGGGTTCCGTGCACCTGCCGGGCAAAGACGACCTGCTCCGGGGCGAAGCCGAGCGCCTGCGCCAGACGCCGGCGGTTCTCGGTCACCGCTGCGGCGGAGTCTTCGGTGAGCGGCCCGAGGTTGAGGCTGTCGTAGGGCAACTCGCTGATACCACCCAGCCGGGTGGAGAAGGCCGCCCTGGCGCCGCCGAGATTGGCCTCGAGCCAGCGAACGCCGCCTACCTCCCTCCACTCCACGGCTCAGTCCCCCTGCGCCGCGGCCAGTGCCCTCGCCAGCTCCTCGTCGCGACCCGAGATCTCGCCTTCGAGTCTGCCGAGACGGGCGGCCCGCAGCCCCCGCCCGATCGCCGGCCCCTGGGGAATACCTTTGGCGATCAGGTCGGCTCCGTCGATCTCCAGCTCGAGGTCGCGCCAGCGGGACAGGTAGTCGTCGAGCCAGGTGGCGCCCATCGCGCGGGCGATGATCAGCTCGACCGGATCGCGCCGCTCCGCCACCTCAACCCCCTCGCCCGGCTTCGGCGCCCACATCGAGGCCAGCACCTCCTCGGCCCCTTCCGGTCCCAGCGCCGCCGCGATCAGCGCCCGCTCGCGTGGGACCAGTGCGGCCCAGTGGGGGTCCTTCTGCAGCTGCTCGACCGACCGCATCAGCTCGACCCCGTTCGGGCGCAGGTCGATGACCCCCCAGCCGGCGAGCAGGCCGAGGCCGAGGCTGCCGGTCGGTTCTGCCGCCAGTCGCTCCAGCTCGGCGCGGCGGCGCTCGGCGGAGACGGTCGTTAGGTCGGTGCGGCGCAGGAGGCGATCGGTCTCGGGCTCGAGCGTCAACCCGTACCGGGCGGCATAGCGGGCGGCACGGATCGCCCGGGTTGGGTCGTCCTCGAACGAGCGCGGGTGAAGCACCCGCAGCAACCCATGCTCGAGGTCCTCGCGGCCGCCGCGGGGATCGATCAGCCGCTGCTCCTCTGCGAGCGGCATCGCCATCGCGTTGATCGTGAAGTCCCGCCGCTCGAGGTCCTCCTCGATGCTCGCCGCCGGCGAGACGACGGGCAGCGAGCCAGGCTGCGGGTAGGTCTCGGTCCGCGCCGTGGCGACGTCGACCTCGTGGCCATCGACCTCGACCTTCACCGTTCCGAAGCGCTCATGGGCGGCCGCGGCGCCGCCCAGTCGCGTCGCCAGCCCATTTGCGTCGCCAATCACGACCAGGTCGAGGTCGGCGCGCGGCCGGCCCAGAATCAGGTCCCGCACCGCGCCGCCTGCAACGTAGACGGGCTCAGTCGCCGCCGCGCGCACGCGGGCGAGCTCCGGGTGGGCCCGGCGCAGAGCTGCCGCTAGGTCGGTCATCGACCGCCTACGATGACCGCTCTCGCGGATGACCGGCAACTACGAAGAGCAGGGCGCGGACCCGGGCCGGGCCGAGGAACGGGCGCGGCGGCGGGCGGCGGACCGTCGGGGCCTGCGACGGCAGCGCACGCTCGCCGGCGCCGCCCTGGTTCTGGTCATCGGCGCAACGGCGGCAGCCGCGGTCAGCCTGCTTAGCGGGGGCGAGGACACCGGCGCCACCAGCGCCACCGCGCCGGCCAAGACCGGGGCCGAGAGCGATGCGCCGCCGCGCAAGCAGGGTTGGCGCCCATACACCGGCCCGGTCCCGATCCTGGAGTACCACGTGCTCGGACGCCCGCAGGGCGAAGTCCCCTATCCCGACCTCTACGCCCCTCGGGCCGCCTTCCGCAAGGAGATGGCCTGGCTGGCGCGCCAGGGATATGAAGGAGTGACCCTCGAAGAGGTCGAGGACGCCTGGTACCGCGGCGGCACCCTGCCGCGCAAGCCGGTGGTGATCTCCTTCGACGACGGCTACCGGCCGCAGTTCACCTTCGCCCTGCCCCAGCTGAGCAAGCGCGGCTGGCCCGGCGTCCTCAACCTCAAGGCCGAAGGCTCGGACCTCTACGAAAGCAACGTCAAGGCGATGCTGGCCGCCGGCTGGGAGCTCGCCTCCCACACGATCGACCACTCGGACCTGACCACCCTCGACCCAGAATCCCTGCGCCGCGAAGTCTCCGAGTCGCGGCAGATCCTGCGCCGCGACTACGGCGTCCCGGTGGCGGACTTCTGTTACCCGGCCGGACGCTTCGACCCGACCGTGGTCGCCGCGGTGCAAGCGGCCGGGTACAGCGGCGCGACGACCGAGATTCCCGGCTTCGCCACTAAGGAACACCCCTACGAACTGGCGCGGATCGAGGTGCTCGGCAGTTGGGGCGTCGCCGACCTGGCGGCGGCGATGCAGTCGGGAGCGGCGGCGGCGCGGGCCTAGAGGCGGACCGGGATCCCGTCGGCGGCCATCCGCTCCTTCGCCTCGCGCACCCGGTAGGTCCCGTAGTGGAAGATCGAGGCGCAGAGGACGGCGTCGGCCCCGCCGCGCGAGATCGCCTCGCTCAGGTGCGAGAGCTCACCGGCGCCGCCAGAGGCGATCACCGGCACGCCGACCGCCTCGGCCACCGCCCGCGTCAGCTCCAGGTCATAGCCATCGTTGGTCCCATCCCGGTCCATGCTGGTCAGCAGCACCTCTCCCGCCCCGCGCTGCACCGCCTCTTCGGCCCAGGCGACGGCATCCCGGCCCTCGACCCTCTTGCGGCCGCCGTTGACGTAGACGCCCCAGTCCTCGCCGTCGCGCTTGGCGTCGATCGCGATCACCACGCACTGGGCGCCGAAGTGGTCCGCCATCTCCCCGAGCAACTCCGGCCGCGCCAGCGCTGCCGAGTTGACCGAGACCTTGTCGGCCCCGGCATCCAGCACCGCCTGCGCGTCCTCCACCGACCGGATCCCACCGCCGATCGTGAACGGGATGAAGACGTTGTCGGCGGTCCGCCGAGCCAGCTCAACGATCGTCTCCCGCTGCTCGTGCGAAGCGGTGATGTCGAGGAACACCAGCTCATCAGCCCCCTCGGCGTCATACCGCTCGGCAAGCTCCACCGGATCGCCGGCATCCCGCAGCCCGACGAAGTTAGTGCCCTTGACAACGCGTCCGGCGTTCACGTCCAGGCAGGGGATGACGCGTTTCAGGGCCATCTGTCTAGCGTAGAGCCGCGATTCCCTCGGCGACCGTGAACTGCTTCTCGTAGAGGGCACGGCCGACGATCGCCCCTTCGATGTTTGGTGCTGCTTCCTTAGCCAGCTGCCGAAGGTGCTCCAGGGTTCCGACGCCGCCGGAGGCGATCACCTGACCAGTGGTAGATGCGGCGATCTCCTTCAGCTGACCGGTCGCCGGGCCTTCCATCGTCCCGTCAACCTCGATCGCCGTGCAGAGGAAGCGCTGGACGCCCCGATCGCTCAGCTGCGCCACCGCGGCCGGTGCCTCCAGGTCGCTGGTCTCGGTCCAGCCGGCGAGCGAGACCTTGCCCCCTCGGGTGTCGACCGAGACGACGACGCGTCCGCCGTGCTTGGCCACGCAGGCGTCGAGGAACTGCGGGTCGCGCAGGGCCGCGGTGCCGATCACCACGCGGTCCGCGCCGGCGTCCAGGACCGCGCTGACAGAGTCCGGGTCGCGTAGGCCGCCGCCGACCTGGATCGGACACCCGACCGCCGCTGCGATCCGGCGCACCGCCTCCAGGTTCTCCGGCGTGCCCGCCTTCGCACCGTCGAGGTCGACGACGTGGAGGAACTCGGCCCCTTCGCCCGCCCAGCGGGTCGCGGCGTCGACCGGGTCGGCGTCGTAGGCGGTCTCGCGCTCGTAGTCGCCCTGCAGCAGGCGCACGGCCTGGCCGCCGCGGATGTCGATCGCCGGGTAGAGGATCACGCCGCGGCGCAGTTCAGCCGGCGACGGGCGTCTTGGCGCAGATGCCGACGAAGTTGGAGAGCAGCCGCAGTCCTGCGGCGCTCGACTTCTCGGGGTGGAACTGGACGCCGAAGACGTTGTCGCGCTCGGCCGCGCAGGCAAAGCGGGCCCCATACTCGGCGCTGCCGAGCAGCTCGTCCTCGGTCGGCTCCGGCGCGAAGGAGTGGACGAAGTAGAAGGGCGTCTCCGACGGGATCCCCTCGGCCAGGCGCGACTCGCGCTCCCAGCGGACCGGCGACCAGCCGATGTGCGGGACCTTGAGCCCGGGCGCGTCGAGCCCGTCGACCGGCCCCTCGAGCAGGCCCAGACCCTCGGCGCCGCCGAGCTCGGTGGTCGAGTCGAAGAGGAGCTGCAGCCCGAGGCAGATGCCGAGGATCGGGACGCCGGCCTCGCGCCGCTCGCCGATCAGCTCGTCGAGTCGCAGCTCGTGGACCCGCTCCATCGCCCGCGGAAAGGCGCCGACGCCCGGCAGGATCACCCCGTCGGCGGCACGCACCTCCTCGGCCTCGTTGCTGATCTTCGCAGTCACCCCGACGTGCTCGAGCGCCTTCTCGACCGAGCGCAGGTTGCCCATCCCGTAGTCGAGGATCGCGATCCGGGCACTCATTCGCTCAGCGTCCCCTTGGTCGACGGCACGCCACTCTCCTCGGGGTCGATCGAGACGGCGACCCGCAGGGCGCGGGCGAAGGCCTTGAACGAGGCCTCGATCATGTGGTGGGCGTTGGTCCCCGAACGGACCCAGAGGTGGAGGGTCAGCTTCGAGCTGTTGGCGACGGCGCGGAAGAACTCCTCGGCCAGCTCGCTGTCGAAGCCGGCGATCGAGACGACCGGAAGATCGGCGGAGAAATCGCAGTAGGGCCGGCCGGAGATGTCGATCGCGCACTCGGCCAGCGACTCGTCCATCGGCACCAGGGCCGATCCGTAGCGGCGGATCCCGGCGCGGTCGCCGAGCGCCTCGTCGAGCGCCTGCCCGAAGACGATGCCGACGTCCTCGACCGTGTGATGTGCCCCCGTCTCCAGGTCGCCGTCGGCCTCGACCTTCAGGCCAAGGCGGCCGTGCCGTGCCAGCAGGTCGAGCATGTGGTCGAGGAAGCCGACGCCGGTCTCGGCTCTCGCCTCGCCCCCGTCGAGGTCGAGCGAGAGCCGGATCCGGGTCTCGGCGGTCTCGCGCTGCTTTTCGGAAGTCCTATTCATCTTCGCTCCTAATCATCGCCGACTCGCCGTGAACGGGGAAGCCCTCCGCACGAGCGATCGTGTTCACATGCGGAGCGAGCTTCGCCGCGGCGCCAGCGGTGATCTCCACGGTCGCGATCTTGCGACGAAAAGTGCCGGGACCGAGGGGCCCTGAAAAGTGACCGGCGGATGAGGTCGGCAAGACGTGGTTCGAGCCCGCTACGTAGTCACCGAAGGCAGTGGCGCTGTAATCACCCGCAAACACGCAACCGGCAGTTGAAACGTCCGCCGCACGCACCGAGGCGTCGGCGACAAAGAGCTCGAGGTGCTCGGGAGCGAACTCGTTGGCGAAGGAGATCGCACTGCTTATGTCGGGCGCCTGGACCAGCGCGAGAAGGGCGTTGGTAACCCCAGACCTGCTGGCGGCCGCTCGCTGGACCTCCTCGGCGAGAGCCGCCAAGACCTCCCGCTCGGTGGCCACCGCCACCAAAGGAGATTCGTCTCCGTGCTCGGCCTGGGCGCAGAGATCGAGCGCAGCCCATCGCAGATTTGCATCGCCGTCGATGACGACCATCAGCTCCGATGGACCCGCCAACGAATCGATCGCGACCATCCCCGCGACCTTCCGCTTTGCTTCGCGCACCCAGGCATTCCCGGGGCCGGCGATTACGTCCACCGGAAAAAGCGTGTCCTCTACTCCGATTGCCATTGCGAAGATGGCTTGGGCCCCTCCGATCGCGAACACCTCGTCGACGCCGCACAACTGGGCAGCAGCGAGGACGACCGGGTTGACCTTGCCGTCTGGCCCGGGTGGCGTCGCCAGGGTGATCCGCTTAACTCCGGCAACCCGCGCCGGGATCGCACACATCAGAACGCTGGAGGGATATGCAGCCCGGCCGCCCGGCGCGTAGATTCCCGCCGACGTGACTGGAACATCCCGAATCGTCACCTGCTGACCCTCGGGTAGCGTGACCTCCAGTGGAAGGGCGCTCAGTTGCTCGGCGGCCACGGCGCGAATGTTGACGCTCGCGACTTCCAGCGCCCTGCGCAGGTCCGAGTCGATCTTCGATAGAGCCTCGACCCGCTCCTCCTCGCCGACTGCCAGCGAGGTTGGGGTCACCCTGGTTGCATCGAAACGCGCGGTGAGATCCAGAAGGTAGGCAACGTCGTCCTCGGTGTCGATGTACTCCCGCCAGATCCTGTCAACGTCCTCTTCCACGGCCGCCCGAGCGCCGATGTCCCAGATCCGAACGCTGCTGGCGGTCGCGACCGCATCTTCCCACTCGAACCACCTGAGCTTCATCGTCCGCTCGCCTCCCGTAGCTTCTCCGTCAGCTCGTCGATCTCGGCGGCGCGCAGTTTGTGGGCGACCCGGTTGGCGACGAAGCGCGCCGTGCAGACGACGATCTCCTCGCGCACCTCGAGTTCGTTCTCTTCCAGGGTGCGGCCGGTGGCGACGAGGTCGACGATCCCGTCGCCCAGCCCGACCAGCGGGGCCAGCTCGACCGAGCCCTTGACCTCGACCAGCTCGACCTGGCGCCCGGTCTCCTCAAAGTAGCGCTCGGCGATCCGCGGGTACTTGGTCGCGATCCGCAGCATCCCTAGCCGCCGCTGGGCTTCGGCCAGACGGTCGTTGCCGGTGCGGGCGGCCAGCACCATGGTGCAGCGCCCGAAGCCGAGGTCGAGCAGCTCGTAAACAGGACGGTCGGACTGCTCGAGCAGCACGTCCTTGCCGGTGATGCCGACGTCGGCGGCGCCGGACTCGACGTAGGTCGGCACGTCGGAGGGCCGCATCGTCACCAGGGTCATCTGCGGAGTCTCGAAGATCAGCGAGCGCGAGTCGCCCCGCGGTTCGGTGGTGTCGACTCCGACAGCGTCGAGGATGTCGAGCGTTTCCCCCATCAGGGCACCGCGCGGCACAGCCAGCTTCAGCGGGCCGTCAGGCACGGCGCTGCTCCTCCATCTGGGCGGTGTGGACGCGCTCCAGGTAGAGGGCGAAACCGGCCGCGGTGAGATCGGTCCCGAAGCGCTGCATCAGCCCGTCGTAGCGACCGCCGCCACCGAGGACGTGGCCCAGCGCCGGGTCGTAGACCTCGAGGATCGCGCCGCTGTAGTAGCCGAGGTCGCGCAGCAGGCCGAGATCAATCTGGACCCGCTCGGCGGCGCCGCGGCGCTCCAGCTCCCCGTAGGTTTCGCTGATCCGGGCGATCGCGCGCTCGATCGCGGCGCCGCCCAGACCGCGGGCCTGGTCGAGGATCTCGCTGCCGCCGCGTAGCTGGGTCAGCGCCACGCAGGACGCCACCCGCTCGGCGCCGATCCCCGCCTCGGAGAGCTTCGCCTCGAGCCCGACAAGATCGTGTGTGGCCAGGCTGGCGAGGACCGAGTCCCGCGCCTCGCCGTCAACGCCCAGCTCCTCGAGCAGCTGGCGATAGAGGTCGGCGTCGCCGAGGCCGATCACGGCGCGGTCGAGCCCGGCGGCGTCGAGCGCCGCCTCCAGCACCTCGATCACCTCGACCGTCCCCTCCGCCGCCGAGGCGCCGATCAGCTCGACCCCGGCGTGGACCATCTCCCGCATCTGGCCGCTCTGCGGGCGCACCTCGCGATAGGTCCCCGCCATGTAACAGAGACGGTAGGGCGGCTCCTGGGCGCTGGCGTAGCGGCTCGCGACCAGGCGGGCGATCGGCACCGTCATTTCCGAACGCAGCGCCAGCAGCCCGCCGCTCCCGTCGAAGAAGCGGTAGGCGGAGCCGGCGGCGCGGCCGTCTCCCCGGGCCAAGACCTCGTCGTACTCGATCGCCGGGGTCGCCACCTCGCCGTACTCGCGCGCTTCGAATACCTCGATCAGCGCAGCCTTCAGCTTGCGCAGCTCGCGCATCTCGTCGGGCAGCACGTCTCGCGTTCCAGGCGGAATCGGGTGGATCATCGGCTCGACCTTACGAGGATTCTCGAAAAACCCCTGCTAGGCAGGGACCTCCGCAGAAACCCGTTCGATCTGCGCCCCGAGGCCGCGCAGGCGCTCGTCGATCTGCTCGTAACCGCGGTCGATCTGGCGGATCTCGCCGATCTCCGAGGTCCCCTCCGCCGCGCAGGCGGCGATGAGCATCGCCATCCCGGCGCGGATGTCGGGGCTGGAGACGCGCTCGCCGTGAAGCCGGCCCGGACCGCTGACGATCGCCCTGTGGGGATCGCACAGCGTGATCCGAGCGCCCATCGCGACCAGCTTGTCGACGAAGAAGAGACGGTTCTCAAACATCTTCTCGAAGATCAGGATCTCCCCCTCGGCCTGGGTGGCGAGGGCAAGGGCGATCGAGGTGAGGTCTGCCGGAAAGGCGGGCCAGGGGCCGTCCTCGATCTTCGGGATCGCGTCGCCGAGGTCGGCTTCGACCCGCAGGTGCTGCCCGGCGGGGACCAGCATGTCTGTGCCCTCGATCTCCGAACGCAGCCCGAGGCGCTTGAACTGGCGCCTGATGTTGGTCAGGTCGCCCGGCTCGACGTCGCGAATCCGCAGCTCCCCCCCGGTCGCCGCGGCCAGGGCCATGAAGCTGCCGACCTCGATGTGGTCGGCGGAGATCGTGTGCTCGGCGCCGCCGAGACTCTCCGCTCCGTTGACGGTCATCACGTTGGAGCCGATCCCGTCTACCCGGGCGCCCATCTTGGTCAGGAGGCGTGCCAGATCCTGGACGTGGGGCTCGGAGGCGGCATTGGAGATTTGGGTCGGACCCGGGCAGAGCGCGGCCGCCATCAGCGCGTTCTCGGTCCCCATCACCGAAGGCTCGTCCATGAAGATCTCGCCGGCGCACAGCCCGGCCGGCGCCGAGAGCTCGATCCAGCGGCTGCCGTCGACCCTGGCGCCGAGGTCCTTGAAGGCGTCGAGGTGGGCGTCGAGCCGTCGGCGGCCGATGAAGTCGCCGCCCGGCGGCGGCATCCGGGCTTCGCCGAAGCGCGCCAGCAGCGGACCGGCGAGCAGGAACGAGGCCCGGATCTTGCCCGAGAGCTCCTCGTCGACCTTGCCGCCGGCGACGTCGCTGGCGCAGAGCCGGACGCTGTTGTCGGCGACCCAGGCGACCTCGACCCCGAGTTGCTCCAGTAGCGCGATCTGGGCTTCGGTGTCGCGGATCCGCGGCACCCGGTGCAGCAGCACCTCCTCCTCGGTCAGCAGGCAGGCGGCGAGGATCGGCAGAGCCGCATTCTTGTTGCCGGCGACGGTCAGCTCGCCGGAGAGCGGGACGCCGCCCTGGATGACGAATTTCTCCATGGTCCGGCTAGGGTAACGACCGCCATGGGCAGAGGAGTGAAGATCCCAATCGCGGCGGTGCTGGCGCTGGTCGTGCTGCTCGTGCTCAACGCCCTCTGGGTCGACGGCAAGACCGAGAAGGCCGAGGCGACGGTCCCCAGCGGGCGCATCCTCCACCTGCCCGGCGGCGAAATGCAGGTCGACGAACACGGCCCGCGGAACGCGCCGCCGATCGTCCTCATCCACTGCTTCAGCTGTGCGATGAACTGGTGGGACGGGATGCTGCCGCTGCTCGACCGCGACCACCGGGTGGTGACCGTGGACCTGCTGGGCCACGGCGGCTCCGAAAAGCCCGGCTCGGGCTACACGCCGCAGAACCAGGCGAAGGTCGTCGGCGAAGCTCTGGAACGCCTCGGGGTCAGCGACGCGACCGTCGTCGGCCACTCTCTGGGCGGCTCGGTCACCGTCGCCCTGTCGGAACGGGACCCCCAGATCGTCCACCGGGCGGTGATCGTCGACATGCCTCCCAACAACTCCTACGGCGACCTCGGCTTCATCGCCGGCCTCACCTTCAAGCCGGTGATCGGCGAGGCGCTGTGGCAGATCAAGCCTGATTTCTCCGTCCGCAAGGGTCTTGGAGTGGCCTTCGCTCCCGGCTACGACGTTCCGGACGCCTTCGTCGAGGACGTCAAGCGGATGACCTACAGCTCCTACGACGACTCGCCCAGCGGCGTCGACGACTTCCTCAACGAAGAGCCGCTCGACCAGCGGATGAAGGCCACCGGCATCCCTCTGATGGTCCTGATGGGCGCCGAGGAGCAGATCGTCAACGACCCCCAGCGGGCGCTCGATCAATATGCCAAGGGCGATCCAGGCACCCAGGTCCACTTGATCCAGGGAGCAGGCCATTCGCCCAACGTCGAGAGGCCCGGGCTGACCGCAAAGCTGGTCGAGCGCTTCAGCGAAGCAGGCTGACATTCCGCTCTACAGAGCCCTTTTAACCACCTCGATGCAATCGTCCTTGCAGTTTCGCCTTTGCGTCCGAGGGTAGATCTACTGTACGAACCCATGTTCGATTCAAAGACCACACTGAGCAACCGGCTAACCGACGCCGCCGACCTCCTGATCGACTTCGCAACCCTTGGCGAGTATGGGCTAGAGCCTGCTGGGAGGCCTCGCCAGGGTTGCGCAGACCCTTCCTCTGAGGTGACGCCACGGACCCGAGCTGCAATACGCAGCGGGCAGTGCAACCTCTTGGAGGAATCGGGGCTGTTCCGCGGTCCGCGCCAGGGAATGGCGCGATCGCGAGGGGCACGAGAAGCAAGCTAGACGTCCTCGGCGGACGGCGCCGCGTAGCAGCGCTACGCAAGCCGGCCGACGAGGACGTATGGCGCCGCTTATCGGGCACCGCAGCCCGCGCCATTCCCTGGCGCGGACCGCACTAAGAAGAACCGGCGGCGACCTACTCTCCCAGGGGGTTGCCCCCCAAGTACCATCGGCGCAGAGTGGCTTAACTGCTCTGTTCGGAATGGGAAGAGGTGTTTCCCACTCGCTATGCGCCACCGGAATTTTGCGAGACCGCGCCCGGTGGAGCTTGAAAACTGCACAGGCCAATATAGGTAAGTAATTAAATATCCGTCAAGCCCTCGACCCATTAGTACCGGTCGGCTGAGCACATTACTGCGCTTACACCGCCGGCCTATCAACCTGGTGGTCTACCAGGGGTCTTACTCCCTCAAGGGGATGGGAGAACTTATCTCGAGGACGGCTTCCCGCTTAGATGCTTTCAGCGGTTATCCGTTCCGTGCGTAGCTAACCTGCGATGCCCTTGGCAGGACAACAGATACACCAGAGGCACGTTCATCCCGGTCCTCTCGTACTAGGGATGACTCCTCTCAATTCTCCAACGCCCACAGCAGATAGGGACCGAACTGTCTCACGACGTTCTGAACCCAGCTCGCGTACCGCTTTAATGGGCGAACAGCCCAACCCTTGGGACCTACTCCAGCCCCAGGATGCGACGAGCCGACATC
>JBJMKP010000018.1:0-12666 GCA_045805745.1 Solirubrobacterales bacterium
CACAGCCAGCATCCTTCGCGAGCTGAAGCGGCGCAATGGCCGCTACGGCCTTGTCACCATGTGCGTAGGCGGAGGCATGGGCGCGGCCGGCATCTTCGAAAACCTGAGCACGAGCAACGAAGGATGAGAGTACTGAAACTCCTCGTCCTCGCCTCAATAATCCTCCCCCTCTGTTTGGCCGCCGAGTCCCCCTCGACCGCCCCCACCGGATGCTCCCGAAAGAAATTCCGAAGCCTCTCGACCCGAGCCACCGCTTCCTCCATCTGCGCCTCACCAAAAGCAAGCGGCTGCCGGTAGTGCCCCGAGATCAGGTAGGCCACAACCGCCTCGCGCCCATAGGCGTCAAGCGCTGCGGAGAGTTGGAAGATGTTGCCTTCCGATTTCGACATCTTCGCCGCGCCGGTCTCGATCATCCCGTTGTGCATCCAGACCCGAGCAAAGGGCCGGCCAGCCGCCTCGGACTGGGCGATCTCGTTCTCGTGGTGGGGGAAGACGAGGTCGGAGCCACCGCCGTGGATCGCGAAGCTGGCCCCCAGCTCCTGCTCGGCCATCACCGAGCACTCGATGTGCCAGGCCGGGCGCCCCGGACCCCAGGGCGAGTCCCAGCTGCTGTCCTCGTCGGGCTTGTGCGCCTTCCATAGGGCGAAGTCGAGCCGGTCCTCCTTGAGCGAGGCCGAGCCGGCGTCCTCGCCCTGGTCCATGTCCTCGGGGCGGCGATTGGAGAGCTTGCCGTACTGATCGAAGCTGCGGACCCGGAAGTAGACGTCGCCCTGCGACTCGTAGGCGTGGCCGCCCTCGATCAGCTCGGCGATCAGGGAGACGATCCCCGCGACGGTCTCGCTGGCCAGCGGCTCGGCGTCGGGGCGACCGACCCTGAGGCGATCGGTGTCCTCGACGTAGGCGGCGGTCATCTCACTGGCGAACTCGATCGACCCCTTCCCCGCCTCGCGGGCGGCGACGTAGATCTTGTCGTTGATGTCGGTGACGTTGACGACCAGCTTCGGGTCGTAGCCCTCGGAGCGCAGGAAGCGGGCGAAGAGGGAGAAGACGACGAAGGGCCGGGCGTTGCCAATGTGGATGCGGCTGTAGACGGTCGGGCCGCAGGCGTAGATGCCCACCCGCTCGCCTTCCAGGCTGCGCAGCTCCCCCGTCAGGGTGTCCTTGATCCTCACCTCCCGCATCGCGGAGGCGAGGTTAGATCAAAAAGTGCGGTAGCCGGCGGTCGAGGCTTTGGACTCGCCGCCGCGCAGCCAACTGGGGGCGATCTCCTCGGCTTTCGCCTGCGCCTCGCGGCGCGCCTTGCTGACGCTGGCCTTGATCTCGTCCTCGGTCGCCTCCCGCACCCGCTCCTCGCGGCGCTGCGCCTGGATTCGAATCCGGTCCGACTCCTGCCGCACCTGCTCGTCGGCCCGGGCGCGGGCGGCCTCCTCGGCCTCGCGCTCGACTTTCTCGAGCAGCTGCCGGACGCTTTCCTCGGCTTCGCGTCGGACCTCCTCGGTCCCCTCCATCACCCGGCGCTCGATCTCGGTCTCGAGCCGGACCGCTGCCGCGTGCGACTCGGCGGCGGCGGCCTCCGCTTCGGCGGCGCGCTGCTCGGCGGCGGCGATGCGTTTGTCCGCCTCTGACTGGATCCGCTCGCGGGCGTCCTCCAGCTTCGATTTGAAGTCCTCCTCGGCGACCCGCTGGGCGTCGGCGACGGCGCTTTCCGCGGCTGCCTTGGCCACCGCCGCGCCGCGCTCGGCCTCCTCGCGGGCCTTCGAGGTCTGGGCGACGATCTCTTCGCGCTCGCTCTGCGAGCGCTGCTGAAGCTCCTCGAATGCGGTCTCGGCGCGATCGCGCCCGGCCTCGGCACTGGCGGCGCGAGCCTCCGCCTCAGACCTCGCCGTGCGCTCGGCGGCGATCCGCTCGCGCGCCTCGGCGCTGACCTTGCGCATGGTCAGCATCGCGGCCTCCTTGACCTCGTCCCTGACCGCGTCGGCGCGCTCCTCGGCCGCCGCGACCCGCTGCTCTGAGACCCTGACCCACTCGAGCGCCTGGTCGGCGACGCCACGCACAGCGCGCGTCGCCTCACCCACCTGCTGCAGCTGCCTCACCGGGTCACTCATCCCAGCGCAAACTACTACCCGCGCCGGAGGGGTCCGCCCGGCAAAGAGCGCAAATTGGGCTAAGCCGACTTCTCGGACTCGCGAGCGTGCAGGTCCTTCTTCAGGACCTTGCCGGTGGCGTTGCGCGGCAGCTCGTCGAGGAACTCGATCTCCCGCGGGCTCTTGTACGAAGCCAGGTTCGCCTTGACGTGCGCGGTCAGGTCCTGAGCCGAGACCTCGACGTCGGCCCGGGCGACGACGAAGGCCTTCAGCCGCTGGCCGAACTCCTCGTCCTCGACCCCGATCACGGCGACCTCGACAACCCCGTCGTGGTCGGCGAGCAGGTCCTCGACCTCGCGCGGGAAGACGTTCTCGCCACCCGAAACGATCATCTCGTCGTCGCGGCCGTCGATAAAGAGGCGCCCCTCGGAGTCGAAGTGGCCGACGTCGCCGCTGGAGTAGAGGCCATCGATGATCTCCTTGCCGCCGCCGCCGGTATAGCCCTCGAAGGCCATCTCGTTGCCGACGAAGATCCGACCGACCTCGCCCGGCGGGACCTCCTTGCCGGCCTCGTCGTAGAGGCAGATCTTGGTCCCCCGCGGCGGCTTGCCGGCGGTGCCGGGGGCGGCGCGCAGGTCCTCCGGGGTGGCGACGGTCGCGTAGGCGACCTCGGTCGAGCCGTAGAGGTTGTAGACGTTGTCGCCGAAGCGGTCCATCCACTCGATCGCCAGCTCCCCCGGCAAGGCGGAGCCCGAGAGCGAGGTGATCTTCAGGTCCGGCAGGCTGTATTTGTCGAGCACCTCGTCCGGGAGCGAGAGGATCCGCTGGACCATCACCGGCACCATCGCGATGACGTCGGCGCGGCTCTGCTCGGCGGCCTGCAGCGTCCCCTCGGGGTCGAAGCGCCGCCGCAGGACCATCGTCGAGACGGTCGGCAGGCTCATCACGAAGTGGAAGAAGCCCCAGGAGTGGAAGAGGGGCGCCGCGATCGCAATCGTCATCCCGCGGCGGAAGGGGATCTTGTCGAGCAGCGAGGCGATCGCCATCAGCCCGTCCGGACTGGAGCGCTGGGCGCCCTTCGGGGTGCCGGTGGTGCCGGAGGTGAGGATCACGAATTTCGGCTTGTCCGGGGGCGGCTTGTGGTCGGACTCGTCCCCGGCTTCGATCAGGCCGTCGAGGGTCGGCACGTCGACCTCGCCGTCGCACCAGGCGACGATCCGCTCGACCGAGTCGTCGACCGCGGAGAGCAGCTCGCCGAACTCCTCGTCGTAGACCAGCGCCTTCGGCCCCTCGCGGCGGGTCACCTCGACCAGCTGCGGGCCGGCGAACATCGTGTTCAGGTAAAGCGCGCTGGCGCCGATCTTGGCAGCGGCGAGGGTCGCCTCGATGAAGCCGCGGTGGTTGCGGCACATGATCCCGACCCCGTCGCCGGGCCCGATCCCCATCGCGGCGAAGGAGTGGGCGAGCGCGTTGGAGCGCCGGTGCAGCCGCTCCCAGCTGAGGGCGCCGCGCTCGTCGACGATCGCAAGCTCATGCGGGTGGTGGATCGCGGCGGTGGTCACGCCGGTCGCCGGCGAGGCGCCCCAGCGGAGGAAGGTGCCACCGATCTTCACCGCCTTGTCGGGGCGCATCGGCGCCACGATCCCCGCCTCGTGCAGGACCTTGACCTCGAAGATCGAGTCGGAGATCGAGGCCCGGATGCCGGCCGGGCTCAGCTTGGAGTTCGCCATCGCGCGCGGAAGACTATTCGCTCTCGACGCTTGCTACGGCCATACAGGCGATCCCCTCGCCGCGACCGATGAAGCCCATGCCCTCGTTGCTGGTGGCCTTGACGCTGACCCGGGCCGAGGTGGCCTCGGCGATTGTCCGCTCCATCTCCGCCTTATAGGGGCCGAGGCGCGGCTGCTCGCAGATCAAGGTGGCGTCGATGTTGACGATCGGCCCCGCGATCGTGCCGACAACGGTGCGCAGCAGGTCGATCGAGTCGGCGTCCTTCCAGGCCGGGTCGTCGTCGGGGAACATCGTGCCGATGTCGCCGCCGCCGGCGGCACCGAGTAGGGCATCGATCACCGCGTGGGTGAGGACGTCGGCGTCGGAGTGGCCTTCGAGGCCCTGGTCGTGCTCGATCTCGACCCCGCCGAGGACCAGCCGCCGGCCGGGCGCGAAGCGGTGGCTGTCATAGCCGAGCCCAACCATCATCAGGAGACGCGGCTGCCAAGCGGAGCGAGTGTCCGCTGGCGCTGGTCGAAGACGCATATCTCAGAGATACCCAGATCGTCGAGAAATTGGACGGCGCGCTCGTATTCGAACCCGACCTGCTCGGGCAAGTGGGCGTCGGAGGAGAGGGCGAAGACGGCGCCGGCCTCGACGCACATCTCGGCGAACTCACGCGAGGGATAGAGCTCGCCGACTGGCTTGCGCAGGCCCGCGGTCGAGATCTCGACCGCGATCCCGCTCTCGGCGATCGCCTCCACCGCCGGCTCGTAGAAGGCGCGCGGGTCGCGCTCGGGCAGCGGCCGGGCGCGGCCCCAGACCTTGACCAGGTCCGGGTGGGCAAGGATGTCGAAGAGGCCGGAGCGGGCGCAGTCGGCGAGCGCCTCGAAGTAGCGGCGCCAGATCTCGTCGGCGTCGCCGTCGCCCTCCCAGACGTCGAAGCCGTCGTGGTCGACGGCGGCATCGCCCTCGCCGATGAAGTGAACCGAGCCGACGACGTAGTCGAGCTCACGCGGCTCGAGCAGGGCGGCGATCCGCTCCTCCGCACCGGGGACGTAGTCGCACTCGATTCCCAGGCGGAGTGGCGTGGTGCGGACGAACTCGCAGTAGGCGTCGAGGTCGTCAACCGCGTTCTCGACCCAGAGCGGATGGGTCCAGAGCTCGAGTGCCTGGCGAAAGCGGTAGACGTGCTCGGAGACGCCCAACTCCTCGATCCCCGCGGCCTCGGCGGCGGCAAGATAGCGGTCGACGTTCTCGGCGGTGAAGTAGCGCTCGAATGTCGTCCCTTGCTCGTCCGGGCGCAGGTGCAGGTGGTAATCGGTCAGCATGCGAACGCGAGCATAGACTTCGCGCCGAATGGGCCGTCAGCTCCTCTTTCTCGCCCTTGCCTTCGGGCTCGGCACCGCGCTCGCCCTGCTGCTGGGGGCGAAAAACCTCGGCACGGCGATGGGCATCGGCCAGCTCGTCTTCGCCGCGACGCTGGTCGTCGTCCTGCTGCGGGACTAGGCGCCGGAGCGCTCGGCCAGCAGCAGCTCGGCAACGCGCAGGTCGAGCGGCGTCGTCACCTTCGGGTTCTCCACTTCGACCGGATGGATGAGGACGGTGCCTCCGTTCCACTCCACCAGCATCGCCTCGTCGGTCGCCTCCTCGGGACGCTCAGCCGCAGCAAGCGCCGCGCGCAGGGCATCGGTGCGGAAGACCTGAGGCGTCTGCGCCCCCCAGAGACAGGACCGATCCTCCGTCCGCTCGATCGCGAGTGAATCCTTGCCCGCTCGCTTGACCGTGTCGGTGACGGGGGCCGCGGCGATCACTCCGGCCACCTCGGGGTCCGAGGCGAGGTCGGCGACCAGGGCTTCGACCAGCGCCGGGGTCAGCAGCGGTCGGGCGGCGTCGTGGATCGCGACGTACTCGGTCCCTACCGCCTCGAGGGCGTTGGCGACCGACTGGGCCCGGGTGGCACCGCCGGCGACGACACCAAGGTCATGACCGCCGAGGTCGCCGACGTGCCCCGGCGGGGCGGCGACGACGATCGAGCGCACCGAGCCGCACGCCCGGAAGGCGTCGATCGACCACTCGACCATCGGCCTTCCCGCGACGGGCACGAAGGCCTTCGGGCCGCCGGCTCCGAGGCGCTCCCCGGAGCCGGCTGCCGCGATGACGGCGGTTACTGCCGGACTACGCGGACGCCGTGGCGGCGTAGCGCTCCTCCAGCAGTCCGTCGAGGTACTCTTCCGCGCCTTCCTCGTCCTTGTCGAGCGCGTACATGAACTCCGAGGCGAGAATCTTCTTCGCCCGCGTGTACATCTGCTTCTCGCCGGTCGAGAGACCCTTTTCCATCTCCCGGATGGCGAGATTGCGGACGACCTCGGCGAGCTCGAACACGTCGCCGGTCTTGATCTTCTCGCGGTTGTACTTGAAGCGCCGGTTCCAGTTCTTCGGCATCTCCGAGACCTCGTCGGTGAGGACGTTTGTGACCTTCTTAATTTCTTCCTCGTCGATGATCCGCCGCAAGCCCGCCTTGCCGGCGTTTTCGCAGGGAACCATCACCGTCAGCTCGTTGTGGAGGATCTTGATCGTGAGGTATTCACGCTCCTCCCCCATCAGCTCGCGCGTCTCTTTAGCCATCACAAGTCCGGCGCCGTGATGCGGGTAGACGACCTTGTCGCCTTCCTCGAAGTCGCAGATGTATTCAACGTCCTCCTCGAAGACGGCTTCTACGGTGGCCTCGTCTAGCTCGGAAATCGGTGACTCCTTTCGTTGTTCGACGGCGGGGGTGCCGTCAGCTCTGCAAGTACCGGTCGAACAGATCGACCTCCTGGAGCCGTCGCAGGCCCTCGCGGATGTCCTTGGCCCTGGCGGGCCCGACTCCGTCGACAGCGGCGAGCTCTTCTCCCGAGGCGCTCAGCACCTCGTCGAGCCCACCCAGCTCCTGGGTGATCTTCTGTACGACAAGCTTGGGGATGCGCGGGACCCGGCCCAACACCCGGTATCCGCGCGCCGCGACCGGAAAGTCCAAGGTGTTGACCTTGCGGTCGTAGCCGAGCAGCTCGGCGAGGCGACCGAAGTCGAGCACGTCCTGATGGGGCATCCGGCCCAGCGCCTGCAGCACCGCGGTCAGGTTCTGCTCGGAGTCCTCGACCGAGTAGTCGCGGATCAGCGCGGTCTTGTCGGCGGCGACGCCAACCATCGTCTCCTCCAGCTGCATCTCGATCAGCCGGCCCTCGGTGCCGAGCTCGACGATGTAGCGCTCGACCTCGACCGCCATCCGGGTCACCAGCTCGGCCCGCTGCAGGGCGGAGAGGGCGTCGTGGAGGACGACGCCGCCGTCGAACTCGAGCTGCGTCAGCCGGCCCGAGACCTGGTCGAGGCGCTGGCGGTACTTCTCGAGCGTGGCCAGGCCCTGGTTCGCCTTGGCGAGAACAGCGGGGATGTCCTGGAGGATGTACTTGGTTCCCTCGACGTAGAGGGAGACGACGTCACGGCGCTGCGAGATCGCGATCACCAGCGCCGTCGTCTGTTTGGAGACGCGCTCGGCGGTCCGGTGCCGGGTGCCGGTCTCGGAGCTGAGGATCGTCGGGTCCGGCATCAGCTGGACGTTGGCCCAGGCGATCTTCGTCGCCTCGCCGTTGAGGACGATCGCGCCGTCCATCTTTGCGACTTGGTAGAGCATCGCCGGCGTGTAGTCGACGTCGAGCTTGATGCCGCCGGAGAGCAGATGCGAGATGTCATCGAGGTCGCCGACGACCAGCAGGCCACCCGTGCGGGAGTGGACGATGTTGTCGATCCCCTCCCGCAGGGCACCACCGGGGGCGACGACGTCCAGAGCTCTTAGAAGTCGGGGATCTTGACGTTCGGAAAGCTCTTGAAGTCCATCCCCAGACAATTCAGGCATCGCTTGAGAGGATGGCAGAAACGGCTTTGCAATGCGGTCTGGCGATTACCTAGTGGACAGGTCGGGAAAGCCTTTGTCAAGTAGACCTAAAGGTGGAAGCGCTTGTGATGCATGTGGTGCTGCGCATGCCCCTCTGGGACCTGCTGTGGATCGCGTACGAACATCCAGGTTAGGGCGGTGCCGACGATGCAGAGGGCGACTGCCACCCAGGTTGAGCCGGCGATCGAGGTGGCGAAGCTGTGGCCGTCGCCGAGCAGGGCGTGGAAGACGGCGCCGGTCGCGGCGAGGGCAACTGCCCCGGCCATCACCCGGTCCATCGCCAATACCCCGGAGGCGATCCCGACTTTGTCCCGAGGCATCGCCGCCATCGCCGCGGTCGACATCGGCGCGTAGACAAGGCCGAGCGCGATCCCGAACAGCAGGTAGCCGACCAGCAGCAGGCCGTAAGAGCTGCCAGCGTCTATGCGGGTGAGAACCAGCAGGCCGACGGTGCCGCAGACCATGCCCGCGGTCATCAACCGGCGAGCGCCGAAACGGCCGATCAGCCGGCCCGAGAAGGGAGAGATGAAGACCATCGGCGCGGTCACCGGCAGGATCATCAGGCCGCTGAGGATCGGCGAGTGGTCGCGGACATCCTGCAGGTACTGGGGCTGGAAGAACATCACCGCCCAGTAGGCGCCGACCAGGGCAAAGGCGGCGGCGCTGGCGCCGAAGTAGGGCCCGTTGCGGAACAGCCCGAATTCGACGATCGGCTCGCGAACCCGGTGCTCGATCGCCCAGAAGGCGACCAGGGCGAGCAGGCCCACGGTGGCGAGGAGGAGGACGGTGCCGTCCGACCAGGCCTGCGCCTGGATCAGGGCGAGAACCACGGCGGTGAGGCCGACGCTGAGCGCGGCAAGCCCGGACAGGTCGATCCGCGAACCGGCGCCGGGGTCGGTCGACTCGGGCGCCGTGGTGAGAGTGATCGCGAAGCCGGCCGCGAGAACGGGCAGGTTCATCCAGAAGATCACCCGCCAGTCGAGTTCGATCAGCAGGCCGCCTGCCAGCGGGCCGATCGCCAGCGCGATCGCCGAGACCGCCGCCCAGATCCCCAGCGCCCGCGGCTGCTCCTCGGTTGGGAAGACGTTGCAGACCAGCGCCAGCGAGAGCGAGAGCATCGGCGCCGCCCCCGCCCCCTGCAGCACCCGGCCGAGGATAAGAGTCGTCTGGTCGCCGGCGGCGCCGGAAACCACCGAGCCAACCGCGAACAGCACCATGCCGACGAGGAACACCCGCTTGCGCCCGAACATGTCCCCCAGCCGCCCGGCGGTCACGACCAGCACCGCGATCGTCAGCAGGTAGCCGTTCATCACCCACTGCAGCCCCTCGGCACTCGCATCGACGTCATGCCGAATCTCCGGCAGCGCCAGGGCGACCACGGTCGAGTCCAGCATCAAGATGAAGAGCCCCGCGCAGGCCCCCGCCAAGGTCCACCACTTGCGATCCACGCGGCGACGGTATCTCTTAAGGCGGAAGGTTCGAGCGCCTGCCTGTAGGGAGAGGGGCACCCGTCTCTCCTAGTGACAGCGGTTGGATCTACGGCCGTCAAACGGAAAGCTGTCGCTAGAGGGTCCGGTCACCCTTCGCGGGAATGTGTGCGAAGCACGCGATATGCAATCTGATTCCTGCCCGCCATAGGCGGGCAGCATCATCGGGAGCAAGCCCCGATAGGGGTGCGACAAATTCACGCGGAGGGTGACCGGACCCTCCTGCCGGAGAGCTTTCAGTGAGTCGCAACCAGGTCCCTTGCTGGGTCGATGCCCCAGCGGTTTCCTACTGCGGTGAGGTCATCGTTTAGGGGCCAGCGGTCGGGGCGCTCTTCGCCTTCGTGTTCGGGGCTTGCGCCCTTGAGGGTCATGGTGCCGGCGTTGTCGCCGATCGCGCGGATCCCGGCTACGTCGTCGGCGGTCAGGCGCTGCTCGGCGGGCATTTTCGCCAGTTCCAGGCGCTTGGCCTCGATCGGGCAGGCGTGCTCGCCGATCTCCTGGATCAGGGTCGGGGCGACGGAGGCGACCGCGGGGTGGGCGAGGTTCCACTGGCAGGCGAGCTGGATCGGGGTCAACTTGGCCCGTTCGGCGATCGGCAACAGCCGCTCGAGCTTGGCGACGCCCGCCTCGATCCAGCCTTCGGGGCGGAACTTGCGATGGTCGTATTCGGCCAGCTCCATGCCTGGCTTCAGGTCGCCCCAAAAGAGTCCGCCGTAGTCGACGACCCGGGTCAGGACCTTGACATCGTGGCGCTCAGCCGCGTCGAGGCAGAGCTCGCCTGGCCAGGGCTCGAGCGGGTTGAGGATGATCATTGCCCAATCGATCCGTTCGCCGAAGCGCTCAAGGCAGGAAATCAGGTCGAGGGTGAAGCCATTGGCCGGACCCGGAGCAACGCCGATTCGCGCCGTCAAGCCCGCCTCGCGCAGCGCCGCCATCCCGTCCCAGACCACCTCGCTGGAGTAGCCGACACGGTCGGGGTTGTGGAGCAGCAGCAGGTCGAACGAGTCGGCGCCGATCCGCTCCAGGCTCGCCTCGGTCGCCATCCGCAGGTAGCTGCCGTACTGGTCGGCCTTGCGCAGTCGCGGATCGGTGAAGCGCGGGAACCCCTTCGGCCCTTCGCGCTCCCCCTCGTAGAAGTCGTGGCCGACCGCGCCGACGAGGCTGTACTCCTCGCGCGGCACGCCCTTCAGCGCCTGCCCGAGCACCTTGTCGGCTTCGCCCTGCCCGTAGGCGTCGGCACCGACGACCGTGTCGATGCCGCCCCCCGGCCGCAGCAGCGAGACCAGCCGCTCCTCCTCGATCTTCTCACCGAAGTGGAGGAAACGGCCTCCGCTCCAGGTGCCGATCGCCGTACGACCAGGCTCTCTCATCGGCTGCTCGCGGTTAGTTCTGGCTGCCGTCGCCGGACGGCTCGGAGCCCTCGTCCTCGGGCCCGGCCTCGCCGCCGTCCTGCTTGGCTCCGACGCCGACCTTCTCGCGTTGCGGCTTTTCGACCGCTTTCGCCTTCGGCTTCTTCGGGGCGATGATCTCCAGGCTCAGCGGCTTGTCCTCCTCGTCGCCGGAGGCGTCGCGGGAGACCATCACGGTCGAACCGGGGGTCATCTCGCCCTGGCGCAGGACTTCGTCGGCGAGCGGGTCCTCGACGTAGCGCTGAATCGCCCGGCGCAGCGGGCGGGCGCCCATCGAGGGATCCCAGCCTTTCTCGACCAGCAGTTCCTTCGCCTCGTCGGTCAGCTCCAGCTGCAGTTCGTGCTCGGCGACCTGGACCCGGACGCGGGCGATCATCAGGTCGATGATCTCTTTGACCTCGTCCTTGGCGAGCTTGTGGAAGACGATCACCTCGTCGATCCGGTTGAGGAACTCCGGCCGGAAGACTTTCTTCAGGTCGCTCATGATCCGGTTCTTCATGTCGCCGTAGGACATGCCGGTCTCGTCGGCGACGGTGAACCCGATCGAGGTGTTCTTCGAGATCTCCGAGGCACCGATGTTCGAGGTCATGATCACGATCGCGTTGCGGAAGTCCACGGTGCGACCCTGGGCGTCGGTCAGGCGGCCATCCTCGAGAATCTGCAGGAGGATGTTGAAGACATCCGGGTGGGCCTTCTCGATCTCGTCGAGCAGCAGCACCGAGTAGGGCTTGCGGCGCACGGCCTCGGTCAGCTGACCGCCCTCGTCGTAGCCGATGTAGCCCGGAGGCGAGCCGACCAGGCGGCTGACCGCGTGCTTCTCCATGTACTCGGACATGTCGATCCGGATCATCGCCTCCTCGTCGCCGAAGAGGAAGTCGGCGAGGGTGCGGGCCAACTCGGTCTTGCCGACGCCGGAGGGGCCGAGGAAGATGAACGAGCCAGCGGGCCGCTTCGGGTCCTTGATCCCGGCGCGGGAGCGGCGAATCGCCTTCGAGACGGCGGTGATCGCGACCTCCTGGCCGATCACCCGCTTGTGGAGTTCCTCCTCCATCCGGATCAGCTTCTTGGTCTCGGCCTCGGTCAGTTTGAAGACCGGGATCCCGGTCCACATCGAGACGATGTCGGCGATCTCCTCCTCGCCGACCTCGGGCCGCTCGCCGTTCTCACCCTCGGCCCACTCGTCTTCGAGCTGGCGCTTGCGGGTGGTCAGCTGGCGCTCGGTGTCGCGCAGGTTGGCGGCCTTTTCGAACTCCTGGGCCTCGATCGCGGTCTCCTTTTCGCGCCGCGTCTTCTCGATTTCCTCCTCGAGGTCGCGGTAGACCGGCGGCGTGCTCATGCTCTTGATCCGCATCCGCGAGCCGGCCTCGTCGATCAGGTCGATCGCCTTGTCGGGCAGGAAGCGGTCAGAGATGTAGCGGTCGGCGAGTTCGGCGGCTGCTTCCAGCGCGTCGTCGCGGATCGTCACCCGGTGGTGCTGTTCGTAGCGCTCGCGCAGCCCCTCGAGGATCTTCACCGTGTCCTCGGGCGAAGGCTGGTCAACCCGGATCTGGGCGAAGCGGCGCTCCAGCGCCGAGTCGCGCTCGAGGTACTTGCGGTACTCGTCGAGCGTGGTGGCGCCGATCGTCTGCAGCTCGCCGCGGGCCAGGGCCGGCTTCAGGATCGAGGCGGCGTCGATCGCGCCCTCGGCGGCGCCGGCGCCGACCAGGTTGTGGAGCTCGTCGATGAAAAGGATGATGTCGCCGCGCTGGGTGATCTCTTTCATCACCTTCTTGAGGCGCTCCTCGAACTCGCCGCGGTACTTGGAGCCGGCGACCAAAGCGGCCAGGTCGAGCGTGTAGATCTGCTTGTTCTTCAACAGCTCCGGGACTTCGCCCTTGTTGATCCGGGCGGCGAGGCCCTCGACGACGGCGGTCTTGCCGACCCCCGGCTCGCCCAGCAGCACCGGGTTGTTCTTGGTCCGGCGGGAGAGGATCTGCATGATCCGCTCGATCTCGGTCTCGCGGCCGATCACCGGGTCGAGCTTGCCCTCCTCGGCGAGGCGG
>JBJMKP010000019.1:0-54001 GCA_045805745.1 Solirubrobacterales bacterium
TACACGACCGTCCAGAACTGGTCGCAGAACGTCTTCAACCTCGTCACCAAGCGCGCGGTTGCACACGAGAAGGCGACGATGGAGTGGGTCGACTGCAACCTCGGCTCGAAGCTGACGATGAAGTACCCGTCGATCTACCTGATGGGGCCCGAAGCCCACGGCGAGATCCTCTCGATCGCCTTCGCCGGCGAGGGCCAGCACCAGGACGCGGGCGGCAAGATCATCCACGCCGCGCCGAAGACCTCGTCGTCGATCTTCTCCAAGTCGATCTCCAAGGACGGCGGCCGGGCGACCTACCGCGGCCTGCTCGAAGTCGCCGACGGGGCGAGCGAATCGCGCTCGAAGGTCGTCTGCGACGCGCTGCTGCTCGACGAGGACTCGCGCTCGGATACCTACCCGACGATCCGGATCGACGAGAACGACGCCGACATCGGCCATGAGGCGACCGTCTCGAAAATCGGCGACGAGCAGTTGTTCTACCTCCAGAGCCGCGGGCTCGACGAGGAGGAGGCCTCGAAGATGATCGTCAACGGCTTCATCGAGCCGGTGACCAAGGAGCTGCCGATGGAGTACGCGGTCGAGTTGAACCGGCTTATCGAGTTGCAGATGGAGGGCTCCATTGGCTGAGGTCGCCACCCAACCGGCCTGGCTCGACGAGAGGCGCCGGCGCGGCGCCTCTCTCGCGCAGGAGCTCCCCCTCCCCGACCAGAAGGCGAAGGGTTGGGAATTCACCGACCTCTCCGGGCTCGACCTGGAGACCTACGAGGCGACTGAGCCCTCGCCGGTGATCTCCGTCGCCGAGGGCGCGACCGTGCTGCCGCTGAGCGAGGCGCTCGCCGACCACGACGGGCTGCTGCACGAGCGGCTCGGCTCGCTGGTTCCGGTCGAGGACCCGTTCGTCGCCCGCAACGAGGCGGCATGGAGCGACGGCGTCCTCGTCCACGTGCCGAAAGGCGTGCGGCTGAGCGAGCCGATCCAGATCGAGTTGCCGATCGAGGCGAGCGGCACCGCCGTCAACTGGCGGACGCTGATCGTGCTCGAGGAGGGCGCCGAAGCAGAGGTCTGGGAGCACTGGTCCTCGCCGTCCGACGAGGTCGACGCCGTCCTCAATTCGGTGGTCGAGCTGGCCGTCGGCCAGGCGGCAACCCTGCGCTACGTCAACACCCAGGACATCTCCGAGAAGGCCTGGATCTTCGCCACCCAGCGCGCCGAGGTCGAGCGCGACGGCCGCCTCGACTGGGCCGCTCTCGGCTTCGGCTCAGCCCGCGGCAAGGTGCGGATGGAGACCAAACTCGCCGGCCCGGGCTCCGAGGCGCGGGTCACCGGCGGCTATGCCGGCGGCCCCGGCCAGCACCTCGACTTCGACACCCTGCAGGAGCACGCGGCGCCGAACACCAACTCCGACCTCGCCTTCCGCGGCGTCCTCGCCGCCGGCTCGACGGCGGTCTGGCGCGGGATGATCAAGGTCGACCCCGGCGCCCAGCAGACCGACGCCTTCCAGGAGAGCCGCAATCTGCTGCTCTCGCCCGAGGCCCACGCCGACGCAATCCCGGGTCTGGAGATCCTCGCCGACGACGTCCGCTGCACCCACGCCGCGGCGATCGCCCAGGTTGACAAAGAGCAGCTCTTCTACCTCACCTCCCGCGGCCTCGGCGACGAGAGCGCCAAGGCGCTGGTGATCGAAGGCTTCCTCGAGTCCCTGGTCGAACGGCTGGCCGAGGGGACTGTGCGGGACAGCATTTCCGAGGCGCTCGAGACTCGGCTCGCCGAGATTCTCTAGGTCTTTTCGTTTCGCTCCGCCCGCCGCGTGAGGATCGCGCTGCGGACGATCCCGACTACTACGACCAGCACCGGCAGCAGGTAGAAGACCCAGAGGTAGTGGCCTACGTGGGCTAGCGGCAGCACTCCACTCCTCCTACCCGTTCGAGACGGATAGGAGGTAGAGGCCGAAGCAGGTGAAGGCGACCATCACCGCCAACATCCAGTACTGCGAGGCGGTGGCGTTGCGATAGTCGGGCCAGTAGACGAGGGCGCGGTCGTGGGCGAGCATCAGCCCGATCACGTGACCGGCGATCAGCGCCGCCACCTGGACGTACCAGATGGTGTTGGCGCTGAGGACCGTGTAGTCGATCCCGGAGCCGAGGGTGCCGAAGAGGTCGGTGGTGCCGGTTCCGAGCGGGTCGGAGAGCAGGAAGGTGAATTGGGCCTGCTCCTGGAAGACGAAGAAGCTGAAGTAGTGGGCGACGAGGTAGGCGAGGGCGATCGGAATAAGGGTGTGGGCGAAGCCGGTGCGCAGCGTCGCGAACGGGGGCGCCTTGGGCACGGTTCGCATCCCCCGCACGCCGAGCAGGTAGATGCAGCCGACGCCGACGAAGACCAGCAGCATGAAGACCGTGCCGGAAAGGCGCAGCGAGGTCGTGACCCCGAAGCCCAGGCCTTCGATCCAGCCAGTGAGGCTTTCGATCCCCTCCTTGAACGCCCCCTCCTGGCCGCCGTCGAAGCTGGTCGAGGAGATCGAGGCGATCACCATCGCCGCCGAGCCGGGGATCGCCGCCCAGGTGGTCGCGGCGGAGAACGGGCGGCGGCGCTCCAGCCGGCCGTCGCGGGTCCCGAAGATCCCCAGGCGCCCGAACATCCCGAAGTAGACCGAGAAGACCTCACCGCGCTCGCACCACTCCTCGGTTCCGAAGACGGCCATCATCGCCAGCGTGTAGGCGCTGTAGAGGAGCGCCGCGACGGCGACGGTGTGAGGGTCGAAGCCGACGCCGCCCTTGCCGTAGACGACCTCCAGCCAGACGACCGCAAGCAGCCCGATCGCCGCCGGCCAGCGGCCCACCCGCTCGGGGTAGGTGGCGTGGGCGGCCCGCTGCCCGGCGATCGCCCGGAAGCCGGCGCCGGCGACCCGGCCGACCGCCCGCCACGGGTTGAAGGGCCGGAAGAGGTCACCGAAGATCGCCGAGAAGAACGGGAAGCCGAGCCAGCAGGTGACGTAGATGAAGGTGAGGGCGAAGTTGCGGTCGGGGGCTTCGGTGCCCTTCAGCCCGGCGTAGACCGCGAGCCCGAGGAGGAAGACCCCGATCGCCCCGCAGATGGCCTGCACCGGCAGGCTGAGAAGGGCGCGGGAGACCCCCGCTCCGAACGGCCGCTCGTGCAGCTGCTCGAAGCGGGGGGTGCGCCAACCCGCCGACAGGGCGAAAAAGGAGACGACCAGAACGATCGACGCCCCCCAGGCGAAGAGCCAGGCAGGGACCGGGAGGTCCTGCCTGGACGCCAGCGCGTGCGCGAAGGGGAGGAAGCTCACGGGTCGACCGTCAGCTGCACGATCTGTTCGTGCTGGCCCTCGAGCTCGGCCTCGAAGTCCCCTTCGATTTCGGCCGGGAGGTCATAGGTGACGGTGCCGCCGCCCTTCGGAACCTCCTTCATCACGTCATAGCCGTGGAGGTGGACCTCTTCTTCGAACGGGACCTCGACCTTGAAGTGGATCCGGTCGCCCTTGTTGTAGGTGAGTTCGGCGATGCCGCCGACCGGCTCTCCCTGCTTGTTGACGACCACCGTCGGCACCTTGCCGGCGTCGGAGGTGCTGCTCGAATCGCTGCTGCTGTCGCTGCCGCCGAGGACGATGAAGAGGACGACGGCGACGACGACCAGCGCAGCGCCGATCAGTGCGGTTCTCGTATTCATTTCTCGCTCCTTGAAGCCGTGCGTGGATTGCCACGCGTTCCGTTCGCTGAGTTCAGGCAGCGAGCGGCGGCGGGCGCTGGGCGAGCCCGAGGGCGATGAGGAGGCCGCCGGCGGGCGCGGAGGACCGGGGCGGCTTCGGCAACGCGGGGCGGCGAATTGCGTCACGGGTGGTGCGACGCCGGCCGGCGATCCGCTCGGAGATGCGGACGATCGCCTCGCAGCCGGGATAGCGGCCGAGGAGCAGGGCCAGCAGCAGGGCCAGCAGCGGCACCGCCGGGAGCAGGAACGTGACGAACTCGGTCACGACAGCCAGGATAACGTCCGCCCCCCCGTGCGCCCCGGACGCGAGAACATCGCCGCCCCCGATCTGCCCGCCGGCCTGGCCTGGGTCGGGACCGAACCGGAGTCGATGCCGGCGCTGACCGCGGGCGGGCCGGCGCTGGTTCATTTTTTCGAATACGCGCAGCTGAACAGCGTCCGCACCCTCCCCTACCTGGCCGAGTGGCAGCGCCGCTACCGCGAGGCGGGGCTGAGCGTGATCGGCGTGCAGGCGCCGCGCTTCCCCTTCGCCGCCGAACCGGAGAACGTCGCTGCCGGCCTGGCCGAGCTGGGGGTCGAGTTCCCCGTCGCGATCGACGCCGAGCACGACCTCTGGGCCGCCTACGGCTGTGAGGGATGGCCGAGCCTCTTCCTCTGGAGCCTCGGCGGCGCGCTCGCCTGGGCCCACTTCGGCGAGGGGGAATACCGGGCGACCGAGGAAGCGATCCAGGCCGAGCTGCGGGAGATGGACGCACTGCAGGATCTGCCCGAGCCGATGGCGCCGCTGCGCGCCACCGACGCGCCCGGCGCGCGGGTCATCCCCCCCACCCCCGAGGTCTTCCCCGGCGGCTCCTACGAGCGCCCCTGGGTCGCGGGCGAAGACGGCGAGGACCTGGCGCTCGACTACCAGGCCGGCGGGGCATTCGCCACGGTCGAGGGCGCGGGCGAGATCGCGGTCGAGATCGACGGCGAGTGGCGCACCCTGCCTCCCGGCCCACCCGGGCTCCGCACCATCGCCGAGCACCCGGGCCACGAGGCACACAGCCTGATACTCCGCCCCGCCCCGGGTATGAGGGTCTGGTCGATCAGCTTCGCCGCCGGCGTTCCTTGAGCCCGCGGCTCACCACAAACGCGGCTCAGCCGCGCGAGGAGGAAACGATGATCACCAAGACCGACTTCATCGGCGTCCCGTCCACCGACGCCGAGCGTTCCCGCGCCTTCTACGTCGAGACCCTCGGCCTGCGTCCCGACGACAAGAGCCGCTTCGAGTGCTGGGCGGGCGACACCTGCTTCGGTATCTGGGAACCCGCCAAACAGGGATTGGAGTTCGCGCCCCAGAAAAACGCCCACCCGGCGCTGCACGTCGACGACGTCGAGGCAGCGCGCAAGGTGCTGGAAGGCAAGGGCGTCGAGTTCAACGGCGAGACCTTCGACACCGGCGTCTGCCACATGGCGCTGTTCACCGACCTCGACGGCAATGACCTGATGCTGCACAACCGCTACGCGCCGTACGAGGACTAGATCAAAGAACCCGAGTGTCAAGGAAATCTTGATAGGTGGTGGTACGGTCCCGCTAGGAGGTAGGGACTATGAAAAACGGGCAGCTCGGCGGTTATGTGGTCGCCGTACTTGCAGTTGTTGCGCTCGCGGGACTCGCAGTCGTCGGAAGCGTCTTCGCCAAGCCGCAGAAGGTGATCATCGGCAACCTCGAAGTCGAATTCGACGGCGGCTTTACGCCTACGGCGTTCTCAAAGACGAAACCGACGCCGATCAGCTTCTACGCCATGGGCAGGCTTCGCACTCTCGATGGCACCCATCCCCCAGCGGCGCGGGAATTCAAAATCCAGGGCGACAAACACGTCACCGTCGACGTCAAGGGTATCCCGGTCTGCCAGTCCGGTCAGCTCCAATCGCGGACCAGCGCTGCCGCCCGCAAAGCCTGCGGTCCAGCCCTGATCGGGAGCGGTGAGACCGAAGCGGAGGTCGAGTTTCCGGAACAACGGCCAATCGAGGTCAAAAGCGAACTGCTCGCCTTCAACGGCGGCGTCAAGGGCGGAGTTACGACGTTCTATGTACACGCGTTCCTTAATGCACCGGTGACCGCCGCAATTGTCACCACCGTGAAAATCAAAAACATCCACAAGGGGCGCTTCGGGACCGAATCGATCGGCACGATCCCCAAGATCGCAGGTGGGTCGGGGTCCGGGACCTACTTTCGGATCAAATTCAAAAAGGGCATCCTGCGCGCAACCTGCCCGGACGGCCACCTGAATGCGCGGGCTTCGGCTCGCTTCGAAGACGGGACCATCGCGTCTGCCGGCATCATCCGTCCCTGCACCCCGAAGGGCTGAGGGGCTCCAGCCGGGGAAGGCGGCGCGGGTCAGGTCCGCGCCGCGACCTCGTCGCGGATCTCCTTCGGCAGCATGAAGCGGACGTCCTCGTGGACGGTCCGCAGCTCGGAGACGTCGTCGGCGCCGCGCTCGCGGAAGAAGGAGACGAGGCTCTCGACCAGCTCCTCAGGGGCCGAGGCGCCGGAGGTGATCCCGACCGTTTCGACTCCCTCCAGCCACTCCTCCTGGACCTGGGTGTGGTTGTCGATCAGGTGGGAGGCGGCGCCGTGTTCACGCGCCACCTCGACCAGGCGGTTGGAGTTGGAGGAGTTGGTTGAGCCGATCACCAGGACCAGGTCGCACTCGCGGGCCAGCTGCTTGACGGCGATCTGGCGGTTGGTGGTCGCGTAACAGATGTCGTCTGACTTGCTGCTGACGATGCCGGGGAACTTTGCCCGCAGGGCGGCGATCACCTCGGCGGTCTCGTCGACCGAGAGGGTGGTCTGGGTGATGAAGGCGACTTTGCCGGGGTCCGGGACCGTGAGGGTCTCGACTTCGTCGGCGGTTTCGATCAGGACGATGCTGTCGGGCGCCTCACCGGTCGTCCCTTCTACCTCCTCGTGGCCCTGGTGGCCGATCATGATGATCGTGTAGCCCTGGGCGGCGAAGCGGCGGGCGGAGACATGGACCTTGGTCACCAGCGGGCAGGTCGCGTCGATCGTCCGCAGCCCGCGTGCAGCGGCGTTCTCGTGCACGCTGGGGGCGACGCCGTGGGCGGAGAAGACGACCATCGCGCCCTCCGGCACCTCGGTCTCCTCCTCGACGAAGATCGCCCCGCGCTTGGCCAGCTCCTCGACCACGTGCTTGTTGTGGACGATCTCCTTGCGCACGTAGACGGGCGCGCCGTGGAGCTCGAGCGCGCGCTCGACCGTCTGCACGGCGCGGTCGACCCCGGCGCAGTAGCCGCGGGGGGCGGCGAGAAGCACCCGTTTCGGGGCGGTGGCGGTGGCTGCCATACATGCAGGGTAGCGATGGAGGGCTTGCGGCAACTGCCGCGAGAATGCCCCGAAATTGCGGCCTAAGTAGCCTTGACCGATGGCAACCTCCGGACGCCACCTCGACCGTCTCACCGCCGTCGATGCCTCGTTCCTCACCAACGAGCATTCGAACAGCCACATGCACGTGGGCGCCTGCCTGATCTTCGAGGGGCCCCCGCCGAAGTACACCGACCTGGTCGAGCACGTCCGCAGCCGGCTGCCCCTGGTGCCGCGCTTCCGTCAACGCTTGGTGGTGCCGCCGCTGGAGGCCGGCCGGCCGCTCTGGGCCGACGACATCAACTTCAACCTGACCTACCACATCCGCCACACTGCGCTGCCCGAGCCGGGCGGCGAGGAGCAGCTGAAGCAACTCGCGGGACGGGTCTTCTCCCAGCAGCTCGATCGCTCGAAGCCACTCTGGGAGCTGTGGCTGGCGCAGAACCTGGAGCGCGACCGCTTCGCGATCCTGACCAAGACCCACCACGCGATGGTCGACGGGATCTCCGGCGTCGACATCGGCACCGTCCTCTTCGACATGGAGCGCGAGGCGAAGCCGCTGCAGTTGGAGGACGACTGGGTGCCGCAGCCGGAGCCGGGGACGGCCGAGCTGGTCGCGCGCGCCGCCGCCGACCTGGTCGCCGCCCCGGTCAAGCTGGCCGAGCGCGCGGTCGACGTGATCCGCAACCCGGAGACGACGGCGCGCAAGGCCGTCGAGGCGCTGGAGGGCGTTGGCGAGATCGTCACCGCCTTCGCCGACCCCGCGCCGGACGTGCCGCTGAACGAAGAGATCGGGCCGCACCGCCGCTACGTCTGGGCCCGCTCGGAGCTGGCGACCTTCAAGGAGATCAAGGACGCGCTCGGCGGCACCGTCAACGACGTCGTCCTCGCGGTCGTCTCAGGGGCGCTGCGCAAGTGGCTGCAGGGACGCGGCGTGCGGACCGAGGGGCTGGAGCTGCGGGCGCTGGTCCCGGTCTCGATCCGCAGCGAGGACGAGCGCGGCAACCTCGGCAACCGGATCGCCCTGATGCGAGGGCCGCTGCCGGTCTACGTCGAGGATCCGGTGCGGCGGCTGCGCACCATCAGCGACGCGATGGCGGGACTGAAGCGCTCCAAACAGGCGCTGGGGGCGGAAGTCATCTCCCGCTTCAACGACTTCGCGCCGCCGACCCTGCTGGCGCAGGCCTCGCGGATCAACTTCTCCACCCGCCTCTTCAACCTGATCGTCACCAACGTCCCCGGCCCGCAGATGCCCCTCTACGTCCTCGGCCGCGAACTGGAGGAGGTCTTCCCGGTCGCCTTCCTGCCGCAGAACCACTGCCTGGCGGTAGCGATCATGAGCTACAACGGCAAGATCGGCTTCGGGCTGCTCGCCGACTACGACTGCATGGAGGACGTCGAAGTCGTCAGCAACGGCCTCGGCGAAGCGCTGGCCGAGCTCGAGGCCGCGGCCGGCAAAAAGGTCAAGGCCGCGTAGCCGCCTCTCTAGGCTGTGTCCATGCTGTTCCTGGTCATCCTCTTCATCGTCGTTCCGATCCTGGAGCTCTACGTGATCATCCAGGTGGGGCAGCTGATCGGCGTCTGGCCGACGCTGGCCCTGCTGCTGGCCGACGCGCTGCTCGGCTCGATGCTGCTCAAACACCAGGGGCGTGGCGCCTGGCGCCGGTTCAACGAGGCGCTCTCGGCCGGCCGGTTCCCGGGCAAGGAGGTGGCCGACGGGCTGCTGATCGTGATCGGCGGCACCCTGCTGCTGGCGCCGGGGTTCATCACCGACATCGTCGGGATCTTCTTTCTTCTCCCGCCCACCCGGGCGATCGCCCGCAACGTGCTGAAGCGGTTCACGATCGGGCGCTTCACCGTCGTCGGCATGCCCGGCGGGGGCCGAGGCCCCTTCGGCCCGCCAGCCGGTGGCGAGGGCCGCCCGCCGAGCCGCGATTACGACTTTGAGGGGACGGCCGAAGAGGTGCCCCCCCAGAGCAACGGCAAACCACGCCTCCCTGGTGTCGACCGGGGCTGAGGCGGCGGGAGAGCGGCAGACGCCGCGCCTCCTCCTCCGCCCGCCGACCGCCGCCGACCGCGCGCTCTACCACTCCCATTTCACGCAGCCCGAGGTCGAGCGCTGGCTGCGGCCCCCTCCCCTGCCGTCGTTTAACGCCGGCGCCCTCGACGAGCTGGTCGAGGGCGATCAGGCCCACTGGTCCGACCACGGCTTCGGCCCCTGGGTCCTGATCGAGAAGGAGACGGGCGCCTTCGCCGGCCGCGGGGGCCTGCACTGGACCACGGTCGAAGAGAAGGCGGCGATCGAGCTCGCCTGGAGCATCGAGCCCTCCCTCCACAACCGCGGCTACGCGACCGAGATGGCAACCGCGGCGATCGAGTGGGCGCGCGAGATGCGCGTCGAGGAGCTGGTGGCGCTGGTGCTGCCGGCTAACACCCCGTCACGACGCGTCGCCAAAAAGATCGGCTGCGAGCAGGTCGGCCAGAGCAAACATGTCGGTCTTTGCCATTTCCTGTTCCGGCTGACCCTTCGCTAAGCGACCCATCGTCGTCAGTTTCGGACTCCTCGTAGTCGGGGATCGCGCCATCGAGTCGCATCTGGAGATCGACTTCCCAGGTCCTAGAGCAGGACTTCACCCACTCACCTGACCACATTGGCGGGGGACGGCGAGGAGCGATTCTGGGCCCAGGACACCGTCGAGCTGGAACGGCCCCGGTCAGCTGGTACCTGTCCCTGCTGTGAAATGCAAGCTGACTATCGCAGGCACTTCACCGTTCCCGAAAAGATACGATTCTCTTTCGGAGCGCTTATTCGCTGATATTTCAGCGTTCGATTCGCCATCGTAAGAAGACGCGCGTAGATGACTTGCATCGGAAGGGCTTTATGACAAGGCTTCGCCTCACCGTTCTGCTGGCAGCACTGGCCGTGATACCTGCATTGCAAGCGGGTCCAGCATCACCATCGGCAGATGCTGCTGCATATCCGTGGGGCTTTGTCTCCGCCACTAACGGATCTGATGCCGGAAATGACTGCGCCGATCAATTCGCGCCGTGCGCCACGATCCAACATGCGATCGATGAAGCCGTCCCAGGTCCGTTTGGCGCGGTTCCGCCAATTTACGTGGTTCCTGGCATCTACGCTGAACAACTGACGGTCGATAAGCCGGTTAGCCTCGTCGGCCCGAACTCTCAGCGGGAGGGTCGCGGTCCGGAGGCGGTGATCGACGGTGGAGTGGGAACCGCGATCGCTCCCGAAGCTCGGGATATCGAAATCAAGGGCTTTACGATTTCAACCGATGCTGCCGGTACCCCGATCCGCACTGTAGGCGCAGATGTCGATCGACTGACGATCTCCACCAACATAATCGAAGGGGGCGCGTCTGGCGTGTGGCTGGGCGCCGGGGGCGATGAAACCAGGGTGCTTCTCAACCAGATCCAAGGCGACGCATATGGAATCCATCTCGGCGCTACTAGATACACCAAGCTGAAGCTTTGGTACAACCAACTAACGGGGCCGGCTGGTTCCTACGGAGTGTTTGCAGGGACCGATACTGAACTCGATGACTTTGAACTTGAAGGAAACGAATTCGCGACCGCCAGCCTCGGTGCTTCAATCAAGAACGGATGGGTCCTGGCGAACAAAGTCAAACCTCCGGCGGGTGGCGTAGGGCTGCGAGCCAATCTGACGGAATCGTACGTCAGAGAAAACTCATTCCGAGGCGAAGGCGCGGCTAGCTGTTTGCGGCTGCTGGGGAGCCACGATGGTCTAGATCCCACCAACCACGTCATCGTTAGCGACAATGACTTTTCGGGCTGTGTTCCGTATGCGCTAGAGCTCGGCCCAAAAGTCAATGCGATCAGTATCACGGCCAGCACCTTCCCCAACAGCTATGACGGGATTGTCACCGACGACAGTTCCCCGTGGGATGTACCAGACAGCATCGAGATATGGGGTAACCGGCTCGTTGGAATTGCCCACCTGGGCGTTTACAACCGGGTTGGCGGGCAGATCGATGCACGAAACAACTGGTGGGGTTGCAACGGCGGGCCAGGGGCCGTTGGTTGCGACAATGTGAGCTCCGGCGTCGATACCTCGCCTAACGTCGTTCTGACTGCAGAAGCATCCGAAGATGCTGAAAAGGCGTGGACCGCGCCGGTCAGCACCCTCAATCCAGGTGAAAAGGCAGTAGTCCTCGCCTATCTGAAAAATGGGAATGGAAGCGAAGCCCTAAACGTTCCAACGGAAGGCAGGACCGTCAGCTTTTCATCCCCAAGTGGCGTGCTTTCGCCGACGTCAGCCACTTGGCAAAACGCCAGAGCCGTTTCTTGGTTCGGGGCAGGTTCGCAGGGGGGTCCCGCCGGGATCATGGTGACGATGGACAACCAGCAGGTCGGGTTCCCGCTGACGATCACCGGTCCTTCGCTGACCACCCCATCTCTGCCCACTCCGTCAAGCACCAAAAAGCAGCCTCAGATCCGAATTCTGGGCGGCACCCTGAGCCTTTCAAGACGGAAGGCAGTCATCGGCACGATCAGCTGCGCTCAGAGCGAGTGTCATGTCAACCAGAAATCAGCCCGAGCGAAGGTAGGCCGAAATTGGTTCAGCGTCAAGCTTAAGGTACCAACCGACCTCGCCGCCGAAAGCAGTCGTCAAATCCGGGCGATGATGCCCGAGCGGGCACTCAGGCAGCTGGCGCGGCACGGCACAGGGGTACTGGCGGTCACCATGAAGATGACCGATGCGAGCAACAGCGCGGCATCGATGAATCAAAAGGTCAAGATTGCTTGGGCCCCCCATAGCGAGGAATCGGAGGCGGTGCATCCCCCGGGGTCTCAAAAACGGGTAACGGTCCCGGGGTAGAACCTTCGAAGCCCCGGCCGATCCGGCCGGGGCACGGCTGCTCCGGCCCCGTATGACCTCGAATCCGTGCCTAGAACCCGAGGGCGAACTTGGCGTCGTCGGTCATCAGCTCCGGGCTCCACGCCGGGTCGAAGACCATCTTCGGGTGGACGGCGGTGACGCCGGGCATGTCGCCGACGAACTCGCGCATCTGTTCGGAGACTTGGGGGCCGATCGGGCAGGCGGGGGTGGTGAGGGTGAAGGTGACGTAGACCTCGGTGCCCTCGATGTTGACGTCGTAGACGAGGCCGAGGGAGACGAAGTCGAGGCCGAGCTCGGGGTCGATGACCTCCTCGAGCACCTCGTAGACGTCCTCCTCGGTGAGGGTTTCGTCGGCGGTCGCGTCGGTCGATGCGGGGTTATCGCTCATCGCTTAATGGTAGCCGGGGGCTCAGCGCGGCTCCGAGCGACCATGGACCGCGACCCTCCGGCCACTAGGCTGCCGGGCTGTGAGCCGTGAGAGCAAGATCGTTAAGCGGTCGATCGGGATCGTCTTCTCCGACGGGAGGCTGCTGGCCCTCACCTCGACCATGCCCGCCGGCGGCCGCGAGCACGGCGACGAGGAGGTCGCCGCGGTCCTCAGCGACCCTGACGGGGCGCCGCTCACCTTCGAGGAAGCGCTGCTCTCGACCGAGTACGGCGAGGACGGCGTGCAGCGGCGGGCGACGCTGGAGCTGTGGCCTGAGACCGACGAGCTGCCGCTGCGCGGCGCCGGCACCCTGATCAACTCGGTCAGCGTCCGCCGCCAGGGAATCGACTCGGAGATCGCCTTCTTCCGCTGGTCGGTCGAGGGCCGCGAGGGCCTCGGCACCTACGAGGTCTCCCGCGCCGTTGATGGCTGAGCCCCCAACCAGTGGCGTGCGGGCGATCGTCTGCGACTTCGGCGGCGTCCTGACCACGCCGCTGTTCGCCGCCTTCGCGGCCTTCCAGGACGAGGTGGGGATCTCGCCGGAAAACCTCGGCAAGGCGATGCGGGCTGGGCTGGCGGAGGGCGAGGATCTGCCCCTGTTCCAACTGGAGCGCGGCGAGATCAGCGAGGACGCCTTCATCGAGCGGCTCGAGGACGGGCTGGAATCGATCCTCGGCCACCGCCCTCACCTCCACCACTTCCGCCAGAAATTCTGGGGCGCCCTGCACCCCAACGACAAGATGATCGCCCTGATGCACGAGCTGAAGGACAGCGGCCTGAAGATGGCGATGCTGACCAACAACGTGCGCGAGTGGGAGCCGCTCTGGCGCTCGATGCTGCCGGTCGACGAGATCTTCGAGGAGATCGTCGATTCCGCCTTTGTCGGCTGCCGCAAGCCGGAAGCGCGGATCTACGAGCTGACCCTGGAGCGAATCGGAATGCCGGCGGAAGCGTGCCTGTTCATCGACGACCTCGAGCCGAACATCGAGGGGGCCAGGGCGGCCGGGATGAAGGCGGTCCACTTCCGCGACAACGAGCAGGCGATCGGCGAGATCCGCGCCGCGCTCGGCGCGACGGACTAGGAGCGCTCGCGCTCGACCGCAGCGCCGTTGCCGCTCAGATGCGGCGCTTCCCGCCAGCGGCGGGCGAAGGGCAGGCGCCAGCTGTGGGGTGCGATCAGCGCCCCGACCTCGGTCGGCCCCCACGATCCCTGCGGGTACGGTTTCACCGGCGGTGGGTCGCGCAACAGCGGTTCGGAGACTTCCCAGAGACGCTCGATCCCTGGCGCGGTGGTGAACAGGGTGCGGTCGCCGATCATCGCGTCGCGGATCAGCCGCTCGTAGGCCTCGACGGTCTCGCCGCGGTAGTCGGTTTCCTCCAGCGAGAACTGCATGCTGGCCTTCTCCAGCACCATCCCCATCCCCGGTCGCTTGCCGTAGAAGGAGAGGGAGACGCGGGAGGACTCGTCGAGGTCGAAGGTGAGGTGGTCGGGGCCGTAGCGGCCCACCCGCGAGTGCTCGGGGAACATCGCGTGCGGCGGCTCGCGGAAGGCGATCGAGATGATCCGGGCCCCTTCCCCCATCCGCTTGCCGGTGCGCAAGTAGAAAGGGACGCCGCTCCAGCGCCAGTTGTCCAGTTCGCAGCGCAGGGCGACGAAGGTCTCGGTGTTGGAGCTGGGGTCCACACCTTCCTCGTCCCGGTAGCCCTCGTACTGGCCGCGCACCACGCAGGCCGGGTCGAGCGGTTGCAGGCTGCGGAAGACCTTGTTCTTCTCGTCGGTGATCGGGTCCGGCGCCAGCGCCGTCGGCGGCTCCATCGCGACGAAGGCGAGGATCTGAAACAGGTGGGTGACGACCATGTCGCGGAAGGCGCCCGTCTTCTCGTAGAAAGCCGCCCGCGAGCCGACGCCGACCGTCTCCGGCACGTCGATCTGGATGTGATTGATGTGGTTGCGGTTCCAGATCGGCTCGAAGAGGCCGTTGGCGAAGCGCAGCGCGAGGATGTTCTGCGCCGCCTCTTTGCCGAGGAAGTGGTCGATGCGGAAGACCTGGTCCTCGTCGAGCACTTCGTGGACCATGTGGTTGAGCTTGCGGGCGCTGGCCAGATCGGTCCCGAACGGCTTCTCCATGATCACCCGCGAGCGCTCCGAGAGCCCGCAGGACTTCAGCATCTGAATCACGTCGGGCGCGGCAGTCGGCGGCACGCTGAGGTAGTGGAGCAGGCGCATTTCCGGCCCCAGCGCCTCTTCGGCTTTGTCGACCGCACGCTTCAGGCCCTGAGGGGCCTCCGCGTGGGGGACGTAGGAGAGCCGGCGGGAGAACTCGTGCCACTCCTCGCCGCCGAAGGCATGGCGGGCGTGCTCGCGGCAGGCCTCTTCGGCGATCGCCCGGAACCTGGCGTCGTTGATCTCCTCCATCGAGACCCCGATCACCCGGAACTCCGGCATCAGCCCCGCCTGGAACAGCCGCAGCAGTCCGGGCAGCAGCTTCCGCCGCGCCAAGTCGCCGGTGGCGCCGAAGATGACTATCGCTTGCGGGGGAACGTCCACTAAGACGAGGGTAGCCCTGACGGAAGGCGGCTAAACAGATGGACCCCAGAGAGGATCGCACTGCTGTTATGCCTCACCGCAATCTATTGTCTTCTTTATTATCCTGCCGGAACGGAGAGCAGAGGCCGCGAGGTGCGGCAAGCGCCTGATAAGCGTGAGGTCGGCTAATCACCGGCAGGGGTTCGACTCCCCCGCTCTCCGCCACAGATTGACCCGCCAAGCGGAAGTCGGTTGGAACGCTCCCCCGCTGATACGATCAGGGGGCTTATCAGGCGTTTGTGGGCTGATTACCCACCTTGCAACTAGACCCGCGCAGGCGGGTCTTTTTGTGCCCGCTGCCAGTAGATGCCGCTAAGGATCGCTAGAGCCGTCCGATCCGCTCCCACTGATCTTCGGCCTGCTTGAGCGTAGTGATCGGCGGCCCCTCTTTCGCTGCCTCACACACGATGGTCAGCGTGCCGATAGCCGGTTTTCCTAAGCCGCTGGAACTGGCCTCCCATTGGACGACGAAGGAACCTGGGCCGGGTATCCGCAGTTCGATAACCGGTGCGTCTCGATGATCTCCCTGGTTGATTCGCCCAAGGTCGCACTCGACCACTGGCTCGCCATGTTCCATTGAGTAAGTGGGTTCATCGTTATCGCTCAAGGGCCAGGGAATGCTTCCGGCGCGCTGGGCTTTTCTTATCGGATTTCCCATGCCGTCGAAGACGCTGGGGTTGAACTTCGGGCGAGCTGGCGGCTTCCCCACCAGCGACAGGTCGTCCGTCAGTCGGAAACCTTTTGGGAAGCGCAAGCGCAGCCGGACGTGATCTGCTGGCGCACTGCCTAGCTCCTCAACTCGCAGCTTGCCCTTGAAGACTTTCAGGTGCTCCTCGCGGGAAGCTTCGAAGCGACCAACCCAATCGGCTACCTCGCCTCCATAGGCAGCAACCTTGTTTTCGAAGTCCTGTAACTCCTCCTCCGTCGTGCCAGCGATCGCGCTCTGGAAGGAAGCGATGGCTCCCTCGGCGATCAACCGGCCAATCTGCATGTGGGGCGGAACGGCTTGGTGGGGGCGCTGCGGCATCGTTTCTAAGGCCAGGTCAACCTGCTCCTGAGCAATCGCCGCCTGGTCTAGCGGACGCTTGCGCCAATCCGGCACAAGGCTCAAGACTCCGGGGTCAGGGACATTACGAAAACTGACTTGGAAGCGTGGCCGTGGGGGTAAGAAATGATTGAGCGCCGCGAGCCCAATTGCACCCAGGGTCCCCAACAGGATCAGCCCTTCGAACAAGTCTCGTTCAAGGGACGCCCAAGCCGATAGACCGATGAAGACGATCAGCCCCGCCGTTCCATAACGCTGACGAGGGGACAGCTTCTGGAGTCGATGCAACGCGGGCGTCGCCTACTGCCCCTCTGCTCTCTGGACCAGCTCGGAGAGCTTCATGTTGAGAGCTTGGGCGATCTGACTGAAGACCGGACTAGTTATCGCTACCGGCGCGGTCCCAGACGTAGAGCTCGAGTGCCTCGGTGGCGAGCTCCATCAGGCGGGGTGGGCCGAGAAGGCCGAGGACCAGCTCCAAGGCGTCCTCCTCGGTGACGCCGGAGTCGACGGCCTCCTCGCCGCGGAAGCCGGCGGCGAGCTTGAGCGCCTCGCGGCGGTTCTCGCCGAGAGAGCTGAAGGAGGCCATGAGGAAGTCGCGGTTGGGGACCGGCTGGCCGGCCTCGAGGGAGCCGTGCCAGGCGGCGAGCATCGAGAGGTCGTGCTCGTCGAGCTCGGAGATCGCCTTCGCGTAGTGGACTTCCAGCTCGGACTCGGGGATCTCGTCGACCCAGGCGCGGACCGCCTCGCCGAGCAGTTGGCGGCGAGCCTCGCGGCCGACGGAGTCGGCGATGGCGCGGATGGCGTCGGCGGGGTCTACGAAGCAGAGGGACATCGGCTGCGGAGAAAGGTAAAGGCGGCTGGGGACGCCAAAAGAGGCCCGCCGTAACCCCAGTTTGCGGGGTCGTGAGAGGCGCCCACCAGGCGGCGCCGGGAGCGTCCGTAGGCTCGGGCGGGTGCCCCTGAAGCTGATCCACGGTCCACCCAATTCGGGCCGCGCCGGGCTGGTCCGGCGCGAGTTCTCCGCCGCCCGCGAGCGCGACCCGGTCCTGGTCGTGCCGACCGTCGACGACGTCTTCTGGTTCGAGCGCGAGCTCTGCGGTGACGGGGCACTGCTGGGCGGCGCGGCGATGACCTTAGGAGCGCTGTTTCGCACCGTCGCCACCGCCGCCGGAGCGCCGCCCGGGGCCGAGCTCTCCGCCGCGCAGCGGCTGCGGGCGATTGCGGTTGCGATCGAGGCGCGGCGCGACCGGCTCGGGCCGCTGCGCCGCTCCGCCTCCCGGCCACGCTTCGCCGGCGCGCTGGAGCGGCTGATCGACGAGTTGCAGGCGGCGGGGGTCGAGCCCGAGGAGGTCGAGGCAAGCGCCGCGACGCTGGAAGGATCCGCCTACCTCACCGACCTCGCCACCCTCTACGGCGGCTACGAGGAGGTGCGGCACCGGACCGGCCGCGGCGACGCTCACGGCATCGCCCGCGAGGCGATCGCCGAGCTGCGCCGCGACGGCTCCTTCTGGGGCGGCCGCCCGGTCCTCCTCTACGGCTTCGACGACCTGACCGAGAACCAGTTCCAGCTCCTCGCCGCCCTCGCCGGGCTGACCGAGGTGACCGTCGCCCTCCCCTACGAGGAGGGCAGCGCGGCGCTGCAGGCGCGCGGGCGGCTCCTGGAGCGCCTGCGGGAGCTGGGCCCGGCCGAGGAGGTGCTGACCGAGGCCGATCCGGGCAACACCGAGAGCGCGCTGCTCTTCCATCTTGAGCGCTCCTTCGGCGCCGCCCGGCCCACCCGCACCGAGCCCGACGCCAGCCTCACCCTGCTGCGCTCGGCCGGAACCAGGGCCGAGGCCGAGGCGATCGCCGCCCGCGTCTCCCGCCTGGTCCACGGTGGCGCCGACCCGGCGGAGATCGCGGTCGCGCTGCGCGATCCCTCCCGCCGCGGCCCCGAGATCCAGGCCGCCCTGGAGGCGAACGGGATCGCCACCGCGCTGGAGGCCGAGCTGCCGGTGGCGCGGACCAGCGTCGGCGGCACCCTGATCGCCCTGCTGGAGACCGCCTTCGGCGCCGCCCGTGCCGCCGACTTCCTCCGCTACCTGCGCGGCGCCTCCGGCTTCAGCCTCGGGCGGGTCGACTGGTTCGAGCGGCGGAACCCCCGCGGCCGGGTGCGCGACGCAGACGCCGCGCTGCTCCTCTGGCAGGGCGAGGAGGGCGACCCGCCGCGCGACCTGCTGCGCCTGCGCGCCGCCGCCGAGCGCTCGCCCGCCGAGCTGGCGGCCGAGGTCGCGGCCCTGGCGGCGACGATGGCCGCGCGGCCGCTGCGCGACGCCGAGGACGGGCCGGCGCTGCATCCGGGCGACGGGGTCGAGCTGCGCGCCGCCGCGGCGATCTCCAGCGCCCTCGCCGAGCTCGCCGAGCTGGGCGACCTAGCACCGCGGCCAGCGGAGCTGGCGCGGACGATCGAGGAGCTCGATTTCCGCGTCTGGTCGGGCCCGGTCGAGGGCCGGGTGCGGATCGCCAGCCCCTACCGCCTGCGCGCCGCCCGCTTCGACCACGTCCTGGTCGGCTCGCTGCAGGACGGCGAGTTTCCGCGCCGCGACCGCGGCGCCGACCCCTTCCTCTCGGAGGCCCAGCGGGGGACCCTGGGCCTCGACCTGCGCCGCGACACCGAGGCCGAGGAGCGCTACCTCTTCCACGCCTGCCTCGCCCTCCCCCGCCGCAGCCTCGTCCTCTCCTACCGCGACAGCGACGAGGACGGCGCCGCCACCGCCCGCTCGCCGCTGATCGACGACGTGCGGGCGCTGCTGGCGCCGGCTCCCGAGGGCGCCGCGCCCGACCCGGTCGAGGCCGAGATCACGGTTACGCGCGACCTGGCCCAGGTCGTCGCGCCGCTCGCCGAGGCACCGTCGGAAGACGAGCTGGCGCGGGCGCTCGCCGCCCACGGTCCCGGCGCCGACGCGGCGGCGCTGCTTGCCGAGGTCGGGGTCGGGAAGGGACTGGGGGCGCGGGTCGCCGCCCGGGTGACCGATGCCCGACGCGCTGAGGCCGCCTCCCGGGCGCCGGGGCCGCTGAGGAACCCGGCAGCGCTGGAGTCGCTGGCGAGCGTCGCCGCCTATGGCGGCACCACCCTGGAGGAGTTCGACGTCTGCTCCTACCGCTGGTTCGCCGGCCACGAGCTCGACCCGCAGCTGCTCGACCCGGTCCCCGACCCGCTCGTTCAGGGCGGTCTGATGCACGAGGCGCTGGACCGCCTCTTCAGCGAGCGGCCGGGCGGCGACCCCCTCCCCCGCCCGGCGACCCTCGCCGCCTGGACCGAGCGGGGACGCCTGCTGCTGGCGGAGATCGTCGCCGAGCGCGAACTCGGCGACCACCCGGCCGAGCGGGCGATGGCGCGCCGGGTCGAACGGCTGCTGGAGCGCTTCCTCGCCGAGGAGGCCGGACGCGAGACCGGCGGCTTCGAGCCCTGGCTGCTGGAGGCGCGCTTCGGCGAGCACCCCGACGCCGAGCGGCCGGTGCTGGACCTCGGCGGCTGGGGCCTGCACGGCGCCATCGACCGCGTCGACCGCGCCGCCGACGGGCGCGCCGTCGTCATCGACTACAAGCTCGCCTCCCAGGTCACCCCGCAGGAGAAGTTCGAGGAGCGGGCTAAGCTGCAGCTGCCGCTCTACCTGCTGGCGGTCGCCGAGCACTGGGGCGGCGAGCCGGCCGCCGCCCTCTACCACCCGCTGCGTGGCACCTCCTCGCGGCGCCCGCGCGGGGTCGTCTCCACCGAGGCGGCCGCGGACCTGGCTGGCTACGGCCTCTATCCCAAGGACGTGGTCGAGCCCGAGGCGCTGGAGGAGCTGCTCGAGGCCTCGCGGCGGCGCGGCGGCGAGATCGTCGCCCGGATGCGGACCGGCGACATCCGCCGCGACCCCGGCCCGCGCCCGGGCCTCCGCGGCCACGACGTCTGCCCCGCCTGGTGCACCTTCGCGCCGATCTGCCGCCGCGACCGGGCGCCGCGCTGGGAGCAGGAAGAGGACCGGGAGGGCGACGAACGATGAGCGCCGAGGAGGCGACGGTGACACCGGGGCGCGAGCCGACCCCCGAGCAGGCGGCGGCGGTCGCCGTCCGCGGCAGCGACGTGCTGCTCGAGGCCGGGGCCGGGACGGGCAAGACCGGGGTGATGGTCGACCGCTACTGCCGCCTGGTCTGCGACTCCGGCCTCTCTCCCGACTCGATCCTCGCCTTCACCTTCACCGACAAGGCCGCGGCCGAGCTGCGGCAGCGGATCCGCACCGAGCTGGCGCGGCGGGCCGGGCGCGGCTCCGGGCGCGCGGCGGCGGCGCTGGCCGGGATCGGCGGCGCCTGGATCACCACCATCCACGGCTTCTGCAACCGCGTCCTCGCCGCCCACCCGGTGGCCGCCGGGGTCGATCCCAACTTCCGCGTCCTCGACGCGCCGGAGGCGGCCCGCACTGCCCGCGAGGCCTTCGACGACGCGGTGGTCGAGTTCCTGAAGGCGGGCGACGCGGCGCGTGAGGAGACCGTCGCCGCCTACGACCTGGAAGGCCTGCGGGCGATGATCGCCGCCGTCCACGACGAGCTGCGCAGCCGCGGCATCGCAGATCCGAGACTGCCCGAGCCCCCGCCCCCGGACCCCGAGGCGGCGCTGGCGCGCGTCGTCGAGGCGGCCGAGAGCTGCCTGGCGGAGCTGAGCGAGGCCAACGGCAAGCGCGCCGAAGCCGAACGCGAGCTGCCCGAGCGGGCGCTGGCGCTGCTGCGGGCGCCGGGGGCGGAGCCGAACCTGGAGGAGCTGCAGGCGCTGGCGACGAAAAGCAAGTCGAAGCCGCTCGCTCCTTATAAGGAGGCAGTCGACGCCGCGGTCGCCCGGCTCGCCGAGGTGGGCGAGGGCGGCGTCGTCTACCGCCACCTGGCCGAGCTGCTGGAGCTGTTCTCGGCCCGCTTCGAGGCGGCGAAGGAGCGCCGGGCCGGAATCGATTTCGAGGACCTGCAGATCCTCGCCGCCCGCCTGCTGGAGCGGGCCGAGATCGGCGAGCACTACCGCTCCCGCTTCCGCCAGATCCTGGTCGACGAGTTCCAGGACACCAACCGGCTGCAGCTGCGGCTGATCGAGGCGCTGCGCGGGCCGAAGGCCGAGCTGGTCGTGGTCGGCGACGAGCTGCAGTCGATCTACGGCTTCCGCCACGCCGACCTCGAGGTCTTCCGCCGCCGGCGCGAGGAGATCGACCGCCGCGCCGACGCCGAGCTGATGCGGCTGAGCGGCAACTTCCGCTCGCGTCCGGAGGTGATCGCCGCTGTCAACCTCTGCGGCGAGGCGCTGCTCGGCGACGCCTACACGCCGCTGCGGGTCGGCGATGCCTCGCCGCGCACGGGAGACGTCGCCGGCTCGAAACCAGCCGAGCCCGCCGTCGAGCTGCTGCTGACCGCCCGCGACGGCTGGGATGACGAGGGGATCGAGCTGGAACCGGCGATCGACGGCTCCACCCCGCTCAACTGCCTGGCCGAGGCACGGTTCGTCGCCGAGCGGCTGCGCGAGCTGGCCGACGCCGGGGTGCCGCGCGGCGAGATGGTCGTCCTGCTGCGCGCCTTCACCCACCTCGACGCCTATGAGGACTCGCTCGAACGCGCCGGCCTGCGCCCCTACGTGGTCGGCGGCCGCGGCTACTGGTCCCAGCAGCAGGTCGCCGACGTCTGCGCGCTGCTGGCGGTTGTCGCCAACCCGCTCGACGACCATGCCCTCTTCGGCTCCCTCGCCTCCCCCGCCTGCGCAGTCGCTCCCGACACCCTCTGGCTGCTGCGGATGGCGGCCGGCAAGCGGCGCCACGTCTGGCCCGCAATCGAACGGGCCGCGGGCATGGGCGACGCGGAGCTGACCGAGCCGGAGCGGCTGGAGGGGATTCCGGCGTCCGAGCGCGAGCTGCTGGCGCGCTTCGTCGCCACGATCGGCGCGCTGCGCGAGCGGGCGCCGCGGCTCTCGCTGCCCGCCTTGGTCGAGGCGGTCGTCGGCGAGAGCGGCTACGACCTGGCGGTGCTGAGCCGCCCTGCCGGCGAGGCCCGCTTCGCCAACGTCCGCAAGATGTCCCGCCTGGCGGCCGAGTTCGAGCAACGCGAGGGCCGCGACCTGCGCGGCCTGCTCGACTTCCTCGCCGCGCGGGCCGAGGGCGACGCCGAGGCCCAGGCCGCGACCGCTGCCGAGGGCCACGACGGGGTGCGGATCATGACCGTGCACAACGCCAAGGGACTGGAGTTCGGGGTGGTCGCCGTCCCCGACCTGGCCCGCCGGCTGCTGAACGGCAACCGCTCGCCGCTGCTGGCGATCGGCCGCGAGGAGCGGCCGCGGGTCGGTCTGCGCCTGGTCCGGCTCGGCCGGCCAAAGATCGACCTCTACGACTACGCCGCCCTCTGCGAGGAGGCTCAGGAGCGCGAAGCCGAAGAGGAGCTGCGGCTGTTCCACGTCGCCGCCACCCGCGCCCGCGAGCACCTGATCCTCAGCGGCGTCGTCAACCCGAAGGAGGGGCGGGAGACGAAGGGCAGGCCGGTGATCGAGCGGCTGGTCGAGGCGCTGGGTGTGCCGCGCGACGAGGAGGGAACGGTGCCGGTGGCACCGCCCGAGCCCCGGCCGGGCCTGGAAGCCGAATTCGAGGCTTCGGAGATCGCGGTGCGGGTCAACCTGCCCTCGCTCGAGCGCGCCGCCGAACTGCGGGAGCTGCGTCGCGAGGGCGCCGGCCAGCGGGAGCTCGGCGAGGGACCGCCGCCGCTGGTCGAACGCCGCCCGCCGGTCGTCCCCAGCCGCCCCCTCTCCTACACCGCGATCTCCGCCTACGAGGAATGCGCCTACCGCTTCTACATGGAGCGGGTGCTGGGCCTGGCAGCAAGCGAACGCAGTTCTCCCCGCATACCGGGGACAAATGCGTCCGGTTCCGTTGGGGACGAGCCCGCAACGCCGTCGGCGCGGGAGGAGCGGACCGCAAGGGGCGCCGCGGTGCATGCGCTGCTCGAGTGGAGCCAGGCGAACAGCTGGGCCAAGCCGTCGGAGGAGCTGGCGGCGAGGCACGCAGTAGCAGCCGGGCTGGCAGTTGAGGGGAGGGGGAGTGCCTCTCCGGACAACAGCGGGGAGGGTCCGGAGAGGCACTCCCCCTCCCCCCTCGACAGCTTGCTGGGGCCTGTGCGGGCATGGATCGGGTCGCCGCTGCGGGCGCAGATCGGAGCTGAGGCAACGCGGACCCGGGCCGAGGTGCCTCTGCTGCTTGGGATTGGTGGCACCGTGCTGCGCGGTTCGATCGATCTTTTGGTGGAGCGAGAGGGGGCGCCACCGTTGGTAATCGATTACAAGACCGATCGGCTCGGCGGTGTCGATCCCGCTGAGCGCGCTGCTCACTACGGGGTCCAGCGGTCGATTTATGCCCTTGCCGTTGCCGAGGCGCTCGGTGCCACCGAAGTCGAGGTTGCCTATGTCTTTCTCGAGCGGCCCGAGGAGCCCGCCGTCTCCCTCCTCACCACCGAGGACATGGCCGCCGCACGCGCTGAGCTGGAGGCGACGATCGTGCGCATCGGCCGCGGCGAGTTCCCGGTTGCCTCCCCCGAGGAACGGGACTGGTCTCTCTGCCGGGGCTGCCCGGCGCTAAGGGGTCTCTGCTCCGGCCCTCCTGAGGCCGGCTGACCAAGCAGATCAAGGACGCACTGAGCGAAGCGTGCTCTGCACGTGAGCGAGGGAGGACGCAGATATGCGCCGGTCAGCCGGCCTCAGCGCTGCTGTCGAGGCGGGCGGCGAGGTCGTCCAGATTTAGCTCCTTCAGGCCCTCGCCCACCTCGTCCAGCTCGGCGGCGCAGAAGGAGACAAGCCCCTTGCCCTCCTTGCAGAGCTCGAGGGTCTCGCGCAGGCCGGCCTGGCCGGAGTCGAGCCGGTCGATGATCTCCTCCAGCCGCTCGACGGCGGCCTCGTAGGAGTCAGGCTTCGTCGCGCTCGGGCTTGGCTCGGATGAGTCCATCGCTGAAGCGAAGGCTAATGCGCTCCGCGGCGCCGGCCTCGGCGGCGCTGGTCAGCGGGGCGCCGCCCTCGTCCTCGACCAGGGCGTAGCCGCGCTCGAGGGTGCGCTCGGGCTCGTGCGCCCGCAGCGCCACCGCCGCCCGTTTCAGCCCCTCGCGCTGGCGCTCCATGTCGGCGCCGAGCGCCCGCCGCCGCGCCCGCTCCAGGACGACCGTCCCGATCCGCCGCTGGAATGAGGCCCGCTCGGCGACGCCGCGTTCGGAAGCGGCCCGGATCTCGCGGATCTTCTGGTTGAGCGCGGTGCGCTCGCGCTGCAGCGCCCGCGCCGGCCCCCGCGCCAGGGCGCCGAGGTGGCGGGAGCGGGCCTCAACCGCCCCCTCCCCCGCCCGCCGCAGCGCCACCGCGCAGCGCTCGAGGCTGCCCCGCGCCGCCAGGCAGTCGAGCGGCACCGCCGCCTCGGCCGCGTGGGTCGGGGTCGAGCAGGCGACCGCGGCGACGTCGTCGATCAGGGTGCTGTCGCGCTCGTGGCCGACGGCGCTGACGACCGGCACCCGCAGCATCGCCACCGTGCGGCAGAGCGTCTCGTCGCAGAAGGCCCAGAGGTCGGCGAGGCTGCCGCCGCCGCGGGTGACGACGATCGCCTCGACCTCGGGCCGCGCCGCCAGGTCCTGCAGCGCCAGCCCGATCGCCGGTGCCGCGTGGCGGTCCTGGACGGGGGCGAAGGCCCAGACCACCGAGCCGCCCCAGCCGCGCCGCTCGAGCCCGGCGCAGAGGTCGCGCCGCGCCGCGCCGCGCTCCGCCGTCACCACCCCGATCGTCTTCGGCAGCAGCGGCCGCGCCAGCTGCTTCTGCAGCTCGAACAGGCCCTCGGCGCGCAGCTGCTTGCGCAGCGCCTCCAGCCGGGCCAACAGGTCGCCTTCCCCGGCCAGCCGCACGTGGGTGGCGCGGAAGGAGAAGTTGGGGGAGGCCTGACCGCCGCCGGGGTAGTAGTCCAGCCCGCCTCCGATCACCACTTCGGCCCCGTCCCGGAGCGAACCGCCGCCCAATGCCGCCTTCTCCAGGTCGTTCCGCCAGATCACACAGGGGACCGCGCCCTCACCGTCACGTAGCTCGAAATAGACCTGGACCTTGCTGCTCCTGAGATCGGTCACCTCGCCGATCAGCTGCACCCGCGCCCGCTTGCGCATCTCCTCCTGCAGTTTGCGCGCATAGCGACCAACCGCGAACGGCCCCGGCAGCTGCGGCCCGGCGCTCGTCTGGGCAGCTAGCTGGCTTTCTTCCACCGTCTTGCCCAAGACTTCAGCTCGCCGAGGACGGGATCCAGTTCCTGCCCGACCACGGTCAGCGAGTAGGTGACCCGTACCGGGCTGCCGGCTTCGACCCGGCGTTCGACCAGTCCTTCCTCCTCCAGCTCGCGCAGGCGCTGGGAGAGCAGCCGGTCGGAGAGGCCGGGGACCGCCTTGCCGAGCTCGGCGTAGCGCATCGGCCGCTCGGTGAGGGCAACGACGATCGCCCCGGTCCACCGCTTCCCGATCAGCTCGATCGCGCGGTGGAAGTGCGGGCAGACCGCGGTTCCGACCCCTTCCTTGACCTGAGCAGAGCTTCCCGGCTCCATTTCGCGAGCTTACCGAACGTAAGTGACGGGCTTTAACGGGTGCACGGCCCGGTGTCGACTCCGTCGGGGTTGGCCTGGCCCAGCGCTTCTCTGACCTGCTCGGCCGGGATAGCGAAGCCGCCGCGGGTGCCGCCGGTGGTCGCGGCGAAGACCGTTCCGACCGCCTCGCCACGCGGGTCGACCAGCGGCCCGCCGGAGTTGCCGCTGCGCACGTCGCCGCTGAGGGCGACGATCGTCCGTTCGACCGGGCCGTTGCCATAGGAGTCCTCGCTGACCGTCGCCCGCGTCTCCCCCAGCCGGGCCGGCGCCAGCGCGTAGGGGCCGTTTTCGGGGAAGCCGAGGACGGCGGCCTCCTCCCCCACCTGCCGCCGCGAGCTGATCGGCAGCGCCGGCAGCGACGCCCCCACCTGCAGCAGCGCCAGGTCGCGCCGCGGCTGGTAATAGATCGGGGTCGCATCGAGCTCGGTCCCGTCCTGGAGGGTGACGGTGGTGTCGTCGGCCCCGGCGACGACGTGGGCGTTGGTCACCACCACTCCCGGTTCGGCCGCCCAGCCCGAGCCCTCGATCCCCAGCCCGCAGGCGGTGCTGAGCACGCGCACGACCGAGTCGGCGGCGGCGCGCACCTCGGGGTCGCGGGCGATCTTCGCGTTCGGGGCCGCGACCGGGGCGGCCGGCCCAAACACGGTCGGCGAGGGATCGACCCGGTCGAGCGCGTTCAGCAGTGGGCCGGACGGCGGCAGCACGCCGTTGAGGCTGCGCAGGATCGCCGACTGCTGGATGTCGGCGCGCAGCCGCGCGGTCGAGGGGGCGTGGAGTAGGACGGCGCCGAAGATCCAGGCCAGGCCGAGTGCGACGGAGGCGATCAGCACCGCTCCGCCGACTCCATCGGCGGCCTGCAGGAACGGCCGGCGGACGAGCTTGTCCCGCAAGCCGAGGGCGAAGCTCTCGACCGTCACCGCCGCCAGGGCGCCGAACAGCAGCGCCCCGAGGGCGGCGAAGAGCGGCGCGTAGGGCGAGTGCGAGCCCTTGCTCAGCAGCAGTGGCGCGATCCGACTGCCGGCGAAGGCGCCGGCGCCGAAGCCGACGAGGGTGAGCGCGCCGACGATCAGGCCCTGCCGGTAGCCCCAAAGGGCGAGTGCGAAGGTGAAGGCGAGGATCGCCCAGTCCAACACGGTCACCCCAGGAATAGAAGCACGCCGGGAATCCCGCCCCCACCTCCATTACCTTTCGCCGGTGAGTTCTAACTCCACCGAGGCGGAGCGCCGCCGCCGCCTTCTCACCCGTGCCGCGCCGCTGGCCGCAGTCGCCCTGCTCGCTTTCATCTTCGGCGTCGTCAAGGGATCGCCCGGCTCGCCCGAGAAGGACGCCGCCAACCGCTTCGTCGCGGCCTGGGAGGCGCGGAACTACAAAGGGATGTACGGGGAGCTGAACGAAGCCTCGCGGCAGCAGGTGGACCGCAAGGCCTTCGAAGCCGCCTATCGCGAAGCCGAACAGACGGCGACCGCGCGGACGATCGAGGCCGGCTCGGCCGGCGATTCGGTCGAGCGCGACGGGGCCAAGGTCGTCTCGGTGGAGATGGCGATCGGGACGGTCGCCTTCGGCGCGGTCGAAGCGCCGGTCGAGCTCCCCTACGCCGACGGCGGCATCGAATGGGACCCGAGCCTCGCCTTCCCCGGCCTGAAGAGCGGCGAGGAGCTGGCCGCCGACGTCGAACTGGCCGAACGGGCGCCGATCTTCGCCCGCGACGGAACGGCGCTGGCCGAAGGCCCCGCCTCCGAACGCGAACACCCGCTGGGGAGCGCCGCGATCGACGTCACCGGCGAAGTCGGCGAAGCCTCCGAAGAAGAAGTTGCGCGGCTCGCCCGCCACGGCTTCCCGCCGGAAACGCCGGTCGGGATCAGCGGCCTCGAGCGCGCCTTCAACGATCGCCTCGCCGGCAAGCCGGGCGGCTCGCTGGTGGCGGTCGCCGCCGACGGCACCTCGGTCCGCACCCTGGCGAAGTCGAAGCCGAAGCCAGGAGCGCCGGTCAAGACCACGATCGACCCCGATCTGCAGGAAGCGGCGGTGGCGGCCCTGGCAGGCCGCTCCGGCGGGGTCGCGGTCCTCGACGCCCGCAAGGGCGACGTGCGGGCGCTGGCCGGGCAGGCCTTCTCTGCCCCGCAGCCACCCGGCTCCACCTTCAAGGTCGTCACCACCACCGCGGCTCTGGAAGACGACGCGGTCAGCCTCGACGACGAATTCGAAATCACCGACGGGGTCGACGTCGGCGGCCGCTTCCTCAACAACGCCAACGGCGAGTTCTGCGGCGGCACCTTCCGCGAAGCCTTCGCCGAGTCCTGCAACGCGGTCTTCGCCCCGCTCGGCCCGGCGGTCGGCAACGACAAGCTGGTCGGAACCGCGGAGGCCTTCGGCTTCAACGCCCCGATCACGCTCTACGACCAGGGGACGGTCGAAGAAGTCGACCCCGAAGAATCGACGATCCCGACCGAAATCGGCGAAGAAATCGACCTCGGCGTCTCGGCGATCGGCCAGGGCGAAGTGCTGGCGACGCCGCTGGAGATGGCCAGCGTGGCCCAGACCGTCGCCAACGACGGCGTCCGCGAGCCGAACTCGATCGTCCTCAACCAGAAGCTGCGGCCGAAGGCGGAATCGACGCAGGTGATGAGCGCCAAGACCGCGCAGGAGCTGACCGAACTGATGATCGGCGTGGTGGTCGAAGGGACGGGCACCGCCGGGGCGATTCCCGAGGCCCAGGTCGCGGGCAAGACCGGGACCGCCGAGCTGGGGCCGAAGCCCGGTCAGGAGAACGAGGAAAACCCGGTCCAGATCAAGGACGCCTGGTTCACCGCCTTCGCGCCGGCCGAAAAGCCGCGCCTCGCGGTCGGGGTGCTACTGATCGAAGCGGAAGCGGCCGGCGGCGAAGTCGCGGCGCCGATCGCCTCGGAAATTCTCAGCGCTGGCCTCTGAGCCGGCGGGCGCGACCTAGAGGTCGAGCTTCACTTCAGCGCCCTCTTCCCCGTCGGCGCCGGGGATGTGGAGGGTGAGGGGCCGGTTCTCGGAGGCGGATTCCGGCAAGAGGAATATCGCCAGCGAACCCTCGATCGCGCCCAGCTGGGCAGTGGTGTCGAGCCTCGGCACCTGTTCTTCGGCTTCAACTTCGCCGCTCAGCTCGAGCGCGTAGATGCTTTCGCTCGGCAGCACCCCGAATTCGTTCTCGTCGACGTCGGTGATCGTCAGCGTCGAGGGCAGCGTCTGCGGTTCGTCGCTTTCGTTCTGGACTTCGAAGAAGATCCCGAAGTAGCTTTCGCCCTTCGGCGGTTCCGGCTGGCCGACCAGGTAGGCCTCGTCCTCGGAGTCGTTCGGGTTCAGGTAGCGGGAGAAGGTGACGTTGTACTTCAGCTCGCCGAGCTCCACCGACTGACCCTCGTCGACGCTTTTGGAGTCGCTCTCGTAGCCGCAGGCGGAGACCCCCACGACGAGCAGGAGCAGCGCCAGGAGCGCGAGCGGCAGCAGCAGTGGGCGGCGGTACTGGGACATCGGCGGCGCGGAGTCTATATCGGAGGGCAGGATGCCCGTCGCGTACTAGGGGATGCCCGTCGCGAACCGGTTGCCGCCGGCGATCGCGACCCGCTCGGCCTGCGGCTGGTCGGACTCGAGCCGGTCGCGCAGGCGGCGCAGCGCCTCGCGCCAGCCGCGCCCCTGCCAGTGCGAGCCGGCGCTCAGCAGCTCCAGGCCGCGATCCAGGTGCCCGGGCTCGGTCCAGTGGCTGACCCGCACCTCGGTCAGTCCTCCGGCGACCTCGGTCAGCTCCCAAACGGTGTGGGTCGGAATCCGGTTGGCACGCCCGCCAAGACCTTCCTCGACGATCCGGAACGGCTCCTCGAGAGAGACGATCGTGGTGTCCATCCAGACGCTGCGCAGCGGTCCCTTGGCCCGGAACCGCGCCCCGGCGCCGACCCCGACCGGGTCGATCCGCAGCAGGTGGAAGCCGGTGAGGAAGTGATCGGTGAAGGATGGCCGCTCGGAGAGGTCGGCAAGCACCGCGAAAGCCTGCTCGCGGGAAACGTCGATCTCGATTTGGGTGCTGATCGGGCCCATCGGGGCGCCGATTCTATTGGCGCAGCCTCCGGGCGACCGGTATGGCGATTTCAAGTGACAGGGGTCCGGAGCGGGGGTAAGGTGGGAAACACCAGTCGGGAAGGAGATGTTTTCCATTTTCGAGAGCGCCGCAACCAGCCCGGCCGGCGAGGGTTTCGCCGCCGGCAGCATGCCCGGAGAGGGCACTTACTTCTGCCTCGTTTGTGGCACCCAGCTCGCCCTGCGCGAGACCGATGAGCTGCCGCAGTGCTCCTACTGCGGCGCCGCCCGGTTCCGCCGCGACTCGATCTTCTCCTCGCGCCAGGAGCACGGCGCCCCAACCACCGAATTCGCCCTCGCCGCCGAGCGCGAGCCACCGGCCTGGCTGGAGGAGGCTCGGGAGGGCCTGACCGAGCCGGGGCATCACCTGGCGATGCGCGACCACGGCGAGATCGTCACCTTCGCGCTGGGAGAAGGCTGGACCCGGCTCGGGCGCTGCGAGACGGCGGACATCTGCCTCGACGACCCGAGCGTCTCCCGCCGCCACGCGATGGTTGCGACCGACGGCGAGCGGGCGCCCCGGATCCTCGACGACCGCAGCCTCAACGGGATTCTGGTCAACGGCCGCCGGGTCGACTTTGCGGAGCTGGAGCCAGACGACGAGCTGACGATCGGCCGCTACCGGCTGTACCTGCTGCAGGTCTAGCGCCGAGACCGCGAAAACCCGCGCTATACACGGGTTTTCGCGGTCTCGCGATCTCCGCGGCCGCTTTTCCCGCCCCCCTCGCTCCTACGATTCGAGCCGGTGACCGCCGCTCCCCTCTCGGATGACCCTGGCCGCCCCATGGGCGGGGAGGAGTCGATCTCGGCCTCCGCCGAGCGCGCCCGGGCGGAGCTTCACGCGGAGATAGAACGCGTCCGCAAAGGGGTCGAGCAGATGCTCGACGAACAGGACGCGCCCCTAAACGACGACCTCCGCTCCGAGCTGGACACGATGCAGGAGGACCTCCGCCGCTACGTCAAGACCCGCATCCGCAAATCCCAAAAGCGCACCGACCGCCGCATCAACCGCCTCGAGGACCGCACCGAGACCCTCGAGAAGCGCCTAGACGACCTGGCCGCCGAGCGCCGCCTGGCCGAATACCGCATCCACTCCGACACCGAGCAAATGCTCGACGGCCTCCTCGGAGAGGTCCGAGGAATCGCGGACCGGCTCGAAGGCCGGCCCTAACTCACTCGGTGCTGATGCTCGGGTCTGCCTGGACCTTGAGCGGGACGATCATCAGGAAGTTGCTGGTGGCGTCTGCGGCCAGGTCGAGGACGCGGTCGGCCTCGTCGTTCTGATCGGTGGCGCGGAGCTCCTTCGCGTAGCCGCCCAGCAGGTCGTCGATGTCGATCAGGGCCTCGGCGTCGAGGTCCTTGAGTTCGACTTTGGCGCCGCGGCCCAAACGGTTTTCGATCGCGGCGCGGTCGATGCCGAAGGCGTTCTGGCGGACGTAGACGCGGCCTCCGGTCATCCCGGCGCAGGCCCAGGGGCCGATGTCGCCGAGGACGACGGCGCGGCCGCTGGTCATGTACTCGAAGGCGAAGCCCTTGGCGTTGGCGCGGTTGGCGATCGTGCCGCGACTGTCGTCGATCGGCCCCTCGGGCTCACCGCCGAGCACCACATCGGCCCCGGAGAGGCGGATGCAGAAGCGCGAGTCGGCGCTGCCCTGGACGTGCAGCCTGCCGCGCTGGGCGCCGTAGGCGAAGGACTTGCCGACCGAACCGTTGACCCGCTTGCCGCGCGCGCCCTTCCCCTTGAGGATCGAGATCGAGCCGCCCAGCATCGTCTTGCCGACGCCGTCCTGGGCGCCGCCCTCGATGCGGATGTCTACCCCGTAGGAGTTGAAGGCGCCGAGGCCCTGGCCGGCGACCGAGCCGCCGTTGAACTCGAGGCTCGCGAGCGAGTCGTCTTCCTCGCCCGCCGGGCCGCCGTCGAAGATCCGCCAGCGCGCCAGTGCTCCCGCCAGCTCGGTCCCGAGCACGCGGTCGTTGGCGTCGGTAGCGCGTGGGAACTGGCTGCGGACAGGACCATGACCGCCGCCGCCGCAGACTTCCGGCGCCAGGGCCGCTATCTGGCTCGAAGCCTCCTTCGCCTCCATCCGGATCGGCCGGGCCATGACCAGGCCCGCTTCGGCCCGCGCCTCGGCCTCCTCGGCCACCGGCAGGTCGAGCGGTTCGAGGTCGAGATGCTCCTCCAGCGGTTCGATCAGCGGCGTCAGGTCGACCGTGTCCTTCGCCGCAACCTGCTCCAGCAGGTCGTAGCGGCCGACCAGGTCCTGGGCGCGGTCGTAGCCCAGCGAGGCGACCACCTGCTTGACCTCCTCGCCCATCGAGGAGAAGAAGCGGGCGCAGCTCTCGGCGGCGCGGTCGACCTCCTGCGGGGTGAACTTCTTCAGCCCGTGGGCCTCCGCTTCCTCCGGCGTCTCGATCTGGGTCGCGATGCCGACGTGGCAGGTGTCGAGCTGGCAGCCTCGGCAGATCGTGCAGCCGAGGCTGACCATCGCCAAGGTGCCGAAACCGACCCGGTTCGCCCCCAGGCAGTGCAATTTGACGATGTCGTGGCCGGTCCGGTAGCCGCCGTCGGCCCAGATCTCGACCCGGTTCCGCAGCCCGGCCTCCATCAGCGCCCGGTGCACGGCGCGGGTGCCGATGTCGCTCGGCAGGCCGACGTGGCGCAGGGCGTGCTGGCGGGCGGCCCCGGTCCCCCCCTCGAAGCCCGAGAGGGTGATGATGTCGGCGCCGGCCTTGGCGATCCCGAGGCCGATCGTGCCGATGTTCGGCACCACCGGCACCTTGACCGAGACCCGCACGTCCGGGTTGACGGTCTTCAGCTCGTCGATCAGCTCGGCCAGGTCCTCGATCGAATAGAGGTCGTGGTTATTGGAGGGCGAGATCAGGTCGGTGCCGGGCGAGGCGTTACGCGCGGCGGCGACCTTCGCCGAGACCTTCTTGCCGGGCAGGTGGCCGCCCTCGCCGGGCTTGGCGCCCTGGCCGATCTTGATCTCGGCCACGTAGGAGCTGTTCAGCATCTCCGCCGAGACGCCGAAGCGCCCGGAGGCGACCTGCTGGCCGCGCCATTTGCGGTACTGCCCGTACATGTCGCGGATCTCGCCGCCCTCGCCGTTCATGCAGAGGATGTTGGTCGCTTTCGCCGCGTCGGCGTAGGCCCGGAAAGCCGGCTCGGACTGCGAGCCGAAGCTCATCGAGGAGATCACGATCGGGTAGTCGTGGTGGCCGACGCCAGCGTCGACCGTGCTCGGGTCGACCGGGTCGCGGTCGCCCTTCAGCCCCATGATGTGGCGCATTGAGATCGGGCTCTGCTTCTCCAGGTCGCGGACCTTCTCCGAGTACTCCTCGTAGGTCCCGGTCCCGTTGGCGGTCGCGATCGCCGCCTTGTAGACCTTCGGGTAGAAGCGGAAGGTCTTCGCCGGTTTGGCCGCCGCGTCGTCGCCGCTGAGGGCGTGGGCGCGGGCGTTGGTGCTCTCGTCGAGCTCGGCGAAGCCGGTGCCCGCCTTCTCGGAGGCCGCGTAGAACTCGGTCTGGAAGATCTCCGCCAGCTCCGGCTTGATCCCGATCGAGCTGAACTGGCGCGCGTAGCCGCGCACCTCATGGATGCCGATCGTCGAGATCACTTTCTCGATCCCTTTGCGCAGCGCCGCGCAGAGGTTGGAGACGTCGGACTCGTAGTCCTCGACGCAGATCACCTCGACCATCGTGTACGGGCAGACGCCGTTGGCGCCGAGCCCGAGGGCCAGCATCACGTCGTGGACGTTGCGGACCGCTGCCGAGCGCAGGACCAGGCTGCAGCGCCGCCGCAGGTTGGTTTCGCCCTTCTCGACCTTGAACTGCTTCAGGGCCTGGTCGATCGCCGAGGTCGCCAGGTGCGGGTCGAGGTAGCGCCGCTCGGCGTCGTAGACGGTGCGGTCGGTGAGGATCAGCAGCTCACAGCCGTTGCGGACCTTCTTCACCGCCTCCTGCTTAACGCGGTCGATCGCGCCCTTGGTCGTCTCCGACTCGAGCAGGGAGATGTCGACCGCGGCGGCGCGGCCGCGGAACTCCTCCCAGAGATCCTCCAGCAGGTAGGTGTCGTGCTCGCGGGCGATCCGGCGGTAGGGCTCTTCGGCCAGCGGCGCCAGCTCGTGGTGCCCGCCGAGGATCACCGGGAACCCGGTTTCGACCGTGCCGGTGTCCTCGCCGGCGTCGTCGAGCGAGGGCCGGCGGCCGAACAGGGCCCGAGTCGAGAAGTGCTCCATCTCGCGTTCGCGGTCGATCGCCGGGTTGGTGACGACGGCGACCGTCTCCTTGAAGTAGTCGGCGAGGTTCTGGCGCTCGGGGGAGAGCGCCGCCAGCGGGCCGTCGTAACCGAGCGAGCCGACCGGCTCAGCCCCGTTGGAGGCCATCTGCTGGACGAGTTTGACGTCGTCGCGCTGCCAGCCGAAGCCGGCGAGGACGCGGTCGGAGACCTTGACCGGCTCCTCGGGACCGGCGTCGGAGTAGCCGGGGACGGCGGCGCCCTCGAGCGGGCCGCCGGTCTCCAGCGCCCGCTCGTAGCCGGCGACGGCCTCGGCCCCGTTACGGGCCAGCCAGCGGTCGCGGACGATGCGCAGCATCTCGTCGTGCGGGTGCAGGGTCGAGTTGCGGGCGGCGCGGTCGATCAGCACCAGCGCCTTCTCGCCGGGGGCGAGCGGCTTCGGCTCCGAGCACATCTTCGCAACCGAGACGACGCCCGGCTCGGAGCTGAAGACGTAGTCGTCCTCGGTCTCGACCTGCCAGAGCGGGCGCAGGCCCATCGCGTCGGCGCTGAACACGCACTCGTCGGTCTGGCGCGCGATCAGCGCCACCGGGCCCTGGGCGAACGGCCCCATGGTCTGGTGCAGGTAGAGGTAGAAGGCGTGCAGATCCTCGGGCAGCCCGCGGACCTCCTCGACGATCGGCGGCAGCACCATCTCCATCGCCTCGGCCAGGCTGAACCCCTCCCGGCTGACCAGGGTGTCGATCGTGCGGTTGAGGTCCTGCGAGTCGGAGGAGTCGGGCTGGATCGGGACCGCCAGCATCTTCGCCTCCTGGCGCAGCTGCTGGATCGTGTTGATCTCGCCGTTGTGGCCGAGGACCGAGAACGGCTGCACCCGCTTGAACGAGGGCCAGGTGTTGGTCGAGTAGCGGTTGTGGCCGAAGCAGCCGATCGTCTCGAATCGCTCGTCGCGCAGGTCCGGGTAGTAGGCGCCGAGCACGTTCGGCGCGCCCATCACCTTGTAGACGCAGGTCACGGCGGAGAAGGAGGGGACGTGGACGCCGAGCTCTTTCTCCAGGCAAATCATCAGGTCGAAGAGGACCGCGTCGCGGGTCTTGGCGTCGGGGACGAGGCCGCCGAGCTGCCAGAAGATCGGCTCCTCCTCGCGGGCGGTCGGGCCGAGGGCGGGAGAGTCGACGACGCCGACCCGCTCGGCGAGGACGCGGAAGCCGCCTTCGGCCAGCAGCTCGCGGGCGTCGTGCTTGATCTTCTCGACGTCCTGGGAGCGCTCGATGAAGACGTGGGCGACGGCGAAGGCATCGTCGGTGGCGAGCGAGGGGTCGTGGCCGCCGGAGCGGACCTCCTCGGCCCAGATCTTGCGCGGGATGTCGACCAGCAGTCCGCAGCCGTCGCCCTCGCCGTCGACGTTGCCGGCGCGGTGGAGCATCTTCTGCAGGGCGGGGATCGCCAGCTCGATCGGTTCGTGGCTCGGCGTCGCGTCCTTGCGGACCGAGGCGTAGATGGCGCAGGCGTCTTTGTCCTCGACGCTGGGCGGAGAGACGAGCGGACGATAGGGGCGCTCTGGTGAGTAGCGCTCGACGCGAGCGCCGCGATCGGACTGGGGCTTCAAGATTCGTACCTCCCGGGTTCCACGCCTTCTTCGAGAGGGCGCGCGACGGGTTGACGGGTTACGGGATTATAGGGACCAGGGTCAAGCCCACGACATCGGTTCGTAGCCGCCATCCGGCTCTACACCGATCAAAAGCGCGGTAATTGGGGCATTGGAGCGATTGAGGATGGTCCGAGTCGCCGCGGGTTCGAGTGAGGCGAAGGTGCCGGCGGGCGCCGGATGGTCCTCGCCGTCGATATGCAGCACCGCCTCGCCCTCGAGGATCACGTACAGCTCGACCTGGCCGCTCTGTGCCTCGTCGTGCTCGGGAATCTGACCGCCGGGCGCGATCTCCACCAGGTTGTAGCCGAAGGCGCCGGTGCCGAGCGCCTTGCGCGCCAGCATCCAGGTGCAATCGCCCGACCCCTCCATCCGCTCGAACTCCTCACGGTGCTTGATCGCGAAGTTGGCCGCCATTAGGTTCGACCCTACCCGCGGCAGGTCCCGAATGGAAGGAGTGGCATGAGTCCCGACTCACCCGATTCCGAGGCTTCGCTGCAGCAGGCGATCGACCGCTACAACGCCGCCTGGAACGCCCACGACCTCGACGCGATCATGGCGCTGCACGCGCCGGACATGGTCTTCGAGAACCACACCGCCGGCGAGTCAGCCGAGGGCGAGGCGGCGCGCGCCCACATCGGCTCGATCTTCACGACCTGGCCCGACATCGCCTTCTCCACCCGGCGCCTCTACGTGCGCGAGGGGCTGGTGGTGCAGGAATGGACCGCGACGGCGACCCACACGCAGACGATGCGCCGCGGCGACCTCGTCGCCGAGCCGACCGGGCAACGGGTCGAGTGGGACGGCCTCGACGTGATCCCCTTCGAGGACGGCCTCGTCAAGCGCAAGGACGTCTACTCCGACAGCGTCTCGATCCTGCGCCAGGTGGGGCTGCTGGATTAGGCGTGTCGCTTTTGTCGCCCTATAGGACTACAAAAGCGACACGGCCCCACCGGCTTCAGTGGCTCCAGCTGGGTTCGAACGCTTCCTTGACCAGGGTCTTCGGCTTGCCGCCGCCATAGGGGACCGTCTGGACCTTGTGGTTCTTCAGGCCCGGGTCGAAGCCGCCGTTGAAGCCGAGGACGAGACTGCCGTCGGCGGAGAGGTCGGTGCCGACGAAGCCGGTCTCCCCCGTCCCCGCGACCGGCCGCTGCGCCCCCGTCTTCGGGTTGACGACGACCGCGTAGCTGGTGTCCTGGCCCTGGAACTCAGCCAGCAGGCGGCTACCGTTGGCCGACCAATCGGTCGGGAAGAGGCCCTGGAGGAGCTGGTCGACCTTGGTGTGGGTCAGCCGCTTCACGCCCTTGCCCTGCGGGGTCATCAGGAAGAGCTCGTTCTTCGGCCCGTACTTGCGCTTCTTGGCTTCGAGCGTCTTGACGAAGACGATCTTCTGCAGCCCCCAGAGAGGCTGCGAGGAGTTGTGGTCGCTGGTCAGGCGTACGGCTTCCGGTGCCCGCACGTTGACCACGCCGGGGATCGGAACCGGGAAGCGAAAGACGTCGCTGCGCGGCGGGTACTTTTCGCTCTTCGCCACCGCGTAGGCGATTTCGGTCCCGTCGGGCGAGAAGCTGAAGCCGCTGAAGGAGCCCGTGGCGACGACGCTCTGCAGCCCGGTGGCGACGTCGATCAGGACCAGGTTGCGCTTGCCGAGTTCGGGCCCGCGCAGAGCCGCGATCGTTTTCGAATCGGGCGACCAGGCGATGTAGAAGGCTTCGCGCAGGTTGGTCATCACGGTCTTGCCGGGGCCGCCGGTCGCCGGTGCGATCTTCAGTTCCTGGGCGTTCTTCGCCCCTTCGTGCAGATAGGCGACTGAGAGGCCGTTCGGCGCTACGCGCGGGTTGTGCCCGGTCTCGACCTTGCGGGCGCTGCTGCCGTCGTCGCTGGCCACGAACACCGTCGCGTTGAACGGGTTCTTGACGTAGGCGAGCGTCGCGCTCGCGCCCGCGGGCAGAGCCAGCAGCGCGGCGATGACGAGGGCTGGCAGGAGCAGCTTCGGCTTCGCAAGGATCAGCATGCGGCGATGCTATCCCGGGCCGGCGACGGCGGCGACCACCAGCCCGCCGCTCATCGCGACGAAGGAGACCACCGCCAGCACCCGGTACCAGAGCCGCTTCTCCACATCGGGGTCGAAGGCGAGCGGAACGAAGAGGAAGGGGTTGACGAAGGTGCCAAAGACCAGCGCCGCCGCCACCGCGGTCGGCAGGTCCGGCACCGCCAGCCCGACCCCGATCAGGATCAGGCCCATCATCACGTAGTCGAGGTGGACCTGGCGGATCCGCTGCGGAGCGACGACGCCGATCCGCCGCAGCCACTCCGGCCGCTCGTCGCGAATCACCATCGCCCAGCCCAGCAGGCCGCCGAGCGCCAGCTCGATAAGCCCAATCTGCACCACCCAGTCCATCGCCTAGAGCTCCGGCACGTCAGCGCCGAGAGGGCTGAAGGGCAGGCGCTTGACCTCGGCCCAGCCGCCGCAGCGCTCCTCCAGCGCCGCGGCGACGTTGCCGGCGTCCTGCCAGGTGGTCCAGACCAGGACGGTCGGGCCGGCGCCGGAGATCGTCGCCCCCAGCGCCTTCAACTCACCGGCCGAGTCGACGATCTCCATCGAGCGCGGGTAGAGGTCGCGGCGGCGCTCCTGATGAAGGCTGTCGGTGAGGCCCCGCGAGAGCAGGTCGAGGTCGGCGCTGCGCAGGCCCAGGACCAGCATCGCCGCGGCGGAGACGTTGGCGATGGCGTCGGCGAGCGGCACCTCGGCCGGGATCGCCCCCCGTGCCCGCTTGGTCGAAACCTCGTCGGGCGGGATCACGACGATCCCCTCGAGACCCTCGGGCGGATCGAACCGGGCAGCCGTCGGCGCCCCGTCGGCGCCGCGTCCGCAGACCACGAAGCCGCCGTAGATCGCGGCGGCGACGTTGTCGGGGTGCCCCTCGATCTCGGTCGCCCGCGCCAGCATCTCCTCTTTCTCCAGCGCCAGCTCGTAGAGATGGTCGGCGGCGTAGAGGCCGGCGACGATCGCCGCCGCGCTCGACCCCAGCCCCCGCGCCAGCGGGATCTCGCTACGCAGCCGGAAGGCGATCCCATCCGCCGGGCGCAGACTCTCGAAGGCCCGGACGATCAGGTTGTCGCGCCCGGTCGAGACCTCGAGGCCGCCGGGGTCGAAGGAGAACTCGCCGCTCTCCTCAACCTCCAGCTCCAGGTGCATCGCCATCGCCGCCGCCATCGCGTCGTAGCCGGGGCCGAGGTTGGCCGAGGAGGCGGGGACGCGGACGAGTCGGTGGCGCGCGGTCATCGAGCTAGTCGAAGACGGCGCGCTCGACCGCGCTGAGATCGTTCTCGCAGTTGAGCACCTGAGGGGCTTTGGAGAGCGCGGTGTCGGGGTCCTTGAGGCCGTGGCCGGTGAGGACGCAGACGACCGATTCGGGCTTGGCGGCGCCGTCGACTACCGGCAGGCCGTGGGCGAGGAGACCGGCGACCGAGGCGGCGCTGGCGGGCTCGCAGAAGACGCCTTCGTTGTCGGCCAGCCAGCGGTAGGCGTTGAGGATCTGCTCGTCGGAGACGGCGGCGACGCGGCCGCGGCTGGCGGTAAAGGCGGCCATCGCCTCCTCCCAGCGAGCCGGGTTGCCGATCCGGATCGCCGAGGCGACGGTCTCGGGGTTGGCGACCGGCTCACCATGAACCAGCGGCGCCGCGCCCTCGGCCTGGAAGCCGTAGAGGATCGGCAGCGGGCTTGAACCAGTGACCTCCAGCTTGTCGAGCTGGCGCTCTCCCAACTGAGCTTGCTCCTGGAACCCGCGCCAGTAGGCGGTGACATTGCCGGCGTTGCCGACCGGGATCGCAAGCGCTCCCGGCGCCTCTCCCAGGTCCTCGACCACCTCGAAGGCAGCCGTCTTCTGACCTTCGATCCGGTGCGGATTGACCGAGTTGACCAGCTCGATCGGGTGCTTCTGGGAGAGCTCGCGGACGATCCGCAGGGCGTCGTCGAAGTTGCCCTGCAGGGCGACGACGCGGGCGCCGTGCATCAGCGCCTGGGCGAGCTTGCCGATCGCGATCTTTCCCTCGGGGACGATCACCGCGCCGCGCATCCCGGCGCGCGCCGCGTAGGCGGCGCAGCTGGCGGCGGTGTTGCCGGTCGAGGCGCAGATGATCGCCTCCGCCCCACGCCCCTTGGCGCGGGAGACGGCCACCGTCATCCCCCGGTCCTTGAACGATCCGGTCGGGTTCAGGCCCTCGAACTTGAAGTAGGCGCGGGCTTCGATCCGCTCCGAGAGCCGCGGCGCCTCGATCAGCGGCGTCGAACCCTCGTTCAAGGTCACGACCGGGTCGCCCGGCTCCAAAGAGAGCCGGTCCCGGTAGCGGTCGATCAGCCCCGCCGCCATCAGCGCCCCCAGATCATCGACACACACCAGGTCACGCGGAGTACTCCTCCTCGATGACCCGTATCGAGCGCGGCGGCGAGCGCAGCTCCTCGAGCTTCGCCAGCTCTTCCAGCGCCTCCGCGAAGCGGGACTCGAGGCACTCGTGGATCACCATCACCAGCCGCGCCTCATCGCCGAAACCACGCTGCACGAAGCTTTTGACCGAGACGTCGTGGTCGCCGAGCACGGTCGCCACTTGGGCCAGCACTCCCGGCTGGTCGGCGACCTCGAGGTGCAGGTAAAAGGAGGAGGTGACGTCCTCGACCAGCGGCAGCTCGACCCGGGTCTCGTGCACCGGGGCGTCGCCGGCGAGGATCGAGACGACATCGCCGAGCACCGCCGAGGCGGTCTGCACGCCCCCCGCGCCGGGCCCCGACATCGTCACCTCGCTGATCGCCGGCGCCTCGACCATCACCGCGTTGAAGGCCCCCTGAATCGGCGCCAGCGGGTGTCCCGGGTAGAGGAAGCAGGGGAAGACGCGGACGCTGATCCCGCCGTCGCGGCGCTCGGCGACCCCGAGCAGCTTCAGCGAGAGGCCAAGCTCCTTGGCGTAGGCGAGGTCGTCGGGTTGGATCGCCTCGATCCCCTCGTAGGAGACCTCGGAGAGCGTCACCGGGGTGTGGAAGGCCAGCCGGGCGAGGATCGCCATCTTGGCCGCCGCGTCGGCGCCGTTGACGTCGTCGCTGGGGTCGGCCTCGGCGTAGCCGAGCTCCTGCGCCCGCGCCAGCACCTCGTCGTAGCCGGCACCGCTGGCGGCCATCTCGCTGAGGATGAAGTTGGTGGTGCCGTTGACGATGCCGAAGACCTTGGCGATCTCGGTGACGCCGAAGCTCTCCTGGATCGTCCGCACAATCGGGATCACCGCCGCCACCGCGGCCTCGAAGCGCAGCTGCACCCCGGCCTCGCGGGCGGCGGCGAAGAGCTCGTCGCCGTGCTGGGCGAGCAACTGCTTGTTGGCGGTGACAACCGGCTTGCCGGCCCGCAGCGCCGCCAGAACGTGCTCGCGCGCCGGCTCGGTCCCCCCCATCAACTCGACGACCAAGTCAGAGCCGGCGAGAATCTCCTCGAAGTCTCCATCGCTGCGGGTCAGGACGCCGGCGATCTCCGGCCGCCGTCCGGTCGCGGCCTCGACCGCGCCAGCCCGCTCGGCGAGCAGCTCGGCGAAGGCGGCGCCGACCGTGCCGCGTCCCAGCAGCCCGATGCGGACGGGTTTGGAGCCTTCGGCGTTCACGCGCTACACGTCCCTCGCCGTCAGGTCCTCGTAGGTTTCTCGCCGGACCACGACCCGCGCCTCGCCCTCGCGGCAGAAGACGACCGGTGGCCGCGGCACGCCGTTGTAGTTGTTGGCCATCGCGTAACCGTAGGCGCCGGTGGCCGGGGTGACGAGGACGTCGCCGACCGCGGGCTCGGCCAGCATCGCGTCGCGGACGATTACGTCGCCCGACTCGCAGTGCTTGCCGGCGATCGTCACCAGCGTCTCCGGCGTCGCCGCGGCGCGGTCGGCGACCAGCGCCTCGTACTTGGAGCCGTAGAGCATCGGCCGCAGGTTGTCCGACATCCCGCCGTCAACCGCGACGTAGGTGCGGACGCCGGGGATTTCCTTGACGGTGCCGACCCGGTAGGCGGTGACGCCGGCGTTGGCGACCAGCGAGCGACCCGGCTCGACCAGGATCTTGACCCCGTTGCCGAAGACCTCGGCGACGCCGCGGACCTTGACCTCGACGTAGGAGTCGATCGACGGCGGCTCGTCCTCCGCGGTATAGGCGACGCCGAGGCCGCCGCCGACGTTGACCACCTGGCACCAGTCGCCGGCCAGCTCGCCCAGCGCCTGGATCGCCAGCGTGTAGGGCTCGAGCTCGAAGATCTGGGAGCCGATGTGGGCGTGCAGCCCGACCAGCTCCAGCTTCTCGGAGGCGAGCACCCGCTCGATCGCCCGCGCCGCCAGCCCGTCGGCGAGGCCGAAGCCGAACTTGGAGTCGAGCTGGCCGGTGGTGATGTAGTCGTGGGTCGAGGGCTTGATCCCCGGGGTGACCCGGATCAGCACCCGCTGCGGTTCGTCGAGCAGCCGCTCGCAGCGCTCGATCTCGTCGAAGGAGTCGAGGATCAGGTGACGGATGCCGGAGCGCGCCGCGAAGAGGATCTCCTCGTCGGACTTGTTGTTGCCGTGCATGTGAATCCGGTCGGGGTCGAAGCCGGCCTTCAGCGCCATGTGCAGCTCGCCACCGGAGGCGACGTCGACCGCCAGCCCCTCCTCGGCGAAGAGCCGGTAGGCAGCGGTGCAGGGCAGCGACTTGCTGGCGAAGAGGACTTCGAAGTCGGCCCCGCGGCGCTCGAATGCGTCGCGGTAGGCGCGGGCGCGAGCGCGAATGTCGTCCTCCGCGTAGAGGTAAGCGGGAGTGCCGTGCGCCTCCGCCAGCTCGACCACGTCGCAGCCGGCGATCTCCAAGTGCCCCTCCTCGTTGACGCGGCTCCCCTGCGGATACACCGCCGAGCCCGCGATCGGATCGCTCACCACCGAGCCCGCCTGTCCGCTCTCCACCATAGGACGGGCATTTTGACGATTAGACGGAGAGGGGGCGGAACGAGCAGAAAGGGCGACTATTTGCCGCCGAGGCCGCCGAGCACTCCTTCGACGGTCTTGGTCGTTTCGTCAACGACTTTGCCGACCGTCGATTCCGGGCCGGCGACGCCGTTGACGACTTCTTCGGTCGTCTGGGTGACGCCGGTCGCTTCGAGTGCGCCGCCGGTCACGGTCTGGTCGACCTGGTTGACCGTTTCGTTGACGGCCCCGGTTACCTGGCCCGAGGTCGAAGTGGTGGTAGTGCCACCGCCGCCTTCGGAGCCGCCACCGCCGCCCGAACCACCCGATCCGCCGGAACCGCCGCCGTTCGAAGCCGTGCCCGTGGCGCCGCCGCCGGAGCCGCCCGAGCTGTTGGGCGTCGTCGTGGTCGAACCGCCACCGCCGCCGCCGGTGGTCGCTTCGCCGCCGCCGCCACCGGTGGTCTGCTGGTCGCCACCCGCGACCCCTTGGGAGCTAGCGTTGCCGCCGCTCCCGGCCCCGCCGCCTTTCGCCGACCCGGCCCCGGCGGCCCCTGCCCCACCTGCAGCCGGCGCCGGCGCGACGCCGGCGGCCGTGGTTGCCGCCGCCGCCGGCCTGGCAACCGAGACCGAAGGTTCATCGCCGCCGCCCAGACCGACGACCGGCAAGTCGTCGAAGACGAGCGCCGAGACGAGAACGACGAAGACCACCACGGCCGCAGCGATCAAGCCGGCGCCCGACATCGCTCCCACCATGTAGTTCCGTGCCTGTCTGACCATTCAATCCTCGCCCTACCCAAACTAAGGCGGCAGACACCGACTGCAAACAGGAACTACTAAAACTAAGTAGACGGGTGACTCAGTCCGCGCCTGGGCTGGTGGCGCTTTCAACGTGGAGAAGCTCCTGGCTCGCTTCCTCCTCCATCTGCAGGGTCGTGTGTTCGATCCCGTAGGCGTCGCGCAGGGTCAGCTCGAGCCGGCGGCGGATCAGGTCGCGGTCGACCCCTTGGGCGACGACGACGTGGGCGGCGATCGCCCCGAACCCGGCGGTAACGGTCCAGACGTGAAGGTCATGGACCGAGCGAACCCCCTCCTCCTGACAGATCGCGACGCCGATCCCGTCGACGTCCATCCCGGCCGGCGCCGCCTCCATTAGCACGTCGAAGGGCTCCTTAATCAAACGCCAGGAGGAGGCGAGGATCAGCGCCGCGATCAGCAGGCCGACGATCGGGTCGACCACCGGCGAGCCGCCGAGCAGGACCCAGGCGCCGGCGGCGACGACGCCGATCGAGCCGAGCGCGTCGGCGGCCGAGTGGCGCAACACCCCCTCGAGGTTGATGTCCTCGCGCTGGCCGCGGGCGAGGACGATGGTGGCGGCGAGGTTGCCGGCGAGGCCGAGGAGGCCCAGCGCCAGCACCTCCCAGCCATCGATCTCCGGCGGGTCGCTGAGCCGGCCGAGGGCAGCGACCGCGACGGCGACGCTGACCGCGACCAGCAGCAGCCCGTTGACCAGCGCCGCCAGCACCTCGGAGCGCTGGTAGCCGAAGGTGCGCCGGCCGGCCGCCGGCAGCGAAGCCAGCCGGGCGGCGATCAGGGCAAGGACGATCGAGCCGGCGTCGGAGAGGACGTGCCCGGCGTCGGCGAGCAGTGCCAGCGAGCCGGTGAGGACGCCGCCCACCGCCTCGGCCACCAGCAGGCCGAGGTTGATCCACAGCGCCCACCACATCCGCCGCCGGCTGTCTGCCCGGCGGGCGTCCAGCGCGTGGGCGTGGCTATGTCCGTGTCCGTGCGGTCCGTGCACGGTTCCGAGGATAAGCCCGGGTCAGGCCGGGACCGGCTCCTTCTTCGCCGCTTCGGCCGCGACTTCGGCGGCGTAGCCGAGCTTCTCGGCGTATTCGCGGGCCTGCATGCGGGAGATGACCATCCGCTGGATCTCCGCCGTGCCCTCGAACAGCTGGTAGATCTTGGCGTCGCGGAACCACTTCTCCAGCGGGCACTCGGTGCTCTGCGCGTAGGGACCGACGAGGTCCATCAGCGTCGTCGTCGCCCACATCGTCACGTCGCCCGCCTTCAGCTTCGACATCGAGCCCTGGCCGCCGGTCATCGGCCTGCCGTTGCGTCCCATCCAGGCAGCGCGCTGGACCAGTAGCCGCGCCGATTCGATCTCGGTCGCGACGTCGGCCAGCGTCTGCTGGATCCGCTGCGCCTGCAGCATCGGCACGCCTTCGTAGGACTGGCCGTCGAGGTACTCGAGGGTCCACTCGTAGGAGGCCTGGGCGATGCCGAGCGCCGAGGCGCCGACCAGCGGCCGGGTCACCTCGAAGGTCGCCAGGGCGTCGGCGCCGCGGGATTTCTTCCCTTCGCGGCCGCGCTGCAGCTTCTTTTCCAGCTTCTCGTCGCCGCCGAGCAGGCAGTCGCCGGGGATGCGGCAGTCCTCGAGCACAACCTCGGCGGTGTGCGAGGCGCGGATCCCGAGCTTGGTCTCCTTTTTGCCCTGGGAGAGGCCCGGGGTGTCCTTGGGGACGACGAAGGAGGCCTGGCCGCGGGTGCCGAGCTCGGGGTCGACGGTGGCGACGACGACGTGGACGTCGGCGATGCCGCCGTTGGTGATGAAGACCTTGGTGCCGTTGAGGACCCACTCGTCGCCGTCGCGCTTGGCGGTCGTCTTCAGGCTCTTGACGTCGGAGCCGGCCTGCGGCTCAGTGACAGCGTAGGCGCCGAGTTTGATCTCGTCCTCGGTCCCGAAGCACTCGGGGACCCAGCGCATGATCTGCTCGGGGGTGCCGGAGGAGGCGATGCCCGCGGCGGCGAGGCCCGATCCGGAGATCGCCAGCGCGGTGCCGGCGCAGCCCCAGTGGAACTCTTCGGCGGAGATGACCTGGAACTGGCCCTCGGGATCGGAGGCGGAGCGCTGGATCGACTCGAGCGTGCCGAAGCCCTGTTTGCGCGCCTCTTTGATCACCTCCCAGGGGATGCTCTCCTCTTCGTCGTGCTTGCGGGCCGCCGGTCGGATCACCTCGCGGGCGAACTTCCGGCAACGCGTCTTGAACTCCAGCTGTTCCTCGTTCAGTGCGAAATCCATCTCTTCCTCTCTCCGCCGCCTACCGATTGACTGGTCAGTCAGCCAGTCCGCCACTTTACTCCTCTCCTGAGCGGACGCCCCGGTACGTTTCCCCGCGTGACCCCGAAGCGGCCGATCAACGCCGACGTCCCTGCGAGCGAGGAACCGACGCAGGAAGCACCGGCAAAGCCGCCCGCGCCCAAGGGCGGCGGCGCGCCGAAGCCGCTGATCGCGCTCGTCGTTCTGGCGGTCGTCTTCATCGTCGCGGCAATCGTCTGGGGCGGGGGCAACGGAGACGACTCCTCCTCGCCGGCCCCCGCGCCCGCAGCGACCACCGGAGGCTCGCAAACGGAATCGGCTTCCTCCCAGAGCGCCGAGGCGCTCGGCTACCCGAGCTTCGCGACCAACAACACGACCCGAATCGGCGGCTCCGACCCCGCCGCCAACGCCGCCGGCGCCGCGCTCGCGGCCTTCCCCTCAACGAGCGAGAACCAGCGACCGGCCGCGGTGACGGTGGTCGGCGAAGAAGACTGGGCCGGGGCGATCGCCGCCGCGGTGCTGATGGCCGAACCGGTGCGGGCGCCGATCCTCTTCTCCAGCCCCGACGGGGTTCCCGCAGCGACCGAAGAAGCGCTCGACGCTCTCGATCCGCAGGGCAGCCCCGCCAGCGGCGAAGCGCCGCTCTTCGCGGTCGGCCGCGTTGACTACCCCGGCGACGCCGCCCCGATCGACTCCGGAGACCCGGCTACGACCGCCGCCCAGATCGCCACCCTGCGCGACCGGCTTGCCGGCAAGCCGCCGCGCCACATCGTCGTCGCCTCCAGCGCCCATCCCGACTTCGCGATGCCCGCCGCCGCCTGGGCCGCCCGCTCCGGCGACCCGGTCCTCTACTCGGAGCCGGAAAAGCTGCCGGCGGCGACCGTCTCGGCGCTGAAGAAGCACCCCGAGGTGCCCGTCTACGTCCTCGGCCCCTCCTCGGCGATCTCCTCCGGCGTGGTCCGCGAAATCGCCAAGATTTCCAAGCAGGTCAAACGGGTCTCCGGCGAGGACCCCGTCGCCAACGCCCTCGCCCTCGCCCGCTACCGCGACGGCAGCTTCGGCTGGAACATCAACGATCCCGGCCATGGCTTCGTCCTCGCCCGTGACGACTCGCCCGCCGACGCCGCCGCCGCGGCGCCGCTCTCTGCCTCGGGGACCTGGGGGCCGCTGCTGCTGACCGACGGCGCCACCAAGCTGCCGGCCGCCCTCCGCAACTACCTCCTCGACGTCAAGCCCGGCTACACGACCGACCCCACCCGCGCCTTCTACAACCACGTCTGGGTGATCGGCGACGGCGACGCGATCAGCGTCGAGCAGCAGGCGGAAGTGAACGAACTCGCCGAGCTTGCGAAGATCGGGGGCGGAGAATGAGCGAAGCCGAGAACCCACAGCTGCTCGGGCAGGCGAAGCAGGTGACGCCGGAGGACATCCGCGCCCTCGCCGGCCCGGTTACCCCGCACTTCGCGCTGCAGGTGCGCAACCGCATCCGGCGTCTGGTCGAGGGGCTGCCGGCGGACCACCCAGCGCGCCGCGAAGGCGAGCGCCAGATCTCCCGCCTCGAGGCGCTGGCGGAGAACAGTGGCGAGCCGCGCCAGGGTCTCGGGATCGAGCATTGAAGTACCTCGCCCCCGGCGTCTGGCGGCTGAAGGAGGCGCCGCGCCCGCTGATCAACGTCTACCTCGCCGAGGACGTCCTGATCGACGCCGGCCGCCGCTGGGACAAGCGGCGAATCTTCGCCGAGCTGGAGGGGCGGGAGATCTCGATGCTCGCCCTGACCCATGTCCACCCCGACCACCAGGGCTGCGCCAAAGCCGTCTGCGAAGCGCGCGGGGTGCCGCTCGCCTGCCACGCGGACGACGTCGACGCGATGGAGGGCCGCCGCCCGGTGGCGGCCACCGCGAACCCCGGGGCGAAGTTCTTCGCCCGGATGTGGGAAGGCCCGCCGCACAAGGTTGACCGCGTGCTCGAGGAGGGCGACGAGGTCGCCGGCTTCCGCGTCGTCCACGCCCCCGGCCACGCGCCGGGAGAGGTGATCTTCTTCCGCGAGCAGGACCGGGTCGCGATCTGCGGCGACGTAGTCCGCAACTGCACCTACGTGACGACCCGGACCAAGCTGGCGGAGCCGCCCGCGGAACTCACCCCCGACCCGGCCCAGAACCGCCGCTCGATCAACAAGCTGGCCGAGCTGAACCCCTCGCTGATCCTTCCCGGCCACGGCCCCGCCGTGACCGACATCGCCGGCTTCGAGCGCTTCGTTTCCAGCCTGCCTGGGTAGCCCGACCGCACCGACTCGCCTCCCGGCGGGTTACTTGGTTTCGGGTACTCGGCAACGACTGGAAGGGAGTCCGGTATGAGAACGCTTTTGAGGAGACGCCCGTCGCCGGCGATGGCGGTGGCATTGATAGCCCTATTCGTCGCCTTGGCGGGGACCGCCTACGCGGCGCAGACGATCAACGGCGGCGCGATCAAGAAGCAGACGATCGGCGGCGGCAAGCTGAAGAAGGACACGCTGACGGGCTTCCAGATCAACACCAACAAGCTTGGCACGGTGCCTTTCTCGCAGGTCGCGACCCACACCTTCTGGGCGGTCGTCAACAACCCGGCCAGCCCCGGCAACGCGGCCCTGGCGCGGTCCAGCGGGCCTAACATCACCGCGGTAGAGGGCGGCGGCGCGGTTGCCGTCACCTTCCCGTTCAACGTCTCCGGCTGCGCCAACGTCGCCGGGCGCAACAACGCCGGCACCTCGGTGCCGAACGCGGGCTATGCCCAGACCAACGTCGCCGCCGTCAACCCGAACGCGATCGAAGTGCGAACCAAAGACAAAGACGGCAACAACGAGGACGCCGACTTCAACCTGATCGTCATCTGCCCCTAGTCGCCGACAGGGAAAACACCGAGTCCGCGCCAGTGCACCTATACGGGGCACTCACGCGGACTCGGTGATTCGAGCCTCGGTCATGTCGACCCGGGCGCCGCGGAAGGGCACGCCCTCGGCTCGCAGCAGCGCCCGCTGGCGATCGCCCTTGGCGAGCGAGCCGTCGGCGCGGACCACCCGCCACCAGGGCAGGTCGGGGTCGTCGGCCTGGAAGAGGACGGTGCCGGCAAATCGCGGCGCGCCGGGCGAAACGTCGCCGTAGGTGCTGACGAACCCCTCCGGGATCGACCGCACCCGCTCCAGCACTTCCAGCTCGGCGCTCAAGCCTCCGGGCCGAAGGCGTCGATGATCCGGTTCTGGAACTCGCTCAGCTCCTCCGGTGAGATGAAGTAGGTCGGCGGGGTGAGGAAGAGGCCGTCGGCGCGCTCGGCCGTCGCCTCGACCCGGGCCCGGACCTTGTCCAGCGGGCCAGCGGCGCAGTAGGCCTCAACCATCTCGTCGCTGATCGCCGCCGGTACGGCGGGGAGGTCGCCGCGGCGGAAGGCTTCGCCGGCCTCGACCGCGTTATCCGCGAAGCCGTGCAGCTCCCAGAGCGGCATGTAGGTCTTGACCGTGGCGTAGAAGGAGATCGTCCGCCGGGCCATCTCGATCGCCCGGCCCTCGTCGTCGTCGATCGCGCAGCAGACGGTCGGCAGGTAGTCGAAGTCCGAGCGCTCGCGGCCTGATCGCCGCAGGCCCGCTTCGAAGGCGTCGACCACGACCTCGTCGATCCAGCGCAGGCTCTGGATCGGGTGGCCGATCAGCCCGTCGGCGACGTCACCGGCCATCCGCGCCATCCCCGCCTGCACGGCGGCGGTGTAGATCGGCGGCACCCCCTCGCGCGGCGCTGGGTGGGGCCGCACCCAGCCCTTGATGTCGATGTCGTAGTAGTCGCCCTCGTAGCGGATCGGCTCGCCGGCGCTGGCCTGGCGCATGATCAGCCGCGTCGCCTCGATCGCCTCGCGGAGGTGCGGCGCTGGTTTGCCGTAGTCGGCGTTGTGCCAGGTCTCGTTCAGGCGTTTGACCCCGGCGCCCATCCCGAGCCGGAAGCGGCCGCCGGACATCTCGTCGACGTCGAGGGCGCTGATCGCGTGGATGAAGGGGCTGCGGGTGAAGGCCCAGACGATCCCGGTGGCGACCCCGATCCGCTCGGTCTTCGCCGCCAGGTAGGCGGCCTGGGTGACGGCGCTGCGGAACAGCTCCGGCGCCCAGACGCACTCGACCCCGGCCGCCTCGGCCCGCAGCGTCTCCGCCTCAAGGTCGGGGACGGAGGTGCCGATCGCGGCGACGGAGATGCGGTCCAGCACGCCCATGGTCCGCGCCAGCTCAGGCGCTCGCCGGGGCGGTCGCGCCGGCGAGGACCGCGTCGGCGACCTGCTCGCGGTGCCACTTGGCGTCGCCGAAGCTGGCCGCGTTGGCGCGCCCGCGCTTGAGGAAAAAGTGGAGGTCGTGCTCCCAGGTGAAGCCGATCCCGCCGTGGACCTGGATCGCCATGTCTGGCACCCGCCAGCCGGCGTCGGAGGCGTAGGCCTTGGCCATCGAGGCGGCCAGCGGCAGCGACTCCGGCTCGGCGTCGGCGGCCCAGGCGGCGCCGTAGACGGCCGAGCGCGAATTCTCGGTCTCGAGCAGCATCTGCGCGCAGCGGTGGGAGACCGCCTGGTAGGCGCCAATCGGGCGGCCGAACTGCTGGCGGTCTTTGGCGTATGCGACCGACATCTCAAGCGCCCGCTGGGCGAGCCCGGTGGACTCGGCGGCAAGCGCGACGCAGGCACGGTGGAAGACCGGCCGGTAGTCCTCGGCAGCTCCCGGCAGAGTGTTCTCCGGCGCGACCATGACGCCGTCGAGCTTGACCGAGGAGAGGCGGCGGGTGAGGTCGATCGACTCCTCCGGCGCCACCGTGACGCCGTCGGCGCTGCGCTCGACGATGTGGCGGCGCCCGTCGGCGGTGGCGACGAGGAAGAAGTCGGCGCCGGCCGCATCCATCACCAGCACCTTTTCGCCGTTGAGGACGAGCCCGTCGGCGCCCTCCTCTCCCTCGAGCTCGAACCGCAGCGGCTCGGCCGCGGTGCCGGCGTCGAGCAGGGCGGGGGCGCCGCGCAGCTCGCCCGCGGCCAGCGGGCGCAGCCAGCGCTCGCGCTGCTCGTCGGAGCCGGCGAAGCTCAGTGCCAGGCCGGCGACGGTGTTGGAGAGAAGCGGCGAGGGGGCCAGCGCGTAGCCCATCTCCTCGAACAGGACCGCGAGGTCGACGACGCCAAGGCCCTGTCCTCCCCACTCCTCCGGCAGCGCCAGGCCGGCCCAGCCGAGCTCGGCCATCTCCTTCCAGCCGGCTTCGTCGAAGCCATCCTCGCTGGCCGCGATCTCGCGGATCCGCTCCGATTTGAAGCGCGAGGCGAGAAAGCCGTTGGCGGTCGACTTGATCGCCTGCTGCTCGTCGGTGAGATCGAAGTACATGGTTAGATCAAAACGCTCCCGCTGCCATAAGGCCTAGCGCAGCCGCGGCAGGCCCAGGACCCGCTCGGCGATGATGTTTTTCAGGATGTCCGTCGTCCCGCCCTCGATCGAGTTGGCGCGGGAGCGGAGGAAGCCGTACTGCCAGGCGCCACCGGAAACCGCGTGGTCGGAGCCACGCATCAGCACCGAGTAGGCGCCCTCGATCTCGAGCGCCAGCTCGGTCAGGTCCTGGTTGATGTCGGCCCACTGCCACTTGCCGAGCGAGCCCTCCGGGCCTGGAATCCCCGACTGCATCGTCTTGGTCAGGCCGCGGTAGGCGTTGAGCCGCATCGTCTCGACCTCGATGTTGAGCTGGGCGATCCGCTGGCGGAAGTAGGGATCGTCGGCCGCGGTTGCGCCGTTGGCCGGCGTCTCGCGGGCCAGTTTCGCGAGCCGTCCGAGGCTGTTCTGGATCTGGGAGATCGCCCCGAAGGCAAGCCCGGCGCGCTCGTTCATCAGGGTCGTGATCGCCACCGCCCAGCCGTTGCCGACGCCGCCGACGACGTTGGCGTCGGGAACCCGCGCCTCTTCGAAGAAGACCTCGTTGAACTCGCCCTCGCCGGTTATCTGCACCAGTGGCCGGGTCTGGACCGCGTCCTGCTCCATGTCCATCAGAAAGTAGGTGAGGCCTTGGTGCTTGGGGGCGTCGGGGTCGGTGCGGGCGACGAGCATGCACCACTTGGCGTACTGGGCAAAGGTGGTCCAGACCTTCTGGCCGGTGACCACCCATTCGTCGCCGTCCTTGATCGCGCGGGTCTTCAGCGAAGCCAGGTCAGAGCCCGACTCGGGCTCGGAGAAGCCCTGGCACCAGATCTCCTCGCCGGTCAGGATCGGCTCCAGGTAGCGAGCCTTCTGCTCGTCCGTGCCGTGGGCAATGACGACCGGGCCGCCCATCGCCAAGCCGAGGACATTGGCCGGCGCCGGAGCTTCCTGGCGACTTGCCTCGGCGGCGAAGATCGCCTGCTCGATCATCGTCGCGCCGCGGCCGCCGAACTCCTTTGGCCAGGAGATCCCGGCCCAGCCCGCCTGGTGCAGCCTCAGCTGCCACTCGCCCCGGAAGGCCATCACCTCGTCGAGTCCGGCCTCGGGCTCAGGCCCGGGATGGTTCGCCTGCAGCCAGGAGCGAACCTCGTCGCGGAACTCCTCCTCCGATGGCGACAGCGTCAGGTCCATCGGGGGCCAGCATATAGAGATTGCCTGGCCGGCTGGCCAGGCAATCTACGCGATCCCTATTGGCAATCCTCGAGCCCAAGCGGCAAGAGCAATTCGGAGCCCGCGACGCTGCTTTCTCGAGCCGCCCCAGGGTCTTTTGCAGCTCGTCCGATCTCTGCTTCCAGGGCGGCGAGGGTCTTAGCGAACCCTTGGGCCTGCTCCGCCGGGGCACCCATGGCACGAAGGCGGAGGGCCAGTTCTTCGAGCGCGGGGACAACGAACCTCTGGGTCCCCTTGTTCATCTGACCTTCCCGAGGGTCATCCGGGCCGGTCCTGGCTGCGACGAACCCGCTGAGCTTGTTGTAGCGGCGTTCGATCTTGGCAAAGACTTCCCTGCAGATCTTGTCCCCCTGCCTTACGAACTGCTCCTGCGAGATCGAGGTGCTGCCGCCCTCGCTGCCCCCTCCGCAGCCAGCGAGCACCGCCAGCGCCAGGGCCAGGGCGATAAGGACGAATCGGGTTTTCGCAGGCATTCTCATCTTTAATGATCAGTGAATATATAGCCAATGCCTGAATTAGGTCAGAAAAAAGGGCGCCCCCGGGACGCCCTTTCTCTGACTCAATTTTCGCTTCAGCCGTGGATCAGCTCTGACCGCATTCCGAGAAGCCGTAGGCCTGCGCCTTTTCGTTGGCTTCGGCAAACGGATCTTCTTCTGCGTCAAACAGAGCTTCCGGATCGTCTTCCACTTCTTCGACCGCCGCGTCGAGCGAGTCGAGCATTTCTTCGATCTGCTCCGCATCCTCTTCCGGCGCGCCGATGCGGCGGATCAGTTCCGACTGGGTCCCGAGATTGGGAATGATCACCCGTTCGAAGATTTCCATGGTCTGGGCTTTGTTCGGTTCCTTGCCCTTCGAGATTCCGTTTTCTTTCGCGAATTGTTCGAAGTCCGCCTGGATTTCTTCGTTCCCCTTCTTGCAGATCGCGTCGCCCTGCTTGATCAGCTCGGGCTTCGTCACGGTCACGCTGACGTCAACGGTGTCGGTGGTGCTGTCGTCGCTGCTGCCGCAGCCGGCGGCGACGAGGGCAAGCGCCAGGACGCCGCCGAGCAGCAAAATGAGTCGCTTGCTCAACTGGTCTCCTCTATGAGATGGGACGGACGACCGGCAAGCTACCGGCCGCCCCCGTCAGATCTGCTCAGACGCGCTGGATCAGGGTCCCGGTGCCGAGGCCGCCGCCGCAGCACATCGTCACCAGGCCCATCTCCTTGTCGGAGCGCTCCATCTCGTGCAGCAGGCTGGTGATCAGGCGGGCGCCGGTCGAGCCGAGCGGGTGGCCGAGGGCGATCGCGCCGCCGTTGACGTTGACCCGATCCATGTCCGGATCGAGCTCCCGCCGCCAGGCACCGACCACGGAGGCGAAGGCCTCGTTGATCTCGACCAGATCGATGTCGTCCATCTTCATCCCGTTGCGCTCGAGCAGCTTCTGGGTCGCCGGGATGGGGCCGGTGAGCATGATCACCGGGTCGACGCCGACGGTGGTCTGGTCGAAGATCCGCGCCCGCGGCTTCAGCCCGAGGGCATCGGCCTTCTCGCGGGTCATCAGCAGCACCGCGGCGGCGCCGTCGGAGACCTGGGAGGAGTTGCCGGCGGTGATCATGCCGTCCTCCTTGAAGGCCGGCTTCAGCTGCGAGAGGCTCTCGACCGTCGTCTCGCGCAGGCCCTGGTCGGTGACGTAGGTGTCGCCGTTGACCTGCATCGGGA
>JBJMKP010000020.1:0-33395 GCA_045805745.1 Solirubrobacterales bacterium
GAGCTTGCGCATCTCCAGCTCCGACTCAAGCATGAAGGCCAGCACCCGCTCTGGGATCGAGCCGAAGTAGTGGTCGTCGAGCTCATGGCCCTTCGGCGGCTTGGCGCCGAACAGGGTGCGCCCGGTGGCGATCAGGTCGGGCCGCTCGAAGAAGTACTGCTCGTCGATCAGGAAGTACTCCTGCTCGGGCCCGACGGTGGTGAAGACCCGCTTGCTCTCCTCGTCGCCGAGCAGCCGCAGCGCCTTGATCGCCGAGCGGCTGAGCGCGTCCATCGAGCGCAGCAGCGGGATCTTGGCGTCGAGCGCCTCGCCGGTCCAGGAGGCGAAGGCGGTCGGGATGCAGAGCAGTGCCCCGTTGGGGTTCTCGAGGATGAAGGCGGGGCTGGTCGGGTCCCAAGCGGTGTAGCCGCGGGCCTCGAAGGTGGCGCGGACGCCGCCGGTGGGGAAGGAGGAGGCGTCGGGCTCGCCCTGGATCAGCTCCTTGCCGGAGAAACCGGCGAGCGATTCGCCCTCGCCGGCGGGCTCGAAGAAGGAATCATGCTTCTCCGCGGTCGAGCCGGTCAGCGGCTGGAACATGTGGGTGTAGTGGGTGGCGCCGTTCTCCAGCGCCCACTCCTTCATCGCCTCGGCAACGGCGTCGGCGAGGCTGGGATCGAGTCCTTCGCCGCCCGCCAGGGTCGCCTGCAGCTTCTCGAAGACGTCCTTGGGGAGCCGCTCGCGCTGCACCGAGACGGAGAAGACGTTCTGGCCGAAGGGGTTGTTCTCCGGGAGGGTCAGGTCCTGCGCTCCGAGGGCCCCTCCGTTGGAGCTCCACTGCGCGGCGGTCACGTTCTGCTGGCGAATGCGGGTCATCTGTTGGGTTCTCCCCCTAGGTGCGCGCTCGAGTCTCCCGGCGCGATTGGTTTGAAGTCTTGGTCCCTCGAAAAGAGCACCACAGAGCCTAATAGGGCCTCTCACATCTCGCTTTTGTACCGCCGTATAAAGCTGGGACGGCGACGGTTGTCCCTGATGGCGTCGCTTCCGAGATCGACCGCAGTGGAGTGGGGCGAAAGTCGCATGCGCTGCTAGCCGAGGGGCGTCGCGCTGAAGAGGCCGAGCGGGTGGCGCAGGCGGAAGCCCCCGGTGGGGCGCAGCTGTTCGCTCCAGCCGGGGCCGGTGCGGTCGCCGTCTTCGCTGTAGGAGGTGTCCCATCGCAGGCCGGCGATCACCGCGAAGACGTGTTCCTTGTTGGCGTAGATGCGGACCCAGCTGCCCGCGCCACCGCCACCCCAGCGCATGAAGCCGGTCGAGTCGAGCGGCGATTCGAGCAGGCCGGCGGCGTGCATCACGTAACTGACCGAACCGGAGCAGTCGTAGCCGCGGGAGTTCCAGCTGCGATGGCCGCCGCCCCAGACGTAGGGCCGGTGGCGGATCCGGTTGGCGGCCTCGATCATCGATTTCACCGCGGGCGGAGCCGACGGAGGCGCCAGGGCGCGGCCGTCGCGCAGCAGGGTCGCCTGGGGCACGTCGGCAGCGGCTGAGCCGGCAAGCGCGCCGCAGAGCGCCAGCGCACAGACGATCGTCATGAGCAGGGTCTCCAGCCTTCGCATGAAGGGGCTGTATCGACAGTGGCGCTACGGGACTTGAGACAGGTCCGGCGGGTCGCCGGTGGCGATCAGGGCACCCATCAGCACCCCAAGCAGCAGGCCGCGCATCTCCTCGCGCTCGATGTCGCGGTGGTCGATCCAGTTGAGGCAGGCGCCGTCCATGAACCAGAGCCAGCCGCTGACCGCGGTTCGCGCCTTCGGCGGAGCTCCGTCGGGATAGAGACCGTCGAGGATCCGCTGGGCCGTTGCCTGCCGTACCGCTTCGATCAGCTCGCGGATCTCGGCCACTCCGGCGGCGCTGCGGATTAGGTTGCGGTAGGCGTCCGCGTTCTCCTCGACCAGGGAGAGGAAGGCGTCGAGGCTCTGGGTCAGCTGTTCGACCGGGGGTAGCTCGGGGTCGGTCTCGGTCCGCTCTCGCAACTGCTCGGCCCAGGCGCCGAGCGTTGCCTCGAAATAGGCCTGCTTGCTGGGGAAATAGTGGTACAGGAGCGCCTTCGAGATCCCCACCTCGGCGGCGATCTTGCTCATTGAGAGCTCCTCGTAGGGATGAGCGGTGAACAGCTCGGCGCCGCGCTCGAGCAATTGTGCGCGGCGCTCGTCGACGTCCATGCGGCGGTAGGCGGGCTCGCTCATCGGGCCTAAGTGTAACGCCTTGCTGACCGATGGTTGACAAGATTGCTACGGTTATCAACCGTCGGTCAACAAGCAACCAACAGAAGGGGAGACTGATGTACAGCGAAGGACTGAATTCACCGGGGAGCGACGGAGAGGGGAACCCTCCGCCCGCGTCCTACAACCCGATGTCGAGGATCGAGTTCGAGCGCCTCTTCGGCGGCCGCGTACTCGCCTGGATCGGCGCGCTCGCCACCCTGCTCGGGCTCGTCTTCCTGCTGCGCAGCGCCGTCGACAGCAGCTGGTTCACGGAGGAGGTGCGCACCCTGATGGCCGCCTTCGGTTCATTGGCGCTGCTGCTCGTCGGCGTCTGGCTGCACGAAAGGAAGGGGCAGCTCGAGGCCGCCCGCGTTGCCGTTGCCATCGCAATCCCGGGCTTATTCACCACCGCGGTGGTCGCAGCCCAGGTTTACAACCTGATCTCGCCCGTCCTCGGTCTCGAGGCGGCGGCGCTGATCGGGGCCCTCGGGGTCTTTCTCGCAGTGCGTTGGTCCTCGATGCTGGTCGGCGGCATCGGGATGCTCGGAGCACTGGCGGCCCCGATGCTGGTCGGTACCGGGTCAGATGCGGGCTCGATCGCCTTCGTCGCTCTAGCCCTTGCCGCCAGCGTCGGCGTCCTGCTCTGGCAGCGATGGAACTGGCTGGGCCTCGGCGCCTTCCTCATCTCGGCTCCCCAGCTGATCGGCTGGATCTGGGGCGGCGACATCCTCATCACCGAGGAGGGGGTGAGCGGCTCAAGCGAGCCGATCCTGCTCGTTCTCGCAGTTCTGGCCGGGTTCTGGGTTCTGTATGCCGCGGCCGCCTTCGGTTATGAGCTGCGGATGCGGAGGGAAGACAAGCTGCCTGTCTCGTCCTGGCTGCTCCTCCTGTTCAGCAGCGTGTTCGTGTTCGTCGTCGGCTGCGCCGTTGTCAGCGAAGGCTCGGCGCTCGCCCTGGACGCCTGGATCTTCGGTTTCGCTGCCGCCCACCTGATCCTCGGCTTCGCCGCGACGCGCTTTGGTGTCCATCGCGAAATCGGTTCGTTGCTGACCGCCGGCGGAATCGCCCTCGGCAGCATCGGCCTCGCCAACGCCTTCGACGGGCCGATGCTGGTGGCCACCTGGTCGGCGATGGCCGCGGCCCTGGCCTACATGGCCACCCGCGTGGATCGCCGCTCGGCGCCGGCGCTCTCCGACGCAAAGCGGCTACTGGTCGGAGCGTTCGGCTTCCTCGGTCTGGCGATCCTCCACATGCTGGCCGTCGAGGCGCCACCGAACGCGATCGCTGAGGGCGTCAGCGATCTCGGCAGCTCGCTGGTAGCGATCGCCTGCTGCGCGGGCGCCGCGCTCGCCTGCTGGCACTGGGGCCGTGAGGTCGAGCCGAAGAGCGCGACGGTGGCCGGTTTCATCGGCGCCACCGGGTTTGTCTATCTCGGCTCGGTCGCGATCATCGATGTGATCGGCGACAACGCCAGTGGCGAAGCCCGCGAGATCGGCCAGGCCTGGCTATCCGCCTTCTGGGCGGCGACCGGTTTCGGCGCGATCGTCTGGGGCATGGTTCGGCGCTCGCCGAAAGCACGCCTCGGCGGCCTGGCGCTATTGACGATCGCGATCGTCAAGGTCTGGACCTACGACCTCGCCGAGCTGGAAGAGCTGGCCCGGTCGCTGTCGTTCGTCGCCCTCGGCCTGCTGCTGCTGGCCGGCGCCTTCGCCTACCAGCGGTTTAAGCCGGAGGAAGGCGAAGACGGCGAAGAGATAGTCGAGGACCGCGAGACCCAAGCCTCCGTCTGAGTCGAAGCGCGGGAGCCGCAGGCATCTGTATAGCCTGCGGTTCCCGCGGCCCGCGCCGCACAGTCAAGCCGAAAACCGGAGGAAATCTCAGCCTATGTTCGTCTCCAAGGCCGCCGTCGTCGGCGGCGGCACCATGGGCGGTGAGATCGCCCAGGCGATCGCCGCCGCCGACATCCCGGTCGTCGTCAAGGACATCGACCAGAAGTTCGTCGACGCGGCCGTCGAGAAAGCTCGCGGCGTCACCGAGGGCCAGCTCGCCCGCCTGGTCAAGAAGGAGAAGCTGACCCAGGAGCAGGCCGATGCGCGGCTGGCCGAGGTGATGGGCAACGTGATCGGCACCACCTCTTATGAGGAGTTTGGCGACGTCGACTTCGTGATTGAGGCGGTGCCGGAGAAGATGGCGATCAAGCAAGCGGTCTTCCGCGAGCTCGACGCGGTCACCCCGGGCCACGCGATCCTCTCCTCCAACACCTCCTCGCTCTCGATCACCGAGATCGGCGAGGCGACCCTGCGGCCCGACAAGGTCGTCGGCTTCCACTTCTTCTACCCGGCCTCGATCATGCCCCTGGTCGAGGTGATCGTCGGCGAGGACTCCTCGCAGGAGACCGCAACCGCCGCCTACAACTTCGCCCAGGCGATCAAGAAGCAGCCGATCGTCTGCGGCGAGGTCCCCGGCTTCGTCGTCAACAAAGTCCTGATGGCGACGATGGGGGAGATCTGGCGTGCCCAGGAGACCCAGGGGCTCTCGATCAAGGCGATCGACGAAGCGATCGCGGGGGCGAAGCTGGCGCCGATGGGCCCGTTCTTCCTCACCGACCTGCTCGGCCTCGACACCGTCCTGCACGTCGCCGAGCACCTCAACGACTCCTACGGCGAGAGCTTCTACGTCCACAAGGGCCTGCAAGGCCTGGTAGCCGACGGCAAGCTCGGCGTCAAGACCGGCGGCGAGGGCTTCTTCAAGGAGGGCGAGCAGAACATCCCCGGGGATGGCGAGCCCGACGGCGACGAACTGGTGGCGATGTTCAGCTGCCGGGCGCTGATCGAGGCCTGCCTGCTGGTCGAGGAAGGCGTCTGCTCGGTCCGCGACATCGACCTCGGGATGATGACCGGGGCCGGTCTCGACCCTCGCAAAGGTCTGCTGCCGCCGTTCTGGAAAGCCGACGTCGAGGGCCTCGACAAGGTGCTGGAGAGGATGGAGGGCCTGGAGGAGAAGCACGGTGAGCGCTTCGCGCCGCCGATCACCCTCAAGCGGCTGGTCGCCCAGGGCCGCCACGGGCTCTCCACCGGGCAGGGCTTCTACCCCTACCCGCAGGCCGACGAGGGCGAGCAGACCGAGACGGTGAAGCTGGAGACCCGCGGCGACGTGGCGATCGCCTGGCTCGCCAACCTGCCGATGAACTCGCTCTCGCCGCAGGTGATCGCCGACCTGGAGACGGTCTGGAACCGGGTCAAGGACAGCGGCGAGATCGGGGCGATGGTGGTCGCCTCCTCGGTGCCGATCGTCTTCTCGGCCGGCGCCGACATCAAGGCCTTCACCACCCTCGACGAGGCGAGCGGGGCGGACCTGATCAACCGCGCCCACGCTCTGTTCAAGGACTTCGGCGAGGCCCGCGTGGTGACTATCGCCGCGGTCAACTCGATCGCCTTTGGCGGCGGCTGCGAGCTGGCGATGGCTTGCGACTTCCGGCTCGGCGCCGAGGCCGCGGTCTTCGGTCAGCCCGAGGTGAAACTGGGGATCATCCCCGGCTTCGGCGGCACCCAGCGCCTGCCGCGACTGGTCGGTCAGAGCAAGGCCCTGGAGCTGAACCTGGTCGGCGACGCGATCCTCTCCGAGGAGGCGCTGGAGCTGGGCCTGATCAACCGCCTGGTCCCCGACCACGAGCTGTTCGAGACGGCGCTGATGTGGGGCCGCAAGCTGGCCGCTCAGGCGCCGGTCGCGGTCGCGCAGGTCAAGGCGGTCTCCGCCAAGGGCGACCTCGACGAGGGCATCGCGGCCGAGAAGCAGGGCTTCGCCACCGCCTTCGGCAGCGAGGACGCCAAGGAGGGCATCTCCGCCTTCCTCGGCAAGCGCACCCCAAAGTGGAGCGGCAGGTAACGACGCGACAGGTGGAGCGACTGGCCGAGCTGCTCGGCCAGTCGCGCCGCGCCGTCGCCCTGACCGGGGCCGGCGTCTCGGTCCCCTCGGGGATCCCGGACTTCCGCACCCCCGGGACCGGGCTGTGGGAGAACGTCGACCCGATGGAGGTCGCTCACATCGGCGTCTTCGAAGGCGATCCCGAGCGCTTCTGGCGCTACTACCGACCGCGATTTCAGTCGCTCGGCGACAAAGGGCCGAACCGGGCGCACGATGCGCTCGCCGAGCTGGAGCGGCGGGGCCTGATCGAGGGGGTGATCACCCAGAACATCGACCGCCTGCACCGGGCGGCGGGGTCGGAGAACGTGATCGAGGTGCATGGCTCGATCGGCACCTCCACCTGCATGGCCTGCGCAACCGCCTTCGGTCTGGAAGAGGTCGATGCCCTCTTCGACGATCGCGGCGTGGCCGTCTGCTCGTCCTGCGAGGGGCCGGTCAAGCCCGACGTAGTCCTCTTCGGCGAGATGCTGCCGCTGGAGGCGATCGAGCGGGCGACGGCGCTGGCCGAGGAGGCGGACCTGATGCTCTGCGTCGGCTCCTCGCTGGCGGTGCATCCGGTGGCCGGGCTGCCGCAGCTCACGCTTGAGGGGGGCGGGGAGCTGGCGCTCGTGACCAAGGGCGAGACGCCCTACGACGAGGAGGCCGAGGTCAAGCTGGGCGGTGAGGTCGACGAGGAGCTGACGGCGCTCGTCGACGCCCTCGGCTGAGTGCTCCGCGCTCGACCGGGCTCAGAACCTGACGCCCTGTGCCCTGCAGTCGCCGACGATGGTTTCGGCCCGGGCGCCCTCGAAGCCGGCGGCGCGGGCGCAGACCTCGACCGCTTCCTGACCGCAGGCGCTGATCGTTTCCGCGCCGACGATTCCGGCGACCTGCGAGCGGATGCAACCCTGGGGCGGGCCCGGGTTGCTGTTGCCGATCGTGAAGAGGACGACCGCGAGCATCGCGACAAGGGTCGCGACCAGCGCCCAGAAGGCAGCCTTCCGCTCGCGTGCGCTGAGCTTGTAGAGCGGCGTCGTCTGCCGCGCATAGTGGCCTTCGAGTGGCATCGCGCAGCCACCATATCGACCGCCGGCGGGCCGAATTGCGCCATCGGGGCGAAGCTTGGCCGGCGATCTTTGGACAGTTGTACGTACTGCCCAGTAAGTGGGGGCGACAGGGTGTGGCGGTCCATCTGGGTCAAAGAAAGGAAGCGCCAGTTCAATGGAATATCTGAGCGAAGGGGCCAACTCATGGCAGATGACGGCGGCCACCTTGGTGGGGCTGATGAGCATCCCCGGGTTGGTCGTCCTCTACGGCGGCGTGATGCAGAAACGCTGGTCGGTCAACTCGATGATGATGGCGTTCGTCGCCTTCGCGATCGTGCTCGTTCTCTGGGTCCTGGTCGGGTTCAAAATGGCCTTCGGCGATCCGATGCACGTCTTCGGCGCGACCAGCGGCTTCTTCGGGAACATGTGGGGCAAGCCGGGCTCGATCCTCAACAGCCATAGCCTGCTCGAACAGGCGCGGATCGGGGACCTGCCGGAAGAAGAATTCCTCTTCCCGATGTCGACGCTGGCGTACTTCCAGATCGTCTTCGCCGCGATCACGCCCCTGCTGATGCTCGGCTCGGTGCTCGGGCGCTTCAACTTCAAGGCCTGGATCCCCTTCGTCGCCCTCTGGACCCTGCTCGTCTACACGATCAACGCCTTCCTTATCTGGGGCGGTGGCTTCTTCGCCCAGCAGGGCGCGATCGACTACTCCGGCGGCTACGTGATCCACCTTGCTGCGGGAGCCTCCGGCTTCGTCGCCGCAGCGGTGATCGGCCCGCGCCTCCAGCGCGACCGAGAGGTCGACGCCCCGAACAACCTGGCGATGGTCGCGATCGGGGCCGGTTTGCTGTGGATGGGCTGGAATGGGTTCAACGGCGGCGACTGGTACAGCGCCGGCAACGTCGCTTCCGCCTCGCTGCTCAACACCAACATCTGCGTCTCGGTCGCCTTCCTGGTCTGGGTCGCGATGGACTACCTGACCGGTCGCAAGCCGAGCCTGATCGGCAGCGTCAACGGGATGATCGTCGGCCTCGTCGCGATCACCCCCGGTGCCGGCTTCGTCAACGGCTGGGCCGCGATCATCATCGGCGTCGTCTCCTCGGTCCTGGTCTACCTGGCGCTGAACTACCTCAGCCGGGTGCGGCCCTTCCGCAACGTCGACGACACCCTCGGCGTGGTCTACACGCACGGGTTCGCCGGGGTCGCCGGCGGCCTGTTGGTCGGCATCTTCGCCAACAACCTGATGGCCGGCGAACACGAAGGCCTGATCTCCGGCGGCGGGCTGCACCTGCTCTGGGTCCAGGCCTACACGGCCGCCTGGGTGATCGCCTTCTCTGCGATCGGCACCTTCATCCTCCTCAAGCTGGTCGGCTTGGTGATCCCGCTGCGGATGAGCGATGAGGACATGGAGACCGGCGACATCGCCGTCCACGGGCACGAGGTGTACCCGTCGGACGTGCCGTCGCTCGGCTACCCCGACGGAATCCCGGCGGCCAGCCCCGCCCCGTCCGGAGGCACCGCGTAGCGAGCGGATGCCACTCGTGGACCGGAACCGCCCTCCTCTCTCCTGGGGTGGTTCCGGTCTGCAACTCTGGCCAGACCCTTGTTCGAACCTCGGAGGCAGCCTCAAATGTCACTGAAGATCATCGTTTCCTACGACGACACCGACAACGATCGCGATGCCCTGGCGCTCGGCCGTCTCCTCGCCTCCGCCAGCGCTGAGCTGTCACTCGCCTACGTCCGCCACTCCTACGGCGGATCCCTGGAGCAGGACGGGGCCGAGCAGTTGCTGGCGCGCGGCGCCGCTTCGCTCGGAACCCCCGAGATACCGAAGCACGTGGTGGTGAATCCAGCCACCAGCGCCGGGCTCACCGAGCTGGCCGAGCGGGAGCAGGCCGACGTGATCGTCTTCGGCTCCGAATACCGGACCGCCCTCGGGCTGGTGAAGCCGGGGGTATCGGCCCACAAACTGCTCCTCGGCGGCCCTGCTGCGATCGCCGTGGCGCCGGCCGGTTTCCACGCCGACCCCGCTCCCAGCATCAGGTTGGTCGGGGTGATCGACGAGGGTGATCCCGCCGCTCGCGGCACCGCCAATAGCCTCGCCGGCGCGCTCGGCGCCGAGGTCGTCGACCACGCGCCGGGTCGGATCGACCTGCTGGTCGTCGGCTCCCGCCCCGAGGCGCTGGACGGCAGGGTCGTCCTCAGCGCCGCCAGCGACTACGCGGTCGAGGCCGCCAACTATCCCGTGCTGGTCATTCCCCGCGGCGTCGAGCTCGGCTTCGGCTCTACGCCCCCGCCTGCCGCTGGATGACGACGATCACGGCCGCGACCTCCGGGTCGCGGCCGTCGATCCGCTCGCCGAGGCTCTGCAGGTCGACACTTCGCGCCCCATGGGTGGAGGCGAGCTCAGCCACGGTCTGCACGGCTGAAGCGGTTTCGATCACCAGGGCGGCCGGGCCCGGGGTCGAGCCGCGCGCCTCCTGCGTCTCGCCGAGCAGCCGACGGGTGACCTCCTCGGAGGCTCGCTCGGCGTTCGCCCAGCCCTGGCCGAAGGAGAGCTCGGGGTTGCTCATGGTCGGCCCCTCGAGCACCCGCAGCTCGCTCTCCTCGGGATCCCACTTGCGGTCGCCGAGTTGGAGCGAACGCTGTGACAGCCACGGCTCGAGCACGGTCCTCCGCACCTCCTCGGCGCTGAGGTTGAAGGAGCGGGCGCGCTGGAGTCCGGAGCTGACCTCGACGTGGAAGGGCATCCGCGGACGCTAACGGTTCGGCGGGGCGATAGCTGGAATGATCCCGGCGATGTCCGCCGCCCTGCCCGCCGCCGTCGTCTTCGACAACGACGGGCTCCTGCTGGACACCGAGTCTGTCTGGACCCGGGCCGAGGAAGACCTCTTCGAGCGGCGCGGGCTGGAGTTCACCCCAGCCGACAAGCGGGAGCTGGTCGGCACCTCGGCCGAGATCGCCGGCGGCATCCTCGAGCAGCGGCTGGGGGAACCCGGCCGGGCCGGGGAGCTGATCGAGGAGCTGAACGTCCTCGTCGTCGCCGAGCTCGAGCACGGGGTGGAGGCGATGGTCGGCGCCCGCGAGCTGCTCGAGCGCCTGGGCGACCGCGGCACCCCGATCGGCCTCGTTTCCAACTCGCCTTTGCGCTTCGTCCAGCGCTCGATCGAGATCGTCGGCCTCGCGGCCCATTTCGATGTCATCCTCAGCGCCCACGAAGTCGCGGCCCCGAAGCCGGCGCCCGACCCTTATATCGAGGCGTGCCGGCGCCTTGGCGTCGAGCCCGGTCCCAGCGTGATTGCCCTGGAGGATTCTCCCACTGGAGTCGCGGCGGCGCGAGCTGCGGGCCTGACCGTCATCGGGGTCCCCTCGATCGAGGGCATCGCGCTGGAGGAGGCCCACCACTTGGCGGAGACGCTGCTCGACGACGTCGTCTCGCATCAACTCTCATTCTAAGGTTGAGCCTTAGAGTTAGCCGCGAAAGACGCGCCGGCGGCGCAGTACGCGCTCGCAGATCTTCAGCAGGTCCTCGACCTTGGCTCGCTGCTCCTCAGTGAGGTCGCCCAGCAATGCCGCATTGGCGGCTTCGCCGGCCTCGGGCTTGTGCTCGTTGAGCAGGCCTAAATCCTCTTCATGGCCAGGATCGCTGAGGGCGCCTTTCAGCTCGGCCAGCAGGGCCTCGAGCCCTACCCGCAGCTGCAGGGCTGCCTCGCGGTCGCGTCCGGCATCCAAATCGGCGCGGGCGCGGAGGAGGAGGGTCTCGCAGGCGTCGAGCTGCTCGCGGCCGCCGAGCACGGCTGCGACTCGTTCCTGCGGGCGCAGTCCGTCCTCGCGCTGGCGCCGGCGCGAGGCACGGTTGCCGACGTCAACGGCGCGGGCATCGCGGAAGCGGCTGCCGGCGACTTCCTCGCCGTTGCCGTAGCCGATCAGGATCCGCTCGGCCGCCTCGGCGCTGAGCTCGCTGTTGGCGCGGGGTGCGGCGGCCGCGACTCCCTGCGCGTGCAGGGCCCGGTTGAGTAGCGCCAAGCCTTCGTCGACGAGCACGTCCACGGTGTCTTCCGCCTCGCAGGCCTCGTCCAGCCAGCGCGCCGCCTCTCCCTCGTCGGGAAGGGGGGCGAAGGCGCGGATCGCGGTCGCGCGGGTCAGGCTCAGGGTCGTCGGCCCCTCCTCGTTGTTCACTCGACGGGGGCGGCGGCGACGTCGGCCGGCTGCGGACGGGGCGCCGGTCCGTTGCAGAACCAAGACGCTCTCCTCCCCCTCCGGACCCCCGGTGCGCGCCAGGTAGCGGCCGTCGGCGAGCGGCAGCGCCCCGGCGAAGTCGAACTGGACGAATCCGAATAGCTTGGTCAGGAGGTCGATTCTCCCGCTTGGCGGGGGATCCGGGACTGGCTAGTCGCCGGCGCCGGCGGAAAGGCCGCCGTTGCTCTTGTCCGGAACCGCGTACTTGGAGGGGTTGACCGGCACGTCCGGGTTTTCGATCTCGCCCAGGCGGTTGATCAGCCGCTGCCACTGGTTCGGTTTCAGTAGCGCCGCGAATTGGGCTTCGGGCCCGCCTTCGAGCGGGTGGTAGCCGACGTGGACGTGGTCGTAGTGGTCGGGCAGAGCGAAGCTGGTTTCGCCGGGCAAGTCCTCGAGCGAGATCACCTGGTGGGGGTGCATCGTGCCCTGCAGTTGCAGGACGGTCTGGATCAGTTCGTCGGTGACGGTGCCGGGCCCCTGGTGGCCGGTGACCGGGGTGCCGTTGATGACCGCGATGTCGACCGCGTCGCCGGTCGTGTGCTCGGACACGTTGCCCGAGGTGGTCAGCACGCCGTGCCCGCACTCCAGCGAGGTGATCGTCAGGTCATAGCCCCTGACGGTCAGGTACTCGAGCATCGCCAGCACGCGGCGGTCAATGCGGCCAGTGGCGATGTCTTCGCGGCCGCATTCGTAGATGTCGAGCTTCTTGTTGTCGAGGACGCGCTTCTGCAGCGCCTCCTTGGAGAGCAGGAGGACGCCGGCGCCGCTCAGCTTGGCGAACGGGCTCTTGCCCTTGGCCCGGTAGATGGCCGTTGCCTCGAGCAGCTTCCAGCCGTCGAGGATCGGCTTCGGGTCGATCCGCGGCGCTCCCTTGCCGGCCGGGCGGATCGAGAAGTTGATGTGGGAGTCGACCCCATCGCCGCCCGCGCCGACCCGGGCGATGACGGTGCCGGCGATCACCTTCGAGCCGACCTTGAGCGAGCCGTCGGAACTGGCGGCGAAGGCCGCTTCGACCGCGTCGTTGGTGGTCTGCCGCTCGCTGCCGGTCCGCTTCGGAAGAGCCCGCAGGCGCGGCCTCAGATTCTGGCTTTCGACCGGAACCCGCTTCTCCTTGCCGGTTGGCATCACCACCGTGCGGCGATGGCGGACCAGGTTGCCGAGTTCGGCGTAGGTGTAGCGGTTGCCGTAGGTGTCTTCGAGGACGACGAAGTTGCCGAGGTTGTCGGAGCGGCCCAGCTTGCGGATCACGCCGTCGTTGACGGCGACGACCGGGGCGCCCTGCTTGGCGAAGATGTTGATCCCGCGCGGGGTGGGGGAGGAGGAGATGATTTCGGCGGCGTTGCCGTATTCGGGGCTTTCCCCCTTCTTCAGCGCCTCGCGGGCGGCGATGTCGTCGGCGTAGCGGGCGTCGGCGGCGATCGGGAAGTGGGCGCCCTCGGTCAGACCGGTGAGCGAGCCGACCAGGTCGGAGGGCAGGCGGCCATAGGCGCGGGCGTAGAGGAGCACCTCCTGGACGTACCAGTCGGCGTGGTTGTAGGCGAAGATCGCCTGGTAGAGGTCCTGGTGGGCCCCGGCCAGCTTCAGGTAGTGGGCCGCTGCGCAGATCGCGTCGACCGGGTTGTAGGGGTCTTTGCGCCCGTCACCGTTGGCGTCGAGTCCGAGGGTTTCCCAGCTCGAGGGGAGGAACTGCATCCAGCCGACCGCGCCGGCGCTGGAGACGTTGAGGTTGGTGCCGAAGTTGCTCTCGATTTTGTTGATCGAGGCGAGTACCTCCCAGGGCACGCCGTATTCGGTGCCGCAGGCCTGGTAGATCGGCAAGAGGAAGGGCGGGATTTCAAAGGAGTCGATGACGAAGTTCGGGACTCCGATCGGCGCCGGTCCGAAGGGGGCGATCGTCGTCGTCGGATTGGCGACGGTGGGGGTGCCGCCGGCGTCGTACTGGGAGCCGCCGTCAGACCCCTTGGTCAGAGGCTGGTCGCCGCCACCGTTGACGCCGGGTGCGGTCACTGCGCCGGCGCTGGTCCCGGCGCCGCCGAGGCCATCGTTCTGGGTGACGCCCCCCTTGGCGGCGGGGCCGGTGTCGCTGCCGTCGATCCCGCTGCCCTGCTTGATCGCAGCGCCGGGGTTGCCGGTGGACGGTGCGGGAGCGGCGGCGGGGGTCGGTACCGGAGCCGCTTCGCTCGCCGAGGGCGCGGCCGGGGTCGGGGCCTCGCTCGTGTCTTCCGGGTTTTCGCAGTCGGGGTCTTCTTTGTCGACCAGGCCGTCGCCGTCGTCATCGACGCCGTTGGCGCAGGCCGGGGCCTGCAGCGAGGGGATCGCCGTGGTCGTCGTGCCGGGATCGACCGCAGCGCTTTCGGAAAGCGGCTCGGCCCCCGCGAAGGCAGTGCCCAGGGCAGTGATCGCCAGGAAGCTGGCGATTGCGAGTAGTAGTGCGAACTTGGTTCTCATCCCAAAGCGTCCCTGCCCACGCTCGAATACCCCTCCCTGGGCAGTGTCTGGAAGCTACCCACTAGTACGGGCGTCCGCAACGCGAAAGGGCGCCCCCAACATGGCCTTAATCAACCCCTGAAACATCGCTGCAACGGGAGATTTTCAGCCGAGCCGGATGTGCTCGTTAAGCTGCTGTGACTTTGACCTACGAGGACTACGAGCAGGACGGCCTGCGAGCGCGCGCCGAGCAGGCGCTGGGGGAGCTGGCGCAGGCGCTGGTCGACAATCCGACTCTGCACGACGCTTTCACCGCCGCGCTGGGGGCCCGGGAGAAGGCGATCGAGGCCCAGCAGGCGGCGATGAGCGCCCTCAACCTGCCTTCGGCGACCGACGTCGAACGGCTGGAGCGGCGGCTCCGCTCGTTCTCGCAGCGCCTGGAGGACGTTGAGGAGGCGATCGACGACCTCAGTCGAGACCTGGGCGCCGTGCGGCGCGAAAACGCCGCCAAAGAAAAGCCGAAAGCAGCCAAGAAAAGCAAAGCCTAACCCTCGACTTGAGGGTTAGAGAAGGGTTGCGGCGGCGGCTGCGACCCGTTTCGCCGTCTCCTCGAGCTCCTCGTCCCGGAGCTGGCCCGAGTCGCTCTTCTCGGTGACGATCAGGACCGCCGCTGCAGCGATCCCCCTGGCCGCGGAGGAGGAGAGAAGCGCTGCGGTTTGCATGTCGGCGGCCTCGGCGAGCAGGCTCGGCCGGTCGCGCTCGGGGTCGTGCAGGGTGTCGAGGCTCAGCGCGACTCCGGAGTGGGCACCGGCGAGCGCCCGGCTCAGCCCCGCGGTCAGCCCGTCGTCCGGGAGGGCCGAGCCGCCGGCCGGCGTGCGGGCCTCGGAGACGATCAGCAACCCACCCAGCTCCAGCTCGCCGAGCGAGGCGCAGGTGCCGATCCGGATCGCCCGCCGCACGCCGAGCTCGGCGAGATCGGCGATCACGACTGAGGCGCTCGGTCCGCCCATCCCAGTCGCCTGGATCGTCAGCTCCCGGCCGGCCGGGGTGAGGCCGCTGTAGCCCCAAAGCCCGCGGGCGTGGTTGCTCATCTTCGGCTGCTCGAGCAGCACCTGGGCCAGCATCAGAGCCCGGCCGGGATCGCCGACGAGGATTGCGTCGGCGGCGATCGGAGCGGTGGGTCGAAGCCGGGCGGGCATCTGCGAAGCCGAATCTAGCCGCCCGGGCAGGGCGCCGACATCGGGGCGAAATGCCCCTCGCCGATTTGCTCCAGCCGGATAAAGACCTGCTGCCGGCCCGTCCATAGCTTGGTCTCGTCTCATCCAAACGCGACTCCGGGGCAGTGATCCCCGGTAGGCAAGGAGGAATTGAATGAAAAGGAGGTTGATGATCGCCGCACCGGTGGCCGCGATCGCCTCGCTACTTGTGCCGGGCATGGTCTTCGGCGCTGAACCGGCAATCCTGGAAACCCCGGAGGCCAGCATCAACGCGATGTGGGTGATCGTCGCCGCCTGTCTGGTGATGTTCATGCAGGCGGGCTTCCTGCTCTTGGAGGTCGGGTTCTCCCGCGCCAAGAACGCCGGCGCCGGCGTCGCCAAGGTGCTGGTGAACTTCTCGATCGCCTCGCTCTGTTACTGGGCCTGCGGCTTCGCGCTGGCCTTCGGCGGGCTGGGGGAGATCGCGGGGACCCACGGGTTCTTCCTCGACGTCGGCTCCTCGGTCGAAGAAGCCGGGGCGAGCATCCCCTTCGTCGAAACGTATTCGATCAGCCCGGCCGCATTCATGTTCTTCCAGTTCGTGTTCTGCGCCGTCTCGCTGGCGATCGTCTGGGGCGCCACCCTGGAGCGGATCAAATTCGGCGCCTACGTCATCTACGCGATCATCTTCAGCGCCGTGCTGTACCCGATCCTCAGTCACTGGATCTTCGGCGGCGGCTGGCTGCAGGTGAACGTCGGCATGCAGGACTTCGCCGGCTCGACGGTGGTCCACCTGATCGGCGCAACCGGCGCCTTCGCGGCACTGCTGCTCCTCGGCCCGCGGATCGGCAAGTACACGAAAGACGGCAAACCGCGGGCGATCCCCGGGCACTCGATGCCGCTGGTCGGCCTCGGCGTGCTGATCCTCTGGCTCGGCTGGTTCGGGTTCAACCCCGGTTCGACCCTGGGGGCGATCGGCGGTCGCTTCGCCGAAGTCGTCGTCGTCACCAACCTGGCCGCAGCCGCGGGCGTCGTCGCCGCGGTGGCGATCATGTGGCTGAAGACGAAGACGATCGACATCGGCATGGCCGGCAACGGTGCGATCGCGGGTCTGGTCGCGATCACCGCCCCGTCCGGCTATGTCGAGTACTGGGCGGCCCCCATCATCGGCGCGATCGCGGGCGTGGTGGTCGTCTACGGCGTCCTCGCGATCGAGAAGATCATCGACGACCCGGTCGGCGCCCTCTCGGCTCACGGTCTCGCCGGCATCTGGGGGACGCTCTCCTGCGGCATCTTCACCTCGCCGCGGCTGGCCGAACTGAACGAAGTCGGCGATCCGGGCCTTTGGTACAGCGGCTCCTTCCACCAGCTCGGCGCCCAGGCGCTGGGTGTGGGTGTCGCCTTCGTCTGTGTGTTCGTCGCCTCCTACGGGATCTTCTTCGCGATCAAGAAGACGATCGGCCTGCGGGTGACGGCGGAGGAAGAGGACGCCGGTCTGGACATCTCCGAGCACGGGATGTACGGGTACCCGGAGCAGTTCATCCCCCAGCCGGAGTACTCGACGGGGGCGCCGCTGACCAGCCCGCCCCCGCCGCCGACCCCGGCCCCGTCCGTCGCTACCGCGATGACCAGCGAGTCCTAGGAGGCGTGAGCGCATGAAGAAGATTGAGGCGTACATCCGCCACGAGGCGTTCGAGCCGATCCGGGCCGAGTTGCTCGACAAGGGATTCCCATCCCTGTCGATCCTCGAGGCCAAGGGCTCGGGCCGCCAGAAAGGCATCGTCGAGCGCTACCGGGGCTCGACCCTGACCGTCAACGTCCGTCCCAAGATCAAGCTGGAGGTGGCGGTCGAGGATAAGGACAAGGACATCGTCGTCGAGACCATCCTCCGGCACGCCCGCACGGGCGAGGTCGGCGACGGCAAGATCTTCGTGCTGCCGGTTGAGGAGGCGATCCGCATCCGCACCGGCGAGGACGGACAGTCCGTCCTGCAACTGCACGAGGAGTCGGAGATCCCAACCTGACCCCTGGCGGGTCTCCGGCATTCCCCCCAGAACAAGAGCCAGCGGGGCGGCCTCCGGGCCGCCCCGTTTGTGTTCAGACGTCTGGCGGTAGGGAGGGACGGGTGTCCCCTTCTCTCCCTGGGATTTTCGCCTTTAACTCTTCATCTCTCGCCGACTCAGCGGGCACGAAAATCAGGACGCCGGTCGGGAAGGGGACACCCGTCCCTCCTTGCGACAGCTGGTGCGGACGGGGCGGTCCTTCGGGGCTGGAGAGGGGCAACTCTCCGCGCGGGTGGCTAGCCTCGCGGCATGGCCGATGAGCGGATTTCTCTTAGTGAGGCTGCGCGTAGGTCCGGGGTGCCGGCTTCGACGCTGAAACGGTGGGCTGCGGAGAAGATTGTGCCGGTGCGGAAAGGGCGCTGGACGGCGGCTGCTGCGGCGCAGGCTCGGGTTGTGTCGCGGATGCGCGAGCGGGGCTACTCGTTGGAGGATTTGAAGGAGGCTGGGCGCGAGGGGCGGCTGGCTTTCGGCTTCACCGAGGAGCTGTTCGGCGGCGCCGACGACGTGATCACGATCGAGCAGGCGGCCGCGGAGACCGGCCTCGAGGCGGAGCTGGTGGAGCGGATCCTCGCCATCCTCGGCACCCCGACGGGCCAGCGCGAGGTCAGCAAGGACGACCTCGGGGCGCTGCGGCACTGCTCCCGGGTCCTCGCCGCCGGTTTCCCGCTCGTCGCCTTCCTGCAGCTGGTCCGGGTCTACGCCCAGTCGATGCGGCGGATTGCCGACGCCGAGGTCCGGCTCTTCCACCTCTACGTGCACGAGCCGCTGATCCGCGACGCGGTGCCGGAGCTGGAAATGGCGGAGGAGATGGGTGAGCTGGCGGCCGACATCCTTCCCCTGGCGGCGCCTCTGACCGAGTACCTGCACCAGCGTTACCTCCGCTTCTTCGTCGAACAGGACGTGGTCGGCCACATGGAGGCCGACCAGGCGATGGACACGGCCGAAATCGAGCTCGGCCACGTCCACGTCACCCTCTGCTTCATCGACCTCACCGGCTTCACCCGCTACACCGAGGAGGAGGGGGACATCGAGGCCCTCGACGTGGTCGAGAACTTCGTTGCCGACGTCGAAGCGACGCTGCCCCGCGAGGCGACGATCGTGAAGACGATCGGCGACGAGGTAATGATCGTCTCGCCCGACCCCGCCTCGCTGACCGGATGGGCGGTCGATTTCCTCTCGCGCTTTCCCCAGCGCCCCCAGCCTCGGGTCGGGATCCACTACGGCGACGCCGTCTACCGCGACGGCGACTACTTCGGCAGCCAGGTCAACCTTGCGCACAGGATCGTCAACCGGGCGCTGGCGGGGGAGGTGCTCGTCACTGACGCCGTCTGCGCGGCAATCGCCGGCAGCGACCGGCTCGAGCTGGAGCCGATCGGCGAGGTCAGCCTCAAGGGGTTTCCGGCCCCGACCGAGCTCTTCATCGTGCGCTCGGTATGAGTGCCGACGAGCTGCTGGAGCGGGTCGAGGCCGGCGGCCTGATGGCTGGGCCGGCGCCGGTGCTGGCGATGCTCTCCGGCGGCCGCGACTCGGTCTGCATGCTCGACCTCGCCGTACGGATGCGGGGGCCGGAGGGGGTCTCGGCGCTTCACGTCAACTACGGGTTGCGGGAGGGGGCCGGCGAGGACGAGCGCCACTGCACCGAGCTCTGTCTCCAGCTCGGGGTCTCCCTCGAGGTTGCGCGGCCAGAGCGGCCCGACGGCGCCGGCAACCTGCAGGCCTGGGCGCGGGATGAGCGCTACGCGGCGGCGGGGCGGCTGGCCGATGCGAGCGGGGCGACGATCGTCACCGGCCACACCGCCGACGACCAGGTAGAGACGATCCTCTACCGACTCGCCTCCTCGCCCAGCCGCCGGGCGCTGCTGGGGATGCGACCGCGGGACGGCCGTCTGGCGCGGCCGCTGCTGGGGACGACCCGTGAAGAGGTCACCGCCTACTGCGAGGAGCGGGGCCTGGCCTGGCGCGACGATCCCAGCAACGAGGAGGCCGACTTCAAGCGCAACCTGGTGCGGCGCGAGGTCGTCCCAGCCCTGGAGCGGATCCACCCGGCGGCCAGGGAGAATGTCCTGCGCACTGCGGCGCTGCTGCGCTCCGAGGCCGAGCTGCTCGATTCGCTGGTCGGGGTCGAGCTGGAGGGTGGGGAGGGAGTGGCCGCCGGCCGCATCGCCCAGCGGCGCTACGCCGAGCTGCATCCCGCCCTGCGCCGCCTCGTCCTGCAGCGGCTCGCCGACGAGGCCGCCGGCCACCCGGTTGCCGGCGCCTCCCGCTTCGCCGAGCAGGTGGCGGGCCTCACCCGCGGCGGCTCCGCGCTCGACCTCGGCAGCGGCGTCCGCGCCGTGCTCGAGGGCGGCGTCCTCCGCGCCGAGCGCACGTAGCCCCCATATATCTAGACTGCGGCGCGTGTCCGACCCCGCGATCGGCGAGACCCTCGTCGCCAGAGAGGACCTGCAGCGCCGTATCGCCGAGCTGGGGGCGGAGATCAGCCGCGACTACGCCGGCAGGGAGCTGATCCTGGTCGGGGTGCTGAAGGGCGCCGTCCTCTTTCTCGCCGACCTGATGCGCCATCTCGAGCTGCCCTGCGAGATCGACTTCATGGCAGTCTCAAGCTACGGCTCTCTGACCGACTCCTCCGGCGTCGTCCGCATCCTCAAGGACCTCGACGCCCCGATCAAGGACCGCGACGTGCTGATCGTTGAGGACATCGTCGATTCAGGCCTCACCCTGAACTACCTGATGCGCAACCTCAACGCCCGCGAGCCGGCCTCCCTGCAGGCCTGCGCGCTCCTCACCAAGCCCGACCGCCTGCGCTCGGGATTGAAGCCGCCCCGCTACGTCGGGTTTGAAATCCCGAACCAGTTCGCTATCGGCTATGGCCTCGACCACGCGCAGAAGTACCGAAACCTGGATTTCGTCGCCGCACTTGTCGAGTAGACCCGGAAAACCGCCCTGGTACGCTGATTCTTCCTCTTGAGGCGGTTTTTCAAAAGCGCAGCGTTTCCGATCCTTCTGGTCGTCATTTTGGCGTTCGTCGCGTCGAAATGGATCACCGGTGGCGACAAGTCGGAATCGCCTTCCTACAACGACCTCGTCAGCCCGAATTACGGCCTGATTGCCAAAGGCAAAATCGACGAAGTCGACATCAACACCAAGGACAACACGCTTGACGTCAAGCGGACCAACGGCGAAAGCTTCTCCACTGGGTATCCGCCCAACACCGAGCAGAGCCTGCTCAACCTGCTCGACCAGAGCGAAGTCAAGACCGACGTTCACGGCTCCGGCAGCTCCGGGCTGCTCTCGCTGCTGACCCTGGTCCTGCCCTTCGTCCTCTTCTTCGCCTTCTGGATCTTCCTCATGAACCAGATGCAGGGCGGCGGCAGCCGGGTGATGAACTTCGGCAAATCGAAAGCCAAACGGATGTCGGTCGACGCGCCGAAAATCACCTTCCGCGACGTGGCCGGTGTTGACGAGGCGGTGCAGGAGCTCGAGGAGATCAAGGAATTCCTCGAGAACCCGAAGAAGTTCCAGGCGCTCGGCGCCCGGATCCCCAAGGGCGTCCTTCTATATGGACCGCCCGGCACCGGCAAGACCCTGCTCGCTCGCGCTGTCGCCGGCGAGGCGGGCGTCCCCTTCTTCTCGATCTCCGGCTCGGACTTCGTCGAGATGTTCGTCGGCGTCGGCGCCAGCCGCGTCCGCGATCTCTTTGAGCAGGCCAAACAGAACTCCCCCTGCATCATCTTCATGGACGAGATCGACGCCGTCGGTCGCCACCGCGGCGCCGGCATGGGCGGCGGTCACGACGAGCGCGAGCAGACCCTGAACCAGCTGCTGGTCGAGATGGACGGCTTCGAGATGAAGGACAACATCATCTTGATCGCCGCCACCAACCGGCCCGACATCCTCGATCCGGCGCTGCTGCGGCCCGGCCGCTTCGACCGCCAGGTCGTCGTCGACCGTCCCGACCGCAAGGGCCGTAAGAAGATCCTCGAGGTCCACACCCGTGGCAAGCCGCTGGGTCGTGAGATCGACCTCGACACGCTCGCCGGCCAGACCCCCGGCTTCACCGGCGCCGACCTCGCCAACCTGATCAACGAGGCGGCCCTGTTGACCGCCCGCACCGGCAGCCGGGAGATCACGATGAAAGAGCTCGAGGAGGGGATCATGCGGGTGATCGCCGGCCCCGAGAAGAAGACCCGGGTGATGAGCGAGAAGGAGCGGCTCGTCACCGCCTACCACGAGGTCGGCCACGCGATCGTCGGCCAGCTGCTGGAGAACACCGACCCGGTCCACAAGATCTCGATCATCAGCCGCGGTCAGGCGCTCGGCTACACGATCAGCCTGCCGACCGAGGACAAGTTTCTCACCACCCGCGCCGAGCTGACCGACACGATGGCGATGACCCTGGGCGGGCGCGCCGCCGAGGAGATCGTCTTTGGCGAGATCACCACTGGCGCCTCCAACGACCTCGAAAAGGTGACCGAGACGGCGAAGCGGATGGTGATGAGGTTCGGGATGTCCGAGCGCCTCGGCCCCCGTGTCTTCGGCCATGACCGCGGCCAGCCTTTCCTCGGGCGGGAGTTCAGCGCCGAGCCCGACTACTCCGACGAGATCGCGCGCGAGATCGACGACGAGATCCGCCGCATCGTCGAGAGCGCCCACCAGACCGCCAAGAACCTGCTGAACGAGCGGCGCGACGACCTGGAGACGATCTCGAAGCTGCTGCTGGAGCGGGAGACGATCGACGCCAAGGAGTTCGTCGCCCTGCTCGAAGGCAAGCCGGCGGAGGAGGTCTTCGCCGATGAGGAGGAGCCGCCCTCGGCCCCCGCCGAGCCGGCACCCGAGCCGGAAAAGGCCGCCCGCGAGGGCGCCCGGCCGAACCCACGCCCGCGCCCCGGCTTCGCCGGCGGCGACGCGTCCTGACCGGCGCCTGGCGGCGTCCTCAGTCGCTCGTGTGCAGAGCACACGTCGCTCCCTGCGTCCTTGCCATGCTTGGTCAGGACGCGTCGCCATGAAACTCATGGGGGTCGTCAACGTGACCCCCGACTCGTTCTCCGACGGGGGCCTCTACCTCGACCCCGAGGCGGCTATCGCCCATGGGCTCAAGCTGGCCGCCGCCGGGGCGGAGATCCTTGACGTCGGCGGCGAATCCACCCGGCCCGGCGCCGAGGGGGTGCCGGAGAAGGAGGAGCTGCGGCGAGTCATCCCTGTCATAGAGGGATTGGTCGCCGCGGAAGCCCAGGTCTCCGTCGACACCTCGAAGGGGGCGGTCGCCGCCGCCGCGCTCGAGGCCGGCGCCGGAATCGTCAACGACGTCACCGCCCTGCGCGGTGACCCGGAGATGGCGGCGCTCTGCGCCGAGCGCGGCCCCACCGTCGTCCTGATGCACATGCGCGGCAAGCCGCGGTCGATGCAGGACGATCCGCGCTACGAGGACGTAGTCGCCGAGGTGAAGGCCTTCCTCGCCGAGCGTCTGGAAGCGGCAATCGCGGCGGGGGTCGACGAGGACGACGTCTGGCTCGACCCGGGCATCGGCTTCGGCAAGACCGCCCCCCACAACCTGGAGCTGCTGCGCCGGCTGGGGGAGCTGCGCGACCTCGGCCGGCCACTGGTGATCGGCACTTCTCGCAAGAGCTTCATCGGCAAGCTCGACGGCTCGGCCGCCGTTGAGCGGCTGGGCGGCACGATCGCCTCCTCGGTGCTGGCTGCGGCCGAGGGCGCCGCGGTGCTGCGCGTCCACGACGTCGCCGAGATGGGCCAGGCCCTGGCGGTGGCAACCGCGATCCTCGGGTAGGTTCAGCCCATGGAGAGTCACGGCAACGGGATCGAGTCGAGCGCCGAAATCGAGCTGCGCGGCCTCTCTATCTACACGCACCACGGCGTCTCCGACGCCGAGCAGGAGGTGGGGCAGCGGCTCGAGTTCGACATCTCCTTCGACGTTCCCGACTGCGACGCGGTGCTGACCGACCGCCTCGAGGACACCGTCGACTACGCCCAGGTCTGCGACATCGTCACCCTCGCCGCCACCGAGCGCAGCTACAAGACGCTGGAGCGGCTGGCGCAGGTTGTGGGCGAGCGGCTGATGGAGCGCTACGGCCCCGAAACCGTCCGGGTCCGCGCCGCCAAGCCGGAGCCGCCGTTGCCGCTGGCGATCCAGGAGGTGGCGGTCGAGGTGACTCAGGAACGCAGCATCGACGAGGGCGAAGAAGGCGAGGGCTAGCCGCGGTGGCCGCGGTGCAGCGGACCGGCTACCTCGGGCTCGGCTCCAACGTCGGCGACCCCGCCGGCCATCTGCGCGTCGCAGTCGAGTTGCTGGAAGGGGAGGGGATCGAGGTCGAGGCCGTCTCCTCCACCTATGTGACCGAGCCGGTCGGCGAGATCCTCGACCAGCCCGACTTCCTCAATGCCGCGCTTCGGATCCGCACCGACCTCGAGCCTGAGCAGCTGCTCGACGCCTGCAAGCGGGTCGAGGCCGAGCGCGGCCGCTCCTTCGACGCCCCGCGGCACAGCCCGCGCCCGCTCGACGTCGACCTGCTCCTGCTCGGCGACCTCGAGCTGGCCAGCGACCGTCTCACCCTGCCCCACCGCGAGGTGACCACGCGCCGCTTCGTCCTCGCCCCCCTGCTCGAGCTCGACCCCGAGCTGACCTTGCCGGACGGAACCCGCCTCGCCGAGGCGCTTGCGGCGCTGCCGGAGGGCCAACGGGTGGAACGCACCGCGAGCCTTTGAGAGGAGCGGCTACTTGACGCGGATCGACTGCGCGGCGCCGCAGGTGGCTTTGGCCGACCGGTTTCGCGGATCGCCGGTATAGCCGACGCTGAGGCGATAGAGGCCCGGCTTCGTCGCCAGGTACCGCGCCAGCGGGAAGGTTCCGTTGGCCTTGACCTTGACGCTGCCGCTGAACTTCGGCTTGCTCCGGCAGCCCTTGTCGCTGGGGCCGTAGAGGCGGAAGGTGATCGAGCCGGACGGGGAGACGCTGCCGGCGAGGCGGGCGCGGATCGAGATCCGCTTGCCTCCGACGAGGACCGCCCGCGGCTTCACCTGGGGCGAGCGTTTCAGCACCTGGATGACCTGGGTCGGCGAATCGCAGGGCTCGGACGCCCCCTGGTTCTCGGAGTCGCCCGAGTAGCTGGCAAGGAAGCTGTAGCGGCCCGGACGCAGGGCGACGAAGGGGTCCGAATTGATGGTTCCGTTGCCCTTGATCGCGACGATGTTCACGAACGAGGAGCCGGCGCATCCGCCGGCGATGGGGCCGTAGATGCGGAAGGTCACCGTCCCGTTCGGGGCGAAGCCACCTTTCAAAGTCACCGCGTCGCTGAAGGGGGTGCCGACGGTGGTCACCTGGGGAACTGCGCCGGCGATGGAGGGCTTCGCCTGGGAGATCGGCGAGGCCGCTTTCCCGCAGGCGACGGTGGCGGGGGAGTGGTAGGTGTCACCCGAGTAGGAGATGGTCCAGCGGTAGGTGCCGACGCGACTGGGCTCGAAGGCATCCGAGCGGTAGGTGCCGTCGCCTGCGACCTGGACGGTCGAGCTGAACGCCGGTGCGCCGGAGCAGTTTTCGTCACCCGGCGAGAAGACCTTGAAGACGATCTGCCCGCCGGGCGAAGCCCCTTCCCGCAGGGTCGCGGTGGCGGCGACCGTCCTGCCGATCGTGGCCCCGTCGGCGCTGGCGGTCAGGCTCACGTCGAGCATCCCAACGATCGAGCTCTGACCGCTTGCGTTGCAGGACAGGGCGGTCGCCTGGTTGCCGGCGTCGCCTTCGTATTGGGCCGTCCAGCGGTAGAGACCCCGTCCCGGCGAGAACCCGGCCGGCGAGTAGGGGCCGTTGCCGCTGACCGAGATGGTCGCTTGGTAGACGGGCGTCGAGCCGCAGCTCGCATCGCCCGGCCCGAAGGCGCGGAAGACGATCTGTCCGCCCGGGGCGAAGCCACCGCTCAGGGTGACCTGGTCGGTGATCGTGCTGCCTTCCACCGGGGTCGAGGTCGCCGTCCCGGCAAGGCCCGGCGAGGCCTTGGCGACGACAGAGGACTGGTTGGCCGCGTTGCAGGTGAGGCTGGACGGTTCGTTGTTCGCATCGCCGGGATAGCTCGCCGTCCATCGGAAGCTGCCGGCCTGCTGGGGGGCGAAGTCGGCGGAGGTCGCTTTGACGCCGGAGACCGGGACGGTGGTCGTTTCCAGTGACGTCGCGCAGCTCGTATCTCCGGGTCCGTAGACCCGGAAGGTCACTTCCCCGCTCGGCGAGAAGCCTCCCGCCAGGGTCACCGTGTCGTGGATGTTGCCGCCGACCGTGGCTGAGCTGGCGCTGCCGGTCAGCGTGGGGGTCGCCTTGGCGACGGTGGAGGTCTGGTTGGGGGCGTTGCACGCCAGTTCGACACCGTCGTTGTTCGCATCGCCCGGGTAGCTCGCCTTCCAGCGGAATTCCCCGGCCTGCGGCGCAGTGAAGTCGGGGGAGGTGGCTTTGCCGGCGGAGATCGTTGCGCTGGTCGTTTTCAGCGGCGTCGTGCAGCCGGCGTCGTCCGGCCCGTAAACCGAGAAGGTCACTTCGCCGCTGGGCGTGGAGCCACCGGTGAGCGTCACCTGATCGTGGATGGCGCCGCCGACCGTGGCTGAGCTGGCGCTTCCGGTCAGCCCTGGGGTGGCTTTGGTGACGGTGGAACTCTGGCCGCTCGCGTTGCAGGTCAGGCTGGCCGTCTGGTTGTTCCCGTCGCCTTCGTATTTGGCGGTCCAGCGATAGACCCCGGCTCCCGGGGCGAACCCTGCCGGCGAGTAGGGGTCGTTACCGCTGACCGCGACGGTCGCTTCGTAGGCGGCAGTCGACCCGCAGGTCGCATCGCCCGGCCCGAAGGCGCGGAAGACGATCTGGCCACCGGGTGAGAAGCCGCCGCTGAGGGTGACCTGGTCGGTGATCGTGCTGCCGACAACCGCGGTCGAGGTGGCGGACCCGCTCAGCCCTGGTGAGGCTTTGGCGACCGTCGAGGTCTGGTTGGCGGAGTTGCACCCCAGCTGAACCGCTTCGTTGTTCGCGTCTCCCGGGTAGCTCGCGGTCCAGCGGAAGGCGCCTGCCTGCAGGGCGAGGAAATCGTCGGAGGTCGCTTCTCCGCCGGAAATCGTTGCGCTGGTGGTTTCCAGCGGCGTCGCGCAGCTCGTGTCGCCGGGCCCATAGACCCGGAAGGTCACTTCGCCGCTCGGCGAGAAGCCTCCCGCCAGGTTCGCCGTGTCGTGGATGTTGCCGCCGACGGTGGTGGAGCTGGCGCTGCCGGTCATCGACGGCGTCGCTTTGCTGACGGTGGAGGTCGCCGCGCAGACCGCTTCGGCCGGTTCGTTGGTCCCGTCGCCCGTGTAGCGGGCGGTCCAGAAGTACGAGCCGGCTGCGCTGGGTTCGAAGTCGTCCGAGGCGTATTCGCCTTCGCCGTTGACCGCGACCGAGCTTTTGTCCAGCGCGGTCCCGGCGCAGGTCGGGTCGGCCGGGCCGAAGACTTCGAATTCGATTTCACCCAGTGCTCCCGGGCTTTCCGTCAGTTCCGCGGTGGCGTGGATGGTTCCACCGACCACCGTGGCGGACCCTTCGAGGCCGAACGTCGGCGGGGCAGCCGGAGCGCTGACCGAGACGAGCAGGGCGGCGGCCACGGCAAGGGCCGCGCCGGCCGATGTGCGGCGTGCAGTCATACGGAACTAGAATATTCGTCTACCCATGCAACGACGCCTCCGACTCCTGGCATTGCTTGCCATGGCAACTTTTCTTGCCGTGGTACCGGGGGCGATGGCGGAATCGACGGAAACCACCGCTGAAACGACGCCCGCGGCTGAAAGCCCGCCGCCCTCGACCGGCTGGGTCCCGCAGGGCGGGGCGTCCGAAGGCTCGAGCGGCGAATCTTCCGGTGCCCAGCAGGGGAGCTCCCTGGGCAGTGGGGGCAGCTCCGGCGGCTCGGGGAGTTCGACCCCCAAGCCGGCGCCCGCGCCGAGCGAACCGCCGGCTTCGAGCGAACCTCCACCGGCGCCGGCACCCTCTAAAGGGCCGGTCGAAACCCACGCGTCCCCGGAACCGGCCTCGGAAGAATCGGTCAGAACCCCCGCGCCGGCTCCCGAACCGGCCCCCGCCCAGCAGGCGCCCAAGCCGCCGGCTGCCGCCGATGCCCACGTCGGCCTGGGCAAAGCGAACTCCCTGCTGACGGGATCGAGCGGCGTCAAGGGCGTCTCCGCCTCCTCGACCTCCGCGGCGGGTGCCGCGAGCACCGCTGCGGTGGCGCCCAGCACGGGCTCCGGCCCGCCACTGCTCGCCCTGATCGTCTTCGGCCTGATTCTGGTCGTCGCCGGGGCGCGACTGGTCTACGGGCCGATCGAAGCCGACTCGCTCCGCTACAGCCGCTTCAAGCTGATCCGCCGCGCCGCCCCTCGCGGCTGAACTGCCTCAGCTGCCGCGCAGCGGCGTCAGCCACTCGGCCGGCAGCACCGGCGGCATCTTGCCGGCGTAGTTCGGGACGAAGCGGCGCGCCAGAGACTCTGCGGGACGCCCGGCAATGGCCGGACGAAGATCATCCATCGTCATCGCCAGGCCGATGCTCGGCGCGATCTGGAAGTCGGCGGCATTGGGACGCTCGCCGTTCAGCAGGCCGCTCTGCACCCAGGCGTCGATCCGGTCGAGCATCGCCGGCATTGCCGCCAGCGCCTGGCGGGCGTTTTCGTCGCTGGCTTCATTGAAGTGGGCCGAGAGGGCGACCAGCGGGCCGCCGGTCTTCACCGCCAGGCCGATCGGAACGCCCAGCTTGGCTCCCTCGGAGTAGCTGGCCAGCGGGTAGCGGTCCTGCTTGAACCCCCACCAGAGCACCTGGCGGATCGGATGCTGCAGCTCTTCGTCGCCGAAGCGCTCGGCCTCTTCGACCACGGCTCGCTCGGTCGGGTCGTCGGGGAAAAGCGGCGGCTCGGGGCGCAGGCGATCCAGCTCCCGCGCGATCTGCCGTGAGCCCTGGACCTTGTCGCCGTCGATCTTCAGCGCCGGCACGGTGATGCCGGGGAAGCCGACCATGCGAAGCACGCCCTTGGAGACGACCGGCATCAGGTCTTTGCGCTTGTAGGCGAAGCCCTTGTGTTCGAGCATCAGCTGGGCGGCGATGCTCGGATGGGAGCCCGGAATCACGTAGAGGCGGTTGCTCATCTGGGCGATCCTATGCGCAAGAGACCCAAACTGGCCACCTGGCCAGCCGCGGCCCGCGATAATCCGCCGATGCTCCTCGCGGTCGACGTCGGTAACACCCAGACCCACCTCGGCGCTTTCGACGGCGAGCGTCTGGTCGAGCACTGGCGCTTCCAGACCCGTTCGGGGGCGACCGGCGACGAGCTGGCCGAGCGCATCGCCGGCCTCTTCTCGCTCAGCGGCTGCGCCTTCGAGGACGTCGACGCGGTCTGCGTCTCCTCGGTCGTGCCGCCGCTGGGGAGCCAGTTCGAGCAGCTCGCGGCCCGTTACCTAGACGCCAGCTGTCTGACCATCGGCCCCGGGCTGAAGACCGGGATGCCGATCCGGATTGAGAACCCGCTGGAGGTCGGCGCTGACCGCCTCGTCAACGCGATCGCCGCCTACGAGCGCTTTGGAGAGGCCTGCGTCTCGGTCGACTTCGGCACCGGGATCAACATCGACTGCGTCTCCGCTGAAGGTGAGTACCTCGGCGGCGCCATCGGCCCCGGCCTCGCGCCCTCGCTGAGCGCCCTGATCGAACGCGCTGCCCGGATCACCCGGATGGACCTCGAGGAGCCGCGGGAGGCGATCGGCCGCTCGACTCGGGCGGCGATCAACTCCGGCTTCATCTTCGGCTTCGCCGGCCTGATCGACGGCATCGTCCGCCGCATCGAAGAGGAACTGCCGAACCCGCGGCTGCTTGCCACCGGCGGCTACGCCTCGGCCGTCGTCCCTTTCACCGAAACGATCGACGAGGTCGACGATCTGCTGACCTTGAAGGGACTGCGGCTGATCCATGAGCGCAACCGATGACAACGGAGCGGCCCGCCCGGCCCTAACCGATCCCTTCGAGATCGGCGGCGTGCCGATCGCCAACCGGGTTCTGCTGGCGCCGCTGGCCGGGATCGGCAACTGGTTCGTCCGCCTGCAGGCCAAACGCCACGGAGCGGGCCTGGCGGTCTCGGAGATGGTCTCCAGCTTCGCCCTGCACTACCGCAACGAGCGCACCTTGCGCGATCTGATGCGGATCCATCCCGACGAGCATCCCGTCTCGATCCAGCTCTTCGGCCACGACGCCGAGGTAATGCGCTCCGGCGCCGAGATCGCCGCTGCGGCGGGCGCCGACCTGATCGACATCAACATGGGCTGCCCGGTGCCGAAGGTGCGGAAGACCGGGGCGGGGGCTCAGCTGCTGCGCGATCCCGACCTGGCCCTGGCCCTGGCCCGCGGCGCCGCCGAGGGCAGCGGCCTGCCGGTGACCGTGAAGCTGCGCTCCGGGATCGAGGCCGGCGACCGCTCTGGCTTCGAGCTGGCGATCCGTCTCGTCGAGGAGGCCGGGGTGGCGGCTATCGGCTTCCACCCCCGGGCGGCGACCAAGGGTCACGCGGGCAAACCCGACTACAGGCTGACCAGGGAGCTGGTCGAGCGGGTGGAGGTGCCGGTGATCGTCTCTGGCGGCCTCGCCGGCGCCGAGGCGGCGCGGCGCGCCTACGAGGAATCGGGCGCCGACGCGGTGATGATCGCCCGCGGCTCCTTCGGCAACCCCTGGGTCTTCGAGGAACTGACCGGCCGCCGCGCCGCGCCGCCGGGCCGGGAGGAGGTCGTCGCCGAGTGGCTCTGGGTGATCGACCGCGCCGAGGAGCACCTCGGCAGCGAGCGCGCGACCCGCTACCTGCGCAAATTCCACCCCTGGTACGTAGAGCGAATCGAGGCGCCGAAGGAGGTCGCCGACGAGCTGCAGCGCAGCGCCGATCTGCCCCGGGCCAGGGAGCTGGTCGGCTCCCTCGCTGCCCCCGCCGCCATCGCCTGAACAGGCAGTCCAGAGGCCTCTCTGGCCGGCCGACCAGCCCCGCTATAATCGCGCGCTTCCTGCCCGGAATGTGCCGCCGTGATTGGGCGCATCAGGGCATTTTTTTAGGTCTGGGAGACCGGCCAGGCTCCCTTTTCCAATCCAAAGCGAGGTCGTTCAAGTGCGTCAGGCCGTCATCACCCCGGAGGGGCTGGAGAAACTCAAAGAGGAAATCGAGTTCCTCTCGACGACCAAACGCCGGGAGGTTGCGGCCCGGATCAAGGAAGCGCGCGAATTCGGCGACATCTCCGAGAACGCCGAATACGACGACGCTAAGAACGAACAGGCCCTGCTCGAGGCGCGGATCGCCCAGTTGGAGGAGAAACTCCGCCGGGCCCAGGTGATCGACGAGAAGTCGCTGAGCACCGATGAGGTCAGCTTCGGCTCGATCGTCCACGTCAAAGACCAGAAATCCGGCGACTCGCAGAAGTTCCAGATCGTCGGCTCGACCGAGGCTAACCCGCTCGAGCACAAGCTCTCGAACGAGTCGCCGATCGGCAAAGCGCTGCTGGGGAAAAAGCGCAACGACGTCGTCACTGTCGAGGTCCCGCGCGGGCCGAAGAAAAAACTGAAAATTACGAAGATCGAGAAGGCCTGAGAGCGCCAGGAAGCGGCGCATCTCGGGGTCATCGGTCCTCGCCCCTTCACTCACGTACTGAAGTACGCTCGCTCGGGTCTGCGGCCTCTTCCCCCGACCTGCTTGCTTCCTGACACTCTCAGAACGTGACTGAAGAACTGGAACTCTCCGACGTCCTTCGCGATCGTCGCGCGAAGCTGGAGCGGATCCGCGAGGCTGGGATCGAGCCGTTCCCACATGAGTTCTCCGGTCGCGAGGACGTCGCCGAGGTGCGCGCCGCGCACAAGGGGCTGCAGGCCGGGGCCGAGACCGACTCCCGCCACCGGGTCGCCGGGCGGATCGTCGCCCGTCGCGGCCACGGCAAGGCCTGCTTCCTCGACCTCCGCGATGGCAGCGGTCAGATCCAGCTGCATGCCCGCTCCGATGTGCTCGGCGAGGAGGCCTACGAGCTGCTGGTCGATCTCGACCTCGGCGACATCGTCGGCGCCGAGGGGACGGCGATGGCGACCCGGCGCGGCGGCGAGCTCTCGCTGGCGATCGACCACTGGCGCCTACTGGCCAAGAGCCTGCGGCCGCCGCCCGACAAGTTCCACGGCCTCGAGGACACCGAGACCCGCTTCCGGCGTCGCGAGCTCGATCTAATCGCCAACGAGGAGAGTCGTCGCACCTTCCAGATCCGGGCCCGGACGATCTCCGAGATCCGCCGCTGGTTCGACGAGCACGGCTTCGTCGAGGTCGAGACCCCGGTCCTGCAGCCGCTCTACGGCGGCGCCCTGGCTCGTCCCTTCACCACCCACCACAACGCGCTCGACCGCGACCTTTACCTGCGGATCGCGACCGAGCTCTACCTCAAGCGCCTCGTCGTCGGCGGCATCGACCGCGTCTACGAGCTCGGCAAGGACTTCCGCAATGAGGGGGTCTCCCACAAGCACAACCCCGAGTTCACGATGTTGGAGTGGTACGAGGCCTACGCCGACTACGAGAAGACCGCCCACGACCTGGAGATGGTCGTCGCCGAAGTCGCCGAGCGGGTGTTGGGGACGACGAAGGTAAAGCGCGGTGAGGTCGAGATCGACTTCGCGCCGCCCTGGCGTCGGATCACCCTGCGCGAGGCGATCCTCGAGCGGGCCGGGATCGACATCGTCGAGCACCCGACCCGCGAGGCGCTGGCGAAGGCGATGGGGACCGAGCCCGACCCGCAGGAGGGCTGGGGCAAGCTGGTCGACGGCCTGCTCTCCAGGGAGGTCGAGCCGGGGCTGATCCAGCCGACCTTTGTCTTCGACTACCCGGTTGAGCTCTCGCCCTTCGCCAAGGCGCACCGCTCCGAGCCGGGGATGGTCGAGCGCTGGGAGGCCTTCGCCGGCGGGGTCGAGATCGCCAACTCCTTCACCGAGCTGAACGACCCCGACGAGCAGCGGCGGCGCTTCGAGCAGCAGGCCGCCGAGGTCGCCCGTGGCGACGAGGAGGCGCAGCCGTTCGACGAGGCGTTCGTCGAAGCGCTCGAACAGGGGATGCCGCCGACCGGGGGGGTCGGGGTCGGGATCGACCGCCTGGTGATGATGCTGACCGGCGCCCAGACGCTGCGCGAAGTGCTGCTGTTCCCGGCGATGCGCACCTAAGACTCAAGAATTGGTGTCGGAAGGCTCGTGAAATATCGCTCTTAGCGTGCTCAAGCGCTCAGAAGCCGGACCTTCGACCCCGGTAGAGTTAAGGGACAGATGAATGCCGCCCGATGAGGGAACAAGGCATTCGGCGGTACAAACCGGGGTGTCCCGGGTTTGCGAACCAGGAAGAGGTCTTCATTGTTCGAGCGATTCACTGAGAGGGCTCGCCAGGTCGTCGTCCTAGCGCAGGAGGAGGCCCGGACGCTCAAGCACAACTACATCGGCACCGAGCACATCCTGCTCGGGCTGCTGCGCGAGGAGGAGGGGCTGGCTGCCCGCGTCCTCGAGTCCCTCGACATCACGGTGGAACGCGTCCGCTCGCAGGTGGTCCGCATCGTCGGATCCGGCGAGGAGGTTACCTCCGGCCAGATCCCGTTTACGCCACGCGCCAAGAAGGTGCTGGAGCTGGCCCTGCGCGAGGCGCTCTCCCTGGGTCACAACTACATCGGCACCGAGCACATCCTGCTCGGCCTGGTGCGTGAGAACGAGGGTGTCGCCGCCCGCATCCTGCTCGACTTCGACGCCGACTCGGACAAGATCCGCAACGAGGTCATCCGCATGCTCTCCGGTCCCGGCGGCCGCCGCCAGGGCGGCGGCTCCGGCGGCTCCGGCGAGGGCAAAAAGTCTTCGAAACTGCTTGACCAGTTCGGTCGCAACCTCACCCGCCTCGCCGAGGAGGGCAAGCTCGACCCGGTGATCGGTCGCGAGACCGAGATCGAGCGGATCATGCAGATCCTCTCCCGTCGGACCAAGAACAACCCGGTGCTGCTGGGTGAGCCGGGGGTCGGCAAGACCGCGGTGGTTGAGGGCCTCGCGGCGCGGATCAACAGTGGCGAGGTACCGGAGCTGCTGAAGAACAAGCAGATCTACACCCTCGACCTGGCCGCTCTGGTCGCCGGCTCCAAGTACCGCGGCGAGTTCGAGGAGCGCCTCAAGAAGGTGATGAAGGAGATCTCCCAGCGCGGCGACATCATCCTCTTCATCGACGAGCTCCACAACCTGGTCGGCGCCGGCGCCGCCGAGGGGGCGA
>JBJMKP010000021.1:0-114928 GCA_045805745.1 Solirubrobacterales bacterium
CGGCCGTGGCGGCGATGGCCTTCGCGGCGTTTGCCGCCTCCAGCGCCTCGGCGACCACACTCGAGGTCAACGGCGCCACACAGAACAAAGCCGTGACCCTTACAGCCACCCTCGACACGGAAGCGACCTTCCTCCTCTCGACCACAGGTGGGGCCTTCTCCAACACATGCAAAGAATCGCATGTCGAAGGGACTACGGTGTCTCCCTTCAGCGGCACCACCGTCGGCGGACCGGTCGCTAAACTGTCGTTCGGCAAATGTGACCCTGAAGGGGTGACCGTCATCAAAAACGGTAGCCTCACGGTGGAAAACATCGGCGGCACAAACGGCACAGTGCGGTCGATCGGAGCTGAAGTGAAACTTCCGCAGACAGAACTCCCGACCGTTAACTGCGTTACCGCGGGCGGAGCCGGCACCGACATCGGCACCCTCACAGGCGCCACAAACGGCACCACCAACAAAACCGCGACCGCCACATTGGACATCCACGCAGTCCTCAACTGCGGGTTCCTCCTGCCCTCCGCACTCTGGGATGGCAAGTACGTGGTCACGACTCCAAGCGAGCTGGCCGTTAGTCCGTAGTCAGTTGCCGTGGAGAGCTGAGAATGCTCTTGGAGCCGCCCCGGCGCCGGGGCGGCTCCGCTTCATCGGGCGGCACCCCCCGGGCGACCCAGGCTTGACAGTCCCCGGGCGGCGCACTAGAGTGTGCAGATCTGGGAACGACCCAGGTATGACCGGGGACACAGCAGCGGGGGGTTAAGCGTTGAAAGAGAACGCGAAACGTGGGTTTGGATTCGGCAATATGGCGCCGCAGTTAGCGATCGCGGCTGTTCTGGTGACGATCTTGGGCTTTACCGCCCCAGCTGCCGTGGCGGCTGAAGGCGAACGTGTCCTGGACCCGACCCTCTCGCTGACTGGTGGGTGCGGGGTGACCGCCGTGGACCCCATCCCAGACCCGGGTCTCTGCCCGCTCGAAAAAGAAGGGGGGCCGGGGGTCCCCGGCGTTGACCACCCCCCAAGCACCTTCTCCTACCCCAGGGCCGTCGCTACCGACGAATTTGGCAACATCTATGTCAGCAGCTTCAGCAGCCCGCCCGCCGGCAGTAAAGGGAGGGTTGACATCTTCTGTTCGGACGGCACCTTCATCTCCGAGCTTTCGGTAGTCGGACCCGGGTCGCTGGCTATTGATGGCGTCGGGTACCTATATGTGTTCAAATCTCAGGACAAGGTCCTCCGCTTCGCCCCCAACGCCGGCTACCAGCCGGAAGCCTGCGAAATCGGGTATGGGGAAGCCGCTCCGGTGACGGTGACGGACGAATTCGCGAGCACCTCCAGCGGCTTGGCGATCAACCGCGACAACGACCACCTGTTCGTCAATAAAGGGGGCAAAGAAGTCCTCGAGTTCAGCTCGGCCGAAGAAGGCAACGAATTAGTTCGAACGAACGAAGGCCCCGATTGGAGCAACGGCGCGGGAGTGGCGGTCGATGCCGAACGCGACAGGCTGTACTCGAGCGCTGGCGAAAACGAAGAACGAATCGATATCTATGACCTGAACACGGTCGAAGGCGCTCCGCCCAACGACAAATACAAAAAGGTCGGCTCGATCCTACCCACCTCGGTCCCCGCAGGCGACTTCGGAACCGGCCTCTCGGTCGCGGTCGACGAAGGCAGCGGCAACGTCTTCGTCCTCGACGGGGAAAACTGCCACCTCTACGAATTCGAAGAAGACGGCACCTACGTGCAGACGATCGACGCCGACTTTCTGCAGTGCACGGTCGAACTCGAGATCGGCATTGACAACGGCGTCTTCAGTCCGAACGGGAAACTGAGCGAAGAAGCGGGCGAAGGGCGCTTTCTCTACGTGCCCTCCGATCGAACCGGCATCGGCCACTCATACGCCTTCTTCGAATCCAGCGTCGGGCCGCCGGAGATCGAATCGACCGCCGCTGCCAACGTCAGCGAAGCCGAAGCCGAGATTCAGGCAGTGATCAACCCCCGCAACCTCGAAACCACCTACAGCTTCGAATACAAAGTCGCGGGAGCGGCCACTTGGACGTTGGCCGGGCGAGGCACGCTGCCAGCCGGCAACGTCGAACTGGAAGTCTCGGCGCCGCTGAGTGGCCTCTCACCGGAGACGAGCTACGAATTCCGAGTGATCGCGGAAAACGAAGAAGCAGCAGGCGAAAAAGCTGTCATCGCCGAAGGAAGCTTCGCGACGTACCCGTTTGCCTCGATCGACACGGACTCCTGCGCCAACGCGCTGCTGCGCACCGGCCCCTCGGCGCTCCTGCCCGACTGCCGCGCCTACGAGATCGCGACGCCGGCCGACACCAACGCCCGGGCGCCGGTCGGCGTCGGCCAACTGGGCGGCGCATTCACCACCCGCCAGGTCTCTCCGGCAGGGGACAGGGTGCCTTTCCGAATCTTAGGGGGCGCCCTGCCGGGAGGGGACGGCACTGGCTCAATAACCGGCGACCCCTATCTGGCGACCCGCACCGCGGATGGTTGGTCGACCTCTTATGTCGGGCCGCCGGCCGACGAGGCAACCATAAGTACTCCCGGCACCGGCCTTCCCGACGGCCACTTGTTCTGGCTCGCCGGGGCTGGGCCGGCGGCCCCGCTGATAGGCAACACCGGCTACGTGCGCTACCCCGACGGTCACTCGGAGCTTCTCGGCCACGGGAGCCTCGGGAAAGTCGAACCTCGGGCGACGGGCCAGCTGATCAGCGAAGGGGGGGCCCATATCGTCTTCTCGGCCGGCGTACTGAACTCTCCCGCAGTGCGGTTGGAGCCCGACGCGGCGCCCGACGGCACTCCGGCAATCTACGACCGCACCCCGGACGGCACCACGCACGTGATCTCGCTGAAACCGGGGGATGTTCCCTTCGGCGCTGGAGAAGGCGCGTTTTACCAGGGCGCCTCGCCGGACGGCACCGGCATCGCCTTCAAAGCAGGCAGCACGCTCTACCTGCGCTACGACAACGAAGAAACCTTCGCGATCGGCAGCGGGGTGGACTTTGCCGGAGTGGCTGAAGGCGGCAACCAGATCTTCTACGTGGAAGGGGGCGACCTGCTGCGCTTCGACGCCCTGGCCCCCGAAGGGGAAAGAATCACCGAATTCACCACCAGCGGCAACGTCGTCCCGGCCACCGTCTCGGTGGACGGCTCGACCGCCTACTTCGTCTCGCCGAGTGTCCTCGGCGGCACCAATCCGCAGGGCGACTCGGCCCAGCTGGGCGAGGAAAACCTCTACCGCTCGGTGGAAGGGCAGATCGACTTCATCGGCACGGTGACCGAACGCGACGTAGAGGGAGGGCCCGGCGTGAGCTCCCCCGATGCCGACGGCCTCGGCCTCTGGGTGGACGCGGTCCTGCCCCCTGGCCCCCTGGGCCTCGTCCCGGCCCGCAGCACGCCCGACGGCTCGACCTTCCTGTTCAAATCGCGCGCCGCGCTGACCGGCTACGACCCCGAAGGCAAGGCGGAGATCTACCGCTACGCCGCGGGCGAGCTGCAGTGCCTCTCGTGTATCCCCACCGGAGCGAAGGCCTCCTCGGATGCGACCCTGCAGTCGGAAGAGCGGGAAGGCGGCGCGACGCTGTTTGCCCCGACCGGCTGGCCGGAGAACCTGCGCGCCGACGGCCGCCGCGCCTTCTTCGAGTCAAGCGAAGCCCTGGTGGCAGGTGACTCTGACGGCCTGCGGGACGTCTATGAGTGGGAGGACCAGGGAGTCGGCAGCTGCACGGTTCCGGACGGCTGCGTCTACCTGATCAGCTCGCCGCAGAGCCGGCGCGACGAGTATCTGTGGGCGGTCAGCTCGAGCGGCAACGACGCCTTCTTCCTCAGCTCTGAGCTCCTAGTCAAATCAGACGCCGACGAAACGGCCTCGATCTACGACGCGCGAGTCGGCGGCGGCTTCGCCGAAGAGACGGTGAGCGAATGCCAGGGCGAAGGGTGCCGGCCGCAGCTCTCGCCTTCACCCCCTCTGGCGAGCGGGGACTCCCGAGTGCGAGGCGCCAACGGAAACCTCACTGCCAAGCGCTGCCCCAAGGGCAAGCACAAGGTGAAGAAGAAGGGCAAGGTCAGCTGCGTGAAGAAGAAGCACCACAAAAAGAAGAGCGCCAAGAAGCGAGCCGGCGCTGGCAGGAAAGGGGGCCACCGATGAGCGCCGCTTTGCGCAGCGCCCTCGCGGCCGCGATCGCGGCGCTCGCCCTGCTGGGCCTCTGGGCCTCGCCGGCCGTCGCGGCCGAAGAATTCGACAAATTCGCGGTCGAATCGGCCTCCGCCTCGCTCTCTTCCAGCCAGGCGGGCAAACACGCCGACATAACGATCGCGGTGAAGCTGACCCGAAACGGCAACGATCCCTACGCCAAAGCCCGCGACATCGAAATCGAGCTGCCGCCCGGAGTGATCGGCAACCCGCAGGCGGTCCCGCGCTGCACCGCCGAGCAGCTCGGTGACTTTTACGAAGTTAGCGCCTGCCCGTTCGACTCCCAGGTCGGCACGAGCCTGGTGCGGACGGTCCAGCCCGTCGCCGGCGTCTTCAAGGAGCCCGTCTACAACATGGTGCCGCCCAAAGGCACCGACATCGTCGCGCGCCTGGGCTTCATCGCGGTCGGCTGGCCGACGTTCATCAACTTCCGGGTCGACCCGGTCGACTTCAGCATCATCGCTACCGCCGAAGGCATTCCCTCAGCCACTGGGCTGTCGGAAGCTACGACGACGATCTGGGGGGTGCCCTCAGACCACGCCCACGACGAAGACCGGATCACCCCCAAGGAGGCGGTTGGCGAAGCCCCAGGCGAACTGCGCGAAGTCACCCCTGGCGGACCCTTCCTCTCCAACCCGACCGACTGCTCGCTGAGCCGGGCGGTGCGGGTGACCGCGCGCAGCTACCAGCTGCCGGGCCAGCCCTCGACCAAAGTCGCCTCCTTCCCGCAGATCAGCGGCTGCGGCAAACTCGGCTTCGCCCCCTCCTTCACCACGGCGCTCAGCAATCCTGAAGCCGCCGCCCCGACGGGCCTCGACACCGAGCTGACGATCCCCCAGGACGAAAGCCCCCAGGGCCTCGCCAGCTCAACCATGAAGAGCGCCCGGGTCACCCTGCCTGCGGGCTTCGCGATCAACCCCGCCGCCGCCGACGGCCTTCAGGGCTGCAGCGACGAGCAGGTCGCCTACGGCGAGAACGTCGACGCCAACTGCCCCGAGGCGGCGAAGATCGGCTCGATCGAAGCCGAGGTCCCGGCCCTGGAAGAGACCCTGCACGGCGCCGTCTACCAGCGCACCCCCGAGCCCGGGCGCCTGTTCGGCCTCTGGGTAGTGGCCGACGAACAGGGCGTGCACCTGAAGCTGCCGGCGCGGATCGAGCCCAATCCCCTAACCGGCCAGGTGACCGCGGTCTTCGACGGCATCCCCGCCCTGGGCGGCCTGCCCCAGGTCCCGGTCAAAAGCCTCAAGCTGAACGTCTTCGGCGGCCCCCGGGCGCCGCTCTCCACGCCCGGCTGCGGCACCTACCTAACCAAGTTCTCCTTCACCCCCTGGTCGGGCCGCCCGGCGGCGGAGGGCACCGCTCCGATGGAAGTCACGGCGGGCTGCGGCAGGGGCGGCTTTGCCCCGCGGATCAGCGCCGGCAGCCTCAACCCCGCCGCCGGCGCCTACACCCCGTTCTCCTTCACCCTGACCCGCTCAGACGGCGAAGCGAACCCCGAGACGATCGCCCTGCACCTGCCCCAGGGCCTCCTGGCCAAGCTGGCCGGCGTACCGCTCTGCGGCGAGGCCGAGGCAGTCACCGGCGCCTGCCCGGCGGCCTCGCGCCTTGGCAGCCTCACCGCCTCAAGCGGCGTCGGCGGAGCACCGCTGTGGATCCCCCAGCCGGGCAAGGCGCCGACCGCCGCCTACCTGGCCGGCCCCTACAAGGGCGGCCCCTACTCGATCGTCAGTGTCGTTCCCGCTCAGGCCGGGCCCTTCGACCTCGGCCTGGTGGTCAACCGTGCGGCGATCCAGCTCGACCCCAACACCTCCGAGGCGGCGGTCGTGACCGACCGCCTGCCCCAGTTCCTGGAAGGGGTGCCGGTCTCCTACCGCACGGTCAACGTCCTCGTTGATCGCCCCGAATTCACCCTCAACCCGACGAGTTGCAGGCCGAAGCGGATCGTCGCGACGGTGACCGCCGCGGGGGGCGGGGTCTACCAAGCCTCCGACGGCTTCGAAGCGCTCAACTGCGACAAGCTCCCCTATGCCCCGAAGCTGAAGCTCGTCTTCAAGGGACAGATGAAGCGCAGTGGCAACCCGGCGGTGCAGGCGACCCTGACCCAGAAGCCGCACCAGGCCAACACCGCCGCTGCCACGGTGATCCTGCCCAAGAGCCAGTTCATCGACAACTCCCACATCAACAACCCCTGCACCAGGGTGCAGTTCGCTGCCGAAGCCTGCCCGCCACTGTCGACCCTCGGCACGGTAGAAGCAAAGAGCCCGCTGCTCGATCAGCCGCTCAAGGGCAACCTCGTCTTCCGCTCCAACGGCGGCGAACGCGAACTGCCCGACATCGTCGCCGACCTGCGCGGCCAGAACGGGATCCGCGTCATCCAGGTTGGCTTCATCGACTCGGTCAACGGCAGGGTCCGCACCCGCTTCCTCTCGGTCCCCGACGTCCCGCTGACCAAGGCCGTGTTCAACTTCTTCGGCGGCAAACGGGGTCTGATCGAAAACTCTCGCAACCTCTGCGCCTCGAAGCCCAGGGTAAAGATCCGCCTCGAGGCGCAGAGCGGCCGACTCAGCGCGACCAATCCGCGGATAGGATTGCCGTGCGGAAAGGGAAGTTGAGTTAAGTCACTGGATCGGATTGCGCCCGGTTAGCATATCGGCAGACGGAATGCCGATCACATCGCCCGCGAAGCGCTTCCGCGTCCCGTACACGAGCCAGGTGGTATCGATTTCGCCGATATCGAGCTCGAGGCGCAGGTCGTCGGCGTGCTCTTCCAGATGCTCGATGTGGGTGAGTCCCGAGTCGTAGCGACCGGCCAGCAGCTCTGCCCCCACCACTGGCTTGGAGACGACGTCGATCACCTCCTCCCACTGGGAAAGATCGACATAGCCCTTCGTCGCGGGAACGATTCCCAGCGACCTTGGGCGCTCGACCTCGCGCCGGGCGAGGACCGCCAGATGCTTCGTCGGGTAGATGAAGGTGTCGACGACGAAGACCTCGCGCCAGTAACGCTCGGTGACCTCATGAACCCGAGGATGGGCGCTGCACTGGATCAAGAACGAGTCGTCTCGACCCCGGATCAGCTCGAGGCCCTCCATGAAGTCACGGATGAATTTGATCTCGAAGTCATCGATGCCCTGGAAGGCCAGGTATCTCCTCGCGGCCCGCTCGTGACACGTTCCCGCCGGGCCGAGCGTGATCAGTCTCAGTCGACGCGTCATCACTCAAGGATAAGAGACTGCTAGGGAATCTCAAGTCCTCGCAACCATTGGGGTACCTTGACCTGCTAGGCGCCGTACTTTAAGCTGGATCTTCGGGCGCGCCAGGGACGCGTCGGAGGCATCTACACCATGGGACCGGAGGGGAACACGTGAGGGCCGAGACGCGAGCGATCTGGCTTGCCTCATGCTCGCCGCCAGGTTCTCGTCAGTCCCCCATCACTGACCAATCATTAGGGGAGGAAAATTGATCTCTCGAATTCACAGCAAGCTTGGCACGGCCGGCTTCATCATCGCGATCGTGGCGCTCGTCGCCGCCCTCGGCGGGGGCGCATACGCTGCACTGCCGGGCCTGAACAGCAAGCAGAAAAAGGAAGTCAAGAAGATTGCAACGAAGTTGGTCCAGGCCGGTCCCGCGGGCGCTCCGGGCGCTCCGGGGACCCCGGGTGGGAAGGGCGATACCGGCGCGGCTGGCACGAACGGCACGAACGGGAAAGACGGCGCTCCCGGCGCTCCCGGCGCTCCCGGAGAAGCCGGCATGTGCAGTCAGGCAAAACCGGAATGCAAACTGGCCTCCGGCGGCCTCTTGACTGGCGTCTGGTCGGTTACCGGGAATGCCCACGTCTCGCCAGCGGCGATCTCCTTCCCCGTGCGAGTGTCCCCGGCCCCGGCCGCGGTCGTGCAGTACGAATTCGCGGGAAATCAGCTGGGCTATGAACTCAAGAACGGAAGTGTCTCGTTCGTTGGGCCCTACTCCTGCAAGGGAGACTTCGAAGACCCGACGAACCCCGAATGCATCATTTTCGGTGAAGAATCGGAATGGTTCGAACGACTCGAAGAATCCAACAAAGCCTATGAGGCAGTCTGTCCCGGGAGCGCTGCTACTCCGGAAGCCGAACCTGGGTTCCTTTGCATCTATCTCAAGGACGGCGTTGAATACTTTCAGTCCCCTGACAATGCATCAGCGGCTGGGAAAGCTGAAGCGGCGCACGAATTTGGCGTGACCGTTCCCTTCAGTTTCACCGCGTCAGGCGGCTACGTCCGCGGCAGCTGGGCAGTGACTCGCTGATATCACGTTAGCTCTGGCACGGGGCGGCTGTATGCACGCCCCGTGCCACTCGCCCCAGACAGGTGGCAGCCGCGCCCAAAACCGGTTAAGCTTCTCTCTTTAATCAGACGATATAGGGGGAACGGGTGTTCAAGGCAATAGCGGGATTGACGATCGCGGGCGTCTTTGTGCTCGCCCTGACCGGATGCGGCGGCGGTGATTCAACCATCAGCAAATCGGCATTCGACAAGCAACTCGAGATCGTCTGCAACAAGGGGCTTCAGGGTAGGGAGGAAGTAATGGAAAAGCTCAGCCGGCAGTACCAGGAAACGGTCCAAAAGTCGACCACCCAGCTCCAAAGCGAAAATGTTCTCAAACTGATCGCCGCATATCAGCGGACGACCGAAGAAATCGACGATCTCGATTTTCCTCAAGGCAGCGAACAGAAGGTGGAAGAACTAGTCGAAGCGCGAGAAAAGGCGGCAGCGACCGTCGAAGCGGATCCGATAGGCAGCATCAGTGTCAACGCCCCCACCTTCGACAAGGCCAACAAAGTGGCCGAAGAACTCGAAGCGAAAAGCTGCGGGACCTGAGATCGGGGACCCTAGGGAGGACTGTCGTCTAGCTTCCGCAGCATCGTGTCGAGGCCGCCCGTCTTGTGTTCGATCAGGCGGGCGGCGATCTCGACTTCCCAGAACCTCGCACCCGCGATCCAGGCCCGACCGAGGTAGTCCCAGGCCTGGATCGTCGCTCCTACCGTCGTCTTGAGCGCCTCGCCGAGCCCTTCCATCATCTCCTGGAACTCCTCCTGCATGCCAAGGATGACCTGCTTGGGGTCGCTCTGGCCCATCCTCGTCTCGACCATCACAGCGTGGCCGGTTCGCACGCCGAAGAACCAGGCATCGTGTAGGTAGTTCTCGATCGCTTCGAGCTGGCGGCCGTCGAGCTCGAGCTTCTCGGCGCACTCCTCGGCCAGGGGGACCAGGGTCTGCTGCTTCGCACTTTCGACTGCCGTGGTCAAACTGTCGCCGCCTGCGAACATCGCCGCCAATCTAGACAACTGGGTTTAATCGAGTACGCCTAGTTGTACTACGCGCGTACCCGAAGCGCAACCACGATTATCACGCACCCCCCGAGGCAAAGAGAAGGGCGGCCCGGGGCCGCCCTTCTCGAAACCGGCTAGATACTCGGGGCGAAGCCCCGAGGCGCGTTCCTCAGGTGCCGGTGCAGGTGCGGATGATCCCCGCGGAGGCCTTGGTGCCGTCCGAGAAGATCGCCGTGGCTTTCGCCTGCAGCTTGCCGTCGGGGCATTTGGCCGTCAGGACGCCCTTCTTGTTGATCTTCAGGTTGAAATTCTTGACCGAGCCGCTACCGCCGGCGATTTTCGGAATCGTAGCGACGGTTTTCAGCCCATAGCGGCCGTTGTGAACTTTCTTGATTTTCAGGGTGGTGACGATTGCCCCGGTGACCGGCGCCGAGAAGTAGGCGTGAATGTAGAGGGTGGTCGTACCGCCGCTGAAGCCGCCGTTGATGACGAGCAGCTTCGAGTTCACGTCGATCGGTTTCTGTTCCGGGAACTGGACCTCGACGGTCGTCTGCCCGGTACCAATGATCGACTTGCCGCACGCCGCTTCGGCCGCCTTGGTGTCACGCGACTGCAGCTGACCCGATTTGCAGACCGGGATGCCCTTGACGTTGATGGCACCGTTCTTGTCGGTTTCGACAATCGTTTCCTTCAGCGCCGGCGGGTGCGTGCCGTCCTTGGTCGCGATCTTGCCTTCGGCGCTGAGGGTGATCGGGGCGAGCTTGTTCTTCGGCAGCTTGGTCGGGGTGAATCCGCCATTGAAGGTGAAGACCAGGTTGCCCGCTTCGACCGTCACCGGCTTGTTACCGGCGCCGGTGGCGATGCCAGCCACGCTGACGGCGATCAGAGCCGCGAGGGCCATCGTCAACATCAAGTACTTACGCATATCCCTATATCTCTCCTTTGCGGCCTGCCCGTCCAGGGCCGATGCCGTCGGAACGCTTGATTAACTCTCCAGCGGGTCAAACTACCACCCCCGCACTATTCGTAAACCCGCCGATCCGGCAAAAGGAGCGGATCGCCCAGGGCGCTAGGAGCGGGACTTCGTCTGCCGCAACCGCTCGCGTTCCGCCGCGGCCTCTTCAGCCCCCAGAAAAGGCAAGGCCATCCAAAACATCAGGTCCGGTAGGCGGGTGGGGAGGCCGGCCGTGGCGCCGTGCAAGATCTCGCTGTAGAGCAGCTCGTTAATACCCCCGGCGACAGCGAGCGAGGTGATCCCCGGTAGGTCGACAGAGGTCTCCGAGCGACCCGACTCGAGGAAGCCGGCGAACTGTCGCAGGGCGGAATCTCGGCGGGCGAGAGCCTTCGGGCCGGCGGCGAGAACCTCGACGATTGCGAAGCGCGCTTCTTCCGGATGCTGCGCCAGGTGCATGAGCAGCACCTCGAGGACCGCACCGACGCGCTCTGCCCAGGGTGTCCTGGGCTGCGACTCGAAGGCCTCCGTGGCCTCTCTCAGCAGCCCGTCGAGCAGCACGTCATAGGCGGCGAGGAAGCAGTCCTCCTTGCTCTCGAACAGCTCGTAGAAGGTCTTGCGGGAGACGCCGGCGAGGCCAATCACGTCCACCACGCGAGTCTCGGGATATCCACGGGTCGCTACGACTTCGATCATCGCCCGGTGGATGCGCTTGCGCTGGGACTCGGTCACCGCCTCCCGTGGCAGGCCGTGCCTTCCGCGTGGCAGCCTCTCCTTCAGCCTGGCTGAGGGTCTACTGGAGGACACGCCCTGACTCTAGTGGAGAGGGCCCATCACTCGGAGATTTTTGCCCTAAACTGAGCGCATGGGAGAGCGCCTGAGGGCCATTGGGGCCCTGATGATGATCGTCCTGGCGATCGCGGCGATCGGTTGTGGCGAAGACTCGACCACGGGCGCGAACGTGGCAGAAACGAATCAGAAGCGGGAATACCCGTGGGTCACGGGCGTTGCTCGCGAGTTCCTTGTCCCCGGCGGCGACAATCTCGTTCAGTCCTACGGCGAAGAGGGGTCGGCGGCCGAACGGGAAGAAGCATCGAACGTGATCCACGCCTGGATGAAGGCACGTATCGCCGAAGACTGGGGGACCGACTGCAGCTACATCTCCCGCGCATATAGGAGGAATTTGGTCTCCGACGCTCACGGGGTTACGAATGGCAGGGTGACGACCTGTCCGGGGGCTTTGGAGTACTTTGGCGACTTGGCCTCGGGGTACTCGGGGAACACTCTCACCGGTCCGATCGACAGCCTGCGCGTTCAAGGTCCCGAAGATGCCGAAAGCGAATGGGAGGCTTGGGCCCAGTGGCACGGGCCCAAGGGACGGGATTGGGTTGTGCCGCTGGAACGGAACGGCGGCGTCTGGAAGATCGCGAGCGCAAGTCCGGTCCAACGCTTGAAGTGACTGCGCCGCCGGCTAGCGGTCCAGCCAGATCGACTGCTCGCGGTCGGGCCCGACCCCGACCAGGCGCACCGGCACCCCGACGAAGTCGGCGATGAAGCCTAGGTAGTCGCGCGCCGCCTGAGGAAGGTCGCCGGCGCTTTTGCAGGCGGTGAGGTCGGCGTCGAAGCCGGGCAGCTCCTCGTACTCCGGCGTCGCCGAGTGGAGGATCGACTGGTGGTAGGGGAAGGTGTCCAGCTCGGCCCCCTCCTTGGAGCGGTAGCGCACCGCGACCCGCAGCGGACCGATCCCGCTGAGCACGTCGAGCTTGGTGATCGCCAGCGCGTCCAGCCGGTTGAGGCGGACGGCGTAGCGGAGGGCGACCAGGTCCATCCAGCCGCAGCGCCGCCGCCGCCCGGTGGTGGTCCCGTACTCGTGGCCGCGCTCCAGCATCTGCTCGCCGACGTCGTCGAACAGCTCGGTCGGGAAGGGGCCGGCGCCGACGCGGGTCGCGTAGGCCTTGGCGATCCCCCAGACCTCGTCGATGTCCTTCGGGCCGACCCCGGCGCCGACGCAGGCGGCGCCGGCGATCGGGTTGGAGGAGGTGACGAAGGGATAGGTGCCGTGGTCGAGGTCGAGCAGGGTCGCCTGGGCCCCCTCGAAGATCACCGTCTCGTCGCTGTCGAGCGCGTCCCAGCAGAGGCGGGCGGTGTCGGCGATGTGGGGCTCGAGCCGGTGGCCGAAGCTGATGTGTTCCTCGACCATCGCGTGCAGGTCGAGGCGCGGGTCGGGAGCGCTGCCCTCGACCTCGATCGGCTTGGCTTCCTCGCCCGCCTCCTTCAGCTGCTTGCGGCGCTGGACCGAGAGCTCGCGCAGCGCCTGCTGCTTGGGCTCCAGGGCGGCGCGGATCTTCGTCCGCAGGATCTTCTCGTCGAGCAGGTCCTGGACCCGGATCCCCAGCCGCAGGGCCTTGTCGGCGTAGCAGGGGCCGATCCCGCGCCGGGTGGTGCCGATCGAGAGCTTCCCCAGCTTCGTCTCCCCGGCCGAGTCGAGCAGCACGTGGTAGGGCATGATCAGGTGGGCGTTGGCGGAGAGCCGCAGGTTGTTGACGCTGACCCCCGCCCGTTTCAGACCGTCGATCTCGCCCAGCAGCACCCGCGGATCGACGACGACGCCGTTGCCGATCACGCAGGTCTTCTCGGAGTGGAGGATCCCCGAGGGGATCAGGTGGAACTTGAACTCCTGCCCCTCGCGGACGATCGTGTGGCCGGCGTTGTTGCCCCCTTGGAAACGTACGATCGTCGACGCGCGCTCGGCCAGCAGGTCGACGACCTTGCCCTTGCCCTCATCGCCCCACTGGGCGCCGACTATGACCACGCCTGGCATAACGCGGGGGATTCTGACGATTTAGCTGGCGGCGCGGGCCTGGTAGCGGCGATCGGCGCCGAACAGCGGCAGCGGATCGCCGCAGATCTCGATCAGGCGGGAGACGGTGCGCCGCCCGATCTGGTCCTCGAGCTGCTTCTGGCCGCGGTCGACGTCGCCCGCGGCGTTGCTGGTAACCAGCATCGGCCGCTGGTTCTCGTAGCGCTCGTTGACCACCGCGTAGAGCTGCTCGACGACCCAGTCGGTGTGGCGCTCGGAGCCGAGGTCGTCGATGTAGAGCAGGTCGACCGAGGTCACCCGTTGGAAGAACTGGGCGTAGGCGTTCTCGTTGTCGGCTTCCTGGTAGGTCTGGCGGATCCGGGTCAGCAGCTTCGGGGTGAAGTAGATGCCGACCGTCTTGCCGGCCTTCAGCGCCTCACTCGCGATCAGCATCCCCAGGGTGGTCTTGCCGGTGCCGGTGTCGCCCATCAGCCAGAGGCCGCGACCGGCCTCGAGGTTCCCGTTGAGGCTCTCGACGTAGGTGCGCGCCGCCTGCACCACGTGGCGGGTGGTCATGTCCCGCGCCATGTCGGCGACCGGCGGGCGGTCAAAGGAGACGCCGCGGTAGCGGGCCGGGATCGCCGAGGCGACGCCGCGGCTGCGGCCGCGGTTGAGCCGCTCGCTCCGGCAATCGCAGGGCCGGGCGACGTCTTCGGGGCTGAGGATCCAGCCGGAGCCGTCGCAGACCCCCAGCGGGCAGGCCTGTTCGCGGAAGGGCTCGGAGCGGGCGATCGCCGGCATCAGAAGTCAGGCCCCGCCGCCGCGGCGTCCTCGAAGGGCGGCGGTTCGCCGGCCGGCTGCTCGATCGGCGGCTCTTGGTGGGCCTGGTCGGCGAATTTGGGATAGCGATCGAGGAAGACCAGCTTCCTGGTCCCGATCGGGCCGTTCCTATGCTTGGCGATGATCAGGTCGGCTAGGCCGTCGGGCTCCTCGTCGGGGTCTCGGTAGTAGTCCTCCCGAAAGAGGAAGGCGACGACGTCTGCGTCCTGCTCGATCTGGCCGGACTCGCGCAGGTCGGAGAGCTGCGGCTTCGGCGGCGTGCGCTGCTCGGGCGCGCGCGATAGCTGCGAGATCGCAACCACCGGCACCTCCAGCTCGCGGGCGAGGATCTTCAGCCCGCGGCTGATCTGGCCGACCTGCTCGACCCGGTTGGCGCGGTGGTCGTCGGAGCGCATCAGCTGGATGTAGTCGAGGATGATCAGGCCGAGCCCGCCGCGCTCCTGTTCCTGGGCGTGCAGCCGCCGCGCCTTCGCCCGCAGATCGAGGATCCCGAGGTCGGAGGAGTCGTCGAACCAGAGCGGTGCCTCTTCCAGCTCGTTGCAGGCGCGCAGCACCTTCGGCCAGTCGCGTTTGGAGACCTGGCCCTTGCGCAGCTTGTCGCCGGAGATCCGCGCCCGGCAGGCGATGAACCTCTGCGCCAGCTCGACCTCGGACATCTCGAGCGAGAAGAAGGCGACCGCCTGCTTCTTCTTGACGGTGACGTTTTCGGCGATGTTGGCGACCAGCGCGCTCTTGCCCATCGCCGGCCGCGCCGCGACAATGATCAGGTTGCCGGGCTGGAAGCCGCCGGTGATCGCGTCGACGTCGCGGAAGCCGGACGGGGTGCCGGTCAATTCGGTCTCGCCGGTCGAGAGCTTCTCCAGGCGGTCGACCTCGTCGTGGAGGACCTCGCCGAGCAGTTTGAAGTCGCTGGCCTGCTCTTTGTGGGCGACCTCGAAGAGCAGTTTCTCGGCCCGCTCGGAGAGCTCGCGCGGCTCGCCGTCGCGCTCGTTGACCCAGCCCTGGATCTCCTGACCGGCGCCGAGCAGCCGTCGCAGCAGCGAGTTCTGCTGGACGATCTCGGCGTAGTGCTTGGCGTTGGCGGCGGCGGGTACTTTGGCCGCCAGCTCGGAGACGTAGTGGCGGCCGCCGGCCTCGTCGATCTGGTTGCGCTGGGTCAGCGCCTCGCTGACGCTGAGCTCGTCGACCGGGTTCGAGACCGCGTAGAGGTCGTGGATCGCGTCGAAGATGCGGCGGTGCTTGTCGAGGTAGAAGTCGGCGGCGTTCAGCTTCACCTCGTCGATCACCCGCGTCAGCGTCGACTCGGAGACCAGCATCGCGCCGAGGACCGATTCCTCGGCCTCGATGTTCTGCGGTGGGACGTGGGTGGTCGGGGGCTGGGCCATCGGTGTCAGTAAAGGTGGCCCGGCGGCGGAAACCGGGCGGTTGGTGGGCGCCCGTCAAGCAAACCAGAGGCGGGCGAGCGCCACGTATGGCTTCCGTGCAAAAGCCGTCAAAAAGAATTCACGCTTCGGCGCGCTTTATGCGCCAGTTCCGAAGGAGAGCTGGTGATGCTGGGCGGGAGGTATCAGGCCCTCCTGCTCCTGGCGCAGCTCGCCGCGGCGCAGCATCCGCAGGGTGAGGATCGCGATGCTGAGGATCGCCGTGGCGCCGAGGCTGAGCTGGATGCTGAGCAGCCCTTCCCGGCTCCAGTAGACGTCACGCAGGTCGAGCAGCAGGGCGGCCTCGTCGAAGGTGAGGCCGAAGCCCGCGCCCATCGGGATCGCCAGCTTCTGCTCGAGATCGTCGTCGTCGGTCAGCAGGGCGGCGGTGCCAGAGCCGAAGGCGAGCAGGATCCCGGGGACGAAGTGGTGGATGTGGCGTCCGCCGACATGGACGTTGCGGAACGGGCCGCGGCCGTCTCGGATCGCCCAGGTGGAGAGGCGCACCGACGCAAAGGAGCCGAGGAAGCCGGCCAGCAGGTTAAAGAGGACGGTTTCGTAGCGCGGCGCCTCGGTGTAGCCGCGGACCGCGACCCCGACGGTGTCGGCGGCCGCGGCCGGCGCCGATTCCAGCAGCGCTTCGGGGTCCTGCGCCTCGCCCGCGCGCCGCGCGAACATGCGGCTGAACTGGCCGGCGATGACGACGCCGGCGGCGCCGATGGAGATGGTTGCGAGCCCGAGCGTCGCCCGCTCGGAGCGAACCCAACCGGACCTGCGGCGCCGCAGGAAGACTACTTCTCCTCGCTGATGATCGTCTTGACTGCGGCGGTGGTGCCGTCTTTGAGCTCGATCTCGACCATGAAGGTGCCGATCTCGCGCAGCGGCTGCTCGAGTTTGATCTGGCGTTTATCGACCCGCAGGTCGCGGGCCTCGCGCAGGGCGTCGGCGATCTCTTTCTGGCCGACCGAGCCGAACAGCTTGCCGTCCTCGCCCGCCCGCTGGTGGATCGTTAGCACCGTCTTGCCGAGCAGACCGGCGGCCTCGGTTTCGCGCTCGGCGCGCAGCTTGGCGGCGCGCTCGGCTGCCTCCATCCGCCGTTTCGCTTCCTCCAGCGACCCGGCGGTCGCCGGCTGGGCCAGCTTGCGGGGGATGAGGAAGTTGCGCAGGTAGCCGGGGGCGACGTCGACGACGTGTCCGCGCTCGCCGAGCGAGTCGACGTCCTGCAGCAGGATCGCCTGCGCCATCAGCGCTCTCCGACGTAGGGAAGCAGGGCGATCTCGCGCGCCCGCTTCACCGCCACCGAGAGCTGACGCTGGTGGCGGCGGGAAAGTCCGGTGACACGGCGGCCGCGCGTCTTCCCCTTGTCAGAGAGGAAGCGTCGCAGCAGGTTGAGGTCCTTGTAGTCGACGACCTCGGAGTTGACCCGCGTGTATTTGCGCGGACGGGCGCGATCGGCTCCACGTCGACCGCCGCCGCGTCGGCCTCCGGGCCGCGATGAAGATTGCTCTGCTCTGGGCATCGGCCGATGATCCTAGCGACTGACGGATTCCAAAGGGCTCCAGACAGCGTCTGGAGCCCTTTGGGGCCGTAGTGGCTAGAAAGGAATGTCGTCTTCGGAAGCCGACCCTGCGCCTGCGGGGGCGCCGCCGAAGTCGGACATGTCGGCCGGCACGTCGCTCTGCGGGGGGGAGAAGCCGCCGCCGCCGTTGTCGTTGCCGCCGCCCCCGGAGCCGTCGCGGGAGCCGAGGAACTGCACGGTGTTGGCAACGATCTGCACCGCCTGGCGTTTGCCGCTGCCGTCTTTGGCCTCCCACTCGCGCCAGTCGAGCCGGCCTTCGACCGCTACTGGGCGGCCCTTGGAGAGGTACTGGGCGCAGTTCTCGCCCTGCGCGCCCCAGACCGTGACGTTGAAGTAGTTGGCCTTATCGACCCAGTTGCCGCTCTGGTCTTTGCGGCGACTGTTGACAGCGACCCGCAACTCGCACACAGCGGTGCCGCTCCCGAGATGCCGCAGTTCCGGATCCTGGGTCAGGTTCCCGGTGATGACCACGACGTTGACGTTGGACGCTGCCAATGAACTCACTCCTCTGGATTCGCTTGTCGGATTCCAGTCTAAGGAGGAGCCCGGCTCTACTCGCCCCCCTCGGATCGGGGATCCCGCAAACAGCGAGGGCGGCTGGGCGCGGCTACTCGTCGTCGTCGCCGGCGGGAGCCTGGTCGCGATCCTCGCGAGCTCCGGTGCCGACACGCTCGCGCGGCCCGGGGGCGGCGGTGGCGGTCGGCGGCACTATCACCGGCGCGCCGGGATCGACCTTGAAGATCCGGAAGCGCAGGACGCCGTCGGCGATCTTCAGGTTGTGGTCGAGCGAGTCGAGAAGCTCGCTCTGGGCCTCGAACCGCATCCAGCGGTAGTCGGCCTCGGTGCGGTGGTTGATCTCGTAGGCCATCTTCCGCAGGCCCCAGGAATTCTCGTGCTTGAGGTCGCCTTTGGCCTCGATCTGCCCACGCGCATCTTGCGCCAAGGCGTCGCGCGCCGGGGCGTCAAGTTGGGGGTCCAGCATCAGGACCAGCTCGTATTCGCGTGGTGCTGCCAAAACGGCGAAGGACTATAGCGGCGGGATAGCCCTAGCGCGGAGCGAACTCCTCCGACCCGTCGCCGGGAGGGGTTGCAGGGGGCGCAGGAGGTACCGGAGGCACTGAAACCGGAGGCGCCGGTTCAGGAGCCGCCGGTTCCGCCGATGGCGTCGGCCCCGTGGGCGGCGGGTCCTGTCTCCGATCGGGGGCTCCCCCTAGCGGGGGAGTCCTCCCGATCGTCGCCACCCGCCGCAGGGGAGGGGGTGATTGACGGTGGACAGGGGCGGTCACCGCGGCTTCGACGGGTGGAGCAGCGGCCGGCCGCTGCCGCTGCTTTGCCGCCGGCCTGATCCGTATTCGAGGCAGGCCCACGTCGGCTTCCAGTGGCGGCGGCTGAGGAGGCCGCAGCAGAGCCGGCAGCGCCTGCACCGCCAGCAGCAGCACCGCGAGTACCGCCACCACTTTGGCGACCCCGCTCCATCTGACCCGCACAGCGCGCATCCCTGCCTAAGGCGCGGCAGCTCCGAACTCTCCCCCTCTGCCTCAGGCGGTGGCGCGGGCGACTTCGATGTCCTTCAGCTGGTCGTCGACCCAGTCGCCCGGGTTGCGGGAGAAGATGATCTCGCGCAGTCCCTCGGCCCACCGCTGCCGCTGCTCGGGCTCCATCGTCAGCGCCCGGTGGATCGCGTCGGCCTGCTCCTGGATGTCGAACGGGTTGACCGAGATCACGTAGTCGAAGAGCTCGTGGTGGGAGCCGGTGTTCTCGGAGAGCATCAGCACCCCGTCGCGGGTGTTGACCGCCGGCGCCTCCTTGGCCACCAGGTTCATCCCGTCGAACAGCGAGTTGACCATCAGCAGGTCGAAGTGCTTGTAGCGGGCGACCGCGTCGTAGAAGTTCTCGTAGATCTTCAGGTCGATCGGCATCCAGTCGGTGGTCCCGTGGCGGTGATTGACGACCGCGACCAGCGCCTCGATCCGCTCCAGGTACTCGGCGTACTCGGGAACGTCCTGGCGCGAGGGCTGCAGGTGGGCGATGAAGGTCACCTTTTCCCGGAACTCGGGGTGCTGGGTGAGGAAGGTGTCGAAGGCGGTGAAGCCGCGCAGCACGTTCTTCGAGAGGTCGGCGCGGTCGACCCGGATGATCAGGTGCTGGCGCCGGCGCTCGAGCACCTCGCGCTCGGCCTCCGCCACCTCGGGCGACGCGGCCGCCCGCTGCAGCCGCTCAGCGTCAATCCCCAGCGGGTAGGCGCGGGCGATCGTCTTGCCGCCTGCGTGGCGAACCTCGGCGGCCTCGTAGTCGACCTCGACCCCGTCGAGCAGTTCGTCGCAGCAGCGGAGGAAGTTGACGCAGTAGGCGTGGGTGTGGAAACCGATGATGTCGTTGGCCAGCATCCCTTCGTAGACCGCCTCGCGGACCCGGTTGGGGAGGATCCGCCAGCTATCCGGCTGCGACCAGGGGATGTGGACGAAGTGGTGGAGGAAGGCGTCGGGGCGCTCGGCCTTGATCATTCCCGGGGCGGTGTAGAGGTGGTAGTCGTGCAGCATCACCAGCGGGTTGTCCTGTCCCTCGATCTCGGCCAGGACCGCCTCGGCGATGTCGCGATTGACTGCCTGATAGCCGTAGTCCCAGGCGTCGATCTCCTGCTGGCGAATGTCCGGCGCGTTGGAGATGTCCCAGAGGTAGTGCTGGATAAACCAGAGGATCGGGTTGGCGATCACGTTGTAGAAGCGGTCGTAGGCGTCGGGATCACTACCGACCAGGCGGACCCGGTACTGGATCCCGTCCAGCTCCTGCTCGATCGGCCCGCCCGCCTCGCTGGAGACGGCGACGTCCTCGTCGGTCATCGCCGAGGCAATCCAGAGCGCGTCGCGGTGGGAGACCAGGCCGGAAAGCGCCGTCACCAGGCCGCCGCCGCCGCGCTGGACGGTCCGCTCCCCGTTCTCGTCGCGCTCGAACTGGAGCGGGCCCCGGTTCGAGACGATGATCAGCGGCGAGGAACTCACGCCGCAGAGACTAGATGACGATCTTGGCCGGGCTGGACGGCGCTAGCCGTCGAGGTCGCCGATCAGCTTGAGCCAATCGCGCAGCAGCCGCGGGGTGAGGAAGTGCTTCCTGGCGTGCTCCTTGCCCTCGCGGCCCAGTTGCTTGCCGAGCCCCGGGTCCTCGAGGATCTCCAGGCAGCGCTCGGCGCATTGCGCGGGGGAGTTGACGAGGAAGCCGCTGACCCCGTCCTCGATCTGCAGTGGGATGCCGCCGACGTTGCCGGCGATGGTCGGCCGTCCCTTCCATAGCGCCTCGGTGACGGTCAGCCCGAAGCCCTCGCGGATCGACTTCTGCAGGCAGATGTCCGACTGGGACTGGAAGGCGTTGACCTCGATCGCGCCGACGTTGTTGAGGTTGCTGAGGATTTTGATGTCCTCGTCGCCGCCGGCGTATTCGAAGGTCTTCTGGAAGTACTCCATCCCCTCGGGGTCGTCGGTGGCCATCGAGCCGACCATCGCCAGCTGCGCCTCGGGCACCTTCTCGGTCACCTGGCGATAGGCGTCGATCACGCCGATCGGGTCCTTCCACGGGTCGAAGCGGGAGACCTGGGTGATCAGCGGCCGGTCGACGTCGATCCCGAACTGGCGACAGACGAAGGCGGCGTCCTCGGGGGAGAAGGCCATGTTCTTCGGCGAGAGCGGGTCGATCGCCGGCGGAATCAGGCGCACCTCGTCGCGGTGGGCTCCCATCCCGTCGGGGACGTAGTCCTCGAGGTGCCAGACGCTGGCTTCGTACTCTTCGATCATCGGCAGCAGGCGCGCGATCGGGGCCGGGTTCGGGGTCGAGAGGTCGATGTGGCAGCGCCACACCCAGTGCTTCCCCTTCTCCCGGGCACCGCGCAGCAGCCCGATCGGCTGCGGGTCATGGACGATGACCACGTCCCACTCGCCTTGCAGGCCCTCGGCGTTGATCTGGTTGATCTCGTCGAAGATCTCCCACTGCTCGTCGCTGAGCGTCTCCTCCGCGCCCTGCAGCGAGTTATGGAGGAGCTTGGTCGCGTTGTAGAACTCTTCCTTGCCGAAGATCACGTGCCAGTGCGCGTCGACGCCGACGTCGCGCATCAGCGGCACCAGCGTGTAGAGGATCTCCGAGACCCCGCCGCCGAAAGCGGTGGCGCTGACGTGCAGAACCCGCTTCCCCTTCAGCGGCTCGGAGAGCTGCCGGATCTGCTCCGTCAACTCCTTGCCGACGATGTGGGTGTAGTCGGTGAGGGACTTGTGGCCGAGTGCGACTTCCTGAAGCAAGCCAGGAGTTCTACACCGATGCGCGGCGCGATGGCGTTCCGCGCTGTTCGCGACTCAACCGGAAGAGTCGTCGGGGCGCTTCCCCAGCGTCAGCTGGAGGTCCTTGCGCTGGCCGTCGCGGAGGACCGTGACCGTCACTGCGTCGCCCGGATCATGATCGGCGACGACCTTCGCCAGATCGTCCGGGCCGACGATCTTCTGCCCGGCGACGTTCAGGATCACGTCGCCCCCGGTGCGGTACCGCCCTGCCTGGAAAGTGAGTTTTTCATCGCCACCCCTGATCCCGGCTTCTGCCGCCGGGCCGCCGGCGGCGACTTCGGAAACGAGGCTGCCGAAGTCGGTGTCGAGCCCGAGCTTGCGAGCGAGCTGCGGGTAGAGCGTCTGGCTGGAGACGCCGATGTAGGCGTATTCGGCTTCTCCGTCGGTGCGCAGCTGGGCGAGTGAGCGCTTGACGGCGGAGATCGGCACCGCGAACCCGACTCCGTCGTTGGCGCCCGAGTTGGTCTCGATCTGTTGGTTGATCCCGATCACTCGGGCGCCGGCGTCGAGCAACGGCCCGCCCGAGTTGCCGGGATTGATCGAGGCGTCGGTCTGGATCGCGCCGGCAATTTCGAACTGGGTCAGCGATTTGACCGAGCGGTCGGTGGCCGAGACGACCCCGACCGAGAGCGACTGCTGCTCGCCGAACGGGCTGCCGATCGCGGCGACCGGCTGGCCGACCCGAAGGCTGCGGTCGTCGCCCAGCTCGAGCGGGTGCAGGGCGAAGCCGTCGGGCTTGATCTGTAGCAGGGCCACGTCGGCGAAGGGGTCGAAACCGAGGATCTTCGCCGGTACGACGTTGCGGTCGGGAAACTCGATGTAGACCTGTTCGGCGGCTTCTCGCTTGTCGCCGGCTTCTTCGGTGACGACGTGGGCGTTGGTGACGATTTCGCCGCTCTTGTCGAGGACGATGCCCGAACCTTCCGCGGCTTTGTCGGCGCCGAACACCGAGCGGATAGTCACCACTCCCGGCGCGGCTTCTTCGTAGACCCGAGTGGCGTCGAAACCGGGGCTCGAGGTCTCGATCGCGACTTCGGGCTTGGCCTTGCCAGCTTCCGCGGCCGCTTCGCCGCTGGTTGCGCCACCGCTTTCGTCATTCTCGGAACCGCAACCGAAAAAGGCGAGCAGACAGAGCAGCAGCACGGCGGCCGCGCCGAGGAGCCTCACGTCCCGGCCCTGACCGGGGCGCGCGGCGAGCGTGGCGCCGGCGCGTTCTCGGCTCCGGGCGGCAGGTCGAGGGTGAAGGCGGTGAAGCGGCGGCTGGAGCTGATCGTGATCCGGCCGGTCATCCGCTGGGCGAGCTCGGAAGCGATCGCCAGCCCGAGGCCGGAGCTGCCCGACTGGTCGGCCGTGTAGAAGCGCTCGAAGATCCGCTTCTGAACCCGCTGCGGAATGCCGGGGCCGTCGTCGGAGACGGTCAGCTCGGCGCGGCGGTTGGCGGAGTAGGTGGTCACGGTTACGTCGGTGCCCTCGGGGGTGTGGGTGAGGGCGTTGTCGAGCAGGATACGGATGATCTGCCGCACCCGATCAGGGTCGGCGAGGGCGATCGCGGGCTGGTCGGGGGTGCGGAGCTGCAGTCGCGAGCCGCGCAGGTCGGCCCGGGCGCCGAACTCCTTCGTCACCTCTCGGGCGAGGGCGGTGAGGTCGACGCTGCTGGTCCGCATCACCACCGCGCCGGCGTCGAGCTGGGAGAGGTCGAGCAGGTCGGTGGTCAGCTTGGTCAGCCGCTCGATCTGCTGGCGCATCGTGCGCACGAACTCGGCCCGCTCCTCCGGGCTTGGGTCCTCCTCTTCGAGCAGCTCGACGAAACCGCCGAGGCTGAAGATCGGGGTCCTCAGCTCGTGCGAGGCGTTAGCGATGAACTGCTTGCGGGCGCTGTCGAGCTCGGCCAGGCGCCGCTGCATTTCGTTGAAGGTGCGGGCCAGGTCGCCGAGCTGACCAGCGGAGGCGAGCGGGATCGTCGTTTCGAAGTTGCCGTCGGCGACTTTGCGCGCGGCTTCCTGCAGGCTTTGGATGTTGCTGGCGGCGGCGCGGGCGTAGTAGAGGCCGATCGCGGTTGCGATCGCGACCGCGATCAGCCCGCCGGTGAGGATCTGCAGTTTGACCGCGCCGTTGCCGCTGGCCGCGCCGCCGATCGCGACCGCGTAGACGTAGACGACCGCGGTGGCGCCGACCGCGATCGAGATCGAGATCAGAGTGATGCGGCTGGCGAGGTCGCCGAGCCGGAGCCCACGCACGGCGCCTACTCCCTGAAGCGGTAGCCGACCCCGCGCACGGTGAAGAGGTACTCGGGCTCCTTCGGGTCGGTCTCCAGCTTCTCGCGCAGGTGGCGGATATGGACGTCGACGGTCCGCGGGTCGCGGTAGTCGGAGTCCCCCCACACGTGCTCCAGCAGGGTCTCGCGGGTGAGGACCCGCCCGGGCGAGCGGGCGAGGGCGCCGAGGATCTCGAACTCGACGTAGGTGACCCGCACCTCGTCGGTGCCGAGGGTGACCAGGCGGCGGTCGAAGTCGATCGTCAGCTCGCCGCACTCGATCGCGCCGTCGTCCTGGGTGCCGGCTGCCATCCGCGAGCGCCGCAGGGCGGCTTTGACCCGGCTGCGGAACTCGCGCATCGAGAAGGGCTTGGTGATGTAGTCGTCGGCGCCGACCTCGAGGCCCGCCACCTTGTCGGTCTCGCTGCCCTTCGCGGTCAGCATGATGATCGGCACCTGGCTGCGGGAGCGCAGCTGGCGGCAGACTTCGACCCCGTTCAGCTGGGGCAGCATCAGGTCGAGGATGACCAGGTCGAAGCGGCCCTCCTCGAAGCGTCGCAGCGCTTCGGAGCCGTCCAGAGCCGAGGTCACGTGGTAGCCGTCCTTGCGCAGCGGATAGCTGAGCAGGGTCTGGATCGACTGCTCGTCGTCGACCAGGAGGATGCGGGCTGAGCCGTTGGCCACAAGCTCAAGGGTAGTGCGCCGGAATTTGGACGCATGTGCGAGTACCTAGAACTAAGGGTCTGAGACGCGAGGCCGATAATGATCGCGAAGCCCATGCAGCCCCAGGAACTGAAATCCCTCGTCGAATCCGGCGCCTACAAGCCGGATCCCGCCCAGATCGCCAATGCGATGCTGAGTCGCCGTGGGGTCAGGGAGCTGCTGACCGGCCTTCATCCTGCCGGCTCGCAAGATGGTCGTAGCCCGCAGCCTCCAGCGATGCACCCCCGGGCAGCCTGATCGCGACCCCCTCTCCGGCCGTGACCTGGCCGATCTCGGTCAGCGTCGTTTCGCCCGCCTCCTCAATTGCCGCCGCCGCCGCGGCGAGCCGGTCCGCGGGCAGCGCCGCGAGCAGCTCGTAGTCCTCGCCGCCGGATACAGCCAGCGCCAGCGCGTCCTGCCCCGCAGCATCAGCGATCTCCGCCACGCCTGCGGTCAGCGGCAGCCTGTCGGAGTCGATCGCGAGGGCGACGCCGCTGGCCTCTGCCAGGTGGCCGGCGTCTGCCGCGAGCCCGTCGCTGAGGTCGATCATCGCCCGCGCCCCGGCCGCCGCCAGGGCCCGGCCGCTGAGCAGGCGGGGAGTGGGGTCGAGCTGGCGGATGCGCAGGCGGTCGGCCTCCCCGGCGGACACGGCCTTTGGCAGGCCCGGGTTCTCGAGCAGAAGCCGCCCGGCGGCCGCGGCGCCGATCTCTCCGGTGAGGACCAGCAGGTCGCCGGCGCGCGCTCCGCCGCGGGTCACGAAATCTTCTGCGGCTGCCGCGTGACCGACCACCGTCACCGCCACGGTCAGCACCGGGGCGCGGGTCACGTCGCCGCCGGCAAGGGTGGTCCCGCTCGCCGCAGCGAGCCCAAGCATGCCGTCGAGCAGGGCGAGGAAGTCGTCCTCGCCCAGGTCCGGGGGCGCTCCGAGGACGACGTAGGCCTCGCCCGTCTCCGCCCCCATCGCTGCCAGGTCGGAGAGCGCCGTGGCCAGCGCCTTGCGGCCGACCGAGTCGAGGCCTGACTCCCCGCGGCGGAAGTGGACGCCATCGACGATCGCGTCGACCGAGGTGGCGGTGGCGCCGCCCGGAACCGTGACCGCAGCATCGTCGCCGCTGCCGAGTTTTACCCGGGAGGAAGGCTGCGGCAGGCGCTCGCGCAGCTTGGCCAGCAACTCGAACTCGCCCATCAACCGACTATCCCAGACACTAAGGTGCGAACGGACGTGGAGAGCCGCCAACCATTCCTGCACCGAGTAGGCGAGGCCGGGTCGCAGTTCGGGAAGAAGCCCCCCCGCAGCCGCAAAGTGCGACTGGCGCTGCAGGTCCTGCTCGCCCTGCTGATCTTCGGATTCCTCGTTCTCACGGTCATCGACCAGTGGTCGGAGATCCAGGACGAGGGCGTCCACTTCCACGTCGGCTGGCTGATTCCGGCGCTGGTGATCCTGCCCTTCTTCTTCGTCCTCAGCGCCTACGGCTGGGACCTGACCCTGCGTTTCCTCGGTTACCGGCTCGGGTTCGGCCGGGCGCAGGTCGCCTGGGGCCAGCCGCTGCTGGCGCGCTACGTCCCCGGCAGCGTCCTCTACGTGCTGGGCCGGATCCTGCTCTCCGAAAAAGCCGGGATTCCGCGCCGGATCACGATCGCCAGCATCGTCTACGAACAGGCGATCTCGGCCACCTCGGCGGTGGTCGTCGCCTCCTACTTCATCATCCAGCACCCCGATCTCCAGGGAGACGCCTGGCGCTGGGGGGTGCTGCTGCTGATCCCGATGGCGATCGCGGTGCTCCATCCCAAGGTCTTCGGGCCGCTGGCGAATCGGGCGCTGCGGGCCTTCGGCCGCGAACCGCTGCCGGGGGTGATCTCGCTGCGCGGGGTGATCGCTCTGATCGCCTTCTACACGCTGAACTGGGCGGTGATCGCTCTCGGCCTCTACTGCGTCGCCCGCTCGGTCACCTTCATCCCCTTCGAGGACGTGGTCCTGGTCGGCTCGGCGCAAGCGATCGGCTACGTGGCGGCGCTGGTGACGCTGATCGCGCCGGCGGGCCTCGGCGTCAAGGACGCCGCCTTCGCCTGGGCGATGAAGGCGGCGCTGCCGAGCAAGAGCTTCGCCCTCGGCTCGCTGATTGCGATCGCGGTCCGCGGCGTGCTCACCGTCGCCGAACTGATCTACGTCGGGATCGTGACTTTGCTGGGGCGCCGCGAGGGCTGGAGCGTCCAGACCGGGATCCTGCATGCCTCTCCCGAGGAGGAAGAGGCGGAGCGGGCCGCGACGCCGGGCGCCTGAGTCAGAGCGGGATGCGGGCACCCAGCTGGTAGGCGGTCAGCGCCAGCGTCAGCAACTGCAGTGGGCGGTCGCGGGAGATGGCGGCCAGCGGCAGGACCCAGACGAGGTACCAGGGCAGGAGCCAGGAGGTGGCGAGGAGGAGGGCGAATGCCGCCCAGCCGCCGGTCCGGACCCAGTCGCCGCCCCGCCAGGTCCAGATGAGGAGGCCGGCGATCGAAACGGCGAAGAGGACGGCGGCGGCGACGCGGACCGCGCCCGGGCCGAGCCCGGTCAGGCGGGCCGCGGTGACCGGGATGCTCATGTGACTGGTACGGCTCTGATTCTCACCGGCGAGCCCGAAGCCGTGTAGCCAGTTCCAGCCGAAGGCGAGATCGGCGGCGAACGCGGCGGTCCCAGCTGCCGCCAGGGCACCGGCGAGGAGTCGGGGCCGACGCGAAGCTCCGAGGATGGCGAAGGGGGCGAGGAAGGCGGCCGAGGCCTTGGTGGCGATCGCGGCGACGAGGGCGAGGCCGCCGGACAGCTCGCGGGCGCTGAGGATCGCAGCAACGGCGAGCATCGCCAGCAGCATCGTCGCGCCGTCGTTGTGGGCGCCGCCGACCACGTGGACGAGGACGAGCGGGTTGAGGGCGACGAAAGCCGCAGCGCGAAGGGGGTCGATGCCGCGCCAGGCGGCCAGGCGGGAGACGACCGCGGCGAGGCCGAGCACCGAAAGCGCCGCGACCGCCTTGAGGACGGCGACAGCCAACCCCACCGGCAGCCAGGCCAGGGGGTAGGTGGCGAGGGTGAAGAGCGGGCCGTAGGCGCTGGTCGCTTCGGTCCAGGTCACCGAGGCGTAGGCCGGGTCACCGGGCGCGGCGAGCGGCGGCTGGACGTAGGGGTCGAGGCCATGGCGGACGCCGAGCCGGGCGTAGTCGACGTAGCTGTAGACGTCGTGGGAGAGGAGCACCGGCGCCGCGGCGAAGCCGGCGAGTAGAACAACGATCGTTCCCCAGACGATGCCGCGGCCGAGCCTCGGCGCCGCGATGAGGAACCCGAGGTAGGCGGCGAACCCAGCCCACATCAGGGCGAAGGCGACTCCTGGGTCGATCGCCTACCTGCCCGCGGACTTGCCGCCGCCGACTTCGCCTGGCACGGGGTACGGTTCCTGCCCGGCTCCCGGCGCGTAGGCGTTGGGGTCGTAGCCGCCGACCGCGGCGCTCCCCGGGGGCGGCGGCGAGTCGGAGCTCCCGCGGCCGGCACCACCGCCGCCGAGGCCGGCTTCCTCGCTGGGGCTCGAGCGCGCGTAGCGGCCGTAGAACGGAGCCCAGCTGATCTTCTTCTGCGGTTCGGAGAATTCCTCGCAGGGGACCCCGGCGCCGGAGTAGAGCGAGTGCCAGATGTCTGCCGGGAAGGTGCCGCCGAAGACGATCTGCCCGTGCACGCTCGACATCGAGACGTCGTTCGATTCCGGGTAGCCGACCCAGACCACCGTCGCCAGGTTGGGCTGGTAGCCGGCGAACCAGGCGTCGGTGTAGTTGTCGGTGGTGCCGGTCTTGCCCGCCTGCCCCGGGCAGCCGGTATAGGCGCCGGTGCCGGTCCCTTCGACGATGTTGTCGTGCAGCAGGCGGGTCACCTCCCAGGCCACCGCCGGCGAGACCACGCGCTCGGGCTTCGAGGCTTCGGGATGGTCGACGCGGCCGCCCGGGAAGACGACCCTGGATACCGCGACCGGTTGGCGCCGCAGGCCGCCGTTGGCGAGCGTCGAGTAGGCGCTCGACATCTCCAGCGGCGAGACCCCAATCCGCAGGCCGCCGATCCCCTCGGCGGGGATCCCGTCCAGCGGCGAGGTGATCCCCATCGAGTGCGCCGTCTGCGCCACCGCCGCCGGGCCGACGTCGAGGTCGAGCTGGGCAAAGACGGTGTTATCGGAGGCCACCGTCGCCTGCTGCAGGTTGACGGTCCCTAAATAGCCTTCGTCGGCGGTGTGGACCGTCCAGTGGCCCCACTTCGGCAGGTAGAGGTCGAGCGGTTTCGACGTGTAATAGGTCGAGTAGGGATCGATCCCTTGCTTGATCGCGGTGGTGAGGACGAAGGTCTTGAAGGTCGAGCCCGGCTGGCGGTGGCCCTGGGCGGCGAGGTTGAACTTGCTGTTTTCGTAGTTGGAGCTGGAGACCATCGCCCGGATCTGGCCGTTGCGCGGGTCGATCGAGACCAGCGCCGAGGAGGGGTCGGTTGAGTACGGCAGGGTCGAGCGCATCGCTTCCTCCCCGACCTGCTGCAGCTCGGGGTCGATCGTCGTGTGCACCTCGAGGCCGCCGCTCCGCACCTTGTCGACGCCGTACTCCTTGAGCAGCTGGTTTTCGACGTAGTCGAAGAAGTAGGGCTCGCGGTGCTCGAAGTAGCCCTCGTCGAGGTTGACTCGCAGGCCGCCGGCCATCGCCGCCCGCGCCCGTTCGGGGCTGACGTAGCCCAGCTTCGCCATCTTCTGCAGCACCTGGTTGCGGCGGGTTTTGGCGGCCGCCGGGTCGAGCAGCGGGTTGTATTCGGAGGGGGCCTGCGGCAGGCCGGCGAGCAGCGCCGCTTCCGGCAGCTTCAGCTTCCAGACCGGCTTCGAGAAGAAGATCCTCGAGGCGGCGCCGACCCCGACCGCGGTCGTGCCTTCGACCGTCCCGTAGGAGGCGACGTTCAGGTAGGAGCCGAGGATTTCCCGCTTGCTGTGACGTTCGGCGTACTCGATCGCCATCTGCGCCTCGATGATCTTGCGCTCGATCGTCCGCTTCGGGTTGCGAATGCAGAGGTTGCGGACCAGCTGCTGGGTGATCGTCGAGCCGCCCTCGACTGCTTCGCCGGCTTCGAGGTTCTTCAGCGCGGCGCGGGCGATCCCCTCATAGTCGAGCGCGTCGTGCTGGTAGAAGCGCTGGTCCTCGATCGCCACCGTCGCCAACCGCAGGGTCTTCGGGACTCGCTCGATCGAGACCAGCGAGCGGGCTTCGGGCGAGGCGACGACCCCCAGCTTCGAGCCGTCGGCGGCGTAGACGACGGTGTTGCCGCCGCGGTCGATCGGTTTGCAGCTGCTCAGCGAGGGGGCGTCGGCGGCGACGTCGAGGACCCAGGAGGTGACCGCGATGACCGCGATCGCGAGCAGCGCGAAGACGCCGCCGAAGACGATCAGTAGCTTTGCGCCGATTCCCCCATGACGGCGCTGGCGTCGCCGGTTGCGCTGCGTCATCGAAGAGAGGGTACCCAGCGGCCTGCGGCGGCCGGGGACCTCAGGCGACGGTGTCTTCGGTCGAGTGGTTGTGGACGATCCCTTCGACCAGGAGCTGGTTGGGGATCACCACGGAGCTGCCGTCGCCGGGGTCGATGTAGGTGTAGGAGAGGGTGATGTCGGTGACCCGCCCCTCGCGCCCCTCGAAGTCGACGCGGTCGCCGATCCGGATCGGCTGCGAGATCGCGATCTGGATTCCGGCGATCAGGTTGGCGAGGGTTTTCTGGGCGGCGAAGCCGACGATCGCGACGACCAGCGCGGTCGATGCGAGCACCCCTGCCGCGAGCCTCTGCAGCTCGGTGAACTGACTCAGCGCCAGCATCGCCAGGACCAGGAATACCGCGAGCAGGCCGAGGCGTCGCAGCAACCGCAGCCGGGTCCTCGTCGTGCGGGAGACCTGTGAGACTGCGGGCGACATGGAGAGCAACCTAGCCACCCCACCTGTCGCCGAGCCGGCGCCGCGGCCCTTCCCGCCCTCCAACTGGGGTCCCTCGGGGGCTCTGCTGGGGACGCTGGCCGCGCTGATCGTCGGCCTCCTGCTCGGCGTCCCGGCGCTCTTCTTCACCGAAGGCGACGGCGACCTGACCACGGCGGGCAACATCATCGCTCAGGTGGCGACGGTGCTGGGCTTCGTCCTGGTGCCGCTGGCCCTCGCGTACTCGCGCGGGGCGGCGACGGTCCGCGAGGCGCTGCGGCGGCTGGGGGTGCAGCGCTTCCGGCTCTCGGACGTCAAGTGGATGGCGGCCGCGGTGGGCTCCTACCTGGCCTTTGCGGCGCTCTACTCGACCCTGGTGGTCGAACCCGAACAGGAAGACATCGCCTCCGGCTTTGGCCCGGTCCCGGTGCAGGTGCTGCTGATCGTCCTCGGCGCCGCGATCGCAGAGGAGATCTGCTTCCGCGGGATGCTCTTCGGCGGCCTCCGTGAGCGCCTGCCGAAGCTGCCGGCGGCGCTGGTCGCCGGCCTCGTCTTCGGCGCGCTCCACGCCTTCACCGGGGTCACTGCGGTGCCGCCGCTGATCGTTCTCGGCTTCGTCTTCTGCCTGCTCTACGAGAAGACCGGCTCGATCGTGCCGGGGATGCTGCTGCACGCGCTGAACAACTCTGTCGCCCTGCTCGCTCAGTAGGATTTCCGCTCCATGAGCCGCCGCCTCTCGTCCCTGCTCGCCGTCGCCGCCACCCTCGTCCTGCCGGCCACGGCGGCCGCCGCCCCGGCCAAGCAGGCACCGCCGCAGCCCGGCCCCGCCGCGGCAACGGTGAAGGTGAAGGTCGGCCACCTGGACAACGGCCGGGCGGGGATCATGCAGAAGGTCCCCGTGACCGGGACCCTCGCCCCGTTCGTCGCCGGCCAGAAGGTGCAGGTGACCTTCTACCTCGACGGGAAGATCCTCTTCAGCCGCAACCTCCCGGTCGCCAAGGCTGGCGGCAAGGGCACCTTCCGCACCAGCATCGAGGTGCGCGAAGACGGCAAGTACGCGGTCGCCGCCAAGCACGTAGCGACGCCGCAGCTGGGTGCCGATGAGACCGTACGCAAGAGCTGGAAGGTGAGCTACCCGTCCCTGCACCAGGGCCAGTGCGGCGAGGTTGTCCTCGGCTTCAAGAAGGCGATGCGGAAGATGGGCTACATCGCCAACTCCGGCAGCTGCTTCGGCGGCAAGACCGGCCGCGGCGTCCTCGCCTACCGCAAGGTCAACGACATGACCCGCAGCACGCGCGCCGGGGCCGGCCTGGTGAAGAAGGTCTTCGCCGGCAAGGGCGGCTACGAGGTGCGCCACCCGGGCGCCGGCGAGCACGTCGAGGCGCCGCTCTCCAAGCAGGTCCTGGTTTTCACCAAAGGCGACAAGCCGTTCGCGATCTACCCGATCTCCTCCGGCAAGTACTCGACCCCGACGGTCACCGGCCACTTCGAGTTCATCCGTCAGGAACCGGGCTACAACTCGCACGGCATGTACTACTCGTTCTACTTCTACGGCGGCTACGCGGTCCACGGCTACGAATCGGTGCCGGACTATCCCGCCAGCCACGGCTGCCTGCGGACCTTCATCGCCGACCAGCCGGAGATCTACAACCGGATTTTCTTCGGTGAGGACATCTGGATCTGGTGAGCGGCTGTGACGCGGCGCATATCGGCGTCCTCGGTCGCTCGCGTGCAGAGCACGCCACGCTCCCTGCGTCCTTGATCTGCTTGGTCACACCCGCTCACCCGTGACCGATCTGGCCGCTGCCAAGCAGACTCTCCTTACGGAGCTGAAGGAGCATTCGCTGATCCTCGGGGAAGTGACCTTGGCCAGTGGGGCCGTCGCGCAGTACTACGTCGATGCGCGGCGGGCCTTGATGCGGCCGCAGGGGTTTCGGGTAGCTGGGGAGTTGATCGCGGCGGAGGCGCAGACCCGCGGCGCGGAAGCGGTCGGCGGGCCGGCGACGGCGGCAATTCCGCCTGCCTGCGCGGCGATCGCGGTGCCCGATGGCCAGGATCTCGTCGCCTTCTTCGTCCGCGGCTCGCGCAAGGAGCACGGCCTGCAGCGCTGGGTCGAGGGACCGGTTGGGCCCGGCACCAGGTGCTTGGTCGTCGAGGACACCGTCACCACCGGTGGGTCCACCGCCCAGGCGATCGAGCGGGTCCGCGAGGAGGGTCTCGAGATCGCCGGCGTCGTCGCGGTCGTCGACCGGCTGGCCGGGGGCGCCGAGAGGATCGAAGCCGCGGCCGAGGCCCCGTATCGGGCCCTCGTCACGATCGACGAGATCCACCCGGATCGCCCCGACCGCAGCTGAGAGATGGAACCGGACGCGGTCGAGATCCGGGTCGTCGGCTGCCTGATCGAGAAGCAGCGCACCACGCCCGACGCCTACCCGCTCTCGCTGAACGCGCTGCGGCTCGCCTGCAACCAGGCGACCAACCGCGACCCAGTAGTCGATTACGACGAGGCGACGGTCTCCGAGGCGTTGCGGCGCCTGGCGCTGCGCGGCTGGACCCGGCTGGCGAGCGGCGCCGGCAGCCGCGCCCGCAAGTACCGCCACCTGCTGCCGGAGGCGCTCGGTCTGCGGGACGACGAGCTGGCCCTGCTGGCGGTGCTGATGCTGCGCGGCCCGCAGACCCCCGGCGAGCTGAAGCTGCGCAGCGATCGCCTGCACCGGTTTGACGACCTGGCCGCGGCACACGACACCCTGGAGCGACTGGTGGAGCGCGAGCTGGTCGTCCGTCACCCGCGGCGCGCCGGGCAGAAGGAGGACCGCTACGAGCAGCTGCTGGGTGGGGCTGCGGAGCCGGGCGGCGAGGTGGAGGCCGCCGTGTCCTCGTCCGCCGAGCCAACGTCCGAGTCGCCCCCGGCGGAGCCCGTGGGAGACGATCGCCTCGACCGGATCGAGCGGGAGATCGCCGCCCTGCGGGCCGAGCTGACCCGCCTGCGTGAGGCGCTCGGCGAGGGAGAAGCGCCTAGCGCTTGACCGCGAGGACGGCGACCCGCTGTCCCCCCGGAATCGCGACGACCACGTGGGTCTTCAGCCGCCCGCGGCTGCGCAGCAGCGCCCGGCCGCCGGTGCTGAGCGGGACGCGAAGGGTCTGCGCCGTGCCGCCGCCGAGGTGGAAGCTGCCTCGTCCGATCAGCCGGCTGACCGCCCGGGTGCGGGGACCGCGGCCGCGGTAGCGGGGGACCGGCACCCGGAAGCGGGTGCGGAGCAGGACCTGCCCCGGGCATTCGGTCCCCGCCGGCCACAGACAGCTGACCCGCACCCGCACTCGGTTGCCGGTCATCCCCACCTGGGAGAGCTGGACCGCGACCGGGATCGTCGCCCCCTTGCAGCCGAGGAGCCGGTCTTCGCCCGGTTCGACGTCGAGCGCGTAGGCGCAGACCCGCTGGCGCCCCGACTTCACCGTCGGCAGGCTGACGTCGAAGCCGTGGCGCGATCCGGCTTCCGGGAACTCGCCGGCGACGTCGCGGCGCGAGCGGCTCGCCACCGCTCCGAGGTCGTAGAGGACGACGTTGGGGTCGCCGATCTTGCCCCCGACCGCAAGCCGGATCGAGAGCGGTTCGGCGGGGAGGTTGGGGTCGAAGGCCCAGCCGCGGACCCGCACCTGGCCGGGGGCGGGGGAGTTGGCGAGGTCGAGGTAGCCGATCGGGTCGTCGCCGGCGGCGAGGAAAGCGGTCCCCACGGTCGGCCCGTCGACGTAGTTGTTGTCGATGTTGATCGACACGCCGCCGTAGCTCTCGTTGTGGCCTCCTTGGTACTGGTGGATCCGCTGATGGGGGGTCCAGACGTTGGAGGGGACGACCGAGTCGACGGTGTTCTGCTGGCCGTTCCAGTTGGCGATCCAGATCGCGTCCGGCAGTTCGTATCCGGTGCCGACCTGGCCGGCGAGGTCCTCGATCCCTGAGCCGCTGCTGCTGTAGACGCCGGCGGAGTAGCCGAGCTGGTGCAGCTTCTGGGTCCACGCCTCGAGGAAGGCGAGGGTGGCGGCGGTGGCGCTCGAGGTCTGCGAGTAAGCCTCCATGTCGAAGTAGATTGGGCTGCCCGGGCCGATCGCCACCGCGCTGGCTTCTTCGACCGCGTCGAGCGCCGCCGCTGCGCCTTGGGCGGTTGCCTGGCTGGAGGTCAGCTTGGCGCAGCTGGAGCAGGCGCTAGTCGGAGCCTGGAGGCCGACGTAGGTGGGGATCAGGTGCCAGTCGGCTTCGGTCTGCGCCGCCACCCAGCTCGCGGTCAGGTTCGGTTGTGAGCAGGCGCGGTTGGCGCCGCCGATGTAGACGCCGATCGCCCGGTAGGGGGAGCTGCCCCAGGCTGCCATCGAGCGCGCCGACGGGGCGCTGCAGGCGTCAAAGCCAAGGCCGGTGAAGACGGTGCCTGCGGCCGAGGCGGTGGCGCCCCGGTGGGCCCAGGGGAGCGCCGCCGGGCGGGCGGCGGAGCGCGGTTCGATCAGGATCGCCCGGCGCCGGCCCATCACGCCGGCGGGACAGCGCTGCTGGGAGGAAGGGGTGCCGAGGTAGACGGCGCGCCGGTCCATCCGCACGCACATCCCCGGGTGACGGGCGAGGCGGTAGACGGGCCAGGTCCGGGGGATCCGCTCGGTGCGGCCGTCGAAGTGGACGGAGCGCTTGCCGGCGGCCGGCGAGGCGGCGGGCACAGCCAGCAGCGCAACCAGAGCCAGCAGCGGCAAGAGGGCGGCCCGAAGGCGGGTTCGATGGACCGGGGGCACGATCTGCACTCTCTCTACAACCAGCCGAGCCGTCCAAAAGTTGCAGCCTGCCGGGAGAAAGCCTGCATCTTAAAAAGTGCCCCGAGCTGGATTCGAACCAGCGGCCTATCCCTTAGGAGGGGATCGCTCTATCCATCTGAGCTATCGGGGCAGGGACCTGGAATTGTCGCTTAGTTGGCTATGGCTTGTCGAAGTTGGCGCGATCTGCGAGCCACACGTGCGGTGTGGCTCGGCACGATCTCTTGCATGAAGACGGCAGAGATAATCGACATGTCCTCCGCACGGGTTAATGTGGAGCACATGTCCAAGATGATCCAGATCAGGAATGTGCCCGACGACCTACACCGGGAACTGAAGATGCGGTCGGCAGCGGCGGGGATGAGCATGTCCGACTACATCAAGCGAGAGCTCGACCGGCGGAGGCGCAAATCGACGATTCGCGAGATTGCAGCGAGGCGAAGAGATCGCGAAGAAAAATGGCCGCTCTCCACCCAAGAGATCGTCGACACCATTCGCGAGATGCGTGGCGACTGATGCCGGTTGTCGATGCCTCGGTCTTGGTTGAGTTTCTGGGCGGCGGGAGAAATGCGCGCATGGTTGACGAGCGACTTGCCACTGAAGAACACACGCTTTGGGCGCCACATCTCATCGATGCTGAGATCGGTCAAGCCCTCCGGCGTCGCGTTCGACAGGGACGGCTCAATGCGGAGCTCGCGAGAGGCGCGCTATCCGAGATCAATGATCTGCCGATCGAAAAAGTGGAGCACGAACTCTTAATTCAAGTCGCCTGGGACCTACGCGACAACCTCAGCTTCTACGACGGTCTTTACGTGGCGCTGGCGCTGATGCTGGACGAACCGCTACTGACTTTTGACGCGCGGCTGGCGCGGACGGGCATCGACCTCCCGGTCGAGGTGCTTGCGTAGGACTCGCTCAGGCGTAGAGGGTCTCGGAGGCGAGCTCGTCGGCACGGCGGCTCCAGAGCTTCACTTCCATGAAGATGTCGTCGCCGTAGGCCTCGAGCGCGTCGAGCGCGATCAGGGTGAAGCGATCCTGAGAGATCAGCTCCTGGTCGACGGTCTCGCCGTCCAGCACCGCGGTGGCGGCGATCGCGCCGCGGACCAGCGGCCGGCCCCAGACGAGGGTCACCGCGCCGGCCCGTCCGTTCTCCCCGCGCCAGCGGCCGACGACGTCGTCGTTGAGGTCGATGCGCCACTCGGGGTTGTCCGCGGCGAGGATGTCCGTGAAGTCGGCCTTGGCTTCGAAGTCGCTCGGCTCCCCCTCCAGGGGCTGGACGTAGGAGACATGTCCGAACAGCTCCAGCCGGCCCTCCTCGCTCTCGGTGTGGGCCGAGCCCGGGACCCAGACCCGGCCGCCCCAGGCGCGCTCCGGGAACCAATCGACCTCGGCCGGCAGCTCGGCCCCCGCGGGCAGGTCGCCGATCTCTACGACGGCCTTGGCGAACTCCTCGCGCAGGCGCTCTGCGAAGCGGCCGTGCGGGATTCCCTCCTGGGTGGTGTCGGCAATAAAGCGCGGGATCGGTCGTGGGTTCGGCTGCATCAGAGGCACTCTCTCAGGTCTGACGCCGCCCGCTCCGGCGGGTAGACGTTGATGTCGACGCCGGTGCCGAGCTCGAAGCCGGCCTTGATCGTCAGCCGCGGGGCGATATCGACGTGCCAGTGGAACTGCTCGGCGCCGCGGGGGGCGGTGCGGATCCAGAGGTTCAGCTCCGGCGGGCCGTCGAAGAGCTTGGCGAGCGCGCGCATCGCGGCGCGGATCATCGCCGCGCTCCCTTCGTCCTCCTCGAAGCTCGCCGACTCGCGCCGCGGGATCACCCGCAGCTCGAAGGGGGAGCGTGAGGCCCAGGGGCAGATCAGCGCCGCCTCGTCATCGATCGCGACCAGCCGGTCGCCCCGCCGCACCTCCTCGACCAGCACGTCGCTGAGCAGCCCGCCCCCGGCGGTGCGTTCGCCGTAGGCGCCGACCCGCTCGCGCTCGCGGGCGACCGCGGTGGGGACGAAGGGCAGCGCGTAGAGCTGGGCATGGGTGTGCTCGAGCGAGGCCCCAGCGCCGCCCCCCTCGTTGACGATCAGCTGCAGATAGGAGGCGTCAGCGTGGGCCCGCATCCGCTCGCGCCAGGTGGCGATCGCGGCGGCGAACTGCTCGTCGCCCAGCTGCGCCATCGCCGTCAGGTGCTCCGGCGAGTTGATCAGCACCTCGTGCGACCCCTCCGCCGGGCGGGAAGAAAAGAGGTCCGGTTCGCCGGCGCGTTTGGAGGCGAGCAGGGGATCCCCGGCGCTGGCGAAGGACCCGGCTTCCGCTGCCGGTTCGGCCTCGCCGGAAGAGCCCTCCCCCCCGAGCGCTGGGTAGAGGTTCGATACCACCCTCGTCTTCCAGCCGCGCGAGTCGGGCTCGCCGCCATCCGGCCGCAGGGCGTAGAGCTCGGGCGGGGTGCGGTCCTCGCGCCCCTCGCAGAAGGGGCAGTTCTCCGGTCCTTTCGGCTCGCTCGCCCGCGCCGAGAAGCTGTCTGGGCGCGCGGCCCGGCCCGGGGCGAGGATCGTCCTCAGCCCGGTCAGCTGGTCGATGCGGATCTCGGGAGAGCTCAGGAGCGGGAAGGGGGGAGGTCGTCGGGCTCAGGCGCGTCCACCGGCGGCGATGGAGGCGGGGTCGGCCGCGCGGGCGGGCGTGGCGAGCCCTTGGCGCGTTCTGCCGAGCCTTTGCCGATGAACGGCTCGAGCACGTCCATCGGCAGCGGGAAGACCACGGTGGTGTTCTGATTGCTGCCGATTTCCAGCAGGGTCTGCAGGTAGCGCAGCTGCAGCGAGGCCGGGTTGGTGCTGATGATGTCGGCGGCGTCGGTGAGCTTCTGAGCGGCCTGGAACTCCCCCTCGGAGTTAATGATCTTCGCCCGCCGCTCGCGCTCGGCCTCGGCCTGGCGCGCCATCGCCCGCTGCATCTGCTCGGGGATCTCGACGTCCTTGATCTCCACCGCGGTGACCTTCACGCCCCAGGGCTCGGTCGACTCGTCGATGATCTTCTGCAGCTCTTCGTTGAGGCGCTCACGATCGGCCAGCAGCTGGTCCAGCTCGGCCTTGCCGAGGACCGAGCGCAGCGCGGTCTGCGAGATCTGCGAGGTGGCGATCAAGTAGTTCTCGACCTCGACCACGGCGCGGTTGGAGTCGACGACGCGGAAGTAGGCGACGGCGTTGACCCGGCAGGGAACGTTGTCGCGGGTGATCACCTCCTGCGGCGGGATGTTGAGCGTGATCGTCCGCAGGTCGACCTTGACCATCCGGTCGACCAGCGGGATCAGCAGGATCAGGCCGGGCCCCTTCTGGGCGATCAGGCGCCCGAGCCGGAAGATCACGCCGCGCTCGTACTCGCGCAGGATCCGGACCGAGGTTCCCAGCGCGATAAGCGCGAAGAACGCGAGGACGATGAGAATGCCTGCCACTACTTCCATCAACCGGCTCCTTCGCTCGTCTGGACCGCGGCCTGCGGCTCGGGGCGCACCACCAGCGTCAGCCCGTCGACCGCCTCGACCCTGACTTTATCCCCCTGCAGAATCGGGGCCGCTCCCGCGGCCAGGCGGGCGCTCCAAATCGTCCCCCCGAGCCAGACCCGCCCGTCGGGGTCGATCGAGGTGCGGGCCTCGGCCGTCGACCCGATCATCTCCTCGGTGCCGGTGCGCACCTTCTCGTTGCGGTGTGCCTCGAGAACCCTGCGGCTGACGAAGTAGAAGCTGATCCCGGAGACGATCCCGAGCGCGATCAGCGCACCGCCCGCGTAGTCGGCGGCGTTGCTGTCGGAGCCGAAAGCGACCAGTCCGGCCGCGGTGAGGCCGATCACGCCCAGCAGCGCCAGGATTCCCCCGGTCGGCAGCAGCAGCTCGGCGAGCAGCAGGCCCACCCCGATGATCGCGATGACGACGAAGGCTTCCACGCCTTCGATTATCCGCTCTTCAAGGCGTAACGGCGGACGTCTTCTTCCAGCTCGGACTCGTCGCTGTATGGACCCTGTTTCAGGTTGACCAGCTTTCCGGACTCGTCGTAGAAGGCGGTGTCGGGAAGTCCCCCGAAGGCGCCGAGCGAGGTGAGGATCTCTTTGTCGGGGTCGGTGTAGCTGGGATAGGGCACCGGCTCCTCTTCGAGAAAGGTGGTGGCAGCATCGTTCGAGTCTTCGGCGTTGACCCCGAGGAAGGCGACCTGCTTTCCGTAGCGCGCCGATAGCTTCTGCAGGACGGGGAACTCCTGGCGACAGGGGATGCACCACGAGGCCCAGACGTTGACCACCGCCGGGTAGCCGTGCAGGTCCGCGAGCCGCTTTTCGTAGGCGTCGATGCCGCCGTCCAGCAGTTCGTCGCCCTGTTTGTAGAGAGCGGCCAGCGGTGGCGGCGCCCCCGCCAGAGCCTTTGCGTAATCGGGGTGAGCGCCGCCGTAGTCACCGCCTTCGGACCCACCGCAGCCGGCGCCGAGAAGTACCGTCGCCAGCAGCGCCCCTACCGCAAGGTGTGGTCTGATCCGCCTGCGCATCCGATCGGTGGGTACAATACGTACGTTCGGTTCGCGGCTCGCGAATCGCATTGAGTTTTCGGGGGAGACGCAAACGGGCGATTCCTCGCAGCCTCGTTCACCTTGTCCCAACCGTCTGCCTGTCTGCGGTGGGGACGGAATCCCAGAAGCCTTCCATGGCCAACACCAGCGACGTTGCCGCCGCGGCGGCAGTTCCCTCAAGCGCCGACATAGAGCGGGCGGCGGCGTTCGCCCGCGAGCCCTTCCTGCTCGACGGCGAGGGGCCCGAGGCGCTGGCGCCGGGCACCGCCCGCCGCCGTGCCCTCGACGCCTCCCTGAAGGAGCTCGACGAAGGGGCCGAGCACCCCTCGATCCAATGGCGCCGCGACTTCTCCCTGCTGCTCGGCCTCGAGCGCTTCCTCGCCGACGAGCCGCCGAAGCTGCTCGACGGGGCCGAACTGAACCCGCACCAGGTGGATGCCCTCTCCGGCACCCTGGCCGAGCTGATGGGTCAGCAGCAGGCCGGCGGTGCCGCCGTGGTCGAGAGCGACGACGCCGAGCCGGACGGCGACGAAGCCGACTCTGAGCTGGACGGGGAGGCCGCCACCGACACCGAGTTGGATGCCGAGCCGTCCCCCGATGCCGATGCCGATGACGAGGAGGCAGAGGAGGAGGACGAGGAGCTCGACCCCGACGAGGAGCCCCAGGACTGGGAAGAAGGACCCGTCGAGGAGGACGAGGAGGTCGTCGAGGAGGCGCCCGAGGACCCCGGCGCCGAGCGGCGCTTCTGGTTCGAGCACGCGACCGGCGCCGGCAAGACCGTCGCCGCGGTCGGCTTCGTCGAGGCGACCCGCACCGGCGGGGTGCTGATCCTCACCCACCGCCGCAACCTCGTCGACCAGTTCATCGGCGAGATCTCCGACCGCGGCTACAAGGATCGTCTGCGGCCCCCGCTGATGGGCAACAGCGACGACCCCGAAGGGCCGGTCACGGTCGAGACCTACCAGTGGTTCGTCCGCAACCACAAGAAGATCTCCGACGCCTACTCGATCGTGATCTGCGACGAGGCGCACACCGCGCTGGGCGAGAAAACCAGTGCCTGCATCCGCGAGTGGCCCGGCCCCGTCTACATCGGCATGACCGCGACCGGAGCGCTGATCGCCCGCCACGTCGCCGACCTCTTCCCGACCCAGACCTCGCGCTTCGACCTCGCCCAGGCGGCGCGCCGCGGCGTGATCGCGCCGCTGCGGTGCCTGCGAATCCCGCCCGGCCCGGGGGTGCGGACGATCGCCAAGGTGCCGCTGCGCAAAGGTGAGGTCGACCAGGACTTCGACCAGGAGGAGCTGGCCGCCCTGCTCGACCAGGAGCCCTTCAACGTCGCGATCGCCGACCTCTACCGCTCCCGCTTCCGCAAGATCCCGGGCGTCGTCTACACCGCCGGCGTCCAGCACGCGAAGAACGTCGCCAAAGCCTTCCGCGACGCCGGCATCAACGCCCAGGCGGTCTCCGGCGAAACCCCGAAGCGCGAATTGGCCGAGATCCTCGCCGGCTTCGAGCGCGGCACCGTCGACGTCCTCTGCAACGCGATGCTCCTGGCCGAGGGATGGAACAGCCCGCGGGCGACGATCTGCATGCACCTGGCGCCGACCGCCTCGCGGCGGATCTACCAGCAGCGGGTCGGCCGCGTCACCCGGCGGGCGCCGGGCAAGGAGGCCGGGATCGTCCTCGACTTCGTCCACCCCGCCACGACCCACGACGAGACGATCATCACCCTTCACAGCCTGCTCGACCGCGACGTCTACCGCGGCGGCGCGATCGTCGTCGGGCCGGTGCGGCGCGGGCGCGGGCGCAGGGTCCGGGTCGAGCGGCGGATCGTCCCGGTCTCCGACGTCGAGGAGAAGCGGATGGAGGTGCTGGAACGGGAGATTTGGCGGATCGCGGTCGAGAACCTCGACTATCCCGAGCAGCACGCCTGGGCGGCGTTGGCTGGGGCCCGGGTCAACACCCAGGGCTGGCGCCGGGCGCGGGCGATGCTGCAGAACGACCGCACCAAGGAGCTGCGCAAACGCTTCCTGCTGACCTGCGTGCAGCGCAACCGAAACGCCCAGCTGCGGCTGAAAGCGCTGGGCGAGATCGCCGACCTGGGAGATGGCGAGGCCTTCGACGACGCGATCGACATCGTCGGCACCTGGAGCCGCGAGGACAAACGCGCGGGGACGAAGACGTGCCTTCAGGCGCTGATCGACAAACGGATCGGCCGCCGCGACCAGGCTCAGGCATGGGTCTGGCGGCTCGCCGAATACACCCGCGAACTGCACGAGGAGTACGCGGTGCAGCGCTGGCCGGAGACGAAGCGGCTGCTCGGGCTGCTGGTCAACTCCTCCGGGCGTGCGCATGGGCGCAACGCGCGGCGACTTGTGCACGCGGCGCGCAAACAGGACCGCCGCCTGGCGGTTTCGCTGCTGGCGGCCGCGGTCTCGCACACCCCCGAGGGCGAGGAGGTGCTGCGCGGGGCGCGGATGCGGATGGCGCGGAAACCGTCGGCCGTCGCCCGCGAGCTGTTGAAGAATTTCCCCAAAGGCGGCAAGCGGCGCCGCAAGCGCAAACGTAAAGAGGGGCAGAACGGCAAGAGCGGCAACGGCGGTCCGCCCGAGGGCGGGGCGAAGCCGCGGCGCAGTCGGCGCCGGAAAGCGAAAGATTCAGAAGCGGGTGAGGTGGACCTCGCCGGCGCCGACGGCGATGCGGTCGCCTCCGGCGGTGAGGACGAGCAGGTAGCCCCTGTCGTCGATGCCGTCGGCGACTCCTGAGCCTCCCTCCCAGGCGACCTCTCTGCCCTTTAGTGCGTCGAGTTTGCGCCACTCGGCTAGGACTTCGTCGGGCTTTGCGTTGATCCAGTGGTTCAGGCGTTGGTTGAGCGGACCCAGGAGAGGGGGTCCGCCGGACCCCCTCTCCTGGGTCCGTTGACCGCTGGGGAAGAGCGACGTAGCTCGATCGCGCAGGTCAGACGGGAATTCGTTTTGCTTGATGAAGAGGTTCAGGCCGATGCCTATTACTGCCCAGCTGTCTTGGGGGCGGGCCTCGATCAGTACTCCGGCTAGCTTGCGGCCTTCTGCGTGGATGTCGTTTGGCCACTTGACCTTGCACTCGAGGTCGGGGTTGAGCTGTTCGGCTGCCTCGCAGACGGCTAGGGGGACGGATAGGGGGAGGAGCGTGTGGTGGTCCTCTAGGGGCCGGACTATTGCCGAGTAGAGGAGGGCCTTGTCCGGGGGCGCTGTCCAGGTTCGGCCCTGGCGGCCCCGGCCGGCGCTCTGCTCGCCGGCGGTGACTACGGTGCCGTGCGGTGCTCCGGCGGCGGCCAGCTCGCGGGCGCGGGTGTTGGTCGAGTCGGTCGAGCGGTAGTGGCGGTGCAGGCTGCCGAAGCTCATTCGCTCGCGTCGGCGAGAAGGGCTGCGAGGAGGCCGTCGATGTCGTGGCGCTCGGCCTCGACGTCGACCTCGAGGCCGGCGTTGCGGACGGTCTCGCTGGTGATCGGTCCGATCGAGACGATCCGGGCGTTCGCGGGGAAGCGGTCGCCGAGTGCCTCGGTCAGGTTGGTCACGGTGGAGGAGGAGGTGAAGGTGACGTAGTCGGCGCTCTGGGCGGCCTCGATCTCCGACTCCTCGGGCTGCTCGCGGACGGTCTCGTAGAGGGCGACGACGTCGACCTCGGCGCCCCGTTCGCGCAGCGCCTCGAGGAGGACGTCGCGGGCCTCGGCGGCCCGGGCGACGAGGACGCGGGCGCCGGCGACCTCCTGGTCCTCGAGTGCCTCGATCAGCCCCTCGGCGACGAAACGCTCGGGGACCACGTCGGCGAGGACGCCGCGCTCCGCCAGCGCCCGGGCGGTTCCCGGGCCGATCGCCGCCACGGTGACCCCGGCCAGGGCTCGCGCGTCGACGCCGGCGGCCTCCATCGCCTCGAAGAGGAGGCGGACGCCGTTGGGGCTGGTCAGGCAGATCAGCTCGTAGATCCCCAGCGCCCCGGCGACCTTCCGCACCTCCTCGTCCTCGATCCGCGGCTCGATCCGGATCGCCGGCAGCTCGACCACCTCGGCGCCGAGCCCGCGCAGGGTCGCGGCCAGCCCGCTGGCCTGGGCACGCGCCCGGGTGACGACGACGCGGCGCCCGTGCAGCGGCCTGCGCTCCAGCCATTCGAGTTGCTCGCGGCGCTTGGCGACCTCGCCGACGACGATCAGCGCCGGCGCCTTGATCTCCTCGCGGGCGACGGCTTCGGCGATCGACCCCAGGGTCGCCGTCACCGTCCGCTGGCCCGGCCAGGTGCCGCGTTCGATCGCGGCGGCCGGCTCGCCGGCGTCGCGCCCGGCCTCGATCAGCGCCGTCGCGTTCCACTCCAGTTTCTTGACGCCCATGTAGAAGACCAGGGTGCCGGGGAAGCGGGCGAGCGCTGGCCAGTCGAGCGCGCTCTCCTCCTTCTCGGGATCCTCGTGGCCGGTGACAAAGGCGACCGCGGAGGCGTCGTCCCGGTGGGTGACCGGGATTCCGGCGTAGGCGGTGGCGGCGACGCCGGCGGTCACTCCGGGCACCACCTCGAACTCGACCCCGGCCTCGCGCAGCGCTTCGCCCTCCTCGCCGCCGCGGCCGAAGACGAAGGGGTCTCCGCCCTTGAGCCGGACCACGCTCTTGCCGGCGCGCCCGGCTTCGACCAGTCGTTCGCCGATCTCCTCTTGCGGCACCGAGGGAACGCCCGGCTGCTTGCCGACGTAGACCAGCTCGGCGTCGGCGTGGGCGCCGGCGAGGGCCCCGGGCGGGATCAGGCGGTCGTAGAAGACCGCGTCGGCACCGGCGATCAGCTCCAGCGAGCGCGCCGTCATCAGGCCCGGGTCGCCCGGCCCGGCTCCGACCAGGTAGACAACGCCCGCTTGCGCGCTCACGCCATCTCCTCCGCCCGGTCGAGCAGCTCGCGGGCGCCGGCGCCGATCAGGCGCTGGGCCAGTTCCGCTCCCGCCAGGGCGGGCTCCTCAGCGCTGCCCTCGATCCGGTCGCGCAGCCACTCGCTGCCGTCGGGGAGGCCGACGAAGGCCTCGATCGCGATCGACCCGCCGGCGACCCGGGCGTGCGCGCCGAGCGGACTGGCGCAGGTCGCCTCGAGCAGCGCAACCACGGTCCGCTCGGCGGTCAGCTCCCGCATCGCCTCGAGGTCGTTGACCGCAGCAGCGGTCTCGATCGTGGCCTCGTCGTCGGCCCGCACCTGCAGCGCCAGGGCACCCTGGCCGGCCGCGGGGACCATGCGGTCGGCCGGGATGGAAAACCCGATCTCGGCCTCGCGCCCGAGCCGGCGCAGGCCGGCGGCGGCGAGGACGATCGCGTCCAGATCGCCTTCCGCCAGCTTGCGCAGGCGGGTGTCGACGTTGCCGTGCAGCTCCTCGACTCGCAGGTCAGGTCGCGATGCCAGCAGCTGCGCCCGGCGGCGCAGGCTCGCGGTCCCCACCCGCGCCCCCTCGGGGGCGTCGTCGAGGGAGTCGCCGGCGCCAATCCAGACGTCGGCCGGATCCTCCCGCCGTGGCACAGCGGCGATCTCCAGCCCGTCCGGCATCGCTCCCGGCAGGTCCTTTGCCGAGTGGACGCCGAGCTCGGCGCCGCCGGCCAGCAGCACCGCCTCGACCCCGCGGACGAAGCGGGACTTGTCGCCGGCTTCGCCGTCGGAGCTCGCCTCGACCAACTCTGCATCGCCGAGCCGGTCGGCCACCCAGCGCGCCTGGGTCAGCGCCAGGGCACTGCCGCGGGTTGCGATCCGCATCGCTAGCTCTTCTTGCGGCGCAGCTCGGTGACGTTGTCGCGCGCCTCGACCTCGGGCTCGGTCTCGACGTCGAGACCGAACAGCTCGCGCAGGGCGCTGAGGTGGAAGTAGGCGTCGTCGGAACCGGCCGAGCGGCGGATCCGCAGGGTCGGGTCGTGCAGCAGCCGCGAGGCGATCGCCTGCGCCATCTTCTCCAGCCGCTCGCGGTCGGCGCCGGAGAGGTTCTCCCAGCGGCCCTCGTTCTCGGCCAGCACCCGCCGCACCACCTCGTCGCCGCGCTCGCGCAGGGCGGCGATCGTTGGCACCACCTCGAGCGAGGCCAGCCAGCGCTCGAAGCGGTCGAGCTCGGCGTCGATGATCCGTTCCGCCCGCCGCGCCTCGGCCTCGCGGCCGCTGGCGTTGCGTTCGACGATCTGCTGCACGTCGTCGATGTCGTGGACGGTGACCCCGGCGATCTCGCGGCAGGCCGGCTCGATGTCGCGCGGCACCGCCAGGTCGATCGCCAGCAGCGGCCGCTCCGGCCGTGCCTCCATCACCGCTTCTAGCCCATCGCGCTCGACGATGTGGTGGGGCGAGTTGGTCGCCGAGACGACGATGTCGGCACTTGTCAGCTGCTCGGGCAGCTCGTCAAAGCGGACCGCGGTGCCGTTGAAGCGCTGGGCGAGGCCGATCGCGCGGTCGTAGTGGCGGTTGGCGACGAAGACGGTGGCGACGCCGCGGGCGACCATCGCCTTGGCGACCAGCTCGGCGGTCTCGCCGGCGCCGACGACCAGCACGCTGCGCTCGGAGAGGTCGCCCAGGGTGCGCCGCGCCAGCTCGACCGCGACGGAGGGGATCGAGACGCCCTTCTCGCTGATCCCGGTCTCCTCGCGGGCGCGGCCGCCGGCGCTGAGGGCGCTGCGGAAGAGGCGGTTGAGGATCGGCCCGGTCGCCCCCTCGACCAGCGCCAGCTCGTAGGCGCGTTTGACCTGGCCCTGGATCTCGGCCTCGCCGAGGATCATCGAGTCGAGCCCGGCGGTCACCTGCAGCAGGTGGCGGGCGGCCTCGCCGGCGCGCAGCGAGTAGAGGTGGCCGAGCAGCTCGGTCGGGCGGATCTCGGCTTGGCGGGTGAGGACGCCGAGCGCGGTCGACTCGGCCTCGACCGGGTCGGAGACGATCAGGTAGAGCTCGGTCCGGTTGCAGGTCGAGATCGCCGCCGCCTCGTGGATTCCCTGCGCGGTGGTCAGCTCGGCCAGGGCGCTGACGGCGCGGCCCTCGGTCAGCGAGAGGCGCTCGCGCAGGTCGAGCGGCGCGGTTTTGTGGGAAACGCCGAGGGCGAGCAGCTCCGCCATCAGGCGTTCACCTCCTCGCGCTGATCGTCTTTACGCTCCTCGGCGATCGCCGCCACCTCGCGCAGTTCGCGCTCGATCCGGCCCAGTTTCGCCGCCATGATCCCGACGTAGACGACCAGCAGGACGACGAAGACGACGTAGGCGCCGGCGACGTACTTGCCGGCCTCGTCGAGCGGCAGGGCGGGGGCGCCGAGCGGCAGCAGGAAGGCCAGCTCCACCGTCAGCTCACCTCCGGGGCGATCCGCGAGCTGCCGCCGGCGACCGGGGCGTCGAGTGCGCGGCGCAGGCGCTTGACCTGGCCGGAGGCGCTCTTCGCGGTCAGCTCGAACTTGACCAAGGTCGTCCACAGCAGCCCCATTGCAACCAGCGAGCAGAGGAAGGTGAGCATCATCTGGCCCGGCATCCCGCCTTCGGCGGTGGCGAAGGTGCGGGGGTGGACGAGGCTCTGGGCCATCCGCACGGCCATGAAGTTGAGCGGCACGAAGGCGCCGGCGGTAATCGCGAAGACGGAGGCGTAGCGGGCCTGGCGGTCGCGATCCTCGATCGCGTAGCGGAAGGGGTAGTAGGTCGCGTAGAGGAGGAAGACGATCAGGAAGCTGACCAGGGTCGGCTCGTTCCAAACCCACCAGTGCCCCCACGAGGCCTTGGCCCAGATCGAGCCGGTGATCAGCACCGCGGCGCCGAAGATCACCGAGAGGTGGATCGATACGTAGGAGTAGGCGTCCCACTTGCGGTCGTCGGTCCGCAGGTGGGCGATCGCGAAGACGCCGCCGACGACGAACCCGATCAGCGAGACGATCGCCAACGGCACGTGCAGGTAGAAGATCTTCTGGATGAAGCCCTGGTCCCCGTCGAGCGGCGCGTAGAAGAAGACCAACGAAAGCGACAGGGCGATCATCGCCACGGTGGCGATCGAGAGGGGCTTGAGTCCTTTGCCGTACATGCTCCAGGGGAGGGGCGGAAACGTGGCGCCCGGTCAGTCCTCGAGGAGGAAGTCGAAAACGGCGTAGCCGACCAGGCCGAAGATCAGATCGTATAGCCCGAGCACCATCAGCCAGGTGCCGAAGCGATCGTAGGACGGGCCGCCCAGGGAGAGCAGCGGCTCGGTCGCCCCGGTGGCGGCGATCATCAACGGCACCGCCAGCGGCAGCAGAACCAACGGGACGAGCAGGTCGCGGGCCCGCGAGTTGACCGCCATCGAGGAGATCAGGGTGCCGGTTGCGGCGAGGCCGAGGTCGGTGAGCAGGAGGACGAGGACGAGTGGGCCGAGGCCGGCGGCGCCGTCGAGGAAGAAGAGGGTGAAGATCGGCACCGCGACCAGCTCCAGCGCCAGCAGGTAGATCAGCAGGGCGCTGACCTTGGCGGCGAAGAGGACGCTGCGGTCGATCGGCGCCAGGCGGATCGCGTCGAAGCCGCCCTCCTCGCGCTCGGCGACGAAGAGGCGGTTGATGCCGAGCACGGCGGCGAACAGCAGGGTCGCCCACAGGACCCCGGAGGCGAGGCTGCCGGAGAGGGCAGTGCGGTCCAGCCCGAAGCGAAAAATGACGAAGGTGGTGACCGAGAAGAGGGCCATCGCCGGCAGCGACTGCAGGGTGCGGAGCTCCGAGCGCAGGTCCTTGGCGAGGATCGCGGCGAAGGCGGTGCGGGAGGGGGTCACGAGATCACCGCCATCTCGCCGATCCCGAGGCGCAGCACCTGGTCGGCCTCGGGGAGGTGGCGCTCGGGGTCGTGGGTGACGACCACCCGGGTGCCGGTCCCCGGCCCGATCAGCGCCCGGGCCAGCGCGCGACCCTCGACGTCGAGGTTGGAGTCGGGCTCGTCGAGCAGCAGCAGCTCCGGTTCGTGCAGGACGCAGCGGCAGATCGAGAGCCGCTGGCGCATCCCAGCCGAGAGCTCGGCGACCCGCTCGTCGGCGCGGCGCTCCATTCCGACCGCGCGCAACAGCTCCTCGATTCGCTCCTCGGCCGCCTCCCGCTCCAGCCCGTGCAGGCGCGCCTGGAAGCGCAGGTTCTCGCGGCCGGAGAGGTCGCGGTAGAGCAGCGGCTCGTGGCCGAGGTAGCCGATCCGGCCGCGCAGCTTCCAGGCCTCGCCCGGCAGCGAGCAGTCGAGCACCCGCGCCTCGCCGCCGCTCGGGCGCAGCAGGGTGGCGAGGATCCGCAGCAGGGTCGTCTTGCCGGCGCCGTTCGGCCCGAGGACGACCAGCGAAGCGCCCGCGGGCAGCTCGAAGCCGACCCCGTCGAGGGCGGGGCGGTCGCCGTAGTCGCGCCGCAGCGCCGCGACGGCGATCGCGGCTGCGGCCTTCTCCTGCGCGGGGGGCATCTGGGGGGATTCTGCACCGTCGCTCGCCGAGAGCGGTCCCATCGCTTAGTCTGCCGCGGCAATTTCGGCAGCGCCGCGAGGCGCCTCGACAAGGAGAATCGATGAAGAAAACCAGTCATGTGGCCGCGCTCGGCGCCGCCATTCTCGCGGTGCTCGCCCTCGGCGCCTCGGCGGTAATCGCCGCCGGCCCGGCCGAGACGGGCAAGATCAAAAGCGAAGTCACCCTCGGCGCCGCCGGCTACCAGGGCAAGGTCAAGGCCGCCGACCCGAGTTGTGTCGCCAACCGGACCGTCGTCCTCAAGCAGAAGGGCAACGGCGTCCTCAGCCGCTCCCTCTCGAAGCCGAACGGCAACTGGAAGGCCGACCTCGAAGCGCTGAACGAAAACATCAAGGTCCCGGCGATGGTCTACGCCGAAGTGAAGGCCTCCAGCCCTCCGGGACCGGTCGCGACCTGCCTCGCCGCGACCTCGAGAACGGTCGAAATCGCCGGCGGCTGAGCCGGCTGCGCCGAAGGCGCGCTTTTAGCCGCGCCTTTAGCGGCGCTTCTTCTGCAGGGTGCGGCGCCCGACCTTCATCAGCGGCGCCGCACCTTCGCGCAGCGCCTTGGCGCGGACCTCGCCCTTGCCGTAGAGGATCTTCGCCGAGGCTTTGACCGCCTCGCCGAGGGTCTGGTCGTAGGGGTGCCACCAGAAGTCGCGGGTCAGGCCCGGCTCCCAGGCGTTCATCTTGATGTTGACGCACTCGTAGAAGCCGAATTTGGAGTGCGAGCGGCCGAGGCCGGAGTCCTTGACGCCGCCCCAGGCGCACTGGCAGGCGCCGTGGCTGAAGGAGTGGTCGTTGACCCAGACCATTCCCGACTCGATCCGCCGGGCGATGCGGGCGCCGCGCTGGCGGTCCTTGGTCCAGACCGAGGCGCCGAGGCCGAACTCGGAGTCGTTGGCGAGGTCGATCGCCTCCTGCTCGGAGTCGACGACGACGATCGGCAGCACCGGGCCGAAGATCTCCTCACGCATGATCCGCATCTCGTGGGTGACGCCGGTGAGGACGGTGGGAGCGACGAACTTGCCCGAGAGGCCTGGGGGGTCGACCGGGCCGCCGCAGCGCTTGGTCGCGCCGGAGGCCTCGGCGTCGGCGATCAGGTCGCAGACGATCTCGTACTGATCCTCGGAGGTCATCGGGCCGATCGCGGTGTCCCAGTCGAGCTGGTTGCCGACCTCGAGCTTTTCGGTCTCGCGGACGACGCCCTCGACGAAACGGTCGGCGACGTCGCGCATCACGTAGACGCGCTCGATCCCCGAGCAGGTCTGGCCGGCGTTGGCGAAACCGCCCCAGACGGCGCCGGAGATCGCGTTGTCGATGTCGGCGTCGGAGCAGACGATCATCGGGTCCTTGCCGCCGAGCTCGAGGACGCTGCCCTTCAGGTCGCTTGCACATACCTCGCCGACCTTGCGCCCGACCTCGACCGAGCCGGTGAAGAAGACCTTGCCGACGCTGGAGCGGCAGAGCGCGTCGCCGATCCGGCCGCCGCCGTGGACGACCCGGACCAGGCCCTCGGGCAGCCCGCCCTTCTCGAAGACGTCGCGGATCCGCTCGCCCAGCAGCGGCGTCAGGCTGGCCGGCTTGAGGACCACGCCGTTGCCGGCCATCAGCGCGATCGCGACCTCGCCGAAGGGGATCGACCAGGGGTAGTTCCAGGGGGCGATCACGCCGACGACGCCGATCGGCTCGTAGCTGAAGCGACCTTTCTTGGAGAGCGTGAAGGCCTGCGTCATCGGCACCTTCTCGTCCGCGAGGATCTTCGGCCCCTGCTTCGCGCACCAGTGCAGCGCATCGACGGTCGGCAGCAGCTCCATCGTGTAGGACTCGGTCAGCGGCTTGCCCTGCTCTTCGCTCAGCAGCTTGGCGATCTCGTCGATGTCGTCGAGCAGCGCCTCGGCGGCGCGCTTCATGTAGGAGGCCCGCGTCTTGGTCGACAGCTCCGCCCAGGCCGGCTGGATCCGCGCCACGTCGTCGACCACTCCCTGCACTTCCTCCGGGACGATCGTCGGCACCGAGCCGACCAGCTGCCCGGTGGCCGGGTTGAACGACTCCAGGGTCGAGGTGGGCTGGGACTGGGTAGGAACTGCCGTAGCGCTCTCCATACTTCGATTCTACGGTGACCGATCAACTTTTCGACACGGGCGAAGGCGGTTCCCCGGGCGGGCAGCCGCCCGGGGTCCCGCCCGACGCGCCGCTCGCTGTCCGCATGCGGCCGCGAACGCTGGACGAGGTGATCGGGCAGGAGCACGTGCTGGGCGCTGGATCGGCACTGCGCAGTGCGATCGAGAGCGGCAAGCCGCACAGCGCGATCCTCTACGGGCCGCCGGGGGCGGGGAAGACGACCCTGGCGCGGATCGCCGCGACCGGGGCGCAGGGAGCCTTCGAGGAGGAGTCGGCGGTCAACGCCGGCAAAGCCGAGATCCGGGCCGTGATCGAGCGGGCGCGGGAGCGCCGGCGGGCCAGCGGCCGGCCGACGATCCTCTTCCTTGACGAGATCCACCGCTTCAACAAGGCCCAGCAGGACGCGCTGCTGCCGGCGGTCGAGGACGGGACGCTGACCCTGATCGGCGCGACCACCGAGAATCCCTACTTCGAGGTCAACTCAGCGCTGCTCTCTCGGGCGCAGATCTACGAGCTGCGGCCGCTCGAAGGCGAGCAGGTGGAAGAGCTGCTGCGCCGGGCGCTGGCCGACCCGGAGCGGGGGATCGCCGACCCGCCTGCCGTGACCGACGAGGCGCTGGCGATGCTCGCCACCCGCAGCGGGGGCGACGCCCGGGTCGCCCTCTCCGCCCTCGAGCGGGCAGTCGAGCGGGCCGACGGCGAGGTCGACGTCGCCGCGGTCGAAGACGCGATGCAGCGCAAGGCGATCGACTACGACCGCCAGGGAGATCGCCACTACGACTTCGTCTCGGCCTGGATCAAGGCCACCCGTGGCTCCGACGTCGACGCCTCGCTCTACTACCTGGCGGTGATGCTGGAGGGGGGAGAGGACCCGCGCTTCATCGCCCGGCGGATGGTGATCCTCGCCTCCGAGGACGTCGGCAACGCCGACCCCCAGGCGCTGCTCGTCGCCGACGCCGCCGCCCGCGCGGTCGACCGGGTCGGCCTGCCAGAGTGCGCACTGAACCTCGCCCAGGCCGCCGTCTACCTCGCCCTCGCGCCGAAGTCGAACGCCTCCCACAAGGCGCTCTCGGCCGCCCGGGCCGAGGTCCGCTCCAACGGCGCCAAGACGCCCCCGGACTACCTGCGCGACGCCCACTATCCCGGCGCCGAGAAGCTCGGTCGCGGCGAGGGCTACCGCTACGCGCACGACGAGCCGGGCGGCGTCAGCGGCCAGCCGCTGCTGCCCGAGGAGCTGCGGGGCCAGCGCTTCTACGCGCCGACCGACCGCGGCTTCGAGGTGGAGCTGGGACGCCGCCTCGCGGCCTTGAGGAAACAATTAGACAACTTGTAAATCCCGGCGCAACTTCCCCTCTTAAACGGGGTTTTCAGATCGGCTCACCAAGCTAAGCCAGGGAGAGCCGACAACCCGGCCGGAGGCCTGGACTGGGGGGCTCCGGTCGGATTTGTTGCAACAGGGGGGACGAGGGCGTCGAGAGGACTGGGCTCGACGCCCTCTTCGTTTGTCTACTCTGGGCCGATGGCCGGCAACGAGCCTCAGAAGCTTCGCCTCGGCGGGATGGCGCTCCGAAACGGGCTGCTGATCCATGGCCCCACCCACTGGGCGGCCGCGGTGCGCGGCCCCGACGGCGGCATCGAAGTCGGCTCCGAGCGCAAGCCGGAGCTGGCCCCCAAGCTGGTGGCGAAGCTGCCGGGCCTGCGCGGGCCGCTGAAACTGGCCGAGGCGCTGCTGGTGCTGCCTTTGGCGCGGCGGCGACTGCCCTCGGCGCGGCTGCCGTTCGAGGACGTGCGGGTGCTGACCGCAGTCGCGGGCACGCTCGGCCTTACCTCGTTGCTGCGCAAGCGCCTACCGACCAGCGCCATGCGCGAGGGTCTGGTGCAGGCGATCGGCGTCGTCCCCGCGCTCGTCGCCCTCGGCGACCGTGATCTGGCCGCCTACCACGGCGCCGAGCACAAGACGATCGCCGCCTACGAGCGTGGCCTCGTCGACGACGTCGCCTCGATCCCCAAAGAGCACGACCGCTGCGGGTCCAACCTGGTCGTGCCGATGATGCTGCTCTCCGCCGGCGGCACGGTGATGCTCGAGCGGCTGGTCGAGCACCCGAGCGCCGCCGCCCGCGCCGGCGTCGGCCTCGGCGGCGCCTCGATCGCGGTCGAGATGTTCGCCTGGAGCGACCGGCACCACGGCGACCCCCTGGCCGAGGCCTTCCACAGGCCCGGCCGCGAAATCCAGCGGCACTGGGCGACGAAGGAGCCGACGCCGGAGCAGCTCGAGGTCGCGGTCGCGGCGCTGGACGAGATCCTGCGGGCCGAGGCCGCATAGACTTCGCCGCCTTGTTCGGAAGGATCGACCACATCGGAGTCGCCGTCGAGGACATCGACGCCGCGATCGAGCTCTACCGAGACGGCTTCGGGATGGAGCTGGCCCACCGCGAGACCGTCGAGTCGCAGGGGGTCGAGGCGGTCCTGCTCGATGTCGGCGACGGCCATGTCGAGCTGCTGGCGCCGCTCGGTCCCGACACCCCCGTCGGCAAGTACCTGGCCAAGAACGGGGCGGGCCTGCACCACGTCGCCTACGCGGTCGACGACATCGACGCCGTCCTAGAGAAGATCGCCGCCGCCGGGATCCAGCTGATCGACAGCGAGCCGCGGGTCGGGATCCGCGACAGCCGCGTCGCCTTCCTCCACCCCCGCTCCACCGGCGGGGTCCTGACCGAGATCGTCGAACCCGCGGGAGGTCACTGATGGCAGATGCGCAACGAGTCGAGATCGGCTTCGAGGGCGGCCAGGTGATCTCCACCCGGCTGGTCAAAGAGGACCTCGAGGACCTGCGCTCGCGGCTCGAGCAGGGTGGCTGGCACGACCTCCACACCGAGGAGGGCACGATCGCCCTCTACCTCGGCAAGGTCCAGTTCCTCCGCATCGAGTCCGGCGAGCACCGCGTCGGCTTCGGCCACTAGCCGGTGCGCCCGCGCCACCTGCTGGGCGCGGCCGCGGCGGCGACGCTGGCGGCGGCCCTTTGGTGGCGCAAGAACCCTTCTGCCTGCCCCTACGGGCAGCGCTTCTGGGTCGAAGCCCCGCACCCGATCATCACCCGCGAGCGGCTGCGCTCGGTGCTGCGGCCCGAGCCCGGCGAGCGGTTGCTGGAGATCGGCGTCGGCACCGGTTACTACAGCCACGACCTGGCCGAGTGGGTCGGGCCGGACGGGAGGCTCGAGCTGTTCGACCTGCAGCAGGAGTTCCTCGACCACGTGATGCGGGGCGCCGGAGAGCGCGGGCTGGAAAACCTGGTCCCGACCCGAGGAGACGCGACGGCGCTGCCTTTCGAGGACGCCTCGGTGGACGGCGTGATCCTCACCGCCGTCCTCGGCGAGATCCCCGACACCGCCGCCGCCCTGCGGGAGATCCGCCGGGTGCTGAAGCCCGGCGGCCGGCTGGTGGTCGGCGAGCTCTTCGGCGATCCTCACTTCACCACCCAGGCCAAGCTCGAGCAGCAGGGAACGGAAGCGGGTCTGACCCTGGCCGAGCGCTCCGGCAACTGGTTCGGTTACTTCGCGCGGCTGATGTAGACAGCCTTGGCGTGGGCGACCTCGTCCAGCGGCTGCTTCGGAATCGCGTCGTGGTGGTGGCCGTAGACGTCGAGGAGCTCGAGGCCGACGCGCTCCATCGCCGCACGCACCTCCGCTTCGGGGAAGTGGCGCTCGCGATGCAGCTCGGGTGCGATCGCCGGGCCGCCCGCAGCGTCGATCGGCTCGACCTCGAAGCTCGCCTCGGCAATCGAGCTGGGCGCCACCTCGGGACTGGTCAGCCCCTTCCAGATCATCCGCTTGCCGTTCCGCTCGACGACCACTTCTTCGGCGAAGAAGGTGCGGTAGGTCTCGAGGGTGTTGACGTCGAACATCAGCAGCCCGCCGGGACCGAGGTTGCTCCGCATGCCCGCCAGCGCCGCGTCCAGCTCCTGGGTGCTGAGCAGGTAGTTGACCGCGTCGTCGAGGCAAAAGACGACGTCGAACTCGCCGTAGACGGGCAGCTCGCGCATGTCGGCTACGGAGAGCTCGGCGCGATCGCCGACCTTTTCGCGGGCGAGCGCGACCATTGCCGCTGAGACGTCGCAGGCGGTCACCTCCCAGCCCTGCTCCAGCAGGGGGATGAAGCTCTTGCCGGTGCCGCAGGCCACGTCCAGCAACCTCTTGCCTGGGATCCCGTGCTTCTCCAGCTTCGGCATCAGCTCGCCGAGCCAGAGGTCGTAGTTGTGATGGGCGGTGAAGTCGTCGTAGGCGGGAGCGATCGCCTCGTAGGCGATTTCGGCCCACTGCGGGCGCTTCTCCCCCTGTTCCGCCTCCACGATCAAAGAGACCTGCGCAAGTTCAGAACAGTTTCGGGAGCAGAAGTGGCAATTTGGCGCAGCGCTTATGTAGGTTCGTTCAATCAGCACTCCGATAGGGCATCGCCGCGGGAACCAAGATGGCTGGGAGTGGGGTGAGGCTCACAGGGTCTGTCTTCGCATCGCCTATCGCTACGCGAGCAATCCGAGCGAGGCGGAAGACATAGCTCAGGATGCCCTGCTCCGGGCCTGGCGTCGGCGTTCGACCCTGCGCGATTCCGCCGCCCGCAATCAGTGGCTGGCGGCAATCGTCCGCAACGAGGCCTTCCGCCAGCACGCGCGGCCACGCCCCGATCCGACAGCGATGATCGAGTTCAGCGAGGGGGCCGAGGACGAGCAGGTGCTGGCGACGGTCGAGCTGGCCGACCTCCACGCCGCCATCGCGCTGCTCGGAGAGCGCGACCGGCGCCTGCTGGAGATGAAATACGAGGAGGACCTGACCCAGGGGATGATCGCTCGCCGGCTCGGAATCCCCGAAGGGACGGTGAAGGTGCGGCTACACCGGGCCCGCAACAAGCTGCGCCGGCTGTACGCGGGGGCGAGCGCGACCGCCTGAACTTCGGACCGCTGTACAACGACCGCGGCGCGACCCGCGGCGAACATTTTCATATGAAAACTGCGGAGCGCCAGATCGTCGCCTTCGGCGGCGGCGGCTTCTCGATGGAGTCCGGGAACCCGCTGCTCGACGACTACGTGCTGGGGCTGGCCAGGGCGGAGCGGCCGCGGGTCTGCTTCCTGCCGTCCGCCAGCGGCGACGCCGACCACTACATCGTCCGCTTCTACCGCGCCTTCTCCGCCCATCGCTGCGAGCCCAGCCACATCTCGCTGTTCCGGCGCGAGCAGGGGCCGAGCGACCTCCGCCGCCACCTCCTCTCCCAGGACCTGATCTACGTCGGCGGCGGCAGCGTCATCAGCCTGCTCGGCGTCTGGCGCGCTCACGGGATCGACTCGATCCTGCGCGAGGCGTGGGAAGCGGGGGTGGTCCTCTGCGGCCTCTCGGCCGGCTCGCTCTGCTGGTTCGCGGAGGCGGTCAGCGGCTTCCACGGCGAGCCGAAACGGCTGCGCGGGCTGGGGCTGCTGCCGTTCAGCAACTGCGTTCACTACGAGCGCGGCTCCAGCCGCGGCGAGGCCTATCACCGCCTGCTGCGCGAAGGGATGCGCGGCGGCTACGCGGCGGAGGACGGCGCCGCCCTGCACTTCACCGGTGAGGAGCTGAGCCGCGTGGTCGCCTCGCGGCCGCAGGCCCGCGGCTACCGGCTCGACGTCGCCGGCTCGCGGGTGGTGGAGATGCAGATCGCGACCACCTACCTCGGCGACCGGGAGGCGGCTCCCGCGGCTCCGCTGCCGGAGGCGCTCTCGACCGCCCCGGCCGCCTGATGGGCTTCGCCAGCGGTCCCATTCCCAAGGCGACGGCGGTGAGGCGGATCCTCGCCCTCGGCGGGCACGAGTTCAGCTCGCGGCCGCCCGACCGGGCGGTCTGCGAGCTGCTGCTGCGGCTGGCCGGCGAACGCGGCGCCGAGCGGCCGCGGATCTGCATCCTGCCGACCGCCAGCGGCGATACCTCCGACCAGATCGCCAGCTTCTACTCGGCCTTCGGCGAGCGCCACTGCGAGCCCTCCGACGTCTCCCTCTTCCGCCTCGGCCGGCGGCCGCTGGAGCTGCGCGACCACCTCCTTGCGCAGGATCTGATTTACGTCGGCGGCGGCAGCATGGTCAACCTGCTGGCGGTCTGGGAGGCCCACGACATCGCCTCGATCCTCAGTCTCGCCTGGCGCCAGGGGATCGTTCTCGCCGGCCAGAGCGCCGGGGCGATGTGCTGGTTCGAGGCCGGGATCACCAAGTCCTCGGGGCGGCCGCTGGCGGCCGCCGGCCTCGGGCTGCTCGAGGGCAGCCTCTGTGTCCACTACAACAACGAACCCGAGCGCCGAGCCGCATATCTCGACGCGGTCGGCGACGGGATGCCGAGCGGCTATGGCCTCGACGACTACGCCGGCCTGCTCTGGGAAGGCGATGGCTCCCCGGCGGCCCTGACCGCCCGCCGCGGCGCCCGTGCCTACCGGGTCAGCAGGAGCGAGGGGGAGGTGGCCGAGTCGCCGCTGCCGGCCCGGTTCCTGCCGGCGCCGGCCCCCGCCGCGCTGCGCGAGGACATCGCCGAGTTCCGGCGGATCAAGACGATGCGCCGCCGCGCCGGCTGGCTTGGCTGAAATGTTTCGTCTACAGTACTCGTATGAACGACGAGCGGCTCGACGAACTGAGCCGGCGGATGGACGAGGGGTTCAAGGAAATGCGCGAAGGATTCGCGCGGATCGACGAACGCTTTGAGCGTCTCTACCTCGTGCTGATCACCGGTGCCATCGGCCTGGTCATAAGCAATCTCCTTACTTAGGCCGTCGGCTACTCGCCCGCGGCCGGGGGCGCGGTCGCGTCCGCGCTCTCTTCGCCCAGTTTCTCGCGGGCGATGAAGTCCTCGGCCAGCAGCAGGTTGTCCTTCGAGCGCTCGACCACGTTGAGCAGGTCGCCCATCAGCGCAACCTCCTCGACCTGCTCCTTGACGAACCACTGGAGGAAGTGCTCGGCCCGGTAGTCCTTCAGCTCGCGGGCGAGCTCGAAGAGGGAGTAGATCTCGTCGCTGACGCGCTGCTCCTGCTCGAGCGCCATCCGCACCGGGGCGCTGCCGTCGGCGAAGCTCGTCTGCTGGGCGTTGATGTCCGGGATCCGGACCTCCTCGCCGACGTCGAGCAGGTAGCGGATCATCATCATCGCGTGCTCGCGCTCCTCCAGCGCCTGCCGGTAGAAGAAGGCGGCGAGCCGGGGCAGGGTGGCGGCGTCGTAGTAGACGGCGGCGGCCACGTACTGCTGGCTGGCGGCGAACTCGTTGGCGATCTGGGCGTTGAGGGCGTCGGCGAACTTCTCGGGCATCTCGGCTCCTTCTTGGGGACGACTCAACTTAGAGCTTCCAGCGGAAGCCGATCTCCTCCATCGCCGGCGCCAGGGGGCTGCTCGGCAGTCCTGGCCTGGTCGCCTGCTCGGGGTCGTTGTAGCCGCCGGGGGCGACGTCGTTGGGCGTATCCGGGTGGAAGATCGAAGCCAGGTACTGGATCTGCCCGCGCCCCTGGCCGAGCTCGGTCTGGCCGCCGCCGTAGGCGCCGATGCCGCGCTCCTCGCAGTAGTCGTAGGCGGCGAAGAGGTTGCGGATCGGGCCGAACCGCGAAGGCTTGATGTTGACCGTCTTCGGTGGGGACCACGGCATCGCCTCGATGTCGGCGATCGAGTGAATCGGGGCGTCCCAGGTGACCCGCTCCGAGACCGGGTCGAGCAGAGGTCGCGTCTCCTCGGTCACGTCTGGGTCCTCGAGCCAGGCATCGGGGAAGGTCTCGATCAGCTTTGCGTACAGCTCGGGGTCGGTGTCGACGTCGACCGGGGTGCCTTTGTAGAAGCCCTTGAGGTCGAGCGAGTCGACCGCGCCGGTCTCGGCCAGCGCCGCGATCAGCTCGTCGTCCCAGTCGTTGGCCGGGTCGAGCTTGAAGCGCAGGGTCGGGTAGACGGCGAGTCGGGCCAGTAGCGGCTCGATCGAGGAGCGGGCGCCCTCTTCCCAGCCGGCGAGGCGCATCGAGTTGACGAAGTTCACCGGCCGCGGCTTGCGACCGAGGGCGGCGGCGAGGTTGGTGCCTGCCTGGCGCAGGGCCAGGTCGAGCGCCGCCGACTCGAAGGCCCAGCGGCGGTAGTCGACCGAGACCTCGCCGCGCTCGGGCTCGCCGGCGGGGAAGAGGTCGATCCCGTCCAGGCGCTCGGAGAACTCGGCGAAGCTGAAGCGGCCGGCCAGTCCCTCCGGTGGCCCGTGGCTCTGTTGGCCGATGTGGTCGACCGCGTCGTAGACGACGTCCTCGCCGATCCCCTCCTCACCACCACCGCGCAACTTGACGATCGTCGTCAGCCGTTCGAAGGACCCCATCGTGATCTCCAGCCCCTCGAACTCACAGCTCTCGATTTCGAGCGGCAGGTTCGCGATCGCATCGAAGCTGGCCATCGCCACAACCTAGCGAGCGACGCGCAGCGTCTTCAGCTCGCGGTCGCTGCTGCCGCGCACGTAGCCGCCGTGGTCGAGTGATTCCCGGATGAAGTCCAGCGTCTCCGCGGTCAGACGCTCGCCGGGGAGGACGTTGGGGATTCCTGGCGGGTAGGCGGCCAGACCCTCGGCGGCGATCCGTCCCGCGGCGGCGGCGAAGGGCACCACCTCCTGCGGGCCGAGGAAGGCTTCGCGCGGGGTCAGCACCAGCTCGCCCCAGGGCGGCGCCGGCGCCAGCTTCTCGTCCGGCGCCCCCGGCGTCTCCTCCAGCACGGCGACCGCCTCGCGCAGGCCGGCGACCAGCCGCTCGCCCGCCTCCTCGGCCGGCTCCCCCACCCCGAAGATCGCGACGACGACGTTGCCCGAGTACAGCTCGAGGTCGATCTCTGCCGTGTGAAAGGCGGCTTTCCAGAGTCGCTGGGCGCTGGAACCGGTGCCGCGGACGTCGATCCCGAGTCGCAGCGGGTCCCAGCCGGCGACGCCGGGCCGACCGACCATCCGCTCGTCCAGCACGTCGAGGCCGGCGATCTCCCGGATCCGCTCGCGGGTGCGGGCCAGCGCCGCCAGCGCCTCGCCGAGGATCTCCTCGCCGTGGACGTAGACCTGGCGGCGGGCGGCGTCGAGCGAACCGGTGAGGAGGCCGCTGGGACTGGTCGTCTCGACCAGGCTGACGCAGCGGTCGACGATCGCGTCGTCGATCCGGCCACCGCGCCCGACGTGCAGCATCGCCGCCTGGGTGAGGCTGCCGACGATCTTGTGGGTCGAGGAGGTGACCAGGTCGGCGCCGGACTCCAGCGCCGCTGTGGGCAGGTCGGGATGGAAGTGGAGGTGGGCGCCCCAGGCCTCGTCGACGACCAGCGGCACCCCGCGCGAGTGCGCCACCTCGGCCAGCGCGGCGACGTCGGCGCAGGCGCCGAAATAGGTCGGGGAGACAACCAGCGCCGCCACCGCCTCGGGGGTCTCGTCGAGCGCCGCCGCCAGCGAGTCCGGCGTCAGCCCATGGGCGATGCCGAGCTCGGGGTCGAGCTCGGGAGCGACGAAAGTCGGGCGCATGCCGCTGAGGACCAGCCCGTCGATCACCGAGGAGTGGACGTTGCGCTGGACGACGACCCGGTTGCCTATATGCGCGAGGGCCATCATCGTCGCGTGGTTGCCCTGCGAGGCGCCGTTGATCAGGAACCAGGTGCGGCCGGCGCCCCAGGCCTCGGCCGCCAGTTCCTGGGCCTGCTGGAAGGGGGTAGGTTCGGGGCCGACGTCGACCCCCTCGGTGACCGAGGGGATGTCGTTGCGCAACCCGACTTTGCCGACCAGCTCGACCATTGCAGGGTCGGCGCCGATGCCGCCCTTGTGCCCGGGGACCTGGAAGCGGCCTGGGTCGAGCTTCGCGTAGGCCAGCAGCGCGTCGACATAAGGAGTGGAGTCTTGACCCTCTCCTGGCATCGGTTCGAGTCTACGGACCGCTCGGGCGCAGCCTGGACAATCGCCAAGGCGATCTTTAGACGTTGGCGACCGCCGGGGTCCGCGAGAATCGGACGATGGTGCACACGCGCCTTGGCTATTGGATCGAGGAGGCGGGGCAGGTCGAGCCGCGGCAGCCGCTGAGCGGCGAGCTGGAGGCCGACGTCCTCGTCGTCGGCGGCGGCTACACCGGGATGTGGACCGCCTGGTACGCGCGCCAGCTGCAGCCCGGGGCGCGGGTGGTCCTGCTCGAGTCCGAACCGCTCTGCGGGCACGGGCCCAGCGGTCGCAACGGCGGCTTCTGCAACGCGATGTGGTTCTCGCTGGCTTCGATGCGCGCCCGCTGGGGGGACGAGCGAGCGCTGGCGGTGGCCCGCGCGGCCGAGACGGCGGTGGCGCGAATCGGCGCCTTTTGCGAGGACCACGGGGTCGACGCCTGGTTCCGCCCCGCCGGCTACCTGCAGGTTTCGACCGCGCCGGCCCACGACCAGGCCTGGGAGCGGTCGGTGCGGGCCTGCCGCGAGCTCGGGGTGCCGGAGATGCTGCAGCCGCTGAGCGCCGCCGAGGTCGCCGAGCGCTGCAGCTCACCTGTCTTCCGCGCCGGCGCCGTCTCGCCGACCTCGGCCACGGTGCAGCCGGCGCGGCTGGCGCTGGGCCTGCGCGCGCAGTTGCTGGCGGCGGGGGTAGAGGTCTTCGAGTCCTCGCCGGTGCGCTCCCTCCAGGCAAGTGGCGACGGGGTGGTGGTTCGCACCGCCGCCGGCACGGTGCGCGCCCGGCGCGGGGTGCTGGCGACCGGCGCCGCCGCCAAGGGCAGGAACGGACCGTTGCGCGGCCGCCTCACCGTCGCCTCCTCCCACATCGTCCTCACCGAGCCGGTGCCCGACGTGCTGGAGCGGATCGGCTGGAGGGGAGCCGACTGCATCACCGACTCGCGGGCGCTGCTCCACTACTTCCGCACCACTCCCGACGGCCGCATCGCCTTCGGCTGGGGCGGCGGGCGGATCGCGATGGGCGCCCGCACCAGGGGCCGCGCCGAGGTCGACGCCGACGTGGTCGCCACCGCGACCGCCGATCTCCACGAGTACTTCCCGGACCTGCGCGGCCGGCGCATCACCCACGCCTGGGGCGGACCGATCGACGCTTCCCCGACCCACCTCCCGGCGATCCGCACGCTCGGCCACGGCAACGCCTGGGCGGCGGCGGGCTACACCGGCAACGGCGTCGGCCCCTCCAACATGGTCGGCCGCACCCTCGCGGCTCTGGCCGTGGACAGGCGCGACGAGCACACGGACCTCGCCTTCGTTGACGACCAGACCCCCCGCCTCCCCCCGGAGCCCTTCCACTGGATCGGAGGAGAGGCAATCCGACTCGGCATCCTCCACAAGGAGCAGGCTGAGCTCGAGGACCGTCAGCCGAACCGAATCGCCTCAGCCATAGCGAAGGTCCCCGAGCTGATCGGTTTCCATATCGGCCGGTAGGCGGGACGCCGTCAGGTCGCCGCGGGGGCGCCCGCGGGCATCGCCAGCGTGCTCTCCTGGTCGGGTCGCACGCTGGCCATCTTTTCGGCTCGCCGCTGCTGCCAGGTGGCGAAGCCCATCGCGGTGACGGTGAAGAAGAAGAGGATCATCGCGATCACGTTGACCTCGACCGGGATCCCGCGCTGGGCGGCGCCGAAGATGTAGAGCGGGAAGGTGACGGTCGTCCCCGAGTTGAAGTTGGAGATCACGAAGTCGTCGATTGAGAGGGCGAATGCCAGCATCGCGGCGCCGAAGATGCCGGGCATGATCAGCGGCAGGGTGACCAGGCGGAAGGTTTCGAAGGGGCTGGCGCCGAGGTCCTTCGCCGCCTCCTCGAGGTTGCGGTCGAAGCCGATCAGTCGCGAGCGGACGACGACCACCACGAAGCTGATGCAGAACATCACGTGGGCGATCAGCAGGGTCTGGAAGCCGAGCGAGAAGGTGCCGATGATGAGGAAGAAGGAGAGCAGCGCCGCCCCCATCACCACCTCCGGCGTCGCCATCGGGATCACGATCAGGAAGTTGGTCGCGCGGCGGCCGAAGAATTCATGGCGGACGAGGGCGAGGGCCATCAGGGTTCCGATCGCGGTCGAGATCACCGTCGCCAGCAGCGCCAGTTTGAGGCTGGTCAGCAGCGCTTCGTTCAGCTCCGGGATACCGAAGGCGTTGCGCCAGTGGTCGAGGGTGAAGCCGACCCAGGTGAAGTTGTAGCGGCCGGCCGGGTCGTTGAAGGAGAAGAAGAAGATGACGGCAATCGGGATCAGCATGTAGAGGACGACCATCACCCCGACGATCGAGACCGCGTGGTCGCGCAGCCACTGCCAGGCGCGGGAGGCGGCGGTCACTTCGGCCGTCATCCCGCCGCCTCCTCACCCATCAGCGCCTCGGTCCCGGCGAAGCGGATGTAGGCCAGGACCGCGACCAGGATCAACGCCATCAGCACGAAGGAGAGCGCCGCGGCCGCCGGGTAGTCGGACTGTTTGAGGTAGAGCGACTGGATCACGTTGCCGATCATCTGGTTGCTGGCGCTGCCGAGAAACTGGGCGTTGACGTAGTCGCCCGAGGCGGGGATGAAGGTCAGCAGGGTCCCCGCCACCACCCCCGGGGCCGAGAGCGGCAGGGTCACTCGCAGGAAGGTCTGGGTCGCCGAGGCGTAGAGGTCCTTGCCGGCCTCGATCAGCCGCACGTCGATCCGCTCCAGGCTGGCGTAGATCGGCAGCACCATGAAGGGAAGGAAGTTGTAGGTGAGCCCGGCGATCACGGCGCCGCCGGTCGCCAGCACGTGGCCTTCCGGCGCCAGCCCGAGGAAGTCGAGCACGCTGACCACCGGGCTCTGGTCGGAGAGGATCGTCTCCCAGGCCAGGGTCCGGATCAGGTAGGTGGTGAAGAACGGCGCCACCACCGCGAACAGCAAGAGGTTGCGCCAGCGCCCCGCCTTGAAGGCGATCGTGTAGGCCAGCGGGTAGGCGAGCAGCAGCGCGAACAGCGTCGCCAGCCCCGCATAGAGGAACGAGCGCACGAACTGGGTGTCGTACAGCGAGAGCGCGTCGGAGTAGTTGCCCCAGTTCCAGCTGAATTCGTAGGAGCCGAAGACGCCCGAGTTGAGCGACAGTTCCCCCATGTAGAAGAGGGGAACGACGAAGAACGCGAGCAGCCAGACCGCTCCCGGTCCCAGCAGCAGGTAGGGAGCGATCCGGCGGCTCATCGGCTCAGCCGTTCAGCACCGCGTTGAAGGCGCGATTCAGGTTCTGTTCTTCTTCGCCGCTCGGCGAGGGCTGGATCGTGCAGTTCTTCGTGAACGACTTGCTCGGGAAGATCAGCTGATTCTTGGCGATTTCCGGTTCTTCTTCGAGCAGAATCTGTTTCGTGCTTTCGACCGGGCTGACGTAGTTGACGTAGGCCTCGATCTGTGCCTGGTTCTTCGGGTCGTAGACGTAGTTCATGAACGCCTCGCCCGCGGTCGGATTCGGCGCCCCCACGGGGACGACCATGTTGTCGGACCAGAGGATGCAGCCCTCGGTCGGCATCCGCCATTCGATGTTGGGGTTGTCGGCCTGCAGCTGGACCGCGTCGCCCGACCAGCCGATCACCGCGACCGCGTTGCCGCTAGTCAGGTCGGCGCCGTAATCGTTGCCGGTGAAGCGGCGGATCTGCCCCGATTCGGAGGCGCCCTTGATTTTTTCGATCGCTTCCAGCCAGTCCGATTCGCTGGCTTCGCTCGGGTCGATCCCCAGGCACTTCATCACCAGCGGCACCGTGTCGCGGAGTTCGTTCAGCATCTCGACCTTCCCCTTGTACTTGGGGTCGAAGAGGTCGCAGATCGACTTCACTTCCGGCGCCAGGTCTTTGCGGACGATGATCCCCGTCATCCCGCTCTGCCAGGGAGCGCTGTATTCGCGATTCGGGTCGTATTTCGGTTCCCGCAGGTTCGAGACCAGGTTTTCTTCGACGTTTGGCAGCGCCGATTTGTCGAGCTTCTGCAGGTAGCCCAGTTCCTTCATTTTGGCCACCATCCAGTCGGTGACGACGAACATGCTGCGACCGCCGGATTCGCCCTGTTTCAGCAGCGGCTGCATCTTCGCGAAGAACTCTTCGTTGGCGTTGACGTCTTCGATGTATTTGACGCTGACGCCGGTTTCGTTTTCGAAGTCGGGCACGGTCTTTTCGTCGATGTAGAGCGGCCAGTTGGAGATCGTCACATCGCCGGAGGCCTTCTTTTCCAGCTTCACTTCCTCGGCTTCGGTGTCGCCGCCGTTGATGCCGCTGCCGCCGCCGCAGGCGGCGAGCCCGAGGGCCAGCGCCACGATGGCGACCAGGACTGCAAGCGCTGCCACCGGCTTCTGTCGGTCCTTCTCGTTGCTCACCATCTGTGCCTCAACCTCCCTGGCTCGTTTCCAGTTCTTGCGACTGGTCGGCGGCGACGGTGTCGCCGTTGCTCGCCGCGGGCGCCCCGCCGGGCGACTCGCGGACAAGGTGCATGTGCTCGGGCTCCCAGCTCAGCGCGACGCGGGCACCGCCGCCGGGCAGGCGCTGGCGCTCGGACTCGTCGGCGTTGGGGACGAGAACGGTCATCCGCGTCCCCTCGCCGAGGTCGACCTCGATCTGGGTCGCGGTCCCGAGGTAAAGCGAGCTGACGACGGTCCCCTCGACCCGGGGACCGTCTCGCCCGCCGCCGCTTTCGTCTATCTCCACCCGCAGCTTCTCCGGGCGCACCACCGCGTGGCAGCGGTCGCCGTTGGAGAACCCGCCGGTCGAGGTCGCGATCGTAGTGCCCTGATCGAGCTTCACCTCGTTGCCGCCGGCCACCGTCGCCGGCATCAGGTTGGAGACGCCGATGAAGCCAGCGACGAAGGTGGTTGCCGGCCTGTCGTAGACCTCCTCGGGCACCGCGACCTGCTCGACCCGGCCGCGGTTCATCACCGCGATCCGGTCACTCATCGTCAGCGCCTCCTCCTGGTCGTGGGTGACGTAGACGAAGGTGATCCCGACCTCCCGCTGGATCCGCTTCAGCTCCACCTGCAGTTCCTTACGCAGCTTCAGGTCGAGCGCCCCGAGCGGCTCGTCGAGCAGCAGCACCTTCGGCAGGTTGACCAGGGCGCGGGCGAGGGCGACGCGCTGCTGCATCCCGCCTGACAGCTGCGAGGGTTTGCGGTTCGCATGCGAGGCGAGACCGACCCGCTCTAGCTCGGCTTCGACCCGTTCGGCGATCTCGTCCTTGCCGACCTTCTTGCGCTTCAGCCCGAAGGCGACGTTGGCCTCGACGCTGAGGTGGGGGAAGAGGGCGTAGCTCTGGAAGACGGTGTTGGTCGGGCGCTTGTGCGGCGGCAGCTGGGCCACGTCGGTGCCCTCGATCCGGATCTTCCCGGCGCTGGGCCGCTCGAAGCCGGCGATCATCCGCAGCGTCGTCGTCTTGCCGCAGCCGCTCGGCCCGAGCAGGGTGAAGAACTCCCCTCGACTCAGCTCCAGGCTGAGGTCGTCAACCGCGGCCAGGGAATCGAAGCGTTTCGTGACGTCGCGCAGCTCGACGCTGGGGCCCTGAGCCTCTGAGTCCACTCCCTCTTTTCCCTGGTTTCTCAATTGGTCCCCGATCGTCGCCCTCGTCCCTTACCCAGTTGCCGGCACTACCAGCACCGGGCGGGTTGACATGTGCAGAAGCCGGTTCGGGGTGGAGCCGAGCAGCGCCCCTTTCAGCGGCGCCTCGCCGTAGCTGCCGACGACGATCATCCGCGCGTCTCGCTCCTCGGCGACCTCAATCAGCGCCTCCGATCCGCGCTTCGCCACCATCGCCACCTCGATCTCGATGCCCTGCGCGGCGGCGCGTCCCCGCGCCTCCTCGGTCAGCCGCTCGCCCAGCTCCTCGATCGCCTCCTCGTGCTCGGCGATCTCGCCGCCCCATATGCCCGGCGGCGCGTAGCCGAAGACGACCACCACCTGGTCGCCGAGGCTCTTGGCGATTTCCACCGCCCGGTCCAGCGCCTGCTTGCCGCAGTCGGAGGAGTCGTAACCGACAACGATCGTGCTCACGGGACCTCCTCCTCAGCGACTCCGGTGGGTTCCGGCGGCGGCGCTTCGCCCTCGAGGAAGCCGGCCGGGACGACCTCGGGCTTGCGGCGGAAGAACTCGGGGAACTTGCGCCACTGGATCGCCATCAGGACGATCCCGAGCAAGAGGAAGAAGACCGCGATTAGCAGCGGCGGGCCGACCCCGAGCCAGGAGTTCCCGGATTCGGAGTTGGCCGGATCGGAGAGTTCGATCGCGTTCTTGACCAGCAGGTAGAAGAGGATCGTGGCGCCGAAGGCAGGCCCGACCCCGATGAAGAAAAAGTTCTTGACGCTGCGCAGCAGCTCGCGCCGGTAGTAGATCGCGCAGGCGAATCCGGTCAGGCCGATGTAGAAGGAGATCATCAGCCCCAGCGCCGCCAAGGAGTCGAAGAGGATGTCTTCGCTGACCAGGGTCAGGCTTACGTACCAGAGGATCGAGAGCGCCCCCATCAGGATCGTCGAGATGTGGGGGGTGAGGAAGCGGGGGTGGATCTTGCCGAGGCTCCCCGGCATCGCGTGGGCGCGGGCCATCGAGAGCGTCGTCCGCGCCGTCGGCAGGATCGTCGTCTGGGTCGAGGCGGCGGCCGAGGTGAGGACGGCGATGATCAGGATCTTGTCCAGGGGCGAACCGAAGACTTCGGTCCCGAGGTGGCTGAGCACGTCTTCGGGTTCGGCGACCAGACCCTCGACGCCGCCATAGGCCTGGGCGGCGAAGGCGACGACGATGTAGATGCCGAGCAGGATCAGGGTGCTGATCACGGTTGCCCTGCCTGGGGCCTCGCCGGGATCCTCGGTCTCCTCGTTGACCGTCGCGGTCGTGTCCCAGCCCCAATAGATAAAGACCGCCAGCAGCATCCCGGCCGAGATCTCGCTGGCGCTGAGCGAGAAGGGGTTGAGCCAGGAGAGGCTGGGGTGAACCGAGGTGTCGGGGGCGTCGCCGGCGTAGACCTTGACCAGAGCGACGATCGCGAAGAGCGCCAGAGTGAAGACCTCTGCGGCAAGCAGCCCGACCTGGGTGCGGGCGGAGAGCTCGATCCCGATCACCACGATCGCGGTCATCACCAGGATCCAGATGACGCCGACGAGGGTCACCGCGAAGGTCGATTCCGCCGCCGCGGTCCAGCCGAACAGCTCGAAGGTGTAGAGGCCGGCGATCTGAGCCAGATTGGCCATCACGATGATGTCGGCGACGACGATCGTCCAGCCCGCGATCCAGCCCAGCTGCGGGCCCATCGCCTTCGTCACCCAGGAGAAGCTGGTGCCGCAGTCGGGGTCGGCTTTGTTCATGTAGTAGTAGCCGGCCGCGACCAGGAACATCGGCACGAAGCTGATCAACAGGATCGCCGGCGCCTGCAGCGCCACCGCAGCGGCGACGAAGCCGAGGGTGGCGGCGAGGCTGTAGCCGGGAGCGGTGGAGGCGACGCCGATGACGACGCTGGAGACGAACCCGATCGCGTTCGCCTTCAGGCCCTTTTCGCCAGCACCAGCGCCGTGGGCAGCTGCACTCTCCATCGTTCGACGGTAAGCCCCGGTGGAGAACCGCGCAAGTGGCGAATGTCCTAAAAGCACAGGATCGACTTGTACTTCACGTACAAGCCCATCTCCCGGCCTTGACCCAAAGACCACTTGCCAACGGCGGATGCGGGGTCTAGCTTTGTCCATAACGTCGTAACCGGAGAGGAGAGCCACATGGCCACCGCGTCGCAGGCCCCAGCAGGAACCGACCTCCAGCAGATGGCGCGCCGCCACCTCTGGATGCACTTCTCGCGGATGGGCGGCTACGGCCCCGATCACGAGATCCCGATCATTACCCGGGCCGAGGGCTGCTACGTCTACGACGAACACGGCAACCGCTACCTCGACGGGCTCTCCGGCCTGTTCTGCGTCAACGCCGGTCACGGTCGCACCGAGTACGGCGAGGCAGCCGCCCGCCAGGTCGAAGAGCTCGACTTCTACACCCTGTGGAGCTACGCCCACCCCAAGGCGATCGAACTCGCCGCGCGGATCGCCTCGATGGCGCCCGCCGACCTCAACCGCGTCTTCTTCACCTCCGGCGGCTCGGAGGCGGTCGAGTCGGCGCTAAAGCTGGCCCGCAACTACCACCGCATGCACGGCAAAGGGCAGAAGCACAAGGTGATCGCCCGCGAGGTCGCCTACCACGGCACCTCCTTCGGGGCGCTCTCCGCCACCGGGATCACCGAGCTGCGCAGCCAGTTCGAGCCGCTGACGCCCGGCGGTTGCCACGTCCCGAACACCAACATCTACCGCTGGCCGGACAACAAGGACCCGCTGTGGGTGGCCGACGCGATCGAGGAGCGGATCGTCTTCGAGGGGCCGGAGACCGTCGCCGCGGTGATCCTCGAGCCGGTGCAGAACGCCGGCGGCTGCTTCGTCCCGCCCGACGGCTACTTCCAGCGGGTGCGGGAGATCTGCGACCAGTACGACGTGCTGATGATCTCCGACGAGGTGATCTGCGCCTGGGGCCGCCTCGGCCACTATTTCGGCTGTGAACGCTTCGACTACGTCCCGGACATGATCACCGTCGCCAAGGCGCTGACCTCGGCGTACGCCCCGATGGGCGGGGTGATCGTCTCCGACGAGGTCGCCCAGCCATTCATGGAGGGCGACGCCTCCTTCGCCCATGGCTTCACCTTCGCCGGCCACCCGATCGCCGCCGCGATCGCGATGGCCAACCTCGATGTCTACGAGCGCGAGGACCTCTGTGGCCATGTGCTGCGCAAGGAGGGCGAGTTCCGGGGGATGCTGGAGACGCTCCATGACCTGCCGATCGTCGGCGACGTGCGCGGCGCCGGCTACTTCCACGCCGTCGAGCTGGTCAAAGACAAGGAGACGAAAGAGAGCTTCAACGACGAGGAGTCCGAGCGGCTGTTGCGCGGCTTCCTCTCCGGCGAGCTCTACAAGCGCGGGCTGATCTGCCGGGCCGACGACCGCGGCGACCCGGTGGTGCAGCTGGCGCCGCCGCTGATCGCCGACACCGAGCAGTTCGAAGAGATCCACGACGTCCTCCACTCCGTCCTCTCGGAGGCCTGGGATCAGGTGGTCGATGGATCGCGCGCCGCAGGGTCCCAGTCCACTCCCCGGCGGCGATCGTCGCTCTAGGGGCCGACGGTGCTTACCGTCCAGAGCCTGCTTGACGAGCTCGACCTCGAGCTGGCCGCTGGCGCCGACGCGGCGGCGGCGCCCGTCCGCTGGGTCCACATCTCCGAGCTCGAGGACCCGACCCCGTGGCTCTCCGGCGGCGAGCTGATGCTGACCACCGGGATCCCCCTGGAGAACGCGGCCAAGCAGCGCGCGTTCATCCGCATCCTCGCTGACCGCAACCTCGCCGGGCTCGGCTTCGGCACCGGCTTCAGCCACAAATCGCTGCCCAAGGCGCTGGTCGACGAGGCCGAGAAGCGCGACTTCCCGCTCTTCGAGGTGCCCTACTCGGTGCCGTTCATCGCCATAACCGAGAAAGCCTTCGCCCGCCTCGTCAACGAGCAGTACGAGGTGCTGCAGCGGGGGATCGCGGTGCAGAGGAGGCTCGAGCGGCTGGTACTCGAGGAGCGCGGCCTGGAGGAGATCGCCGCCACCGTCGCCTCCGCTGTCGGCGGGACCGTCGCGGTGCTGGACGGCCGCGGCGAGCGGCTCGCCGGCAAGGGGTTCCGGCGCCAGCTCTCGGCCGAGGCGATCGCCGCGATCCGCAAGGAAGCCCTCGGCCATGTCGGCGACGGTCACCCCTTCGTCCCCTCGCACCCGAGCGTGGCCGGGCGGGCGTTGGCCCATCCGGTGATCTCCCCCGGCGGCGGCCCGCCGCAGGCCTGGGTGGTGATCGTCCGTGACTCCGGCGGGCTCGGCGATTTCGAGCGGCTGATCCTGCAGCAGGCGGTCGCGGTTGTTGCGCTGGAGCTGATGCGCCGGCGGGTGGCTCTGGAGACCGAGCGGCGGCTGGCCGGCGACGTCGTCGCCGCGGCGCTGGGCGGGCGGATGGATGCGACCGAGCTGCGCCGGCGGCTGGAGCCCTTCGGGATCGGCGAGGAGGCGGCGGTGCTCGTCTTCCAGCTCGATCATCCGGCGGAGGCTGCGGCGGCTCTCGAAGCGGCCCTTGCCGCCGACGCCTGTCCGGCTGTGGTCGCGCCCCACTCGACCGCGGGGCGGGAGCTGCTCTGCGCCGTCGTCGACTGCGCCGACCGCGACCCGATCGACGTCGCCACCGCGGCGCGCAAGCAGCTCGCCGGCAAGGCGGGCGGGGTGCGGGCCGCCGCCAGCCGGCCGGCGGAGCCAGAGCGCCTGCGCCACTCCTTCCATGAGGCGCGCTGCGCCCTGGAGGCAACCGCCTTCGACAACGGTGCCGCCCCGGAGGTCGCCTCCTGGCGCGACCTCGGCGCCTTCACTCTGCTGCTCTCGATCCAGGACGACGACGCGCTCGACCTCTACTGCGACAGCGTGCTCGGTCCGATCGAGCGCGGCGACGAGGAGTACGGCGGCGAGCTGCTGCGCTCGCTGGAGGCTTTCATCGAGCAGAACGGCCAGTGGGAGCGGGCCGCCCGCCAGGTCTACTGCCACCGCCACACGCTGCGCTACCGGATGCGCAAGGTCGAAGAGCTGACCGGGCGCGACCTCTCGCGCGCCCACGACCGGATCGAGTTCTGGCTGGCCCTGCGAGCGAGGGAGCTGGTCGCATGAGGATCGGAGTCCCGACCGAGATCAAGTCGGACGAGTACCGGGTCGCGGTCACCCCGGCCGGGGTGCGCGAACTGAGCGAGCACGGCCACGAGGTTCTGGTCCAGGCCGGGGCCGGCGAGGGCAGCGCGATCGACGACGCCTCCTACGAGGCGCAGGGGGCGACGATTGTTCCCGACGCGGCCGCCGTCTTCGCCGAGGCGGAGATGATCCTCCACGTCAAGGAGCTGCAGCCGACCGAGATCGAGATGCTGCGGCCTGGCCAGCTCCTCTTCACCTACCTGCACCTGGCGCCCGACCCCGAGCAGACGCGCGGACTCTGCGGCTCGGGGGCCACGGCGATCGCCTACGAGACCGTCGAGGATGCCCGCGGCCGGCTGCCGCTGCTGGCGCCGATGAGTGAGGTGGCGGGCAAGATCGCCACCCAGGCCGGCGCCTTCATGCTGGAGAAGCCGCTGGGCGGCCGGGGGATCCTGCTGGGAGGGGTGCCGGGAGTCGCCGCCGCCAACGTGCTGGTGATCGGCGGCGGCGTGGTGGGGATGAACGCGGCCTTCATCGCGATCGGGATGGAAGCCGACGTTTTCGTCTTCGACCGCTCAATCGACCGCCTGCGCGAGCTCGAAGTCGACTTCGGCGGCCGCTGCTCGACCGTCTACTCGACCACCCTGGCGATCGAGGAGATGCTGCCGGCAGCCGACCTGGTGATCGGCGCGGTGCTGGTCCACGGGGCCCGGGCGCCCTACGTCATCCGGCGCGAGCAGCTGAAGTTGATGAAGCCCGGCGCGGTCTTGGTCGACGTCGCGATCGACCAGGGCGGCTGCTTCGAGACCTCGCGCCCGACCACCCACCGCGAGCCGACCTTCGAGGTCGATGGGATCACCCACTACTGCGTCGCCAACATGCCCGGCGCGGTCCCGATCACCTCCACCCACGCCCTCACCAACGCGACCTTGCCCTACGCGCTGGCGCTCGCCGACCATGGGGTCGCCGAGGCGATCCACCGCGATCCCGGCCTGCGGCTCGGGGTCAACGTCGCCGGCGGCAAGGTGACCCATCCGGCCGTCGCCGAGGGAGTCGGCATGGACTACGTTCCGGTCGAGGACGCGCTCGGATTAGAACAGAGCCTGAAGGGCTAGAGAGAACTTGAAACCAAGCATCCACGGGGGAGCCGAATGAGCACTTACGCCGTAGTCAACCCAGCCACCGGCGAGACGATCAAGGAGTACCCGGAGATCTCCGACGCCGACCTCCGCGCCGCGATCGGGCGGGCCGACGAGGCCTCCCGGACCTTTCCCGCCTCGACCACCGTGGCCGACCGCGCGGCGCTGGTCCGCAAGGTCGGCGAGCTGCACTCCGAGCGCCGCGAGAACCTCGCCGAGATCATCGTCCGCGAGATGGGCAAGCCGATCGAGCAGGCGCTGATGGAGGTCGACTTCGCCGGGATGATCTACGGCTTCTACGCCGACCAGGCCGAGAGCCTGATGGCCGACGAGCCGATCGAGCTGCTGGAAGGCGAAGGCTCGGCGATCATCCGCCGCAGCCCCTTCGGCGTGCTGCTCGGGATCATGCCCTGGAACTTCCCCTACTACCAGGTGGCCCGCTTCGCCGGACCGAACCTGGTGATCGGCAACACGATCCTGCTCAAGCACGCGCCGCAGTGCCCGGAATCGGCGGAGGCGATGCAGCAGATCTTCGACGACGCCGGGGTTCCCGAGGGCGCCTACGAGAACGTCTACGCGACCAACGAGCAGATCGAGTGGATGATCGCCGACCCGCGCGTGCACGGCGTCTCTGTCACCGGCTCCGAGCGGGCGGGCGCAGCTGTCGCCGAGATCGCCGGCCGCAACCTGAAGAAGGTCGTGCTCGAGCTCGGCGGCTCCGATCCCTTCATCCTGCTCGGCACCGACGACCTCGACGAGGCGGTGACGGCGGCGGCCGAAGCGCGGCTCGACAACACCGGCCAGTCCTGCAACGCGGCCAAGCGGTTCATCGTTGCCGACGAGTACTACGACGATTTCCTCGCCAAGTTCAAGCACCAGTTCGACGAGGCCAAGCCGGGGGACCCGACCGCCGAGGACACCGCGGTCGGCCCGCTCTCCTCGCAGACCGCCGCCGACCGGCTCGAGGACCAGGTCAAGCGGGCGATCGAGAACGGTGCCGAGGTGGTCGTCGGAGGCAAGCGCGACGGCAACTACTTCGAACCGACGATTCTCACCGGGATCGAGCCGGGCACCGAGGCCTCTCAGGAAGAGTTCTTCGGGCCGGTGGCGCAGGTCTACCGGGTCGGCTCCGAGGAGGAGGCGGTCGAGCTCGCCAACCAGACCCCCTTCGGGCTCGGCTCCTATGTGATGACCACCGACTCCGAGCAGGCCGAGCGGGTCGCCGACCGGATCGAAGCCGGGATGGTCTACGTCAACCTGGTCGGCGCCGACAGCCCCGAGCTGCCCTTCGGCGGCTTCAAGCGCTCGGGCTTCGGCCGTGAGCTGGGCCGCTACGGAGCCGACGAGTTCGTCAACAAGAAGCTGATCCGCAGCGCCTGAAATGATTCGGCCTTCGTGAGGGGATTCAGGGGGGTCATCGTTCTTGCGCTGCTGGCGCTTGCCGTGTTCGCGGTGAACGCCGCCGTGCTCGGCGCGGACAATCGCGAAGGACCGCGCTGCCACGGCCGGCTGGCGGAGATCGTCGGCACCGAAGAAGACGACGTGATCCGCGGGACCCCCGAACGCGACGTGATTTGGGGCGGTGGGGGCGACGACGTGATCTTCGCCAGCCTCGGCAACGACCTGATCTGCGGCGGCCCGGGGACCGACGAGATGCACGGCGGCCGCGGCAACGACGAGGTCGACGGCGGCGCCGGCGACGAGGACCAGGTCAACGGCAACCTCGGCGACGACAAGATCCTCGGCGGGCCGGGCGCCCGCGACGAGGTGGCCGGTGACCTCGGCATCGACATCGTCAACGGCGGCCCCGGCAACGAAGACCTGGTCCACGGCGACTATGGCTACGACCGCATGTCCGGCGGCGCCGGCAAGGGCGACATCGCCTCCTTCGCGACCGCGCGGGCCGGCGGCAAGGGCAGCGGCGTCTGGGTCTCGCTGCGCAAGCACAGGGCCTTCGGCGACGGCCACGACAAGCTCTTCGGCTTCGAGAGCCTCGAAGGCTCGGCCTTCCGCGACACCCTGATCGGCAGCCCCCAGGCGAACGTGATCGACGGCGGCCCGGGCGACGACCACCTGGTCGGCGGCGGCGGCCTCGACACGATCGACGGCGGCCAGGGAAGCGACGGCTGCGAAGGGGCCAAAGGACGGACCACCTCATGCGGCAAGGAAGCGCCGCCGAAGGCGTCCGCTTACGTCGAACTCGATCCGACCCCCGGCGGCGGCGCCGGCCTGCAGGTGATCGGCGGCGGCGGCCGAGACCAGTTCGTGGTCGCCTACGACGACGCCAGCCAGACCTTCAGCGTCACCGCTCGCAAAGGGATGGCGGTCGGAACGGGCTGCCACCACGCTCCGGGCAGCACGACCACGGTCTCCTGCCCGGCCAACGGGCCCGGCCGCTGGCTGATGGCCGACCTCGGCCCCGGCGCCGACAGCCTGGTGGTGGAAGGGACGCTGGAATCGATCGGCAGCGTGCGGCTCGCCGGCGGCTTCGGCAACGACACGATCAGGGGTGGGCCGGAGGACGACCTGATCGAGGCCGGCCCGGGCTCCGATCACCTCTACGGCGGCGACGGGGCTGACGGCCTGGTCGGCGGCTTGCCTGGCCCGACCTTCCTCTACGGGGAAGAGAGCGGCGACCTGCTGGCGGCCGGCGGCGGCTGCGCCGGTGGCGCGATCGTCGGCGGTCCGGGCAAAGACGACGCCTCCTTCGCCGAGACCCAGGCTCACCCGGGGCTGCTGATCATCTCCTTCCCCAAGCACGCCGCCTGGGTGACGACGGTCAAGGGCTGCGACTCCGTTCGCCTCGACTCCAGCAACGAGGACATGGAGGGCTCCTTCGACTGGGACGTGCTGATCGGCGACAGCGGCCCCAACGCCATGCTCGGCCAGCCCGGTGAGGACCGCTTCTACGGCAACGGCGGCGACGACGTGATCGACGCCCGCGACGGCGTCAAGGACTTCTCGATCCAGTGCGGCAAGGGCACCCCCCCGAAGAAGATCACGGTGCGCGGCAAGGGGGGCAAGACGGAAACCCGCGAAGTCCCGGGCACCGGCGAACCGGCGGGACGGGCGATCACCGACAACTTCGATCCCCAGCCCTTCAACTGCGCCTACGTAAAGCACGGCGTCCCGGTCCCCGGCCTAAACGGCTGACCGACGCCAGCGCTGTCAGCTGACGCGGCGCGCGGCCGACGCGAGCGCCTGCGGCCGGCGGGTCCTGTTTCCGATACGTCCCTCCCGCCTACCGGCGGGAGTCCCGCATCGTCGCCACCCGCCGGAGTTGCGCCGCAGGGGGGAGAACTACGCGGCGTTCGTCCTTTATCGGGACATGGCCGAGAAAGGACGAACGCCGGGATTTCATGGGCCGCTGGCGGATCTCGCGACGCGCCAGCATGGGATTGTCTCGACGAAGCAACTGCTGGCAGTCGGCTATTCGCTCGACTCAGCTTCCGACGCGTATATCGGTGCCCGAATCCACCGACTGCATCAGGGCGTGTATGCGGTTGGGCATCGGCGGCTTTCATGGCATTCGCACTGCTGGGCGGGGGTGCTGGGGGCGGAACCTAATGAGACTGATGAGGTCGTCTGGCCTGCGGTGGCTAGTCATGCGTCGGCGGCTTATCTGTGGGGGCTTTATCGCTACGCGCCGGAAACCATCGACATCACCGCGCCTATCCGGCGGCGGGCGAAGCGCCGGTTTCGGGTGCATTTCTCCTCGATCCTCGTGGTCGAGGACAGGAGAGAACGCGAGGGGATTCCGGTCACCTCGGTCCCCCGTACGCTGCTCGACCTGGCGATCCGGGCCCAGCCACATCGGCTTGACCGGCTGCTCGAGCGGGCCGAAGAACTCAACCTGCTGGACGTCACCGCGGTCGAGGCTCTGCTCGATCGTGCTGGCGGCCACCGCGGCCGGGGCCGCCTGCGCGGTGCTCTCGGCCTCTACGAACCCGACCTCGCCTTCACCCGCTCCCGGTTCGAGAAGAGCTTCCGCAGCCACGTCCGCGACGCCGGCCTCGTGGTCCCGTCGATGAACTACAACGTCGAGGGCTACGAGCTTGACGCCTACTGGCCCGACCTCCGTTTCGCGGTCGAACTCGACCTCTTCGAGACCCATGCCACCCGCGCCGCCTTCGAGCGCGACCATCTCCGCCAGGAGGAGCTGAAGATCCTCGGCGTCGAGATGATCCGCGTCACCCGGCCGCGCTTCCAGCGCGAACCGGAGGTGGTTCTCCGCAACCTGGCAACGCTCCTCGAGCGCCGTCGCCGCGAGCTGAAGGCCGCCTGAGCAAAGCACTGGACTAGGCTTCGTTACATGGCACGGAAGACCGCCCAGGGCGACGAGGCCGCGGCCGTGGCTGCGGCGATCGCCCAGTTCGAGGCAGAGTTCGCCGCCTCCGCAGCGCCGGCGCCGACCCAGACCCCGGCCTGGCAGCGCGCCGCCCTGCTGGAGGGGGTCAGCGCCAAGCAGACGATCGAGGACCTACGAGGAGGATCCGCATGGCTGTCGTGAAAATCATCGAGCTGGTCGGCAGCTCCAAGACGTCCACCGACGACGCCGCCAAACAGGCGCTGCAGCAGGCCCAGGGCTCGCTGCGCAACATCCGCGCGGTCGACATCGTCTCCACCGGGATCCGCGGTGAGAACCTCGACGAGTATCGCGCCCACGTCCGGGTCGCATTTCTGATCGAGGGAACGGAGGTCGACTGATGGCTGACGCACCGCAGGGAGAGCCGCGCGAGGTTTCGCGCGAGGAGGCACGCAAGCTGCTGGACGACGGCGCGCAACTGGTCGACGTTCGCGCCGACCACGAGTGGGAGGCCGGACACATCGCCGGCGCCACCCACATCGCCCTACCGGAGATCCCCCAGCGCACCGGCGAGATCGACCAGGACCGGACCGTCGTCGTCTACTGCCGCGGCGGCAACCGGTCCTCGATGGCGACCGCCGCCCTTGCGGAGGCCGGCTTCGACGCGGTCAAGCTGAGCGAGGGAATCGTCGGCTGGAGCGGGGACGACCTGCCGCTCGAGCCCGAGGGCGGTTACGTCGCCGATTCGGGCGAGGCGGCGGCGATCCTCCAGTCGCAGGGAAAACCGTCTCACAGCTGATTTCCCTGCCTGGCGACTGGTCAGGAACTTAAATACCTGAATCCCAATCGGGTTTGCTACCTTTCCATCATGGAGGTAGCCGTCGCAGAGAACAAGGAGCAGCGGGGCAAGGGCCGGGTCGGGACCCTGAGCAACCCCGAGTCCTACGAGAACGTCCCCGGCTACGTCATCCCGATCATCGAGCGCGAGTTCGACGACTTCGACAACGAAGCCGAGCAGTTCCTCTCTGGCGAGCTGGAAGAGAACCAGTTCATCGGCTTCCGCCTCAAACAGGGCGTCTACGGGCAGCGCCAGCCCGATGTCCAGATGATCCGCATCAAGCTTCCATTCGGCGGCGTCACCCCCGAGCAGATGGACTCTTTCGCCAGCGTCGTAGAGAAGTACGCGCCGCTGAACAAGGGCCACATCACCACCCGCCAGAACATCCAGATCCACCACGTGCCGCTGCGCGACACCGAGCTGCTGCTCCGCGAGATCGCCGAAACCGGCCTCTCCTCGCGCGAGGGCTGCGGCAACACCATCCGCAACGTCACCGGCGACCCCTGGGCCGGCGTCGCCGCCGACGAGATCTTCGACCCGACCGCCTACGGCACCGCCTATGTGCGCTACTTCGTCCGCCACCCGACGACGCAGCTGATGCCGCGCAAGATCAAGACCGCGTTCGACGGCTCCGACACCAATCGCTCGATCACCGAAATCCACGACATCGCCTTCCTCGCCCGCGAAAGGGACGGGGTGAAGGGATTCGAGGTCCAGGTCGGCGGCGGCACCTCGATCATGGCCCGTGTCGCCCCGACGCTGTACGAGTTCGTCGAGGCTGACAACGGCGACTACCTGAAGGTGGCCGAGGCCGTCTTCCGCATCTTCGACCGCCAGGACTGGCTGCGCGTCAACCGCGCCCGCGCCCGGATCAAGGTCCTCGTCGACAAGATCGGCATGGACGCCTTCCGCGAGCTCGTCGACGAGGAGCTGCAGGGCGACTGGGTCGGCGAGCGCGAATTCGGCCCCGAGCTGGTCGAGCGCCTCAGCTTCAGTGTCGACGAGGAGGCCAACGCCCCCGAGGCGCCGCTTGCCCCGTCCTCGCCGAACGGCGACCGGACCGAGTTCGAGCGCTTTCTCGAGGGCAACGTCCAGGCGCAGCGCCAGGAAGGCTTCAACAGCGTTGAGGTCAAGGTCACCCGCGGCGACCTCACCCCGGAGCAGTTCCGCGGCCTCGCCCAGATCATGCGCGAGTACACCGGCGGCGCCGCCCGCTCTACCGTGCAGCAGAACTTCGTCCTGCGCTGGGTCCGCGACGAGGCCCTCTACGACGTCTGGGAGCGCCTCGGCGCCCTCGGCCTGAACGAGGCCGGCGCCCGCGAGATCAGCGACGTCGTCAGCTGCCCCGGCACCGACAGCTGCAAACTCGGGATCACCGCCTCGATGGGCCTCAACCGGGCGATCAAGGAGCGGGTCGACTCGCTGCAGATCAGCGACGAGCTGACCAAGCAGATTCACATCAAAATGAGCGGCTGCCCGAACGGCTGCAGCCAGCACCACATCGCCAACATCGGCTTCTACGGCGCCTCGCTGAAAGTCAACGGTCGCCAGATGCCTGCCTACATCCCGCATATCGGCGGCAACTTCGAAGGCGGCCCGGTCGCCTTCGGGAAGCGGCTCAAATCGCGCCTGCCGGCGAAACGGGTTCCGGAGGCTGTGGAGCGCTGGATCGCCCTTTACGAGTCCGACCGCAACGAGGGCGAGGAGTTCAACGCCTTCGCCGAGCGGGTCGGCGCCGAGCCCTTCGAAGCCACCGTCAAGGAGCTGACCCTCCCGGCCGAGTTCAGCCTGGAGACGATGCAGCAGTTCATCGACTGGAACCGGTCGAGTCCGTACGAGGTCGTGCGCGGAGAGGGGGAGTGCGCGATCTGATCGCGCGCCCCGTCGCGATGAAGCCGCCTCCCGTCACCCTCTCCGGCACCGTGCCTACACCTGCCGACCTCGACCACGAGGAGATCGCCGCCAACCTCGAGCAGAGCACGGCGCAGGAGGCGCTGGAGTGGATGTTCGAGAACTTCGGCGCGCAGCACTACATCGCCTGCTCGTTCCAGAAAACGAGCTCGGTGACCGCTCACCTGGCGACCACGGTCAACCCCGAGGCGCGTTTCTTCTACCTCGACACCGATGTCCTCTTCCCGGAGACCTACGAGACCCGCGACCGGCTCGCCGAGGCGCTGGGGATCGATTTCGACCGTTTCCACAACCTCACCCTGGCCGAGCAGGAGGCCGAGCACGGGCCGGAGCTGTGGAACCGCGACCCCGACTCCTGCTGCGGCATCCGCAAGGTCGAGCCGATGCGCCGGGCGCTTTCTTCCGTAGACTGCTGGGTCGCCGGCGTCCGCCGGGCAGACTCCAGCTCCCGAGCCAAAACCCCGAAGTTCGGCTGGGACAAGCGCTTCAACCTCTGGAAGCTGAACCCACTCGCGGACTGGACCGAGCGCGACGTTTGGAACTACATCCGTGAGCACCACCTCCCGTACAACCCGCTTCACGATCATGGCTACCCGTCGATCGGTTGCACCCACTGCACCCGGCCGGTCACCCCGGGCAGCGATTCACGCGACGGCCGCTGGGCCGGGCTCGCCAAGACCGAGTGCGGAATCAACTAGCGCCTCGCCCGGCGAGCGGCGACTGAGCGGAGAGCGCTGATGGAGGAGATGACGAAAGTGCGCTTGGCCGCCGTCGAGCTGTCGGACCTCGACACCCTCGAGGCCGAGTCGGTCCACATCATCCGCGAAGTCGTCGCCGAGTTCGAGAACCCGGTGATGCTGTTCTCCGGCGGCAAGGACTCGGTCCTGATGCTGCACCTGGCGCGCAAGGCGTTCGCCCCGGCACCGGTGCCGTTCCCGATCATGCACGTCGACACCGGCCACAACTTCCCCGAGGTGATCGAGTTCCGCGACCGCGTCGTCGAGCGGGAGGGGTTGCGGCTCGAGGTGGCCTCGGTCCAGGAGTTGATCGACTCCGGCAGGATCAAGGTCGGCCACGAACTCGAAAGCCGCAACCGCCACCAGACGGTGGCCCTGCTGGAAGGGATCCAGAACGGGGGCTTCGACGCCGTCTTCGGCGGCGGCCGCCGCGACGAGGACAAGGCCCGGGCAAAGGAGCGGGTGCTCTCCTTCCGCGACAAGTTCGGCCAGTGGGACCCGAAGAACCAGCGCCCCGAGCTCTGGCGCCTCTACAACGGCCGTCACCGCAAGGGCGAGCACATCCGCGTCTTCCCGATCTCCGACTGGACCGAGCTCGACGTCTGGCGCTACCTCGCCCGCGAGCAGGTCGACCTGCCGCCGATCTACTTCGCCCACGAGCGCGATGTCGTCGACGAGGACGGCCTGCTGATGGCGATCAACGAGTTCTTCCCGAAGCCCGAGGGCAAGGAGGTCGAGCGGGTGATGGTCCGCTACCGGACCGTCGGCGACGCGACCGCGACCGGGGCCGTGCGCTCGCAGGCGACTGACTATCAGGGCGTGATCGAGGAGACCGCGATCTCCAGGATCACCGAGCGAGGGGCGACCCGCGGCGACGACCGCTTCTCCGAAGCGGCGATGGAGGACCGCAAGAAGGAGGGCTACTTCTAATGCGCTCCGAGCTGCTCCGGATCGCGACCGCCGGCTCCGTCGACGACGGCAAGTCGACCCTGATCGGGCGTCTCCTGCACGACACCAAATCGATCTTCGAAGATCAGCTCGAGTCGATCGAGCGCACCTCCGAAAAGCGCGGCAACGAGCAGACCGACCTGGCGCTCCTGACCGATGGGCTGCGAGCCGAGCGTGAGCAGGGGATCACGATCGACGTCGCCCACCGCTACTTCGCGACGCCGAAGCGCAAGTTCGTGATCGCCGACACGCCAGGCCACATCCAGTACACGCGCAACATGGTCACCGGCGCCTCTACCGCGAACCTGGCGCTGCTCCTGGTCGACGCCCGCAAAGGCGTGCTCGAACAGACCCGCCGGCATGCCCTGCTCTCCTCGCTGCTGCGGGTTCCGCACCTCATCCTCTGCGTCAACAAAATGGACCTGGTCGACTTCGACGAGGCGATCTACGACGAGATCCGCCAGGAGTTCAGGTCCTTCGCCGCCAAGCTCGAGATCACCGATCTCGGCTTCGTTCCGATCTCGGCCCTGGACGGCGACAACGTGGTCGAGCGCTCCGAGAAAATGCCGTGGTTCGACGGCCAACCGCTGCTTTCCCACCTCGAGGACGTCCACATCGCCTCCGACCGCAACCTGGTCGACAACCGCTTCCCGGTCCAGTACGTGATCCGGCCGCAGTCGGCCGAGCACCGCGACTATCGAGGCTTCGCCGGCACCGTCTCCGGCGGCATCTTCAAGCAGGGCGACGAAGTGATGGTCCTGCCCTCGCGGCGCAAATCCCGGATTGCGCAGATCGACACCCCAAACGGCGCCGTCGAGCAGGCCTTCCCGCCGATGGCGGCGACGCTGCTGCTCGAGGACGAGATCGACGTCTCGCGCGGAGACCTGATCTGCCGCCCGACCAACCAGCCGACCGCCAGCCGCCGTTTCGAGGCGATGGTCTGCTGGTTCGACGAGACCAGCTCGCTGCGGACCGGCACTCCTTACATGCTCAAGCACACCACCCGCTGGGTCCCGGCCGAAGTCGAGGCGCTGCGCTACAGGCTCGACGTCGACACCCTGCACCGCGACCTCGAGTCGGAGACGCTCGACGTCAACGACATCGGCCGCATCTCGATCCACGCTTCCTCTCCGCTCTTCTTCGACGAGTACCGGATCAACCGCAACACCGGCAGCTTCATCCTCGTCGACCCGGCGACCGACCTCACGGTCGCCGCCGGGATGATCATCTCCGCCACCGGCGAGTCGCCCGGTGGCGAGATCGTCGCCGAAAACATCACCTTCCATCCCAGCAAGCTGAGCCGGGAGGAGCGCTGGTCGGCCCTTGCCACCTCCGGCGCGACGATCTGGATGACCGGCCTGTCCGGCTCGGGCAAGTCGACGATCGCGACTGCAGTCGAGCACAGCCTCGTCTCGGGAGGCCGGGCGGCCTTCATGCTCGACGGCGACAACCTGCGCCACGGGCTCAATTCCAATCTCGGCTTCAGCCCCGAGGACCGGGCTGAGAACGTGCGCCGCACCGGCGAGCTGGCCAGGGTCCTGGCCGAAGCTGGCAACGTAGCGATCGTCTCCCTCGTCAGCCCGTACGCCGCCGACCGGGACCGGGTGCGGGCGATCCACGAGGAAGCGGGCATCCCCTTCTACGAGGTCCACGTCGACACCCCGCTCGAGGTCTGCGAAGAGCGCGACCCCAAGGGGCTCTACGCCAAGGCGCGGGCCGGTGAGATCACCGACCTGACCGGCGTCGGCAGCCCCTACGAGGCGCCGGCCGCGCCCGAGCTGGTCCCCGACGCCGACCTCGAGACGGCGGTCCGCCAGGTGGTCCGCCTGCTCGGTTGAGTCGTCCCCGCCTCCGGTCCGACGCGGGCTGAGGCGGGCGCTAGGGCTTCGGCGGCACTTGGGGCTCGCCGAGGCCGTAGGTGTCGTAGGCGCCGAACTCGGCGAAGGTCTTGTGGGTCGGGCCGTGGTAGTCGGAGCTGGCGGTGGGGACCAGGTTCAGCTCGGCGCAGAGCTCCAGCAGGTGTTCGGTCTGGTCCTTGGAGTGGGTCGGGTAGTAGGTCTCGACCCCGTCAGCTCCCAGAGAGCGGATCAGGTCGTCGACCTCGTCGGGCTCGGAGATGTCCCAGTAGGGATGGGCGATGACGGCGATGCCGCCGGCTTTGCGGATCAGCTCGATCGCCTGCTCGGCGGTCGGCCACTTGCGCGAGACGAAGGCCTTTGCTCCCGGCACCAGGTACTCCTCGAAGAAGGGGCCGAGGTCGCCGGTTGCGCCGGCGGCGCGGGCGATGTGGGGCCGACCGATCGAGAGCGCGTCGCCGGCCTCGCGGACAGCGTCCTCGAGGTGGAGGTCGAACCCGTGCTCGCGCAGCTTGGCGACGATTTCCCCCGCCCGCGTAACCCGCTCGTGCTGGGCCCGCTCGCAGGCTCCGGCGATCTTGCCGACGTCGACCCAGTAGCCGCAGATGTGCAGGTCTTCGGCGTACTCGTGCACGCAGGACATCTCGATCGCGGGCACCAGCTCGATCCCGACCCGCTCGGCGGCTTCGCCGGCTTCAACCACCCCGGCGATCGCGTCGTGGTCGGTCAGCGCCAGCGTCGTAACCCCGGCCTCAGCGGCCTTTTCCACGACTTTGGCGGGGGCCAGCTGCCCGTCGGAAACGGTCGAATGACTCTGCAGCTCAATCAGCACGACGGCGCAGCCTAGCAAGGGAGATGGGAAAGTGTTCGGAACATTTACTTTGCGTGTAAGCGAACAAATTGAGAACTTGTTCGGTACATTTAAATAGTGCCGTCACCGAACAAATCATCGAAGTCCCGTCGCGGCAGGCCGTCTCGGCAGACCATCTACGAACGGCTCCGAGTGCAGATCGGCGAGCTTCGCGACCGCTTGGGCGGCCTCCCTTCTCCGGACGAGGCGGAGGAGATCTGGCGCGGCATCTGGCTCGAGGAGGCTCATCACTCGACTGCGATCGAGGGCAACACCCTCGTCCTCAAACAGGTCGAGCAGCTCCTCGAAGAGGGGCGGGCGGTCGGGAACAAGGAGCTGAGCGAATACTTGGAGGTTCGCGGCTATGCCGACGCAGCGGGGTGGGTCTACGGACAGGGAATCGATCCCGACGGCTGGAGCGGTGGCAAATTGATCACTCTGGCCGAGGTTCGGGAGATTCACTCGCTCGCGATGACCCCTGTCTGGGAGGTGGCACCCCACCCCCAGGCGACGGCGAAGGAGCGCCCCGGGTCCTTCCGCGAGCACGACATCCAACCGTTCCCCGGGGGGATGCAACCGCCCGATTGGACCCAGGTCCCGGTCCTCTTCCGCGACTGGGTCGGCGACGCTCAGGCGCTGCGCAAGGTGGACGAGAGCGAGATCCCGGAAGCGCTTGCCCGGCTGCACGCGCGCTTCGAGCAAATCCACCCGTTCCTCGACGGAAACGGACGCGCGGGCCGGCTGGTTCTCAACCTGCTCCTGATCCGCCTCGGGTTTCCCCCGGCGATCATCTACAAGGGCAATCGGACCAGATACCTGGCCGCCCTTCGACGAGCCGACCAGGGGGATTTCGGCCCGCTCGGAGAGTTCCTGGCGAGGGCGATCCTCGACAACCTCCACAAGTTCGTCGTGCCCGCGGTCGCTGGCCCTGCTCGGCTCGTACCGCTGCCGGCGCTGGCCACCGAAACGCTCTCGGCCAATGCCTTGAGGGTTGCCGCCACGCGTGGGCGACTGAAGGCCGCCAAGGCCGCGGACGGGACCTGGCGCAGTTCGACGGGCTGGGTCGAGGAGTACGAAGCGAGCCGTTACAAGCGGGAATAGGAGCCGCCAACGGGCCGGCATGCGCCTCTGCCGCCGACCTAAATAGACTGCGCCGCCGTGTTCCAGAAGGTCCTCATCGCCAACCGCGGAGAGATCGCGATCCGCGTCGCCCGAACCCTCAAGGAGATGGGCATCGTCTCGGTCGCCGTCTACTCGGAGATCGACCGCGACGCTCCCCACGTGCGCGAGGCCGACGAGGCCTTCCTGATCGGCCCGGCGGTGCCTGCCGAGAGCTATCTGAACATCGCCAAGATCATCGAGACCGCGAAGGAGGCCGGCGCCGAAGGGATCCACCCCGGCTACGGCTTCCTCGCCGAGAACGCCGAGATGGCGCGCGCCTGCGACGAGGCTGGGATCACCTGGATCGGGCCGCCGCCGGAGGCGATCGAAGCGATGGGTTCGAAGACCAAAGCGCGCGAGATCATGGAGCAGGCTGGGGTGCCGATCGTCCCCGGGTCCACTGAGGTCGCGAAGGACATCGACGAGGCTCGCAAGCAGGCCGACGAAGCCGGCTACCCGGTCGCCTGCAAGGCGGCAGGCGGTGGCGGCGGCAAGGGATTCCGCGTGGCGATGACGCCCGATGACCTCGAGGAGGCCTTCGAAGGCTCGGCCCGCGAAGGCGAGAAGTTCTTCTCCGACGACCGCGTTTACATCGAGCGCTACTTGGAGGACCCGCGCCACGTCGAGGTCCAGGTCCTGGCCGACTCGCATGGCAACGTGATCCACCTCGGCGAGCGCGACTGTTCGATCCAGCGCCGTCACCAGAAGGTGATTGAGGAGGCCCCGGGGCCGCACGTCGACGAGGAGATGCGCGAGCGGATCGGAAAGATCGCCACCGACGCGGCCGCCGCCGTTGGCTACCGCGGCGCCGGCACGATCGAGGGCATGCAGGTCGGTGACGAGTACTTCTTCCTCGAGATGAACACCCGGGTCCAGGTCGAGCACTGCGTGACCGAGATGGTCACCGGCATCGACATCGTCCGCGAGCAGATCCTCGTCGCCGCCGGCGAGCAGCTCTCGATCGCCCAGGAGGACGTGAAGCTGAACGGCTGGTCGATCGAGTGCCGGATCAACGCCGAGGCCGCGCACAAGAAATTCGCCCCCGCCCCGGGCCCGATCGGCGACTCCTACCGCGAGCCTTCCGGGCCCGGCGTCCGCGTCGACTCCGGCGTCGAGGGCGGCTCCGAGGTGACGCCGATGTACGACCCGATGGTGGCCAAGCTGATCGTCTGGGACGTCGACCGCGAGAAGGCGACCCGGCGGATGCTGCGGGCGCTCTCCGAATACGACTCCGGCGGGCTCACCACCCTGATCCCCTTCCACGAAGCGATCCTCGCCACCGAGCAGTGGGCCAAGGGCGAGACCTGCCGCGACCTGATGGAGGACAACGACTGGCTGAAGACGACCGCCCCGGCCGACGCGAAGCCGCCCGAGCCCTCCGAGGAGGGCGGCGAGATGCTGACCCGCGACTACAAGGTCGAGGTCTCCGGCAAGCTCTTCGATGTCAAGGTGATCGGCGAGGCCCCTGCCGCCGGCGTCGCCGCGCCGGCCGGCGGTGGCGGCAAGAAACCGCCAAAGCGCGAGCGCAAGGCGGGCGGCGGCGGCGGCGCTTCCAGCGAGGCCCTGGTCGCCCCGCTCCAGGGAACCGTCTTCAAGGTGGCCGTCGAGCAGGGCGCCGAGGTTGCCGAGGGCGACCTGATCTGCGTCATCGAGGCGATGAAGATGGAGAACGAGATCAGCGCCCACCGGTCGGGCAAGGTCGAGGAGCTCCCCATTTCCGAGGGCACCGCCGTGAGCAGCGGCGACACCCTGGCCGTCATCAAGTAACGCGACTGCCGCCCGAAAGGCGGGGGCTTACTTGCCGCGTTTGTGGTGCCGCTTTTCTTCGCGTTCGCGTTCCTTCTGCCGTTCTTCTTCCCGCCGCTCCTTGTCGACCTTGCGCTGCTGGTCGCGGGTCAGCGGGAACGGCGGCGCCACTTCCTGGCAGGTGCGGCCGACGCAGCTCTCCAGGCGGATCAGCTGGGCGTGGAGGAAGGCGCGGATCGGCGAGAGGTTGGGGACCCGGACGACATTGTTTAGCTCATAGGGGTCCTTGGTGATGTCGTAGAGCTCTTTCTCACCGTCAGGCCACTCGATGTACTTGTAGGGCCCGAGGCGGATTCCCTCGTAGTCCTTCGGCGGCGCCACGATCGAGGCGCTGGCGCCGTCGCTCGGGGCGCTGCGGGGCTGGACCTCCTTCACCACGCGCTGGGCGGTCGGTTCGCCGTTGGCTTCGACGTCCGCGGTCTCGACGAAGGACTCGAAGAGGATCGGCCGCCGGCTGCGCAGGGCCGGGTCTTTCATGTAGGGGACGAGCGAGCGCCCGTCGATGCTTTTGTCCGCCGTCGCCCCGGCCAGTTCGAGGACGGTCGGCGCGATGTCGATGTTGGCCGCCAGCTCGCCGGTCGAGGTGCCGGGCTTGATCCCCGGGCCGCGGATGATCAGCGGCAGGTGGGTGGAGGGCTCGTAGGCGAGGAACTTGCCCCCGGTCAGCCGGTGCTCGCCGTAGAAGAAGCCGTTGTCGGAGGTGAAGATGATGTAGGTGTTGCGTAGCCGGTGCAGGCCGCCGAGCGTGTCGACGATCAGTTTCACGCCTTCGTCGATCGAGCGCAGCGACTCCAGCGCCTTCTGGTAGTAGACGCGGTAGGTGTGGATGTCGTTCAGCGAGAGGTAGGGGGCTTCGCGGATGAAGCGCGGCTTGTCGTTGACGTTGCCCTCGTTGAACCCCTGTTCGCGGCTGTGCGGGTAGGGCGCGCCGGCGAAGGTGTTGTAGTGGCGCGTCGCCGGCTCCGGCCCGGCCGGCCGGCGGAAGTCGCCGTGCGGCGCGGTGTAGTCCATCTGCAGGTAGAAGGGCTGTTCTGGCGAGGTGGCGTTCAGCTCTTCCCAGGCCAGAGCGTTGAACTTGTCGGTCTCGTAGAAGCAGGGTTTGCCGTTCAGCGGCGCGTTTGGGCAGCCGAAGTCGTCGCGTTCGCCGTATTCGCGCGTGTCCCAGCTGCCGGAGTCGCCGAACGGCCCCTCGAGGGCGCCGTTGTCGTTCAGCGTGTAGCCGTAGAAGTAATGGTGAGTGTCGGCGTTGAGCACGCTGTGCCAGGCGCTCCAGCCCGGCGGCACGTCTTTGCCTTCGTCGAACGGTTCGTCGCCGTAGCCGTTGAGGAACTTGCCGACGTGGATCGTCCGGTAGCCCGCCGCCTGCAGCCAGGGCGCGAGGTTGTGGCTGTAGGCCTGCCGCGCTTTGAAGCCGGTGAAGCCGCCGTTGGGCGGCACGTTGCCGCGCACATTGTGGTTATGGGCGTAGCGGCCGGTCAGCAGGCTGACCCGCGAGGGGCAGCAGAGGGGGTAGGGGACGTAGTAGCGGTTGAAGGTGATGCCGCGGGCGGCGAGCAGCGAGAGCGTGTAGGGCATCGCCTGCACGTCGACGCCGCCGACGTTGAGGCTGGCGTAGAGCTGGTCGAGCGTCTCGTCGTCGGTCTGGATGACGACGAAGCTCGGCTTCTGCAGCGCCGCCTGTTCGGCTGCCCCGGCCTGCTGCCTGCCGGCGAGGACGAGGACGGCGAGCAGGGCCAGCAGGGCCGCGGCGACGACCAGGCGCACCCGGGTCTGGGCGCGCGAAGAGCTGGGATGTGGAGCGAGCATCTGCATTCGGGGAAATCGCGGGGTGGTCAACCCCCGAAACCGGCGCCTCGTGCCTGAGTTGCGGCCTGAAAGCTAGAAGACGCTCAGGACGCGCCGAGCTTTTTCACTGCTTCGCGAAAGTTTTTCACCGTCGCGCTGGGGGCTTTCCGCCCTTCCAGTTTCTCGCCGTGGCGGTTGACCCAGATCACCGGCACGTTCATTTTCAGCACCGGGGCGATGTCGGTCGTGTAGTCAGAGCCGATGTGGAGCCAGCCTTTCTTGCCGCCGATCCGCCGCGCGCACTCTTTGAAGTGGACGGGGTCCGGCTTGTAGCTGCGCACCTGCTGGGCGGTGACCACGAGGTCCAGTTCCGTCCGCAGGTGGCGGCGGCTGATCCCCAGCAGTTTGTCGTCGACGTTGGAGACGATCCCGATCTCGTACTTCTTGCCGAGCCGGTCCATCGCCGCGTTGGACTCGCGGAACGGCAGCCAGTAGGCAACGCTGTTGGGCAGGAACTGGGCCCGCGAGGGCTCCACCTCCCAGCCGATCTCACCGGCGACTTTGACGATCGTCCGGCGCAGCACCTCGGCGTAGAGCTCGTAGGAGCCGGCCATGATTTCCGCCTGCACTTCCATGAAGCGGGCGAGGAAAGGCTCCTCTTCGAAGCTGAAGCCGTCTTTCGTCGCCTCTTTCTTGCAGGCCTCGATGATGCCTTTCTCCCAGTCGATGAGGGTGCCGTAGCAGTCGGTGGTCACCCATTTGATGTTTTTGAGACTGGGAAGGGGCATGGCGGCGGCGCATTATGCCATTCGGTAGTCTGCGCCGCCGCGCCCTAGGCGCACCCCACCTATGGACCTCCTCGAGTATCAGGGCAAGCAGCTGTTCGCCAAACACGGGATTGCCGTGCCCAGCGGCGAGGTCGCCGACACGGTCGACGACGCCGTCGCCGCGGCGGAGAAGATCGGCTACCCCTGCGCGATAAAGGCCCAGGTGCTGATCGGCGGCCGCGGCAAGGCGGGCGGGATCAAGATCGCCCAGAACGTCGAGGAGGCGCGCGAGCACGCCGGCGCGATCCTCGGCATGGACATCGTCGGCCCGCATGGGGAGGGCCCCTTCCGCGTCGACCAGGTCTGGGTCGAGGGCGGCTCCGACATCGCCGAGGAGTACTACGCCTCGATCATCCTCGACCGCGGCGAGAAGAAGCTGCTGGCGATGGTCTCCGCCAAGGGCGGGATGGACATTGAGGCCGTCGCCGCCGAGGATCCCGCCGCGCTGGTCAAGCGCCACGTCGATCCGACCCGCGAGTTCACCGCCGCCGACGCGCGCTCGATCGCGGCCGATGCCGGCCTCGCCGAGGACGCGCTCGACGAAGCCGCTGACGCCCTGGTGAAGCTGGCCGAGGTGGCGCGCGAGGAGGACGCGACCCTGATCGAGGTCAACCCGCTGATCGTCACCGCCGGCCGTGAGGTCGTCGCCCTCGACTCGAAGGTGACGATCGACGGCAACGCCCTCTTCCGCCACCAGGACCTGGCCGAGATCGCCGACACCGTCGACGACCCGCAGGAGCAGATGGCGAAGGAAAAGGGCCTCACCTACGTCAAACTCGACGGCAACGTCGGCATCCTCGCCAACGGCGCCGGCCTCTGCATGTCGACGCTCGATGTCGTCGCCCAGGCGGGCGGCGCCCCGGCCAACTTCCTCGACGCCGGCGGCGGCTCCAAAGCCGAGGCGATCGTCAACGCGCTGGAAGTCATCAAGAGCGACGCCAAGGTCAGCGCGATCCTCTTCAACATCTTCGGCGGCATTACCCGCTGCGACGAGATCGCCAACGGGATCGTCACCGCCTCGCAGCAGATCGGCCTCGAACTGCCGCTGGTGGTGCGGCTCGACGGCACCAACTCCGAGCAGGGGCTTGAGATCCTCGGCGCCGCCGACCTGCCCAACCTGCACCAGGAGAAGACGATGCTGGACGCGGCCCGCCGCGTCGTCGAGCTCGCCGGGAGCACCTCGTGAGCATCATCGTCGACGAGAAAACGAAGCTCGCCGTCTCCGGCCTGACCGGCCGCGAGGGCTCCTTCCACGGCCTCCGCAACAAGGCCTACGGGACCGACCTCGTCGCCGGGGTAACCCCCGGCAAGGGCGGCCAGGATGTCGAGGGGGTGCCGGTCTTCGACACGATCTCCGAGGCCGTCACCGAGGCGGGCGCCAACACCTCGATGATCTTTGTCCCGGCCCGCTTCGCCGCGCCGGCGATAAACGAGGCGATCGAGTCCGGGGTCGAGACGGTGATCGCGATCACCGAGGGGATCCCGGTCCTCGACATGCTCTCCACCTACTGGAAGGCGAAGGAGGCGGGGGTGCGGCTGATCGGGCCGAACTGCCCCGGCATCCTCTCGCCGGGCAAGGCCAACGTCGGGATCATCCCGGCCCAGTTCTTCGACCCGGGCCCGATCGGCGTCGTCTCCAAGAGCGGCACCCTGACCTACCAGATCGGCAACGAGCTGAAGCAGGCCGGGACCGGCAACTCCTCGATCGTCGGCATCGGCGGCGACCCGATCGTCGGCTCCGACTTCATCGACATCCTCAAGCTCTACGAGGCCGACCCGGACACCGAGCTGATCGTGATGGTCGGCGAGATCGGCGGCGACGCCGAGGAGCGGGCGGCCGAGTTCATCGCCGCCGAGGTCTCCAAGCCGGTGGTCGCCTACATCGCCGGCTTCACCGCGCCTCCGGGCAAGCAGATGGGCCACGCCGGAGCGATCATCTCCGGCTCCTCGGGCACCGCCCAGGCGAAGAAGGACGCGCTCGAAGCCAAGGGCGTGCGGGTCGGCGAAAGCCCGACCGAGACGGCGGCGATCGCCGCCGAGATGCTCCGCTCGCTAAGCGCTCAGTAGCTGGCGGATCTCTGCGGCGAGCTGCTCCGGTTCCCGGTCGAGCCGGCGGTGGGTGACGCGGATCGTGCGGTAGCCGGCGATCAGCAGCTTGGGATCACGGGCGCGGTCGCGCTCGAAGGCGGCACGGTGGCCGTGAAATTCCCAGCTGTCGAGCTCGACGATCAGCTTGGCGGCGGGCCAGAGCGCGTCGACCTCGTGGTCGAGGATGTCGACATTCTGGACGGGGATTGGGAGATCGTAGAAGCGAAGAAACCCTTGAAATCGAATCTCGAGCGGCGAACGGCCTTCGTCGGGCGGCCGGAACTCGCAGATCAGGCGGCGCACTGGGCGCAATGCGCGACGGCCGCGGCCGCGGCCGCAGCACCGCTCCAGGTCGGGCAGGCGCAGAAGTTTCAGCCGGTCGGCCTCCTCTGCGGCTCCCTTGAGCTGGTCGAACGACACGACTTCGGCGAGGTCGAAGAGCGTGCGCGCGAGGATGGTGACCGGGAAGCCGTCGCGGGTCGTCATGTCTTCCGCGGTGAGCTTGCAGCGGTGGATCCAAATCCCCTTGCGGCGGCGCAGGCCCTGGCGCCCACATGGAGCCGTGACATGAATAGGTCCCCGTCGCTTACGGCGAATTCCCCACAGGACAGCGGCAGACTGGTGGCTGAGCACAGCACCTGGCCCATAGGCGAGCAGCGCTGCCCACCAAGGCCCGCGCAGCGGCAGCCGTGTGTGGCCCACCGCAAATACCTCCTCATGAATCCGATGTAGCCGTCCCTCAGCAAGACGGGTCTTGATTGCCTCCTCGCCAAATCCCAGGTCACGCAGCTGATGCCTGGCGATGATCCCGTGCTGACGCGTCGCCAGCTGCGCTAGCGCCCGCTCTCGCCTCTGGCAAACTGGGCGTGTCTGACTTGGCGGGGCCATATTGACCCTTCAAGTCAGACACGCCCGTGGTTCGCCCCCCGCTGGGGCTGGAATCGACGCTTTGGCTGGGGTCGCCGGACGCGTTGGCGTTGCTAGGGTCGGAGGCCGATGGCTGGCGACACGATTTCATTCGCGCGGGGCGCCCCGAGCGCCGACATTCTTCCCCACGAGCAGGTTCGGGAGGCGGCGGCACGGGCGCTTGCTTCGGACTGGGAAACGGCGCTTTCTTACGGCGTCGGGATCGGCCATCCGGGCCTCTGCCAGTGGGTGGCGGAGCGCCACGGCGACCTCGATCCCGCCCAGGTGATGATCGCCAACGGCTCGCTCGAGGCAGGGGCGATGCTGTTCCAGCACCTGCTCGGACCGGGCGACCGGGTCGTCGTTGAGCAGCCGACCTATGACCGCACCCTGCTGCTCCTGCAGCAGATCGGGGTCGAGCTGGTGCCGGTCTCGCTGGAGGCCGACGGCATCAACCTTGGTGAGCTGGAAGCGGCGCTGGCTGAGGGGCCGATCAAGTTCGCCCACGTCATCCCCAACGCCCACAACCCCGCCGGCTGCACGCTCTCGGTCGAGAAGCGCCGGCGCTTGGTCGAGCTCGCCGCCGAGCACGACTTCTGGATCTTCGAGGACGACCCCTATCGCGAGCTGCCCTTCGAGGGCGAGCCGCTGGAGACGATGCTCTCGATGGACCAGGCCGGTAAGGTCGTCCACGCCTCCTCCTTCTCCAAGACCGTCAGCCCCGGCGTCCGCGTCGGCTACCTCGCCGGGCCCGCCGAGGAGATCAAGAAGCTGGCGAAAAAAGCCAACGAGACCTACATCTCGCCGAACATGCTGGCCGAGTCGATCGTCCTGGAGCTCTGCCGCAGCGGCGAGCTCGACCGCAACATCGAGTTCGTCAAGGGCGAGCTGAAGGCGCGCTGCGACGCGCTGGTCGCGGCCCTGCGCGAGCAGATCCCAGAGGCCGAGTTCGTCGTCCCCGACGGCGGCTACTTCCTCTGGCTCGACCTTGCCGCGGGCACCGACAGCGCCGCCCTGCTGTCCGAGGCCAAAGGCGAGGGTGTCTCCTTCGTCGCCGGCCCCGACTTCATGATCGACGGCGGCGAGAACAGCCTCCGCCTCTCCTTCGCTCCGGTGCCGGCCGATCGGGCCGCCGAGGGCGTGCGCCGGATCGCTAGCGCCCTAGAGCGCCTGCGCGCCGGCAGTCCCGCTTAGCGGTCCGCGACACCGGCCAGCCGCTCGACGAGATCCATGTCGAGGGCGGCGACGACCGCGTCGGTCAGCTCTTCCAAGGCGGGCTCCAGAGCTTCGGCCTCCGGCTCGATGCCGAGCAGGGCGGCGAGAACCTCGGGCTGCTCGAAAATGCCGTGGGGGGCAATGCCGAGTACCGGCCCGTCAGCCCAGCCGAGCCCGGGTTCGAGTGCCTCAGAAGCGCCCTCCGCGACAGTGCGACCGTGGCGGATCTCGTAGCCCTCGAAGGCGAGACCGGCGAGCGCCTGCCACGGCCCCTCCAGCTGCGGTGAGAAGCCGCCCTGCGTGCGGTCGACCAGCTTCTCGGACTCGAAGGTGGTGATCAGCGGTAGGAGGTCGAGGCCCTCGGCGCTGCCGTCGACCCCGGCCGGGTCGCGCAGGGCGCGGCCGAGCATCTGCATGCCGCCGCAGATCCCAAGCAGGCGCCGGCCGCGCTCGATGTGCTCGCGGAGCGCCGGCTCGAAGCCCTGATCTCGAAGCCAGGCAAGGTCGGCGGCGACGTGTTTCGAGCCGGGCAGGACGACCAGCTCGGTCCCGCGAAGCTCGCCAGGCTGGCAGCAGAAACGCAAATCCGCCACCGCCTCCAGCGGCTTCAGCTCGTCGAGGTTGGAGGCTGTCGGGTAGAGGACGACGTCGACCCGCGCCCCTCCCGCGGCAGGTGAGTCCGGCCTGGCGACGCCGTCCTCGTCGGGCAGCGCATGGCGCAGCCACGGCACCACCCCGGCCAGCGGCACGCCGGTCAGCTCCGTCAGCCGTTCCGGCGCCGGAGGCAGCAGGTCGGGGTCGCCGCGGAACTTGTTGAGGATGAAGCCGCCGATCCGCTCGCGCTGCGCCGGCTCCATCAGCGCCCAGGTCCCGTATAGGTGGGCGAAGGCGCCGCCCCGGTCGATGTCGCAGACCATCAGCACGCCGGCGCCGGCCTCCTCGGCGGCGCGCAGGTTGGTCATGTCGCACTCGGCGAGGTTGATCTCCGCCGGGCTGCCCGCTCCCTCCAGTACCACCAGCTCGTATTCGTCGAGCAGCGAGCGCAGCGACCCGGCGACCTCCGGCCAGAGCAGGTCGGCCCGCTCGCGCCAGGGCACCGCGCTCAGCTCCGGGTCGACTTGCCCGTGGAGGACCACCTGGCTGCGGGTCTCGGCCTCCGGCTTGAGCAGGACCGGGTTCATCCGCACCTCGGGCTCCACCCGGGCGGCCAGCGCCTGCAGGTACTGAGCGGTGCCGATCTCGCCGCCGGCGACGACGCGGGCGTTGTTCGACATGTTCTGTGCCTTGAACGGCGCCACCCGCACTCCCCGGCGGGCGAAGTGGCGGCAGAGAGCGGTTGCGATCAGGCTCTTCCCCGCCCAGCTCGAGGTCCCCTGGACCATCAGGGCGGGCATTGCGCTGACCCTACCTGCGGCTCTCAGCCATCGTGCGGAGGCGGCGCGGCGGCGCTCCGCAACGCTCCGGCGGAGGCGACGACGACGAGGCCGATCGCCAGGATTTCCACCGGGTCCAGGCTCTGGGAGAGGGCGAGGAAGCCGATCGCCGCCGCGACCGCAGGCTCGAGGCTCATCAGCACCCCGAAGACCGCCCGCGGCAGTCGCCGCAGTGCCTCCATCTCGAAGGCATATGGAATCGCGGTGCTGAGCACGCCGACGGCGGCGCCGGCGGCGAGGACGCCGAGATCGAGAAAATCCGTACCGCCCTGGGCGATCCCCAGCGGCGCGACCAGCACCGCCGAGAGGACGGCGGCCATCGTCGCCCCGCCGGCTCCGGGCGCCAGCGCCCCGACCCGGTCGCTGAAGACGATGTAGGCGCCCCAGAAGAAGCCGGCGGTGAGCGCCAGCGCCACCCCAAGCGCGTCGAGGCCCTCGCCGCCGCCGACGTCCGAGAGAAGGACGATCCCCGCCGCGGCGAGCACCACCCAGACCGCGTCGCGCGGCCGCCGCGAGCCGATGATCGCCACCCCAAGCGGGCCGACGAACTCGAGGGTGACCGTGATTCCCAGCGGCAGCCGGTCCAGTGCCGCGTAGAAGAAGAGGTTGACGCAGGCGACCGCGACCGCCAGCAGGAAGACGTCGCGATGCGGCCACTCGCGGCTGCGCAGCGGCGCGCCCCGGGTCAGCATGAGAAGCGCCAGCGCCCCGAAGCTGGCGCGGAGGAAGACCGCTCCCGCCGTGCCGACCGAGTCGAACAGGCTGGTGGCCAGGGCCGACCCGCACTGGACCGAGACGATCGAGGCCAGGACCAGGAAGGCCGCGCCCCGCGCCCGCGTCCCCGCCGTCCCACTCACCGAAGAGTTCATCGCCCGATTCTGATCCACCCCCGAGCGCTCCCCGTAGCTGGGGACATGGAAACGAACCAGGAGGCACATCGAGATGGCTGAGATCAAGGACTTCGCGGGACCGCAGTCGCGGCGCCGCTTCCTCGCGGTCGGCGGCGGCTCGGCGGGGCTGGCGGCGTTCCTCGCCGCCTGCGGCGACGACAGCGGCACGACCACGACCACCTCGATGGGTGGCGGCGGGACCTCCGAAACCGCCCAGTTCGGCAAGGGCGACGTCGGCATCCTCAACTACGCCCTCACGCTCGAGTACCTGGAGACCGCCTTCTACGCCGACGTCGTCAAGAGCGGCCTGTTCAAGGGCGCCGACCTGGAGACGATCCGCAAGTTCGGCCAGGAGGAGGCGGAACACGTTCAGGCCCTGACCCAGGCGGTGAAGAGCCTCGGCGGCAAGCCGGCGCCGGAACCGAAAACCGAATTCCCGCTGAAGAGCGCCAAGTCGGTGCTGGAACTGGCGGGCACGGTGGAGAACCTCGGCGCCGCGGCCTACCTCGGCCAGGCGGCGAACATCCAGAGCCCCGAAGTGCTCGCCTCGGCCCTGGCGATCCACAGCGTTGAGGGTCGCCACGCGGCTGCCCTCAACACCCTGCTGGGCCAGCCGATCACCCCCGACGGCGCCTTCGCCAAGCCCGCCGACGTCAAGACCGTCCTCAAGTCGGTCGAACCCTTCATCGTCGGCTGAGCCGGCGCCAAGCAAAGGAGATGAGCATGAGCAACGAACTCAAGAATCCCGAGCTCGCCGCCGTCCAGATCGACGAGGACAGCGGTGACCTCTCCCGCAGCGATGTGCTGCTGAAGGGCGCGCTCGCCGCCGGGGCCATCTACGGCACCGCGATGGTCGGCCCCTACGTTCGCCGCGCGCTGGCGATGAGCGGCGGCGGCGACGTCGACATCCTCAACTTCGCTCTCACCCTCGAGTACCTCGAGTCGACCTTCTACGCGGAAGCGAAGAAGCGGGCGAAGCCGAGCGGCGAACTGAAGGCCCTCGTCGACCTGATCGCCTCCGACGAGCAGCAGCACGTCGAAGCGCTCGAGGCGACGATCAAACAGCTCGGCGGCAAGCCGGTGGCGGAGCCGAAGTTCGACTTCCCCTACAGCGGCACCGCGGGCTTCCTCAAGCTGGCCCAAACCTTCGAGGACACCGGGGTCAGCGCCTACAACGGGGCTGCGCCGATGATCAAGTCCAAAGAAGTGCTGGCGGCCGCCGGCGGCATCGTCCAGGTCGAGGCTCGGCACGCGGCGGCGATCCGGTTGCAGAACAAGGAAGAACCGGCGCCGGAGGCCTTCGACTCCCCGCTTGACGAAGCCCAGGTGCTGAAGGCCGTCGAACCGTTCATCGCCTAGCCAGGGAAGCGAGCGGGTAGGTCGAAGACGGGACGATGGCGGTCAGGAGGGAGAAGGCGGAGCGGTTGGCCGACGAGGAGCTGATGCCCCTCGTCGGCCGCAAGGACCCGGAGGCGTTCGAGGTCCTCTACGACCGCCACGGCGGACCGGCCTACTCCCTCGCTTACCGGATCGTCGGTGACCGTGCCGCCGCCGAGGAAGTGACCCAGGAGGCGTTCATCTCGGTCTGGCGCAGCGGCGCCCGCTTCGACTCGACCCGCGGCAGCGTCCGCTCCTGGCTGCTCAGCGTGGTCCGCAACCGGGCGATCGACTTCCTTCGCAGCCGCGCCGGCAAAGCGCCCAAACTCGACTTCGACGACGACGCCGTGCTGGAGCAGCGCCAAGCGGTCGAGCTGACCGAGGACGAGGCGCTGCGGCGCGAGACCGCCGCCGAGGTGCGGGGCGCCCTGGCCGAGCTGCCGGGCGAGCAGTCAAAGGTGATCGAGCTCGCCTATTTCGGCGGCTTCAGCCACTCGGAGATCGCCCGCATCCTCGGACTGCCGATGGGCACCGTAAAGGGGAGGATGCGACTCGGCTTGGAGAAGATTCGCGGACAGCTTGCGGAGGGGCTGGCATGACCGACACCGATCACAATCTCTGGCGGGAGGACCTCGCCGCCTACGTGCTCGGCGCGCTGGAGCCCGACGAGGCGGCCCGGTTCGAGCGCCATCTCGAGGACTGCGAGCGCTGCCGCGAGGAGATCGGCTGGCTGCAGCCAGCGCTCAACGTGCTGCCGGAGTCGGTGCAGCGACAGGAGCCGCCGAAGCGGCTGCGCCAGAGCCTGATGGCAGAGGTGCGGGCCGAGGCCAGGGCCGAGCGGAGCAGCCCCGAGCCCTCACGTTGGCGAGGCCTATGGCAGGCGCGCGGGCTGCGGGTCGCGACCGGGTTCGCCGTGGTGGCACTGGTCGCCGCCGCGGTGGTCGGCTACGAGGTCGGCAACGGCGGCTCCGGCGAGAGCCCAGAAAGCAGCACGGTCGTCTCGCGTCAGCCGGACGGGATCACGGTGAAGATGGTGAGCGAGGGCGACGGTGGCAAGCTGCACCTCTCCGGCGTTGGCCAACTACCGCCCGACAAGGTGCTCGAGGCCTGGGTTGAACGCGAAGGCAAGGTCGAAGCGGTGCCCGCCCTCTTCGTCCCCGACCGCAAGGGTCAGGCGGAGACGACGATCGAGGACCTGAGCGGGGTCAGGACGGTGATGGTCACCAAGGAGCCGAGCGGCGGCAGCGACGCGCCGACCGGCGAGCCGATCGTGACGATGAGCGTGCCGCAGTGAGTGGCGAGTTTTACCCCCTATAGGGGGTAAAACTCGCCAAGCGCCTATCTCCCGTAGCGGTCATTCGACAAGACCAGCTGCTCCGGGATCGCCGCGCGCGGTGGCGGTGCCGGGTCGGCCCGGACCGAGACGGTCTCGGCGACGCTGCGGCTGACCTCGTGGCTGCCGTCGGCGGAGGCGATCACCACGCGCTCGTCGTCGGAGGTCTCGACCTTGCCCTCCAGGCCCGGGTCGAGCCCGGCGGCCTTCAGGTAGTGCAGAAGCTCCTCGGCCTCATTCTCGAAGCGCAGGACGCAGACGTCGGCACCGATCTCGACGTCGGCCAGCAGCGAGCCGGTCTCACGCACGCCCTCGACGATCGGGTGTCCGTGGGGGCAGGTGGTGGCGTCGCCGATCGCCGCCCGCATCCGCTCCTCCAGCACCGGGCTCATCGCGTGCTCGATCCGCTCCGCCTCCTCGTGCACCTCGTCCCAGGGGATGTGGAGGACGTCGGTGAGGAAGCGCTCGATCATCCGGTGGCGGCGGACGATGTAGCTGGCGTGCTCGCGGCCGGACTCGGTGAAGGCAAGCGTTTTGTCGGGATTGCGCTCGACGTAGCCGTCGTCGGTCAGACGGCCGATCATCTCGTGCACGGTCGGCGGCGAGAGCTGCATCGCGCGAGCGATGTTGGCGCCGGTCATCGGCAGCCCGGCCTCCTCCAGCCAGAACATGATCTCGAGGTACTCCTGCTCCGCGACGGTCGCGTTCTCAGACGACACAAGCTCTCCTTTAGGACCGGCGTTCCATCAGCGAGGACACGACCGCCTCGTAGAAGCCGTCGCCCATGCTGCTTTCAGTGACGGTGACATTGTCCCAATTCGGCAGCGCGGCCCGCAGGCCGGCGTCGTGCTGGGGGCCGTTGGCGACGAGGAAGAAGCGACCGACCGCGGCGGCGACCTCGAGGTCCTCGACCGAGTCGCCGACGGCGATGCACTCGGCCGGCTCATAGCCGCGGGCGCGGGCGTGGCCGGCGACCGCCGCGCCCTTGCTGACCTGCCTGGGAACCAGGTGGTAGGCGTGGGTGCGGCCCTCGACGGCCGGCATCGGGCGGCCGATGGCGCCGTTGTCGAGCAGGCGCAGGTCGTCGTCGCCGCGCCCGTGCAGCAGCGCATTGGCCTCCTCGACGTCGACCTTGCCGCGGAAGAGGTGGGAGAGGACGCGGCCGTGGTGCCAGGGCGAGTGGTACTCCAGCCGCCCCTCGAAGTGCTCGAACAGCAGCTTCGGGATCCCGCGCTGCTCGATCTGCTCGTAGATCGTGCCGTCCTCGTTCGGCGCCATCTCCCCGGTCATCAGCGTCGTCTCGCCCTCGATCGCGAAGGCGCAGCCGGCCTCGTAGATGTAGGAGGTCTGGCCCATCAACCGCGCCGCCTCGTGCACCTGCGGCTCGCGGCGGCCGGACATGATCACCACCTCGGCGCCCGCCCGGTGGCAGGCCTCGAGCGCCCGCGCCTGGGCCAGCGAGAAGCCGCCCTCGGCGTCGCGGAAGAGCGAGCTCCCCTTGCCGAGCAGGGTCCCGTCGAGATCGGTGTAGACGCAACTCAGCCCCATTGAGCGGTTTCACGGTAGCGACCATGGCCCGGGGAACCACGATCCGCCGCCGTTTGAAGGAACCGCCTCAACGGCATGCCCCCGGTTCTGCGCGACCCGGTCAGCCGTGGGCTGCTCGGCGGTTACCAGGCCTGCGTTGCCCTGCGGCAATCGCTCGTCGAGCGTCCCGGCGGCGACCCGGGCCTGCCGCTGCCACCGCCGCGGATGCGGGTGATGGTCGTCGGGCCGACCCGACCCAGTTTCTGGACCAGGGAACACGCCACATAGAGGTCGTCCGCGCGGCATTGGTGCGGGCCGGGGTTGAGATCGAAGCGACGGAGCGGCTGCTCGATTGGGGCTGCGGCTGCGGTCGCGTGATGCGCTGGTGGGGCGATCTTCACGAGACCGAGATTCACGGCTGCGACTACAACCCGAAGCTGGTGCGGTGGGCGAACCGCCACCTGCTTTTGCCGAGGCCAGGGTGAACGAGTTGCAGCCACCCCTTCCTTATGGGAGCGGCGAGTTTGACGTCGCCTACGCGATCTCGATCTTCACGCACCTGAGCAACGATTTGGCCACGATATGGATGGCTGAGATCCGGCGCGTGCTGCGGCCCGGCGGCGTCTTCTTCTTCACCACTCACGGTCGGGCCTATCGCGATCGCCTCGAGCCGGCGGCGGGCGCCCGCTTCGATCGCGGTGAGCCGCCTGTGCTTTTCCCCGGCGCCGAGGGCAGCAATCTCTGCGCCAGCTACCACCCAACCGAATGGGTCCGCGACAGCCTGCTCGACGGCTTCGAGCTGGTTGAGCTGCGCGAGGCGCATCGGCTGCCACCGGATCGGCTCGACGGGTTGCTCCAAGACCGCTGGCTGATCCGCAAGCTGGCCTGAGGCCACGACGCCGCGCTCGCTACCGTTGCGGCGATGAGGTGGCGGCTCGGTGAGAGGACGCTCGACCTGGTGCGACCGATCGGCGCCGGGATCGTCAACGTCACCGTCGACTCGATGTTCGAGGGGGCGCGCAGCGGCACCCCGGAGCAGGCGGTCGCCGACGGCCTGGCGCTGGCCGAGGCGGGTTTCGAGATGCTCGACGTCGGCGCGGTCGCGGCCAAAGCGGGTCCGCCGGTGGAGCCGGAGGCCGAGGCCGCGGCGCTGGTCCCGGCATTGGAAGGGCTCGTCGCCGAACTGCGCTCGCGTCGTTTCCACCCTTTTCCTCCCTATAGCGAGGACAAAGGTGGAAACGATGGTCCGCCGCCGGTGTCGGCGGACACCTTTTCGGTCGAGGTTGCGCGCCAGGCGCTTGCCGCCGGGGCTGAGGTCGTCAACGACATCTCCGGCGGCTGCCAGGAGATGTTCGAGCTCGTCGCCGAGACGGGCTGCGGCTACGTCCTCATGCACATCGAGGGACCGCCGCGGGTCGATCGCCCGTGGCGCGAGTACGGCGACGTTGTCGACCACCTGCGCGCCTGGTTCGAGGGGAGAGTCGAGCTGGCCCGGGAGCTTGGGGTGGCGGAGGAGCAGATCGCCATCGACCCCGGACTCGACTTCGACCTCAGCCCCGAGCAGGACGTGGAAATCCTGCGGCGGCTCGGTGAGCTGCGCGCGCTCGGCCTGCCGCTCTACGTCTCCCTCTCCCGCAAGGACTTCATCGGCGCAGTGCTGGCCGGCTCGTGGGAGGGGCGCCTGTCGCCCGGCGAGCGCGAGTGGGGGACGGTGGCGGCAGTGACCCTCGCCGTCCGCGAGGGCGCCGACATCCTCCGCATCCACGACCGTTCCTCCCTGCAGGCGATGCGGGTCGCGGCTGCGATCTGCCGTCCCCTCGATGCCGATGGGCCGATTTCCCGGGATATGTCGAGGTTTGAGGCCCATCGAGGTGGAGGGTGATGGCGCGTGGGGGGAGCCTGCTCTCTTCGGAGTGGGCCATCGCCATCGACCCGGCTCGCCGCGACGGGCGGGTCGTTGCCGAGAGCTCCGAAGAGGAGCGCCACTCGCGGCCGGTGGCGCTGCCGGCGGAGCTCGACCCGGGGCTCGCCGAGGCGCTCGGGCGGGTTGGCATCGACTCCCTCTACACGCACCAGCTGCGCGCCTTCGAGGCCGCCGCCGACTCCGACCTGGTGATCACCAGCGGCACCGCCTCGGGCAAGAGCCTCGCCTTCAACCTGCCGGTGTTGGACGGGATCGCCGCCCGCCCCAAGGACCGAGCCCTCTACCTCTACCCGACCAAGGCGCTGGCTCAGGACCAAGCGCGCGCGCTTGCCCGACTGCGCCCACCGAACCTGCGCGAGGCGATCTACGACGGCGACACGCCGCGCGAGGAGCGGCCGGAGATCCGCCGCAAAAGCAACCTGATCCTCACCAATCCGGACATGCTCCACGTCGCCGTCCTGCCCAATCACGCGAAGTGGGGGAACTTCCTCGCCAACCTCGAGTGGGTGGTGGTCGACGAGGCCCACACCTACCGCGGCGTCTTCGGCTCCCACGTCGCCAACGTGCTGCGGCGGCTGCGGCGGCTGGCGCGCCACTACGGCTCGGAGCCGCGCTTCCTGCTCGCCTCGGCGACTATCGCCAACCCCGAAGAGCTGGCCGAGCGGCTGGTGGGGACGCCGTTCGAGCTGGTCGACGACGACGGCGCCCCGCGGGCCGGGCGTGAGATCGCGATGTGGAACCCGCCGCTGCTCGACGAGCGCAGCGGCGCCCGGCGCTCGGCCCTCTCCGAGGCCGCCGACCTGCTGGCCGAGCTGGTCAGCCACAACGTGCGCACGATCTGCTTCCTCAAAAGCCGCCGCGGGATCGAGCTGATCCAGCGCTTCGCCCGCGAAAACCTCGAGCGCCGGGGGAAGCCGGAGCTGGCGAAGCGGATCGCGCCCTACCGCGGCGGCTACACCCCTCAGCAGCGGCGTGAGATCGAGGCCCGGCTCTCCGGCGGCGAGCTGCTCGCGGTCGTCGCCACCGACGCGCTGGAGCTGGGGATCGACGTCGGCGAGCTCGACGCGGCGATCTGCGTCACCTTCCCCGGCACGGTCGCCAGCCTGCGCCAGATGTGGGGGCGGGCCGGGCGCCGCCGCCGCGGCCTCGCCGTCTACGTCGCTGGCCAGGACGCGCTCGACCAGTTCTTCTGCCGTCACCCGGAGGAGTTCCTCGGCCGCCCGGTTGAGGCGGCGATCCTCGACCACGCTAACGAGCAGATCGCCGCCCGCCACCTGATAGCCGCCGCCTACGAGCTGCCGCTGACCGGCGAGGACGACGAGGTTTTCGGACCGGAGTGGCGCGAGCGGGCCGAGCGGCTGGTCGAGGCGGGGGAGCTGCGCGGGGTCGGCGGCAAGCTGATGCCGAAGCGCAGCGAGTTCGTCGCCAACCGGATCCCGCTGCGCTCGGCCTCGGCCGACTCGGTCGCGGTGATCGAGGCCGACTCCGGCGAGATGCTGGGCGTGGTCGAGGCCGAGCGCGCCTTCACCACGATCCATCCCGGCGCCGTCTACCTCCACCTCGGCCGCTCCTACGAGGTCGACCGGCTCGACATCGGCGAGCGCCGCGCGGTCGTCTCCGCCTTCGACGGCGACTGGTACACGCGGCCGAAAAAGGAGACCGAGATCTACATCGAGCGCACCCACGAGCAGCGCGAGGTGGCCGGTGTGCAGCTCAACTTCGGCGAGGTCTCGGTGACCGAGCAGGTGATCGCCTTCCAGCGGGTCTCGGTCTCAGACCAGGAGCCGATCGACATCGTCGCCCTGGAGCTGCCGGAGCAGAACTTCGTCACCCAGGCGCTCTGGTACGTGCTGCCGGACCGGCTCGCCGGGGCGCTGCCGACCGAGGCGCTGCTCGGCTCCCTGCACGCGACCGAGCACAGCCAGATCGCGGTCCTGCCGCTGATCGCGATGTGCGACCGCTGGGATATCGGCGGCCTCTCGACCAACGTCCACTTCCAGACCGGCCGCTCGACGATCTTCATCTACGACGGCCATCCCGGCGGGGTCGGGATCACCAAGCGCGGTTACGAGCAGTTCGAGCGCCTGCTGGGCGACGCCGAGCGGCTGATCGCCGAGTGCCCCTGCGAGTCCGGCTGCCCCTCCTGCGTGCAGAGTCCCAAGTGCGGCAACCTCAACGAACCCCTGCACAAGGCCGGCGCGCTGGAGCTGATGGGGCTGATGCGGGGCCGGATCTAGGATTCCCCCATGTACGAGGACTCGATCCGCGAGGAGTTCACTCAGCAGACCGACGTTTTCAGCCGCGCCGGGGCGCTGAAGCAGGCCGCGACCCTGGGGGCGGTGCTCGAAGCGGTCCCCGCCGATCCCGAGGCGCGCTGGCTGGAGGTTGCCTGCGGTGCGGCGATGGTCGGCCGGGCGCTGGCGCCAGAGGTCGGGTCGGTCCACGGCGTCGATCTGACCCCGGCGATGATCGAGCGGGCAAGGGAGGAGGCCGCTGCGGCGGGCCTCGGAAATGCCGAGTTCTCGCTCGGCGACGCCACCAAGCTCGAGTTCGAGGACGGGAGCTTCGACGGCGCCGTGACCCGCTTCAGCTTTCACCACATCCCGGCGCCGCAGCGGGCACTGGAGGAAATGGCGCGCGTGGTGCGGGCAGGCGGCCATGTGGTGGTCGCCGACCACGCCCGCGACGCGGACCCCGGCGTTGCCGCCTGGGTGGAGGAGATCGAACGGTTGCGCGATCCCAGTCACTGGGCCTGTCTGACCCCCGGCCGGCTGCGGGCGATCGCCGAAGCCGCCGGCCTGGAGCCCGATCAGGAGCGGTTGATTCCGTTCGAGCTCGACTTCGAAGACTGGCGTGACCGCAGCTCTGGGGGGCCGGGGGCGGCTCCGCTGATCGACCGTCTGCTGGCGGAAGCACAGCCGGGAGCCGAGGCTTTTCGAGTGATCGGTGAGGGCGCCGAGCGCCGGCTGGCGCTGATCAACATGGTCTTTCGCTGGCGCCGCCCTTAGCTCAGCGCCCTGACCAGAGTTCCCGCAGGGCGAGGCCAGAGTTCCCGCAGGGCGAGGATCGCGAAGGCGTGCGACCAGGCGAGCGGCGTGGTCGAGGCGGGGACGCCGCTTCGGGCGTCGACGCGCTCTGGGAGGTCGCCCGCGGGCGTCGCGGAGCGGCGCAGCGCTTGCATCATCTCCAACGCTCTCCGGCGCTCGCCGAGGGCCGCGAGCGACCAGGCGGTCCAGGCGGTCGGCGCCGACCACGGGTCCTGGCCGCCGGGCCAGCCTTCGCCGGGAGTGATGCCGTACGGAGTCGCCTGGGCCACGAGCCGATTCAGCGTGGCGCGGGCGGCGGGGTAAAGGCGGGGTAGGGAGAAGGGACGGACCACCCAGGCGGCGGCCGAGTCGAGACCGGAATCGGGGTCGCTCGCCTCGCGCACAAGCCCCGATAAAGACGTGTCTGACTTTCCCCCCCATATATGACGGGAAAACTCAGACACGTCGGCGCCGGAGGCGATCGCGTTGCCGAGGTAGTTGCCGGGCTCGCCCTCCCAGTAATCGGCGCGGTCGCGCCAGGGGATGGAATCGCCGCCGGCGAGGATCCTCGCCGCCTGCTCGCTGCTGCCGATAATGCCGACGGCCTGCGACGCGGCGGCGACCCAGCCGATCGCGTCGCCTTGGGCAGCGCGGCCGGGGACGGGGCTGCCATCGCCGTTGAAGCGGGCCGTCTGCTCCAGGCCGAGACCGAGGAGGAAGCGGACGACGCTCCCGGCTTCAGCCCGGTAGCCGGCGGCGGCGAAGGCGATCGCCGCGGCCGAGGCGTCCCGCGGCCAGACGTAGGCCCAGCCGTCGCGGGCGCCAGCCGCGATAGCGCCGTTGCGCCCGGTTAGCGCGTGGAGGACCAGCAGCGAGCGGTCGTACATCCGCCGCGCCCACGCCGGCGCGCCGGGGCCGAGAGGGCGGGCGCGGCTGAGCCAGCGACGGTCCGCAGCCGCGGCTGCGACGAGCACGCTGGGGGATCGAGTCAAGACCCCGCCACCTTCGTTCGCCCGCAGCTCGACCTCGGCAGCGTCCCCGCCGGCGATCACCGCCAGCTTCCCGTCTTGCACCGCCTGCTCGACCACGACCCGAGCCGTGCCGAACCGGGCCGCGGTCAGCAGCACATTGGTGCCCGGCCGGTACCGCTGCCGGACCGAATCCGCCTCCCAGATCGGCCGCGCCGGCCCGCCGCCGACCCGCGCCCAGACCTGCGTCCCCACGTCGGGATCAACCGACCCCGCCGCCTGCCGGTCGGCGGGGTTGTCGATCAGCGCCCGCCCCGCCGGCTGCCGCCGCAGGTCGACCACGTCCCCGTAGGCGTCGACCGCCGCCGTCAGCCCGCCGTCCCCGAGCACCGCCACGCCGAGAAACGGCGGCGGCATCCCCGGCGGTCCGACTGGCGTCCGCGGATCGCTGCCACGGCCGCCCGAGACCAGCAGCGCCCCCGCCGCCACCACGGCGGCAAGCCCCACGGCTGCGCGAGCCCGGCCCATGCCCCCATGCAATCAGCCTCGGCAGGCTGCCTCCCGCTAGCCTTCCTTGCCGCAAACGAGTCATGCGTCACACGCCTGGATCGTCTGCGCCGAGGCGAGGTAGCTCAGTTGGTAGAGCACACGACTGAAAATCGTGGTGTCGCGGGTTCGAATCCCGCCCTCGCCACTCCCGCTGCGCGTTAACTGGACCAGGCCCTTTTACTTGGTTAACAGCAGAGTACGACTACTCGGGTAGTCTCGCGCGCACAAAATGCCTTTCCGCACTTGCATCGCCTCCCTCCTGGTATTCGTCGCAGGCCTGGTCGCCGCGCAACCCGCCGCTGCCGGAGGGGAAGGCACCGAACGGACCTGCGAATTGCCCAACGCCGCCGGCACGGCTGTGGAGCGAGCGGCAGCGCCCAGCCAGACTCAAGGCGTCGAGAAGCACCAGGGCAAGGGGACCAGGGGGAAGGCGGCAGCGGGGAGCGCTGCTGCCAAAAGGCGGATCGCCCTCCAGGCCGAGCCCGCATCGGCGAACCGGGTCGTGAATCTGGGTACCGACCGCGAAGCCGAGGAAGTGACGCTGCACGTCACCGTCTCGTCGAAGGCCCCGCCGAACTTCGAAAAGCATCTCGGGGTCGTCGCCGAACCGTTCGCCAACACGAGCGAAACCGGTGACACCGTCACCTTCTCCGAGCCGACATTCTCGACGCCCGAACTGTCCGAAAACCGCAAGCGGGTCACTTTCACGATGTGCGTCGATGCCCCGAACGACCTGCCGGCCGGCAAGTACACGTCCTTGGTCCTGCTGGAAGGGCCGCCTTCGGTCGAACCGGCTGTGATGACCGTGACCATCAACGCCAAGGACGGCGGCATCTTCCTCTGGCTCTCGGTCGGGACCGCACTGCTTGCCGCCTTTGTTCTCCTCTACAAGAGCGCCGGCGAAAAGCGGACCCTGTTGCTGGCCGAAGCGCAGAAAATAGAGTCCGAGGACGAGCGCGAAGACGCGCTCGAGAAAGCCCGGAGCTGGCGGTGCCCGATCTGGGACTGCATCAAGGACCTGGGGTGGTGGGTGCCCACGGTGGCCGCCGTCGGCTCGGCTTTCGCGGTCCTTTATGCGGCCTACGCTGCCAATCCCGCCTGGGGAGAAGGCGGCATCGTCCCCAGCGCCATCGCCCTGATCGGCACCGGTCTGGCGGCGGTGGGCGCCAAGACCGTCTTCACCCAGAGCTCTTCAGGGAACTGAGCGGCGACGGTCGGCTTGCGCCAGCGATTCGTCCAGGCTCGAAGCAACTGAACAGACAAAACATTACACTTGCTCTCTCTAAGCCCGAAAAGGAGGAGCAAGTGGATGACTGGCGCTATGACTTCCTGAAAGACGACATCAAACGCCTGCGTGAGGATCTCAGCGAAGTGCGGGAGCGGACCTGGAAGGTCGAGAACTGGCAGAACCTCGTGCCTTTGCGGATTCTGTTTGCCATCTGCTGGCTGATCATCCTCGGGGTGTGGGCAGCCGAGATTGCCGGTGCGGCGGGCGCCTTCTAGCTCGCCCCCTGACCACCCGGGGACCCGGGATGTAGTGCGTTACGCGCTACACTCGGGTCCGATGGGTAACGCCAGCCGTTCCTCCCAACCACTCTCACTTCGCCTCGGTGAGGAGGGCCGGCAGGCCCTCGAGGACATCGCTCGTCACCGGGGCGTGACTCGCGCGGAGGCCGCACGGCAGGCAATCGCAGAGACCGCGGAGCGCGAGCGCCGTCGCTCGGGCCTTGCCGCCGAGGTGGCGCGCCTGGCAGCAGATCCACGAGATCGCGCCGCGCGAAAGCGGGTCGCTGCCGACATGGATTCCGTTGCCGTCGACTGGCCGGAATGACGCGAGGCGACGTCTACCGGGTTCGCCTGCCGAAGCAGCGCGGCCGGGAGCAACACGGCCCCCGCTTCGCGGTCGTAGTACAGGCTGACGCTTTGCTCGGTCTCTCCACCGTGCTCGTGGCTCCAACGTCCCGGAGTGTTCGTCCTGCGAGTTTTCGGCCTGAAGTTGTGGTGGGCGGGGAATCGACCCGCGTCCTGGTCGAGCAGCTGCGAGCTCTCGATATCGGGCGATTGGAGGACTTTGCGGACCGTCTCGGTCCGGACGAGATGCGAGATGTGGACGAGGCGCTCTCGTTGGTTCTGGCGCTTAACTGATGCGCACCGCACCCCTTTACCTCCGCGTAAAGAAGTTGTGACAGCGTGGCGGCGATGGACTGGTCGCTGCTGCACGCCCTCAACGACTTCCTTGCCCGGCACGACGCGGTCGAGGACCCGTTGCTCTTCTACGTCTCGATCTCCGAGGCGCTGTTCGTTGCCACCCTGGCGATCGTCTTTTTTGCCGCCCGCGGCGCCACCCATGTTGCCTGGAGGCGGGTTTCGGTTGCCGCGGTGCTGAGCGCCGGCCTCGCGCTCGCGGTCGGGAAGGTGATCTCCGAACTGGTCGACCGGGCGCGCCCCTTCGTCGCCGACCCCGGCGGCGTCCACCTCTTCTCCGGCCACGCCGCCGACCCGGGCTTCCCGAGCGACCACGCCACCGCCGCCTTCGCGATCGCGGTGGCGATCCTCCTGCGCAAGCGCGGTTGGGGCTACGTGGCGCTGGTTGCCGCCGCCGTGCTCTCGGTCGGCCGGGTGGCGCTGGGAGTGCACTACCCGAGCGACGTCCTCGCCGGCGCTGCCCTTGGCTCCGCCGCCGCCCTCCTCCTCTGGACGCCGCCGCTGCGCGCCCGGGTCGACGCCCTCGCCGACTGGGCCGGTGGCTACTGGGACCGCGCGGTCGACCGCGGCGCGAGGTTGCTCCCCGGCAGGCAGTGAGCGGCCGTCAGCCGATCGCCACCTCGTAGGCCTCGTCGGCCTCGAGGAACGGCGCCAGGGTGACGTAGACCAGCGTCGGGACAAGGTCCGGCAGGGTCTCCGGGCCTTTCTTGTTGACGTGGTCGTAGAGCAGTGAGTAGAGGGCGCCGCCGATTGCCTCAGCCGCGATCGGCGGAGTGTCGGGTCGCAGCTCGTAGCCGGGGGCAAGCAGGCCCTCCATGCCTTCGGTTACCACCTCGCGCTGGTCTAGGGCGCGCTTGCCCGCCGCGTACATCTCGACCCCGCCGAGCCGCGCGTACTCGGGCTCTTCGGCGCCGAAGCAGAACATCGCCTCCTGGGTGTCGTGGACGGCGTGCGGCCAGTCGGGGGCGCGGCGGAAGGCGGGGAGGGCCGCGGCCAGCATGTGGGCCGAGCCGCTGTCAAGGGCGGCGACGATCGCGTCCTCCTTGTTCTTGAAGTGTTCGTAGAAGGTCCGCTGGGAGGTCGAGGCGCGTTCGACGATCTCGGCCACGGTGGTGTCCGGGTACCCCTTCTCGGCGACCACCGCGGCCAGCGCCCGCAGCAGCCGCTCGGGCGGGCTCGAGGTCGCCTGGCGCTCCTCGAAGGGAACGGCCTTGACCGTGCGCCGGCGGGTCGCCTTCAGCGGTCCCGGAGGTACCGGGTAGGAGAAGAGCCACTCCCACAGCTGGGGCGCCAGCGCCGGCAGCTCCTCCACCTGGCCGCGGTAGAGGCGCTTGTGGATCACCTTCTGGATGCCGCCGACGATCGCCCGCACCAGCTCCCGCGGCAGCCCTTCGCGTTCGGGCACCTGGGCCAGCATCCGCACCGCCAGCTCGGTCGCCTGGTCCATCGAGCGGTCGACCAGCGCCGCCCCCTCGGGGCCGGCGGCGTAGACCTCGACGATGCACATCTTCGCCGCCGCGGGCTGGGCGACGATCAGGCGGAACAGCTCCTCGAACGCCTGCCGCGCCCGCTCCACTCCGGGAGGCGCGCTCTCGTCGCCGCCGAGTTTCTCCAAGGTCGGGCCGACCAGCTCTTCAACCACTGCCAGGAAGCAGGCCTGCTTGTCCTCGAAGTGCTTGTAGAAGGCGCTCCGGGAGACTCCCGACAGCTTGACCAGATCGGCCACGGTGGTCGCCTCGTAGCCCTTCTCGTCGACCGTCGCCACCATCGCTGCGAACAATCGCTCGCGCTGGTTTTTCTCGGCCTCCTCCCGCGGCGTGCCGCGCCCCGGCCGGAGCTTTTTTTCCCGCAACTGTGAGGCGTCCCCCCACGGCGTCTTCGCCATCACCACGGGCGGACCATATCCCGGTGTTCCCGAACCGCTCATCGTGACCATCCAGAAAGTCTTAAGTGGTACGTAGCAGGCTTGATTGGGCCATTCTAGGCTCAGGCTGCGAATCGCCTATACCCATTTGTAGAGCTAAATTTGCGATCTCTGTACGACCTGTCCAGTCGTTAGTCGCCCTTTGGGCCTTGACAATTTGGTCCGTGTCTGTTCTTATTTATCCAACCACGGAACGAGCAGTCCCAGGGACTCCGGTCTGAGGGTGGAGAGATAAATAGGCCGACAGCCTTCGGCCAGGGAATCCGGGCATACCGGACAGGGCGAAGGCAGAAGCCATGGGGCAGTACCAAGGAGGAGACTCGATGCTCACTCGTCTACGCGACCAGATCGGCACCGCCGGCCTCATCGTCGCCATCGTCGCCCTCGTCGCCGCACTCGGCGGCGGCGCCTACGCGGCGTCCAAAGGCTTGAACTCGACGCAGAAAAAGGAAGTCAACAAGATTGCCAAGAGCTTCCAGGGCACCGGCCCGCAGGGGGCCGCAGGACCTGCCGGAGCGCCGGGCGCAGCGGGCGCGAAGGGGGACACCGGCGCGGCGGGTACCAACGGTCAGGCCGGAGTGAGCCCGGTGGGGACCAAATTCACCACCAACAAAAACGGTTGCCCGAGCGGCGGCATCGAATATAAAGGCGCTAACACCAACTCCGTCTGCAATGGGGCGGAAGGTCCGGAAGGGTCACCTTGGACCGTCGACGGTGTGCTCCCGCCCGGCGCGACCGAGACCGGCAATTGGGGAGCCTTCTCGCCATTTAGCTACCAAGAGGAAGAACCGGTCGGAGTCAAAATTTCCTTCCCGCTCCCCGTCCCGGCAAGTGCCGGCGCCGGCACCACCGAACCACCGACCCATGCGGCGGTGCAACAAGTCTTTATCAATCCCGAGGAAGATAAATCAGCGCAGGGTTGTCCCGGGTACGTCGAAGGAATCCCGACGGCTGATCCGGGCAAACTATGTGTTTATGCTGACGCATTCGAAAGGGGGGCCAGAGAAGGGTTTTGGTACTCGACCCCAACGTATACCGACACCGTGAACGGCCTCACCACCGGGGGGTCCTTCGAAGGGGTTGGTACGACCGGAACTATGCTTGCCCTGCTGTGCGAAGACGAATGCTTCGCATCCGGGAACTGGGCCGTAACGGCCCCATGATCGCAGCATCTTAGCTCTAGTGGGTACCGGGCGGGACAACCCTGGCCCGGTGCCCACCTCCGATTTGGACTACTGCAAGGGAGGTAATCGATGAACGGCTCGGAGACGACTAAAGACCAGAAGTTGAACGTAGTGTCGAGCTCGCTGGCATTGACTTTCGCCTTCCTAATCTGCATCGCTTTCCCCCCACCGGCCGGAGCGTCGAAAACCCACCTCTTCGAGGAAACCTTCGGCAGCGCCGCGAAACCCGGTTTCAGCGAAGTCAACGGCCTGGCGGTCGACCAAGGCACCGGCGACCTGCTCGTCTACGACGCCGGCGCCAACACCCTGAGCCGCTTCCACGCCGACGGCACGGCCTCGAACTTCGCCGCCCTCGGCACCAACGTGATCGACGGCAAAGGCGGGGGACAATGCCCCAGCGTCTCCGCCGACTGCGACCAGACCCCCCAGAACGGGTTCACCTCCAACCCCTTCGGCGGCAGCCAGCAGATCGCGATCGACGAATCCGGCGGAGTCAACGACGGCAACATCTACCTCACCCAGGGCATCTCCACGGGTGGAAACGTGCTCGACATCTTTTCCCCCGAAGGCGAATACCTCGGTCAGCTGACCTCGGCCGGCGGGGTGAAACTCGGTGCCGGCGGCGGCTTTGCCTTCTCCCCCTGTGGAGTGGCCGTTGACTCGAGCGGCAGCATCTACCTCAGCGGCTGCTTCGAAGAAATGATCCACAAGTATGTGCCAGCCGGGAGCCCCCCGACCGACGCCGACTACGTGAGCACTTTTACTGCTTCGGCCCCATACAACCTCGCCGTCGGCGTCGGACCAGCTGCCGGCCTGCTCTTCAGCAGCCGTTATGTGTTTTCTGAAGAAGCCACTCACGAAACGCAGGCTCTCAACATCGACAGCGGTGCGCTGAGCTACAAAGTGGACGAGGTCTCGCCCGTCGTGTTGACGGTGGACCCGGTGAATGGGCACCTCTACACCGTTAACGCTCTCGCGGGCTCGGGGACTGTCATGCGCGAGTACGCGCCATCGAGTTCGGCGGCGAGCTTAATTTCAGCCATTTCAGTTGGCCCAGCGACTGGAATCGCGGTCGACGGCGCCAGCGGCAGGATCTACGTGTCGGTGGGCGAAACTGTCGCGGTTTACGGCCCCGCCGTCGGCGTCCCCGACGTCACGACCGACCCGGCCGTGGTCACCGGCGAGACCAGTGTCACGCTGAAAGGCACGGTCAACCCCGACGGCGCCCCGCTGCAGGAATGTTTCTTCGAATACGGCCTCACCGATACCTACGGCCAAACCGCTCCCTGCGCTGAGAATCCGGCCCAGATCGGCACCTCGACCAAAGCCGTCCACGCCGACCTCGCCGGCCTGCAGCCGGAAACCCTCTATCACTACCGCCTCCTCGCGACCAACGCTAACACCACCAGTCCCATCCACGGTGACGACCGCACCGTCAAAACCCCGAGCAAGCCTGCGGTCGAGGCCTGGTCGGCCAACGTCGGCTTCGACGAGGCGACCCTGAAGGCGACGGTCAACCCCGAAAACTCGCCGACCACTTACCGCATCGAATGGGGCGTCGACAGCACCTACGACCAGAGCACCGCCGAGATCGCGGTCGGCTCCGACCAGACCGACCACGCCGTCAGCCTCGCGCTCCAGGGCCTCGAACCCGGCACCACCTACCACTACCGGGTGGTCGCGACCAATGGCATCGGCGTCACCGAAGGCCCGGACCTCACCTTCAACACCTATCCGGCCCCGCTGGCCGCGAAGACCGATTGCCCAAACCAAGCCTTCCGCAGCGGCGCCTCGGCGCGCCTGCCCGACTGCCGCGCCTTCGAGATGGTGACCCCGGTCGACAAAGGCAACACCGACATAGCGGTGCGGGTCAGCGCCCAGAACTACCCCGACCGCCTCGACCTCGGCTCGAGCGACGGCAACGCCTTCTCCTTCACCTCGGAAAAGTCCTTCGGCGATGCCGTCTCGGCCCCCTACTCGTCCCAGTACCTGGCGCGGCGGGAGGACGGCAAAGGCTGGTTCAGCAGCGCGATCTCACCGTCGCGAGGGCCGGTGTCGGTCAGCGGCTCGGTCAACATCAGGTTCGACGTCGAGTACAAATCCTTCACCCCCGACCTCGCCAGCGGCTGGCTCTTCCACAACACCGCCGAGACCCATGACGAGTGCGCGGTGCCCGGCTACTCCAACCTCTACCGCCGCGACAACGCCAGCGGCGCCTACGAAGCCCTGACCACCGCCGAGCCGCAGAACCAGACCCCCGGCGCCTACTGGCCCGAACTGCAGGGCGTCTCGGCCGACGGCAGCCACGCGGTCTTCCGCGCCAACGCGAAGCTGACC